>NZ_QUNH01000001.1:0-257925 GCF_003387355.1 Winogradskyella sediminis
TAGAACCATAACAAGTATGTGCGTTAGCGGTAGTAACGGCATCCTTTTTTGTTTCTATATTCTCTTTATATAAAGTAGACAATCTTATATTATAGATAGCAATCATTATAATATAAGGGTTAAACACATATAAATACAAGTATTTATTATAACTGATGTAGAATAAAAAGAATTAAAAAATTAAAATCATAACTCCGGTTTACAAGACTTACAACCCACTGAGATTATTGAAACACTCTATAAAAAGAAATCCCAAACTAAACCAAATCTTATTGTAAAGTCTCTGTAAGGATTGTTTGGTGCCGAAAAATAATCGTAACCAGTAAAAGATGAATTAAAGTGTTCTGCTTTAAAAAAGATCCTTGTTTGTCTCACTTTTGCATTGATAAAGAAATCTAGTCTAGGAAATCCTCCTAATTTGGTTTCACTCTGTGTGTAGAATTCAGCAAGCAGTGGATCATAACCATTCATATTATATTTGGTAAAATAATTAAAGGTAACTCCAGTTTGCAGTGTCATGGATTTTTTAAACAACTGATTTGAATAATACAGCGTATTTCTTGTAATAATTTCTGGAACATTGAGAACGTCTTCATCACTAACCACATTTTGATACATTACTGTGTTATCTAATGCAAAATTTCCAACTTTAAATTCTTTCTGTAATTTAAGTCTTAAATATTGAAGTGTTTTATTATACTGTTTTGGTTCTATCTTATTCAAACCGTCGACAGTTTCTTCTAAATTAAAATAAGTGTAGTTTTCAATATTAGATAAATCAAAGGAAGCATTAAGCCATCTTTGTGATTTTAGATTAAATTTCAATTGTTGAGTATTCACGTTTTGAAAATCATCCAAATTGTACCAGTTATAATTGATGTAATCACTTTGATATAATAAATAGTTATAGTTTGCAAGTCGAGTATTAATAGCAATACCTCCAGAAAACTCAATATCCTTATTCAACTTTAAACTTATATTTCCATCCAAAAAACTTCCCACAAATGTATCTGAAAGATTTAGACCACCTTTTCCTGTAAGACGAAATCCCTTATACTTTTTGGAATAACCTCCTTCGACACCTAAAAAATTCGATTTTATTCTATTTGTAATAGTCTCCGTGGGTAACAAGACAACACTATTATAACCATAGTTCACATCTGTATAATTTACAGCAAACTCTATATTTCCTATCACGTTGTTACTATAGGTAACTCCTAAAGCTGTATTAAAATGCTCTAACTTTACCTTATCATTAATACTCGTAGCAAATGCATCACCAAAATAACTAGCATCGGCAGCCGTTTGACTATACTGGTAATATTTATCTTCGAACGAAATTTTATTAAAAATATTAATATTGTTGTTTGATAAGCTGTCTTTATCTTGAAGTACCGCATAAGAATGCTCAAAATAGAAACGTTTACCTTCCAAAATATTTTCTGCATTCTCAAACGCAGGATCAAAGACAGAACGATCTAAAAACTCTTCATTACCAGAAGTAAAGTTATTTAGATCATCTGATTCTAGGCCACCGTTCTCCTGATTAAGTAAATCTTGCATCACAACATATCCTTTGGCTATATACTTTTCATTTTTGGTTTTATAATTAGAAGTAAATCGAAAATTACCCGTACTAGATAACGCATTTTGATAGTTTCCTAAGGATCTTAATCCTTTATACGCTATTGAGAAGTTAAATTGTTTAGACAAATTTACCGTGAAAAAAGCATCTAAAAGTTGTCCTTGCTCAAAGGCTGTTTTATATGTTAACCGCGTCCATGGTGTTGGGACTTCGTAAAATAAAATTTGATCATGCTCTAGGTAATTAAAATGACGAGCTCTACCCCCGAATAATGGTATAATATTATTATCAATAGAATTATAACTAAGCGTATTGTATGTTTGACCAATATTAGCAAATGACAGTAAATTAAAATTATCTTTTTGTAGGTAATTAAATTTATAATCTTTTTGAATTACTAGAGTTGTATCCACCTGAATAGAATCTAGTGCATTATTTATTTGAAGATACATGTCGATTGTTGCCAGTTCTTTAAATCCTCTAGATTTTTTAGAAGAAGAACTATCTTGACCATTACCTGCATATGCGTTATTCAATTTAATTTGAGCGCTAAATACACTGGTAAATAAACAAAATATAAGAATGTAGAAATATTTGTACTGCATTTGATACTTTCTAGTTTTCAAACAAAGTAAACTATAAATTATTGTTTACGTATGGAAAATTACAATTTACTTAACAAAAAAAAGACCAACAGAATTATTGTTGGTCTTTAATACTCTATATAAATTATATAGTTTACTCAATAATAATTTTTTGAGATGTCATTTTATTTCCCTGAGAAATATTAGCAATATAGACACCAGAAGCTACATTGTCTAAACTAATAGTTTCATTAAATCTGACAGTATTATTAGTGAAAATATTTTTATAAACTAATCTTCCGCTAACATCATAGATATCTACATTGACATCACTATTATCACTTAAACTAGAATCAAAACTAATTGTAAATTCACCTTTGTTAGGATTAGGATATACTACTAAGCTATTGGATAAACTATTATCAGAAGTCCCTAGGGTAATGTTGTTTCCTGTAACTATTAGAGCATAATCCTGTGATTGAGGATCAAAAGGTCCTCCAACATTACCTTGTAATAACCCTTTATGAGTAACTGTTAATGTATACATACCAGTTGAAGGAGCCTCAAGTTCTACTCTTTCAATATTGTCCACAATATTATCTCCTTTTGAATTAGAAAATCCAGATGTATTAGAGTAATCTAATTTCCAAGGAAAGTAATCCACTCCATCTTTTGATAATCTCAAATCTAAATCATTAACCAATCTCGGTGATGAATTATTTAAACTACCATTACTAATAGCACTACCAGGCATATCTGTCCAAGAAATAGATGCTATTAGTTTATCACCCGCTTCAGCAGAAAATGTCATACTATACGTTTGTCCTTGTGCCAAATTCAATTCATCTAAAACAGCCTCACCATTTACATCTGCTAATATAGTTTCAGCTGACAATTTAACATCTAAAAAACCCCATCCAAAAATAGGGTCTGGCCCAGGATTATTGTCATCAGTTGACGTGTGACACACTAATCCTTTGAGCGTAGAAGAATTCATATAAACACCATGCAATTGGTGATAATATTGCTGTAATAAAATTAACGAACCTGAGGTATTAGGCGATGACATTGATGTTCCGTTAAATGATGCATAACCATTTCCTGGGATTGAAGATGTTACAGCTGTACCATCTGCAGCTAGATCTGGTTTAATTCTTAAATCATCCGTTGGTCCCTGACTACTTCCTGAATTAATAGCTAGATTAGTAATATTAAAATTACCACTAAACAATGGCTGCTCTGTTACAACAGGATTAGCATTAGCAATCACTAAATTATTTTTTGCATTTTTATCAGTCGTAAGTTTATCATAACCTGAATATAAACCACCTGTATAGGTCGTTGTGCCAGCATTACCTGCCGACGCGACTATTAAATACTTAGGATTATTTTTTGCAATATTATCAATATCTACTGCATCTTGTGTATAAGCCCCCATATACCAAGCAGGTAGAGCATCACCGCTGTCCGGAATAATAGGGACACCATATGAATGGTTGGAAATTAGTATAGGATTATTAATATTATTGGCTGCAGAAATCATCTCAGATAAGTCATTACTCCAATTATAAGATTTAACATTGACGTTAGGGGCCATACCTAATGCACTTGCATTAACCCCTTTTGCAGCTATAGTTCCTGTAACATGTGTACCATGTGAACTAAATCCCGTATCACCATCAACAGTAGAGTTATCAATAATTGAAACTCGTGACCCTGTATTAGTTTTATTTTCAAATTCAGGATGTGAGGAATCAGCAGGACCACCATCCCAAACACCAATGGTCATTCCAGTACCATCTAGATTTAAGCCTAAGCTCCCACCAGAATGAAGTGCTGTTGTTTTTGTAGCTCTAGCCGCATTTAAATTATCTGTCGTTCTATACAAAACCTCACCATCTCTAACGTCATATATCTGAGTTATATTAAGATCATCCTTAGTAGTAATCTTAGAATTAGGGTTGTTTCTTATATAAGTTCTAACCCTAGTTAATCTTTCATTTTCTTGATTTTCTATTTTTTTTAATAGTTCTAAATTTTCTTTAGATAATTTATAAGTACTATTGTCTTGGGCAACTGAGTAATTTAATCCCAACAATACTACTATAATAAATAAGCACTTTTTCATTTTTATTTTTTATTAATTTCGAAAGCAATATACATAAAATCTAATTAATTCTGTATGCTTATTTTTAATAAAAAAAGCCACCCAGAAATAGGTGGCTTAAAATATAAATAGAATTGATAATTAATCAACCGTAAAAAGAGATGTTATATTTGTTGGAACGTTAGCTGGATTACCCCCAGGAACTGTACCAGACGCAAGAACAGTTTCACCTGCAGAAACCGTAAAAGTGGTACCACCATCACCATATCCATCATAAACTACAATACCATAATTACCAGAAGCCAAACAAAACTCAATATCAAATTCACCGTTATCTAATTCGTCGTAAGCACTACCTTGCCCGCCTGAAAAGATAATTGTAGGAGTCCCTGATAAATCATATAAATCCCAATATGCTTCTTCTGCATAATCATCAAATGCCAAATTTAATCCTACAACAGTATCATCACAACGCTCAGTGACAAATAACATGGCATTACCAGTATAAGTATCATCATCCGATAGTAATTGTAAAGATAAAGTTTTAGCTTCAAATGATAAAGAAACATCAGAAACTGTCATAATAAACTCACCTGTTTTAGAATTAGCTGGAACCGTTACTGAAGACGGAATAGAATATTCACTAGATTCAAGAGTAGACTCCTCATCATTTACAGCAATTTGAAACACTCTATCGCTTCCAGAAACTTCACTTACATATATTGATATAGGTCTTTGAAAATCAATAGCGTCTCTAGGCACCTGTACTTCTACAGTTTCATTTTCAAAAGAAACTCTATTCGCTCTTTCTATATCATCTTGTTCACAGCCTAAAAAAGCAAAACCTAACGATAATATACCTATTAAAAATTTTTTTTTCATAATTTAAATTTTAAATATAGACTCTTAGAGTGCTAAGAGTCTATATTATAAGTTAATAATTTATATAATACTATTCTTGATTAATAGCGTCCGTATAGAATTCACTTGCATCAATCTCAGTCTGAGGAATCTTTAGGTAAAACAATGGACTATCTGCAGGTACGTTAACAGGTGTTCTATGAACTGCATCTCTGTTAATCGCTCTATTATACCTTTTTGCATCAAACCATTCCGTACCAAACTCACCATACATTTCCTTACGTCTCTCTAATAAAATTTCTTCAAAAAGTTGAGTACCTACATTAGCAGACATAACCGCATTAGGATCTCTATTAGATTGTAATGCAAAAAGTAAGTTTTTAGCTTCAGGGATATTACCTAATTGGTACTGAGCTTCAGCATCGTATAAGACCATTTCAGAATTTCTCATCAAAACAATATCACTATCAAATCCGAAAACAAATTTGCTCGAGACAAACTCTCTCCATGGCACACTTGCAGATACTCCATAGAAATCAGAAAAAGTATTTCTAACATCTGTATCAGAAAATTCATTTACAAAATTTGGGTTCATATAAGCTGCTTGGTAAGACAAGTTAAAATGATCAAAGAAAGCAGCTGTATGCCCCCAATAATAATTAGTTTCTGAAGTACCATTCTGATAAAGCGCCCAAATCCATTCATCATCTTCCATATTATTAAAACCATTACCCCAGTTTATAGATGCAACAGCAGCTGCAGCATTACCACCATATGCCATTTTTGCAGCTTCTGACATACCAGCCCAATCATCCTTAGTAACAGCTAAAATTCTAGCTTTCATACCATATGCCACTCTTTTATTAATATAACTCTTACCAATACGACTATCTGGTAAGTCAGCAATAGCATCATTGATATCTAATAATATTTGATCCATAATATCACTTGCAGAAGAAGGTGCTTTACCACCAACTGTTTCTAAAGAAACACGTTCTGTGTAGAATGGAATCCTTACAACATCTTTGTTATTTGCGTAATTTGGAACAAAATCAAGTAATAATTGAAAATGGTGATATGCTCTAAGAGCCTTACCAATAGCAATAAATTCCTTTTTTTCTACGTCAGATAAAGCACTCTCACTAACACCCTGAATTAGTATATTAGCATAGTTAACGTTTTGGTAATTAAAATCCCAATTAAATTGCGTTCTTCTATAATTCGGCTCTCTATTCTCATGATTATAGTCAAATCGATAATGACTGACACCCTGTATTACATCATTACCTTTAACTACTCTTGCATAATCTAAAGAGTATATGCCACCTGCATCAGGACTTCCCTGATATTGGCCTTTATAATTCGCCAAAATACCTGCAATGTACGATTCTGTAACCTGTCTGCTACTAAACACGACATCTTCTGTAAGACCAGCTGTATTATCAGGCTCTTCTAAATAATCCTTGGAACAACTTGCGAAGGTTAGTAACATTAGCGATAGAGCTATAAATCTATAGCTTAAAGCATTCTTTAATTTTAATTTATTTTTCATCTTTCTCATTTTTTTAAAATCCTATAATTACACCTGTAGTAATAGTTCTCTGTAGTGGTGATCTATTAGCAGTAGTACCAGCAAAGCTTTGTTCTGGATCTATACCTTTATGCGATTGCCATGTTATCAAGTTATCCGCTTGTAAAAATATACGCACTTTGGTTAACCCCATTTTCTCAGCATCTTCAGTAGGTAAGTTATAACCTATAGTTAAAGCCTTAAGTCTTACATAATCATTTTTAAACAAAAATCTTGTAGATCTAGCTGTAAAGTTATTGTTTGCTGTTGTTAACCTAGGGAAATCAGTTATATCACCTGGTTGTTGCCATGCTTTAAAATTATCAGGGTGAGCCCCTGAGCCGATAGTACTAAAACCAGCAATTAATCCTGAATAATCACTATCATACAAGTAAGCACCTTTACTAAAGTTGAATAATGCACTTAAATCAAACTGCTTATAACGTAAATTTGTATTAAAACCACCCTGGATGTCTGGCAAAGAAGACTTACCTACCTCATACTGTGTAGCTTGCGTGTTATCGCTCGTAACATCTCTCCCTATAACATTACCATCAGCATCAAGAACATCATAGTACCATAATGCATCACCTGTTGCAGGGTCTACACCAGCCCATTCGTCCATATAAAAATCATATAATGAGTTTCCTTCTTTCCATAATTTAGTTCCATTGATAAACTGATCTTGAGGCAAGCTAGTAATCTCATTTTTATCCATTGAGAAATTGGCTCCTACACTCCAAGAAAAATTCTCTTTATCAATAATTTGAGAATTTAAAGAAAACTCCCATCCATAATTTTTAACTGCACCATTATTTGTAAAGACAGTTTCAACACCTGTTGAGTTAACTGCAGGAACACTATATAACAAATCAATACTCTCTTTAGAATAATAATCCACAGAACCATAAAATGCACTATTCCATAGATTAAAATCTATACCTACATTAGTGGAAGCAGTTTTTTCCCATTGTAAAGCAGGGTCAGGTAATGATGTTGGAGGCAATATTGATGGATTACCCTCTACTGGAGATAACGTAATACCATTAGGGTTTACTCCCCCAAAAACAAATTGATAAGGAAACTGCCCAATACCAGCATTATTTCCTAATTCACCATAAGACCCTCTAATTTTAAGACTAGAAATAGCGTCTATATTATCCATAAAGCTCTCATTAGAAATAGCCCAGCTTGCACCTACAGAATAAAATGTTCCCCATCTATAATCACTACCAAATTTTGAAGAACCATCTGTTCTAACTGAACCTTCTACAAAATATTTATTATCATAATTGTAAGCTACCCTACCTAAATATCCATTAATTCGTTCAGAAATCCTAAAACCACCAGTAGATTCTGGGTTAGCAGCATTACCTAGTTCTTCTTGATTAGGAAGTAAACCAGTTGCACTAGCACTAAAAGTATCTAAACTCAACTCATAAGCCTCCATTATAGCATCAACAGAAAGGTTATGTTTTCCAAAACTATTAGAATAGTTAAGAGCCTGGATTGCATTAAGCGTATTAGTAACACTTCTTGACTTACTTACTCTACCGCCAACAGATGATGCTGCACCAATTATGTCATCATCAAAAGAATGTGAATCAAAAACGTAGCTCTCAAAACTAGTACGTGTAGTAAACTTGAAATTTTTCAAAAACTTAACTTCTGCAAAAGCATTACCAACGTAATTTGTTCTTTTTTCATTTTCACTCCCTAACAATAATGAAGCTAAAATATTCTCACCACTATTAATAGGTCTTGTTGCATTCAATGATTGACCTAACCTGCCACCGTTACCATTTCCTGCATCATAGAATCTATTTCCTGCAGCATCTCTAACTATATTACCTGCAGCATCACGTGCGTAGGCTGGAAATATACTTGACATATTATAAATCCACCCTATTGATTGAGTAGTACTCCCAGATGTTTGATCTGGGTTACCAGAATTAGATCTAGAAAAACTGGTATTTATACCAACTTTTAACCAGTCATTAACTTGCGTTTCTAAGTTTAATCGTGTTGAAATACGTTCAAAATCAGATGTAATTACCGGACCTTCTTCATTCAAATAATCTACAGCGAAGAAGTAAGTCGTATTATCGCTTCCTCCTGAAACACTAATATTATGATTAGTTCTAGGAACATCTGACCTTATCAATAAATCTTCCCAATTTGTTTCCCACAAAAGCTGAGCACCAGGCACTAAATTACCATCAGTACCAATTGGATTAGAAACATTATATGGATTATAACCTAAAGCCCCAATTAAAGAACCAGAAGCATTTGCAGCAGCAGTAGCTGCATCTTGCCCTAAAGAATATTGGTTACTGTTTCTTATAGCTTGCCAAGAAAGTTTTAAATTATCTTCTGTACCAACTAAATCATGCAAACCAACAGCAGGATTAGAAATACCATACTGACTTCTAACTGTTACTCGCGCTCCAGAAGCTAATTTTCCTTTTTTAGTTGTAATCAATATTACACCATTCGCCCCTCTTGACCCATACAAAGATGTAGAAGAAGCATCTTTCAAAACAGTTAAAGACTCAATTTGATCCTGACTGATTGAATTTAAGTTTCCATTAAAAGGAGAACCATCCAAAACAATTAACGGCCCTGATTCAGCGTTAATACTCGAGAAACCTCTAATTCTAATCGTTGGACTGCTACCTGGCTGCCCACCTGAAGTCAACAAATTCACACCTGCTACCGAACCCTGAAGAGCTCTCAGAGGCGAAGTCACCTGTTGAGTCTCAATACTAGAAGACGACAATGTTGATATAGAACCAACTACAGCCTCTTTCTTCTGAGTACCATAAGCAACAACAACAACCTCATCCAAAGCATTGTCTAGCTCAAGCCCTACATTATAAGTACTACCTGCACCTATTGTAACCTCAGCATTTTTCATACCAACGTATGAGATGATTAAAACATCTCCTTGATTGACTTGAATGGTAAATTTACCATCAAAATCTGTTTGTTGACCCCTTTGAGTCCCTTTTACAATTACACTAGCACCAGGGAGAGGTAAACCATCATCCTGAGTTGTAACTGTACCTGTGACAGTTTTCTCTTGTGCAAAAGAAAACTGCATCACGAACGCCATAAAAAGCGTTAATAACCATGTTAATTTTAATTTCATAAAACAATTATTTGAGTTAGTCTAGTTGCAAACATCTTAATTTTATATTAAATAACCAAGCCTTTTTGCTAAAAAAATGTTAATAATGTTATCATATTGACAACGTTCATAATGATTCATTTTTTCCCTTGTTTAAACCATAAACTCACTACTTAGATGTAAAAAGTGTAAAAGGGTTGCGTTAAAATTTTAACTTTGTTCAAAATTTAATGTTTTGTCACTAAAAATTCAATTTTCAAACCATGAAATGGAATGTGGTACTGACGAAGCTGGGCGTGGTTGTTTGGCTGGCCCAGTAACAGCTGCTGCTGTGATTTTACCAAACTCATTTAAAAATAAAATATTAAATGATTCCAAACAGCTTTCAGAAAAAAACAGAAACTTTCTGAGGCCTCTTATAGAAGAGTCTAGTATTTCCTTTGGTGTACAGCATATTTTTGAACCTGAAATTGACACGATCAATATACTAAACGCCTCCATAAAAGCGATGCACGGATCAATTGAGGCCTTAAAGATGATGCCTGAATTTATTATCGTCGATGGTAACAGATTTAAACCTTATAAAAACATTCCTCATCAGACTATCATTAAAGGCGATAGTAAGTTTATGAGTATTGCCGCTGCTTCTGTATTAGCAAAAACCTACAGAGACGAGTACATGGAAAAAATACACGAAGAATTTCCGATGTACAATTGGAAAAAAAACAAGGGCTATCCAACCAAAGAACATCGAGCTGCAATTAAAGCATACGGCATAACCAAATATCACAGAAAATCATTTAGATTATTACCTGAGCAATACAAATTGGATATATAACTTTTTATATTTGTAAATTAAATTCTCAATCTAATGAAGCGACTTGGTTTTTTATTGATATTTCTCACCTTAGTATTGGCCTGTCAAAAAGACTACAACAAAACCAAACGACCTTACAATTATATTCCAGTAAATACCTCAGCCGTTATCCAAGTTAATGAGTTGAATGATTTTATTAAAAGTATTGAAAATAACGACGTACTTTCTGGCCTATATAATAAGGAGTTAAAAGACGCCTCGATATTTCTTAATCACTTTAACACTACGCAACCCATATATATTGCTTTCAAAGATTCTAACTATCTTATTTTCACTAAAAATGATAGCACACTATTTACCTTAGACGCTGTTAATAATGTTATTTCAAAAACATTAGCTAATTCGAACATTGAAGAAACCCAAATAGACTCTACTAAACTTTACCACAAAAATATTGGAAACACGTTTGCGGGCTCAAACAATTTAGATCTTTTAGAAAACGTCAAAGCTGAAAACGAAAGCACCACAATTAGCAATTTAATAGAAACTACAGATAAAAAATCAGTAGCATCAATTCTTTTTAAATCAGAAGCTAATAACTATTCGCAATTATTATTTTCGGATTTTGTTAACCAAGGGAATTCCAACTTTACCATATTAGATTTTGAATACACAAAAAATGGATTAAGCTACAATGGGATTTTAACCTCAAAAGACTCCACATCAAATCACTTAGATTCCTTTAAAAATACAATACCACAAAAAATAAACACTCCATCTATAGCACCGGAAAAAACAAGCTCCTTATTGAGTATTAGTTTTGATGATTATTCAGTGTTTAACATCAATAACCTAAAAACCGATAGTACAACTACACAGAAAGAAAGTTTTTTAAACTATACCAATGAAATCGCTTTAATTGACAACGTCTTGGCTCTACATTCATTAGACCCCAACTTAATATTAGAATCTATTGAAGACAAAACACTTTCAGAGACATTTAGAGATATCGATATTTATGAATTTGGTGATTCCGATATTTTCAAGTCCTTTTTAAAACCATTTATAAGCTTTGAAAACGCAAATTTCTTTACGGTTTTTGAAAACTTCATTGTGTTTTCAAGTTCCTCTGAAACGCTTAAATCAGTTCTTACTGACGCCCTAAATAGCAAAACTCTTGCTAATTCAGATGCCTTTAAAAACATTAAAGATCAACTAAGTGACGAGGCCTCCTTATTTATATTTAAAAATTCTGAAAAATTAGCTGATATTTTAGAAAAACCAATGAACGGTTATAATGCCAATGCCGTACAGTTTATACATGAAAATCATTATACACACATTAACGGCATCATTCAGAAATTCAAAAAAAGAGCTGCCTCAAATTCGGTGTCTGAAGCCTTTACGACCTCACTTAATTCTACATTATTGACAGCACCACAAGTTGTAAAAAATCATGTAACAAAATCACATGATATTGTTGTCCAAGATGTCAATAACATGTTATATCTAATTTCAAGTACTGGAAACATTCTATGGAAAAAACAACTTCACGGACAAGTTTTAGGAAACATAGAGCAAATAGACATGTATAAAAATGGTAGGTTACAACTAGTATTTGCAACCCCTAACCGACTCTACGTTTTAGATCGAAACGGTAATGATGTTGCTCCGTTTCCATTAAAATTTAATGACGCAATTACGCAACCACTTTCCGTTTTCGATTATGACAAGCGTAAAAATTATAGGCTACTTGTAACCCAAGGAAAACATTTACTAATGTACAATGCCAAAGGACAATCTGTTAATGGATTTAAGTATAAAAACAATAGTGCTAATATTATTACACAACCTAAACATTATAGAATTGGCTCTAAAGATTATATAGTATTTGGTGCTGGTGAAGGTCTAAAAATCTTAAACAGGCAAGGTGCTGTTAGGGTATCAGTTAACGACAAGATTCACTTTACTGATAACGAGATTTATTTATACCAAAATAAATTTACCACAACCAACAAACTTGGACAGCTTACTCAAGTAGATACAAAAGGTAAAATCACGACAAAAAACTTAGACCTTACAGACAAACACCATATTACAACAACGAGTAAAACCTTAGTTTCGCTAAGAGATAATAGATTAATAATTAAATCTAGGACTCTAGATTTAGATTACGGAGAATATACTGAGCCGAGAATATTCTATTTAAATGACAAAATTTATGTTACAACAACAGATTTACAATCAAAAAAGGTATATCTTTTTGATAGTCAAGCCAAATCCATACCTAATTTTCCGGTTTTTGGCACGGCACCAGCAGTGCTAGAAAAACTTGATAACGAACGCGGCTTAGAGCTTATTACGCAAAGTGACGATAATACTATTGTGGTTTACAAACTACATTAAACACGCAACTATTTTAGTATCATTTTCATTCAAAATAAGAGCATTGTTTTGTAGTATTGTAAATTCAAAATTTAGATTACATTTTTAAACATGATAAAACGACAAAAAGCCTCTTTAAAAAGCTGTATCATTCACAAAGTAGGGAACAAATTTAACGGTACAAAAAATGCCTTTTCAGACGCTATTGTAAATTTTGATGAAGCCACTTATAATTTAATGCTTCCTTACCTTTTAAAACCATTTGTAAGTGTTGCTGAAAGCTATCGTTTTCATCATCATAGTGATGTAGGTCTTAATGAAATTAACACCTATAGTGACCAATTATTTAAAGATGATGCGGACTTTGTAGATATCTCTAAACATATAGTTACGCATTTGTTTGAGCAAAGTAATTCTGCTCAAATTAAAACTGGAGATGTCCTTATTTGTCATTTTGAAAACATTCAATACGAAGACTATTTTACAGATGCTATTGGCATATTTAAAATTGAAAATAAGACTGAGTTTTTCCAAACCTATTTAGAAGACAACAACTATGACATTTTGGTTCAAAAAGGTATACAAGCCAAAAAAGTAGATAAAGGTTGTTTAATCTTAAATACTTCTGATATGGAAGGCAAAATTGTCTTTAGTGTAGATAATAACACTTACGACACACAGTATTGGATAAAAAGCTTTCTAAACATCAGTTATCCAGACGATAGCAATCAGCACACTAAGAATTGCATAGAACTGTGTAGAGAGTTTTCTAAAGAGGTGCTTCAGCCCAATTTTGGAGGTCAAGAACAAAGTTATTTTTTAGCAAAAACAGTAGATTTTTTTAAAGAAAATGAAATTGTTAATATCGAAACATTTAAAGAAGAGGTCTTTGATGAAGAAGATCAAATACAACTGTTTGAAGATTATAAAAAAATATACGAAACTGACAATAAAGTACTCATTAGAAACCAGTTTGATGTTTCAGAAATCGCCTTAAAAAAGCAAAAACAAAAAATTAAAACTGAAATAAAACTGGACACCAATATTCAAATTAAACTAGATGTTGATGCACCTGATGCTTCTGCAGAATACCTAGAACGCGGTTATGACGAAGAGAAAAAGATGCATTATTATAAGGTCTTTTTTAATGACGAGTCTTAACTTCAGCAGTTTAATAACTATCCCTGAACACCATTTCCTTTATTAAACAAAATCAGCTTTAAAAAGTACACTAAAATGTTTTAATATTTTAGCTTTAATTTCGGATTCGTCTACATGTTTAATTCCTAACTCATTATTTAAAGAAGTTACTGCCTTGCCTTTGATGCCACAAGGGATAATATTATCAAAATAACCTAAATCAGCATTAACATTTAAGGCAAATCCATGCATAGTAACCCAACGACTTGCACGGACTCCCATGGCGCAAATTTTTCGAGCAAATGGTGTCCCTACATCTAACCACACCCCTGTTTCACCTGGACTACGCTCCGTTTTTAGTCCGTATTCCTTTAAGGTGAGAATAATGACTTCCTCTAAAAAGCGCAAATACTTATGAATATCTGTAAAGAAATTATCTAAATCTAGAATAGGATAACCTACAATCTGACCAGGTCCGTGATAGGTAATATCTCCACCTCTATTAATTTTGTAAAACGTAGCACCTTTCTCTGCTAATTGCGCTTTAGAAAGTAATAAATTAGACTCATCTCCACTTTTGCCTAAAGTATAGACATGAGGATGCTCTACAAATAGAAAATGGTTATCGGTTTCTAATCCAGCATCCTCTCTTCTATTTTTTATTTTGGTGTCTAAAATGGCTTTAAAAAGCATTTCTTGGTAATCCCAAGTAGCTTTAAAATCTTTTATCCCTATATCTTGAAGTTGTATCCTCTTATTCAAACCTTAATCTTCTAACACTATATTTAAATTCATTGAGGTCACATCTTGTTTTAGGTCACTCCAACCAATTTTATATGTCACCTTTTTTCCATCTTCAGAAATTATAGCATTTTCATTAGAAACGGATTTTACACGTTTAGGAAAGCTATAAACGAGTGTATAGTACGACGAAGAAAACATCTCTTCAAATTGCGTCGCAAAATCACTTTTATCAGTTACAGTCGACTCATGCTCATCAGTTTTATTTTGCTCTGCCACAGCATTGGGCATATACCGTCTAAAAGCACCATCTTTAAAGGTATAAACAACCTTATCGACTTTGGTTAATTCATCTAATTGATTATCTGGTACGTTAGATTCATTACTACCAATAGCTTTTGCTATTCCCATAGCTTCGTCTACTCTTTCATTTATATTTTCTAATTCCGAAACCGTCTTAAATGATTTGTTTATTGCAATTTCAAACACATCATTTTCTACATCCATGTGTACTCTCATAGACATACCTTTAAGGTTTTCTAATTTAGACCGTTGAGCTTCTGAAAGTGTAGCAATACTGTCTTTATAATTTTCAAATAAGTCATTAAACACCACTGTAGTATCAACTTTTTCTTCGTTCATAAACGCTTCATTTGCACCAGGACTATTTTCACTAGCGTAATTCATTAAGGGAGTTAAGTCAAAAGATGACCTGTACTCGCCACTCATATCATTATTAAAAACAATAGACTCTGTAACACTACAGCTTGTGAAAAAGGTTGCTATAACAAATAATATAATTAGATTTTTTATCACTACTTTTTGGGCTATATTAAAGCGCAAAGGTAGTGATTTTATCGCTCAGGATTATTCAATATAACTAGTGCCGCAATAACGCCTGGCACCCAACCGCAAAGCCACAGTAAAAACGTAATTAAAATAGAACCACAACCTTTATCTAAGACAGCTAAAGGCGGACAAATAATTGAAAGGATAACACGCCAGATACTCATAATTTGTTTGATGATTTGATGTATTAATAGGACGTTTTTTATACACAAATGTTACATTTTTTTATAAATTCATTATATTGAAATCAGAATTAAATTATGTAGTTTCGTTCCATGCGAATAAAAATACTTTTCGTTTTATTAATTATTACTTCGGTTTGCAAGGCACAATATTCATTTTCGGGCTATACCAATCCTGAAGAATGGGATAAATCCGTATACCTTTCTATTGTTGAAGATTATAGAAAAATGAACGGTGTTTATGCAGAACAAATAATAGCAAAAACCACAGCAGATGACTCCGGTTTTTTTGAATTTGACGGCAATATGCTAGACAATGAAAACCGTATTTATCGCATTCATGTGGACAAATGTTCAGTTAATCAACAAAGCATTAATCACTTTAATGGTCATTGTAACGACAGCGAAGCCCTTTTATTTATTGCTAAAAACACAGATACTCTAAAGCTTCCATTCTCATTTGGCAATCAAGTATTCTGTAAAGTAAAATCGAATAATCCTAAAGCAAATGCTTTTTTGAAAATCGATTCATTAAAAAACGAAATGCGCTTTGCTTACAGCGAATTTAGAAGTGAAGCCAACCGAAAACTCAACAATAAAAAATGGTTTCATACACTTCAAAATTTTGGAGCTACCTTAAATGAACCCATCGCAGAACTTTATATTTACGCTTATTTATCTGATAGAAGCAGTGATTTACACAATTATTATGTTGAAGATTTAAAGCACAACAATTATTATGATCAATTAAAAACACGATTAGAAGAGAGATACCCTAACGCTTCATATACCAAACAATATCTTAACGAATTGGAATCAGATCGCTATATGTTGTCTGCATATCATGGTGCAAAAACATCTCATTGGAGCATATTGCTCTATTCCATTTTGGGAGTATCCATTTGTATTAATCTATTTTTTGTTTATCGCTTATGGAAACGTAACACTTCTAAAATTGATGAACTAAAAGCAAAATTATCTAAACAAGAACAAGTAGTTTTAGAACATTTACTCTTAGATAAAACTAATAAAGATATTGCTGAATCTCTTTTTCTAAGTGTAAGCACAGTAAAAACTCATACTCATAACATTTATAAGAAATTAAATGTACAATCTAGAAACGATGCAAAATCTCTGTTTACCAAGTAATTACAAAATTCAACCTTGGTACTAGTACCGATTTCCAACCTTCTTTCTTCATATTTTTCAGCATTAAGATAGATGTTTGCTTTCATATTAATTATTAAATTTTTTTATTATGAAACGTACATTCAGCATGAGTATTATTTTAATCTTAGCACTTAGTTTTTTCAACGCTGCACCCAAAGAAGTCGGTAAAAGTGACGTCAAAGTTGCCGTTTTAAAATTTAAGACTGAAGTTATAGATTACGGCACCATTGTTCAAAATTCGGAAGGTCATCGCCTATTTACATTTACCAATACAGGAGACGCTCCTTTGGTAATTACCAAAGTAAAAACGAGCTGTGGTTGTACCGTTCCTAACTATTCAAAAGCTCCAGTACTTCCCGGTAAAACTGGAGAAATAAACATTAAATACGATACTAACCGACTAGGTGCATTTACCAAAACTATAACGGTTATGTCTAACGCGGATGGTGGTAACAAAATCTTAAAAATTAAAGGGAATATTGTCGCTTCTCTATAGTAGCATACTTTCCGTTGTTGGGCTGAGCGTCGTTAAAAAAAACAAATCGTTTACATAGCAACATTAGATATAACTGCGCTTATCTCAACACATTTACCTACCATTAAACCCTGTATAATATGAAAACAACCACATTAGCAATTATTGCAGCACTTGCTTTTCTATTTCAAATGAGAGCACAAACATTTAATAAAGAGGTCATTATTGATGGGCAAGCCCCTTACCTACTTGGAAAGATTGATAAACACGGCTTAGAAAGTAACAATTATCATTCTTGGTTTTCTACAAACTTTGAGGACTATAACGTTAATGACACTATCATTTCTTCTATCGCTCCCGAACTAAAGCACTATGACATCACTGTTTTTATGGGCACTTGGTGTGGAGATAGCAAACAAAACGTTCCTAAACTCTATAAAGTATTAGAAGCATGTAATTTTCCAATGGATCAACTTACCGTTGTGGCTGTTAGTAGAGCACCTAATTTATATAAACAAAGTCCTCAACACGAAGAAGCCGGCTTAAACATTCATAGAGTACCAACCATTATTTTTTTCAAAGACGGAAAGGAAGTCAACCGCATTGTAGAATATCCTATTCATTCGTTTGAAGAAGATATAGAGCAGATAATTACCAACACCAATTATAAGCCTAATTATCATATCGTCACAATTGTCAATGATATTCTTGAAGAGAAAGGAGTCAAAGGCTTATTGGGCAAACAGAAAAAACTGGTAAAACAATATAAAGAAATAGTGCAACATAGGTTTGAACTCAATACTTATGGTTCTATTTTATATAACAAAAACCGTACAGAAGAAGCCATTGCTGTATACAGGTTAAACACAAAATTATTCCCAGAAGAACCGAGAACCTTTATGAGCTTGGCTAACACACTCGGTGCTACAAATAGAAAAGTAGATGCTATACAAGTATTAGAGCAAGCTCTCAAATTACATCCAGAGAACAGTGATTTGATAGAAAATATAGAGGTTATAAAATCAAACTAAAAAGGAGCTCGTTAATTTTTGTAAAAAGTGTAATTTTGCATCTGCTTACTAAAAAACAAGTAAGTCGATAAAAATTAATAAGAATGCAACTTTCAGAACAAGAATTGGTAAGACGCCAAAAATTAGAAAAGCTTAGAGCTTTAGGGATCAACCCTTATCCAGCGGATTTATTTCCGGTTAATCATACATCAAAACAGATAAAATCAGATTTTGAAGAAGGTAAACAGGTAATTATTGCTGGGCGTTTAATGGCTATTAACATTCAAGGAAAAGCTTCGTTTGCTCAACTGCAAGATAGTGAAGGGCGTATTCAAGTGTATTTTAATCGCGATGAAATTTGTACAGGTGAAGACAAATCATTTTACAACGATGTGTTTAAAAAGCTTTTAGATCTAGGTGATTTTGTGGGTATAGAAGGAGTGCTTTTTACTACGCAAGTTGGAGAAAAAACAGTTATGGTTAAAAGCTTTAAATTACTAAGTAAAGCTTTAAAACCGTTACCTATTCCTAAGCAAAAAGACGGTAAAACTTATGATGCTTTTACGGATCCTGAGCAACGTTATAGACAACGTTATGCCGATTTAGCTGTAAATCCACATGTAAAGGAAGTATTTGTAAAGCGTACCAAATTATTTAATGCTATGCGTCAGTTTTTTAATGATGCTGGTTATTTTGAAGTAGAAACTCCTGTTTTACAACCAATTCCTGGTGGAGCCGCGGCACGTCCCTTTATTACACACCACAATAGTTTAGATATTCCGTTATATATGCGAATTGCAAACGAACTTTATCTTAAACGCTTAATTGTTGGTGGTTTTGATGGTGTATATGAGTTTTCTAAAAACTTCAGAAATGAAGGCATGGACAGAACGCATAATCCAGAGTTTACAGCCATGGAAATCTATGTATCGTACAAAGATTACAATTGGATGATGGATTTCTGTGAACAACTGTTAGAGCATTGTGCCATCGCTGTTAATGGAACTTCTGAAGCGACCTTTGGTGAACATAAAATTAATTTTAAAGCACCATATAAGCGTATTACCATGCGCGATTCTATCTTAGAATTTACTGGATTCGATATTTACAACAAAACTGAAGAGGAAATTAGGGCTGCTGCTAAAGGCATGCATATTGAGGTCGATGAGACCATGGGTAAAGGAAAATTGATCGATGAGATTTTTGGTGAAAAATGTGAAGGTAATTACATTCAACCAACTTTCATTACCGACTACCCTAAAGAAATGAGTCCATTATGTAAAGAGCATAGAGACAATCCAGAATTAACAGAACGTTTTGAGCTGATGGTCTGTGGAAAAGAAATCGCCAATGCCTATTCAGAACTTAACGACCCAATTGACCAACGTCAACGTTTTGAGCACCAATTAAAACTGGCTCAAAAAGGAGATGATGAAGCTACAGAGTTTATTGATCACGATTTTTTACGTGCACTAGAATACGGTATGCCACCAACATCTGGAATGGGTATTGGAATGGACCGATTAATTATGTTCTTAACTAATAATCAAAGCATTCAAGAAGTTTTATTCTTCCCGCAAATGCGACCAGAAAAGAAAAAAGTTGATCTTAGCGATAATGAAAAAGCCATTTTAGAAGTTCTTAAAGCTGAAAAACGAATGGACTTAAATGTACTAAAATCGCAATCCGGCTTAAGTAACAAAGGGTGGGACAAGGGCATTAAAGGTTTAGGCAAACACGGCTTAACTAAAGTTGAAAAGACCGATGACGGCTTATTTGTAGAACTCATTTAAAAGCACTTAAATACAAATATACAATGTAGGAGCTATTGAAAAATAGCTCCTTTTCTTTTGATCAACATTCTTACATATTGAATATCTAGGTCTAACGATAGAAATACAGCCTCAAAATAATGACTGGAATTAAAAAGCTAATTATTCATTTTATTTTGTTAAAATTTAAATTTATTACTTTAGCAACTTACCATCAATCAGAAGACTATTCAAAATGTTTAAAAAATTCTATATATTAATTTTATGTGTTAGCATTTTTTCATCATGCTCAGACGATAATGATAATCTCATTCCTGCATGCGATACCGTAACTAACATAACAGCGAATTCAATTACCTCTAATTCAGCAACCATTCTTTGGGAAACAACGAATTCTTCTGCATCGTACAATTTAGAATATGGTGTTTCAGGTTTTTCAATCGGTAATGGCACCACAATTTCAGTATCAGAAACATCTTCCTCTCTCACTAATTTACAAGCTAATACCACTTACGATATTTACATCACTACCGTTTGCAGTACCGACAATTCAAGTTTAAACACAGATGTTTATAGTTTTACAACGTTAATCCCAAATGTCGTTCCAGAATTGAAAACCAACCTTTCCGAATTAAATCTATTTATAGGAGACATTAGCGAATTACAAATTACTCCAAAAGGATTTGAGTACAACCTAAGCACACCCTTATTTACTGACTATGCGCATAAACAACGGATTATAGCACTACCAAATGGTACAAGTATGGAATACGATGGAGATGGTTTACCTCTTTTTCCTGATCAAACCGTAATTGCAAAGACATTTTATTACAATAACGATGAACGCGATTTATCCTTAGGAAGAACCATTATCGAAACTCGTGTTTTAATCAAAATAAATGGTATATGGGAAACCGGAGATTACAAATGGAACGACTCACAAACAGATGCTGTTTTAGATCTAGAAGGGAGCGAACTTCCAATAACTTGGATTGATACAGACGGTAATAGTAATTCTACAACCTATAAAATTCCATCAAATACAGACTGCTTTACTTGCCACGGAAACAACGGATCTATTATTCCTATTGGTCCAAAATTGAGATCCATGAATTTTGAAATTAATGGAATCAATCAATTGGAACAATTTATTACAGATTCAAAATTAACAGGTATCTCGAATAGTGCCTCAATAAGACGTTTACCAAATTGGGAGGACGACAACGAAAGTTTAGAAAATAGAGCACGAGCATACATGGATATTAACTGTGCACATTGCCACATTCCAGGTGGTCAATGTGAAGACCTTTCAACTTTAAACCTTGCTTATGAAACGCCTTTAGAAAATAGTGATATTGTAGAGCAAAGTTTTAGTATTGACTATAGAATCTCTTTTTATTTAGATGGTATAAGCATGCCTTTTATAGGAACTTCTATGATGCATTCTGAAGGTGTTGCATTGATTCAAGATTATCTAGAAACTCTAGAATAACTGCGTTAAAGAAATACTAAATTCGGTTTTAACCTTAACATATTCTTAATAGAATATGTATTTTCAACAAAATTTTTAAAAACCGACAACTTTGAAACACGTATCTCTAAAACTACTTCTTGTAGTTTCCGCCTTTCTGGCATTTTCTTGTTCTACGGCAAAAAAAGCAGGAAAATCAGGAAAAGATGCCACAGCGATGGCAAAACCACCAGCTAAAAAGCCTGGTAAAAATGACCCAAAACCTTACGATAAAGTCATAACAAAAGACGCAAAAAGCGATAAAGGCTTATTTACGGTACATACTGTAGATGAGAAATTCTTTTATGAAATACCAGATTCTCTTTTTAATAAAGAGATGCTTATGGTAACACGTATTGCTAAAACAGCATCTGGACTAGGTTTTGGTGGCGGAAAATTAAGCGAACAAGTATTGCGATGGGAAAAGAAAGACAAAAAAGTATTACTACGTATGGTCTCTCACCAAGTGGTTGCGGCAGATTCTTTACCAGTACATGAAGCGGTAGTAAATTCAAACTTTGAGCCTGTTATAGCTACATTTCCTATAAAAGCTTTTAGTAAAGACTCTATGAATACGGTTATCGATGTTACCGATTTGTTTTCAAAAGACGTAAAACCCTTAGGTTTTCCGCAACGCGCAAGAAGACAGTATAAAATCTCTCGTTTAGACGCTCAGCTATCATATATTGAATCTATTAAATCTTACCCAACCAATATTGAATCTAGAACCGTTAAAACCTACGCTTCAGGAGCTCCACCCTCTAATGCTAATACAGGTGCTATTTCTATAGAAATTAACAATTCAATGATCTTGCTACCAGAAGTACCAATGAAACGTCGTTATTTCGACGAACGCGTAGGATGGTTTACAAGTAGCCAAACGGATTACGGACTAAAAGATCAGAAAAGTAAGTCTGTTCAATTTTTAGACCGTTGGAGGTTAGAAGTTAAAGACGAAGACATTGAGAAATTTAAGCGTGGTGAATTAGTTGTGCCTAAGAAGCAAATTGTTTATTATGTAGATAGAGCAACACCTGAACAATGGAAAAAATACATTAAACAAGGTATAGAAGATTGGCAAGTAGCTTTTGAAGCAGCAGGTTTTAAAGATGCCATTATAGCAAAAGATCCACCTACAGTTGAAGAAGATCCTGATTGGAGTCCTGAAGATGCGCGTTACTCTGTTGTGCGTTATTTAGCGTCGCCAATTCCTAATGCAAATGGACCACACGTCAGCGACCCTAGAACTGGTGAAATTTTAGAAAGTGATATCAATTGGTATCACAACGTTATGTCATTATTAAGAGGCTGGTTCTTTGTACAAACAGCTGCTATCAACCCAGATGCTCAAAGTCCACAGTTTAAAGATGAAGTTATGGGACGTTTAATTCGTTTTGTATCTTCTCATGAAGTAGGACACACCCTAGGTTTACCTCACAATATGGGATCTAGTGTTGCTTATCCTGTTGAAAAATTGCGTGATGCAGAATTCACAAAGAAAAACGGAACTGCACCATCTATTATGGATTATGCGCGCTTTAATTATATTGCTCAACCTGGTGATGAAGGTGTGGCATTAATGCCAGATATCGGAGCTTACGACAAATATGCAATTTCTTGGGGTTACAGACCTATATTAGATAAAACTGCTGAAGAAGAAAAACCGATTCTTAATGAGTGGATAATGAAACACGCAGGCGACCCAATGTATCGTTTTGGTCATCAACAAGCTGGTGATGTAGTTGATCCAAGCTCACAAACTGAAGATTTAGGTGACGACGCGATGTTAGCTAGTGCCTATGGGATTAAAAACTTGAAGCGTATTGTTCCAAATTTAATTGAATGGACAACTGAAGCAGGTGAAGATTATGATGATTTAGAGGAAATGTACGGTCATGTTATTTCTCAGTTTAACCGTTATATGGGACATGTTTCTAATAATATTGGTGGAGTTTACGAACATTATAAAGCAGCAGATCAAGAAGGTGCTGTTTACACTGCTGTACCTAAAGATCATCAGAAAAAAGCTATGGCTTTTATTCAAGAAAACTTATTTGAAACTCCAGAATGGTTACTCGATAAAGCGATTTTCGACCGTATTGAGTTTACAGGTTCTGTTGAACGTGTTAGAGCACTTCAATCTAGAACATTAAACAACATTATGAGTTTAGGAAAAATGCAACGTCTTATTGAAGCTAATACCTACGATAGCAGTGCATACGCTTTAACAGACATGATGAGCGATTTACGTAAAGGGGTGTGGAGTGAATTACGTACAGGTAAGAAAATTGACACCTACAGACGTAATTTACAACGTGCACATATTGATCGTTTAGAGTACTTAATGACGGCTAAAAACCAAACTTCAGGTAGAAGGTCTAGTCCATACGTTAAAGTTACTCCGGTTAACACTAGTCAATCCGATATTAGAGCTGTTGTAAGAGCAGAATTAAAAACATTACGCAGTCAATTAAGATCGGCACGTGGTGGAGATGCAATAAGTAGAATTCATATTGCAGATGCGATTGAACGTATTAATCTAATTTTAGATCCTAAATAATATAACTTATTATTTAGATAATAAAAGGCTTCAATTAACATTGAAGCCTTTTTCTATTCTATACGTTAACTCAATTAAACCTCACTTTCAACAACCAAAATACTATAAACAATGCGTCTTATAATTGCCCATATACATCACTTAAATAACAAGACAAAGTCAGTATATGCCATAAGGAATTAATTCATATAAGAGATCTCAAAATGTTAAAATAGCTGTTAAAACTAAAAACGGCATTAAACCAATCTTACAGTGTTAGGTCTAAACAGTATAACACAAAATTTGAAAGACATGAAAAAATTATTAGTAATCGCTATTGCTTTATTTACATTAAATGGCATGGCACAGCAAAGAGAAAAACGATCAGATCGTAAAGACAGATCAGAAATGAGAATGGATATATCACCTAACGATATTGCCGATTTAAAATCTAAAAAACTCACTTTAAAATTAGACTTAACTGAAGCGCAGCAAAAAAAAGTACACGCACTCATCTTAGAAGAAGCCAAAGCCAACGAAAAATTTAGATTGGAACGCTTAGCGAATAAAGATGAGAACAAAGAAAAACCTTCAAAGGAAGACTTTATAAAAATGCAAAATCTAAGATTAGATCAGCAGATTGAAATGAAGCGAAAAATGAAAACAATCTTAAGCGCAGAGCAATATGCAGAATTTGAAAAAATGAAGCCTAGAGATCACAAAAAAAGAGGTCAGCGCAATAAAAAACGAAATAAGCAAGACGACCAAGAATAAAAATTGAATTGGATTTTAAAAGAAAAAGTATCGCTTAGACGATACTTTTTCTTTTTATTGAATAAAATTGTTACATTAGTGTCCAATTTTAAATTATTAATCCATAATGAAAAAGATAATTACACTTTGCTTATTTGTATTTGCTTTATTTTTAGGAACTCAAACAACTGTAGCTCAAAACAGTAAATTAGAGATGATAAAAACGGTAAATGCTGAAGCTGCTGAAAAAACTGAGGCCTTAAGAAAGTTCGTTAAATTTGATAACCAACAAAGAGATCAAATCTATGAGGCACAACAAGAATTTATCCGCGACAATTATTTAATTGAAAAACAAAATGTAGCTGATAAAAACGCGACTAAAAAAATAGAAGCTATAGCAAAGCAATTAGAAACTAAAATGCAAAACATTTTAAGCGACGATCAATACGAGCGTTACAAACAATTTCTTAGAAGCTAAATAAAGTATTATATATAAAAAAAGTCTCGCTAAATGCGAGACTTTTTTTATTTAGAGATCTTTTGCAATGGCTTCAACAGCCGCTATCGTTTCGTTTAAATCTTCATAGGTTAAGGCATCTGTAATAAACCAGGTTTCGAACGCACTTGGTGCTATATAAATTCCTTTATTTAGCATACCATGAAAAAACCGCTTAAAAGTATCATTATTTCCTTGAGCAGCCGTATCAAAATCGACCACCTGATTTTCTGAAAAATGAACAGATATCATAGAGCCTATTCTATTGATTGTATGGATCACGTTGTGCTTATTAAGCGCCTCTGAAATACCGCGATGAAGATATGCAGTTTTTTCCTCTAATCTTTGCATTAAACCAGCATCTGTTTTAATGGTTTTAAGCATAGCCAATCCTGCTGCCATAGCAAGTGGATTTCCACTCAAAGTTCCGGCTTGATATACAGGTCCTATTGGAGCCAGGTAATCCATAATTTCATTTCTTGCTGCAAATGCACCTACAGGCAAACCGCCACCAACAACTTTACCAAAACAAACAATATCTGCGTGTATGCCTTTTAGTTGCTGAACACCACCATTTGCCAATCTAAAACCTGTCATAACCTCATCAAATATTAATAAGATATTGTGCTCATCGCACAATGTTCTTAGACCTTCTAAAAAGCCTTTAACCGGCGGAATACACCCCATGTTACCTGCAACAGGTTCTATGATAATTGCTGCTATTTCATCTTTATTAGATGCAAGTAATGTTCTCACATTTTCTAGGTCATTAAAACGTGCTAATAGCGTGTCTTTTGCTGTTCCTTGAGTAACACCTGGACTATTAGGCGTTCCGAATGTAACAGCACCACTTCCGGCAGCTATTAAAAACGAATCGCTATGACCATGGTAGCAACCCGCAAATTTTATAATCTTATCCTTTTTAGTAAACCCTCTGGCCAATCTAATGGCACTCATACAAGCTTCTGTACCAGAATTTACAAATCTTATCTTATCAATATTTGGAACCATAGAAACCGCTAACTCTGCAATTTCTGTTTCAATCGCTGTTGGCATACCAAAAGAAGTTCCTTGTTTTGCTTTTTCAATAACAGCTTCTACAACTGGCTGAAATGCATGACCAAGCAACATCGGTCCCCAAGAATTAATATAATCTATATAACGATTACCATCTTCATCATAGACGTAAGCCCCTTTTGCCGATTTTGCAAAAATTGGTGTACCACCTACTGCATTAAAAGCTCTTACAGGCGAATTTACACCACCAGGTATAACCTCTTGCGCTTCTTTAAACAACGCACTACTTCTTTGATATAACATAAATTAATTAGGAATAATAAGTTCTTGACCAATCGTAAGGTCGTTTGATTTTAAATTGTTCGTTGCTTTAATCTCAGCAACTGTTGTTTTGTATAACCTAGAAAGTGAGTATAATGTGTCACCCTTAACAACAAGGTGTTTTTTAGAAATATTTTTCTTTACGCCTTCTATTATAGTTGTGGATTTCCTAGTTGATTTAGATTGAGCCCCATTAAGCACCTCATCATCGTATTGATAAAGTTTATACCGCTCTATTAAACTGATTAACTTTTCAGGATATTTTCTATCAGTAGCATAACCTGCAGCTCTTAATCCTTTTGCCCAACTTTTATAATCATCTGGTTTAAGATCAAATAAACCTGCGTAACGTTTTCTTCCTGTCAAAAATTCTGAATGATCTTCATAAGACATTTCTGCTCTAGGATATTTCCTAAAACATTCTTGAGAACGATCATCATCGTGGTAAATCTTGGCTCCAGTCCAACCATGACATTTAATCCCAAAATGATTATTGGCCTTAACGGCTAAACGTCCTTTCCCAGATCCAGATTCTAAAATACCTTGGGCCAGTGTAATACTTGCCGGAATTTTATGGGTTTTCATTTTATCTTTTGCAATTTCGGCATACAAGCTAATGTAAACCTCAACACTACTCGGTGGTTTACTTTCTGTTATAACAGGCGTACTAATCTCGGGCTTTTTTTCAGCTTCCTTCGTCTCTTTTACTACAACTGTTTTATTAGAACTGTTGCGTTTCTTCTTGGTTACAATCCCTTTTTTGGGACCACAACTCATCGCTAATACTGCAATTAATAAAATTAAATATCTAAACTTCATAAGTTATACTTCAATTAAGGGGCTTTTTTTTCGTTTCAACATCTCATTCATACCTGCAATCCCTTGTAAACCTCCAGTATGAATAGCTAGTATTTTTGAATTTTCAGGAAAATAGCCATTAGCAATCCTATCGAATATACCAAATAGCATTTTACCTGTATAAATTGGGTCTAATGGAATATTGTGATTTTTTTTAAACGTATTAATAAACGAAATCAATTCTGGCTTTATTTTACCGTAACCACCAAAATGATAATCCGTTATTAATTTCCAATTATCTCGATTTGCAAATTTACGAATATCTTCTTGTAAAAAATCACCTTTCAAAGCTGGAAAACCTAATATTTTCTGATGCTCCTTTGACGCATTGATTAATCCTGCAATTGTTCCTCCGGTTCCAACAGCACAACAAACGTAATCATACGAATAATCTATAGGTTGCAAAATTTCTTCACAACCTTTAACCGCTAAATTATTAGTTCCTCCTTCGGGCAACATGTAAAACGCCCCAAACTCATCTTTTAAAAGACTTAAAAACTCAGAATGTGTTTTCTTTTTATAATCATCTCTAGATACAAATTTAAGTTGCATCCCATTTAATTTTGCAAATTGTAATGTAGGATTAAGATGCTTTTTTAAACGTAATTCTTCACCTCTAATAATACCTATAGTAGGCACTCCATGTTCCTTTCCTGCAAATGCAACTGCCGCAATATGATTTGAAAACGCTCCACCAAAAGTTAATATAGGTCGTAAACGCGTAGTTTTAGCTTGCTTAATATTATACTTTAATTTTCTAAACTTGTTACCCGAAACAAAAGGATGTATTAAATCTTCACGCTTAATTACAAGTTCTATAGAAGAATTGGGAATATTAACTTTCTGATTGTATATTGGATCTTGAAACAAACTCTTTTTACGGTAAAAATAAGTAACCTTAACAATAGATAAAACTTTCTATTAAAAATACGATAGAAAATTCCAGTAAGGCCTCGATTTTAAATAGCCCTTATCACTTTCGTTATCATAAGCTTCCCGTTCAAAAGATATATGCCTATATGCTATTGACCACTTTTTATATTGCATTAATCGAATCATAAATTCTAAGACATACAGCAAATAAAAAGGAAGAACTAATAATTCTATTTGTTGTTGCAAATGAATTTTTTCATGATTAACAAGTCTCCTATTACCTATTAAATCCCTTGACCTTAAGAACATAAACGGAAATATCGTTATTCCTAAATATCCTCTTGGTACTATGTATTTTGAAATCAATATCATACCGTATTCGTTTCAAAAATCAAACCAAATTACATTATCTTTGTTTCATATGAAAAAATACGTCCCAATTGAAGACGGTGACTACTACCTAACACCAGAAGGCTATCGTTGTTTTACAGAACAATACCATCTAAAACGTGGCTATTGTTGTGAGAGCGGTTGCAGACATTGTCCATATGGATTTAATAAAAATACATTAAAACAGAAGTAATGCAGACTACACATCCCTCTTTTAAAGACCAAATATTAGAAGGCATTCCAGATATATTACCAGAACCTAAGTCTTATGATGCTTCAATAAATCATGCACCTAAGCGGAAATCAATTCTCTCTACTGAAGAAGAAAAATTAGCACTTAGAAATGCTTTAAGATATTTTGATAAAAAAGATCATAAGACCTTAGCTCAAGAATTTAAGCACGAACTGGATACGTATGGTCGTATTTATATGTACCGACTACGACCAGACTATAGAATGTATGCTAGACCAATTTCAGAATATCCTGCAAAATCAAAGCAAGCAGCAGCGATTATGTTAATGATTCAGAATAATCTTGATTATGCAGTTGCACAACATCCACATGAGTTAATTACCTATGGTGGTAATGGTGCTGTATTTTCAAATTGGGCACAATACAGACTTACTATGAAGTATTTGGCTGAAATGAATGATGAACAAACCTTAGTAATGTACTCTGGTCACCCAATGGGCTTGTTTCCTTCTCACAAAGAAGCACCAAGAGTAGTGGTAACTAACGGTATGATGATTCCTAACTACTCTCAACCAGATGACTGGGAGAAATTTAATGCTTTAGGAGTTACGCAATACGGACAAATGACTGCAGGAAGTTACATGTACATTGGACCGCAAGGTATAGTTCATGGCACCACAATCACAGTACTAAACGGTTTTAGAAAAATAAAGAAAGACCCCAAAGGTCATCTATTTGTTACTTCAGGATTAGGTGGTATGTCGGGAGCGCAACCAAAAGCAGGAAATATCGCAGGTTGTATTACTGTTTGTGCGGAAGTGAATCCAAAAATTACCCAAGTCCGATTGGATCAAGGTTGGATCGATGAAAAAATAACAGATTTAGACCAACTTGTTAATCGGGTAAATCAAGCTAAAGCTAATAAAGAAACCATATCCATTGCCTATTTAGGAAACGTTGTAGATGTATGGGAAAAGTTTGATGAGGCTAATATTCATATCGACTTAGGTAGTGATCAAACCTCGTTACACAATCCTTGGGCTGGTGGTTACTATCCAGTTGGTATTTCCTTTGAAGAGGCTAACAATATGATGGCTAATAATCCTGAACGTTTTAAAACGAATGTACAAGACTCCTTAAAGCGACACACTGATGCTATAAATAAACACACAGCAAAAGGTACTTATTTCTTTGATTATGGTAATGCCTTCTTGCTCGAAGCTTCACGTGCTGGTGCAGATATTATGGCTGAAAACGGTATTGATTTTAGATACCCTAGCTATGTACAAGATATTATGGGACCTATGTGTTTTGATTATGGTTTTGGTCCATTTCGCTGGGTATGTGCTTCAGGAAAAGCAGATGACTTAGCTAAAACAGATGAAATTGCCTGTAAGGTATTAGAGGACATAAAGCAGAATTCACCTGAAGAAATTCAGCAACAAATGGCTGACAATATTCAATGGATAAAAGGAGCTCAAGATAATAAACTTGTTGTCGGTTCTCAAGCAAGAATCTTATATGCGGATGCCGAAGGTCGTATGAAAATAGCAGAAGCATTTAACAAAGCCATTAGTAATGGAGATATAGGAACTGTTATTTTAGGAAGAGATCACCACGATGTTTCAGGAACCGATTCTCCATATCGAGAGACGAGCAATATTTATGATGGATCGCGCTTTACAGCAGATATGGCGATTCAAAATGTCATAGGTGATAGCTTTAGAGGAGCTACTTGGGTCAGCATCCATAACGGAGGAGGCGTTGGCTGGGGAGAAGTTATAAATGGTGGTTTTGGTATGGTTCTTGATGGAAGTAAGGAAGCATCTAAACGATTAAAACAAATGTTATTTTGGGATGTCAATAACGGAATCTCAAGACGAAGTTGGGCTAGAAACGATGGAGCTGTTTTTGCAATAAAACGTGCTATGGAAATTGAACCTAACTTAAAAGTAACCTTGCCAAATTTCGTTGATGATAGATTATTAGATAACGTTTAACAAAAAACAATCAGTATGAAAAAACTACTCAAATTTACTCCAATGTTTCTATTATTAATAGGATTAGCATCTTGTAGCTCTGTAAGGGTGGCGGCTGATTATGATAGAGAAGCTAATTTTGACAATTATAAAACCTTTGCGTTTTTTAAACCTGGTATAGATAAAGCCGAAATTAACGATATTGATAAACGCAGAATTTTAAGAGCTATTGAAGCAGAATTAATGGCAAAAGGTTATACCAAATCTGAAAACCCAGATATGCTAGTGAGTATATTCACCAAATCAAACCAACGTGTTGATGTTTATAACAATGCTTGGGGCAATGGAGCTTGGGGTTGGGGAGGTTATGGAGGCTGGGGCTGGCGTTCTGGTTGGAATAATAACCAAGTAACCACAACAACAGAAGGTATGTTATTTATAGACCTTATAGACACTGACAAAAAAGAATTAATCTGGCAAGGCTCTGGCACTGGAAATCTTAATTACAATAGTGTTGAGAAAAAAGAATCAAGAATTAAAGAATTTGTATCTAAAATGCTAGAACAATTTCCACCTGAGGAATAACAGTATAACTACAGATTTACAAAGCACTAATTTTAAATTGGTGCTTTTTTTGTTTCATAATACGAAATTTTTAGACCTTAAATCTAAATCATCTATCTTTGCCGACTTTTAAAAGTATATATTATGAAATTTGGGCAAAATACTCTGAAAAACTTTACTCAAAACCCTAAAAATGATATTCTTGCTGGGATTACAGTATCCTTAGCAATGATTCCAGAGGTAGTCGCGTTCGCATTCGTTGCACAAATTAGTCCAATTGTAGCCTTATTTGGAGCATTTATCATTGGACTTATTTCTGCACTATTTGGTGGGCGACCAGGATTAATATCTGGTGCTGCCGGAGCGGTTGCTGTGATTTTTGTTCACATGATACAAGAAGGGCATGCTAAAGGTTTGCTATTTGATCAACCAGTAGAAAACATGGGCTACTTTTATTTGTTAGCTGCTGTAGTCTTAATGGGATTTATTCAAATACTGGCAGGCGTCTTTAAGCTTGGTAAATTCGTTCGTTTAATCCCTCATCCTGTAATGTTGGGCTTTGTAAACGGGTTAGCTATTGTAATTTTCTTGGCACAACTCGGTATGTTCAAAGAAAACTCCAAAGACATCTTCGGTCAGAACATGCGGAATACACAATCTAAAGACTTAGTATATAACGTTAGTGATGGTGCTGTAAAAGACTTAATTTCAGATACTGAAATATTTTCTATAAATGGCAACTCAGTAAAAAACATTAGCACCGGAGAAGAAGTATTTATCATATCAAACAATCAAGTTTTTGATATTGATACAAAACAGGTTGTGTTTAACATAAAAGATAATGGCTTCTATTCTATAAAAGATAATGGTGTAGTAAAATCTACTTTAGAGGGTAAAAAGCTATACATTATGATTAGCTTAGTCTTGCTTACAATGTTTATTATTTGGGGTTTACCCAAATTAACAAAAAAAATGCCAGCAGCATTAACAGCGATATTAATCGTAACGCTCATATCTATATTTGGAGGATTAGAATCTATTAATGTAGGTGATTTTATTCGAGATGGTGGAGGAGCTGGATTAAATGGATTTGATGAACTCTCGAGTAAACTCAATCTCTCTGAACTTTGGAGCCATCTCCCTTTTAATTTAGACACCTTAAAGTTTATAGCACCATATGCCTTTTTAGCGGCTTCGGTAGGCTTGATAGAAACATTAATGACTATGAATCTAGTAGACGAATTAACAGATTCTAGAGGAGATGGTAACCGAGAATGTGTTGCTCAAGGTACTGGAAACATGCTTAGTGGTATATTTGGTGGAACTGGTGGCTGCGGAATGATAGGACAGACAGTAATTAATATAAACGCTGGTGGTAGAGGCCGTTTATCTGGAGTAATGATGGCTCTGACCCTATTAACCTTTATTCTATTTGCAGATAAGTATATTGAACAAGTACCTATCGCTGCATTAGTCGGTGTTATGTTTATGATGGTGATTGAAACGTTTGCGTGGTCTAGTTTTAGAATCATGAAAAAGATTCCAATATCAGATGCCGTTGTACTTGTTATTGTTTCAGTGGTTACTGTTTTCTTTGATTTAGCGATTGCTGTTTTTGTTGGTGTTATCATTTCAGCGCTGTCGTTTGCTTGGGAAAATGCTAAGAAGATTAGAGCTCGAAAACGTATGCAAGATGATGGCACTAAAACATATGAAATATGGGGACCTTTATTCTTTGGAAGTATTACTGCATTCAACGAAAAGTTTGATATTAAAAATGACCCAGATAATGTAGAGATCGACTTTGTAGAAGCTCGTATTTCAGATCATTCGGCTATTGAAGCTATTTTTATTATTGTCGAAAAATACCAAGCGGAAGGCAAAATTATAAAGTTAAAGCACTTAAGCGAAGATTGTAAAATTTTGCTTTACAAAGCTAGTCCTAAATTTAAAGAAGTTATTGTAGATGCTATCGATGACCCTAGATACCATTTAGCTGCTAACCCTGAAAAATTTACCAGACCCTTATCAGAATACAACGTTTAAATTTTATAAACTCAGACTAGAGAGCGAGTTAGAGCTTTTTAAAATAAACACATTAAAATAATTGAAATTCAATTAATTACACTACCTTCGCGACTTAATTTAATATATTTTAATATGAGTACTGGTACAGTAAAATTTTTTAATGACTCTAAAGGTTTTGGATTCATAACAGAAGAAGGAAACAACAAAGAGCATTTTGTACATATTTCTGGTTTAGTCGATGAGATTAGAGAAGGCGATAATGTAGAATTCGATTTAGCAGAAGGAAAAAAAGGATTAAACGCAGTGAATGTAAAAGTTATATAAGTATATATCTTACAATCTTTTTAAGAGCAAAGCCTATCTTTTTAGATAGGCTTTTTTATGCTTTATAATAAAATATGTTTAATTAGTTTTTCTTATAAAACTAATAATTTAAAAGTGCTTCTATCTTAGCCTTCACTTTTTCTGTAGAAGGAATCATGGTTTGTTCTAAAGTTGAATTTAAAGGAATTGCCGGCATGTTTTCACTACCAATTGTCATTACTGGTGCATCTAAATGTTTAAAGCATTCTTCTTGAATTTTTCCAGATAATGCACGTGCAAAACTATTGTTTGAAGGCTCTTCTGTTACAACAAGACACTTTCCTGTTTTTTTAACCGATTTCATGATTGTGTCTTCATCTAGAGGAAATAAGGTGCGTAAATCAATTACTTCTATTTGGTCTTGCAAGCCTAATTGCTCTGATGCGTTCATTGCCCAATGCACGCCCATTCCATAGGTAACAATCGTTAGAGTTTCTACATTTTCTTGTTTCCAAATTTCTTGTAAAACCCAAGCTTTACCGAAAGGTAAAACATAATCTTCACTTGGCTCCACAGAGGTTGCACCTTGTGTTCCTGGTACTTTAGACCAATACAAACCTTTGTGCTCTAAAATAACTACAGGATTAGGATCGTAATAAGCCGCTTTCATTAAACCTTTTAAATCGGCTCCATTACTTGGATACGCTATTTTAATACCACGAATATTTGTAATTACAGATTCAACTGAAGACGAATGATAAGGTCCTCCACTGCCATAAGCACCAATTGGCACTCTAAGAATCATAGAAACCGGCCATTTACCGTTAGATAAATAACAACTTCTACTTACCTCTGTAAATAATTGATTTAAGCCAGGCCAAATATAATCGGCAAACTGAACCTCAACAATTGGTTTTAATCCAACTGCGCTCATACCAACGGTTGAACCAACAATAAAAGCTTCTTGTATTGGTGTATTAAATACGCGGTCGTCTCCAAATTTTTGAGCCAATGTTGCTGCTTCTCTAAAAACACCACCTAATCTGCCACCAACATCTTGACCGTATAGCAAGCATTCTTTATGCTTTTTCATTAATTCTTCTACGGCGAATAATGCACAATCTACCATTACCACTTTATCTGCACCTTCTGGTGAGCGTGTTCCTTTTTCCTCGGTAATTGGTGTTGGTACAAAATCGTTTGTAAATAAATCTTCAGGTTTTGGGTCTTCGGATTTTAAGGCTTTTTCAAAATCTGATTGTACTTTCGCTTTCGCGGAATTTTCTATATCTTCAACGTCTTCTTCTGAAAATCCTGCATCTAATAATTGTTGTTTTATTACTGGATATGGATCACGAGAACGCGCCTCGTCTAAATCGTCTCGATACCATTCCATTCTTACACCAGACGTATGATGATTTAACAATGGTACTTTGGCATGTACTAAAAATGGTCTGCGTTCTGTACGAATGGTTTCTATTACTTTTTCTAGCGCTTGGTAACTTTCTGTAAAGTTAGCACCATCTATTGAAATGGCTTCTAAACCTTTAAAACCTTGAGCATATTCAAAAGCATTTTGCGCTCTAGTCTCTGCTGCATTTGCGCTAATATCCCAACCGTTATCTTGTACTAAATATAAAATTGGCATTTGCTTTAAAGCTGCCATTTGAAACGCTTCTGCTATTTCACCTTCGGTTACAGAGGCGTCGCCTAAAGAACAAACGGTTATTGGATTTAGAGCGTTCTCGACTGCGCTCGAACTGACAGGATCCGATTCTAAACTATAATCATCTAATCCTTGTAATTCTTTATACTTCATTCCCATAGCCACTCCTGTTGCTGGTATGGTTTGCATTCCTGTTGCTGAGGATTGATGTGGTATTTTTGGCTTATCGTCATCCTTTAAACTTGGATGCGAATAGTATGTTCTTCCGCCAGAAAATGGATCGTCTTTTTTTGCTAATAATTGCAACATTAAATCGTAAGGTTCTAAACCAAATGATAATAACATGGCATCATCTCTATAATATGGAAACGCATAATCCTGTGGTAATAACTGCATACCTAAAGCTATTTGGATAGCTTCGTGACCTCTTGATGTAGCGTGTACGTATTTAGAGACTTGCTTAAAATTAGCTTCGTATAATTCTGCCATTGCTTTTGCTGTGCAGAGTTTTGAAAATCCTTTTTTTAGTGTTTCTTTTTTCATATTCATGCCTGCGAAAGCAGGTGTCTATTTTGTTATAATCTCAAAATCAATCTTTTTTTATTAGTATAAAAGATTTTTTTGTTAGCGTTAGTTTGCGTTAGCGATTGATGTGGCATCCTTTTTTGCCATTAAAAGCAAAAAAGATATAACGGAAAGCGCGACCCTTGTGGTAACGCCCAAAATATTTTAAGCTAACTGGTTTTCTACTTTTAGCATCCAACCAAATTTATCTTCTACTTTACCAGTTTTAATGGCGTTTAAAGTGTTGTTAACGTCTAAACCTACTGGACTTTCGTTGGATACGTGTATAACCTCATCGCCTACTCCAATGTCTTGAATGTAAGCAATACCAACGGCTGTTCCTGTTCCAAAGGCTTCTTCTAAGGTTTTATTTTTTGCCGCTTCTTGAATCTCGTCTATAGTTATTGTACGCTCTGTAACCTGATAACCTTTATCTCTTAAAATATCGATTACACTCATGCGCGTGATACCGTCTAATATAGAACCGTCTCGATTTGGTGTGATGAATTTTCCGTCGATTTTAAAGAAAATATTCATGGTTCCAACTTCTTGAATGTATTTGTGCTCGATAGCATCTAACCACAATACTTGATCGAATCCTTTTGCTTTTGCTAATTCTGTTGGACGAATGGCTGCGGCGTAGTTTCCGGCTGCTTTTGCTTCTCCTGTTCCACCATTTACGGCGCGTATATAATGTTTTTCGGCCCACAACCTAATACGCTTACTAAAAAATGGTCCTGCCGGTGAGGCCATGATTATAAACTTATAATGTGTTGCTGCACGCATACCTATAAAGGCTTCATCTGCGTACATAAATGGTCTCAAATAAAGTGCGCTACCATCGGTTGGTGGAATCCAGTTACGCTCTAAATCTACTAATTTTGTTAAGCCTTCTACAAACAAATCTGTTGGGAAATGTGGCATTCCCATACGGTCTGCACTGGTATTTAATCGTGCTGCATTTTTATCTGCTCTAAATAACATTGGGTTTCCGTCTGCATCTACTGTTGCTTTCATACCTTCGAAAATGGCTTGACCGTAGTGCAATGCCATGGCTGCTGGATGCGTAGGAATCATTCCCATTGGTTCTATTCTTGGATTTTCCCAAACACCGTTGTTATAATCACAAATAAACATGTGATCTGTAAAGGTTGTACCTAAAGGAATATTGTTAAAGTCTATGCCTTTAACTTTAGATTCGGTTACTGTGGTTATTGAAATGTTATGTTTCATAATTTTATGCCCACACGAAAGTGGGTATCTCATTAATTAAACTTTATTTTTTATTGTAGATTCCGTATCAAATATGGAATGACAATACTATTTATATTAATATACTCTCTCTTTTACTAAGAGATTGCTACGTCGCAGGAATTAAATGTCTCTATTGATATCAAATTGCTCGAAATAATCGGCTACACGTCTTACGAAGCTTCCACCAAGGAAACCATCTACAACACGATGATCGAATGATAATGATAGATACATCATGCTACGTATTGCGATTTCGTCTCCGTTTTCGGTTTCGATAACTTCTGGTCGTTTCTTAATAATTCCTAAGGCAAGAATTGCTACTTCTGGTTGATTTATTATTGGTGTTCCCATGACGCTACCAAAAGTTCCAACATTTGATATTGTGAACGTACTGCCTTTTATATCGTCTCCTGCCAATTTATTTTCTCTTGCTTTTCCTGCCAGTTCATTAACATTGCTAGCAATGGTTTTTAAATCTTTCGTGTCTGCATTTTTTACTACAGGAACTATTAAGTTTCCGCTTGGTAATGCGGTTGCCATACCAATATTGATGTCTTCTTTTACTATAATGTTATTACCATCTACCGAAGCGTTAATGTTTGGAAAATCTTTTACTGCTTTTGCTACCGCTTCTACAAACAATGGTGTAAAGGTTAAACGCTCACCATACTTTTCTTGAAACGCCACTTTATTAGCATTTCGCCAATTAACCATATTGGTTAAATCTGCCTCAACATAAGCTGTAACATGCGGTGACGTGTGTTTTGAATACACCATATGATCTGCAATCATTTGGCGCATGCGATCCATTTCAATCACTTTACCTTTGCCTTTATCGAACTGCAATTGCGGAATACGATAAGCCGTAGGATCTTTTTCGGCTACTGGTTGTGCAAATTTGTATGGCCTGCCTTCTTCTATATATTGAAACACATCACTTTTACGCAATCTGCCTTCATGACCTGTTGCCGGTATTCTGGCTAATTCTTCAAAACTAATATGATGTTCTTTTGCAATTTCGAGTACTAATGGTGAAAAGAATGTATTTGAATTTGATGTTGAAAATGAAGTTGAAGCTGATGCTTGCTGAACTGGTTTTGGTCTTTTTGGTGTCTTTTGTTTCTTTTTAGACGTCTCGACAGCGCTCGACGAGACCTTTGTTTTATTAGAAGTTTTTACCTCTTCTGAAACCTCTAAGACAGCAATTACCTCTCCAACAGGAACAACATCTTTTGCTTGAAACAAGGTTTTAACCAATATTCCAGATGCTGGCGCAGGTACTTCGTTATCTACTTTATCCGTAGCTACTTCAAGAATAATATCTCCTTCATCAAAACTATCTCCTTCAGAAATTAACCAATTGATGATGGTTCCTTCAGTAATTGATTCGCCCATTTTAGGCATTTTTAATTCAAAAGTCATTAGTCTATAAAAATTATTGATTTAAGAATTAAAGATAATATATAACGCAATCAACAATTGTTAAAATCTCTTATTATCACATTAAAAAGCAAAAAATTCTTTAAATACAACATATCTCAAAAAATACAACTTTAAAACCTTAAATTTACGGCGTTAACCAAATAACTTTTCTCATGGCACATACACTCAATAAAATAGACATCCAACTTTTAACTATTCTTCAAAAAAACAGTAACCGTACAACAAAGAGTATTGCTGAAGAGCTTGGGATGACAACCTCACCAATTTTTGAACGCATTAAAAAGTTGGAAAAAGAAGGCTATATTGAGAACTATGTTGCTGTATTAAATAACAAAAAAATCGGCCTAAAACTAACTGTTTTTATCGGTATTACATTACAAGGGCATACCCGAAGTTATCTCGAAAAATTTGTAAAAGAAATCAATAGTTTTCCTGAAGTTATAGAATGTCACAGGGTAAGTGGAAACTTTGATTATTTATTGAAATTAGTTGTTGAAGATATTGAGGCGTATGAAACCTTTATCATTTCAAAATTAACCTTACTACCCTATTTAGGCAATGTTCAGAGTTTAATTGCAATGTCTACCAGCAAGGAAACAAACGCTATCGATTTGAGTCGTGTTTTGTAAGTGATAAATAGATTAAATACTTCTCGATACAATTCCGATAAAAAATCGGAATCACTCAAAATGACCACTTTTACTTTTTGAAAGTCTCTCGAAGTGTTTTATAAACATCTTCTTGAACTTTCATGTTTTCTGGCACTTCACGAAGTGGCTCAACCTCCTTTAAAGTTTCATGACAATCTGCTGGTAATTGCTGATATAATTGTGTGCCTTTTGTTTTCCAAGCAATCATTTCATCTGTAACACCTCTAATCACTTTTGCAGGATTTCCAACTACTAAACTACGGTACGGAATTTTAGTTTCTGCTTTTACAAACGACATGGCGCCAATGATGCATTCGTCACCAATCTCGGCATCATCCATAATAACAGTATTCATACCTATTAAGCAATTACGACCCAAATTGGCTCCATGTATTATTGCGCCATGACCCACATGAGCACTTTCTTTTAATGTGATGGATTTACCTGGAAACATATGCACTGTACAGTTTTCTTGCACGTTTACACCATCTTCTAAAATAATTTGTCCCCAATCTCCACGAATAGCTGCTCCGGGACCAATGTAACAGTTTTTACCAATGATAACGTTTCCTGTAACTGCAGCTAAAGGATGTACAAAACTTAACTCGTGAACAACTGGAATAAACCCATCAAAACTATAAATCATAAGAGTAATATTACTTTTAATAAATGTTAAAAATCTATAAATATGACAATAAAATGCAAGGTTTTGTATATTTAAATACACTATACCCTAACAAATACTTAAATATATGAATCATCCTACATCATCCTTCAACATAGAGAAAGAAGATATACCTCAAATTAAATTTTCTCAAAATGAGACACTATTAAGCTTTAAAAAGAGAAAATTAAGAGCTTATTATTTAGAACGCGGCACACAATTAGGGAATTTATTAAAAACTAAAGTAAAAATTTATTTTATGGATAGTTCTAATAAATTGCTCAGCGTAAACACTACAATATGGGCCGTTACTTCTAACTTTGTAGTTTTAAAACAAGGTATTACGATTCCTAAACACAGTATTCTTTATATTGAATAATTAATGCTTTATTTGAATCCTTTAAGTTTCTCTTTTGTAAAGTCTGAAAGCACAAGTTTACCACTTGTTGCTGCGCGCTCTGCTAAAAGCACATCCCAATCATCTGTGCCTTGCCAGAATACTTTTTTCATTTCGAGCATGGCTTCTGTATTGTATGTGCATAAGTGTTCTGCTGTATTTTTTACAGCTTCATCTAACGCTTCAGTTGTATCAAAAACGTGTGTGTATAAGCCTTTTTGTTTTGCGAATTCTGGCGTATAAAATGTATTGGCGTCGATAGCGATTTGCGACATCGCACTTAAGCCCATTTTACGTTCTATTGCGGGACCTACAACAAATGGTCCAATACCGATATTTAATTCACTTAATTTAATAGCAGCAAATTTTGTTGCCATACAATAATCGGTTGCTGCTGCAAGTCCTACTCCACCGCCAACGGTTTTTCCTTGTATGCGTCCAATAATGAATTTTGGACATTTACGCATCGCATTGATTACGTTTGCAAATCCTGAAAAGAAAATTTTTCCTGTTGCTTCGTCGTTAATATTTATTAATTCATTAAAACTTGCTCCAGCACAAAAGGTTCTGTCTCCTCCACTTTTAAGTACAACAACTTTTATTGCATCGTTTGTTCCTGCATCGGTTATCGTTTGTGCTAATTCAGCCAGAATGTTACCTGGCAAGGAATTGTGAGCAGGATGGAAAAACTCTATGTATCCTACTTCGTTTTTAATTTCTAGTTTTACGTATGGTGTGTTCATATTCTTAGTATGTCAATGCGCACTTGTTGCGCATTCGTATTATTTTAGTTCTTATTATACTTGGAAAGATCCCAATCTAAACTCAAATCCATCCAATCTGGATTCATTTGCGTTATTAGATTCTTCTTCCATGCTTTTTTCCATTTCTTAATAGTCTTCTCTCTTCTAATAGCAACCCTAATATCTGAGTGCTCTTCAAAATAAACTAATTTTTTAATATTATAATGTCCAACGTGCGTTCCAAAAGTTGCTGCTTTATGTTCATGCATTCTTCGTTCCATATTATTTGTTACACCAACATAAAAGATGTGATTTCTTTCGTGTGTTAAAATGTATGTATAATATTTTTTTGACATTTAGTTCTTATATAGGCGACTGCATTAAAGTTTTCCGTTAATATTAATGCGACTGCGCAACAGGTGCGCAGTGACTTTACAAGAGACCAAATTGCTCAAAGTGATGATTCAAATGTTTTCTTTCTAATAAATACGCTTCATATTTATTTAATTCACCAAAGACTAAATTCTTCAATTTAACATCTGGATTCTCTTTATAAAATTCTAAATATTTTTCGCGTTGCTCTTTAAATTTTTCAATTGCTGTTTCTAAATCAGCATGTTTTAAATCATCTAATGTGTCTTTTTCTAACTGCGGAAACTGGCTGTTCTTTGGAAATTTATCGTAGTTATATAAACTATGACGCACTTTCTCTAAAATCTTTTCTGGTGTATTGACATCAAAATCTTGAATTTCACCTGAAGCAATTTTATAAGTATATTCTAAATGCTCAATCATGTGTTGTGGCGTCATAATTCCCCATTTTGGTTTAGCATCTGCTTTTAAATTAGAAAGACATTCGTCAATTTTTTCCGAAGTCATCTCCACAAAGGTTTCTTGCTTTTTTTCAACCATAGTTAAAATAGTTGCTACAGCTACTAACGGACTGTCTTTTTCTGTTTTCTGACTTTCAGGACGGTTTTCAAAATTAGCATCAAAAACCTCAACATGCCACTTTACGATTCCGCTTGGATGTTCTGCAGAAGCAACATCTCTATCTACTTTTTCTTTACATGTTAAACGCACATAAATAGTATCGTTATGATATAATGGTCTTAAAAAACGAATACTATCTAAACCGTAATTGGCTGCAACTGGCCCTTTATTTGGATACACAAATAATCCTGCTGCTGCTGAAATAATGAAATAACCATGCGCTGTTCTCTTTTCGAAAATACTTCCATCTAACGAAGTAATATCAGTATGTGCATAAAAATGATCCCAAGTTAAATTGGCAAAATTTTGAATATCATTATCTGTTAAAGTTCGCTTATGTGTTTTTAGAGACATACCAGGTTGAATATCTTCCCAATGGTATTGAAACGGATGCTGTTCTGCTTCCTTATATTTTGCATTTTGCTGGTAAATTCCAGTGATTTCGGTAATAGTGGTTGGCGAACCTTGAATAGCTGTACGTTGTAAATAATGTTTAATACCTCGCATACCTCCCATTTCTTCGCCTCCACCAGCACGTCCTGGACCTCCATGAACCAAATATGGTAATGGCGAACCATGACCTGTACTTTGCTTTGCACTTTCTCTATTTAAAACTAAAATTCTACCATGATGAGATGCTGCATTTATCACATAATCTTTAGCAATTTTATCGTCATTAGTGGCAATAGAAGACACTAACGAACCTTTACCCATTTGTGCCAAAGTAATGGCTTCGTCTAGGTTTTTATATGGCATAAGGGTACTTACTGGTCCGAAAGCTTCACGCTCGTGAATGACAGTATTTTGAAATGGGTTATCTGCTCGTAATAAAATTGGACTAATAAATGCGCCTTTTTTGGCATCTGCTCCAATGGTATTAATTTCGTTTAAATTACCGTATACAATTTGCGCTTCTTTTGACAAATCGTTTACCGAATCTCGAACTGCTTGTACTTGTTGATGACTAACTAAAGAACCCATTCTAACTTCTTTTAATCTTGGGTCTCCAATAGTTACTTTATCTAGTTGTTTTGCTAATGCAGTTTGCACATCGTCTACTAATTTCTCAGGAACGATGACGCGTCTAATTGCTGTACATTTTTGCCCAGCTTTAACCGTCATTTCCTTTCTAACTTCTTTAATAAACAAGTCGAATTCTGGTGTTCCAGGAACCGCATCTTCTCCTAAAATAGAAGCATTTAAAGAATCGGCTTCCATAGTAAAAGGCACAGATTCTTGTATTAATCTTGGATGCGCTTTTAGTAATCGTCCGGTTTGTGCAGAACCTGTAAAGGTAACCACATCTTGAGATTCTACAGTGTCTAGAATATTTTTAACCGTTCCGTTTATGATTTGTAATGCGCCTTCTGGCAATATTCCAGAATCAATAATAGTTCGTGCCACAGCTTCTGCTAGATACGATGACGAAGGTGCAGGCAACACGACTGCTGGCACACCTGCCATCCAGTTTACCGCACATTTTTCTAACATGCCCCAAACCGGAAAGTTAAAAGCATTAATATGCACTGCAACTCCTTTTTTAGGCACCATAATATGATGCGCCATAAAGCGTCCTCCACGGGATAAATCGATTGCATCACCTTCGACGTGATACGGTTGATTTGGAAATAATTTTCTAAGTGAAGCGTTAGCAAATAAGTTTCCGAAACCACCTTCAATATCTATCCAACTATCTACTTTGGTTGCTCCTGTTCTATAACTTAAATCGTAAAAAGCATCTTTTCTTTTGGTAAGATATAATGCTAATTTTTTAAGCATGTTTCCACGCTCTTGAAAGGTCATTTTACGAAGTACTTCTCCACCTTTTGTTCGTCCGTAGTTTAAAATTTCGGGAACGTCTAATCCTTCTATGGCAACGCTAGTAAATGCTTCACCAGTTACTGCATCTAGAATTGGTGTTCCTTCTTCTTTTCCTGTTGTCCATTGTCCTTGAACGTAATGTTCTACTTTTTTCATTTATTTTTTTATTTATGTTCATTTTGTCTTGAAACAAAACGAACCAAAAATTCAAGTTGAAATGAGGAATTTTCAAAACTTGTAGTACAGTTTTGAAACCTCAAAATGAAATCTAAATTTTTTCCAAGGCTTCAAAAATTCTTAACGATTTCATTTTTTTATTCTGCATTTCAACGGTGACTACCTGCTGACTTTCTCCTAATCTCTAACTGCGTAGTTGTCTAGTCTCTATTTTCTTGTTATACTTTTTCTATTACGCAAGCATACCCTTGTCCAACACCAATACACATAGTTACCAGTGCATATTTTTTATTTTGTTCGTGCAACTCTAAAGCTGCCGAATACGCAACTCTAGCTCCAGTAACTCCTAATGGATGGCCAATTGCTATTGCACCTCCGTTTGGGTTAATTCTTGGGTCGTTATCTTCTAATCCCCAAGCGCGAATGCAGGCCAAAGCTTGTGCTGCAAAGGCTTCGTTAAGCTCGATGATATCCATATCGTCCATGGTTAAACCTGCTTTTTCTAATGCTTTATTAGACGCCTGCACAGGACCAATACCCATGATTCTTGGCTCGACACCAACCACAGCAGAACTTACAATTCTAGCTAATGGTTTAAGATTGTATTTTTTTACTGCATCTTCACTTGCTATGATGGTTGCTGCTGCGCCATCGTTTAATCCTGAAGAATTTCCTGCGGTTACGCTTCCGCCTTCTTTTTTAAAGGCTGCTCTTAGTTTTCCTAAAACTTCAAGAGATGTTGATGGTTTTACAAATTCATCTTTTGAAAATTGAATTGGATCTTTTTTACGTTGCGGAATTTCGACAGTAACAATTTCTTTTGCTAGTCGTCCGTTTTCTTGCGCTTTGGTTGCCTTTTGCTGACTCCAAAGTGCGAATTTATCTTGGTCTTCACGAGAGATATTATATTTTTCGACTAAGTTTTCTGCCGTCATTCCCATGCCGTCTGTTCCGTACATTTCGTGCATTTTCGGGTTTACAAATCGCCATCCGAAAGTAGAATCGTATAGTTTTGAATCGCCTCCAAAAGCGCTTGATGGTTTTGCCATAACGTATGGTCCGCGTGTCATGTTTTCTACTCCACCAGAAATAAAAACATCTCCATCGCCTGTTTTTATGGCACGATTAGCGTGAATAATTGCTGATAGACCAGAACTACAAAGTCGGTTAACAGTTTCGCCAGGAACGGTATATGGCAATCCTGCTAAAAGCGAAGCCATACGTGCTACATTACGATTGTCTTCTCCTGCTTGGTTGGCACAACCCATAATAACGTCGTCGTATGCTTCTTTTGGGATGTTTGGATTACGTTTTACAACTTCTTCTATTACTAAAGCTCCTAAATCGTCTGTACGAACAGCAGATAAAGTGCCTTTGTAGTTTCCTATTGGTGTTCTAATTCCGTCTATAATGTATGCTTCTTTCATTTTTGAAATTGATATTGAAATTGAATTTTCTATTTCAAATTAATATTTTACTCTTATTGTGGATTCCTGCCTGCGCAGGAATGACAAATTGTTATAAACAATAAATTGTCTTTTTTTAGCAGGAATTGGTTAATCTAAAAGTGCAGAAAACGTATCTCCATTTCTAATATCTCCTGTATTATAGCCTTTCATGAACCACTCCATACGTTGCTCAGATGTGCCATGGGTGAAACTATCGGAATTGACGCTTCCACTCATTCGTTTTTGAATAGCATCATCTCCAACAGCATTGGCAGCACTTAATGCTTCTTCTATATCTCCCGCTTGTAAATATTCTTTATTATGATGCGCCCAAACACCAGCATAAAAATCGGCTTGTAATTCTTGTGCTACTGAGAGTTTATTGGCTCCTGTTTGGTTAGTTTGACTTTGTAATTGTCTTACTTTGTTAGAAGTCCCAAGAATGGTTTGGATATGATGTCCGACTTCATGCGCGGTAACATAAGCGATTGCAAAATCGCCTCCTTGCGCTCCGAATCTTGTTTTTAACTCATCGAAAAACGCCAAATCCATATATAATTTTTGGTCTCCTGGACAATAAAAAGGACCGGAAGCTGAAGTGGCACTTCCGCATGCTGTATTTACTGCATCTGTAAATAACACCATTTTTGGTTCTTTATAGTTTCCTAAGTTATTTTCTATAAAAATAGTGTTCCATACATCTTCGGTATCTGCTAAAACGGTTGCCATAAATTCGCCCATTTCAACTTCTTCGCTCGTTAACTCTCGTTCTTGCACCTGTTGTGTGGTCTGACTATTGGCAACCTGTTCTATAATTGGTGCTATTTGTTGGCCTGTTTCACCTCCAAATAATTGCAACAGAATTACAACTACGGCAATAACACCACCTCCAGCAACAACTTTTCCTTTGCTGCTCATACCACGTTGGTCTTCTAGGTTACCACTTTGTCTTCTACCTTTCCATTTCATAATTTAATATTTTAGTTTTTTTTTATTCCCAATCTTTTTGTGTGCGATACACGACGCCTTTAAAAAGGGCTACTAATTCGTCTCCACGTTTAACTTCAACAATATTGAAACCTAATCTGTTTTTAACGCTTTCAATCACCGATTCTGCTACAATATAATCCCCTTCATTTAATGCTTCAATATGATTAATGCTTGTTTCTATGGATACGGCATATTTACCATGTGTATTTGCCGCAAACCCGAAAGCTGTATCTGCTAAGGAATAACTGATTCCACCATGTGCTTTACCCATACTGTTTAGCATTTCCTTTCTTACAGTCATCGCAACTTTACAGCGACCGATTTCGCATTCAAGAATTTCTATTCCTAGCCACGTGCTGTAGGCATCTTGGGATAACATTTTATGTGGAATTTGGTCTCCAGTTAAAGGCATTAGGGATTTGGTATTAGGGATTAGTCTTATTTCGTTCAATAATTTTATTTCTTAATGATGACATCATTTTAGTTAATTCAGAAATTAGTTTTCTATTATTTTCATTCTGTTCAAAACTAACATACTTTCTTCTTTTAGCTTTGGTACTACAGCTTACACATTCATTAGCACTATGAATAGCATGATTAATATGCTTAACAAATTGAGCATCAGAACCAGGATATCCTTCTGCAAGGTTTAAAGCAATAGAATCTGCTGCTCTTCTAAATTGCGAAGACAAAGCATATAATTCGTGATTAGGAAATTGTTTTACTTGTTCATCTACCACTTCACCAAAATCCATAGCTTTTTGATATACTATTAAATCCTCAAATTTAAAATGGTAATTACTTTTCATACTAATGCCTATTTCCTAATCCCTAATTCCTCTCTAATTAAAAAAACGTTTTATTTTCTCTGTTTAGTTTTCGTAATAATGGACTGCAACGGTATCTATCTTCATGATATTCATTGTATAAGTCGTCTAATTTTGACACACACCAATCGATACCTTTTTCATCTGCCCAAGCGAGTAAGCCTTTTGGGTAGTTGACGCCTTTGGTCATGGCGTTGTCTATATCTTCAGCGGATGCGATATTTAAAAATAAGGCATCTGCTGCTTCATTGATAAGCATGACTATCACGCGGTTGAAAATGGTTTCTGAAATAGACGTCTCGACTGCGCTCGACGAGACAGATGTTCGCTCTATTTTTCTTCCATTTGCATCATAATCATAAAATCCTTTTCCTGATTTTCGACCTAAATAACCAGCTTCTGCAAAACGCTTTTGTGTAAATGAAGGTTTATATCTTGGATCAAAATAGAAGGCTGTAAATACTGTTTCGGTTACAGTGTAATTAACATCATTTCCTATAAAATCCATCAATTCGAATGGTCCCATTCGGAAACCTCCTAAAGATTTTAAACTGTGGTCTATAGTTGCAAAATCTGCAATGCCTTCTTCGTAAATTCGTAAAGCCTCTCCGTAAAAAGGTCTTGCTACTCTGTTTACAATAAAACCTGGTGTGTCCTTAGCAACTGCAACCACTTTTTTCCAATCTTTGATGGTTTGAATGGCTTTTTCAAGCACTTCTTTTGAGGTTTGAATAGCTGGAATAACTTCCACCAATTTCATTAAAGGTGCTGGATTGAAAAAATGAATTCCGACACAGCGTTCTGGTTTTTGTAATGATGCAGCAATGGATGCTATAGACAAACTAGATGTGTTTGAAGCTATGATGCAATCTTCAGAAACATAAGTTTCCAATTCTGAAAACACTTTTTGTTTGATTTCTAAATTTTCGATAATTGCTTCGATAGTTAAATTAGAATCTCCTAAATCTTTTAAACTATCTACATATTGAATATTACCTTGAATTCTGTTTTTTTCTTCTGTATTTATTCGTCCTTTTTCAATTAAACGATTTAAAATTTTCTCTAAACTTGCTTTAGCTTTATCTAAAGCCGCTTGATTGGTATCGTATAATTTAACTGTACAACCAGCAGTTGCAGCAACTTGCGCTATGCCGCTTCCCATTGTGCCAGAACCTATAATTCCTATGTTCATATTAATGCCCACGAAAGTGGGTAAGTTTTTTGGTTAAACTTTTATATTTATCTTGTTCAAAAACACCCCTAAAGTCCCCTCAAGGGGACAATACTCAGGCACTTTAAAATGGTAGATTTTTCACATCTACATTTCCGCCAGACAAAATAATGCCAACGCTTTTATTTTTAAATTCTTCTTTACATTTTAAAACAGCAGCAAATGCGACTGCACTCGATGGTTCTATCACAATCTTCATACGTTCCCAAATTAGTTGCATGGCATTTGTAATTTCAGCTTCTTCAACCCGAATAATCTTATCTACATGCTTTTGAATGATCGGAAAATTTCGGTCTCCCAAATGTGTTCTTAAGCCATCTGCCACTGTATGGAAACTATCATTTGTTTCTATTTTACCAGATTTTAAAGAACGATACGCATCATCAGCTTCCATTGGTTCTCCACCAATTACTTTGCAGTTTTTGGAAAAATGATGTGCTGCTAAAGCTGTGCCTGCAATGAGTCCGCCTCCTCCAACTGGTGTTAAAATTACATCTAAATCTGGATATTCCTCAAGCAATTCCATAGCTGCTGTGCTATTACCATAAATGACCTCATCTTGATTTGATGGATGCAAAAACGAGGCTCCTTTTTCTTCCTTTATTTTATTCGCAGTAGCTTCTCTAGCTTGTGGTGTAGATTCACATTCTATGATTTCGCCACCGTAGGTTTTAACCGCGTTTTTTTTCACTTGAGGTGCATTTTCTGGCATTACGATATAGGCTTTCACGCCTAATTTCAATGCTGCTAATGAAACTGCTTGTGCAAAATTTCCTGAGGAATGTGTAACTACGCCTCGTTGTCTTTCCTCATCCGTTAATGATAAAATTGCATTGGAAGCACCACGCATTTTAAAGGCTCCCATTTTTTGAAAATTCTCGCACTTAAACACAATATTTGCATCAACCATTTTATTTATTAAGTTGGAACTTAATACTGGTGTTTTGTGAATAAAGGGTTTTATTCGGTTGTGGGCTTGTATTAATTCCTCTTTTAAAGATTCAACTTTCGCTTCTTTATGAGTATTGTCCCCTTGAGGGGACTTTAGGGGTGTTTTCAATTCGATTATTTTTTTTTCGAGAGACCTGGAAACACTAAACATATTATTCTTAACATCATAATCCGAAAATCTTATAAATTCAACGCCTTTATCCTCAAGCTTGTTCTGTCTTTTAGAATCTTCAAAATATCTAAAATCATGAGAATTTCCATCTATTACAATTGCCAACATGAGTTCATGACAATAAAAATCAACGATATAATCTAACATTGGGACTTGTCTGTGAAATTGCACTCCTAATGCTTTGTTTTTAATGTTTTTCCATAACAATACTTCCGTCAAAGTACTATTCTTTCTTAGTGCTCTAGCGTATTCTTTTAATTTTGGATTGTATGGAATTATTTTGTTTTTCATTCTATATTGTAGCGCTTTTATTCTCTAAAAAAACACCCCTAAAGTCCCCTCAAGGGGACAATACTCACATGAATAATTTTAATTTCCTTTAAAATTTGGTTTACGTTTTTCTATAAATGCAGCAACACCTTCGGCATAATCATTACTACTAGCTGCTTCTATTTGTAATTTAGATTCTAAAGCCAATTGCTGTTCTAAAGTATTGGTTAATGACGCATTGAATGCTTCTTTGATTTTACCTAGAGCTAAGGTTGGCATGTTTGCTAATTTTAAAGCGAGTTTATTAACCTCTTCTTCGAAATTTTCTAATGGAATCATTTTGTAAATCATTCCCATTTTTTCTGCTTCTTCAGCTCCAATCTTATCACCTAACATAGCTAATGCCTGCGCTTTTTGAAAACCGATTAATCTTGGTAAAAAATACGTTCCTGCACTATCTGGAATTAAGCCTATTAAACTAAATGCTTGAATAAAATTCACTTTTTCATGTGCTACAACAATATCACAGGCTAAAGCAATATTGGCTGCTGCTCCAGCTGCAACACCATTTACTGCTGCAATAATTGGCTTTTTTATAGCACGAATTTTTATTATTATTGGATTATAATGCTCGTCTAATATTTTTTTAAAACCAGGATTTAAGTCTGGATCTGTAACTTCCTTTAAATCTTGACCAGCACCAAATGCTTTTCCTGCTCCCGTAATTACAATCGCTCTAACGTCTGCATTTGTTTCGCAAGCATCTAAAATATCTTGAAATAGAAATGCCATTTCTCTATTTATACTATTAAATACTTCTGGTCTGTTTAGCGTGATGTACGCTATTTTATTTTCTATTTTTAAAAGAATTGAACTCATGTTTATGTCATTTTAAAACACCCCTAAAGTCCCCTCAAGGGGACAATTGTTGCATTCGAATTTTTGTTTTCGCGTTAAGGATTAAGGCTTTGTTGAAGCTCCTCGCAGAGAGCGACTGCCGAAAGCCTGACCCTTGGGTAACGCCCAAATTATTTTACTTTAAACATTTAAAATAATCAAATGGTTCTTGGCAATCGTCGCACTGAAATTGCGCTTTGCATGCTGTAGAACCAAACTGACTTACTAATCTTGTATTTGCGGAACCGCAATTGGTACATTTTACCAATCGTTTTCCATTTAGCAACACGTCTTTATCTGCTTCTGCATCTAAAGGTGCTGCAATACCGTAATCTTCTAATGCTTTTCGTCCTCTTGGTGTAATCCAATCGGTTGTCCAAGCTGGTGCAAGGATTAATTCTATTTCGGAATCATATCCTGCGGTTTTTAAAGCTGCTTTTATATCGTCACCAATCACATCCATTGCTGGACAACCACTATAGGTTGGTGTGATTTGAACTTTCACTTTATTATTTTCGATGACAGCAGAACGTACAACTCCCATATCCATAATGGATAATACTGGAATTTCAGGATCAGACACTTTTTCCAGAATTGGAATTAAGCTTTGATTTATGTTTTGTTTTTCTGTTACCATTTTTTGAGACCTCTCGACTGCGCTCGAGGTGACATTTTACTTCATTTTAAAATTTCGTTTCTATTTATGAGATTAGCTTCGCTGAACCTAAAGGTTTATCTGCCTTCTCAGGAATTTTACCATTCCATATTTGGATATGCACGTTGCATGTATTGTAATTCGGCTAATAAGTATCCCATGTATTCGGTATGAATACCTTGTTTCCCTCCTTTTTGAAACCACTTAGATTCTGGAACAGTTAAAGTTGCTTCTTTTAAAACCGCTTCTACTTTCTCGTAATATGCTTCCTTTAGTTTGGTTACATCTACACCAACACCTTCTGAAACCATAGCTTTATCTGCTTCAGTTTGATGAAAAAGCTCATCTGTGTAGGTCCATAAACCATCTATGGCTTCTTGCATTTTTTCTTTACTTTCAGCTGTTCCATCTCCCAATCGTTTTAACCAATCGGTAGAAAAACGTTGATGATAGCTTACTTCTTTTAGCGACTTTGTTGCAATTGCTGAAAGCGTTAAATCCTTACTTTTTTCTAATTGAGTTAAAAAGAGAAAGTGATACACATCGAACAAAAACTGACGTGTGATAGTATATGCAAAATTGGTATTTGGTTGTTCTACCAATAACACGTTTACATATTCTCTTTCTTTACGAAGCATTGCAATATCATCTTCGGTTCTATTATCACCAGCTATTTTTGCAGCGTATTGGTAATAGCTGCGTACTTGACCGAATAAATCTAGTGAAATATTTGTACAGGCAATATCTGTTTCTAAGCTTGGTCCGTGACCTGTAAGCTCTCCTAGTCTTTGTCCAAGAATAAGTGAATTGTCTGCGATACCAAGTATGTATTTGTATAAGTTTTCGTTTTTCATTTTAATTGTTTCATTTGATGAGATCCTGAAACAAGTTCAGGATGACAAATCAAAGATTTATCACATATGCTTTACTTCGTCTGGTAAATCGTAAAATGTTGGATGACGATATACTTTATCTTGAGCAGGTTCAAACATTTCACCATTATTCTCAGGATTGGATGCTGTAATATGCTTAGATTCTACCACCCAAATACTTACACCTTCGCTTCTTCTGGTGTAGACATCTCTTGCGTTTTCTAATGCCATTTCCTCATCTGCTGCGTGTAAACTTCCGCAGTGACGATGTTCTAATCCGTTTTTACTTCTTACGAAGACTTCCCATAAGGGCCAATTTTTTGTTGACATAATTTCTAATGCCTGTGAAAACAGGTATCTTATTAATTATATTTTACTTTCTTAATTTATTATAGTTCAGATTCCAATTAGTACTTATATCTGTCCAATTAGGATTCATTTCCTCTATCAATTCAATTTTCCAATCTCTTTTCCATTTTTTGAATTGTCTTTCTGGTATCTCTGCTTCATTACCTTGTTCGAACTCCTCAAAATAAACTAGTTTATCACAATTATATTTAGCTGTGAATGATTTTGGATACACTTTTAGTTTATGCTCTTTAACTCTTTCCTCAATATTATCGGTTATACCAATATAAATTACACCATTAGGTTTATTTGTCATGATATAGACATACCAATAATTCATTAATATCGATTATGAGACCTCTTTTTCCAAAGAGGTTCGTTGTTTTTTTGAGGCATGAGCCATTGCTGCGTCTCTAACCCATTCACCTTCTTCCCATGCATTTACTCTTGCTTTCATGCGCTCCTTATTCATTGGTCCATGACCTTTTACAACTTGCCAAAACTCGTCCCAATCGATTTCTCCAAAGTCATAACTTTGGCGTTCTTCATTCCATTTTAAATCTGGATCTGGAATGGTTAAACCTATTAATTCTGCTTGTGGAACGGTTTGGTCTATGAACTGCTGACGTAAATCGTCGTTAGACTTACGTTTTAGTTTCCATTTCATGGATTGTGCTGTATGGATTGACTCTGCATCTGTTGGGCCTAACATCATTAAACTTGGCCACCACCAACGATTTAAAGCATCTTGTGCCATTTCTTTTTGTTCTGGTGTACCATTTGCCAATTTTATCATGATTTCATACCCTTGACGTTGGTGGAAACTTTCTTCTTTACACACACGAATCATTGCTCTTGCATATGGTCCATAAGATGTATTACATAATGGCACTTGATTGATAATTGCTGCGCCATCAACTAACCAGCCAATGGCTCCCATATCTGCCCAAGTAATGGTTGGATAGTTAAAAATAGATGAATATTTTGCTTTACCTGTGTGCAACTGCTCGTACATTTCTTCTCTAGAAATACCTAAAGTTTCGGTTGCTGAATATAGATACAATCCATGTCCTGCTTCGTCTTGCACTTTTGCAAGTAATGCTACTTTACGTCTTAAAGAAGGTGCTCTTGTAATCCAGTTACCTTCTGGAAGCATACCTACAATTTCGGAATGTGCGTGTTGCGACATTTGCCTAATATGCGTTTTACGATATTTTTCTGGCATCCAATCTTTTGGTTCGATTTTCTCGTCTCTTGCGATACGTGCTTCGAATTGTGCTTCTAGGTTTTTTATTTGTTCTTCACTCATTGTATTAATTATTAGTGAATAGTTTTTAGTTTTTAGTGGATTCCTGCCTATGCAGGAATGACAAATTAATAGACTCCTTTTTACAAAGGAATTTGTTACACATCAAAATCGACGATTACTTTATCTGTTGTTGGTACTGCTTGACAGCTTAGCACCAGGTTTTGCGCGACTTCTTTATCGTCTAGCGCGTAATTTATTTTCATTTCTACGTTTCCTTCTATGACCTCGCATTTGCAGGTGCTACAAACGCCACCTTTGCAGGCGAATGGCAAATCGGCTCCTGCACCTAAGGCTGCATCGAGAATGTTATCGTACTCTTTGGTCATGGTGAAGGCGAATTCTTTTCCGCCATCGACTATGATTACTTCTGTTCCTTCTACGTTTTGTTGTGCTAGACGCTCGGCTCTTTTAATATCTTCGTCTGAAAGACCTGTTACGAATAGCTCGAAATGCACGAGTTCTTTTGGTAAACCTGCGTTTATTAAATAGTCGCTTACAAAGTGTACCATTTTTTCTGGTCCGCAAAGGAAAACCTCGCTTGTGTCTGGAATATCTATAAACGTTTTGGTTAAAACTTGCATCTTTTCATCGTCAAAACGCCCGTTAAACAACTCGATATCTCTACGTTCTTTGGTTAAGAAATAATAAATTTCGAGTCTACCAAAGTATGTGTTTCGAAGTTGCTCTAAGGCTTCTTTAAAGATAATTGATTTTGCTGTTTTATTAACGTAAAACAATTTACAAGTTGCGTTAGGCTCTGCTGATAAATGTGCTTTTAACATTGAAAGCACTGGCGTGATACCACTTCCTGCTGCAAAAAAGAGATAATTTTTTGAGGCTTCTGGCTGTACCTCGACACCAAATGTTCCACTTGGCACCATAACTTCTAGCTCGTCTCCTGCTTTTAAATTATTATTTATATAACTTGAAAACTTACCTCCGGAAATTTGTTTTACTGCAACTTTCCACTCGTTATCGTTTGGGCCAGAACATAGTGAATATGAACGACGAACATCTTCGCCATTAATATCTGCTTTTAGCGTTAAATGCTGACCTTGACGAAATTTGAATTCGTTTTTTAAATTATCTGGAACAGCGAAAGAAACAACCGAAGTATCGTCTGTCTCCTTATATATATCTTGTATTTTTAGTTTATAGAATTGTGCCATTATTATTTCTTAATCCTTAAACTAACACTTGTTAGTTAGTGTTACAAAGTTAAGAAATAATTTGATACCTAAATGTTAATTCCCTTGATGAGGATTTGGGATAAAGAATTAGACAGTTCATCTAAATTGACATCTTCCTTTTTAGGAATCCAAAGATAGAGAGAACGCAATGTCGTTAAAATTGAAAACAACATAACCTCTGGCTTAATATCTATGATTTCACCTGATGCTATTCCGCTTTTAAGAATATCTCTAAAATCATTTTCATAATCGTCCCTTAACTGTTGATAATATTTTAGATGCTCTTCGAGGTGCATCCAATCATTATTAAGAGACGCCATGCCATATATATTTTGGCTAGAAATTTTAACGTGAAGTTCAATGATTTTTTTTAGTTTATCAATACAGCTATCATTAGAAGATTGAATGAGTTGCATGCCTTCTGTAAATTCTTCGGCAAGAGAAATAATAATGGCCTTTAAAATATCTTGTTTAGAATTTATATGATTATAAAGACTTGCAGCCTTAATCCCCATGGCTTTGGCCAAGTCCCTCATAGTTACAGCGCTATAGCCTTTTTCTTTGAACAACTTAGCTGCTGTGGTTATTATTTCTTCTTTACGAGTTATCCCTTTCAATATTTTATGAAGTGTTTAATAATTTGTAAATTTAAACAAAAAGAAACTATGGGATTTTTAGATTTTATTTTTCGTACAAAAAAGCGTCAAGTTGAAGAATATTTAAAAAATGACGCCATTATATTAGACGTGAGATCTCAGCAGGAATGGGATGGAGGACATATTAAAAATGCAATACATATACCCATCAACGAATTAAACAATAGAGTTGATGAAATAAAAAAGTTTGACAAACCCATAATTACCTGTTGTGCAAGTGGTGCACGTTCTGCTAAGGCGGCAAAGTTTTTAAACCTCAATAATATTGCTGCTACCAATGGAGGTGGATGGATTAACTTAAAAAGTCAACTATAATTGTAATTTTTGTAATTCTTCAGAAGACTTTATTGAATTATCATGGTATTGCAAAGTCCAACCTAAAGTATTTGTAAGAATAAAGAACTTGGAAAGCTCACTAATTAAACGGTTTTCTGCATTCGATTTTAATTCTGAAGCCTCTATCTTTTTCATTAATGATGCTTTTACCGTTGTTTTTATAGCGTTATAATCCTTGGCTTCAAACTGGTTTAGAAAATCAGCTTGCATATCGTAATACTCGAAATCTGGACTAATTTTAATTTCTTCTTTTGGAATACTAAGTATTTGAAGTGTTTTAGCGCCCTCATCAATACGATAGTCTATTTTACTCAAATCGTAACTCACAGTGACATCGGCATTAACAATAACCACAGCTTTCTTTTCAGCCGAAATTAAATCTCCAAAAATACCCTTAGAATTTTTATAGGTAAACACTTCACTAAAATGTCCCTCGGTAACCACGAGTTTGCCGACATTTTTAATTTGCTCCTGAATTAAAGCACTACTTTCTTTAAGTACAATTTTATCTTCTTGTTTGTTATCACAGTATTTAAAAGTGAAGACAATAACCAAAGTTATAATAACTCCAAATAGAATTTTTCTCATAGGCTAATTTAAACAAATTACGACTTAAAAAAACTTAAATTAATTATAATTAAAACTTGTTTTTCTGCTTTACATCGTATGTAAATGTGCATTATCTAAAAAAAACGCCACACATCCTATATAAATACAAATTAAGCAATTAGAGTGTAAATTAGACTTACAATACGCAAATTCTGACACCCAAAATCAGATAATTTGTAAGCCCATTAACCTAAAAAAAGTGATTATTATGATTAAAAACATAAGCATATTACTCGTCCTACTTTTGACTCATTTTAGCTACAGTCAGAATATCACATTACTTCAAAATACACATCCTAAAGCTAAAGAATTAAAACACCATTTAAATGCCACAAAGGATAGCTTGGTATTAGAGTGTAATTCTAAAATTAAAAAAGTAGAAATTTTTAATGAAGATTACGAACAGATTATTACAGTAGATACACCTAAAACTGAAATTTCATTGAGAGACATTCCTATAGGTAATTTTATTGTTGAAGCTAAATTAACCGAAAAAATCATTGTTATGGATTTAGTCAAATACAACGATTTGTACAACATTTCTAACGCTAACAGCTCTCACAATACCGAACAAATAGCTGAAGGAAAAGGCATGATGTTAGATGAAGAACTAAAAGTAATTAAAAGCGCACCAAAAAAGAGCATTGCATTTATCTTAACGCGTGGCAATAGTGGCATGCAGCCAAAAAAACATCAAAAATACTTCTGGACAGAAACGCAAATTAATAATGATAGCGGATCGAGTAAAACTATGAGATTAGTAGATCAGAAATCCGTGGAAACAATGATATACAGACACAAGATTGAAACAAACAGCAATTCTGGTAGATTAAACACACTGACTGTTTGGGAAGTATATAACAAGAGTAAATTTATGGAGCAGCAAGTCTCTAATCCAGATTTTGTGTATTCCGTGGCTACAGATATATTTAATCCGACGCCATATTACTCTACAGGCAACAATCTTCAAAGCCTCTAGTTTTAAAATTAAAGCATCTAGAGTATTCATTTTTAAGAGCACGGCATCTCCAATAAACCTACAACTAAAGCTTGATTTACAACGTTTCATATACCAATATATGTGTTACATCGACCCACTTAGCAAATAAACCCGTAAAACGAACCTCGCATCTATAATATAGCGCAGCCTATTAAAAAGCACGTACCTTTGTACATGGTATTGAGTATGTTATTTCATTTTCTTGCTACCAAAATTGTTTCCCAAAAACAAAAAAACCTACTAATTATGAGATTACTATACTTCGTTGTATTCTTATTTGTATCATCCTTAGTGTATGGTCAGAAGTCGGTATTGCTTCAAAATACAAATACAAGAGCCAAAGAACTTAAACATTATCTGAACAAAACCGAAGATAGTATCGTTTTTCAATGTGATAGTACCATATACGAACTCATGATTTTCAATGATGAAGATTTTGAACGCGTTATAAAAGTTAAGGATACTGTCGCTAAAATTCAAATTTCAGATATTCCAGTGGGTCGCTATGCTGTTGAAGCTGTACTAAAAGATAAGTTAATAATTATCACGCTACTGCGAAACCAATCCTTTGATTTAAAAACGCCTACACTTATCACCTCTAACAACCATAATAATCACACCACACAAATAGATTCTCTATCTAAGTCTATACCTTTTGGATCTGAAAGTAACACTATTGAATCTGATTTAAGACTTTCTGGTAAAAAAGCAAATCAAAAAGAAACGAAGGGAACTACCTCAACAAACAGAAATCTTGAAAACAGAATATCTATTTACAAAAGCAGAGGAGTTAAAACCACTAAAATCAGCCCACCAAGATTGCAATTAACGGATTCTAAGCGATACAAATCTCACTCCAATTACTGGGTTATTTATAAAATAAATAAAGGTTCTAGTTCAGAAAAAATTCTCAGAATAGTAGACCAAAAAACAGTAGACAAAATGATTCGCAAGATTGAGACTGACATGAAAACCTCTACAGGTCGCTTAAATGAACTTACGGCTTGGGAAATCTATGACACCACACACTTTGTACAACATAAGCGTAAAAACAGAAGCAACTATATGAATATAGAATCTAATAGTTTTAACATTGTACCTTATTACAAAATAGAACACGAACGATAATTCGGAATACCTATTGCTTTTTAAGCTCTAATTTTTCAGCAAAATAATCACAAAAATCTTTCATAGTAGCCGTCATTTTTTCATCTTGTGTGGCTCTTAAAAACGTATCACTCATAGTTACTAAAGTTTGATGAAAGAATAATTTCATTTCATCAACAGGCATATCCTTTGTCCACAAATCTATTTTAAGTGTTTCTTGTGCCTTACTATCCCATACAGACAACATAATTGCCTTAGCTTCCTCATTATCAACCCCTCCATCTTGAGCAGACCAATTTAACTTCTCTGGCACTCTATTCTCGTCGAGTTCTACGTTTAGTACTATTTTAGATTTTATAACTTTAGACATTACTTTTTTGGTTTAAATTTTGATTTATTAAATATCACATCAGGTTCCGTTTGCATTATTTCTATAACATTTTCACCTGAATTTTCAGCATACGCTTTTACAATTTGCCAACCGATATATTGACCCAATCGTCCTGGAGATTCATTATCTAACTCTAAATAAAATTTAGAAAATGGAGCATTAGCAATAAATCGATTTGGTAATTTAGAATCGGTACTAAACAGCATTTCTTTTTCTATAAAATAGCTCCAAATCTGACTTTCATTAGCCTCAGCCCATTTGAGCTCACTATCGGAGTAGCCGATTTTTTCAGCATCAGTTTTAAAAGGAATCATAACATCTTTAAAATATAGCAATTTCCCGAAATAAATCATTTCATCTAGCAGTGTTTTTCTAGTCGACTGAAAAGCATATTTCTCAGCATAGTCATTTGCTATATCTACTACAATTTGCTCTTCTTTAAAGTTCTTAGCTAAGTACACAGGTATATTACCATCTACATAAAACTTATGATTTTCTCCTAAATAATTATCTAACGCAATAACCACAACACTATCCGTTACAATCACATTATCTCTATACTGCACATTATTTGTAAACGTCGCTACCCTAGGAATTGAAAAAACTTTATCATAGTATTTTATATGCTGAAATAAAGAAGTTAACTCTACTTTGGTGTTTTTAAAATCTTCAAAAGCGAGTTGTACTTCTTTTAAAATTTCGTGCTGTAAGGTATCTTGCATGCGCTCAATAACAATAGAATCTGACACGTGTTTAGAAAAGAAAAAAGGAAAAGCACCTTTAAGACGAGGCAGATCTTTTGGAGTCGCTTCTAAAAGAGCCTTATCAAAACGCTCAATATTAAAATCTACTTCAATTTTAGCAATCTCTTGTTCAACCTTAGACTCCTCATTACAAGAAAGCATTATAAATCCAAGTATTAAAATAAAGTAAATTCTTATTTGCATTTGGTAAAATATTTTTAATCCTAACTCGATTACATTATTTTTGTTGTGCAAAGGTACACTTCTTTGTTTTAAAAATTAAAAATTATGCAAACCGAAAACGTAGTAAATCACATTGTAGATTGGTTAAAAGATTATGCTAACAAAGCAAAAGTTAATGGTTTTGTAGTAGGTATCTCTGGAGGAATTGATTCTGCTGTAACTTCTACACTTTGTGCCAAAACAGGTTTAGATGTCCTCTGTATAGAAATGCCAATTCACCAAGCTCCGAGTCATGTTACAAGAGCTCAAGAACATATTTCATCTTTAAAGCAGCGGTTTGCTAATGTTAAAGATACGGTTGTAAACTTAACACCTGTATTTGAAGAATTTAAAACCGAAGTCAGTTTAGAAGGGCCTCAAGCTACTGTAGATATGGCATTAGCCAACACACGAGCACGATTAAGAATGACAACGCTGTATTATCATGCAGGGCTTTTAGGACTCTTAGTTGCTGGTACAGGAAATAAAGTTGAAGATTTTGGAGTTGGTTTTTATACCAAATACGGAGATGGTGGTGTTGATTTAAGCCCAATTGCAGACTTAATGAAATCTGAAGTTTACATGTTAGGCAAGTCCCTAGATGTACCAGAATCTATAATTAAAGCTGCACCAAGCGATGGTTTATTTGGAGATGCTCGTAGTGATGAAGATCAAATCGGAGCGTCTTACCCAGAATTAGAGTGGGCAATGAATGTCACTGACGAAGGAAAAATAGCAACAGATTTTGAAGGTAGAAAACGTGAAGTTCTTGAAATTTATTTACGATATAATTCATCTAATAAGCATAAAATGAACCCTATTCCAGTTTGCGAAATCCCTAAAAATTTAAAATAATTATTGCGTTTTATTAAATAAAATTACTAATTTATTTAATTTTTAACTACTTTTACTCAATAATTCCCCACAACCTTTTTGATAATAGCATATTTTAAAGTAATTATGAACCCTAACCAGATACCAAAATATAATTATCATGATACACATTCTGATTGTAGATAGCCATCCTATTGTAAGAAAAGGATTAGAGCTATTTCTAAACAGTAAACCAGATTTAAAAGTGATTGGTAGTTTAGGTAGTGGAATTGAGATATTTGAATTTGTAAGACGTCACAAAGTCGATGTTATAATATCTGAAGTCGATTTACCAGAACTCAATGGAATAACTGCACTAAGAGCTATTAAAAAGGAGAACAAATCTGTTAACGTTTTAATGTTTAGTCACCAACCTGAAGAAATTTACGCAATAAGCACAATTAAGGCAGGCGCTTCTGGCTACTTAAATAAAGAGGCCGATGTTGAGGAAATTGAAACCGCAATTCGAAAAATTTCTGCAGGAGAAATATCCCTAAGTGAAAAAATGGATAAACATTTTCGTTATGAAGACACGCGAAAAAGTAGAAGCCGTATGTTCAAAAAGCTTTCCACTAGAGAAATTGAAGTTTTAAAACTATTATCAATTGGACGTAAGAATAAAGAAATAGCTCAAGAATTAGACATAAACGAAAAAACGGTTAGTACGTATAAAGCCAGACTATTTAAGAAGCTAAACGTCACTAATATTGTTGACTTAATTCACCAAGCAAAACATCACAACCTTACATAAGCCTTAGTTTTAACCAACCACCTTACCTAGCTTACGAGATAGCAGCATCTTTAAACCAACATAATCTTTTACATCCTCTATTATTGAGCGTGTGTCTGCATTAGCGTTTAAAGTTTCATTCTTATATTCTGCAACCTTCTTATCAATTAAGTGGCATCGTAAGCTTAAAATGGTCTGACTAACCAATTGAGATATAGATTGATCTTTTTCTTTCGGAATAATTTGATTGCGTTCCCAATCGTGGAGATTATAGCGTTCATCCTCCATTAGAATACTAGTAACCGTACTTGCCGATTCTTGATCGAGTTGATTGATAAAGTTTTTTGTTGAAAAACTTTCATCTTGATTTAATTTTTCAATAATGGAATAATAAAGCACTTTGAATTGTGGGTTAGTAAATTGCATCTCATCTTCTTGAAGATCTAAATACACTTTTTCAAACACTCGTGTTTCATGTTTTGTAGGTTCTAAAATGAGCTCACCCGACTTCTCATCTTCTTGTAAAATTAAGTCTTCAAACTGTTCCGTTCGATCACCATAGAGCATTAATATTTCAATAATTTTTCGCTCTAATTCATATTGAACATCAATTTTTCGTTTGGCTTGTGGTTCATTCTTAACCACCTGAAACGCTTGCTGTTCTTGCACATGTGCCTTACTCGCCTCTTGTACATCCTTTTTATTTATTTGTGCCAACGTACTAAACAGTACACTTTCACTGATATCCATAATGCGAGCACATTCTTGAATGTAGATTTCTCGTTTAATCTGATCTGGTATTTTAGCGATGCTATTTACAATTTCGCGAATAGTTTCTGCCTTTTTTATAGGATCATTATTTGCTTCCTTAACCAATAGCGAAGCTTTAAACTGAATAAAATCTTTAGCATTATCTTCAAGATATGCCGTGAGTTCTTCTAAGGTGTTTGATCTTGAAAAACTATCTGGATCTTCACCATCTGGAAATGTACAGATTTTAACATTAACACCTTGCTCTAAGATTAAATCGATACCACGAATCGAAGCTCTAATTCCGGCTGCATCACCATCAAAAAGCACCGTAATATTATTTGTTAAACGATTAATTAAACGTATTTGATCTGGTGACAATGCTGTACCAGAAGATGAAACCACATTGGTAATTCCGGTTTGATGAAACTGAATAACATCTGTATACCCTTCAACTAAATAACAATTATCTTCCTTAGCGATACTTTGCTTAGCATGATATAATCCATATAAAATTTTACTTTTATGGTAGATTTCGCTTTCTGGTGAATTTAGATATTTTGCAGCTTTTTTATCATTGACTAATATACGACCACCAAATCCTAAAATACGACCACTCATACTATGAATAGGAAACATAACCCTACCCTTAAACCTATCGAAACGTTTTTCTCCTTTTACAATGGTTAAGCCTGTTTGTTCTAAAAACTCTAGCTTATATGCCTTACGCAAGGCATCATCTGTAAACGCTTGCCATTCATCTAAAGAGTATCCCAACTCAAATTTCTTAATAGTTTCTTCAGTAAAACCACGTTCTTTAAAGTAACTTAACCCTATGGCTTTTCCCTGGTCGGTTTTATGGAGGATTTTTTGAAAATACGAATTAGCATACTCACTAACCAAATACAAACTTTCTCGCGTATCGGCTTGCGCTTTTTCTTCATCTGTACGCTCAGTCTCCTCGATTTCTATATTGTACTTTTTAGCCAAATATTTTATGGCTTCAGGGTATGTAAAATGCTCGTGCTCCATTAAAAATGTAACAGCATTTCCACCTTTTCCGCTAGAAAAATCTTTCCAGATTTGTTTCACAGGAGACACCATAAAACTAGGAGAACGTTCTTCACTAAAAGGACTTAAACCTTTAAAATTACTTCCCGATTTTTTAAGTTGTACAAAATCGCCTATCACCTCTTCTACGCGAGCGGTTTCAAAGACTTGAGCTATGGAGTTTTGTGAGATCAATGTATGGATTTTTGCAAGTTTGTAAAGTTAAGACAAATTAGCATTATCGAAAAATAGAAGCTAGTTTTTTAGATTCAAAAATTTGAATTTCTCATTTAAAAGAAAGACCTTAGATTATCTATATTGCAACGCTTTTCTCATAATCATTGAAATATAAAAATTAAATGAATTGGATTTTATTAATTATTGCCGGATTATTTGAAGTTGCCTTTGCTACCTGCCTAGGTAAAGCCAAAGCAGCTACTGGAATTGAGACCACCTATTGGTATATAGGATTCTTAGCTTGCTTAAGTATTAGTATGCTTCTGCTTGTTAAAGCAACGCAAGAATTACCAATAGGAACGGCTTATGCTGTTTGGACCGGAATTGGTGCTGTAGGAACGGTTCTGGTCGGTGTTTTTGTCTTTAAAGAACCTGCCACGTTTTGGAGATTGTTTTTTATTTCGACATTAATAATTTCAATTGTTGGACTAAAAGTAGTTTCTCACTAAAAGAAAAAAGGCTTCAATCCTTTACAGATGAAAAGCCTTTTAACACTCAAAAATTGATTAATTAATTGATTGATGAATTAGTCCATATCAAATCGAAGTCCGACTGAAATATTATTTTGATCCACAACCTGATTTTTAAACAACGGATTTAAATCGTATTTTACATATAAAGCCACATCTCCTAAAGCAAAATATCCACTTAAACCATATACAAATTCACTGACCTCAAATTGATCGCGTTGCTTCTCTTTTTCACGCTCCCCATCTTCTTTATATTTTATTTTTTGCATGCTTCCTATATTTAAACCTGCATATCCACCTATTCCTATTTTTAATTGTTTGTAAGTCGAATATCTAAAATAATCTTCTCGATCCACCTTTTTAGAAGGTCCAAATTCAAGATGCATCGGAATCACAAGGTTGGTGGCTCTAAACTTTATTTTATCGGCATCTAAACGGTATTCTTCTAATGAGATATCTCCATCAGTATTGACTAAATAATTATTGTCTTTAAGCTTTAACTTGTTCCATTGAAACGAGAAACCGTATTTTAACCTCCAGAAATTAGTATTTTCAAAAATTCTTGTTTTCCATGCATAACCCAATTCTATGAATCCTGAACCACCTAATTTATATGGAGAATCTTCTAAATCCTGACCATCGATTAAGGTATTATTAAATCCAAATGCAAAAACAATATCTGTCGTTGTGCGCCTGTCATATTTTCTAGGTTTATCACTAGACTTTTCACCAAAATAAATAAAGCTTTCATTAGTGTCATCATCGCTACCTCCTATTCTAAACACAAACCCATCATCATCGCCTGTCTCTGTTTGCTTGTATTGGTAAGCTTCATATCCATTTCGCTCTAATAGTGCTATTTGTTTATTTATGATTTCAATTCGGTTTTCAATGTTAAGTGCTGCTTTTTTTGCTGCTTCTTTTTTTAAGTTTTCAGCTTCTTCTGCTGTAATTTCTTTATCGTCTAGTTGTTTATTTATTTTAGAAATCTTCAACTTTAAAATACCCCTTTCTTCTTCTTCAACCTTATTCTTATCTTTTTCTAAAAGACTAATTTTATAATTTACCTTTTCATATTTAATGGAATCTAATTCCTTGGTTTGAGCCTGCACTGTAACCAATGCTAAGGATACCATAAAATACACTACTAATTTTGTAATTGTGTTCATAACTGTTCGTTTTTTGATGGATTGATTATTGATGTTTGATTTGATTAGCGTTATAATCAAAATAATTAGATTTCTTATTTTAATGATTACGATCTGCGACCGCTGTTTTTACAGTTTCATAACTCTCCTTTAAGGCTTCGAATACACGACTTCTGAATGATTGTCCCATTTCGTCTTCAACACTCATTAATAAAGCATTAGCATCTACGGTTTGAATCAATTCGTTTTTTAAATTGTCTTTAAAAAGTTCTTTACTAGCAATTTTTAATAAAGAATCGATTTCTTTATCACTAACAGTTGTACTCTCTAACTTTATCTTCTGTACAGCTTCTGCCACTGCAATTTTTAATCTTGCCTCTTCCAAAAGACCTTGCACTTCATTATTAAGAATGGCCTCTTGAGTTGTATTTATACTCTTTTCCTCAACAGGTATCGATTGTATGGCCAATTGATTGTCTGGCTCTGTTTTTTTATAAATAGATTTTTGAGTCTCTACATTTTTAGATGTTTTAAATAATGGTACTACATCTTTATCCTTTTGCCCCTTGTGATCTTCTTTTGCAAGCTCAATAGATTCTTTTTGAGAAGGCTCTATTTGTTTATTTTTTAAAGGCACTGTAATCTTATCGTCTTCAACGATTTCTGGCAATACTGTTTCAGAAGGACTTGTACCAAGAAACTGTGTTGTAAGTGCTATCATAATTAATAAGCCTGCCGCAATTCTTAACCACCAAAAGATTGTTTTTTTCGATCGATTATCATCAGCATCATCTAATCGCTTAGATAGTTTAGACCAACTATCTGTAGATGGTGACAAGGTTCTATTTTCTAACTTGTCTTTTATATTTTCTTCAAACTTAATTGGTGCCATAACTACTGTTATTTAATTCTATTAATTTTTTCTGAAGCATTTGTCTTGCTTTAAATAGCTGTGATTTAGAAGTACCTTGAGAAATTTTTAATAACTCAGCAATTTCATGGTGCTTATACCCTTCTATCGCATACATAACAAAAACCATTCTGTAACCTTCAGGTAAACTATCTATAAGTTGCTGTATTTCTGCTACCTGAATATTACTGTCAATATTGTTAGACGAATCTCCATCTAGATAGTTTTCGTCTCCTGCAAATTCAATATTTTTATGTTTTCTAAGAAATGAAATAGCTTCTCTCACCATAATGCGTCTTATCCAACCTTCAAAACTACCTTCATTTTTAAACGAGTTTAAATATTTAAAGACTTTAAAGAAACCATTCAACATAACTTCTTCAGCTTGGTGTACATCCTTTATATAATACCTACAAATACTCAACATTTTTGGCGCATGTAACTCGTACAACACATGCTGTGCATCACGATTTTGTTTCGCTGCGCGCTGTATAAGTTTCGTTTCGTTTTTATGAAGTTGAATAACTTTCATGGCTTAGTTTAAATTCTGACTACGTACAGATGCCTTTCTATTTATAAAGACGCAAATTAGTTTACAAAGGTTGCCTAAGGCATTAAATAAAAAACAACAAATATATAACAAGCTGATTGTCATTAATTTAATTCGTGTTTTTTTTTTATAAAAAAATAAAAAGGAAATATTTCTACGGATAAGTTACAGAAATGTGATTGATATATAAGGACAGACAACAGTATTAAAATGGTTTATTAAGAATACTCATTTTATTTAATGTTCTACTACTCTACTCATTATCATAACAAAGTAGGTAAGAACAAAAAGAAATTAATAGAACTCAGTTATTTTTTTCTATCAATAACGTAATCTACCATTAATTTAAGAGAAGCTTTGTATGGAGATTCTGGATAGGTTGCCAATATACTTAAGGCATCTTCCTGAAATGTTTTCATCTTAGAAACCGCATAATCCAATCCTCCATTAGCTTTTACAAAGGCAATAACTTCTTTTACTCGTTTTTTGTCTTTGTTATGATTTTTAACAGAATTAATTAGCCAGGATTTTTCTTTTTTAGTACAATTATTTAGTACATATATTAAAGGAAGTGTCATCTTTTGCTCCTTAATATCTATACCAGTTGGTTTTCCGATAGCTTCCTTTCCATAATCGAACAAATCATCTTTAATTTGAAATGCCATTCCTATTAACTCGCCAAATTTTCGCATCGTTTCTACTTCTGGCGAATTAGGTTTTACAGAAGCCGCACCTAAACTACAGCAAGCAGCAATTAAAGTCGCTGTTTTCTGACGAATGATTTCGTAATAAACCGTTTCATCAATATCAAGCTGTCTCGCTTTTTCTATTTGAAGTAATTCACCTTCACTCATTTCGCGAACAGCGACAGAGATAATTTTCAGTAAATCGAAATCGTTATTGTCTATAGAAAGTAATAAGCCTTTTGAAAGCAAAAAATCACCAATAAGGACAGCAATTTTATTTTTCCATAAAGCATTTATAGAAAAAAAACCGCGTCTTCTATTACTATCATCTACAACATCATCATGTACTAATGTCGCCGTATGAATGAGCTCAATAACCGAAGCACCTCTATAAGTCCGTTCGCTAACTTCACCATTATTCATCATTTTTGCAACCAAAAACACAAACATAGGTCTCATCTGTTTTCCTTTACGGTTTACAATGTAATGAGTAATTCTATTGAGAAGCGCCACCTTACTCGCCATAGAAAGTTGAAACTTTTGTTCAAAAAGATCCATTTCATAGGCAATTGGAAGTTTTATTTGTTCGGTTATTTTCATTTTGAATTTAAAACTTTGCGAATTTACAAATTCTAATACTAATTATTCACAAAACGGGAATTATAGAATTTTAACTTTTACTACTCGGATTAATTTGTAACTTTATCCCTACTAATTAAAAAACCAAAAACACATGAAAAAAATTACATTTTTACTTTTTGCTTTAATAGCAATTTCATTTAACACTGAAGCATTTGGACAGTGTGGAGTAGATACCGCCGAAGGTCCATATACAAATTTCAACACTTCATTTGGTGGTGCACCTTGTGACGCTGGCTCTGGTTCTCCAACTAACGAACTTCCTTTTGCTGCTTGGGCAGATGAAGCTTACCTCATGGACAACGTAGTACTAGGTTACACATACACGTTTAGCCTTTGTAACGGTGATGGCGCAGGATCTTGGACACCTAGTTTTACAATCATTGCTCCTTCTGGAGCTGTTGATGCAACAGGTTTAGATGATGGCTCTACTTGTGCCTTAACTTGGACAGCAACCGAGGAAGGTACTTATATTATCGTTATTTCTGAAGAAGGAGTCGCTTGTGGTACTTCTACAAATAACGGTACTGATAATGGTTTTCCTGCTATAACTGGTACAGATGGTGAAACTTGTCCTGTTTGTGAAGAACTCTTTCCACCTTCTTGTACTACTGTAGTTTCACCAGCAGACAACGCTATAAATGTTGTTTCTGAAGAAAACATTACTGATGGTATCATTAGTAGAGAAGTTTTATTATCATGGGATCCTGTAGATGGAGCAGATGGTTATGCTGTTAGCTTTGGTGGTAATGTCTTGGGAGAAACAGCTGGCACACAAATAACTCTTTATGGATTAGATTTTGAGACTACTTACACTTGGAGTATCTTACCTATAAATTGTGCTGGAACAGCTACATCATGTGCTACATGGACATTTACTACAGACTCTGCATTATCAATAACGGATAATGAATTGGAAGAATTTAGCGTGTATCCTAATCCAACTTCTGGTATTTTAGACATTAAGTCTACTCAAGATATTGATAAGGTTGAAGTATTTAATTTACTTGGTCAAAATGTAGCAAGTTTTACTGAAAATACTATTATTGATTCTTCAATTAACTTATCTGAATTATCAAATGGACTTTACTTAGTAAAGATTACTTCTGGAGATAAAACTCAAACCTTAAGAGTTACTAAAGAATAATATTATATTCAAACAGAAAAAAGCGGCAATTGCCGCTTTTTTTTATGTCTAAAATCTAAATGATTTTTAATTTAAATTAACTTTTATTAGCCAATTGCCCACAAGCGGCATCTATATCTTTTCCTCTACTACGTCTTACGGTTACAGTGATATTATTAGCCTCTAGTACTGAAACATACATATCTATGGCTTTTGAGTTGGCTTGTTGAAATTCACCATCATCGATTGGGTTATATTCAATGAGGTTCACTTTGCTTGGTGCAAATTTGCAAAACTCAACTAAGGCTTCTGCATCTTTACGTTTATCGTTAATAGTATCCCAAACAACATACTCATAAGTAATTCTATTTTTTGTTGCAGCGTACCAGTATTGCAAAGCCTCTCTTAAATCAATTAACGGAAATGTAGCGTTAAATGGCATTATAGACGTACGAATCTCATCTATCGCAGAATGTAGTGAAACGGCTAACTTAAATTTCACCTTATCATCCGCCATTTTCTTAATCATTTTTGGCACTCCAGAGGTTGATACCACAATTCGTTTTGGTGACATGCCTAAACCCTCTGGTGATGTAATTTTATCAATAGCCTTAAGCACATTATTATAGTTCATTAAGGGCTCTCCCATTCCCATAAACACAATATTACTCAACGGTCTGTTATGGTATAATCTACTCTCATTATCTATAGCGACGACTTGATCGTATATTTCATCTGGATTAAGATTTCGCATACGTTTTAATCGTGATGTTGCACAAAACCTACAATCTAAACTACAACCCACCTGAGAGGACACACAGGCCGTTGTTCTCGTTGCTGTTGGTATCAATACAGACTCTACAATTAAATCGTCGTGTAAACGCACTGCATTTTTAATTGTACCATCAGCACTACGTTGCATCTGATCTACCTTAATATGATTAATTACAAAGTTATCTTCTAGCATTTGTCGGGTTTCAATAGATATGTTTGTCATATCTTCAAAACTATATGCAGACTTCTGCCATAACCACTCATATACTTGGTTGCCTCTAAATGCTTTATCTCCTTGCTTTACAAAGAAATCTCTGAGTTGATCTTTTGTTAAAGCTCTTATATCTTTCTTTTTTACTTCCATGATATGCAAAAGTACTTAAATGAATCTGGTTTTCTATTAAAATAAAAAAGCCTCAATGAAGAGACTTTTTTAAATTTTATAATTTTTACGCTTAGATGATTAACATGGCATCACCATAAGAATAGAATTTATACTTTTCTTTTACAGCTTCTTCATATGCTCTCTTAATAAAATCGTGACCAGCGAAAGCTGACGTCATCATTAATAATGTTGACTTTGGAGTATGAAAGTTAGTAATCATACAATTAGCAATACTAAAATCATAAGGAGGAAAAATAAACTTATTGGTCCATCCTTCAAATTCATTCAATCTTCCATTAGATGATACTGAGCTCTCAATAGTACGCATTGAAGTCGTACCTACTGCACAAACACGCTTCTTGTTTTCTATGGCTTCATTTACAGTATCAGCAGCTGTTTGTTTAATAATAATTTCTTCGCTATCCATTTTGTGTTTAGATAAATCTTCAACCTCAACAGGGTTAAAAGTCCCCAAACCAACATGTAAAGTGACTTCCGCCGTTTTAACTCCTTTTATTTCTAAACGTTTTAATAAATGCTTAGAAAAATGTAAACCAGCTGTTGGTGCCGCAACAGCACCTTCATTCTTAGCATAAATTGTTTGGTAACGCTCTTCATCTTCTGGCTCCACCTCTCTATTGATATATTTAGGTAAAGGTGTTTCTCCAAGTTGTGTTAATTTTGTTCTAAAATCAGCATAAGAACCGTCGTATAAGAAACGTAACGTTCTACCTCTAGAAGTAGTGTTATCTATAACTTCTGCAACTAAGGTTTCATCGTCACCAAAATATAATTTATTACCTATTCTGATTTTACGAGCAGGATCAACCAATACATCCCAAAGACGTTGGTCTTGGTTTAACTCACGTAACAAAAACACTTCAATACGTGCGCCTGTTTTTTCTTTATTACCAAATAAACGCGCAGGAAACACTTTGGTATCATTCATTATCATCACATCACCTTCATCGAAATAATCAATAATATCTTTAAATTGTTTGTGTTCAATAGTTTGTTCTGCTCTATTAAGCACCATCAATCTGGATTCATCTCTATGTTCTGCAGGATGTTCGGCTAATAATTCGTCTGGAAGCTCAAAATTAAAGTGTGATAATTTCATGTATGTAATTTATTTTTTTTGGAATTGCAAATATACAATCTCGAGATAGGCGTTGTCAAGTAAATATGGGTTTATTTTAAATTGAACCCAATGGCCTTAAAATCTTCCCAAAATTGAGGATAAGATTTACTCACCACGTCAGCATTCTCAATCACCAATGGAACTTTTAATCCTAAAGGAGCAAAAGCCATAGCCATTCTGTGATCGTTATAAGTTGCGATTTTTACATCAGTATTGATTTTTGTTGAAGCCTTTACATATAATGACTGGTTAGTAATAAGTACTTCTGCACCTAATTTTTCTAATTCGGTTTTTAGAGCCACCAAACGGTCAGTTTCCTTAATTTTGAGCGTATGTAAGCCTACCATAGTGCATTCTACACCTAGACCAAACGCTGTTACCGCAACAGTTTGTGCAATATCTGGAGCATTTTTTAGATCTAAATCAATACTTAAATTTAAATCACAATTAGCTGTTTTTTTTAACGTCATAGACTCTGCTTCAAACGAGGTGTACACTCCGAATTTTTCATAAATATCAGATAATACAGAATCTCCCTGTAAACTCTTTTCTTTGTATGACGAGATAGTAATTTCCGTACCTATATCACTTAGAGCTATGATGCTGTAAAAATATGACGCAGAGGACCAATCGGACTCAACAGTTACAGTCTGTGCTTTAACTTCTGTGACGTTAGGTTTTACGATAATAGTATTCCCCTCAAAGCTCGTTGTTATGCCTATATTATTGAGTAAGCTTAAAGTCATGTTGATATAAGGTACAGATGTAATTTTTCCTATTAACGTTAACTCTAATCCGTTTTGCAGTTTAGACGCAATTAATAATAACGCCGAAATATACTGACTGCTCACATTTGCTTCTAAGGCCACCTTAAAAGCTGTTAACGTTTTACCTTTTATTTGAAGTGGAGGAAAACCATCGTTTTCTAAATAGGTAATGTCTGCACCCAACGTTTCTAAAGCATCGACTAATATTTTAATCGGACGCTCTTTCATACGAGTAGACCCTGTTATTATTGTATCTCTACCTTGTTGAGTAGAAAAATATGCCGTTAGAAAACGCATTGCTGTACCAGCATGATGAATATCTATCAATTGTTCTTTGGATTCCAATGCTTTTTGCATTAAAACAGAATCGTCTGAATTAGATATGTTATTAATACTGATTTGTGGGAACAAAGCCTGAAGCAACAATAAGCGATTAGACTCACTTTTTGATCCCGTAATTTGAATCTCCTGTCGATTATGCAATTTTGATTTTTGGATACTAATGTCCATAACGATGCTTAAAATAAAATGAATGACAAATCTACTTTAATTTATCATTACTATGGTGTCTGTTATGATCTCGTTTGGTTTTTTTATCCATCTTTTTATCAAATGCAGCTTGTAAGTCTATACCTGTTTGATTAGCCAAACACAATACAACAAACATCACATCAGAAAGCTCTTCACCCAAATCTTTATCTTTATCACTCTCTTTTTCGCTTTGCTCTCCGTAACGTCTGGCAATAATTCTGGCCACCTCCCCTACTTCTTCGGTTAATTGAGCCATGTTTGTAAGTTCATTAAAATACCGTACTCCATGTTCTTTAATCCAATCATCAACTTCCTTCTGCGCGTTTTTAATATTCATTTTTACACTTTTGTTAATACGATTTGTTCTGCTTGCTTTTCTACAATTCTACTGTAGAATGCTTTAAACGCTTTGTAATCTTCTGGCAAAATTAATGGATTCTCAATATCTAATTGAGCTTTTAGCTGTAAATAATTTCCATTTTGTTGTACCAAATAGGTAAATGTTACGCTAGAATTCTTAAATTCTAATCCTTCAGACTTAGGTAACGACTCTACTGTATAACCTTCTGGCAACATTATATTCACCATATATTTATCGGTGTAAGGAATTACAAAATCTATTGGATACTCACGTTCTTCTAGTTTAAAAGGGTTTTCTTTGATTCCTAAAAATAGTAATGGAGAAAAATAGAGTTTATCACCTACTTCATCAATTCCATCAGATAATTCATATTGGTAACTTACTTTTATAGGTTGTGTAATATCATCTGTGTTCTCAACATTTAATTCACTAATTTCAATATCACCTTTATCTTTTTCAAGAGATTTAATATGATCCTCGGTCGTTAAAACTGCATATCTATTTCTATGAGAATAAGCCACATAATCTGTAAGATGTTGTGCTACTTTTCCGGAAACAGAAAAATCGTCGTTAATAGCAACATTAAGCATAGAAGACTCTACTGATTTTTTCTTTGGCTGAATAGGAATCCATCGCGAAGTTTTATTATCTTCAAGTAATCTCCCTTGCCAATTTAACACACGGTGTGGTAATACGTTGTTAGTACTATACTCTTCAGTAGCATCTATTAACAAGTATGCATCTCCTTTTTGAACACTACAGATGACATAATTAAATCCTTCGCGTGTTGGAAAAAGTGGAATCCCATTATTTCTTGTGCTTACTAATACTGGGTTTGCATTTACACCCTGAGAACGTAGCATGGAAACCAACATTAAATTAATATCGGCGTCATTTCCTTCTCCATCTTTATATGCGTTTCTAATTCCTTTTTGAGCATATTTACCATATCCACCATTCCATTTCACTTTAGATTTTACCAACTTTTCTGCAGCAAAGGCTTTTTCAAAATCATCTTCAAGACCTACCATTGCAGCTTCTAAATCATCTTTATAAATACTAAATCTCGATAATTGTCCACCAAAATTATCACTATCATAAATGGTTTTTGATACGGCTTCCCAAGTCGTTGAATAAGTCTTATTAACAGATTTCATGTTATTTAATGTCGCTGTTAACTCCATAGCCATTTTACTTCTGTAATTATTGACACTACCTGCATAAGCCTCTGATCTAATGGCAGGTATATTTTCTTCGTTAATCCTAAGTATATTAATCTTATAATTGAACGGTGTTCTAATATTTATATACGTTTCATTGATTATTGGCATAAACTTGGCTCTAAAATTAGGCTGTTTATTGTAAACGTAATACTCTGGTGTTGCAACTCTTACATATAGCTTATTGATTGGCACACTAAATTGAAAAATAATGTCATCAATATTAATACTTGGTGAAGTAACAGTATATTGATATTCTATGACGGTCCCTTCCTTAACATTAGGTAGAGTAAACGAATTAATTTTTGTGAATTCACTATAATCTTCTTCAAATTTACCATCACTTTTCAGCTTATCTTTTTGAATTTTTCCATCTTCAAGATTATAAGAGAAAGCTTTTAAACCTTTTACCTTCTCTTTTTGTCCTGTTCCTTGGTACAAAAAGATTTTTTTAGTAGCCCAATCGAAACCATCTTTGTTATATATTTTAATGCGTTGATGCACTTTGCGCTGTTGTATAAATCCTTCATTTGAAGAGAAAAAGAAACTTATATCTTCATTACGATATAATATCGCTGCGGAAGTAGCCGAATCTTTAGGATGATATTTTTCTTGAAGTTCGGCTTTTGAAATTTTACCGAAATCATAATCTTGAGCACTTAGAACATTAAAACATAAGGCTATGAAGAGTGTAAATAGTAGATTTTTCATTAAATATATGATTATTATTTGTTAGGTTATATAGTTTATTAGGCTTTAATTAATACAATTTTACTCTTATCGTTCTTTACAATTTGCTTTCTAAAGTCTCTAAATGCTTTATAATCTTCCTTTGCGTAGTTACCCTTAAGCAATATATACGTGCGAGTGTATTTTAACTTATTATTCTCTAAGGTTTCTATCTTAAAACTATAGGTACCAAATTGCGATTTAATTTCTTTAGCATCCGTCATAGCTTCAACCTTTAAACCTAGAGGTAATTGTATGATAAACTCATCGGTATCTTTGAAGGAACGGTCTATTTTAAATTCTAATTTACGATCAATATATCTTGAAGGAATTGTAGTTACACGATTAAACATATTAGGTTGAAAAATGAGTCTATCTCCACTTTTTGAAGCGTAATTAGTTGCCGATAATTTTACATTTTCGCTAAGTATAACTGTGTCTTTATCATTAACAATATCTATATTTTCAATGGTAATATTGTTAATATTGTCCCAGTAGTTTTTGTAATAATTATGCTGGTCGCGTTCTGTTTTATTTTCAATACCCTCATGGAGACTGTATTGAAAACCTGTAGTTTTAACATTCACATCTGCTGTAAAGCCTCCTGCGTCATCCATAATAATATTGGCAATTGTGTTTTGTACACTTTCATCGGCTTCATATCTTTTGGTTCTTACGATCTCTCCACCTTCTGGCTTTACTAATAATACCACTCTATCATCCGTGAAGCCTGCTGAAAACCCAAAAGGATTGGTTTGACTAGTACATTCTAAAAATATGTTTTCACCATCATTAGGAACACATAAAATGGCGTGATTACCTTGTGCCGATGAAAATTCATCATCTATATCTAATATACTTCTACCTCCATATACCAGTGTATAATACGATGGCACATCTACAGCTTCTAACAATGCCTTGGTATAATTTGTTAAACCTTTACAGTCTCCGTAACCAAGAGTATTAACATCGTCTGCTAACATAGGTTTCCAGCCTCCAATACCAATTTGAACACTAATATAACGGGTTTTATCTTGCATGTATTTGTAAACAATTTTTGCTCGTTCAATCTTGTCTTCTACACCTTCTGTTAATGCCTTAACATCATCGATAGCTGATTGAGGTAATATATCTGTACCTGTAAGCAACTCACCATACACCCATTTTCCAAAATCTTTCCAATTTGTATTCACACCTTCTACACCATTCATATTAAATTTAGTTAGTGCTGGCTTAACATTGGGTGTAAAGGTGACCAAAGAAGGGCTATAGGACTCATAATTAACACCTGGCAAATTTTTAATTGTAAAATGATTTTCTGAAACTTCAACCACTTGATTATTATCAATATTCTCTTTTTTTATTTTTAAAGGAATTCCTGAATGATTTTCAATTTTATATTCCGCATGTTCAATTCCTAAGAAATACCCAGTTACAGGTCTCCACTGAGGGATAAAAGCAGTAGTGTTATGGCGCACTTCTGAAATAAATTCTATGGTATACGGATAACTTATAGGAGTATAATCGTAATATTTAATACGACTATCAGAATACAAGGTTCCACCACTTACGGCACTATTATCAGTAAAATCATTTTTCTTGATTTTTCTTATTTCGTTACCTGCACTGTCGTAGATTCTAGCTTCAATAGTCTTTATACTAGAATTATCACTATAAAACTCTAAGGAGTTTGCATGTTTATCTCCGTACTTATTATAAATACTAACAATACGTTTAGTATGCACCACCATATCATCAATAGCATTAATTTCGATCCTTTGGTTATCATATCTAACTATAGCATTTACTTTAGTCATTAAATCTTGTGGAGCCAGTAATGCAATGTAGTTATCTGGTGTTTGCGAAAAGCTGAAAATTGATAAAAAAAACAAACAAGAAAAAATGTTGACTTTTCTAGATAAAGGACTAACCATGAGATAGTTTTAAGGTGTTAAGGTCATCCAATATATGAAGGAAAATTAATACACTAAAACTTTTCTTTAACTTTTTTTTCACATATTATAACTCCTCAATATTCATAATACATACAACTATAAAGAGTTTCTAAATTTTATTCATTCTAGATAAGAGGTGAAATTTTAGTCTAATAAAATGAGAACAATAATTGCCAATTTTTAAATATAATTTTTATGCTCTCTGCTTAGAATCTATTATTATAGTAACAGGACCGTCGTTAACCAAATGAACTTTCATATCTGCTCCAAATTCTCCAGTTTGGATGGATTTACCTAGACCATTTTGAAGTGTTTTTATAAACTCATTATACAACGGGATAGCAATATCTGGTTTGGCTGCTTTAATATAACTTGGGCGATTTCCTTTTTTAGTGCTTGCATGAAGTGTGAATTGACTCACTAATATAACATCTCCATCAATAGCTTTTAAAGATCTGTTCATTAAACCATTGTCATCTGGGAAAATTCGAAGATTGCCTATTTTATTACAAAGCCATGAAATATCTTCTTGGTTATCTTCATTTTCTATACCTAATAAAATTAAAAGTCCTTTATTAATTTTCGCGACAACTTCCTTATTAATAATTACTGAAGCTTCGGAAACTCTTTGTATTACTAATCTCATAATTATACCACTTAATTCAACTCTATCAAGACGACCACCTCTAAATTATTGTATCTCGTCCCAATTATCGGTTCTGTAATGTTCATCTTCCCCTTCTAAAATTTGCAAGTAACTTTTATATCTCGAGTAAGAAATCTCATTGGCCTCTAAAGCCTCTTTTACAGCACACTTTGGTTCTTTAATGTGAATACAGTTGTTAAATTTACAGTCTTGCTTTAACGCAAAAAACTCTGGAAAATAATCACCAACTTCTTCTTTTTCCATATCAACCACTCCAAACCCCTTAATACCAGGTGTATCAATAATAACAGCATCGAAACTTAAGTCAAACATTTCTGCAAATGTAGTGGTATGTTGCCCTTGACTATGTTGTGTGGATATGGCTTTTGTTTTTAAATCTAATGATGGTTCAATAGCATTTACTAGAGTAGATTTACCAACACCTGAATGGCCTGCAAACATGCTCACTTTACCTTCCATCAATGCCTTTACTTTATCAATATTTTTTCCTGTGGTCGCAGAAATACCGATACATTCGTACCCAATATCTCTATATATACTTGCTAAGTATTTAACCTCTAACAAAGTATCTTCACTATATGTATCAACTTTATTAAACAGTAAAATTGTTTTTATAGAATATGCTTCTGCGGTAACTAAAAAGCGATCTATAAATGTGGTAAATGTTGGAGGGTTATCTATAGTTACCAATAAAAATACTTGATCGATATTAGACGCAATAATATGCGTTTGCTTAGATAGGTTTACCGACTTACGAACAATATAATTAGTTCGCTCTTCAATTCGTGTAATTACTCCTGTGTCTGTATTATTCTTGGTTTCTAATTCAAACTCTACTTTATCGCCAACAGCAATTGGGTTGGTACTTTTAATACCATCCAGTCTAAAACGGCCTTTAATTCTACACTCATAGAATTTACCATTTAAGGTTTTTACAGTGTACCAACTGCCCGTAGATTTATATACTGTTCCTGTCATTAAGAATATTTAAACAATAACAAAGGAAAACATTTTATACCAAAAATCATTATTTTGCGACCTTAATCAAACAATTTACTTATTATGAAAAAAAATTTATTATTTATCGGGTTACTTGTTGGTGGCTTAATTTCGTTTTCATTTGTTAATGGAGACAAACCTACTGCTCAAGTTGAGTATAAGGTTGTAACTGTTGTAGAATCTATTGTACCAAATGGGTTTGGACGCTCTAGAATGATTTCAGCAAACGAAACAAAAGACTATAGAGACTTTACGACAACTAGATCTGACGATAAAGATAAAGATGAAAAAAATAAATCTAAAAGAGACGAAATTAGAGTAAAAGACTACGAAGAGACTAAACTTTTAAATTTTTATAATTTAGGTGGTATCCGTTTTCAAAATATTGCTGCTAACGATGCGGTAATGACCTCTAAAGTTAATGCAATGATTGCAGAAGGCTGGGAGTTAGCTTTTATTAATACAGGAGTTGAAAGTGAAGGCGGAAAAGGTGATGGCAAAGGCATTTTTATTACCCGTTATACATTTAAGAGATCGCTTTAATTTTGGCAATACACTAAAATAAAAAAGGCTCGCAAATTGCGAGCCTTTTTATTTTAACCGTTTATAACCTTTTCTTGATGTACAATTGATTCTTGATGAATCGCTTTAAACATTCTTAAAATAAATTCTTCACTCAGTCCTCTTTCATCTCCTTCTAAAACCATTTTTCCTAAAATCTCGTTCCAACGTTTACTTTGTAGTACAGCAACATTCTTTTGCTTTTTAAGCGCACCAATGCCATCTGCAACCTTCATACGTTTACCTAACAACTCAATAATTTGATTATCTACAACATCTATTTGAGCTCTTAAATTATTAAGTTCGGAATTGTATTCAGCCTCAGGATCTGATTCTTTTCTAATTTTTAAGTCTTTCATAATTTGAACAAGACTACTTGGTGTTACCTGCTGTGCAGCATCACTCCAAGCGTTTTCAGGATCGAAATGTGTTTCAATCATTAAGCCATCAAAATTAAGATCTAGAGCGGTCTGAGAAACTTCTAAAATCATATCTCTATTTCCTGTGATGTGAGAAGGATCATTTATTAATGGTAAATCTGGAAATCTATTCTGAAATTCTATAGCCAATTGCCATTCTGGAATATTTCTATATTTAGACTTTTCATACGTTGAAAAACCTCTATGTATAGCACCCAAATTTTTAATTCCGGCAGAGTACAATCTTTCAATACCACCTAACCATAAGGATAAATCTGGATTTACTGGATTTTTAACTAACACAATTTTATCAGTTCCTTCTAAAGCGTCTGCAATCTCCTGCATTATAAATGGGCTTACTGTAGAACGTGCTCCAATCCACAATAAATCTACATCATATTCTAAAGCCAATTTAACATGCGCTGCATTGGCAACTTCGGTACAGGTTTTCATTCCTGTTTCTTCTTTTACTTTTTGCAACCATTTTAGACCTAGAGCTCCTACTCCTTCAAAATTTCCTGGTCGTGTTCTTGGTTTCCAAATACCTGCTCTATAGTAATTAACGTCTGTATCTTTAAGCTCGTGTGCTATTTTTAAGACTTGTTCTTCGGTTTCTGCACTGCAAGGACCTGCAATTACTAATGGATGATCTAAATTCATATCATCCAACCACGTTCTCATTTCTTTCTTGTTTTCCATTTTTATTTTTATTCTTAATTACTATTGTATTCCGTTTAATATGTCTTTTATGTGATTTGTTTTTTCCATTTCATCATAGACGGCCTCAAAATCACAATCTTCCATCAATTGTTTAAAATGTTTTAAATTATCTATATACTCATCTAAAGTCTCAATAACGTTAGATTTGTTCTGCTTAAAAATTGGCGCCCACATAGCTGGCGAACTTTTAGCCAAACGTACGGTACTTGCAAACCCACTACCTGCCATATCAAAAATATCGCGCTCATTTTGTTCTTTGTCAATTACCGTTTTTCCTAACATAAATGCACTGATATGCGATAAGTGCGAAACGTAAGCAATATGCTTATCATGAGCCTTAGGATTCATATACCGTATTCTCATTCCTAAATCCGCAAACAACTTTAATGCTTTTTCTTGAAGTTTAAAGGCAGTTTCTTCCACTTCACAAATTATATTTGTTTTGCTTTTAAATAAATTGCGAATGGCAGCTTTTGGACCAGAATGTTCTGTACCAGCTATAGGGTGTACCGCTAAAAAATTTCGTCTTTTAGGATGTGTTCTTACCACATCGCAAATATCTTCTTTGGTTGAACCTGCATCAAAAACAATGGTTTGATCTGACACAAAATCTAAAACTTTGGGTAAAACCGCTAAAGTGGCATCCACAGGAATGGCTACAATAACCAAATCAGCTTTTCCTAAATCTTCAAAATTAGCCGACTGATCTACAACCTTAAGTTGTATAGCTTCTTCAATGTGCTTCTCACTGTTATCTATACCAAAAACAGTACATGTTGGATATAATGTTTTAATATCTAATGCAAAGCTTCCGCCAATTAACCCAACTCCTATGATAAAAATATTATTCACTTTTTATATTTTAATAATCACTCTAATTTGTGACAATAACTATTAACTACACTCTCGCTACGGCTTCTTCTATTATTTCTTCTGAAGCACATAATGAAAACCTAACATAACCCTCTCCATTACTACCGAAAACAGTACCTGGTGTAATAAAAATAGAATGTTCTTTTAGTACTAAATCTGTAAATTCTTCGGACTTTAAATGCGCTGGCAATTTTGCCCAAACAAACAATCCGGAGACATGTTCATCGTATGTACAATTAAGTCCTTTGGCCAATTTCCAAACTAACTCCCGACGTTTTTGGTACACACTATTTAGACTCTTAAACCACATTTCTGAGCATTTTAAAGCTTCTATCGCTCCCTTTTGTATACCATAAAACATACCAGAATCCATATTGCTTTTAACTCTTAAAACGGCATCTACAAAATCGTAATTACCCATTAACATTCCTACACGCCATCCTGCCATATTAAAAGTTTTACTCAATGAGTTTAACTCTAAACACACGTCTTTAGCGTCCTTGTATCTTAAAATACTTATAGGTTTATCATTGAGAATAAAACTATAAGGGTTATCATTCACGATTAGAATATTGTGTCGTTTTCCAAACGCAATAACTTTATCATAAAACTTATTGGTTGCATTAGCTCCTGTAGGCATATGCGGATAATTAATCCACATAATTTTTACACGCTTTAGGTTTAAGCGCTCTAAAGCCACAAAATCTGGTTCCCAATTATTTTCTTCTTTAAGATCATAATAAACTGGTTTAGCCTCTAAAAGTTGCGTTACTGAGGCATATGTAGGATACCCAGGATTGGGAATTAATACTTTATCTCCTTTATTTAAAAAGGCCATAGAAATATGCATTATACCTTCTTTGCTTCCCAATAAAGGTAACACCTCTGTTTGTGGGCTTAAATTTACCTGATAGTGGTTTTTGTAGAAATTTGAAATGGCTGTTCTCAATTCAAGCAAACCTTGGTAACTTTGGTATTGATGCGCTTTTTCTTCTACTAGACTATCTTGAAGCAACATAGAAGCTTTAAAAGGTGGCTCTAAATCCGGACTACCAATTCCTAAATTAATAATTGGCTTACCTTGCGATTTTAAAAGTGCGACTTCCCTCAACTTTTTAGAAAAGTAGTATTCCTCTACATTTTGTAAACGTTTTGCAACTTCTATCATAGTTTGGCATTTTTATATTCTCCCAATATTTTAAAATTTTCAGCCATTAAACCCATAATGGATTTGGCTTTCTCATAATCTTTATAATCTATAAATGTAACATCTACAAAAAATGCATATTTCCAAGGTGTATCTATTTTTGGTAAAGATTGTATCTTAGTAAGATTCAGTTTGCAGTCGCTCAACACATTTAATATTGCTGCTAAACTGCCACGTTTATGATCTAACTCAAACTTTAATGATGCTTTATTGATTCCATTGTTATCCGTATGGTTATTTTCGCGTCTAACAATTACAAAACGTGTTTCGTTATGTGTTATAGTTTGAATACTTTCTGCCAAAACATGAAGTCCGTATAATCGCGCTGCGTTTTTACTTGCAATCGCTGCAATGCCTTTAATATTTTGTTCGGAAATCTGCTTAGCCACATCTGCTGTATCTTTAGCTTCTACCAATTTAATATGTGGGTATTCTCTAAAAAACACTTTACATTGTAATAAAGCCATAGGATGTGAATGCACTTCTAAAATCTCTTCAATTGTTTGGTTCTTCAAAGCCATTAAGCTATGCTGTATATCTAAATAACACTCACCTACAATACTCAAATTGTGATTATCAATTAGCGCATAATTAGGTATAATAGAACCTGCAATAGAATTTTCTAAAGCCATTACAATATCATCTGATTGGTTATTGAGTAATGTATCGATAACACTATCAAAACTCATGCATTCTACCACATTAGCTTCAACATTAAAATAATGCTGTACAACTTCATGATGAAATGATCCCTTAATTCCTTGTATTGCTATTGGTTTGCCCACAATTTATAATTCTCTTTTATCGCTTTTAAAATCAGCTTAACATTCTTCAACTTTTAAAAGTTGACATAAAAAAAAGTCTCGATTAAATCGAGACTTTAAAACTATATTTTTAAATAAAACATACTCAGTCTCGTTCCTTTAGCTAAAAAAGAAATAAAACCAGTTATAATATGCTCTAGATATGTTCATATTCATTTTCCACACCAGTGGAAATCTTTAATTATGTCGCTAATGTAATTATTATTTTTGCAAATCAAAATTGTTGCCTTGTTTTTTTGGAGTTAATTCTATTATTTTAAAGAATTAATAATAATTGCAATACAATATTTGGAAATACCTATTTTTGAATAAATTATAACCGTATGTCAATCGAAGTTTCAAACATAACCAAATTATATAAAGATCAGAAGGCACTTAATAACGTTTCTTTTAAGGTAAATGATGCTGAAATTGTTGGTTTTTTAGGCCCGAATGGAGCGGGAAAATCAACTATGATGAAAATCTTAACCACCTATATAAATGCGTCTGACGGTTCTGCTATTGTAAATGGTTTTGATGTAAACTCTGATAAGAAAAATGTACAAAAGAGTGTTGGGTATCTGCCCGAACACAATCCGCTTTACACCGATTTATACGTTAAAGAATATTTAAATTTCAACGCCAACGTTTACGCCACCCCAAAATCGCGTATAGATAAAGTCATAGAATTAACCGGTTTAAAACCCGAAGCACATAAGAAAATTGGCCAGCTCTCTAAAGGCTACAGACAACGTGTTGGTTTAGCGAATGCTTTATTACACAATCCTGATGTTTTAATTTTAGATGAACCTACCACAGGTTTAGATCCTAACCAACTGGTAGATATTAGAAACTTAATTAGAAATATAGGAAAGGAGAAAACTGTGTTTTTATCAACTCATATTATGCAAGAAGTTGAAGCGATGTGCGACCGTGTCATCATCATTAATAAAGGAGAAGTGGTTGCTGACAAATACCTAAAAGATCTACGAGAAGGCCAAGAACAAATTGTAATTGTTGAATTTGACTATAGAGTTGAAGATGCCTTCTTACTAAGGCTACCTAAGGTAAAAAGTGTAAAAAATATACACAATTTTGTATATGAAATCACTTTTTCGACCAAAGAAGATATGCGCTCTCACGTGTTTGATTTTGCACATGATAATGAATTAAAAATTCTACAACTTAATCAGAAGAATGCAAGTTTAGAAAGTTTATTTCAAGAACTCACTAATTAGAATAGAAACTGTACACAGAAGTCTTTTGAGCTGTTATCCTTATCTACACTAAAACGTCTGGAAGCGCTTTAGCTTATAACTAGCTTTAAAAGAAAGCATTATTGCTATTGAAACAACAATTGCCCTGTATAAATACGTTCAACATCTACCATTGTTGGCTCATTAACAGAAATTAAATCACCTGTACCACTCAGGCTTCCAGTTAAGGTTTCCTGTGGATTTACAATTATATCATTACTACCACGATGATAAACTTGAACATTTTGAGCTATTAAATTTTCACCTTCAAAACGACCGTCACCAGAATAAAATCCAACAAACAAATCCTCTACAGCTCCATCAATGTAATAAAACGAAAGGTTATTAGATCTAATATTAAGCGTCTCTGAATTTATTTGAAGTCTAAAATCTCCCACTGTAAATTCATTTTCTGCATTATAATCTTCAGACAGTAAACTGAGTATATCATAATTTAAAACACCATCTGAGGAAATGTTGTATTGTGTAGACGATCTAATTTCTGTCAGTGTTGGCGTTTCAACATATATTTTAGTAATACCATACTCTCTAACAAAGTTGCATGAATTACTATCAGTTAACACCAATTGGTCGCCTAAAACTTCTACCTTAACATCGTTCATTAAATTTTGACCAGTTTCAACAGTAACTTTATAGTTTGGAGCCTCTTTTATAATCACTTCGATATCTCTATGAACAATAATACGTTTAAAACTTGGTACAGTGATAGCTTGCTGAATTAAGTTTCCTGAGGTTTGAAAACAATCGTTAGCATCTTCACTATTACAAGCAAAAAGCATAAAAAACGTAAAAACGCAAATATGTATTCTTTTCATATTACTTTAATCTTATGGGATATCGATACTCTTAAAGTTTATGGGCTTTTATAACCTTACACCCACTCCAAATTCTACGGCTTCTGCCTTTGCAGCATGTGATTTTAAGGTAACAGCAGCAAATAACTTTTTCCCGAAATACCGTTTTAAACCAATTCTTATATAAGTTCTACCTTCAAAATCGTATGGATAATATATATAATAACCCAATTGTGTTTCTATCGATATTTTATTTATAAATAATTCGTGTCCTAAAAATAGTCCCACACGTTTATAATCCTCATCTCCACTAACTTGTTCTTCAGGAAATGCAACCGATTCGTAATAAATTAATTCCTTTAAAAAGTTTGAAAAAAACATGTCTGCTCCAAATTGGATAGCACTAAGATGGCTTAAGCGTTTATCAGCATATGCAGATACGACATAAAATGGAAACTGCCCACTTCCGATAATATCACTTTCATTAATTCCGGTTCTAAACGCAAGGTTATATTTCACCTTTTCTGTAAACTTCCCGTTTTCAACTACATTTTTATATTCAGGATCTTCCATATCTAAATGATAAGTTACTCCCAAATTAAAAGCTATAATATTAACACTAGTATTAGGTGCTTTAACATTGGCATTAGAACTATGAATTAAAGACAAACCTGTTTGCAGCCCAAAACGATTAAAGAGTCTGTCCTTCTTATAATTCACCATTAAATAAGTGGAGCTTAAAATATCAGATCCAAATGCTATATTCTTTGGGTTTTCAATTTTATCATATGGATGGGTTGAGTACACCAAGCCTTGTCCAAGTCGTAACATTAAATTTCGCTTAAAAAAATAGAAATTGTAATGTGCGTAAAGCCCTATATTAGTCCCTAAAATTTCGTTTTTTAAATCTTGATAAATAAAAGACGCTCCATAATCTGGATAGTTAAACCGCTGTTGCCAAGCTTGGTTACCAAACGTTTTTTGGTTCCAACTAAATATAAAACCTTCAGGATGCCCCTTTATTAAATGAAGAATACTATTATTATGAAGGGCTATATTGCCTCCAAAATAATTGAGATCAAAATACGTACTATGCTTTTTTTCTTGTCCATAGAGTACTACAGAGAAGAATATAATAATGGTACATAATAGATTTCTCATTGGCAATTATTGAGGTGCTAAAATAGTCAATAATTACAATTAGAAGCCTATATCAGCGCTAAGCTTTATATAAATAAAGTAGCGAATAATGATATCGCTGTTAGAGCCAATAGTTGCAATACAAATCTAAAATCTGATTTATATTTGTTTAATATTTTCATGATAAAGGGCTTAATTCTACGGTGCAAATATCTCACTAAATACAGACTCTTTTGTTAATTAAAACCTAAGAAATTGTTACGTATTTAATTTGATCTTAAGATTCTAGATCCAACACTATTTTTAAGTTATTTAAAACCTATGACACCGTAATCTGACAACTCAACCGGCTATTCTCTATAACATTAAAAGCTTCAGATAACATAGCTTCCTCCTCACCTTCCATAGCCGCTAAGTTATGCGTTGAATTGATATAACATTGGCATGAAGCCCACATGGCCATACCACCACAGTTACCAATTGTACCCTCTCGCACCTAAATCATAGGAGCGTATAACTCCCATGACATTCATGACCAAATCAGTAGGTTCCAAAAAGGTAGATAAATTACCATTTCTGTCCGTAATAAATAAGGTAATACCTTGCATTACACAATTGCCTTAACAACTGCCTTTGGTGATTCTTTCCGTGAACCATCGAATCCATTTACTCCACTAACTGTAGTGTATTTTAAAACAAATTTCTTTCCTGGGTTAAGTCTTTTATAAGCGGATTGACACATTAAGGTTGCTTCGTGAAAACCACAAAGAATTAACTTTAATTTTCCTTCGTAAGTATTGACATCACCTATGGCATAAATTCCCGGAATATTAGTCTGGTAATCTAATGTATTTACCTTAATGGCATTTTTTTCTATCTCAAGTCCCCAATCTCCAATAGGTCCCAATTTTGGAGATAAGCCAAAAAGCGGTATAAATGCATCTGCTTCTAAAACCTTAGTGTCACCATTTTTAGTAACAGCGACTCCTTCAATTTTATCCTCTCCATATAAACCTGTAATTTCGGCTGGAGTAATAATGTTTATTTTATTAAGCAATTTTAATTCTTGGACGCGTTCTACAGAATCTAAAGCCCCTCTAAATTCATTTCGTCTATGTACTAAGGTTACTTCTGAAGCCACATCTGCTAAGAAAATACTCCAGTCTAATGCAGAGTCGCCTCCTCCTGCTATCACTACTTTTTTATCGCGATAAACTTCTGGATCCTTAATAAAATATGCTAAGCCTTTGTCTTGGTACTTATCTATATTTTCTAATTGTGGTTTTCTAGGCTCAAAACTACCTAAACCACCAGCAATAGCTATAATTGGAGCGTGATGCTTGGTGCCTTTATTTGTTGTAACAATAAAACTACCATCTTCTAAAGTTTCTATAGTTTCTGCACGTTCACCGAGGGTAAAACCAGGCTGAAACTGCTTGCCTTGTTCTAGCAAATTTGAAGTTAAGTCTCCTGCTAAAATTTCTGGAAACCCTGGAATATCATAAATCGGTTTTTTGGGATACAATTCGGAACATTGACCACCAGGTTGGGGCAATGCATCAATTAAATGGCACTTTAATTTTAACAATCCAGCTTCAAATACTGTAAATAAACCTGTTGGTCCTGCTCCTATAATAAGTATATCTGTTGTAATCATATTCTACATTTTTTCGACTAAACCTTTAGTGAATTCGTTTAATTTTTCAACTTTTTGTTCAAAGTCTCCTTTAATTGTTTTTCTGTATATATTGAGATTCTTTACTAAATCATCGATATTTTCTGGTATTACATCTTCAAAAAACTGACGTAATCGTTTTGCTGTTGTTGGTGATTTACCATTAGTAGATATGGCTACTTTAACATTGCCCTTGGTGACAATTCCTCCCATATAAAAATCGCAATATGGTGGATTATCTGCTACATTTACCAGCTTATGTTGTAACCGACAATCCTTGTAAATCTGAATATTAATTTCGGGTTGATCCGTTGTTGCAATGACCATATGATGCTCTTTTAAATAGTCTGTTTTATAAACGTCTACAACACGATTTACATCTCCTCTATCCGCGATTTTAATTGTTTCTTCTCTGTACATTGGCGCCACCATAGTAACGTTGGCATCTGGACTAGATTTTAATAGAAAGGTTAATTTTTCTTCTGCTACATAACCACCTCCAACAATGAGTATCTTAAGGTTTTTAGGCTTTAAAAAAATGGGATATAAATTATTTCGTTCCATTGTTAGGCTATTTGCTTCTGTGTGTTATACTGCGCCAAATTCGCTTTATTATAAATATCTGTTAAATCTACGCGCTGATTTACTACCTCTCCAATTATGATAATAGCAGGATTAGAGAGCTGCTTTGCTTTAACAATAGATTTGATATTAGAAATTGTACCAATACCAACATTCTCATTAGGTCTAGTACCATTTTGAATTATCGCAATAGCTGTCTCAGACTTCCCCTCATTTGAAAATATTTGGACAATTTCTGAGAGCTTACTCATACCCATTAAAATAACGACGGTCGCTGTAGATTGAGCAGCCAAAGCTATATCCCCTGAAATTTGATGTGATTTTGTAGTACCTGTAATGACCCAAAAACTTTCAGCCGCATTGCGTTTAGTTAAAGGAATACCTTGATATGCAGGGACTGCTGCAGACGATGAAATACCAGGCACAACAGCAACTTCTATCGCATATGCTTTAGCATAATCTAGTTCTTCTGCACCTCGACCAAATACAAAAGGATCACCACCTTTTAACCGCACTACGTGGCCAAATCTTAATGCGCGTTCTACAATTAACTCGTTAATTTGATTTTGTTGGTAAGCATAACAGCCTTTTCGTTTTCCAACAAAAATTAATTCAGTATGTGGTGATGCATATTCTAATAATTCAACATTCACTAATGCATCATATAAAATTACATTAGCCGATTTTATTGCCTTAATCGCTTTTACAGTAATTAAATCTGTATCTCCTGGTCCTGCTCCTACTACGGTTAATTTTGGTGTCATACTCCTATCTTTAATTCACAATCTTAGTATCTCTAAAAGCTCTAAGACGTTTTAAAAACTCCTCTGCGGCGTTTATATAATTACTGGCAAAATCCTTAGTTGGAGGATAAACTTTAATTTGATAAACAATATCAGAAAATGAGCCTCCTAAATCTATTTTATGAGTGTCAACAAATAGTTCATCAAATTGTTTAATGATACCAGCTTGTGTGTTGGTACTTATATTTTCTGAAAGTAAAATGGCTTTGGCCGAATTTACCATTGAACGATATGCTTCATATATTGCACTTGAATACACGCTATTATTATATGCGGTTTTAGATTCTTGAATTTTTTCTTCACTTTCTAAAAACAATGTGGCAATTAAATCGATAACTACACCAGCACATTCTCCAACTCCTATGGCTTTTACATATTGCTCATTTGTTCCCCAATCTATAAAGTCGTCTTGCGTTAAATTATCCGTATTCGACAAATCGGTTAATAAATGGTAAAAATACTTTTCCCCTTTTTCGTTGTAATAGTCTACAAACTGCTTTCCCTCAGCATGGGTTTCAAAATCATCTAATATTCTACGTAATGCTTCTGGACCTCTTCGACTTGGAATTTTAACCACTTTATCAGCGAAATACGCCTTGCCGTTACCTAAATTTCCACCGCCTAACAAAACTTGTAATGCTGGAGCAACTAGCTTATCTTTTGTACGGATAGACATCCCTTGAAAACCGATATTTGCCATATTGTGTTGCCCACAAGCATTCATACATCCACTGATTTTAATTACCAAATCAGAATTTTCTAGATATTGTGGATACTCTGTTTTTATAACACGCTCAAGTTCTTGGGCTATCCCAGTACTACTTGCAATCCCTAAGTTACAAGTATCAGTACCAGGACATGCTGTAATATCTACAGCTTTATTATAACCAGCCTCTACGAAGCCCAACTTTTTTAACTCTATATAGAAAAACGGTAACAAATCTTCTTTTACAAAAGGAACTAAGATGTTTTGCCGCAAGCTTAACCTAATTTCACCAGCTGCATATTGCTCAACTAAATCAGCCAATAAACGCGCTTTGTCGGTGTAAAAATCTCCTAATAAGACCTTAATTCCTATAGCCACATAACCGTGTTGTTTTTGAGGAATTACATTGGTAGATTTCCATAAATTATAGGCCTCAATATCTTTAATTTCAACATTTGGGGCAGTGACCGTAACCGGTTTAGAAACCTTGTAATTAGCATCATCAATAGTGACGGATTTAAAGGCTATGGCATTTTGCTCCTCTTCAATCAAAATTTTAAAAGCCTCTAATCCAATATCCTTTAATAAAAACTTTAGTCGTGCTTTCGCTCTACTTTTGCGCTCTCCATAACGATCAAATACTCTTAATACTCCCTCCATTAAAGGGATTATTTTATCTGATGGAAGAAATTCGTAAAACAAATCGGCATGTCTTGGTTGTGATCCTAAACCACCACCCAACATCACTTTAAATCCTTTAACTCCATTGTTAATTTTGGCAATAAAACCTAAATCGTGCATATAAGACAACCCTGTATCTTCCTCTGAAGCTGAAAAAGAAACCTTAAATTTCCTTCCCATTTCTTGACATATTGGGTTTCGTAAAAAGAACTTAAATAACGCGTCTGCATAAGGAGATACATCAAATGGTTCGTTAATATCAATACCAGCTGTTTCACTTGCGGTAACGTTCCTTACGGTATTACCACATGCCTCTCTAATTGTAACCTCATCGCGCTCTAATTCGGCCCAAAGTTCTGGAGTTCTATTAATATCTACGTAATGTATTTGAATATCTTGACGCGTAGTAATATGTAAACGACTTCTAGAATACTCATCTGAAACTTCAGCTATACGACGCAATTGATGACTTAAAACTTTACCATATGGCAATTTAATTCTAATCATTTGCACGCCTTCTTGACGCTGACCATAAATGCCTCTAGCTAACCGTAAGCTTCTAAATTTTTCCTCGTCAATTTTTCCATTTCGAAAAAGCTCAATTTTATGTGCTAATTCAAGAATATCTTTTTCAACTACTGGATTTTCTAATTCGGTTCGGAAACTTTGCATAATTTTAAATATATTATTCCTATAGATTTTATAGGATTTTAAAGCATAATTATATAGCTATTGGTAGCCTCTTTTATTTTCATTTATTTATTGAAAATGTATACCACATTCTCTATTGAGAAGTGCTTTTATAGGATCGAAATAATAGTTATTTTTAGCTAAGTTATTATCTTCTATATATTTATCTAAATCTGCATCACTCCAATAGTAAAACGGGCTCACTTTAAGAATACCATCTTTGCTATAACTTAAAATGTCTTTTTTGTCCCGATATTCCGTTTGTCTTACTCTAATATTAGTAAACCATACATCTGGATTTTGCTCTTTTAAGGCTCTTCTAAAAGGCTCTAATTTCACAGCTTCAGAAAAAATAGCATGGTTATCATCTTCTAAACTTGGCAATCCTATTGTAGAATCAATTTCTTCCTTGGTATATAGACTTTGATATTTTAGAATATTAAGATTATACTTTTTAATTAAATGATCGGCATGCTGGTAAGTTGTTGGTTGGTTGTACAAGGTATCGCACCAAACCACTCTTATATCTTTATCTAGTTTAGACATTGTACTTAACAAAACAGAAGAATAAATTCCGAAACTTGTGGTTACGATTCTATTATCTGATAGCCGTAATGCCCATTCCGCAATTTCATCGGGAGTTTTATCTCTCAATTTTTTGTTCCAAACGTCAATATCTATGTTAATCATTTTTTCCATTTTATTTTAGTCCATGTGCGCTCGTTATAAAAATAAAGTACCTTTTTAGACACGATTTCTATACCTCCGATTATTAATGCCAAAGCTCAAATACCTGTAATCTATTAAGAAATTGTTACCGTAACTAATGAATTACAAGTCTTCTTTCTTGTTTTTACCATGCTTCGCTTAATATTTTATTGAGGTGTAGAAGCCCCCTTTATTTATTTTATAAAAACATACCTCTACTTGTAATACGCATCATATTATTACTATTAATTTCCTAACACTACTACCCTATAGATTTAATAGGATAATGCAAACATATAAATTTATTATAGTTTAGAGCCTATTTATTTTGAAAAAAAAAGATTAAAAAAATAAGAATGTACTAATTAGACAAATCGGCCAAGGTTGTATTTCTGAATATTTCTAAAGTATTATCTCGAACCTGAAGCATTAGTTTATTTACTGCACAGGTCTCTTCATCTATACAATCGGCGCATTTTTCGTAAAAATTTAAGCTTACACAAGGCACCATTGCAATCGGTCCTTCTAATAGGCGCATCACAGTGGTCATCGGAATTTCTTTAGGATCCTTTAATAAATAATAACCACCGCCTTTACCCTTTTTTGAGCCGAGGATACCGTTTTTTCTTAGTGTAAGTAAAATACTTTCTAGAAATTTTCGAGATATATTCTCTGATGTGGATATCGTAGATATCTGAACAGGTTGCCTATCTTCTTGTCGTGCTAGATGCACTAAAGCTTTAATTCCGTATTTTGTTTTCTTTGACAGCATTATGCTATTATAAGTATTTTAAAATCGTTATGCTAATTTGTAGTGTGTGTTTTTTCTAAAGCATAAAATGTTGCTTGTACGTAGTCATCATCCTCTCCAGAGTTGTTTCCTTGATACACGCCTGCTTTAAAATACATATACTGTCCACCAACATTAAAACCACTGTTAACCATATTTACTGTTTCAACAATATCTGGTTTTCCTTCTCTACTAATTGTCACTGTTAAAACATCAGCAACCACCTTAATATTATAAGTAAAAACTTCGTTCAGCGCAATGCCGTCAGAAGGATTAGACGCACTACTACTTCTAGATCCAATCATTTCGTACCATTGTTCCTCACCATTTCCATCGGTAGGTTCGTGAGCAAAATAAATTGAACCCAATGTATTGTTCACCAATTTTCTATAATAAATACGTACAGGTTCGTCATTATTAGCGTGGATCTGCCCAATGATGACTCTACCTTGGTGATTACTATTTCCTGTAGTAGTTACATGGTTTACGGCAAGCGTAGCAGTCATTTCTCCATCATAACCTGCCGCAGCTAATTTATCTGTCTCAGGTGCAGAGCCAAATACCCAGTTATTACCATTGACTCCTTGCGTACTAATGCTAGTATTTGTACCTCTAAGCATTTCGCGAAGTTCTACTCTGGTATAACTTGTATTTTCTGAAGTTCTAAAACCATCTACGGGACATTTAAACACCATACCTCCATCTTCTGCAGTGTAAAAATAGTTGGAATTTTCATAGTTGTTATTTATTTGACTCACCGTTATTGTGGTCGCTGTACCATTTCCTTGATCTTCAGGAATACTTAAATTCCAAGTTGATAAATCGAAATTTTCTGAAGGTGATTTATTAGGGTCTAATTCACCTAAACCTTCTTCAAATGCTCGTTGTGTCACGGTAAGTTGTCTTGATACACTGCCACCTGAAACCGTTACAACTCCTGAACGGTTACTTTCAGTTAAATTCTCGTCTACAGAAATTGCAATCAATCCATTATTAGTTCCACTATTTGGTGTTGTAGAAATCCAACTAGAATTATCTTCAACCATCCACTCTAAATTAGAGATTACATAAATAGACTGGGATTCACTATTTGCAGAAAATTCTGAAACTGCCGTTAACTCCAAATTCTCTTCAACAACCTCTTCATTAGAATCGTTAGAACTACAATTAAATAAACATGTCAATATGACAAGAGGGAATAGAATATACACTAGTTTCATAACTCGTTTTTTACAAAAATAACGATTAAGGACCATAGAAACTTAAAAAACATCGATTTAGAAACAGCTCATTTTCAAAAACTATACTTCAAATTAACCACCAAGTAAACCTTCTAGTCTCTATTGCGATTATGATAAGGAAAGATATCTCTTAAACGTCATAATTAATATAAGCTTCCAAAATAATTCAAAAACCAAATTAAATCATAAAAAAACTGAAATAAAATTGCTTTCAATATAATTTTTCTACTTTTGTACCTTCAAATTTGAGAGGAAAAATTTGTTCTGATTGCAACCTCTGACGCTGAATTAACTTCAGCTGAAACAAAAAATGCTAAAGCAGTAAGGATACTACTTCTCTAGCGACCAAGCAATCTAAAATTTTTCGTTGATTAAATATAACCTAAACAAATAGGACTTATGCCATATTTATTTACTTCAGAAAGTGTATCTGAAGGACACCCAGACAAAGTAGCAGATCAAATTAGTGATGCTCTAATCGATAACTTTTTAGCTTTCGACCCAGAATCTAAAGTTGCATGTGAAACCTTAGTAACCACAGGACAGGTTGTACTTGCAGGTGAAGTAAAATCGAACACCTATCTCGACGTGCAAAAAATTGCAAGGGATACCATAAACAAAATTGGGTATACCAAAAGCGCCTATATGTTTGACGGTAATTCTTGTGGAGTATTTTCTGCAATCCATGAGCAGTCTGAAGAGATTAATCGTGGTGTAGACAGAGCTACTAAAGAAGAGCAAGGTGCTGGTGACCAAGGAATGATGTTTGGTTATGCCACTAACGAAACGGAAAACTTTATGCCTTTGGCTTTAGACTTATCTCATAGGATATTAAAAGAGTTAGCAGAGCTGCGTCGTGAAAATAATGATATTACCTATTTACGTCCAGATTCTAAAAGCCAGGTTACTATAGAATATAGTGACGATAATGTACCACAACGTATTGATGCTATTGTAGTGTCTACACAACATGATGAGTTTGATACTGATGATGTAATGTTAGCCAAAATTAGAAAGGATATTATCGACATTTTAATTCCTAGAGTCATCGCTAAATTACCTGAACATATTCAGCAATTATTTAATGATGATATAACCTATCACATTAACCCAACGGGTAAGTTTGTTATTGGAGGACCACACGGAGATACAGGTTTAACTGGTAGAAAAATTATTGTTGATACCTATGGAGGAAAAGGGGCACACGGAGGTGGTGCTTTTTCAGGAAAAGACCCAAGTAAAGTAGACCGTAGTGCAGCATACGCAACCAGACATATTGCTAAAAATTTAGTTGCAGCAGGTTTATGCGACCAAGTTTTAGTACAAGTTTCTTATGCTATTGGTGTTGCTAAACCTATGGGTATTTTTATAGATACCTATGGTACTTGTCATTTTAATTTAACAGATGGTGAAATTGCTAAAACAGTTGAAAATTTATTTGATATGCGACCAGCTTTTATTGAAGAGCGTTTAAAGCTACGTCAGCCAATGTATAGCGAAACTGCTGCATATGGACACATGGGGAGACAGCATGAAGTAGTGCGTAAATCATTTGAACAACCTAACGGTGAACCTATAACTTTAGATGTAGAATTATTTACATGGGAAAAGTTAGATTATGTTGATAAAGTAAAAGCTGCTTTTGAAGTTTAATTGGATTATCGCAATACAAATCAAAAAAACACCCTAACTTCTTTCAAATTTAGGGTGTTTTTTTGGCTGTCATTTTAAGAAAAACAAATACTGTAAAAAACAAATACTGTATAAATTTCATTTTCTTATATCTTTAGATATGTTATAAATGAAAATGCATAAGCATGCTTTTCATCAGCATCGTGTGTAGTTCTACTAACCTCTTGCCATTTTGTTTTATCTATTTCTGGAAAAAACGTATCGGCATTATCAAACTCGGCGTGGACACGTGTTATTTCAAGCTTATCTACTAAAGGCATTGCTTGCTTGTAAATTTCGCCTCCGCCAATTACAAACGGTTGTTTATCAGATCTAGCTGCATCTAATGCATCGTTAAGCGAATTTACAACAATAACACCACTCGGCACTTTATAGTCGGTTTGTCTTGTAATAACAATATGTGTACGATTTGGCAACGGTTTTGGGAAGCTTTCAAACGTTTTTCTCCCCATTATAATATGATGCCCATTTGTTAAAGATTTAAAGTGTTTAAGGTCATCACTGAGATGCCAAATTAAATCGTTGTCTTTACCTATGGCATTATCCTCGCCTGCTGCTACGATAATCGTTAATTCAGATGTCTTTTTTTTTTGATGTGTATCGGTTTTGTCTTTCACTTCTGTATAAGCTTGGGTTTGTGCAATTTTAGTTTCTTCTTTGATTAAATTTTGTTTTAACTTTTCTATGCGATTCTCTTGTTGGCTCACCAATTTTTCTAACTGTTGTTTCTCCCAATCTTTGCCCATAAATTTATGCGTAATAAACACACTAATAAAATGGTAGATAAACAGAAAAAACCAAACTAAGATAGCATACACAAACCAATCAACTCCAGCAGGTCTAAATGTTTCTCCAATTTTTAAAACCGTGTTTGCTAGTATTAAAAATAAGGCACCAATTAAAAAAATGACAAAGTGAATATATAAACGCTTCTTTTGTTTAATACGTTTTTGCGCATTTTCAATGAGCTCTAACTGGTCTTTATCTATTGTCGTTGCTTGCTTCTTTTTGCCAAACATAATCGTGATTTAATAAGATAAAGATACTTGTTTTTTTAGAAAATTGTTATTGGGATTTCAAGAGATTAGTAATTCTTCTTCAATTAAAACGAAATAACTGATAATCAACAGTAAAGCAACACCAACTCCTGTTATTAATACAATAATTTAAGCCTATATATTTTATATTCTTAAACAAAAATTAAATCCTAGATTAAGAAATTGATAATTATTTAGTTTTTAAGGATTTAACAAAAATAATCATCGATTTCTTTTATACTTTTGTACTATACATAAATCTATATTTTATATCATTATGGCAATTAAAAAACAGTATTTAAAGAGTAAGCCCGTTTGTAAGGTAACATTTTCTGTACCTGCAGAAGAGGCAAAAAGTGTAGCGGTTGTTGGAACTTTTAATGAGTGGAATACTGAAGCTACTGAATTAAAGAAATTAAAAAACGGTACATTTAAAGGTACTCTAGATTTAGCAAAAGACGCATCTTACGAATTTAGATATCTTATAGATGGTACGTATACTAATGATGATCAAGCGGATTCTTATGCATTTAACGCCTATGCAGGAGAAGAAAATTGTGTTATCACTTTATAAGACATCGCAATTAAATAGCATTATATAAAAAGGGCTCTCTTTATTTTGAAAGCCCTTTCTTTTTACATAATATTTCTTTTATTAGGTGTATACCTTTACTCGCTTAGCCTAATAACCTAATAGTCATTAAAGCACTAAAGCGCGTCTCTGAAGGTTCGCCGTTGCTAGTCCCTGGAACTTTAAATTTTGGCATCCGCTTTATTAACTGAATAACATCTACTGCAATCGCTTTATGATGTGCTTTTACATTTATTTGCTCTGTTTTTCCTTTCTTATTAATGGTGAATTCTACAAGAAACTTGGTTGTTAATGCCGTTGGAAACACTTTATCGGCGAGTTCATAATTAAAACTAACCTTAATATAATCTATAATTTTATCTGAAGTGCACTGTTTTGTTTCTTCAAAATTTAATTCTTTACTACAACCTTTATAAACAGGGTAGGTTGCGTTATCAATATCTTGTGCACTTAAACATAAGCCGCAAAAGAAAGTAACTATAAAAAATAGGTGTCTCATTATGGAAATTTAGATTGCCACTTTACCTTTAATATGTGGATGTGGATTATAATCGACCAGTGTAAAATCTTCAAATTTAAAATCGAAAATATCTTTTACTTCTGGATTCAGAATCATTTTTGGCAAAGGCCTAAGCTCTCTAGATAATTGTAACTCTAGTTGCTCCTTATGATTATTATAAATATGAGCATCCCCAAAGGTGTGGATAAATTCACCTGCCTCGTAACCACAGACTTGGGCCATCATCATTGTAAACAAGGCGTAAGATGCAATATTAAAAGGGACACCTAAAAATATATCTGCACTACGTTGGTAGAGTTGACAAGATAATTTGCCATTAGCCACATAAAACTGAAAAAAAGCATGACATGGTGGTAAGGCCGCTTTTCCATTAGCAACATTCTCAGCAAACGATTTAGAAGTATCAGGTAAAACTGAAGGGTTCCAAGCTGAAACCAGCATTCTACGACTATTTGGATTGTTCTTTAAGGTGGCAATAACTTCTTTAATCTGATCTATATCTTCACTAGCCCAATTTCTCCATTGATGTCCATATACAGGTCCAAGATCACCGTTTTCATCTGCCCATTCGTTCCAGATTCTAACACCATTTTCGGTTAAATATTGGGTGTTAGTATCTCCTTTTAAAAACCAAAGCAATTCGTAAATAATAGATTTTAGATGGAGTTTTTTTGTTGTAACCATTGGGAAACCCTCACTCAAATCGAAACGCATTTGGTAACCAAAAACGCTGATGGTACCAGTTCCTGTTCTATCTCCTTTTTCGTTACCTTCTGCTAAAACGTGTTTTACTAAGTCGTGGTATTGTTTCATAAAGCCTTTATTCAGTCTTCCAAAAGAGAAGAAACTGTATTGTGTTTAATAAAATTTTATAGGAACGAATTTAAGCAATCTCATTGACTTAAAACAAATCATAACAGAGATCAGATATTTATTAACAAATAAATTACGAATGCTTACGTTCCTCCTTGGGAATTGATGAGGCTTTTAACCAATAATCATACCTGCAATAGTTGCAGAAATTAAAGACGCCAGCGTACCTCCGATTAATGCTTTCATTCCAAATTTAGATAATTGTGTACGTTGACCTGGTGCCAATGATCCTATCCCTCCAATTTGGATACCAATGGACGCAAAATTTGCAAAACCACATAGCATATAAGTCGCCATAATTATCGACTTTTCGTAAGTAAGGTGTGTAGCATTTGCTGCATTTTTTAAATCTGCTAACTGTATATAGCCAATAAACTCACTAGCTGCTAATTTAATTCCTAGCAATTGCCCCATTAAAGCCATATCTTCAGAAGCCACTCCTATTAACCACATTAATGGTGCAAATAAATAGCCTAAAAGAAATTCTAAAGACAAGCTATCATACACTGTGTTGGCCGCAATAATTTCATTCAAAGATGTAAAATGCCAATTCACATTCCATTTTTCAATAACAATACCATCATATCCTGCTATACCACCTAATATCCCGTTGATCATAGCTATAAAAGCAACAAAAACCAACAACATGGCACCAACATTCACAGCTAATCTTAAACCTTCAGTGGTTCCATTAGCAATGGCTTCTAAGATATTAGATCCTATTTTTTCTTGAGATACCGCTACATCTGTATTCACTTTTTCTGTTTGCGGAAATAATATTTTTGAAATTACAATAGCACCAGGAGCTGCCATAACAGAAGCGGCTAATAAATGTTTTGCATAAAATAATTGTAAAGCTTCGTCTTCACCTCCTAAGAAACCTATATATGCCGCTAATACAGCACCTGCTACCGTAGCCATACCACCAATCATAACAAGGAGAATTTCAGACTTATTCATTTTTTCTAAATAAGCCTTTATCAGCAAAGGAGCTTCAGTTTGCCCTAAGAAAATATTACCAGCAACACTTAAACTTTCTGGACCAGAAATACCTAAAACTTTAGACAATAACCATCCCATACCTTTTACCACTTTTTGAATCAGTCCTAAGTAAAACAGCACTGATGTTAAAGCTGAGAAAAATATAATTGTTGGCAGTACTTGAAAAGCAAAGATAAATCCAAATGAATTAATATCTAACATACCACCAAATAAGAATTCGCTACCTGCTTGCGTAAACCCTAAGATGGCAATAAAGCCTTGACCAATAAACTCAAAAGCTGTTTTTACAAAATCGATTTTTAAGACACCAATAGCTATAATTAATTGAAATAATAGTCCAATCCCAACTGTTTTCCAGTTAATAGCTTTACGATTACTACTAAATAAAAATGCGATAAGAATTAACGATGCCATACCTAAAATCCCTCGCCACAAACTATTAAAAGAGAAACCTTGATTGGGAATAATATTATCGTTAACCACACTAGTAGTAGCAACCTCCTCCTGTACTGTTTCTTTAGCAGCCACCAAGTTATAACGCATATTATGACCCGAAAACACTAAGGTAGAATCTGTAAGTTCTGAGATTTTGTAACGTTTAATAGAATTTAAAGAATCGTTGAGATACAATACCAATAAGTTATTTTGATACATATAATCCCCTTCTAAATCATTAGCCGATTTTGAAGAGAAATTAAACTCACCTTGATTAAATTCTAATGTAGAATAGTTGCTTTCGGAAGATGTAGACTCCCATGTTTTTTCAAGTTCCTGAGCTGTTGTTGACGAAAGCGCAAGAAATATAGCCAGAAAAGCCTTGAAAAACTGATTCATATGTAATAAAGTGTTAGTTAGCGTTTAGAAATTTCATCTCTTATTTTAGCAGCTAATTCATAATCTTCATTATTTACCGCTTCTTCTAAGAGTGCATTAAGTTCTGTGAGAGATTTATTTTTATAGCCTTCTTGTTCAGCTGAAGCTGCTTCAATTTCTTCGACAATAAGATCATCAACAAGAATGCTATCTTGGTCTTCTTCGTCTTCCTTTTTAGGATTGACTTTAAGATAGATTCCTGCTTTATCCAATATATTTTTATAGGTAAATATAGGGGCTTGAAAACGTAAAGCCAAGGCAATGGCATCACTTGTTCTCGCATCGATAATTTCTTCAATTTTATCGCGTTCGCAAATTAAACTTGAATAGAAAACTCCATCCACCAACTTATGAATAATAACTTGCTTAACAACAATATCGAATCTATCTGAGAAGTTTTTAAATAAATCGTGAGTTAAAGGACGTGGAGGACGAATTTCTTTTTCCAAAGCTATAGCAATAGATTGTGCTTCAAAGGCACCAATAACTATTGGTAATTTTCGGTCACCATCAACTTCATTAAGAATTAAAGCATAGGCACCATTCTGGGTTTGACTATAAGAAATGCCTTTGATATTTAAACGAACTAAACTCATAATTTATAAAACACAAAGAACTGTTTAAATTTGGACTTTACCAACTGCATTGAGCAGATTTGGCTAATTTTCTTGTGACGCATTATAAAATGCAAGTCCACAAGAGAGTTTCTAAATTTAAACAGTCCTTATTAATACCTTATCTTCATAATACAATTTGGTATTGAAGACTACAAGGTAATAAAATTATGCGTTTGCTGCTTTAAAAGCTTTTAATTTTTCGATTAATTTTGGTACAACTTCAAACGCATCTCCAACAACTCCGTAGTCTGCAGCCTTAAAAAACGGTGCTTCAGGATCTGTATTGATAACGACTTTTACTTTTGAAGAATTGATACCTGCCAAATGCTGAATTGCTCCAGAAATCCCAATAGCAATATATAAATTAGATGCTACTGGTTTACCTGTTTGCCCAACATGCTCGCTATGTGGCCTCCAACCTAAATCAGATACTGGTTTAGAACATGCGGTAGCTGCACCTAAAACTTCTGCTAATTCCTCAACCATTCCCCAATTCTCAGGACCTTTTAAGCCTCGTCCACCAGATACTACAATTTCAGCATCAGCAATACTCACTTTATCCGTAGCCTTATCTACAGACTCTACAGTAACGCCAGATTCTGGTACTGAAGGAGAAAAATCTTCAACAGAAGCACTACCATCAGACTCTACTAATCCAAAAGAATTATTAGATAAACCTACAATTTTCACATCGGTTGTAATTTCTGTATTCGCAAAAGCTTTATTTGTAAACGTAGAATGTTTTACTGTAAATGGTGACACGCTAGATGGCGCTGCCACGACATTAGAGACATAACCTGCACCTAACCCAACAGCCAATAAAGGTGCTAAATATTTACTATTTGCACTTGCGCTAACTACTACAACTTTTGCGCCTTCATTTTTTGCGGCACTTTCTAAAATAGCTGCATATTTTTTAGCATTGAATGCTTGTATAGATTCGTCTTTAACCAAAAGTACTTTAGACGCACCGTAGTTACCAAGTGTTTCTGCGTTATCGGCATTAACAGCGACAGCGGTTACTGAGGTACCCATTTGGTCTGCAACAGCTTTAGCGTATGACACCACTTCTAACGCTGCCTTTTTTAATTTTCCGTTTTCGGATTCTGTATATACTAGAATTGACATAACTTTTAATTTTTTCATTCCTGCCAAAGCAAGAATCTATTTTATTATAATTTATTAGTAAATTTCTGCCTTCGCAGAAATGACATATTAGATAACTTTAGCTTCGTTATGAAGTAAACTTACTAATTCATCAATATTATCGGCATCAACTAATTTAACAGCACCTTTTGGAGCTGGCTTTTCAAAACTTACTACATTAGTTTCTGCGTTAGTCTCTGTTGGTTCTACAACAGATAATGGCTTTTTACGAGCCATCATAATACCTCTCATATTTGGTATACGCAAATCACTTTCCTCAACCAAACCTTTTTGACCACCAATGACTAAAGGTAGCGATGTGCTTACGGTTTCTTTACCTCCATCAATTTCTCTAGTAGCTTTAGCGCTTGTACCATCAACCTCAAGACTGATACAATTGGTTACAAAATTGGCATCAATCATAGCTGCCAACATTCCTGGTACCATATTACCATTATAATCAATAGATTCTCTACCTGCAATAACTAAGTCATAACCACCATCATTTACTACTTTAGCTAATTGTTTAGCCACAGCATAACCATCGGTAGCTGGTGTGTTTACTCTTATGGCAGAATCGGCTCCTATGGCTAACGCTTTTCTTAATGTTGGCTCAGTTTCTGGTCCACCAACATTGACAACGTCTACACTGGCACCTTGCTTTTCTTTAAACCACATGGCACGTGTTAGACCAAATTCGTCATTAGGATTAATCACATATTGAACACCATTTGTGTCAAACTTTGTGTCATTATCCGTAAAATTAATCTTTGATGTTGTATCAGGTACATGACTAATACATACTAATATTTTCATATAAAAATGATTTACTTTAAACGTCTTTTTCTTGTGTACGAAGATAAAAATAATAATTTGAATTTTACTATGCACGCATAGTATTTTTTAAAAAAACTCAATATTTTCTCATTAAACTATTGATTTTTCAAAAATTCAAAGATATTTTGATAATTCGACGACAATTTAAGTCTCGTTAAATGAAAAGACCTTCAATGAAAATCTCATAAATCAGAAAAAAAATAAATCTTCATAAATTTTTACATTTTCACGTTACTTTTAGTGGTCATATATAGTATAGAATTATTATTTTTGCTACTCGACTAAAAACAGAAAAATGAAGACAATTCAATTTAGAGAAGCTATTTGTGAAGCCATGAGCGAAGAAATGCGCAGAGATGAGAGTGTTTATCTTATGGGTGAAGAAGTAGCAGAATATAATGGTGCCTATAAAGCATCTAAAGGTATGTTAGACGAATTTGGCGCAAAACGTGTTATAGATACTCCTATTGCTGAACTTGGTTTCGCAGGTATTGCCATAGGCTCTACAATGACTGGAAACAGACCAATTGTAGAATATATGACGTTTAACTTCTCTTTAGTTGGTATTGACCAAATTATTAATAATGCAGCCAAAATTAGACAAATGTCTGGTGGCCAATTTAAATGCCCTATTGTTTTTAGAGGCCCAACAGCTTCGGCAGGTCAATTAGGTGCAACACACTCACAAGCCTTTGAAAATTGGTTTGCCAATACTCCTGGTTTAAAAGTAGTAGTACCATCAAATCCATATGATGCAAAAGGTTTATTAAAAGCTGCTATTAGAGATGACGATCCTGTAATTTTTATGGAAAGTGAGCAAATGTATGGAGATAAAGGTGAAGTCCCAGAAGGAGAATATGTATTACCAATAGGAGTTGCAGATATTAAACGTGAAGGTTCAGATGTTACTATCGTATCTTTTGGAAAAATCATTAAAGAAGCTTACAAAGCTGCAGACGAACTAGAAAAAGACGGTATATCTTGCGAAATTATCGATTTACGTACTGTACGTCCAATGGATAGAGCTGCAATTTTAAAGTCCGTTAAAAAGACTAATCGTTTAGTTATTTTAGAAGAAGCATGGCCATTTGGAAATGTTGCTACTGAAATTACATACTTAGTACAATCTGAAGCATTTGATTATTTAGACGCACCAATTATTAAAATAAACACCGCAGACACACCTGCCCCTTATTCACCTGTTTTACTAGCAGAATGGTTGCCAAACAGTGACGATGTTGTTAAAGCAGTGAAAAAAGTAATGTATAAATAAATAAATTGCAGATTTCTGCGTTTAGTAAACTTCATTCGTAACCCTCTAGCGTAAGTTTAGCATGGTTGTTGATGAAGTTTATTTTTTTAATATGAAACTAAAACTACTTATCCCTTTTCTAATTCTCGGATTTTTTTCTGCAGTAGCGCAGACAAAAGTTAGCGGTCATGTTGTTGATGAAAACAATGTACCAATCCCATTTGTAAATGTTTTATTTAAAGGTTCTACAGAAGGTACCATCACTAACGAGGATGGAAAATTTTATTTAGAATCTGATAATAAATGGGATAACTTAATCATTTCCTTTATTGGATTTGAAATGTTAGAAGTACCCCTAACCAAATCTGTTAACTACAATTTAAATTTTGTTCTTAAAGAAGAAGCATCTTCTTTAGACGAAGTTCTAATTGTTACAGGCAAACAATCCAAAAAGGCCTCCGAAAATCCTGCAATACGCATCCTTAAAAAGATATGGGAGCGCAAACGACAAAATGGACTAAGTCAATTTAAACAATACGAATACGACCAATACGAAAAAGTAGAATTCGACCTTAATACCATAGACAGTACTCTTATAAAGAGTAAACTTTTTAGAGGTATGGAATTTGTTTTTAATGAAGTAGATACTTCTAATGTTACAGGAAAAACCTATTTACCAATTTTCTTAAATGAATCCGTTAAGAAAATATCTGGAGATAACCTCCTTAACAAAAAACACGAAGAATTAAAAGGGAACAAAAATTCAGGTTTTAGCAATAACCAAATTATTATTGATTTTATAGATGACTTATATTCAGAATATAACGTCTACGATAATTACTTAAAGTTCTTCGATAAAAGTTTTGTAAGTCCGTTGAGCAGAACCGGAGTACAAACGTACAACTACGTTTTATCTGATAGTGCTTTTATTGACAACAAATGGTGTTATAATATTATCTATTATCCAAGGCGTAAAAACGAACTGACTTTTAAAGGTGATTTTTGGGTAAATGATTCGACCTACGCTATTAAAGAAATTAACCTGCAAGCCTCTAAGAGTGCGAATATCAATTGGGTTAAAGAAATCTATATTGAGCAAGAGTTTGAAGTATTAAATGATTCTGTATTTCTAATAAAACGCGATTATTTCCTTTCTGATTTTGCCATGAACAAAAAAGAAATGTCTCGAGGTATTTATGGAAAACGAACCACCATCTACGATAATTACAAGTTTGACCAACCTAAAGACCCTAAATTTTATGATAAGGTGGTTTATAACTATGATGAAGATGTATACAATAGAGAAGACGAATTTTGGCAAAACAACAGACTTGAATCACTAAGTAAAGACGAAAAAGGAGTCTATAAAATGTTAGACACCCTTAAAACCGTTAAGAAATTTAAACGTTTGTATAACTTAGGAAGTATTTTGGCATCTGGCTATATAGAGTTTCCGAGTGTTAACTTAGATTATGGTCCTATTTTTTCAACTTTTGGTTATAATGAAGTTGAAGGGGTTCGTTTAAGAACAGGCGGTAGAACTTATTTTGGTCCAAATGATTTATGGCGTATCGAAGGATTTTTAGCCTACGGGTTTAAAGATGACAAATTTAAATACGGTATTTCAGGAAAGTGGTTATTAGACAAACGTAGTCGATTTACCATCTTTGGAGGCAACCGACGCGATGTAGAACAAATTGGCGCCAGCTTAACGAGCTCTTCTGATGTACTAGGTCGTAGTTTGGCCTCTTCTGCAGTAATAGGCACTGGGACTAATGATAAGCTTTCTAATATCAATTTAACTAATTTTGGTGCGTCTATAGAGCCCTTCAGAAATTTTGAAGTCCGCATCGATGGGAGTTTCCGCACTATAAGTTCGGCATCACCTACATTTAGTTTAGATTACAATGACCCAGAATCCGCAACTGGTATTTCACCTGAAGTGGAACAATTTGAATCGCGATTGTCTCTTGGCTATTTCCCAAAACGTCAAATGACAGGTTTTGGAGTTGAACGTAAGCATAAGAATGATAATTTTGCTAGACTTTTTGCTCAGGTAAGTCGTGGAGATCGCGATTGGTTTAACAGTGATTTTGATTATACCAAGGTTCAATTTTCATATATACAACCTTGGCAAGTTGGAGGTTTTGGAAGGTTAGTTACTTCTGTAGAATTAGGTAAAACCTATGGTGAAGTACCACTTAGCTTATTAAGTGTTGTTCCTGGTAATCAATCGTATTTTTCAATTTACAATACCTTTACACAATTAGATTACTACGAATTTGTAACCGACACCTATAGCTCTGTACACTTAGAACACAATTTTAATGGTCGTATTTTTTCGCGTATACCATTCTTAAAGAAATACAACCTTAGAGCTATTCTAGGATTAAGAGGTGTTTGGGGAGAACTTTCTGATGAAAATAAGGCTTTAAATCATACTGGCCTCCCAACTGAAATCGATCTTATTGCACCAAATATGCGTATGTATTACGAATATAGTTTTGGTGTTGCCAATATTTTTAAAGTGCTAAGATTAGATTTTAATTTTAGAGGTAATTATCTAGACCGAACAGACGCAAGATCTTTTGGTATTACTGGAAGTTTTGGATTTTATTTTTAATACAATTATTTATCATTTAGATCACCACAATCTATTCAAATAAATCTGAAGATAAATAGCGATCACCTCGGTCACATATAATACAAACTACAATACCACTTTTTAGTTCTTGTATTAATTTTAATGCCGCACTTGTAGCACCTCCACTACTCATGCCTGCTAAGATGCCTTCTTCTTTTGCCAATCTGCGAGACATCTCTTTAGCCTCTGCCGTACTCACTTCAATAGTTTTATCTACTTTTGAAGCCTCAAATATCTTGGGCAAATATTCTAATGGCCACTTTCTAATTCCAGGTATTTTAGAGCCATCAGTGGGTTGTACACCAACAATGTTTACCTCTGAATTCTGCTCCTTGAGAAAGGTTGAAGTTCCCATGATTGTGCCTGTAGTTCCCATAGAAGATACAAAGTGTGTGATTCCACCTTCAGTATCTCTCCAGATTTCAGGACCTGTAGTCTTATAATGCGCTTTCCAATTATCATCGTTAGCAAATTGATTAAAGGAAAAATAACCTTCATTTTCAACTTTATCAATAGCATAGTCTCTGGCTCCTTCAATACCATCGGGATGCAAAGTCACTTTAGCACCATACGCACGCATCGTTTGTACACGTTCTTTTGTGGCAGTTTCTGGCATTACAAGTTCTATTTGCAACTTAAAAACACTTGCAATCATTGCCAAAGCTATGCCTGTGTTTCCACTTGTGGCTTCAATAAGTTTTGTAGAGGCATTAATTTTTTTAGAATCTAAAGCACTTTTAATCATATTATAAGCTGCCCTATCCTTAACACTACCACCAGGATTATTACCTTCAAGTTTAAAATACAAACTTACATTTGGATTATCATTTAATGCTATGGATTTCACCAATGGTGTATTTCCAATACGATCTATTAATGTCTTGTTCATATTATTTTTTTGCTTTTGCATAAATTTCAACCTGATGTTTATGTGTAACTATCGAATTTTCAGGTACCGACTCTGTCAACCATGTATTACCACCAATAATACTATGAGATCCAATAACTGTATGGCCTCCCAAAATAGTTGCATTAGCATAAATAGTAACATTATGTTCTATCGTAGGATGTCGTTTTAAATTTTGCTGATCTTTTTTAACGGTTAACGCTCCCAAAGTTACTCCTTGGTAAACCTTTACATTATTATGTATTTCTGTAGTTTCACCAATTACAACTCCTGTACCGTGATCTATAAAAAATGATTCCCCAATATTAGCTCCAGGGTGAATATCAATACCTGTAACACAATGTGCGTGCTCTGTCATTAATCGAGGTATTAGAGGCAAATTTAATTTATAAAACACTCTTGCCATTCTATAAATGGAAATTGCAAAAAAGCCAGGATACGCTATGTAAATTTCTTCTATAGACTGAGATGCCGGATCGTTATTATAAATGGCTTCAGCATCTTTTTGCAAACTAGCATATAAATCGGGAATATTAGCTTTAAAATCATCCCAACGCTTACATGGCATATTTTTAATTTGTGGACACGCCATATTTCGTATGGACATAAAAAGTGCTTCTAAATCTTTTAATGCTTCCTCTGCATTTGTATCACAATCATAAAACGCATTAAATAGAAGTGTTGTAAAGCGTTTGGACTCCTCTTTTAGTGTCATAGAAACCTTAATAGTTTCCTTATGTTGATTAATGACTTGTATTAAATGCGTATTCATTTGTTAAAAGGTAACTTTGGGTTATATATATAAGAATCCTTACTTTGTCTATTATGGGAAAAACGAAATTACTGAATCTATTTCAAGAAGAAAAGCACAACCCTATAAATAAGACCTATCGTTTAAGAATGAAGATTATTTATGAAGTCGCTTTGCCTAGAAACTGAAAACATATTTAATTGCCTAACTCACACAATATACTATCTTTGCAGCACTTTACGAAGTAACAAAACATATAATAACGGTTCTAAGAATACAGAACACCCAAATACAATTTATAAAATGTCAGAAACAGAAGATTTAACTTTCGATGTACTTATCGAAATACCTAAAGGAAGTCGTAACAAATACGAATACGATTTTACACTAAATAAAATACGTTTCGATCGTATGCTTTTTTCATCTATGATGTATCCTGGTGATTACGGTTTTATTCCAGAAACATTAGCATTAGACAGTGACCCTTTAGATGTTTTAGTTTTAGGACACCAACCAACCTACCCAATGGTAGTTATGGAAGTAAGACCTATTGGAGTATTCCATATGACAGATGAAAAAGGACCAGATGAAAAAATTATCTGTGTACCAGTTTCAGACCCAATTTGGAGCAACAATAGAGATATTAGCGACTTAAATCCACACAGATTAAAAGAAATTGAACACTTTTTTAGAGTCTATAAAGACTTAGAGAAGAAGAAAGTTGATGTTGGTGGATGGGGAGATGCAGCAGAAGCTGTAGAAATTTATCACGAATGTGTAAAACGTTACGACGAAAGTGAACACAAAAAGAAACGCACATTCACAATTTAGTGCATTCTAAAAATATTATTGATTAAACCCTTTTGCTACTACAGTAAAAGGGTTTCTTTTTTTTACTCACCGTAAAACCTAAATGAAATAAAAACTGAGTAGGTACAGAAGTTTCAGTTAAACAATTTAAAAATGTAAATATTATATAATTTCAGCAAAATATGTGCCAACACCAATAATATGTAATTCATATTTATTTCACTTAACATTTACAAAAAAACCAATTTGAAGTAATTGATATTGCTTTTTTCGTAAAAATATGATGGATTTTACTACATTTACCCAGCTAATAACTAATCAAAATAATAAATATTATATGGAATCAATGATGATTTATATGCCAATAGCATTGGCACTTTTAGGATTAATTTACATGCTTGTAAAACAAGCTCAGGTTATGAAACAAGATGCCGGAGATGGTAAAATGAAAGAAATTTCAGATCATATCTATGAAGGTGCACTCGCTTTCTTAAATGCCGAATACAAACTTCTTGCTGTTTTTGTAGTTATTGTAAGTATACTTCTCGCGATTGTTTCATTTATTGTGCCAACCACCCATTGGCTTATTGTTATTGCTTTTATTTTTGGAGCTGTTTTTTCTGCATTTGCGGGAAATATTGGAATGAAGATAGCCACTAAAACTAATGTTAGAACAACTCAAGCGGCTCGAACAAGTTTACCAAATGCTTTAAAAATCTCATTTGGAGGTGGTACTGTAATGGGACTTGGTGTTGCAGGCCTAGCCGTTTTAGGCCTCACCGTTTTCTTCATTATATTTTTCCATGTGTTTATGGGAGGGCTTTGGACTAATACTATGGACATGACCATTGTATTAGAAACACTTGCTGGTTTCTCTCTTGGTGCAGAATCTATAGCATTATTCGCTAGAGTTGGTGGCGGTATTTACACGAAAGCTGCCGATGTAGGTGCAGATTTAGTAGGTAAAGTTGAAGCTGGCATCCCTGAAGATGACCCACGTAATCCTGCAACAATTGCTGATAACGTTGGTGATAATGTAGGTGATGTGGCTGGTATGGGAGCCGATTTATTTGGATCTTATGTCGCAACCGTTTTAGCAGCAATGGTACTTGGTAACTACGTTATTAAGGATATGGGAGGATCTATCGCTGATGCTTTTGGAGGTATTGGCCCAATTTTACTACCAATGGCTATTGCTGGTGTAGGTATTATAATTTCTATTATTGGAACTATGCTTGTAAAAATTAAAAGTAACGATGCCAAAGAAGCTCAGGTTATGGGTGCTTTAAATATCGGTAACTGGACCTCAATTATTTTAGTTGCTGCAGCTTGTTTCGGACTCGTAACTTGGATGTTGCCTGAAACTATGCTAATGAATTTCTTTGGTGAAGGCATACAAGAAATTTCATCTATGCGCGTATTTTATGCCACCTTAGTTGGTTTAGTTGTGGGCGCTGTAATTTCTTCTGTTACTGAATACTATACAGGTTTAGGTAAACGCCCTATCTTAAAAATAGTACAACAATCCTCTACAGGAGCAGGAACTAATATTATAGCAGGCTTAGCCACAGGCATGATTTCTACATTTCCTTCAGTATTGTTATTTGCCGGAGCAATTTGGGCTTCTTATGCTTTTGCTGGCTTCTACGGTGTTGCATTGGCAGCTTCAGCAATGATGGCAACAACAGCCATGCAATTAGCTATTGATGCTTTTGGGCCAATCTCTGATAACGCAGGAGGTATTGCAGAAATGAGCGAACAAGAACCCATTGTAAGAGAACGCACAGATATCTTAGATTCTGTAGGAAATACAACAGCAGCCACGGGAAAAGGTTTCGCAATCGCTTCTGCTGCTTTAACATCACTTGCGCTCTTTGCGGCTTACGTTACCTTTACTGGTATTGATGGCATAAATATTTTTAAAGCACCTGTATTAGCCATGTTATTTGTTGGCGGTATGGTGCCAGTAGTCTTCTCTGCATTAGCTATGAATGCTGTTGGTAAAGCCGCAATGGAAATGGTACAAGAAGTCCGTCGTCAGTTTAGAGAGATTCCTGGTATTATGGAAAGTACAGGAAAGCCAGAATACGATAAATGTGTTGCGATTTCAACAAAAGCATCCCTAAAAGAAATGATGTTACCTGGTTTATTAACCATTGGCTTTCCCTTAATTATCGCTTTTGTACCCATGTTATTTGGAATGGATGCTTTAGCAATCGCAGAAATGCTAGGTGGCTATATGGCAGGTGTTACAGTATCTGGTGTTCTGTGGGCTATCTTTCAAAATAATGCTGGTGGAGCTTGGGATAATGCTAAAAAATCTTTTGAAGCGGGAATTGAGATTAATGGACAGATGACTTATAAGGGCTCTGAAGCACATAAAGCCGCAGTTACTGGCGATACGGTTGGTGACCCTTTTAAAGATACATCTGGACCCTCAATGAATATTTTAATTAAATTAACTTGTTTAATTGGCTTGGTGATTGCCCCAATTTTGGGAGGTCATGCTGAAGAAACAGGCTTAGCTCATAGCGAAGAAGATATTACTATAGAAATGACTGTAGAATCTAAAGATATAGCAAAAGCAACAGTTAATTATTCTACCCTAAAAGAAGGCAAAAAAACTTCTGAAGTAATCATTTTTGAAGGCACACAAGCTGAAGTAGAAAAAGAATTAAAAAGTTTTGAAGCCTCAACTACTAACGAAGCTGGTGAGGTTGAAAAAGTAATTGAGAGCGTCGATATATCTAAACGTTAGAAAGTACTAAATACATTCAAATATACCCTCAGCATAGTTTATAAATGTTGAGGGTTTTTCATATCATAACGTTGCAAAAAGTAGGAATTCCAACTATTAGATTGTTTTATAAATAAGACATCATAAACAATCAAAACTATTTCAATATGAAACGTATAAGCAAATTCCCCAAGTTTATTTTATTCATTCTTATAACAACACTCACTTTTAGTTCCTGTTCAAAAGATGAAGATGACCGAATATCTGGAGGTGAACAACAAGAAATTGTTCCCGATGAATTTTCTGAATATTTTGGTAATGAAATCTCAAGAGATTTTTTAGGTACCGTCATTGATAAAAATCATCTTCCCATTGAAGGCGTTTTAGTCACCATTGGTGATGATACCGCATATACCGATAGCAATGGTGTCTTTATGATTAAGAACGCGACAATTAATGAACGTTTTGGCTACATAAAAGCTTCAAAAACAGGTTATATCCATGGTTCTAGAAATGTGGTACCTTCTAATGGCACCAATAAAGTAACGATGATGTTATTAGACCACAATATTATAGGTACTGTAAATAGTGGAGAAACTGGCAATGTTTCGCTTAACAATGGAAGTTCTGTTAATTTTGACGGCAACTTTATTAAAGAAGATGGTTCAGAATATTCAGGATCAGTAAATGTGATTGTACATCATTTAGACCCAACCGACGAGGATATGCCTTTACAACGCCCAGGTATGTTGTACGCCCAAAACAAAGAAGGAGCCGAACGCATGCTTCAAACGCTTGGTATGCTCGCTGTAGAATTGCGAGGAAGTGCTGGAGAAGAACTTAATTTAGCGGAAGGTTCAACATCCGAAATTCAAATGTATGTTGATCCAAGTTTAATGACTATAGCACCAGCCACCATCCCTTTATGGTATTTTGATGAAACCAAAGGCTACTGGATTGAAGAAGGTGAAGCTACATTACAAGGCAACATGTATGTCGGCACTGTATCTCATTTTTCATTTTGGAATTATGACATTCAAGCAGAAGCAGTTACACTATGTATTACAGCAACCAATGAAGATAACAATGCATTAAACAATCTTTGGGTAAAAATAACCAGTCTAACTTATGGTACAACCACTGGTTTTACTAACGAAAATGGAGAAGTTTGTGGTTATATACCTAGCAATGAAAGCTTAGAACTTAATGTGTATAGTTATGATTTTTGTGGAAATACAGCACTTTATTCAGAAATGATAGGTCCTTTTACAACAGATTCTGATATTTCTATAACAGTACCGGAAAGCTCAGATATTATAGAAGAAACTATAACAGGAAATTTTAATACATGTGATGACAATGCAGTAACCGATGGTTACGTTCAGTTAAAATATGGTGGTCAAATTTTTACAGATGTTGTAAGTGATGGCACTTTTGAAATAAGCTTATTACGTTGTGAAGAAGACAATACTTTTCAAATAAAAGCAAGTGATTATGTAAATCTTCAAACAACAGATAGTATTAGTTACACTTTTACAACTCCTTTAACTAATATTGGTACCATAACGGCCTGCAATACGGTTTCTGAGTTTGTTCAATATAGCATTGATGATGGCGACGTCATTTATATTTTGGATAATATAAATAGTCAGTTCGACACAAACTCACCAAATTATAACGCACCTATATTAACCCTTAGTGGCTCTAGTAATGACGGTAATTGCTTTTATATGTTCGGAAAATTAGACAACACCAACTATGAAGGCACCTATGACAATTACGCATGGAATGATACTGGTGATGAGAACACAGGTTTCAATCTTGAAGAATGTCTCGGTATTTCTAATGTTAATAACAACATAATTTACAATCTTACTTCCCTTGGAAGCGTTGGAGAATATATTGACATCAATTTTAATGGAACATACGAAGATTATGAAGGAAACACACATACTATTAGTGGAATGGTACATGTTTTGAGGGATAATTAAAATCTTATTTTATACATATAAAAAAAGCCTCACTTCTTAAAGAAGTGAGGCTTTTAAATTGTTATTATCAATTATAGAGTATAAGTCAATCTAAAGGTAACAAAACGAGGTAAAATAAAGGTTTCTGAACTGTAAACTGAAATATTACTAGAACCATTATTAACCTCAGAATCTATATTTAATAAATTCGTCGCCTTAATTTGGTATTCCCATTTAGCATCTTCATCTTTTCTATAAGATAAACTTGCGTTCCAAGTTTGATAGGACTGTGTTTCGTTTACATTACTACTTTGACTGGTGTATGAATAATCAGTTCTAAATGTAAAAGCATTCCATATGTAAGCATCAAACTCTACTGATGGAGCATTTGTAATAAATTGCGTATCGTTCTCTCCTTGTTTTGTATCAGAAACGCTATATCTATACCCTAAAGTTACATTTGGTGCCTCTCTAAAATTAGTGCTTATTTCTGGCGAATAAGTTTGAGAAAAAGTCTCATTTACCGATCTTACATCTTCCACAAATTGATTACTCTTGCTGTAATTATAACTTAAGCGCATACTAGCTTTTAATTTCCCGAAAGTTCGTTGCACACGACCACTCGCAGAAACGCTCTCATCTGCAAAATTTGAATTAAAATACGTACTAGTTCTAATAACATTATCAAAGTTAGTGAACGATCTTATTTGGTCAATATTCTTGTTATAATTTAGGAAAGCAAAAACATTGGTATAATTAAATAAATTAAAACTAAAATATCGTAAACTTAAATTATGTGAAAGTGAATTCTGTAAGTTTGGTTCACCATACTGAAGACTATTATAATCGTTTAAAACCAAACCTTCAGCTAAACTTGTAACATCTGTAAATGAGTTTTGCATATTGTATCTAAACGTTAAACTCTCACTCTTTTTAAATTGAATTTGCGTTTCGAAGTCTGGTAATATTCTAAAGAAATTATCTTCGTAAGTCTCCCCAAATTGCGTGTTTTTATTACCATAAGCATGTACCGAAAACCCTGGTGTAATGGTAAACTTACCTGTTTTTAATCGGTAATGAAAACCCAAATAAATATCGCTAAAATTATACTCAGTATCATTTTCATTTCGTAATACTTCACCTTCCTCTGTTGTAACGGTTGAAATAGGATCATAATAAGTACCATCATCTAAAAATTGAAAAATATTAGAATTAAACTTCTGTGTACTTAAAATAGTCCCTAAAGTAAGGTTAATATTACTTTTTGAATTCAAAATATTATAATAGTCTAATTTCGCATCTAATTGATTCGATTTTATACGTCTATCTTGATTTAAATCATAACTTAATTGATCTAAATCCAATCCTAATTCATCAGCTGTATTATCAAAAGCATCGCGTTCTTCTGGGTCTGTAGCAAAATTATTAGAAGGATCATTTACCAATATTGCATTGTAAAATGGATCTTCATCTTTTAATAAGTGCTGCGCCTCAAAAGCAAAAATATTGTTCTCATTTAGGGTATAGTAATAATTTACATTTTGATTTATACTATAAGGTTTAGCTTCGTCTACTTGAAATGTATTACCCACTACAGATGAAAATTCATTTTGAGTTTCAGAATCATCAGAAATACGTGCTAAAACATCATAGTTTAATTGGTTATTAGCGTTTGGCTTATAGGCTGCGCTTAACTTTGCTAATCCTTGGTTAGTAGCTTCTCTACCAGTTTGGATGGTTTCTTCATCTGGAATACCAAGCTCTGAATTAGTATATCTTACAAAACTTTCTTCTCTAGTATTTAGCCTATTACTGTTATAGATTAAAAAACCACTTAAATCTAAAGCTTTATTTGGTGAATAACTAAAGTTAACTGCGGCTAGCTTAGACTCAACCGATTGAGAATCGTCTACATTTGTTATACCACTTAATCCGTTATCTCCAAGATTAAGACTTGTACCACTGCTAGAACTAGGACTTCTAAAACCTCCTCCAAAATTTCGAAGATCTCTTCCTGTTAAGGCCACTTCACCAATATTATTAATATCACCAATAACGTTAATACTGTATTTAGGACTGTAGTAAAATAGCTTTGGTTGTACTAGATACAGATTATCATTTGGAGATGGTGCCACTCCTCCACCTGCTGTAACATCCCCAAACCAAAAGTTTTCTTTTCCTTCTTTTAATTTAATATTGATAGCCACATTATCTTGGTTATTTTGAACGCTACTTAATTGTCCTACTTCAGCATAATTACGTAAAACTTGAATTTTATCGACAGCATTTGAAGGAATATTTTTAGTCGCCAATTTTGTATCACCATCAAAGAAGTCTTTACCATTCACCATAAGTTTACTCACCTCTTTTCCTTCGACCTCAATCTTACCTTCTGAGGTAATTTCTACGCCAGGTAATTTTTTTAAAACATCTTCAAGTTTTCGTTCTGTTCCGCTCTTAAACGAATCTGCGTTATAGATAAGAGTATCTCCTTTAACGGTGACTGGCATATCGTATGTTAGCTCAACAGCATCTAACATATTATCTGCAACCATGCTAAAATCTTTGGTAATATCAACATCTTTAGTCTCAACAGTTTCATTTACGGATTTCAATCCAATATAACTGATTTGTATACTATATGTTCCATTTTTACCTAATGAAATAACATATTTTCCGTCGGCATCAGTAATGGCGTAAGACTCTAAGGTATTAGATTCTTTGTTAATAGCTATGATATTGGCTAACTCTAATGGCGCCCCAATACTATCTTTAACAACTCCTTGCATTTTAATTTGAGCAAAAGAACTCATTACCGCTAAAGTAAATAGCAGTGCTAAAATATTTTTCATATAATTTGGTTATGGTATTTTGTTAGTTAGTTTTCTATGGCAATGACGTCATTAGAATTTAGTTTCGTCTTCGTCCACCACCTCTGTTACGGCCACCATACATCTCTCTCATTTCTTCCATTTTTTTAGTCGTAATTTCGGTATATTCTTTCTGTGTTACTTCTTGACCTTTTTTAGGCTTTTCTATGGTTTCTTTTTCTTTTGGATTTAATACAATTTTAGTGCACAATATCGTTGTACGGTCCGCATTTACCTCTAAAATTAAACCTGGTAAACCCCAATAATTACCTGGACCTTGGTTCACTGGAATTTGTGGTGTATACCATGCTACAACTTCTATCATTTTAGGTTCTGCTGGTTTATTAGCATCTGTAGAGTCTTTGGCACCTTCACCGTTATCTTTTGACCTTGGCCCTCTAGGACCTCTGAAACTTTGAAAATCTACCCCTTGTGGCTCTATAGTTACCGTGGCTTTAAAACAAGTATATTGTCCAATCGTTTTAGTTTCAGTACCCATCTGCCATTCAATAGCTTTTAATTCATCTTTAACTAAAAACTGTTTTCCAAAGAACTCTTCATCTTTTAGCATCTCTTTAGTTTGCACATTTTTATAGATTGGACCACCTGTTAAGCTAGATCCAAAGCCTCCTCTTCCACCTCTTGTTCCAGGAGCAGCTAATTTTTCTTCTTCTTTATAAATGGATTCCAATTTATTAAAAGTTAATGTGTACTCTTTTTCCAAAAAGCTCTTCATGCGTTCTTCAATTTGCTTTTTACGTTCTGGTGTCATGTCTTGACCTCCAAACTGGTCTAAATCCATAGTTGTTTTAGACATATAAGACGCTTTTCCTTGAAAATCTTGAGCAAACAAATTTGATCCAGAAATAAGAACAATTAATAGTAACGCAATCTTGAGTGGTAATTTCTTCATTTTAAATAGTATAGTTAAACTTTATAATAGTTGTGTTAATCTTAACCATAAGACTCTACAAATGAAGAAAAGTTAAATTGAGATATGTTAAACTTGTGTTAAGGAAATTAACCTCCTATGGTGATATGAATTGCTCCATCCTTAGATCCTCTACTCGGTGCATAACGCTCCATCATTTCTTTTTGTTTTTTATCCATAATTATATCGTATTCTTTTTGATTCACTTCTTTACCTTTCGTTGGTGCTTCAATCTTAATTTGTTCTTCAGGATTAATTACAATTTTACTACAAATAACGGTGAGCTTACCATCGTGAATCTCTAAAATTAAACCTGGGAGTCCTTGGTATTTTGCAGGCCCATTACTTACCGGAATTTGTGGAGTATACCACGCGGTTACCGTACGTTCGGTCATTTCTGGCTCTTTTTCCTTTTCTGTATTATCCTCTTTTTTATTAGAACCACTGTTAAAATTAAAATTCACTTTAGGCACTTGTTTGGTATAGGTAGCTTTAAAGCACATATATTCACCAATATGTTTAGTATCGGATTGAAGCTGCCAATCTATAGGTACTATAGTATCTTTAATTAAGAATTTTTTACCCATAGTTTCCTTTTGATCTATGTACGTTTTCTGTTGTATATTTTTGTAAAACACATCAGACCCACCACTACTAAAAGACATCTGAAAACCGCTACCAACTTGAGGCTTATCTAACGCTACTTCTTGTTTATATACAGATGCTGATCTATTAAAAGTTAAAGTATATGTTTTTTGAAATTGCTTTTTCATCATTTCAATCATTTGTTTCTGCATCGCATCATTTACTTTAGTACTATCCATTTTAATATCAAAATCGCGATGAGTTTTGTAGGTGGCTACTCCTTGAAAATCTTGAGCATTTACAGTTGGTAGCACCACCATAAGGGTCATTATTATAATTCTTGTTAACATTATCATTTTATTGGTTTTTAATTTTTGTGAGTATAATAATTAATAGCGACCTCCTTAAGCTTTTTTATACGGCTTAAAAAGTAATCTTTATTTTCTGTTGTACTTTCAATTTTTAAGGTCATGGATTTAGTGTATCCCTTAGAAAGACCTTTTACATTGCAAACCAGCTCAAAAGAGAGATTCTGGTACGCTTTAGCTTCCTCTAATAATACGTTGAAATCAGTCAAAATGAGTTCCGATTGCAATTCTTGTAACGAATCTACAGTGACCACTATATTTAGTGCATGGTGCTCAATTTCTGCAATTGGTCTATCGTACTTAGATTTATGTTCAGACTGACTAAACCCAATCATAGACATTACAATGAGTATGCTTAAACAAGCATATTTTAACGTTTTGAATTTATTAGACTTGTAAGATTTATAAATTGTAATCATATGGATGGTTTTCTTTTAAAGTTATTGCTCTACAAATATCTCAACATCAATTTGGCTTTTAGGTTAACCAGTGTTAACGTGTGTTAACCAATCGCATAACTTAAAGATTAACTTTATACATTTGGCATATGAATGACAAACGATATCAATGGATTTTATATACCATCGTCACCGTAATTATTATTACAATTGGTATACAGATCTACTGGAATTACAAAAACTACCAAACCAATAAACAACAGCTCATCAATGAGGTGCAAATTAGTTTGGATAAAGCTGTAGATGATTATTACGCAGATTTAGCAGAACGTACAACAATTGGTGTGTTTCTTGAAGGAGATATGCAAAAGAACGCTTTTAAAGAAGGTGGAGAATTAGAACATTTTTTTGAGCGTATTGATGAATCTAAACAAGGCTTTCGTCATCTCGATTCGTTAGATGTAGATGGTATTGAAGGCATAACGATATTTAGAGGGCATAAGGCAGATTCAATGTCTAAACAACTTTCTAAAAAAGAAAAACCCCTAAAAAAAGCGGATTTCAATCACGATAGTAATAGCTTTAAAATCGATAACAAAGAGGTTCAATTCAGAAATGCTGAGTTCTTAACCTCCAAGGTGATGATTTCTATAAATAATGACACTCTAGATGTTAAAGCTGTTGAGCAAAGGGTTTCGAAAGAATTAGAGCGCAAAAACATTAACGTTGATTTTTTCTTGAACTATGACGACCCAACCCTTTTTAAAACGGATTCCTTAATACAACAATACAAACCAGAATTAGATTCTAAATATCAATCTCAAGGCTATTTACAAACCAAAACAAACTCTACATTTTTGCCTGGTGGAACTTCCTTAGCGATTCTTTTTACCAACACTACAAAGGTGATTTTAAATCGAATTCTCGGTGGTATTTTAATTTCAACACTCTTAGTATTAGCCGTAATCAGCTGTCTTTTTTATCTTTTAAAAATCATAAAACATCAAAAGCAATTAGCCGAAGTAAAAAATGATTTAATTAGCAATATCACTCACGAATTTAAGACACCTATTGCAACGGTTAGTGCCGCTTTAGAAAGCATTAGTAACTTTAATACTATTGATAACAAAGAAAAAACTAAGAAATACCTCAGCATGTCTACCGTACAATTAAACAAATTGAATATCATGGTAGAAAAACTCTTAGAAACCGCAACATTAGACAGTGGTAGTCTAAAACTAAACAAAACAGATTATGATTTTATTACAATGCTCAAAGCGTTGATAGAGCGGTATATCATTCAATTTCCAAACAAAACATTTTATAGCGACATTCCACTCCAAAGCCTAATCATTAATGCAGATAATTTTCACTTAGAAAATGCATTGAACAACATTTTAGATAACGCTATAAAGTATGGAGGAGATACTATTACTATACAGTTAAAAGCAAGTAAAACGACATTTCATATTTTAATTTCTGATAATGGTAATAGTTTATCAAGCGAGCATAAAAGCAAGATTTTCGATAAATTTTATCGTGTTCCTACAGGTAATACTCATAATGTAAAAGGTTTTGGAATTGGTCTGTACTACACCAAAACCATAATTAATAAACATCACGGTAATATCGCTTTAGAGCTAGATAAGAAGGCAACCACATTTAAAATAACACTACCAAATGGCTAATAAAATTAAATTGTTATTGGCTGAAGATGAAGCCGCATTAGGACAAATTGTAAAAGAAAGTTTAGAAACTCGAGATTTTGAAGTTATGCTGTGCGAAAATGGCGAAAAAGCCTTTGAAAAATACACCACGGAAAAACCAGAAATTTTAGTTTTAGATGTCATGATGCCTAAACTAGATGGATTTACTTTAGCAAAAAACATTAGAGCTATTGACGATGATATTCCTATTATATTTTTAACCGCTAAATCTCAAACTGCTGATGTGGTTGAAGGGTTTTCTATTGGAGGAAACGATTATCTAAAAAAACCGTTTAGTATGGAAGAGCTCATCGTGAGAGTACACAATTTGTTGTCTCGTACCAAAACTCAAAAAAAATCTGATATTATAAGAATAGGAGACTATACCTTCGAGTTTCCTAAACAACATCTTACATTTAAGGATGAAGACTTTGTGCAACTCACCCATCGCGAAGCACATTTGTTGTTTCATCTTATAAAAAATAAAAATCAGGTTTTAGATCGCTCTTTAATATTAAATAAACTCTGGGGAACTGACGACTTTTTTACAGCGCGCAGCATGGATGTTTTTATCAGTAAACTCAGAAAAAAACTGATAAAAGATAAGCGTATTCAGATTATTAATGTTCGTGGATTTGGGTATAAGTTAACGGTTTAAGTTGTGCTTTTCCATCGTTATTAGATGGCTAATTGTCACTAGAATTAAAAACCTACACTACCTACGATTCTAAACTGAAACAATTTTTGTACTTTTCAATATTATTCGCCCATAGCTATGCAAAAATTAGTTTTTTTATTTCTCTTTTTATGTTTAGTTGGTTTTTCTCAAGAAAACTCATCAAAGCAAATTACAGCGACACTAAGAGATTCCACAAAACTTGAAGCTAAAGCTATTTTTGGGATTGATAATTTTGGAACGCTCTATTATGCTACCGAAAATAATTCATTTCATAAAAAAACAAAGGACACTATTATAACCTATGCCAATTTTCAATTAGGAGATATTACTACTGCAAATACTTTTAATCCTTTAAAAATAAATTTGTTTTACAGAGATTTTAATACAGTTGTAGTACTAGATAACCGTTTGGCAGAAATAAAAAAAATAGATTTCAATACTATTCAGCCTTATAAAAACGTCTCTTTTGTTTCATCTGGCTACGACAATTCAATATGGCTATTTAATCAAGATTTTCAATATTTAGAATTATACGATTTTAAATCGAATAAAATTAAACTCAAAACCGTACCTGTGCAATCTGAAGTTCTAGATTTAAAAAGCGATTATAATTATTGTTACTTGCTGACTAAAAACTATTTATACGTCTATAATTATTTCGGAAGCTTAATTAGAAAAATAGAAAATTCAGGCTATGAAAGTTTAGCCTTTAACGAAGCTCACTTAATTTTAAAAAAAGAAAAATCTCTATTTATTTTAGAAAAAAATGCTTCTGATATTAAACCTATAAAACATCCAAATTTGTTAATAAAACAGTTTTTGGTAACCAACGAAACAGTGTATATTTACCACGAAAATTTACTACGTCAATACCATTTAAAAATAGAATAGATTATGCACGTTGCTATTGCAGGAAATATAGGAGCTGGAAAAACAACGCTCACAAAATTACTCGCTAAACATTTTAAATGGGAGGCACAATTAGAAGACGTGGTTGACAATCCGTATTTAGATGATTTTTATAATCAAATGGAACGTTGGAGCTTCAATTTGCAAGTCTATTTCTTAAACAGCAGGTTTCGCCAAGTCAATCAAATTCACGATAGCGGAAAGGACATCATCCAAGATAGAACGATTTATGAAGACGCCCATATTTTTGCACCTAACTTGCATGCCATGGGCTTAATGACCAATCGCGATTTTGAGAACTACTCTTCTCTTTTTGAATTGATGGAATCCTTTGTAAAAGGACCAGATTTATTAATCTACCTTCGCAGCTCTATTCCTAATTTAGTGAACCAAATTCACAAACGTGGTCGGGATTATGAAAATACCATTAGTATTGATTATTTAAGTCGTTTAAATGAACGCTACGAAGCATGGATTACTAAATATGATAAAGGTAACTTACTTATCATTGACGTTGATAATCTCGATTTTGTTGCTAACCCTGAAGATTTAGGAGATATCATTAATAGAATTGATGCCGAAATAAATGGCTTATTCTAACGATGACTTTTGATCATCTTTTATTATCCTTGAACTGTAGTTTATGGCTTTACTGCGCTATAAATCCGTTCTCTCTAGCATGTTCAATAGCTTGCTGACTGTTTTCAACGAGTAACATTGGTGTGGTCTTATATTGATCTATAATTCCTCTAACCCGTAACATTTTCTTTTTATGCTTTACACTACGCAAGTATATGGCTAATATTCTGTCTGGAAATTCGTTCGCAATTTCCATATAAATATCCGGATCATGCTCGCCATTATCACCGATTAAAATAAAGGGCAAGTGAGGATAGGTTTTAAGAAGATTCAAAATTTCCTTTTGTTTTTGAGGCTTTTCACCCTTTTGTTTTTTCTTTAATGCTTCACTAACACTTCGCAATAGAATAGGGCCTTTAGGAAAGTTATTTTGTTTTAAAAAGAGTTTTAGGTAACGGTATAGATTCCATGGACTATGGCTTACGTAAAAAATAGGATTTGCATTATCACCAGAGACTCCACGATGTAGCTTATGAAAAAACTCTACAGAACCCTCTAAAGGAATCCTACTTATAGCACTCTTAAACAAACTATTATATATTAATCTCCATTTTAAAAGCGAAACGACTCCTGTATGTAGAATAGTATCATCAATATCACTTGCAACGCCGAACTGTGCTTTACTAGAAGGAATTAGTAATTCTCCAGGAAAACGATTTTGATTCTGAATAGGATGTGTTATGTTTTGATTGTCATAAGATAATTCAAAAAACAACCAACCTTCTTCATTTGTCAATGATTTTAAATCGTCTAACTGTGCTTCAATTCTAAAATAGCCTTTGTGATCTGTAGTCGCTTTTAAAACAACGTTATTAGACAGTTTTAAATTTAAATCAATGTTTTTTATTTCATCAGTTCCAAAACGCTTCCATGAATTTAGAATAAGTTGCCATGTACTTTTGGCATCCAAATTTATAGACTCATCTTCTAAGGCTCTACCTCGAGCATAAAAGTGAGAATCTGTTCCATAACTCTGAAATGCAATAATTTGTAAAGGATCTTTCTTAAAAATGGGCATTTATGTTTCTCTTAAAAAAAGTAAGATACTTTATAATTTAATAAATCTCTACATAAAAATAGAACTTTCAGTTAAAAAGCAAGTAAATACTGACGGAAAATTCAATGTTAGCTATCTGTTTATCTTTTTATTCAGGAAGAGATTACAATTTTGTAATGCTGACCTCAAAAACATGCAGTTCTAATTCGTTAGCCTAATGTTAAATATTTACCAATTTTATAATATTCAGCCTATTTTAGTCAAATCGAGATACTAACCTAACTAAAACCAATGCACAAGGCATGAAAAAATTAATTTTTCTACTACTTTTTAGCTTATCCTTCAGTTTAATAAAAGCACAGAACAACGACCAAGAAAACACCATTCCAACACCCAATTATAGAGCTGCAGCTAAATACTCTCCAACCAATTTAGCCAAGCTAGTTCACTCTACATCCGTGAGACCACACTGGTTAAAAAACGGAAATCGTTTTTGGTATCAATATAAAACTACAGAAGGTTCAAAATATTACATTGTCGATGCAGATAAACGTAGTAAAAAAGAACTTTTTGATAATGAAAAAATGGCCAAATGGTTGACAGAAATCACCAAAGATCCTTATGATGCTAAGCATTTACCAAAATTTGATTTTGAATTTGTAAAAAATGAAACCGCAATTCGTTTTTACGTCACCTCTACTGAAAAAGTAGATGAAGTCAAAGATGAGAAAGACAAGGTATCAAAAGACACCGATTCTACTAAAACTAAGAAAAAAGGAAAGGCCAAAAAAGCTAAAAAAGTAAATAAAGTATATCATTTTGAATACCAACTTGGTAGTAATGGCTTAACCGTTATCAGTAATAAAAAGAAAGATAAAGAAAGTTGGAAAAAGTGGGCCAATATAGCACCTGATAGTTCTGTGGTCTTATTTTCTAAACATCACAATTTGTATTGGATGGATAAAGACAATTTTCTTAAAGCTGTTAAAAACGAAAAAGACTCTACTATTGTAGAAAATCAATGGACTACCGATGGTGAAGAGCATTATGGTTACGGAGGCAGTAGTCGTGGTGAAAACAATGAAACCAAACTAAAGAATAAAGACAAACGCAAATATGTTCGTGGTGTTTGGTCTCATGATTCTAAGAAATTTGTATTCCAGAGAACAGACTCTAGACATATTAAAGATTTATGGGTTATAAATACAACATCTAGTAAACGCCCTACTTTAGAAACATATAAATATCATATGCCAGGCGAAGATGAATATTACAAAACTGAACTTCATGTTTTCGATATACCATCAAAAAGCAGCATTCAGGTACAATTAGATACAGTGAAGCAGCAAAGCGTTCAGGTGTATCGTGAACCGAGAAAAAGATCGAGTTATGATGACGATTTTACACCTTCTTTATTGTTATCAAAAAAAGGTAAAATCTACTATAGTACCATCAGTAGAGATCGTAAAAAATTAGACATCTGTGTAGCAGACATCCAAACAGGTGAAACCAAAGTATTAATTGAAGAACGTTTTAATACTTATATCGAATCGCGCCCTTTAGTGCTGATAAATAACGAAACTGAAATGTTACATTGGGCAGAACGTTCTGGTTGGGCACATTATTATTTATACGATACAGAAGGCAACCTCAAAAATGCAGTAACCTCTGGATCTTATCATGTAGAACGCGCTATCGGAGTGGACGATAAAAGTAGGACGCTTTATTTTACGGCACATGGCATTCCAAAAGACCAAGATCCCTATTACGAACATCTTTATAAAATTAACCTCAACGGTTCTGGCTTACAAGCTTTAAATCCTGGAGATTTTAATACCAGTACAAGCATGGCGGATTCCAATGCGTATTTTGTTAGTAATTATTCGAGGGTAAATACAGTACCTAAATCTGAATTAAGATCAAGTACTGGTAAACTCATTATGGAATTAGAAGAAGCCGATTTATCGCAGCTAATGGCTACAGGTTATCAATTTCCTGAAACATTTAAAATGAAAGCTGATGATGGTATTACTGATATTTACGGAGTAATGTATAAACCTTTTGATTTTGATGAAACAAAAAAATACCCCTTATTAGAATATGTCTATCCTGGGCCACAAACCGAAGCTGTTAACAAATCATTTTCTGTAAGAATGGATCGTTTAGACCGCATGGCGCAAGTAGGATTTATTGTAGTAACAATGGGTAATCGTGGTGGCCATCCAGACCGTTCTAAATGGTATCATAATTACGGTTATGGAAACTTAAGAGACTACGGTTTAGCAGACAAAAGACACGTGGCTGAACAATTAGCGGACAAACATAATTTTATTGATATCGAAAAAGTGGGAATTTACGGCCATTCTGGTGGTGGATTTATGTCTACAGCTGCCATGTTAGTATATCCAGATTTCTTTAAAGCTGCCGTATCTTCTGCAGGAAATCACGACAATAACATTTACAACAGCTGGTGGAGTGAAACACACCACGGAGTGCAAGAAGAAATGGATGATGACGGCAACGTAAAATACAAATACCTTATTGACAACAACCAATCCTTAGCTAAAAATCTTAAAGGCAATTTGATGCTTATTACTGGAGATGTAGATAACAATGTACATCCTGGAGGCACAATAAGAATGGCTAACGAACTCATTAAAGCAAATAAACGTTTCGATTTTATGCTTATGCCTGGACAACGTCATAGTTTTGGAAACATGACTGAATATTCCTTTTGGCTTAGAGCAGATCATTTTAGCAAACACTTACTAGGTGTAGAAGCCACTGAAATTGATATCACGGAGATAAATAGAGATCGTCCTAAGACAAAATCTTAATTAGGTATTCGCTAAATATTAGATATTCACTTAAAAAAAACCACGTTTAAAAACGTGGTTTTTTGTTTTCCTTACGCATTATAATCCACAACAAACTATTTATCAAGCTCCTTTAATACCATTTCTTTTATTTAATTTTGTCGCATGATAAAAGCCTTACAACTACGTATCAATTTACAACAAGAAAGACAAGCTGATGGGTTACTAAAAAAAGCAGCTTATGATTTAGACCTGCAACCTTCTGAAATTTCAGGAATCAGAATCCTGAGAAAATCAATTGATGCGCGTAAGCGAAATATAATGTTTAACTATAAGGTTGAAGTTTATATCAATGAACCCATGCCAGAAACTTCAGAGTATCATTTTGACTATAAAGATGTTTCTAAAGGGAAACCTATTCATATTATTGGCTTTGGACCAGCAGGAATGTACGCTGCCTTGCGCTGTATAGAACTAGGTTTTAAACCTATAGTTTTAGAACGTGGTAAAAATGTGCAAGATCGTCGACGCGACTTAAAAGCCATTAACCAAGATCATTTTGTTAATGAAGATTCTAATTATTGTTTTGGTGAAGGTGGAGCTGGCACTTATTCTGATGGCAAATTATACACCCGAAGCTTAAAGCGTGGCGATGTTCGTAGAATTTTCGAAAATCTCGTTTACCACGGAGCTACAGATCAGATTTTAGTCGATGCGCATCCCCATATCGGAACCAATAAGTTACCTAAAGTGGTTGAAAATATTAGAGAAAATATTATTAAATATGGAGGTGAAGTTCATTTTGAAAGTCGTGTAACAGATTTCACTATTAAAAATAAAAACATTACGGCTATTCAATTGCAAGATGGTAACGAGTTACAGGTAGATAAAGTAATTTTAGCCACGGGCCATTCTGCTAGAGATATTTTCTATTTACTTAACGATAAAAAAATAAAGCTTAAGGCAAAGTCGTTTGCCATGGGTGTACGTGTAGAACATCCTCAAGACATTATAGATGGTATTCAGTACCATTGCAAAGGACAGCAACGCGATGAATTATTACCCGCAGCATCTTATAGCTTGGTGGAGCAAATAAATCACAGAGGTGTGTATTCCTTTTGCATGTGTCCTGGTGGTTTTATTGTACCAGCAGCAACTGCAAATGGTGAAGTTGTAGTCAATGGTATGTCACCTTCTAAGCGGAATAATAAGTTCGCGAATTCAGGGATCGTTACAGAAATTAATGTCGATAAAGACCTCTATAAATATGAGCAATTTGGCCCTTTAAAAGCCTTAGAATATCAAAAAAACTTAGAACGCTTGGCTTTTACGGCTGGAGGCAGACGACAATCGGCACCTGCTCAAAAACTTACAGATTTTGTAGAAGGCAAACTGTCGTCAAGCTTAAACGAAACGTCTTATCAACCAGGATTAACATCGGCACCATTGCATTCATTATTACCAAAAATAATTGGAGGATCATTAAGAAAAGGGTTTAAGGCTTTTGGAGAAAAAATGAAAGGCTATTATACAGAAGAAGCCAATGTTATTGGTGTAGAATCACGAACGTCTTCACCAGTAAATATTCCTAGAACCGAAACTTTAGAACACCCTGAAATTACCAATTTATTCCCTTGTGGAGAAGGTGGTGGTTATGCTGGTGGTATAATTTCAGCTGCCATGGATGGAGAGCGCTGTGCAGAAGCTGCTACTGCTACAACCTAATTCTATTAAATGAAAAGTTGCCAAATTCGTCATAGCGCATGAAATTGATCTATATTTTAATTGCCTTATTTTTTACAACAACTAGCTATGCTCAAGTTGACCAAAAAAAACAACGCGCTATTGACTCATCTCATCACGTAGCAATAAATCCTAAAAACTCTATTGACGTAAGATTAAAAGCTTACAAGTATTGTGCTTGGAAGACAATATATGTCGATTTTAATCAAGGATTAAAACATAGCATTGCATTTTTAGAATTTGCTAAAACAAGTTCAGATTACAAGATGACATCTAAAGCTTATCATTATTTAGGGCATTCTCAAATGATGCTAGGATTGTTTGATGAAGCCTCTAAAACCTTACAAGAAGGTTTAGATAATGCAATAAAAAACAATTATCATAATGGTATTGCCGAATTGAATGGAGATCTAGGAAATCTCAATAATAGTCTAGGAAATTCTGAGCTTGCGTTAGCCTACCACTATAAAAGCTTAGAGCATTCCCAGACCTATAATCTACGTATTGAATATGCTAGAGCTCAAATTAATATCGGAGAAATATATGAAGCCCAAGGCAAATACAAACTAAGTATAGAAACCTTTGAGGAAGCATTAAACTACTGCCACATTAATAAATTGGTTGGCTTTAAATCATCCATTTATGAAAGTCTTGGAGATATTAATCTAAGTATTAAAGAATATAAAACTGCCGAAAAAAACTATACTACTGCCGTTGACTATGCGAAACGTCTCAATAACAACAATCGTCTTATTCATTCCTTAAATAAGTTAGGAGAATTACATATTGTGCTGAACAATTTAATAACAGCATCAGCTTATTTTAAGCAAGCATTGCACATTGCTACAACCAGAAAAGCGTATGTTTCGCAAGCTAAAATAAGAGCAAATTTGGCACACACCTATTTGTTACAAAATGATACGCGCTCTGCTTTAGAGTACATTTCATTAGCTATAAATCAGTTCGAGAATTTAAAAATTAAAGACGATTTAGATAAAGCTTATATCATTGCTGCCAATATTTATAGCAAACGCAACCAAATATCGGAAAGTCACAATTATTACCAAAAAGCGTATCATCTTGCTAAAGAATCTAATTTACTACAGACCTTAAAATTAGCTAGCGAAGGTTTGGCTCTAACTCATGAAAAACGTGGTGATTTATTAAATTCTGTGAAATATCATAAAGAATTTAATACGTACAATAATAAAATTAGAGATGAAGAAGATATAAAAGATATTATACGGTTAGATCTACAAGACACATACAAGCAAAAATCGTTTAAAGACAGTATTAATAAAGTTAACGAAATTAAGCAGCTTCAATTTGAATACAATAAAAAAGAAGAGCGTAGTAAATTAAAAAACTATATCGCTATCACGAGTATACTAGCTCTTATTCTAATAGTGCTTTGCATTACGTATTACTATTTTGAGAATAAAAAAACTGCTGCTGTACTTGCCGCAAAAAATAAAGCAATTAAAGCCGCATTAAAGGATAAAGAGATACTTTTAAAAGAGGTTCATCATCGCGTTAAAAACAATATGCAAGTTGTGTCTTCTATTTTGTATTTGAAATCAAAAAGTACAGAGGACGATGTCACAAAAGAAGCGTTAAGCGATAGTAAGAAAAGAATTGATGCCATGCAGTTGGTACACCAAAAAATGTATCAAAAAGGGAATTACCAACAAATTGATGTTTTAGAATATTTTAATGATATTGTAAATTTGTTATTAAAACCGATTCAATCTCCTGAAGACCGTTTTGAAGTACATGGGAAAGTTTTATGGTTAGATGTAGAACAGGCGCAAGCTTTAGGCTTTATTTTGCACGAATTAATTGCAAATAGCATTAAACACGCTTGGCGTAAAACAGACCAAAAGCAAGTTGATATTAGAGCTGCTAAAACCGGTACTAACACCATTACGTTTAATTATACAGATAATGGTGAAGGTTTGCCAGAACGCTTTAATATAGAAACGACTAAATCCTTTGGAATGAAATTGGTTTATTCACTTTCAACGCGTCAATTGCTCGGTAAAATAGAAACGAATAATGCAAACGGATTTGCACTAAATATTACATTTAATGCCAGATAGAAAGAAAACAAAAGTATTAATTGTAGATGATGATGTATTCATTTCAGAACAGCTTTGTAGCATTTTAGAAGAATTGGATTACAAAGTTTCAGAAATAGCTTTTAATGCTGAAAGTGCTATAAAAGCCTTACAGTCTAAAACTCCAGATATTGCTATACTAGATATACATATGCATGGTAAAAATCAAGGTTTTGAAATTGCTTCATACATTAGACAACATTTAAATATACCATTTGTATTTCTAACTTCCTTTGCAGATGAATCCACTGTAAATGAAGCCTCTAAACTCACACCTGATGGTTATATACTAAAACCTTTTAATGAAGCTACAATATTTTCAACTTTAAATATTGTTTTAAAAAGACATCAACAAAACAACAGTTACTTCGCCATTAAAATAGGTCATGAAATTCATAAAGTAAAAGACAGTGATTTGCTCTACATTATGTCTTCAGATAAATATATAGAAATTCAAACCAAAACCAGAAAATACCTTAAAAGAGATTCTATAGATAACTTTATTAAGACTAATAAATTAAAAGGAGTTACACGTGTACATCGCTCTTATGCAGTTAAATTAGAAAACATTGACAGCGTAAAAGGATCTGTAATTTATATTCAACAACAAGAAATCCCAATCTCTCATACCTATAAGGAAGCATTTACAAAATCATATAATGTATTATAGGTTAAAACACACCAAAATAAGCCTGTTTTGCTCATTGAGCGATTGATAACTGTTTAAGAGGGTGTAAAAAATATTTACACGTACAAAACTCTTCACTTCACGACATTTTTTTTCACGATTTCTAATATTGCTATAATATTGTTAGTATTAACCTACTTAATTGTGAAGAAGAAATCTTTATTAGTATTTGTACTCATTTTATTTGCCGTATCACTGATTGCAGCACAAGTATTGATTTTAATGGGAATAGAGATTCATGATAGAATTGACATAGGTAGTATATACCAATTGAAACCAGATTGTAACACAGAATATTTAGCTGTACTACTTAAAGCTTAAGCGTACGGAAGACATAACGATAAAAATCAGGTAACTTTTTGTTGTAGGGAATAAGAGGTTAGCTTAAAAGGATGTTTTTTTCAAAACATCCTTTTTTTTTTTAGATTAAAATAAAAATCTAAAGCTCTTTTATATCACCAAAATTAAAGCTGTGAATCCAACAGCTATAACAGTCACTTAAATAAATTATTATTATTTTCGCATCTTAAATTGAAACCTAAATGAACGCATATATATTTCCAGGTCAAGGTGCTCAATTCTCAGGGATGGGACTAGACCTTTACGAAAACTCAGCTTTAGCACAAGAATTATTTGAAAAAGCCAATGACATACTCGGTTTTCATATTACCGATATTATGTTTGAAGGCTCTAAAGAAGATTTAAAAGAAACTAAAGTTACCCAACCAGCAATCTTTTTACATTCTGTAATTTTAGCTAAAACACTGGGAGACAGTTTTAAACCAGATATGGTTGCTGGGCATTCTCTAGGAGAATTTTCTGCTTTAGTTGCTGCTGGAGCTTTAACATTTGAGGATGGACTAAAATTAGTTTCTCAACGTGCACAAGCCATGCAGAAAGCCTGTGAATTACAACCTAGCACAATGGCTGCCGTTTTAGGTTTGGAGGATAATGTGGTGGAAGATATTTGTAAAACGACTGAAGGTGTTGTGGTAGCTGCTAATTATAATTGCCCAGGTCAATTAGTAATTTCTGGTGAAATTGAAGCGATCAACAAAGCATGTGAAGCTCTAAAAGAAGCTGGTGCCAGACGCGCTCTAGTATTACCTGTTGGAGGCGCGTTTCATTCTCCCTTAATGGAGCCTGCACGTGAAGAATTAGCTGCTGCTATTGAAAATACAACGTTTAACAAACCTAACTGTCCTATATATCAAAATGTAACCGCTTCTGCCATTACAGATGAAACCGAGATTAAAGCTAATTTAATTTCACAATTAACGGCTCCTGTGCGTTGGACGCAATCAGTACAACAAATGATAGCTGATGGTGCATCTCATTTTACAGAGGTGGGTCCAGGGAAAGTATTACAAGGATTAGTAAAGAAAATACATCGTGAGGCGGAAACAACTTCAGCTACTCTTGAAAAAAACGCCTAAATATCGCTGCTTTGAATAGAAATCTATTTATTATACTACTCGTCGCTTTTAATATTGCGATAGACCAAATATCTAAAGTCATTGTGAGATCTACAATGATTAGAGGAGGGAAAGGGCAAATTAATGTCATCCAAGATTATTTTCAACTTATATGGGTTGAAAACAAAGGTGCCTTTTTAGGTATGGGTAGTGATATGAATCCTACATTAAGATTAGTATTCTTACTAGTGTTACCTGCCATTGTTTTAGCCTACGTCACTTATTATATCGTAAAAACAAAAGAACTAGACCGTATGAGTCTTATTGCATTTTGTTGTATTGTAGGAGGAGGCATAGCCAATGTCTTTGACCGTATTGTCTTTGGCCAAGTCACTGACTTTTTCTATATAGATCTCGGTGGAGTCTTTAAAACCGGAATCTTTAATGTTGCAGATATGTCTGTTACCGCAGGTATGATTGTATTACTTTTTAGTGGTATTCTTAGCGGTAAGAAAAAGGAAAAAACAACTTAACGTGCTAGTTGGCAATCTTCACAATCTTTAACCTCGCCATAATAGGTCTCACGATACTTGTGAAGTGTTTTGTAAGGAATACTTAAAAATTGTTTTTTGATGTAGGTGACATTAGTTTGTAATACACCCATTTTTTTAGTGAAGCGACCTTCAGTTTTGGTCTCTCTTTTAATGCTTATCAATTTCATGTTGTTCAATTATCATTCACTACAAAGCAACGAAGATTGATAACCAACTCCAAGAAATTCATGTTAAAACCGGGTTAACAATTCCCGATATTATCATATTGAAAATCAGACACTAATAGGATTATCATATTCTTAACGTTGTAGCTTATTGATTACACAATCAATAAGCTCAAAATCACTAAAATTTGGTTAGTTTTTGTAAATAACACCATTTTTCATAACAAAAATGACGTTTTCCATGGTAGAAATAGAAGTCAACGGATTGTCATTAACCGCAATTATATCCGCTATAAAGTTAGATTTTATTTGTCCTATTTGGTCTTCCATTTTTAAAATGATAGCGTTGGTTATGGTGGCACTTTGTATTGCTTCTATGGCTGGCATACCTGCTTCAACCATAAACCCAAATTCTTTAGCATTATCTCCATGATAAAATACTGCTGCATCTGTTCCGAAGGCAATACCAACCCCAGCTTTATATGCCCTCTTAAACATACTCTGTATTTTAGGACCAATATTTAAAGCTTTAGGCACAATAATTTCAGGATAATATCCCTCAATCTTAGCTTTGTCCGACACAAATTTTCCTGCAGTTATTGTAGGTACTAAATACACATTATGTGCTTTCATCAATGCCATAGTTTCAGCACTCATTAAAGTACCGTGTTCTATCGTTTTTACACCTCCTAGAATAGCACGCTGCATACCCTCATCACCATGTGCATGAGCTGCCACATGAAACCCATAATCCTTAGCGGTCTCACAAATGGCCTTAATTTCTTCGACTGTAAATTGTGGATTCTGCCCGCTTTTAGCTACACTCAATACTCCACCTGTGGCGGTAATTTTAATTAAATCTGCGCCATTTTTATAACGTTGCCTTACCGCTTTTTTAGCATCTTCTACTCCATTTACCACTCCTTCTCTTGGACCAGGATCACCCATAAGTTCGTAACTAGATCCGTTTGTAGGGTCTGCATGACCTCCTGTAGTAGCAAGTGCTTTTCCTGCGGTAAAAATTCTTGGTCCAACAATGGTTCCAGAGTTTATAGCGTTTCTTAATGCTATATTTACTCCTGAACCACCCAAATCTCTTACGGTTGTAAAGCCACTCATTAATGTTACTTTAGCGTAGTTTACAGATGCAAACGCTACATCAGCCTCATTGAAAGTGTAAGCTTCTAAATAAGATTTTGGATTGGTTTCGCCTTCAATATGCACATGCATATCTATAAGACCTGGCATTACCGTTTTTGATTTTAAATCTACCGAAACATCTTCTGGGTTTACGGGTGTAACGTAGCCATTTTTAACCGAAATAATTTTATTCCCAGAAACAATAATCGTTTTCTCTTTGAGAACTTTACCAGATTCCGTGTCAATTAAATTTCCACAATGTATATAGGTATTCTGAGCCGATGAGGTAAGGGCACAAACCAATACAAAAATGCTGACTAAAGTTCTCATATGATATCAGTTTATTTCTTCCTAATTTTTTGCTCCCACTTCCAAGCCGAATCCATAGCATCGTCTAAAGTTAATGTTGTTTTCCAGCCTAAAACATCATTCGCTTTAGAGGTTTCTGCGTAGGCAGCAACAACATCACCTTCTCGTCGATCTACAATTTTGTAATTTAAGGATTTCCCTGAAACCCTTTCAAAAGACTGAACGGCTTGCAAAACTGTACTTCCGGTTCCGGTTCCGAGGTTAAAAAACTCAAAATTAGAATCATTTTTACCATCTATAAGACGCTGTAAAGCCACAACATGTGCTTTTGCTAAGTCCACGACATGAATATAATCTCTTACACATGTACCATCAGACGTAGGATAATCACCACCAAATACGGAAAGCTGTTCTCGTATACCTATAGCTGTTTGTGTAATGTAAGGTACTAAATTTTGAGGCACTCCTATAGGTAATTCTCCGATTTCAGTTGAGCTATGTGCACCAATCGGATTAAAATAACGCAACGCAATGGCTTTAATGTCTCCATTTACTCTGCAAGTATCTCTAATGATTTCTTCACCAACCTGTTTTGTATTTCCATAAGGAGATTCAGCTGGTTTTACCGGAGCATTTTCTGTAATTGGCAGCTCATCTGCTTGGCCATACACTGTACACGATGAGCTAAAAATAAAATTCTTTTTACTCAATCCACTTAACTCTTGAAGCATATACACTAACGTCGTAATATTATTTTCATAATACATTAATGGCTCTGCCACGCTTTCTCCTACAGCCTTACTTGCGGCAAAGTGAATAACACCAACAATATCGTTATGACGTTTAAAGAAATCTTGAACATCTGCCTTAACGCGTAAATCTATTTTTTCAAAATGAGGCTTCTTATTTGTTATTGCAGTGATACCCTCTAAAACCTCAACCGAAGAGTTAGATAAATTATCTATAATAACGACCTCATAACCTTCATTTTGTAATTCTACAACGGTATGCGACCCAATAAAACCTAAACCTCCTGTTACTAAAACTTTCATATTATTTGTGTGATGCTATAAAATTTAATATTGTACTCGTAATGTAAGAAATTTGTTCGTCTTCTAATTCGGTATGCATTGGAAGCGAAATAACCGATTGTATTAATGCGTTGGTCACCTCAAAATCCGCTTCATCATAACGATCATCCATATATGCTCTTTGTCTGTGTAACGGAATTGGATAATAAACGCCACATGGAATATTTTTAGACTGCAAATGAGCTACTAGCGCATCTCTATCTACAGCTTTTAAATTTAGCGTATATTGATGAAATACGTGAAAATCGTCAGCATCGTTAACGCCTAAACCCGTTGGTGTTACTATATTAGGGTGATTTTTAAAAGCTTCATTATACTTTTTTGCTGCAGTGCGTCTTGCCTTATTATAAGTATCTAAATGCGGTAATTTAGCATCTAAGACAGCAGCTTGAATAGAATCCAAGCGAGAGTTTACCCCAACCACATCATGATGATAACGTTTGTACATTCCGTGATTTACAATACCTCTGATGGTATGTGCTAAATCATCGTCATTTGTAAAAATAGCTCCACCGTCACCATAACATCCTAAATTTTTTGAGGGGAAAAATGACGTTGATGCCACATCTCCAATGGCTCCTGTTTTTGTTTTAGTACCATCTTTATGGGTATAACTTGCGCCTATTGCTTGCGCATTATCTTCAATAACAAATAAATTATGTTCTTTTGCTAGCTCCATAATAGCATCCATATCAGCAGGAAGCCCAAACAAATGCACAGGAACAATAGCTTTTGTTTTTGGGGTAATCGCTTTTTTTATGGCATTTACATCGATATTAAACGTCACAGGATCAACATCTACTAAAACTGGAGTTAATTGTAATAATGCAATAACCTCAACAGTAGCTGCAAATGTAAAATCTGCAGTGATAACCTCATCTCCAGGTTTTAAACCCAAACCCATCATTGCAATTTGTAAGGCGTCTGTGCCGTTGGCACAAGGAATAACGTGTTTAACTCCTAAGTAATTTTCAAGATTTTTTTGAAATTCGTGTACCCTCGGTCCATTAATAAACGAAGCGTTATCCATCACTTCTTGAATCGAAGGATCTACTAAATCTTTAATTTTGGCATATTGACTTTGAAGGTCAACCATTTGTATTTTTTTCATTCTTTTAGTGTATATATATAAAAGCGTAATGCTGTTAGCGAAAATACAAAATTGTAAGCGCTATGACAACGCAATTAATTGAAAGAAATGTATTTTAGCACAAAACTTTGTTTTTGAAAGGACTCTATTCCATAGGAATCTATTTAGCCAGTTTTATTATTAAGATTGCTGCCCTCTTCAATTCTAAATTGAAACAAGGTGTATTGGGCAGAAAGCAGACCTTTACTAAACTTGAAAACGCAATTAAACCACACGACAAAACATTTTGGTTTCATTGTGCTTCTTTAGGTGAATATGAACAAGGCTTACCTGTATTTGAAGCCTTAGTAGCAAAACAACCTAATTACAAAGTGGTAATATCGTTCTTTTCTCCTTCTGGATTTGAAATTAGAAAAAATGCAAAAATTGCAGATGTCGTTGTCTATATGCCTTTAGACACAACTGCCAACGCCAAGCGTTTTTTAGATTTGGTACATCCTGACTATACCTTGTTTGTAAAATATGAAATCTGGCCCAATGTTCTACACGAACTTAAAAAGCGCGACTTAAAAGCCATATTAATATCTGCCGTATTTAGAAGAGATCATTCTTTTTTTAAATGGTACGGAAGCTATACTAAATCTGCTTTATTTTCTTTTAATCATATTTTCACTCAAGACGACAATTCTAAAATTTTATTGAATACGATTAATTATTATAAGGTTTCTGTGTCAGGAGACACTAGGTTTGATAGAGTTTCAAATCAATTAAAAGTAGATAATACTGTTTCTTTTATTGAAGCATTTAAAGATAAGAAGATGTGTATTGCCTTTGGTAGTACTTGGCCTGAAGATGACAAACTATTTATGAATTTTATAAATAATTATAAAAATTCAGATGTAAAATTTATAATTGCACCTCATAATGTTAAATCTAGTTACATAGCTTCATTAAAATATCAGTTACAAGTAAAAACAATTTGTTATTCAGAATTGCATGAAAATTCAAATTTAGCCGATTATAAAGTCTTTATTTTAGATACTATCGGATATTTAAGTAAAGTCTACAGTTATGCCGATATTGCTTATGTAGGTGGCGGAGCCGGAACAACTGGCTTACATAATATATTAGAGCCTGCTGTCTTTGGAATTCCGATTCTTATTGGCAAAAATTACAACAAATTCCCTGAAGCTAAAGTACTTATATCGTTAGGTGGCGTTACTAGTGTAGCCAGTTCCTCTGCCTTCGACTCAATTTTAGAGGCATTACTCACAGATCAAAAATTAAGAAAAAAACAAGGTGAGATAACGCGCACTTACATTACATCTAACACTGGAGCTGTCGATAAGATTATGAATTATTTAAACTTGTAATTTTTAAAATTTAGAATTTACTAAGCGATACAGTAACACTGCTGTTATTTTAGCTTGTGTAGCTACTGTATTTAAGTCACCTGTTTCATTAATGGTATGATCGCCTCCTCCTCCTGTAAGCCCCATACCGTCAATAGCCATATCGACATAAGCAGAGGTAAATGAAATATCTGCGGCACCTGCGTTTCTAGGATTTACAGCTGTTACAGAGCCAAAACCCAAATCTTGACTTACGGTATTGTAATATCCTAATAAAGTTAGATTACCCTCTGTTCTTGTTAACGGAGGATAGCCGCCTGAAGAGAAAGTTAGTTCGGCTTTAGTTTTAGGGTAATTATTAGACACAATATTTTGCATGGTCGATTTCGCTTTTTGCAACTGTTCTAAAGACACTGCTCTTAGATCACCGCGAACAATAGTTTGTTGAGAAACCACATTGGTCTTACCAAAAGCGTGCCCACCTGTGCCATCTTCATGGGGTTGCAACGTTGTACCTCCAATTATAAATCCAGGGTTAAAAGTTAGATCCTTTTCTTTTGCTAACTGTTCATAAAATGCATTTAAAATTCTAGAAGTTTCATAGATCGCTCCTACACCAGTAGCTTCCGTAAAAACCTGAGAAGAGTGTGCAGAATTTCCCGTAACCTTTAATTGCCAATCTGTAGAACCTCTTCGCGAAACCACAATTGTTTTGGGATTGTTATCACCATTTTCAAAGCCTAAAGCAATATCAGCTCGTTTAGCTGCATCTATTAAAGCTTTTTTAGACAAAGCTAAAGGTGTACCACTTTTTTCTTCATCTCCAGTCATTACAATTTCTATAGACATTTCATCTAAAAGTCCGGCTTCTTTTAAAGCCTGCATCGCTAAAATAATAATAACATTACCACCTTTCATATCAGCCACGCCAGGTCCTTTCATAATAGAATCATTGAGCATACTATATTCCTGAAAAGAACTATCTAATTCAAAAACGGTATCTAAATGACCTATCATTAAAATTTTAGGTCCTTTTTTTCCTGTTCTAGTCGCCATTAAATGTCCTGCTCTACCAAACTCCTCTCCATCTGTTAACACTGTTTTAAAACCTAGTTTATCTAATTCCTTTTGAAATAAACGTCCCACATTTTTTACACCTTCAAAATTCATTGTACCACTATTTATATTTACAGATTCTTTAATTAAATCTATGGCACTTGCGGTGTAGTTATCAACTGCTTTAATAATTTGCTTTTCCTTTCTATTATTTTGAGCACCACCTAAAATGGAAATGCATAGAACGATAATAAAAAGTGAATATTTATACTGTAGTTTTGAAATCATGGTAAATCTATTTTAATGGTTTCTCTTGGTAAATATATTCATTTTGATGGTTGAATAGCGTCATAACTTGTTACAATTAGGACTTTAAATTACGCCTGAAGAACACTTCTACACACTTTAAAAACGTAGTTACATACATAGGCTACAATTTCAAAAATTATTTATCTCGTGAACTATAATACTGTATGGAAATTAATATAGAGCATCTATCATTTAGTTAAATTCCAAGAAACTTTCTATACCTGCCATAGTTTAAATGGTATAATTTTAACAATGTATTTAATTAAAAAAACGCATTAAATAAGATCCAAATTCATAGCTACATACGTATATAACAAGGATATGCGACGAATAAATTAATAAAACATGATGGAATGTCATTGAAATTACTATTTTCGTATTTTAACATAATTTAACACTAAAACAAATAACATGAAAAAAGTTGTATTAAGTTTAGCACTAGTTGCTGTATTAGGATTATCATTTACATCTTGTAGAGAAACTGCTGATAAGGCTAACGATGCAGTAGAAAATGCTACTGAGACTACAGGTGATGCTTTAAATGATGCTGGTGAAGCCATTGAAGACACTGCAAACGAAGCTGGTGAAGCTATTGAAGACACGGTTAATGATGCAGGTGATGCAATGGAAGATGCTTCTAACGCTGCCGGTGAAGCAATGGATGATGCCAAAGACGCTGCAGGTGATGCGGTTGACAGCGCTAAAGAAGGTGCTAATGACATGGCTAACGATGTAAAAGATGCAGCTAACGATGCTGTTGATAGTGCAAAAAAAGCAGGAAATGACGCCGTAGACTCAGCTAAGAAAGCTGGTAACGATGCCGTAAATAAAGCAGCAGACAAAGTAAAAGGTATGTAATACAAACCAACTTAAAAAATAAAAAAGCTTGATATCCATCAAGCTTTTTTTTATGTCTAATTTTTAGGATTTATTTTTCAGTGATTCACTTAGTTTTAACTCGCTTGGCACTACAATAGTTTGTAATTCTAGGGTGTCATCTTTAATATTTTCAATGAGCAACTTAGTGGACATTTCACCAATTTTATGTGCTTTTTGATGTATAATTGAGATTTTTGGACTCGATAATACTTGCGTATGTTCATAACCAAAACCAACAACTGATAAATCTTTTGGAATTTCTTTTCCTAATTTTTTAGCCATATTAATTGCCACAATTCCTGTAACATGATCTATTGACAGAATAGCATCAATAGACTTGTTTTCATCTAAATAGTTAAAGATTTTCTTTTCAACATCGAGATCAACAGCATTATCTAATTTTAGAATGTTGGATTCTAAATTATAATCTTCTAATGCTTTGGTATAGCCTCCAATTCGAAGTTGACCAACGCTGAGCTCTTCAATATTACTTACTAATAAAATATTTTTACGTTTTTCAGTAACGATTAAATGTTCTGTGGCTTCATAAACAGACTGAAAATCATCTACTATAACTTTATTACAATCTATATCCTTTACGACTCTATCAAACATTAAAACTGGTAATTTGCTATTAATAGCCGATTGAATATGTTTGGTTTGTGCTTTTACCTGGCTCTCTCTAGCGACCGCAATTATAAAACCATCAACGCTACCGTTTGCCAGTAAATCTAAACTTCGTTTTTCTTTATGCAACGTTTCATTAGACAAACACACAATAATATCGTAATCATTATTAGTTGCTGTTTTTTCGATACCATGTAGCACTTCTGCAAAAAACGGATTAGTTACAGTTGGAAGGATTACTCCTATAATCTTAGTCTTATTCGTTTTTAGTTGTTGTGCTATGCGATTAGGCTTATAGTTTAGCTTCGTTGCTAATTCCTTAACTCTTACTCTTGTGTTTTCACTAATTTCATGACTATCATTTAAAGCTTTTGAAACTGTTGAAACTGATATATTTAAAAGTGCCGCTAATTCTTTGAGTGTCGTCATATTATCTTTTTTATTCTAACGCGAAAGATACGATAGAGCTTTCACATGCCAATTACAAACCTTTTGAATTACAACCGTTATCTATTTTTAGTATGCCATATCCATAAATAGCATACAATTTTTACGCTATTGTAATTTAATAATGATTTAGGTACCACTAAATTAAAACATCATAAAGTTATATTATAGAAAAAGCGTGTTTAAATATTGTAAACACGCTTTTTACTAAAATTGAACTATTGCTATAAGATAAAATTAATAAATATAAGGACTAAACATAGATCTGAACAAAAATTTATCAGGATGACTAAACCAACCTCAAGCATTTATCGCGTTAAAATCTAAATTTGAAAAAGTATACATAACAAAAAAGCCGAAAACTTGCGTTTTCGGCTTTTGTACTGAAGACGGGACTTGAACCCGTACGTCCTAATGGACATTGGATTTTAAGTCCAACGTGTCTACCAATTCCACCACTTCAGCATCTTAGTTACGGACAGTAACTAAATATTGGTATATTTTATATCGAGCGAAAGATGGGATTTGAACCCACGACCTCCACCTTGGCAAGGTGATGCTCTACCCCTGAGCTACTTTCGCAAATGTTTTAAAGAACTTTTCGCCCTAAAAGCGGATGCAAATTTAAAATTTAATTCTTAAAACCAAAGCCTTTTTTAAAAATAATTTAAAAAAATTTATGCCTGCTTTTTCTTAAGTAACATACGCTTTATTTCATTGAGCTTCATTAAAGCCTCAACAGGTGTTAATGTATCGATATCTGTGTGCAAAATTTCGTCCTTAATATCCTCTAACAGTGGATCATCGAGATTAAAGAAGCTTAATTGTAAATCGTCTTTAATCGTTTTTACCTTATCAGTAAGCTCTTCACTTGAATGTGACTTCTCTAATTTTGCTAAAATTTTATTGGCACGTCTAATGACCTGTTGTGGCATTCCCGCCATTTTTGCAACATGAATTCCAAAGCTATGTTCACTCCCACCTTCAACAAGTTTACGAACAAAAAGCACATTATCTTCTAATTCTTTTACCGCAACGTTGAAATTTTTAACACGCCCAAATGTTTCGGTCATTTCATTTAACTCATGGTAATGTGTAGCAAATAATGTTTTGGGTTTAGAAGGATGCTCGTGTAAATACTCACTTATAGCCCAAGCAATAGAAATACCATCATAGGTACTGGTACCTCTTCCTATTTCATCTAACAACACTAAACTTCGATCAGATATATTATTGAGAATAGACGCCGTTTCGTTCATTTCTACCATAAAAGTAGATTCACCCATAGAAATATTATCACTAGCTCCTACTCTGGTGAATATTTTATCTACTAAGCCAATTCGTGCTTCTTCTGCTGGCACAAAACTTCCAATTTGCGCTAACAACACAATTAACGCGGTTTGTCTTAGTATGGCTGACTTACCAGACATATTAGGACCTGTAATCATAATAATTTGTTGCGTGTCTCTATCTAAGAACACGTCATTGGCAATATATGGTTCACCTATTGGCAATTGCTTTTCTATGACGGGATGACGGCCTCCTTTTATTGCTAAATCAAAACTATCATCAATTTGCGGATAGACATACTTATTAGCCTTTGCTAAACTTGCAAACCCACACAAACAATCTAGTTGCCCTATAAGTTGCGCATTTTGCTGTACCGAAATTATAAATTGATGCATCCAAGCCACTAATTCTGCAAATAATTTTTGTTCAATCGCTAAAATCCGTTCTTCAGCGCCTAAAATTTTTGCTTCGTACTCTTTTAATTCTTCGGTAATGTAACGCTCCGCATTCACCAAAGTCTGCTTACGTATCCATTCTTCAGGAACTTTATCTTTATGAGAATTTCTAACTTCAATATAATACCCAAACACATTATTAGAAGCTATCTTAAGAGACGTAATTCCTGTACGTTCACTTTCACGCTTCAGCATATTGTCTAGATACGTTTTCCCAGACTGAGATAAACCTCTTAATTCATCTAACTCTTCAGAAAAACCACTAGCAATGGTATGTCCTTTTAAAACATTTACTGGCGCTTCTTCATTTAGCGTTTCCTTTATTTTCTGGCGTAGTAAATCGCAGCGGTGCAAATTATCACCAAGGACTTTTAAAGCCTCATTGGTACAGGTTTCTGCAGTTGCTTTTATAGGCACAATTGCTTCTAACGAATTTTTAAGTTGAATCACTTCACGTGGACTCACCTTGGTCGTAGCGATTTTTGAAATAAGACGTTCAATATCTCCGATGTGCTTTATTTGCCCTTGAATCTCTTGAAGTACGGAATCATTTTCTAACAAATAATTTACCACTTCGTGCCGTTGCTTTATTTTTTCCGCCTGTTTTAGAGGCAAGGCCAACCAACGTTTTAATGTGCGTCCTCCCATAGCAGAAATGGTCTTATCAATGACATTAATTAAAGTCACCGCATTGGCATTGGTGGAGTGATACAACTCCAAATTGCGAATGGTGAATTTATCCATCCATACATAATCATCTGTTGCTATTCGCGAAATAGTAGCTATATGTTCTAACTTATTATGACGAGTTTCTCCTAAGTAATGCAATACAACTCCCGAAGCAATAATCCCTTCATATAAATCTTCAATCCCGAAACCTTTTAAAGTTTTAGTGTTAAAATGCTTGGTTAAGGTTTCATGAGCATAATCGGCTTGAAACACCCAATCTTCTAAATAAAAGGTATGAAAATCGGTACCAAAAGTGTCAGAAAAGACTTTTCGGCTTTGTTTAGAAATTAAGACTTCACTTGGATTAAAATTCTGAAGTAATTTATCGATATATTCAGCGTCTCCTTGAGAGGTTAAAAACTCACCTGTTGAAATATCTAAAAAAGAAACTCCGATCCGTTGCTTTTCAAAATAAACTGCAGCTAAAAAATTGTTAGATTTAGAATGCAAAATATCATCGTTAAACGCTACTCCTGGTGTCACCAATTCCGTAACTCCACGTTTTACAATAGTTTTAGTTTGTTTCGGATCTTCTAGCTGATCGCAAATAGCAACACGCTCACCAGCTTTAACTAATTTTGGCAAATAGGTGTTTAAGGAATGATGTGGAAATCCGGCCAATTCAGTTTCACTCTCGCTACCTGCACCACGCTTGGTAAGAATTATATCTAAAATCTTGGCTGCCTTTACCGCATCACTTCCAAAAGTTTCGTAAAAATCGCCAACTCTAAACAGCAAAAGGGCATCAGGATATTTCACCTTTATGGCATTATACTGTTTCATTAATGGTGTTACTTTTTTTGCCTTCTTAGCCAATGGTAATCGCGTTTTAAATTATACTTTTGCCTAACAATATTTCAGAATTGCAAGTTTGCTAAATTACTTATATTTTGAGGCTTAATAAAGCTTAAGAACTAGAAGTTATTTACAGGTGTTAATAAGTGAAATAAGCTGTGAATCCTGCAAAATTAAAGATTCACAGATTCATTAAAGAAAATATGAATCATTGAGTAATGCAGGAATCCGTAAAGACATTAGATAACAAATAGAATCCTGCTTTCGCAGGAATGACAAATATATTCGATGACACAGAAGTATACTAAAAGCAGAAAACTAAAAAACGAAGAATTAGACCGGTTAGAAGTATCTGAATTTAAGGATGCTAAAAAATCACCTATCATCATTATTTTAGATAATATTAGAAGTTTAAACAACATTGGGTCAGTTTTTAGAACAAGTGATGCATTTTTAATTGAAAAAATATACCTCTGCGGCATCACGGCACAGCCACCTCATAACGACATTAGAAAAACGGCCTTAGGCAGCACAGAAACTGTAGCATGGGAATATGCAGAGAATACCTTAGACGTTATCACAAAACTAAAAGCTGAAGATGTCACTCTTTGCGCTATTGAGCAAGCCGAAAATGCTACAATGCTCAATGCTTTTATACCTCAACCAAATCAAAAATACGCTTTTGTATTTGGTAACGAGGTAAAAGGTGTTGACCAAAAGGTCGTTGACGCAAGTGATGTAGTTATAGAAATTCCTCAATATGGCACCAAACATTCTTTGAATATTTCAGTTAGTTGTGGTGTTGTAGTTTGGGATGTTTTTAGTAAAATGAAAAAGCCCATCTAAATCTTTCCAAAGGGAAGACTTTCACTCAAAATGTCATTCCTGCGAAATCAGGAATCCAAATATTACAGAACAAAGACAAATAGATTCCTGCCGTTACAGGAATGCCAAAACATGAAAAAGAAAATTAAAACACCTTGGCCAACAAAAGACGCCATGCGTCAGATTTACGAATTACATCTTTGGGGAGGAAAAGAGTTTGATTTTTATTCGGGTTTTGGCTCTCATGATGAAAAAATTACGCAACCCTATGTAGACGCTGTTATTGATTTTTTTAAATCTCATCATTACCAACTAACGGTTTGCGATTTAGGTTGTGGTGATTTTAATATTGGAAAACAACTCCTCAAATTCACTAAACACTATATCGCAATTGATATTGTAGACAACCTTATTGAAAGAAATAAAACTTTATTTAAAGATGAAAATTTAGAATTTCACTGCTTAGATATTGTAAAAGCCAAACTTCCTAAAGCAGATGTTGTTTTTCTAAGACAGGTGTTACAACACTTATCTAATGCCGAAATTCAAAATATTGTAAAAAAACTTTCTCGTTATAAATATCTTATACTTACCGAACATTTACCCAATGACACTTTTGAAGCGAACAAAGACATCATTTCTGGTCAAGGCATACGACTTAAAAAAAACAGTGGTGTTAATTTGCTAAAAGCTCCTTTTAATTTAAAAATTGAAGAAGAAACACGACTAACAGCAATTAATTTAGGAACTAATAAAGGAGTCATTGTCACTACACTTTATAACTTATAAAATTTTAAAGTGCCTTAAGAATTAAACACCAAACTCAACCATCAACTTCAGCACTATTTATCTCATTGAGTAACCACAAATAATCCTCACGATTCTTAACAAAGTCTTTATCGGAAACATCTATGATTTTTACATTCATGTTGGGCTGACTTTTAAGAAATTCAAGATAACCTGTATTTATTTTCTCAAGGTAATCGTCTTTAATATTCTTTTCATAGTTACGACCTCTTTTTTTAATATTAGCCTGTAATCTTTCAGTGTTTTGATAAAGATAGACGTATAAGTCTGGCTTTGCAATATCCTTATACACCTGATAAAACAGCTTTCTATAGAGTCTGAATTCGTCTTCTGGCAGAGTCACTTTTGAGAATATTAACGACTTATTAACGTCGTAATCACTCACCATAAAATCTTTAAACAAATCGAGTTGCGATAAATCGTCTGAAATTTGCTGATAACGATCGGCTAAAAACGACATTTCTAAAGTAAACGCATATCGTTCTGGCGCTTTATAAAACTTAGGCAAAAACGGATTGTCTGCAAAACGTTCTAATATCAATTTAGCATTAAAATCTCGAGAGATTTTATTTGCTAAACTGGTTTTTCCTGCACCAATATTTCCTTCAATAGCTAAGTAGTTATAGTTATTAAAAGTATATGCTTTTCTTGGATTCTTAAGCCAAATATTAACGTGTTCAATTTCAGAAGTGTCTTTACAATCTCTATCTAATTCTTCAATCGTTTTATTTAAAGTAGGATGCTTAAAATCTTTAGCAATATCTAAAAGTGGCTGCAATACAAATTTTCTATTTTGAAGTTGCGAATGCGGAATTACTAAATTGTTTTCCTCAACAACCTCCGCTTCAAAAAACAAAATATCTAAGTCAATCTCTCTCGACTCATAAGCCGTTGTTGTTTTTGATACTCTGCCTAATTTAAGCTCTATATCTTGCAGTAATTTCAATACTTTTTTAGGCTTATATTCTGTTTCTACAGCAATACAAGCATTGTAAAAATCATCACCTTCAAAGCCAAAGGCTGGTGTTTTATACACTTTAGAAATCTTTTTAATAACACCAACGTTTACAAATATGGCATCTACCGCAGCTTGCAAAAATTGCAATTTGTTGCCCTTATTACTTCCTAATGCTATGTGAATGGTTTTTACAGGTTTCATCGAAGCAACAAAATAACTAAAACAAATTTTATTACTTTATCTTTACAACAACTATTTATTAACCATTTTCAATGTCATTAAAAGACAAGCTTTTAGCTCAGCGTATTTATTTTTTACTCGGTGCACTTTTTATGACATCGCTTGTGGTTTCTAATTTAATTTTTCAGAAATTTTTTTATTGGTATCCTGTAGATGTCGAAATTTTTGGTTCTAAATTATTTGAAATTTCCGTAGGCATCTTACCCTATCCTATTACATTTCTTATTACCGACTTAATCAGTGAGATTTATGGTAAAAAACGGGCCAATGATATTGTTGTTTTCGGAATTTTCGCTTCCTTATTCTCCTTATTAATTATTTACACGGCTTCGTCTGTACCTGCAACATCTTGGTCGCCTGTTAACGACAGTTTATTTGACACCGTTTTTGGTAATTCTACCGTAGCGGTTTTTGCAAGTATGCTAACTTATCTATTTGCACAATTTATAGATATTCAGATCTATCATTTTTGGAAACGCCTTACTAAAGGCAAACATTTGTGGTTACGTAATAATTTTTCCACTTGGTTTTCTCAATTTATAGACACGTTTACTATTGTGTTTTTGCTTTGTTCTTTTGGAATTATAGATTGGGCTAATTTTAAAGGTTTACTTATTAGCGGTTTTTTATTCAAAGTTATCATCGCAATCATTGACACTCCATTTTTATATCTTGGAGTATTCCTTTTTAAGAAACGCTTTAAGCTTCGATTAAATGAGGAAATAAATTTATTATAACAACTAAACAAAACATTAAAATCTTCTTAAACTTGGTGGTATTAGCAACTTTTATGCAGAATTTTGCGTATATATTATGTTGTTACCAAAACAGAACTAAACCTTATGAAGAAATTTTTAAAAATCATTGGAATTGTAGTGCTTATTTTTATAGCGATTCTTATTGCTATTCCATTTGTATTAGAGTCTAAAATAGACACCATCGTTCAAAATTATGCCGACGAAAACCTAGATGCTGATTTATCCTTTGACGATATTAGTTTAAGTCTCATTAGTAGTTTTCCAAAAGCCGAAGTAAGTGTTGAGAATTTAAAAATCACTAACCGTGCTCCGTTTAAAGGAGAAACTTTAGCTACTGCAAAGTCTTTATCTTTTGAAATGGGCATGATGCAATTATTAAATAGCACAGAAGACCCTTTAGAAATCACTGAGATTATAGCAGATGAATTACTTCTTGTTATAAAAACCAATAAAACAGGAACATCTAATTACGATATTGTAAAAGAAAGCGACACCACTACTACACCAGAGGAAACAGAAAGCTCTGGAGGCTTTAGTTTCGATATAGAGCATTACGAACTTAATAATAGTGCCTTTACCTATATTGACGACACGTCTAACTTAAAGTTTTATTTAACCGAAATTAATCACAACGGTACAGGTCTATTTTCTGGTAACACATCTCAACTTGATACTAATACTGAAGCTAATGTTACTTTTGCTATGGATAGCACAGAGTACTTTAGTAATAATAGTATTAAGCTAGATGCTCTAATAGACTTAGATTTAGATCAACAGAAATATACATTTAAAGAAAACAAGGCTTACATTAACGCTCTGCCTTTAGAGTTCGATGGCTTTATACAATTGGTTGAAGCTGGCCAAAACATTGATATCACATTTAAAAACCCAGGAGCTACTTTTAAAGATTTCTTGGCTGTGATTCCTAAAGCTTACACCAAGGATATTGAAAATGTAAGTACTACAGGGAACTTTACTGTTAATGGCATAGTTAAAGGTTTGGTTTCAGAAGAAACGATTCCAACACTAGACATCCGTTTAAATTCTAACAATGCCTCATTTAAATATCCAGACCTCCCTAAGAGTGTAAAAAATATAGCTATCGATGCTTCTGTAAAAAATACCACAGGAAATGTTGACGACACCTATGTAAATATTGATAAATTGAATTTTCAGGTTGATGAAGATATTTTTAAATCTGAAGCTTCAATTAAAAATCTCACTCAAAATATGCTCATTTCGGCAAAATTGGATGGTGTATTAAATTTAGCTAACATTACAAAAGCCTATCCTGTTGAGCTTGATAGCGAACTCAGTGGTATCTTAAAAGGTAACGTAAGTACTTCTTTTGATATGAATGCTCTCGAAACTAATGCCTACCAACGTATTAAAAATGTTGGAAGTGTATCTATTTCGAACTTTATCTTTTCTTCTGAAGATATGGCGAACCCTGTGCAAATTAACGAAGCTAGCTTAGCCTTTAAACCTGGCACTGTGAGTTTAAATCGTTTTGATGCCTTAACAGGACAAAGTGATTTTTCTGCTACTGGAACAATTAATAATTTATTAGGTTTCTTATTAAGTGATAAAAAATTAGAGGGTAATTTTAACTTAAACTCAAATACGTTTGCTATTTCAGATTTTATGTCAGAATCTGAAGATGTAGCGTCAAACGAAACCGCAACTGACACCCCAACTACTACAACAACGGAAGGTGAAACACTTAAAATTCCAGATTTTCTTGATTGTACCATAACAGCAAATGCCAAAACGGTTATATATGATAATCTCAACTTAAAAAATGTAAAAGGTGAACTTCTAATAAAAGACCAAACGGCTACCTTAAAAAATATGACAACAGACCTATTTAATGGTCAATTAGGACTTTCTGGAAATGTATCTACTAAAGGTACTCAACCAACATTTGACATGAGTTTAGCAATGCAAAATTTTGACATTTCACAATCTTTCAAGGATTTAGACATGTTAAAAGCTTTAGCACCTATTGCCAAAGTACTTCAAGGAAAACTAAATTCTACGATAGATATAAATGGGCTTTTAGATAGTAGCTTTTCTCCAGACTTAACCACAATTTCTGGTAATGCTATTGCAAAAATCCTAACAGATAAAGTGAATACTGAAAATAGTCCATTATTATCCACATTGAATAGCAAATTAGATTTTGTGAATTTTGATAATATTGATTTAAAAGATATCGTTACCAATTTAAATTTTGAAAACGGAAATGTTTCTGTAAAACCATTTACTATAAATTATAAAGATATTCCCATCGAAATTTCAGGATCACATAGTTTTTCAAATACAATGAATTACGATGCTGTATTGCAAGTACCTGCTAAATACTTAGGTAGTGAAGTGAATCGTTTAATCGGTCAGATTAATGATGATGAAGTTAATAACCTAACCGTGCCTATCACAGCTAATATCGGTGGGACATTTACTAGTCCTAATGTAAAAACTGATTTAACTTCTGGGGTTTCTAGTTTAACACAACAATTAATTGAAATTGAAAAGCAAAAATTAATAGGAAAAGGAAAAGACAAGGTTAATGATTTGTTAAGTGGAATAATAGGAGGAAACACTAACACAAGCACAAAAACAGATTCTACCACCACAAAAGACAATAGCAATACTAAAACTACTGAAGATAAAGTTAAGGAAGGAGTGGGTAATATCCTAGGCGGCCTCTTAAGTGGTAAGAAAAACAGTGACAATAAAAAAGCCGCAGATTCTACTAAATCATAATTTTACGAACTGAAAAAATAAACAAAATTTCCCAAATTATGTTAATAATTACAGATTTATTTGCTTTTCTTAATAATTAGGTTACATTGAAGGTTCACTAAATTTCAAATAGGATACATGAGGCAATTAAAAATCACCAAGCAGGTTACTAACAGAGAAGATAAATCGTTAGATAAATATTTACAGGATATCAGTAAAATTCCTTTAATTACTGCAGATGAAGAGGTGGAATTAGCACAATTAATAAGAAAAGGTGATCAAGCTGCATTAGACAAACTAACCACCGCAAATTTAAGATTTGTTGTTTCGGTTGCTAAACAATATCAAAATCAAGGTTTAAAATTACCTGATTTAATTAATGAAGGTAATGCCGGATTGGTTAAAGCTGCAAAACGTTTTGATGAAACAAGAGGTTTTAAATTTATTTCGTACGCTGTATGGTGGATTAGACAAGCCATATTACAAGCGTTAGCAGAACAGTCTCGTATAGTTCGTTTACCATTAAATAAGATTGGTACCATTAATAAGATTAATAAAGCTTTTTCACATTTAGAGCAAATAAACCAAAGACCTCCAAATGCAGATGAGATTGCTGGCGAATTAGACATTAGCGTTCGTGAAGTAAAACAATCAATGAAAAACTCTGGTCGCCACCTTTCTATGGATGCACCATTAAAAGACGGAGAAACCTTTAGTTTATATGATGTTGTAAGTTCAGGAGAATCACCAAGACCTGATAAAGATTTGATGAAAGAGTCTTTAAACACGGAAGTGGAACGTGCGCTTGAAACCTTAACCCAAAAAGAGAGCGATGTCATTCGTTTAAATTTTGGTATTGGAGATCAGCCTCCAATGACACTTGAAGAAATTGGAAGTATTTACGATTTAACTCGCGAGCGTGTAAGACAAATTAGAGAAAAAGGTATTAGAAGACTAAGACACGCAAGTAAAAGTAAAATTTTAAAGACGTATTTAGGCTAAAAGAAAGAACGTAAAAGCACCTTATAATTAAGGTATTATAGTACTTTTTATTAGCTTTAGCAGCGTAAAAACATTTAAACTTAAAAATTAATACTGAAAAATTTCATTTAATTTTTTATTTTCAAATAGTTAGCATATATTTGCCGACCATTTGCAAGAAATAGTTAACAAAAATATATCGATATAATGATTAAAATCGAAATCAAAGAAGGAGAAAATATAGAGCGTGCACTTAAGCGTTACAAGCGTAAACACAGAAATGTGCAAATTATGCAAAACTTAAGAGAAAACCGTTATTTCGCAAAGCCTTCTGTTAAAAGAAGAAGAGAAATTCAGAAAGCTGAATACATTCAAGGTTTAAGAGACGCTGAAGATATATAGATATTTTTTCATACAAGAGAATACAAAAGAGTAGCACATGTGCTGCTCTTTTTTTATTTCTTAGATTCTTATATCACCTAATTTCACTTTATCTTTATGGGTAAAATAAAGTCGTAACGTATAATACCATAAACTATGCCCATTATAAAATCTGTAAGAGGAAAACACCCTCAAATTCCTGAAGACTGCTATGTTGCAGAAAATGCTACAATTGTAGGAGATGTTTCCATAGGCAAACAATGCAGTATTTGGTTTAACGCGGTAATCAGAGGAGATGTACATTACATAAAAATAGGAAACAAGGTAAATATCCAAGATGGAGCAGTGATCCATGCTACATATCTTAAATCACCGACAACCATTGGTAATAATGTTTCTATCGGACACAATGCGATTGTTCATGGCTGCACTATTAACAATAATGTACTCGTTGGCATGGGAAGTATTATTATGGACGACTGTATAATAGAAAGCAATAGCATCATTGCTGCTGGTGCTGTGGTTACCAAGAACACTATTGTAGAATCTGGAAGTATATACGCTGGTGTTCCTGCCAAAAAGGTAAAGGAGATTAGCAGAGAATTAATCTCTGGTGAAATTGATAGAATTGCCAATAATTATGTGGAATATTCGAGTTGGCTTAACGACTAAATACAGGCTACTCCTCTTTTAGTAGATTTTTTAATTTCGTAATCAAATCGTCCACACTGAAAATTTCCTTTAAACCATCAGCATTTAAAACAATAGAGAGACGTTGCTCTTTTTGTTTTAAAATAACAGGATAGATTAAATTGTTGTTAGGATATTTAACTTTAAATTCATCCTTGTGATAAAACGTCATAGGGACGTCACATGCCGTTCTAAATTTTTTCCAACTCTCTTTTTCAAAAAAAGTATTATGGGTTAAGGCACACAACGTACACTTATAAGTTGAAGGACTAACCAATTTGTGTCCAGCATCAAAAAAGCCATTCAATTTTCCTGAGTTGGCATTATAAACAAAGAGTAATCTCATAGATTCCTTTAGTAGGATTTAGACACTAAACCTTTCTAAAAGTCTAAATAAGAAACGTTAAACTTATCTTCTAATATAGCGTTTAACACTGCTATATCTGCATTTGAGAACAATTGAATATTTGGTTTTTCTGTAGAATTACTTCGTAGATCTAATTGGGATAATACAGCTTGAGTTTGTTTTGCTACTGCTCTACCAGAATCAATAATCTTAACATGATCTGGAAGCATTTTAACTAACATAGGAATAAGATAAGGGTAATGTGTGCAACCAAGTACCAAATAATCTATATTCTGCTTTAACATGGGTTCTAAATACGTTTGTAAATAGACTGTCATCATTTCAGATTGGAGTTCACCCGACTCTATTAAAGGTACAATCCCCTCACCTACTTGTTCAATAATTTTTATGTCTTTAGAATATAAATCTGTAGTCTTATGAAAAAGCTGACTAGTTAAGGTTCCTTTTGTAGCTAGAATGCCAATCGCCTTAGTCTGAGTATTCAAAGCAGCAGGTTTTATAGCAGGCTCAATACCTATAAATGGAATACTGTAGGTTTTTCTTAAATAATCTATAGCATTAGTTGTAGCGGTATTACACGCTACAACAATAATTTTACAGCCTTCTTTAATTAGAAGTTCTGTATTCTTAATACTCAACTCAATAATATCCGCTTTAGACTTATTACCATAAGGTGCATTTTTGCTATCTGCTAAGTAGATACAATTTTCGTTTGGTAATAACTTATGAATCTCCTTAAAGATAGAAGTACCTCCAATACCAGAATCAAAAATGCCAATAGGTGAATTGCTCATTAGTACAAAAATAAAAAAGCCGCTTAATAATAAGCGACTTTTCAATTACATATTTAAAAAAAGGATAATTACATTCCTAATTCTTTTTTAACCTCAGCCATAAGATCCTTACCGTCTGCTACAATTAGCATTGCAGAATCTACTACATACTGTATTCCTTGTGCTTTCGCTACTGCTTTTATTGCATTATCCGCTTTTTCAACGATAGGTTTTAAAAGATTAAATTCTTTTTCTTGTAAATCTTTTTGAGCTTGTTGTTGATACTCACCTAAACTTTGTTTAATACCTTCAACTTCATTCATACGCTCCATGTTAGTCTGCTCTGTTTGCGTTTCAGCTTCAGCATCGTACTGCTTTAATTTTACATCTAACTCTTTAAGTGAAGATTGAAATGTAGTTTGGTATGTTTGTCTCAACTTCTCAATTTCTGCTTGAGCTTGTGAATATGCAGGCATTGCTTTTATCAATTCTTGTTTATTAATATGTGCAACCTTGCTTTGGGCAGATGTAAAACTTGTAGCTCCGATAAAAAGTACTGCTGCAAATAATAAAGTTTTAAAATGTTTCATTTGATTTTAATTGTATTACGTGTTATAAATTATTAATTATTGTCTTCGTTTTTCTTTGCTTTCGCTATAGAATCGTTTCGTTTTACTTGTCTTTCACGCTCCTCACGTGCTTTTTTACGTTGTTCTATTATTTTTTGTTTTCTTTCTTCTAACTCTTTTTGGCGTGCAGCTCTATCTGCTAGTTTTTTAGCACGTTCGGCTGCTGCTTTTTCTGCAGCTGTCTTAGGTGTCTTAGAGTTAATGGTATCCTTTTTAACTGTAGTGTTTTCTACTTTTAAACTATCATCCGTAGTCTTAACTCTAGCATTAGTTTTTGCCGCAACAGCACTATCACGAGCCACTGTTGTATCTTTATCAGAAGTAGATCCAGATCTTTGATTTCTTTCATCAATCACTTTCTGACGACGCGCTTCCGCTTCTTTTTTCTTAGCATCTCTTAATTCTTGTTGTGCCTTCTTTCTTTCTTCTGCAGCCTTTTCACGCTCTAAACGTTTTGCTGCTAATTGTTCCTCGCGTTGTGCTTTACGTTCCTCTAGAACTTTTTGGCGTGCGTCCTTATCAGCGTTAACCTCTGGCACCACTGCTTCCTCTTCTAACTCCTTACGCTCTTTCTTATTTTTTGCTTGCGTACGTTTAGAGGTTCTAGTAATAGTTCTTAAAACTTGCTCGCTCATATCGTAACGCTCTGCAGAATATAACATAACAACGTCTGCCGATTTATCAAACACAAAATCATACTTTTTAGTCTCAGCAATTTCTTGTACTGCTGCGAAAATTTGATCTTGAATCGGCTCTATTAATTGACGTTTCTGAATCATTAAATCACCTTCTGGCCCAAAACGCTTTTGTTGATAATCTAAAATTTCAGCTTCTTCAAAAGTGATATCTTCATAGCGCTCATCATATAACTCTTTAGTTAAAAGAACACTTTCATTATCGAGTTCTTTCTTTTTTTGTTCGATGGCATTTAACTTGGTTTCTATTTCAGTCTTCCATTGTTGCACTTTCTTATCTAACTGAGAAGATGCTTCTTTATACTCTGGTACATTCTGTAGTATATACTCAGTATCAATGTAGCCAATTCTTACACCACGCTGTGCATTTACACTATGAGTAGCGAGAGCTATGATTGTTAGTAAAAAAAGAACTTTAAATTTCATCATTTTTGTTTTCATGTTTTGAGACATTTAAGTGTAAAACTCAATGTGTTATCATTTTAGTGTTACTAATCTTCAAATTTAACGAAATATATTCTTAAAAATTTTAACAATATGATGAAATCCTTATTTAGCTATTAGAAAATATCGTGCCAAACTTAAAATTGCTGTCCAATTATAAAGTGTGTCTCCCACTTTTTAGGTGAAGTACCATCAGGCAATGTATCAAATGCGTGACCGAAGTCTATACCAAGTAAACCAAAGGCTGGCATAAAGATTCTAAGTCCAAATCCACCAGATCTACTAAGTTTAAATGGGTCGAAATCTTTAAAATCATTTACTGATGTACCGGCTTCTAAAAATGACAGTGCATAAATTTTGGCTTGCGCACCTAGTGTAATTGGGTAACGCAATTCTAAAGAGAATTTACTATATATAGACCCACCATCTTCAGATGACAATGATTGATTAGGATAACCACGTAATTGTACAACCTCTCTTCCATCTAAAGAATAGTTAGCTAACCCATCACCACCTAGGAAGAAACGCTCAAAAGGAATAACACCTCTATCATTGTTATAGGCGCCTAGGAAACCAAATTCCATACTAGGGCGCAATACTAATTTCTTAGATAAGGCTTGGTACCAGTCTGCTTTAAATTTAATTTTATAAAATTCTAACCAATTAAAACGCTCTTGGTCAATCTCAGCAATCCTTGTAGTGGCATCGTTATATATAGCCGTTTCTTGCAGTGTAGGGTTAGGATTTGATTGGTAATCGCTTATAATTTCACTCTGATCTGCTCTATCTTCTTTTAATGCTGAATAATCTACACCATTTACTAATGAGTAAGGGAATGAAAATTTAGCCGATACTGAGAAGCTAGATCCACCAGTCGGGAAAATTGGATCATTATAAACATCACTTCTACTCAAACCTATAGTATAAGATAGGTTATTCGCTGTACCATCACCAAACGTAAACAATCCGGTGTTATAATTCTGAAGATCATAATGCTGATAACTTATAGCTTGTGATAACATAAAGTAATCATCTGGCTCTGCTAATCTAGTTGACACACCAAACGTTAAACCTAAGATATTAAAGCTCTTACTTTTATCAGCGCTTCCGGTACTTGAATCGTATAAGAATTGACGAGAATATGAAAGTGATGATGACAATTGAAATGGCTTTTTACCACCAAACCAAGGCTCACTAAAAGAGAAACTATAAGTTTGAAAATACTGACTAGCCTGCAATCTTAATGCTAAACTTTGACCATCACCTCTAGGTACAGGTGTATAAGCATCCTTATTAAAAAGGTTTTTGATAGAAAAGTTATTAAATGACAATCCTAAAGTACCAATAAAGCCTCCGCCACCATAACCACCTTGTAGTTGAATTTGACTAGATCCTTGTTCTACAAGAGCATACTCTACATCTAGAGTACCGTCTACTGGATTAGGATTTTTAATATCTGGAACGATTTGTTGTGCATCAAAATATCCTAATTGACCAAGTTCTCTAATCGTTCTAATAATATCAGATTTTCTATATAATTCACCCGGACGAGTTCTGATTTCTCTATAGATCACATGATCGTTAGTAACGTCATTACCCACAACAGTGACATTGTTAAAATAAGCTGGCTTACCTTCAGAAATACGGATTTCCATATCTATAACATTGCCTTCTGCACTTACCTCTACAGGATTAATAGTAGAGAACATGTAACCAAAGTTTTGATAGGCATTAGTTAGATCATTAGCATCTGGATTGGTATCATCTGCAATACGTTCTCTTAATTCTACACCGTTATAAGTATCACCTTCTTTAATACCTAGAAGATTAGATAATTGTTGATCTGAATAAATAGTATTTCCAACAAATGAAATTTTTCCAAAAGTGTACTTTTCACCTTCTTCTACTTTAATATTAAGGTTGATATTTTTATCATCTAAATACGAAATAGAATCCGATATAATTCTAGCATCTCTATACCCATTCTCCTTATAATAGTCGACAACACTTACTAAATCTTCTCTAAAGTCATCCTCAATATATTTTGAACGTTTTAGAATTCGAATAAACTTCTTTTGCTTCGTATTCTTCATTGCTTTACGAAGCTTTTTATCCGTTATTTTTTCATTACCTTCAAAATTAATCGATTTAATTTTTACCTTTTCACCCTTATCAATAACGATACGCATATCTACACGCTCCTTCTCTACTGAATCAATTACTTCGGATGTACTGATTCTTACATCCGTATTTAAAAACCCTTTTTTACGGTATTTATTTGTAAGGTAGTTTTTAGTAGTTGCAATAAGATTTTCTGTAACTTTTTGACCTGGCTTTAACTTATTTTCGTTAATAATTTCGTCCTTTTTTCCTTTTTTAACTCCTTCTATTGTTAAATCTTTAAGCTCAGGTAAATCACTAAGATGAATCTCTAAATTTGCCGTATCCCCATCAATGTCAACCACATAAATATCTATACTACTAAATAAATTAGATTTCCATAGGGTCTTTACAGCGTTGGCGATTTTTTCTCCACCAACTTGGATTTCTTCGTCCTTTCTAAGTTTAGAATAGGCTATAATCGTTTGAGCACTAAAATTAGTGTTTCCGGTAACTGTAATTTCTTTAATCAGATAGGTTTCTCCGCTCTCTACTTGAGCAAAACTGTTAAATGAAATTGTAAAAAGGCATGCCATACAAAAAAGTTTAATGTATGACTTCAATTTTGCGGCATTAGGTAAGTTGTTCGCTTGTTTTTCCAAATCTTCGTTCTCTGTTTTGATAATTTATGAGGGCCTCATAAAGATTTTCTTTTGTAAAATCTGGCCATAAAATATCTGTAAAATATAGTTCTGCATAGGCAATTTGCCAAAGTAAAAAATTACTGATACGTTGCTCTCCGCTTGTGCGTATAAGTAAGTCTACATCTGGTAAATTTTGCGTGTAAAGATGCTTATTAATAATTGATTCGTCAATAGTTTCAGAAGAAATTATATTATTTTTAACTTTAACTGACAATTCTTTAATAACATTAACAATTTCTTCACGAGAACCGTAGCTCAAGGCCAAAGTTAATGTCATATTTGTATTATTCTTTGTTTTCTCTATAACATCTAACAGCTCTTTATGGGCTTTTTGAGGCAAATCGTTTAGATTTCCTATGGCACATAATTTAATATTATTATCCTCAAATGTTTTCAATTCTTTCTTTAACGACTTTACTAAAAGCTTCATTAAAGTTTGAACCTCTAATTTTGGTCTATTCCAATTCTCAGTAGAAAATGCATAAAGCGTTAAATGTTTTATACCTAACTCAGCACTGGCCTCTACGGTTTGTCTCACAGACTTTGTACCATTTTCATGTCCAACAACACGCATCAACCCTTGTTTTTTAGCCCAACGACCATTGCCATCCATTATAATTGCAAGATGGGCGGGAAGTTTCTCTTTATTTATTTGATCTTTTAAACTCATTTAAAAATTGCAATAGCAAGGTCTTCTACCAAAGGTGTAAGTTAATGTAATTCCTGTAAACATATACCAATCGTTATTGTTAGTATTTCCAAAACTTAATGCTTCTCTGTCTTTTGAATCAGGTACACTACCATCTAATTCATCTGAAAACGTATAACGTGCACCAATTTCTCCAGCCAAAATTAACTGATTAGTAATATTCGTTTTATAACCCAAAACCATTGGGATTCCCATGGCCCAACTATTTGTGTTTTCTGAAGTATACTCGCCGGTTGTTGTAAAATAATAATTATCGTGATTAGCAAGTGTAATACCAGAATATAAATATGGAGTACCTTTTGCTCCTATAGTATGCAGATCGAATTCTAAAAATGTAAACTCCATACCTAATGAAATCTCAATGACACTTGTATTAAATTGGTAGTCGCGCTCTATTCTCCTTGGATCATCAGATTTTCCATCAATCCCTTCTAAATCTGAAAAAATAACTGAAGCTCTGAATGAATGTCTTGCACTGCGATTCCATTTTGCTAAAATACCAAATGCTGCCTGATTTGGTGCAATATAATCCGTAGCTCCAACATCACCAATAAAATTACTTCCTCCTGCAAATATGCCAACCTCATAAATCTGAGCATCAACATTTCTAGGAATGAAAGTACATAATAATAGCAGAAAAAAATACCTCATAGAGTTTTCAAAGTTTGCAAATATAACAATTCTGATTTGTGCGCAATAATTTGACACAAATAGTCTTACAGATAAACAGTTTTTGAAAGTAAATATTGTATAAAATTGCTTTAGTTTCTGCGATCTTCGCCCCAAAGTAATTTTTTTCTAAGTGTTCTAAGGAAGGTTTCATCTAATAATTCTACCATTTTTATCACGAAGTCTGCTTTTTTCACCGTTACCGTTGTGGTATTAGAAAGTGTAACGATCCTAGAATCTAAGGACATTAAAAATTGATCTTCTCTACCATTAACTCTTAATGTTACCGTAGTACTATCTGGAAGAATCAACGGACGGGCACTTAAGTTATGTGGAGCAATGGGTGTAAGAGCAAAATTCTTAGCATTAGGAGCAATCACTGGTCCGCCACAACTTAAAGAATAGCCTGTAGAACCGGTCGGAGTAGATAAGATAAGTCCATCTGCCCAATAAGAGGTTAAAAACTCTCCATTGAGATGTGTCTCTATAGTGATCATGGACGTGGTATTTTTTCTACTTATGGCAATTTCATTTAAAGCAAAATGCGTGTTTAAAATATCTTGATGCTCAGGGTTTGTAGACACACTAAGCAAAGACCGTTCAGAAATTTTATAATCACCATTAAAAATCTCAGTTAATGCCGTTTCTATATCAGCGATTTGTATGGTAGCTAAAAACCCTAAGCGACCTGTATTAATACCTACTACTGGGATACCCAAATCTCCTACATAAGCTATAGCTCTAAGAATTGTACCATCACCACCAACACTAATTAACAAATCAAAACTTGTATCTAATGCATTAAAAGTATCAATTTTAGGGTTTTGTTGTATCTCCTCAATTTGTGTATATAAAAACTCTTGTTCTATAAAAACTTCGGCATGTTTTTCTAATAAAACGTCAATAAGCTTTTCAACCGCTGTCTGAGTCGTTTCTTTTATATAATTCTGACCGTAAATTGCTACTTTCATGTGGGTTTCTATGCTATTTTTTTAATGGCCATATGCGGTTTATTGTTACAAATGTATGAGATTGACAAAATTTTAAGTATGCTCCTTTTACAATTACATATTTAAGTATTTATCGAGATATTGTGAACGTCGTTTTAAAGTTTCGAGATAAGAATCATCCTCATGACCTGAGACAATATTATAACTGTAGCGCCTAAATGATTGAATAATTTCATTAAGACTTGTTGTGCTTATTTTTAAAGTAATGGTTGCTAAATCTCCTTCAATTTTAGACACAAACGCTCCTAAAAGTTTAGTATCATTAGATTCAACTATCTGACTAATTTCACTAAAAGAGTAATCATTAATCCCTTTTTCTACGATTAAAATTCCACCGGGTTCAGCAAAGAAAGGTGTTTCATTAAAGAGGTGGATAATATCATTTAGCTCGTAGTACCCTAGATATTTATTGTTTTGATCTAATATAGGCATAATATTAGAATCATTTTGAGCAAAAGCTTCTAATACATCTAACCAAATTGTGGAAGACCTTACAAAAAATCCCTCAATGGCATAGTTACAATCCTCAAGAGTAATTGCACCATCAAAGCAATGCGCATCTGTTTCAGAAATACAACCCATATAAACCCCTTCCTTTTCCACAGGAATATGAGAATAGGTTAACTGATTAAAGAGTAATTTTAAATCACTTACTTTATCGGTTATACTTACAGGTTTTATATCGTTAATTATATAGTCTTGAAGCTCCATTAAACTGTATTAAATATGTTGCAAATTAATCAAAAATAACCATACATTACACCTCCTACTTTGTATTTTTGTGATTCAAAACCGATTACAATGACAAAGCTAAGTGTTAATATAAATAAGATTGCAACATTAAGAAATAGCCGCGGAGGTGATGTACCCAATGTTGTACAATTTGCAAAAGACGTGCAACGATTTGGTGCAGAAGGTGTCACCATACATCCTAGACCAGACGAAAGACATATTAGATACCAAGACGCATACGATTTAAAATCTGAAGTCTATACCGAATATAATATAGAAGGGAATCCGATTCCGAAATTTGTAGATATGGTTTTAAAAATTAAACCTACACAAGTTACATTAGTTCCAGATGCTGAGAACGCTATAACATCTAATGCAGGTTGGGACACTTTAAAACACAAAGATTTTTTAGTAGATGTCATTAAAGAATTTAAAGCTAATGGTATAAGAACATCTATATTTGTAGATCCAGATTTACATCAAATCGAAGGAGCAAAAGCAACTGGCACGGACCGCATAGAACTATATACAGAAGCCTTTGCTCACCAATTTAGCTTAGGTAACCAAGACGCGATAAAACCTTATATGGAATGTGCAGGCTTAGCCAATACTTTGCAATTGGGAATTAATGCCGGACACGATTTATCACTAGATAACATTGCCTTCTTTAAAGAAAACATCACAGGATTATTAGAAGTATCTATAGGCCATGCATTAATTGCCGAAAGTTTGTATATGGGTGTAGAAAATGTTATTGGTCAGTATTTAAAAAAATTAAAATAATTACCTTCTAAACATTAAGAAAAGCGAAGTATGACGTTGTATTCAAATATTATTGGAGAAGGAAAACCATTTATAATCCTACACGGTTTTTTAGGTATGGGAGATAATTGGAAAACCTTAGCGAAGCACTTTTCAGAATCAGATTTTGAAGTTCACCTTGTAGATCAGCGAAATCATGGTCGTAGTTTTCATTCTAACGAATTTGATTACGACCTCATGGCAGACGACTTAAAACGGTATTGCGAAGACAAAAAATTAAGCGACATTATAGTATTAGGACATTCCATGGGTGGAAAAACAGCAATGCTATTTGCTGCTAAATTTCCCAAATTAGTACACAAATTGATTGTTGCCGACATCTCTCCGCGTTATTACCCAGTGCATCATGAAGCTATTTTAGAAGGCTTAAGCAGTCTAGATTTTTCTACTATTACAAGCCGAGGTGAAGCAGACGATGCTCTTAGCCATTATGTTCACGAAACCGGAACTCGACTGTTTTTACTCAAAAACTTATACTGGGTAGAAAAAGGGCAATTAGGTTTACGTATAAATCTAAAGGTTTTAAGGGAGAACGTTTCAGAAGTTGGAGAAGCGCTTCCTGTACATGCTACATTTCAAAAAGACACCTTGTTTTTACGTGGTGACCGTTCAGAATATATTGGAGAAGCCGATGAAGCTATTATTCATCGTCACTTTCCAAATTCAAAAATTATATCTATTTCTAATGCAGGTCATTGGTTACACGCTGAAAATCCAAAAGAATTCTACATTGCTGTAATGAATTTTGTATCTTAGGTACACTTATTTAAAATACTAAAATCATGAATTTAATCATTAGACTTTTATTAAACGCCTTAGCTGTCTTTATTTTGGCACATCTATTAAGTGGTGTCACAGTAGATGGTTATGTTGGCGCTATCATTGTAGCTATTGTACTCGCTATTCTTAACTTATTGGTAAAACCCATCTTGGTTATTTTAACCTTACCTGCAACAATTTTTACTTTAGGTCTTTTTCTTTTAGTAATTAATGCACTCATCATATTATTAGCAGACAAACTTATCGATGGATTTGCAGTATCTAGTTTCTGGACCGCCCTCCTTTTTAGTGTGCTTTTATCCATTTTACAATCGTTGTTACAATCCTTCTTTAAAGACGATAAAAAATAGCTCAAAGCCAAAGATTTAAAACTGTTGTTGGGTTGCAAAAAATATTGTATTTTTGCAGCCCAATTTTAGTTTCAAAAAAATGAATATTACAAGAGAAAACATCGATGCATTAAATGCAGTTGTAAAAGTGGATATCGCAAAAGAAGATTACAGCGATAAAGTTGAGAAGATCTTAGTAGATTACCGTAAATCCGCTAACATTCCTGGTTTTAGAAAAGGCCATGTACCAATGGGAATGGTGAAGAAACAATATGGTAAAGCTGTATTGGTAGATGAAGTGAACAAATTACTACAAGACGCTCTTGGCAAGTATTTAGTTGAAGAAAAATTAGACGTTTTAGGAAATCCTTTACCAAAAGCTCAAGATGATTTAGACTGGGATGCTGAGGCTTTTACTTTTGAATTTGAATTAGGTTTAGCACCAGAATTCGATGTTAACTTAAAAAGTAAAAAAGCAATAACACATTATAATATTGTTGCCGATGACAAGATGATCGACGATCAAATTGAGAACATCCAAAAACAATACGGTAAAATTGTGTCTCAAAATGAAGTGGCAAAAGATTCTGAAATTACCGGAACTTTTAAGAATGAAGAAAAGGAGATTGAGAATTCTACAATGATTACTTTAGATAAGTTGAAAGGAAAAACAAATCCTAAGAAATTTATTGGCGCCAAAGTTGGTGATGTAATTACATTAAAAACTAAAGGCTTATTCAGTGATGACCACGATTTAATGAACGCCTTAAAAGTACCTCATGATGATGCTCATGGTTTAGATATTGAAGTAACTTTTACGATTACTGAAATTAATGAACGTGAATTAGCAGATTTAGATCAAGAATTATTCGATAAATTATTCGGAAAAGGCAATGTTACTTCTGTAACGGAATTGAAAGAAAAAATCAAAGAAGATTCTGAAAAACAATTTGCACAACAAGGTGACCAAAAATTATTAAACGATGTAACCGAAAGTTTAATAGAAAACACCAAATTCGACTTACCAGCTAGTTTCTTACAAAAATGGATGCAAACGGCAGGTGAAGAAGAAATGACTGAAGAGCAAGCTAAAGAAGAATATGAAAAGTCTGAAAAAAGCATGCGTTACCAACTCATTGAAGGTAAATTGATCACAGAGCACAACTTACAAGTTCAGTTTGAAGAATTGAAATCTTATGCTATGGATATGATTAAAGGTCAAATGGCGCAGTTTGGACAAATGAATCCATCAGACAAAGAGTTAGAAGACATTGCGGCTCGTATCTTAGGAAACCAAGACGAAGTTAAGCGTATGTCTGAGCAATTAGTAAGTCAAAAATTACTAAAGTTATACAAAGCTGAGGCAAACATTAAAACAAAAGACATCACTTACGATGATTTTGTAAAAGAATTCTATAGTTAATTTAATAAAGTTAAGGCTTTGCCTTAAAACGTTAAAATGTCGTTACTGTGAAAACGGTAAGCTAAAAATTATTAGTATCTTTAAGGCGTAAAACTCTGTATGGTTTTGCGCTTTTTTTTGGAATCTATTTTTTACAACAAATCTGATGACACACTAAGCGCGGTCAAAGTGCTTTAATCTTTAACACTTTCTCTACAACCTGTAAGTTTTTAGACGATTAAAAATCTTAATAGAACTCATTAATTAAAAGAATTATTACTTATATGGATTACGGAAAAGAATTCGAAAAATTCGCCACTAAAGACCAAGGGATTAATAGTAATTATTACCAAAAAATAATTACCAGTATGAATCCTACAAACTTAACACCAAACATTATCGAAGAGCGTCAGATGAACGCTGTTGCAATGGATGTGTTTTCGCGTTTAATGATGGATCGCATCATATTTTTAGGTACAGGAGTAAACGACCAAGTGGCTAATATTATCCAAGCACAATTGTTGTTTTTACAAAGTGTAGATGCTTCTAAAGATATTCAAATTTATATCAATTCTCCTGGAGGAAGTGTATATGCTGGTTTGGGTATTTATGATACCATGCAATTTGTAAAACCAGATGTAGCTACTATTTGTACAGGTATTGCAGCATCTATGGCAGCCGTACTATTGTGCGCAGGAGAAAAAGGAAAGCGATCGGCTTTAAAACACTCTCGTGTAATGATACACCAGGTAAGTAGCGGAACACAAGGTCAATTAAGCGATATGCAGATTGCGTTAAAAGAAACCATTAGAGTAAAAGAAGAATTATATACAATTATAGCTAATCATTCAGGTAAATCTATAGAGCAGGTAGAAAAAGATTCTGATAGAGATTATTGGATGCGTTCTCCAGAAGCTTTAGAGTACGGAATGATTGATGAAATTTTAGAACGAAAGTAATTGGCATCTTTCACGACTAAAATTTACAAACAGAAATTAAAAAGTAATGGAAAAAGGGTTTACAACTCTAATACCATAACTTTTAAACTTAATATTTAAAATGGCAAAGGAAGAATTAGAATGTTCATTTTGTGGTAGGAAAAAGCCAGAAACAAGCTTGCTTATTGCAGGCTTAGATGCACATATTTGTGACCGTTGTATTGAGCAGGCACACGGTATTGTAATAGAAGAATCTAAACAATCTGGAAATTCAGATTTAAGTGCAGAATTAATGCTGAAGAAGCCTAAAGAAATTAAAGGTTTTTTAGACGAATATATTATTGGACAAGAATACACTAAGCGTGTTATGTCTGTGGCCGTATACAACCATTATAAACGATTATTACAACCACCAACAGACGATGATATTGAAATCCAAAAAAGTAATATCGTTATGGTAGGGCAAACTGGTACAGGTAAAACATTGATGGCCAAAACCATTTCAAAAATGCTAAATGTACCTTTAGCTATCGTAGATGCTACTGTTCTTACAGAGGCAGGATATGTTGGTGAAGATGTAGAAAGTATCTTAACACGGTTATTACAAGCTGCAGACTATAACTTAGAAAAAGCACAACGTGGAATTGTTTTTATAGATGAAATTGATAAAATTGCACGTAAAAGTGACAACCCTTCTATAACAAGAGATGTTTCTGGTGAAGGAGTACAACAAGCCTTGCTAAAACTTTTAGAAGGTACTGTGGTTAATGTTCCACCAAAAGGAGGTCGTAAACATCCTGATCAAAAATTTATTGAGGTGAATACCGAGAATATATTATTTATTGCAGGTGGAGCCTTTGATGGTATTGAACGTGTTATTACCAAACGTATGAATATGCAATCTATTGGTTATAGCTCTATGAAAACCGACAATATAGATAAGGATAACATTTTACAATATATCATTCCTAAGGACTTAAAGGATTTTGGGTTAATCCCTGAAATAATAGGACGTTTACCTGTGCTAACTCATATGGACCCTTTAGATGCTAAAACCTTAAAAGCCATATTAACAGAACCTAAAAATGCGATCATTAAACAATACAAGAAATTGTTTGAAATGGATGATATCGCTTTTACTATTACAGACGGAGCTCTAGACTATATCGTAGAAAAAGCCATTGAATACAAACTTGGTGCGCGTGGTTTAAGATCGCTCTGCGAAGAAATATTAACCGAAGCGATGTTTGATTTACCAAGTTCAGATGAAACAAAATTAAACGTTACTAAGACTTACGCTGAAGATCGTTTAAATAAATCTACAATTAAAAAACTGAAAGCCGTTTCATAACTTTCATTTTTTTTAATATAAAAAACCACAATTTCAAAATTAGAAATTGTGGTTTTTAGTTTAGTTAGGGATTAGTTAATTAAATATTGCACGCAATATTTTATATATACTGAGGGAGTTTTAAAATAATAACACATTTATTTACCGCTAATATATAGGCTAAAACTAAACTAACATTTATTTGAATTTTTTATTAGTTAAAATCCTCAAGAATGCCGTTATCGTGTATTCAAATGTCTTTATTAGCGACAAAGTGCATTGTGCATAAAAACTTACAATATAAAATTCACCTTTACACAATCACAACACCGTTTTATATGGCATTGAGCTGTAATAATGCTTCTAGATAATGTCTACTATTAGATAAACGAGGTACTTTGTGCTGACCTCCTAGTTTATTATTTTCCTTTAACCAATCGTAGAATAAATTGGGTCTGGCACTATGGATTTTTGGTTTGTTTAGCGTCATATTATTAAGACGTTTAGCTTCGTAATCAGAGTTTAGCAATTTTAAAGACGTATCAAACAACTCCTCAAAATACTCCATATCCACAGGTGGACGTTTAAATTCTATAATCCACTCGTGCGCTCCCTTTTCTTTGCCATCCATAAAAATAGGTGCAGCCGTATAATCCACAATTTCAGCTGAAGTATGTTTACAAACCTTTCTCAATGCTTCTTCGGCATTTTCAATAATTAATTCTTCACCAAAAGCATTGATATGGTGTTTTGTTCTACCTGAAACTTTAACTCTATGTGGACTTAAACTTACAAATCTAATAGTATCTCCAATCTTATATCTCCATAAGCCGGCATTGGTTGTAATAACAACGGCATAGTTGGTATTAAGTTTAACCTCACTTAACGGAATGACCACTTGTTCTTCCGTTCCATAAGAAGTCATAGGAATAAACTCATAAAAAATGCCATAATCTAGCATTAATAACAAATCACTAGAATTGTTTTGATCTTGTATTGCAAAAAAACCTTCAGACGCATTATAGATTTCGTAATAGCGAAACTTATCGGATGGCAGTATAGCTTTGTATTGTTCTACGTAAGGATTAAAATTAACGCCTCCATGAAAATACACTTCTAAATTTGGCCAAATATCAAAAAGGCTATCTTTGCCCGTTTTTTCCAAGACGTTATTAAGCAATACCAACATCCAGGAAGGTACACCTGCTAAGCTCGTCACATTTTCCTCTACCGTTTCTTCAACAATCGCCTGCATTTTGTGTTCCCAATCACTCATTAACGACACGCGATTACTTGGAGTACTACTAAACTCTGCCCAAAACGGCATATTGTCTATAAGAATTGCGCTTAAATCACCAAATACAGTACCGTTTTCTTTATACAGCTCTTTACTTCCACCTAAGCGTAAACTTTTACCAGTAAACAATTGTGCGTCTTCATTGTTGTTTAGATACATACACAGTAAATCTTTACTTGCCGCATAATGACAATCTTCTAAAGATTCAAAACTTACAGGAATAAATTTACTTTTAGCATTAGTTGTACCACTAGATTTTGCAAACCATTTTATAGGTCTAGGCCAAAAGATATTTTGTTCTCCGTTTCGTGAGCGTTCAATTAAAGGCTGAAATTCTTCGTAATTTACTATTGGAATGCGTTCGTTAAATTCTCTATAAGATTTTATTGAATCAAAGTCGTATTGTTTACCTATTTCGGTATCCTTAGCATGTTTTAACAGACTGAATAACAATTCATTCTGCACCTCATTAGGATATTTTAGAAATAACTCTATTTGATGAAATCGTTTTTTTAAAAACCAAGATGCAATAGAATTTACAATAGGAATTGGCATAGATTAGCTATCTTTAGCCGTTAAAACGGCATTTTGCAATTATTCGTTTAATTATATTTTCGGATTTAGTTTTCTAAATAAGAAAAGTTAAATTTACTAAATTTCTTTCATGGTTTATACAGGAGTCCTTACTAAAATGCAAACTGAATTTTTAGAACCTATTCAGTACTATTTAGTCTTTGAAAATGACTTTATTCACATCAATCAATTATTAAACAAAACCATAGACTTAAAACGTGTTGGACATCAATGTTTAAGCTGTGGATTAGATCGCCCTATTTACCGCCAAGGCTTCTGTAAAACTTGTTTTTTTAACAAACCTCTTGCCGGAGATTGGATAATGCGACCAGAGCTTAGTACAGCACATTTAGGTATAGAAGATAGAGATTTAGAATACGAAAAGAATGTTCAGCTAAAACCACATATAGTGTATTTAGCAAATTCTAGTAATGTAAAAGTTGGTGTGACACGAAAAAGTCAAGTACCCACAAGATGGATTGACCAAGGTGCACATGAAGCTATAGAGATTGTAGAAGTACCCAACCGTTATTTAGCAGGCATTACCGAAGTCGCTTTAAAAGATTTTGTAGCTGACAAAACAAACTGGAGAACTATGCTAAAAAACGATATAAAAGATGAAGATTTATTAGAATGGAGACACCGACTAAAATCACATATTCCAGAAGAGGCCTTACCTTATTTTATAGAAAATAATACCGAAACCCATATTTCATTCCCTGTCTCTCAATATCCTGAGAAACCTAAAAGTCTCAATTTGAATAAAACTCAGCAATACTCGGGAAAATTAGTAGGCATAAAAGGACAATATTTAATTTTTGAAGATAATACTGTATTTAATGTAAGAGCAAATGAAGGCTTGGTTGTAGATTTAAGTATTTAAACAGTTATAATAACCATATGTAATTACTTGAAATAAGATAACAAATCGGACTTTTTAGAAGCGGAAACTAAAATCTCTTTGCCATTACTTAACACTACGCTTCCTCCTTTGCCTTTAACGTATTTTACTATCTCATTTACGTTTACTAAATAGCTTTTATGTACTCTGGCAAAGTTGGAGTCTTTAAGACTCCCTTCTATGTATTTTAATGTTTTACTCACCAATTTCTTTTTATTGTTATTTAAAAAAATTTCAGTGTAGTTGTCATCAGCTTTACAATACATAATATCTGCTGTTTCTAAAACTTCAAAACCATCTTGTTGTGGAATTGTAATCTTACCATTTACAGTATTGGTCTTAGGTATTAAAATTTGATCTTGAAGAGCCTCTTCCTTTGTTCTAATTTCCGTTACATAATCTACCGCTTTTATTAGTTCGTCTATGGATATTGGCTTCATTAAATAGTAAGAAGCGTGTGCATTTAAAGCCTCAATAGCATAGTGGTTATAAGCGGTAACAAATATGGTTTCAAAATTAATATCACCAACTTTATCTAATAAATCAAAAGCATTACCATAAGGCATTTCTACATCTAAAAATACCACATCTAAATCATTATTACGGATCAGTACTAAGGCGTCTTCAATATTAGCCGCTTCCCCTAAAATTAAAATATTAGGACAGTACTTCGTTAGATAATTACGAAGGATTAACCTGCTATTTTCTTCGTCTTCAACAATTATGGCGTTTAATTTCATAGTATATAATTTGAAGTTGGGTGCTGTATTTAATCTTTTTTAAGTGTAACAACAACCTTAGTTCCTGTATCTTCTAAATCTTGAAAATCACTAATTGTAACATCAACTTTATCTTTATACATTTCATTAAGAATCGCGACACGCTTTTTAATGTTGTTCATTCCTTTTGAATTCTGCTTCTTCTGATGTTCTGTTTTCAGGGCTTTAGAACGCGTTCTACCAATGCCATCATCAGAAATACTAATAGTTATTTCCCCTTTAGATTTGGGCTGAATATCAATACTTAAATGCCCTTTTTCTGTTTTATAACGTAAACCATGCCAAACTGCATTTTCAATATATGGCTGAAGTAACATTGGTGGAATTTGAAATTCTTCGATATCTATTGAATCATCAACATTTATAGCGTAATCAAACTTATCTTGAAATCTAAAATGCTCTAGCTTTGTATATAAATTCAATAATTCTATCTCTTTTTTTAACGGGATAAAATCTTCCTCACTATTTTCTAAAACAGCACGCATTAATTGTGAAAAATCTGACAAATATTTGTTTGCTGTACGTTCGTCATTAGTCGCTATAAACGTATTTACCGAGTTTAAAGCATTAAAAATAAAATGAGGATTCATTTGGCTACGCAAGGATTTTAAAGCCAAAAGATTATTTGCCAAGCGCTGTTGCTTAATATATTTAAACATTAAAAAACCCGTAATTAAAAGCAGTACTAAGCCACCTATTAACGAGTATATAATAAGTTGCTGGCTCTTGTTGCGCTCTTGAGTTAACTCATAAGTACTTTTAGACAAGGCTCTATCACTTTCTAAAGAGGTGATTCTATTTTGCTGTTCAGCAATATTTCTACTAAAACGTGCAGCCTGAGAAATCTCTTGTCTTTTTTTAGCATATAATTCATCCACAACATCTTTATACTCGTTGTTATAAGCTATTGTTTTTTCTGTATTTCCTAATCTTGCATTTACCTCTGAAAGCTTTCGTGTTGCGTCTAATTTAACGTCCAAATCACCTCTTTCACCGGCTTCTTCCCTACTTTTCTCCAAATACGGAATGGCATTTGTCAAATCATTAATAAGTAAATAAGCATTTCCAATTTTATAGTTTTGCTTTTGCGAGGTAATAGGGCTTTCATTACTGATTATAGAGTCACTTTCAATGTCTCTAATACCTTCTATAGCTAGTTTTCTTAGTTCAATTTCACTTTCATAATCGGCATTTTCACTATTAAATTCTGCAACTTTAACTTGTTCTTCAACCGCACGCTTTTTGTTTTCTTGTGTTGCTAAATTCAATGAATTAGTAAAATAACTTTTAGCTTTATTGGTCTGTCCTTTCTCACTATAAACCTGTGCAATTTTCGAATTTAAGTCTGTAATTTTAGGCGCGATTAAGTGTTTTTTAGCAACTACTAAACCGTCCTCGTAAGATTGTATAGCACTCGTAAAATCTTTAGTTTTTAGATAAGCATCACCTATACCTTCTAACCATACAACTTTTTCATAGTTAGATAAGATGTTTTCATCGATTTGCTTATACGTATCAAGACTTGCTTTAAAATCGTCATTGTATAGGTAACCGTTTGCTAATTTTAGTTTTGCTGATGCTGTTTCTTTATTTTGAAGACTAATTTTATAAGCAGAAATTGCTAAATCAAATTGTTTCCAATGCATATAAATATCTCCCAACAACTCTTGTGCTTCTGCACTTTGAGCAGTACTTACATTGACATTTAGAGCATCACCAATAAATTTAATACTCCGTTCTGCATCTTTTTTGAGATAAGCATCAGCAGAATCAATCATTTGATTAAAACGTTTACTATCACTTGTACTTTTACTGCGAAAACGAGATTGCTTAGCATCTACGACTTCAATACTAATACGTTCGTTAGATTTTACAGTGTAGTAAATAGTTTCAAACTCGGGATGTTTTATAATAAGCTCATCACCAATTTTAGCTTGTATATTAAATGTACCGTCAAAACTTGTCGTTACATATTTACCTCCATTGACTAAAATCTCAACGTTTTTATAAGGTTTATTTGTCTCTTTTTCGGACACCGATCCTCTAAGCGTAAAAGCAACATTTTCATCCGCACTCTTTATCTCTCTATTTTGTCCGAATGATAGAAAACCTACCAGACAAAATAATAACAATATATAATATGTTTTAGAAATTCTCAATGAGTATGTAATTAGTTGGACTAAACTACATACTTTATTTGGTATCAAAAAATGAAGCTCTTGCATTTTAGAAACATTACAGTTATAAATGGCCTCTTTCACTAAAATTATAGAACGGTTTACGCAGTCAAAGTAACGCGTTGCTCATTCTGGTTTTTAATCCTTGTTTTTTCCGTAGAGCTTTACCACTTAAATCAAAAAACAATTTAAAATGAAATCAATCAATTTTACCCTCTTACTTGTTATACTAAGTTGCGCAATAATGACAGCACAACACCGAGGAAATTACAATGAAATTACCCAAGATATTTCTAGACAGAATATTTTAAGCTCTGGAAATGCTCAAATCTATAATCCAGCCATTCAACAGCAAATTCATCAAACACTCCATCCTAGTAATGTATTAACGGTTGATGTAAAAGCCCTTCAAAATGTAAGTGCTACGACTTACACAGCCATCTTTAACGTCTCTCAAATAGGACCTACTGCCGAAAGTACAAATCAATTGATGAAAGCGCGAATAGACCAAATTAAAGACCAGCTAAATTTAAATGGTATATCGCAAAACGATATCGCCATAGATGTTATTTCTTTTATTCCTATCTATGAGGTTGAAGTCACAAAGAAATTATTTAGCAAAACTTATACTGAAGTCCCAAAAGGATTTGAATTGCAACAAAACATTCATATTCAATTTACAAAAACCAACCAATTTGAAGCCATTTTATCAGCTTGTGCCCAAAGTGAAGTTTATAATCTGGTAAAGGTTGATTATTATATAGACAATATACAAGAAGTGTATAAAAACCTTCAAAATCAATTATTGAAACTCATAGAAGACAAAAAAGCATATTATAAAGCGTTAGGCTTTGATATGTCTACCTATAATTTAGCTATCGCAGATGATAAATACTGTTATTTCCCTAAGGATTTCTACCAAAGTTATCAAGCTTATAATAGCACATCTATTGAAGCTTTAAATAAAAACAAAGCCATTACAACGGTAAAAAAACAAACCTCTTATTACTACCAACCTTTAACTTATGAGCATTTTGATGTAGTGATTAACCCTTCAATATTAGAACCGGTTGTTCAAATTGGAATGAATATAAAGCTAGTCTTTACTCCAAAACCAAAAGAGCAGAAACCTACTCCTGTTGTAGAAACAAAAGTAGACCACAAGTATTATGTGATTTCTCCAAATGGAACCATAGACGTTAAAGAATTAAATACTAAAAAGTAATAAACATGAAAACAATATTAAAAACCTTAACACTAGCATTAAGCATTGTATCGCTATCAGCATGCAACGCAAAATCAAAACATAGCGTTCAAGATTTAGCTGTTACCACAACTGTTCTTAACACATCTATAAAAGCGATAACGCCAGAAATTAAAGTAGCCTTATTATTAGATACTAGCAATAGTATGGATGGGCTAATTGACCAGGCTAAAGCACAACTGTGGAAAATTGTAAACGAATTATCGTACGCCAAGTGCGACACACAACATCCAAACTTAAGAATCGCACTTTACGAATACGGAAATGATAACCTTAATGCAGAAGAAGGTTACTTAAGACAAGTCTTACCGTTTAGTAATGATCTAGATGAAATATCAAAATCCCTGTTCTCACTGACTACAAATGGAGGTAACGAATATTGCGGAAAAGTAATTAACTCAGCTTTAAATCAACTAGAATGGGGAAACGAAGCAAAAGATTTAAAACTTATTTTTATTGCTGGTAACGAGCCATATTCTCAGGGTCAAGTTAGCTATAAAGAGGCCTCTAAATTAGCTCATGAAAAAGATGTAACTGTAAATACTATTTTTTGTGGCGACTATGATTTAGGTGTGTCTACACAATGGAAAGATGGAGCCGATTTAACACACGGTAATTATATAGCTATAAATCACAACCAAGCTACAGTTCATGTAGCTTCACCATATGATGATAAAATTTTAGAGTTGAATGAACAATTAAACACAACTTATGTGGCTTTTGGCAGAAGAGGTAAAGCTAAAATAGAGATGCAGGCCGAACAAGACTCTAATGCTAGAAGCTATAACAAAGCGAATGCCGTAAGTAGAACAGTATCTAAAAGTTCGCGTTTATACACTAACAGTTCTTGGGATTTGGTTGATGCTACAGAAGAAGCGAACTTCTCTTATGATGACCTTAAAGACAGTGAATTACCAAAAGAATTAAAAGGAAAATCGAAATCAGAAATTAAAATATATGTTGAAGACAAAGCTAAACAGCGCAAAAAGATTCAAGAGCAAATAGCAATTCTAAATCTTAATCGAAGAAAATATATCGCTAAACAAAATAAAGCTGCAAATAACGACTTAGAAAGCGCCATGATTAACGCTTTAAAATCACAAGCTGAACAGAAAAACTATAAATGGGAATAAACTTAATTTGGTAAAATAAAAAAGGCTCAATCTAAATTGAGCCTTTTTTATGTTTAGTTTATCGCAGGACAGTTACATTCATACTTCTCTCGTTTACAATTAAAGTTGAAACCGAGTGTTAACTGATGAAATCCACCTGTATTAAAATTCACCGTATTGGCTTGGTAAGAATAGGTATAAGCGAATACAAAATTATTGTAATCAACACCTATAAATGGTGTAATATATTGTAATTTTTGACTAGACACACCAGATCCATCCTGAAATTCGGCGCCATCTAAACTACGTCTGTAAGATAAGCCACCCCAAAGTTTACCAAAGTCCATTTCTTTATACACTTTAGCATTAATATCAATTGAAGATTCTGCGGTAGCATCTCTATACATATACATTATAGAAGGTTCATAGCTCCATTCGCTACCAAATTGACTAAAAGTATAACCTGCAGACAATAAATATGTTCTTAAATTTTTAAATTCAAATTCACCATTTTTATTATAATTGACACCATCATTATCCAAAATATTTTTAGCTGTAAAGTGCGCATAGAAATCTACAAAATGGTAAGACAATCCTACATCTACGTTAAAATTAGTTGCGCTTTGTTCGATTCCTGCTACGGCTTGGTCAAATTCACCAGGTGCTAACCAACTTGTTTCATCGAGTTTATATTGCAAAAAACCTGCACTTAAACCAAAAGACAACATGTTTAAATCAATTTCATTTCTTGAGAACATTAAGTGATACGCAAAAGTTGCGTAGCCACCTACTGTTGAATGATATCCGTTTGAGTCATTAAAAAGCACACCTCCAATGGCCACAGGAGAATCTCCGATTCGTCCGTTCATACTAAGTGTTTGTAAGCTTGGAGCATCGTCAACACCAAACCATTGTTGTCTTGCTGTTAGTCTCACCTTAGCACAATTTGCCACACCTGCCATAGAAGGATGAATTAAATAATAATTATCTGTTAAATAATCCGAATAAATAGGAATACCTTCTTGGGCAAAGCTAAAATTTGCTACAAAAGCTATAAATGCTACTAAACAATACTTTTTTAATTTCATAATTTTTTTATCGTTTCAAGGTAAAATGGGCTTTAAATTCTTGGCGTAATCCGTTGCTAGGCTCGTCGTATTCTACTGTAAACCAGTAGTCGCTCGTTGGCATAGCTTCATTATTAAAAGTTCCATCCCAACCTTGACCATCAGGACTTAATTGCTTTAATAATTTTCCGTACCGGTCAAATATATAAATTTTTGCATTACTTCCAACACCTTCAATGTTCCAAGTTTCATTATTTCCATCTCCGTTGGGCGTAAAATATAGCGGATAATCGATAATAAATTTATTTATAGTGACTAATCCACAACCATTCTTATCTCTTGCTGTGATCTCATGTTCTCCTGTAGATACATTTGTGAACACTCCTTCATCTTGCCAAGGTCCTCCATCTAAACTGTATTCATAGACTCCTATTCCGGTGGCCACTGCCTCTAAAACGTGGTTATCTGCAAATGCTTGGGTCAATAATTCTACACTTAAACTTGGTGGTGCACTCTCTATAACGGTAGTAATATCCATATTAGTACAATTGGTCTCGGTAGATGTGCTCATATCTGTGACTAAAACACTATAGCTTCCTCCTTGGCTTGGCATTATACTCGGCCCTGTGGCTCCTGCTATTATGGTTCCTTCATAACTCCATTCAAAACTATAGTCTGTTGCTGATAGGCCTGTATCGATGACTAATGGATCTAAAACTTCGCTTCCATTTGTGTTTAAACACAGTGTATAGCTGTCTTCTAAATTAAATTCTGGTAACGGATTAACTTGTAAGGTTAATGCTGCCACTGCATAACAAATCGATGTATCTACACCTGTGCCATCTGGTGTATCATTATCTACCCTTGCATATATGATTTGTGGATTTACGATGTTTTCATATAATGTTGGTAATGGGTTCACCTTTAAATCTGCTTCTTCTTGTGTTTCATAATAACTAACCACATAGTTTGCTGCGTCCTGACCATCTAAGACTTCTATATCTCTTGTCGTTAAATCGAACTGCGCACTGTCGTTGCTTGGGTTTCCATCGGTTTCCATGTTATCGTCACAGGTTTCATACACTATAGGATCCATGTTTGGATTGGCTTGTGCTGCTTCCTGAACTTCGATATTAAAACTTTGGGTGCTGATAGAACAACCTGTAACGGTATTAGTAATGGTCACAAAAATTTGCTGTGGGTTGCTGATATTGGTATAAGGACTCACTAATCCGTTGATTCCTGCTTCGGCATCTGCCAGATTATCGTGGTAGCTCACTACAAATTGCGTTGGATCTTGACCATTTAAAACTTCCCCGTCTTTGCTCGTTAAATCGAAACTATCAAAGCCATCAGTAAATAATTCACATTGAATAAAATCTGTTACTGCAATAACCTCTGGTAAGGGGTGTACTATAATGGTAAAATCAACTAAAGCATAACAATCCGTTAAATCATTGGTGACACGTACATAAATCTCTTGTTCTGAGAGCTCCGTGTTGGTGTACTGTGTTGGATCTGGTATGGCATTAGTGGCTGCGTTAGCGTCTTCTAAACTCTCATAGTAACTTGCCGTAACACCAACTTCTCCATTAAGGATTAAAGCTTCATTTTCCGTTAAATCAAACACCTCTACTTCATCTCCAGTATTAAAATCATCACACAGCTCTATGTTAGGTAACAAATCACTTGGTGTAGGTGTTGGGTTCGGCATCACTCGGATGGTTAAGGTTGTAAAATCTACACAGCCTGTATCTTCATCGGTCACCACAACATAGAGTGTTTGTGGATTGGCGTTTAAACCATCTACAGAAGTGTTTGTATACTGTGTTGGATCTGGAATAGCATTGGTTTGAGACTGAGCATCCGCATTAGTCTCATAGTATGCTACTGACCAACTCGCATTACCGCCTGTTATCTCTGTGTCCTTTACGGTTAAATCGAATATTGTAAATTCATCTCCTGGTGTCTCTCCTAAATCATCACACTTACTCAACTGCGTCGGTTGTACCGCTACTGGTGGTAAATTAACTTCTAACTCAAACATACCTGTATCTTGACAGCCTGTTGTTGGGTTAAATAAGCGTACATAAATAGTTTGTGGATTTACTGTATTTGTAAAACTACCGACATTAACAATTGGGTTGTCTCCGTTTGCGGCATCTAATGCACTAACATGGTAAGTTAGTTCTACTTCTAATGGATCTTGTCCGTTTAAAATCTCAGCATCTTTTGTAGTGAGGTCAAACTGTGTAATACCATTATCATCAGAATCACATAACACATATGAATCGATACTTGTTGGTACTTCTGGAGAAGGCAGTACAATAAGTTCTAAAGTCTGTTCTGTAAGACTGTAACAACCTGTAATGGTGTTTTCTGAACGCACATAAATTATCTGGCTATTAGCCACAATATTGGTATACAACCCTGTGATGGCATTCTCACCGTTTTCAGCATCTGTTTGGGTCTCATGGTAGCTAATTGCTACATTTGGCTCTCCATTAATAACCTCTATAGTACGTTGCTCTAAATCGAATTCTGCAAAGCCATCATTATCGTCATCACAGACTTCTATAGCTGTAGGATTCGGCTCTGGTGAGGGCACCGGATTTACGCGTAAAGTTACCGTTACCGTATTATAACAGCTTGTGTTGTCATTTTCAGCTCTCACAAAAATGGTTTGAGCATTACTGGTATTGACATAGGGACTTGTTATTGGATTGGTAGCATTCTCTGCATCCGATAGTGTCTCGTAGTACGTTAAAGTAATTCCTGTTTGTCCGTTTAAAATATCTTCATTAGCTTCTTCTAAAATAAAACCTTCTTGTTCATCTCCTGGATTGTCAACATCACATCTTTCTAATGGTGCTGGCGTTACTAATACAGGTAATGGATTGACAATTAATTCTAAGCTTGTAATTTTATAACAGCCTGCAACTGTTGTATCGTCTTCGACACGTATCCAGATGATTTGGTTAAAATCGTCTATGTTAGTGTAGGCCATTGGGTTACTTATCGCGTTATTATCTGCAATAGCATTGGCTTCTGTCTCATAATAACTAACTAAATACTGTAATGGATCTTGTCCATTAAGCAACTCTGGTGCTTTACTTGTTAAATCGAACGTAGCAAAACCATCGGCTGAAATATCGTCACAGGCTTCTAAAGCTGATGGTTCTATTAATTGTGGCGTAGGTTCTACTATTAAATCTACTGGTACAATAGTGGCACAGTCTGTCGCTATTGTAGAACTTTCTACTCGTGCATATATAATTTGATAATCTTGCACAATGTTGTTATAGTCAACTGTGGTATCTATAGCATCTACTCCATTATCTGCATTAATTTCTGTTTCATGGTAGGTAACTTCTAGGCCTGATGCTCCTCCTGTGATCTCATTATCTAAATCTGTAAGTGTAAACACGCCTAGGCCATCGTTATCCGGATCACAATACCTCAGTGGTTGTGGCGTAAAGGCGATTGGAGCTTGTTGCACTATGAGTTCTAAAGTCGTGGTATCAAAACATCCTGTTATGGTGTCTTCTACACGTGCGTAGATAACTTGGCCGTTACTTGTATTTGTATATAAAGTAGGTAACGGATTCACCTCTGATTCGGCATCTGTTAAATTCTCATAATAACTTACTGAATAGGATGGATTGTTGCCTGTAATCTCTGTGTTCTTTAAGCTTAAATCCATCTCTGTTAATCCATCTGGTGTACCATCATCACAAACTTCTAAAGCTGTTGGAGATACCAATGATGGCAGTGCGTTGACGATTATGTCAAAACTTGTAATACTATAACAATTTGGATATAATGGGTTTTCTACTCTAACATAAATTGTTTCTTCACCTGCAATATTGTTAGTGTAAGTTGTTGGCAGATTATCTACATTATTCATTGCATCATCTTCATTACTATGAAATGACACTTCAAAAACCGCAGGATCCTGACTTCCTAAAATCGCAGCCTCTTGAGTACTTAAATCGAAAGTTCCAAAACCATCATTACTTATATCATCACAAACTTCTAAAGCATTTGGTGCCATAGCTAAGGCTCTTGTATTTACAACTAAGTTAAACAGGGCTGTTTCCGAGGCATTGTAACAACTTGAATCTCCTAAGCTTGTTACTCTTACAAAAATAGGTTGCGAATTCACGGTATTCGTATAGCTTAGAGGTAGAGCATTATCTCCTGAATCAGCATCATCAAAACTTAAATGATAAGTCACCATAAAATCTGATTCTGGTTGTACACCTAAAATACCAAACGTCTGACTATCTAAATCAAAGGTCTCTATGCCATTATTACTTTCATCATCACATAATTCTAGGTCTGAAACAGGATTGATTACGGGCTCTTGCATTGAAGATATAGTAAAAGACGTGATATCAAAACAAGTTTGAGTTGAATCCGCTAAACGTGCCCAAATCGTTTGAGGACTTGTTACATTAGTATAAGGATTAGGTAATGGATCAATATTATCCATAGCATTTTGTTCTGTAAGAAAATAGCTTACTGAAAAAATAGTTGGATCTTGATCACCCACTATAATATCATCATTTACGGATAAATTAAATTCTTCGGTACCAGTAGCGCTACAAACTACTAAATTTGGTGCAGGATTTGCGATGGCTCCCGTTCTAAATTCGACCAAAATAGGATCAGAGGAACCTGTACACACACTTTCTAGCTGAAAATCGGCATAATAAACTCCAGGTTCGGTCACAGTAATTGTAGAAGAAACTTCACCTGGAATAACTTCACCGTCCTTGTACCAAACATGAGTGGCGAGTTCGAGTCTTGTATCTAAAAGCACACCTGTGCCATCACACGGAGCCGTACCAGATTCAATCGTAATATCATCACCTAAACTACCACCTAAATTAAAACTACCTGCTTTAATAAATACTCCGGAGTCATAAGCATTATCTCTATCATCAGCAATCACCAATTTTATAGTATAATCTTCACCAGAAACAACATCTGCCTGTGCAGTAAAAACACTCGTTCTACCATCAAACGCAATTGGCGCACCATTGCTAGGTGTGTAAGCTCCAAAATAACGTTCATTTATGCCTCCACAACTTTCTCCATTATCTGGATGAATATTTGTTACTAAAATAGGAGTATCAGAACCAGGCAATACAGCTAAATTTGAAACATTGCCAGAGGAATCAGTCAATAAAAAAGCAAAAGCATCTGAATAAATACATTCAAAACCACCCATATCATATTCTTCAGACGCCATTAAAAATTCAAAACTGATACTATCTGCCAAGGGAGTAAAATCGAATTGAATATAGGTTGCATTATGAGAATCAACCCCTAACTCAGTATCTAAATCATCGTCTCCTGGCCAAGTACCAGAACCTTCACTTAATGTTCCATTATTATTAGGTCCTCTAGCTTCACTAGCATCACCACTTGTAAGCAACAAACCATCTTCAAAAGGAAAATCAACACCATTACTGACAAAATATCCAATACCATTTGGTTCTGAAGCACTATAATTAGTACCCGTTACGGCAACGATATTTGAGACGGAAGCACATGGGCTATCGATTAAAACATCTTCAATTAATTCTTCGGGAGTAAAAGTTTCTTGATCGACAACAACATTTGGCCCCAAAACAAACACGGTAACTGTAACCGTATCTGAACAACCTTGTGGATTTGTATCTGTTACAGTTAATGTTACTGTATATGTACCTGCAGCACCAAAAACATTACTCACTTCAGTGCCGGTTGCTGTATTATTATCTCCAAAGTCCCATTCATATGTTGCATCAGTTCCATCGACTGAAAATATAGCATCTGCAGAAAAATCAACAGATTCAAAAGGAAGAATACTAACAACACCAGATGCATTTGCCTCAGGAGTTGTAGTCAATGAGGCTTCTATATCTTGACAAGCAGTTGCACATAATATCTCTGCTTCCCAGCCACTAATACTTCCACTACTATTACTTGTAAATACAAAAGTTAAACATCCTGAAGTATTACTATCTGATGCAGATACAAACCCAGGTGACATCGGACCAGAGTATGTACCGATAACCTCTGCTGTGATATCATCTCCATCGTAAATAGTTAGAATGTCTTGATTGAGCTGCGTTACAAACTCAGTAAAATTAACTATTAAAAAACTGTCGTCATCCTGAGGACAAATAGTAGTTGTATAATTCTCATCATCACCATAATTGGTAAATTCTCCACCTGAATCGTAAAAAATATCTGGCGCACATCTATTAAATGTGCCATTTTCCATTGGTAAATCTTGAGAGAAACTTGTCGTTGATATTAAAAAAATAATGAAATAAAAGGTGTTTTTCATAATATAAAGCTTCAATTCAAAAGCTCATAAATGATTAGGTAAAAACCAATAACTAAACTTCCGAATTTTCTTAAGCACGAAATTTAATGAATAAATATTAATTGACTTCAGTTTATAGTTATAAAACATCATCTAAAGGTTGAACGATTCAAATTGATATTTCATACTTTTGCAAATAAAAACAATGGCACAGACCAAAATATCCATAGTCAATACTTCTAACGATACTATTAAGAAGTTTGAAGCAGACCGATTCCTAACTAACCATAACAGTTTTGAATTCAACAACATAGACGAAGCAAAGCACTCACCCTTAGCTCAGCAATTATTCTATCTTCCGTTTGTAAAAAAAGTATATATCGCTTCTAATTTTATAGCCATAGAACGCTATAATATTGTAGAATGGAAAGATGTAGAAAATGAGGTTGCTAAGCAAATTGAAGATTACTTATCTAATGATGGTATTGTGGTTAGTGAAGATGCTATTAAACCAAAGGCAGCCGTTACAGTTTATGCAGAAAGTACACCAAACCCTGGAGTCTTAAAATTTGTTTGTAATAAGGTTTTAGTTCCAAATTTATATGAATTCACATCGATTGAAGACGCTAAACCATCACCCTTAGCAACGGCTTTATTTCAATTTCCTTTTGTTAAAAACGTGTATATGGAAAAGAATTTTATTTCCATTACAAAGTTTGATATTGTGGAGTGGGAAGATATCACACTACAGTTACGTGAATTTTTAAAATCTTATGTTGAGGACGGAAAAACCATTTTAAATGATGATGCACCTAAACAGTTAGAAAAAACAGAAGAAGCCATTGAGCAAAAATTTGAAGCCTTAGATGATACTTCTAAAAACATTATTAATATTCTTGAAGAGTATATAAAACCAGCTGTGGAGAGTGATGGTGGTAATATTGAGTTTAAGTCTTATGATGAAGGCACTAAAAAGGTTGAAGTACTATTACAAGGAGCTTGTAGCGGCTGTCCATCTTCCACGTTTACTCTAAAAAATGGTATTGAAAGCATGTTAAAAGAAATGCTTAATGATAACGCAATCACAGTAAATGCTATAAATGGTTAAAGTTTTGTACCTTTAAGAGTGACCTAATAGAAGTTTTAGTGTCTCATTTTTATAACCTTTAAAACATAAAATATTATGGCAGTATTAAAAGTAATTGAAGTTTTATCTAACTCAAATAAAAGTTGGGAAGACGCTACAAAAAAAGCAGTAAAAGAAGCTTCTAAAACAATAAAAAACATAAAATCTGTTTATGTAAATGAACAGAGTGCTATTGTTAACGGAGATGACGTTACTGAATTTAGAGTGAATTTAAAATTGACTTTTGAAGTCAAATAACACAACCACCTTAATCGGACTAAAAATGGCCGATTTTTTTTAACTAAAAATTGATTGTATAAAAAATGGACACACAAAAATGGATTGACGAAGGTTATAATTTTATAATTGAGTTTGGCCCTAAAGTTATAGGCGCTATTCTTATCTGGATTATTGGTAGCTGGGTAATTAAAATATTATTAAAAGCCCTCACCAAGGTGATGAATAAAGGAGGTTACGATGAGAGCCTTAAAAAATTCTTAGCTAACCTTATTAGCTGGATCCTAAAGATTGTTCTAATCATTGTTGTATTAGGCACTATGGGTGTTGAAACAACGTCGTTTGCTGCTATTATTGCGGCAGCTGGTTTAGCTATTGGATTAGCATTACAAGGCTCATTGGCAAATTTTGCCGGTGGAGTTTTAATTATGATTTTTAAGCCAATTAAAATTGGAGATCTTATAGAAGCTCAAGGTGAAATTGGCGTGGTTAAAGAAATTGAAATCTTTACGACTAAATTAATTGGTCTTTCTAATAAAGAAATCATTATTCCTAATGGTTCACTGTCTAACGGAAACATTGTAAACTATACCACACAAGGAACTAGAAGAGTCGATTTAGTCTTTGGAGTAAGTTATGATGCCGACATTAAACAAACTAAAGACGTATTTAGTAAAGTATTAGCAGCACACCCTTTAATCTTAAAAGATCCTGCGCCAACCATTGCTTTATCTGAATTAGCAGATAGTTCAATAAACTTTGTTGTAAGACCATGGTGTAAGACTGAAGATTACTGGACGGTCTATTTCGATATCACAGAACAAGTAAAAGAAGCTTTAGATGCTGCAGGTATAGATATACCTTACCCACATCAAGTTGAAATACATAAAGAAGCTTAAGACTTCTTTTTTAAAGCTACAAAATCCTTTAAATAATAAGGTTCAAAATAAGCGACATCTTCGGTGTCGCTTTTTTTGTACTTATATTCTGCTAAACGTGCCATGTTATCTGCTGAAGGTAATTTACCCTCAATAAATACAGCATTAGGATGCTGAATAAGACCTTTAGTCTTCTCCACACCATTACCTATAAAATAGACTTTAGACTCTTTAAGAAGTTCGCTATAACTTTCTTCTGTAAGAATTTCGGCTTGTATTTCTCTGACTAATTCAAAATTTAAATTGTAAACAGCAGAATACACCTCCATCCGCCTTGCATCTAGCATCGGAATGACATATCCGTCTTTAAAGCCAACTTGTTGTGCTAAACTCTCTAAAGTTGATACTGCGATTAAAGGTTTGTTCAATGCAAAACATAGGCCTTTTGCTGAAGATACTCCTATTCGCAAACCGGTATAAGAACCAGGCCCTTTGCTCACTGCTACAGCGTCTACTTCAATGGGTTTTAATTTTGCAATCTTAAAAACTTCATCGATAAATAGATGTAAGGTTTCAGCATGCGAATACCCCAAGCTATTATCTTCCTTTAAAACTAAAGTCTCCCCATCCTTGGATAGAGAGACCGAACAATTTGTAGTTGCTGTTTCTATATTTAGCACTAATGCCATTGGCTTATAAATATTTTTTAGTCTTTGTTTTTAGCCTTGGGAATCTGAGGCCTCTAATGCACTTTTATTTTTTACTTCAATTAAATCTCCAGGATTTAAATCTTTTGAAACCATAATATACGGACCCGTAATAATTTCATCTTCTTTTGTTAATCCTGAAATGATTTCAATATTAGTATCATCTTGAATGCCAGTTTTAACGACTCTTAGTTTTGCTTTACCATTTTCGTTTATAAAGACACATTCAAATTTTTGATCTTCACTATCAATACTGTCAGAATCAATAGAAGTGGTTTTCTCATATGTTTTCTTCGTTGAGCTTGTATCTGTTTTAATCACAATAGCACTAATAGGTACCGAAATTGCATCTTTTCGTGTTTTAGTAATAATATCTACAGTAGCTGTCATTCCTGGTCTAAAGGGAGAGTATGTTTCTGGTTTTCCTTCTGTAAGATCTTTATATGAATCTTCAAGAATTCTTACTTTTACTTTAAAATTTGTAACCTGATCTGCTGCCAATGTACCTTCAGCGGAATTTGCAATTTCGGTGACAATACCTCTAAACTCCTTCTTTAAATAAGCATCCACTTCAACAATTGTAGAGTCTCCAATATTAACTTTAACAATATCATTTTCATTGACATCTACTTCCACTTCCATGTTATTAAGGTTTGCAACACGCAAAATCTCAGTACCTGCCATTTGCTGAGTTCCTACAACTCGTTCACCTAACTCTACACTAAGTCGAGAAATTGTTCCACTCATAGGAGCGTAAATAGTCGTTCTGTTTAAATTATCTTTAGCTTCGTTTACCGTTGCAGCTGCACTTTGCACATTGTAATAGGCCGAATTTTTACCAGCCACAGCTGTTTCATAGGCGGCAACAGAACGGTCCCAATCAGCTTTAGAAATAACCCCTTTATTAAACAGTGTTTTATTTCTTTCATAATCTGCTTTGGCCTGTCTTAAATTGGCTTCAGCCTGCTCTAATCCTGCACGTACGTTTTGATATGACGCTTGACTTCTACTTACTGCAGATTGAATTAAATCTGGATTGACACGAACTAACAAATCTCCCTTCTTAACTTCTTGACCTTCTTTAAAAGGTAATTCTAAGATTTCACCAGAGACTTCTGAAGATATTTTAACTTCGATTTCAGGTTGAATTTTTCCGGTTGCAGATACAGTTTCAACGATATCCTTTATAGTAACCTCCTTTACCGTCACTTCTTTAAAATCTCTTTTGTCACCAAACCAGCCCATTTTTGATGCAGCGACTACAAGTATTAGTGCTACTACGGCAAGTCCGATAATAATTTTTGTTGTTTTACTCATAATTAAAACTTTAATTCTGTTGCTGGTATTCCGAAATATAATTCGAGAACTTTCAACTTAAAAATATAGTCGTATTTCGCTTGATTAAGCTGAATTTTAGCATTATCAAATCGTTGTTTAGACTGACTAAAATCGAAAGCATTAGTTAATCCTACATCGTAGCGTTCTTTAGCATAATCGTACGCCAATTGCTGCGACTCTAAGGCTAACTTTGCTGCTTCATATGACTTAAATGCTCCTTTAGCATCTACGTGTGCCTGATATACTGAAGATTCTAAATCGAGTTCTGCTTGCTCTAGTAAATACTTTGAACGTTCTAAATTAATTTTATTTCTCTGAACATTGCCTTTAATAGCAAAGCCATTTAATATAGGAATACTTAAGGACAAACCATAAGAAATACCATCATTTAAATATAATTGGTCAAAAAATGGGGCAGCTCCTACTTCTTGAGTCAATGTATTTGGAAATTCTCCAATTACGGCTTCGCCTGTACTTTGTACAGTTCCTATTTGTTGTACAACCGTTGGATTATCGGGATCTACTTCTTGTATAAAAGACTTCGTGTTAGAGTATCTTGTGTTATAGCCAAAAAATGCCGACAATGTAGGTAAGTAACTTCCTTTAGCAATTTGTAAATCTTTTTCAGCCAATGCCACGTTAGACTCTGCTATTTTAATTTCAGATCTTGTTTCTTTAGCTTCGTTTATAATTTCATCTGCAGACATGCTTGAAATACCATCATCAACTATATCGTAGCCTTCGTCTTCAACATCAAAATTTTCATAATCCTTTATTAATAAAAGTTGAGCTAAACTAATTAAAGAAATTTTAACCTGATTTTCTGCATTTACAATAGATTGTTTTTCATTGGCATCTGTAGCCTGAATCTCTAACAAATCACCTCTGGGTAAAGAGCCAGCTTCTACTAATTGCTCTGTACGTTCTATCTGCTCTTGTGTTACTGCATTCTGAGATTTTAAAACTTCTAGATTGGCTTTATTCAAAATAACCTGTAAGTAACCGTTGGCAACAAACAATGAAATGTCATCTTTCATCTTTTCTAAACGATACTGACTTGCGAGTTTAGAAATCTCAGCACGTTGTACTGTTCTAATATTTCTAAGGCCATCGAACAAAGTATACCCTACATTAATATTGCCGCTGGCAGATAAAAATGTTGTGGTCTCTGCATTATTAGTAATAGGGTTAAAACTAAGACCTGTGTTTTCCGAAAGTCCGGCACTAGCACTTATACTTGGCAGAAAATTTCCGACTGCAGTAAGCTTATCAATATCTGCATCTTTGAGGTCTAAAAGACTCTGTTTAACAGAAATATTATTCTCTAAGGCATGAAGAACACACTCTTTGAGTGTCCACTTTTTTTGTTGTGCTTGTGCAATACTTACAAAAAGAAGTAATGCTATGATGATTGATTTTTTCATGATACTTGTTTGTCTATTTAATACTTAAAGTGTTACAATAATTTTCGAAAAAAAATTATTGCTGAGCGTATTTAGGCACGCCCTGCACCTGATTCCAAACTTTTATTTTATCCGTTTTTGAGACACCATTTAAAACCTCTACAAAAATGCCATCACTAATACCTAATTCAATATCTCTTCGTTCAAATTGCTGATCGCCAACCACAATCTCTACGAAAGGTTTTTTGGTTTCTGTATCATATTGAACTAAGGCTTCTTTTATGGCTAATACGTTTTCCGCTTTATCTAAAATAATTGAAGCATTGGCACTTAAACCTGCTCTAATAAAAGTTGAATCCATTTTTTGAAGAGATCCTTTAATTTCAAATTGAATGGCACCATTTTCAGCAACACCTTTAGGTGCAATATAATCTAATACAGCATCAAATTTCTTATCTTCTATAGCACCAACGGTGATTTCTAAAGGCAAGCCTTCTTTAATTTTACCTACTTCGCTTTCATCTACTTTTCCTTCAAAAATCATCTGTTTAACATCTGCTAATGATGCAATTGAAGTTCCTTCATTAAAGTTATTAGCCTCAATAACTTGATTTCCCGCTTTTACAGGCACGTCTAATACCATACCAGAAACTGTTGCTCTTACTTGTGTTTGGGCTATGTTACCTAAACCAGATGTAGTACCGGTTTTAATAATATCGTAATTTTGAGATGCAGAATTTAAATTAATTTTAGCTTGTTCTACACTTTGCTTGGTTTGTAAATAGGCATTACTCACTCCTTCAAAATCATTTGCAGAAATAACTCCTTTTTCGAACAAAGCTTTTTGCCTGTCGTAATTGGCTTGTTGTGTCTGTAAATTTATCTTTGCTGTTTCAAGCGCTGTTTGGTTTGTCGCAATACTATTTTTAGCACTTGTTAATGATGAAGCATTAGGGATTACTTTAATTTGTGCAATAAGATCTCCTTGTTCTACATACTCTCCGGCTTCGATAAAAATTTCTTCAATAACACCCGAAATATTAGGTTTAATTAATATTTCTTCCTTAGGTACAATACTACCAGTTGCTACTGTCTTAACAATAATAGTTTCTTCTGTAGGTGACTCTGAGGTGTAGGTTTCAGGGTCTTCTTGATTTTTTTGCCATAAATAATATAGCGATATTCCAAATACAGCCACAATTGTGACTAATATGATGATGGTTTTGGTTCTCTTCATGATGATAATGATGATTGATATATGTTTATTCTATTCTTAATGCATCTACTGGTTTCATCTTAGTCGCGCTATTAGCAGGAATTAATCCGGCTAAAACACCTGAAACTATTAATATAATTAAAGCTGTAAATACTACTTGCATACTTACGCTTGGATTTGCAAAATTATCGACTGGTCCAACATTGTCTAAAATGGAATTCATCACCCAAATGACCAAAGCAGCAAAAGAAATACCTACCATACCAGACAGGATGGTTAATATAAGACTTTCTTGTAGTATCTGAGATTTTATACTCCATGGACTGGCTCCTAAAGCGCGTCTTACACCTATTTCTTTGGTCCGTTCTTTCACAACAATAAGCATGATATTACTAATACCAATAATACCAGACATTAAGACCAATGCTCCAACAAAATATCCGACTAGAGATAAAATTGAAAATAAGCCATTAATACGTCCAAATTGCTCAGACAAATCAAAATGGCCAATAGCACGATCATCTGTAGGGTCTACTTTATGTCTAAATTTCATTAAGTCGAATATCTGCTGTTTTACAGATGTAATGCTAACATCATCTACAGCAGTAATGGCCATCCATCCTACATTCTCACCTCTATTAAAGGCTTGACCAAAAGTTGTAAAAGGCATATAGATGGTGCTAGCATCTTGCTCACCATCTCCTTGACTGTTACTCATTTTAAAGGTACCTACCACTAAAAAATTGACTCCATTTATTTTTATGTAGGTACCTAATACCGTTTCATCCTTATCATACAGTCCTTTTACAACACCTGTACCAATAACACATATTTTTCGCTTGGCTTCTATGTCAGAATAACTAATGAAACGTCCTTGAAGAATATCCATAGGGCGTTGTTTTATAAATTCTGGATAATCTCCATAGATTTCAAAAGCACCAGATTTTGTTCCTCTAATGACATTATTTGCTCCATTATAACCACCTAATTGATTTCTAGGAGACACATATTTTAAATTGGGAATCTCTGATTTAATTGCTGCGACATCATCAATCTTATAGTTAAAGTAGCGTCCTTTTGGTAAACCTTTATAAGGCTTAGACGTACCTTGCGTCCACATAAACATAGAGTTAGTTGCAAAATTCCCAAAATCTGCTGTGACTCCATTTTTAAGTCCATTAGTTAAAGCTAATAACAATACCAAGATGGTAATACCCCAAAACACTCCAAACGCAGTTAAGAACGTTCTAAATTTATTAGCATTTAGCGCTTCTAATATTTCATCCCAACGGTCTCTACTAAACATATTATTCGTCTCTTAATGCGTCAATGGGTTTAATCATAGCTGCTCTATATGCAGGAATAAAACCTGCTAAAGCTCCTGCAAACACTAATAAAAACACGGTAGTTAACGCAATATTAAAATCAACTTGAGGGTATTTTATGAAATCGCTTTCTATTTGAGGTCCAACTAATTCTAACAATCCAAGTCCAAAGATTAAACCAAATAATCCTGAAAACATCGTTACAAAGACAGCTTCCTGTAAAATCATAGCTACAATAGACATTGGTAAAGCACCTAAGGCTTTTCGAATACCTATTTCTTTAGTACGCTCTTTTACGATAATGAGCATAATATTACCTACACCTACAATACCTGCAATTATAGTTCCGATACCTACAAACCAAAATACTGCTTTGATGGTTGCTATTAATGAATAGATTTTCTGAGCTTCTTCTAATGTATTATGCACTCTTACTGCACTGACATCGTCTGGGGCAACCGTATGAATATCTTTAATTTTTTGTTCTACACCTAAAGCTATGGCATTAGACATGGCCACTGCATCGTCAAAATTATCTGCCATTTTCACTGTAAACGCCATGTTTCTAATATTTTCACCGGCATTAAATACTTTTTGAGCTGTACTTACAGGAATATAAACCTGACCTTCTTCACGATCTCCACCTGGATCATAAAAAACACCAATGACCTTAAAGTTCATTCCGAATACTTGAATATTTTGATTAATAGGATCTTCACCTTTAAATAAGTCTGTTTTTACCTTGTTTCCGATAACTGCCACTTTTTTACTTTCATCAATATCAGATTGACTAATAAAACGGCCAGAACCCATGTCTGCATTTTCAATGAACTGATTATCTGGCATGGTGCCACGCACACGGTAATTTCCGGTTTCATTTTTATATGTCACCGTGCCACCCCAAATCATATAATCTTTTGTACGATAATCAAAATAATCGGTATATGCGTTTTCAACAGCATCGAAGGTTGAATTTTTAAGCTGAATATAACGTCCAGGATTTAAGCCTTTATAGCCTTTTGTAGTGACTCCTGTCCAAACGGAAATTTTGTTTGTGGCATCTTGTTCAAACTGAGATCTTACTCCATTTGCAATCCCTTCGCTAAAACCAAGAAGTATCACCAAAATAAAGATTCCGGAAGCCACTGAAAGCCCAGTTAAAAACGTTCGCAATTTATTTTTGCTCAACGTTTCAAATATTTCTTGCCAACGCTCTAGATCAAACATGTGCTGATGCTCTAATTTGTTCTACAGGACTATCATCTATAATCAATCCATCTTTAAGATTAACGATGCGCTTTGTCATATGTGCAATGTCATCTTCATGGGTGACCACTAATATCGTTTTTCCTTCATCGTTGATACCTTGAATGAGTTCCATAACCTCATAAGATGTTTTGGTATCTAAGGCACCTGTGGGCTCATCGGCTAACAACACTTTAGGATCGCTAGCTAAAGCTCTTGCGATCGCTACACGTTGTTTTTGACCACCAGAAAGCTCACTTGGCAAATGATGCGACCATTGTGCTAAACCAACTTTTTCTAGGTAATGCATAGCCTTCTCAGTACGTTCTTTTCGCTTAACACCTTTATAATATAAAGGCATCGATACGTTATCTAACGCACTTTTGTAATTAATTAAGTTAAAAGATTGAAAAATGAAACCTAAAAATTCATTTCTATATTTAGCTGCTATTTTTTCGTTTAGATTCTTAATAGGCACTCCATCTAGAATATATTGACCTATATCAGCCTCATCGAGCATGCCTAAAATATTTAATAAGGTTGATTTTCCTGAACCCGAAGAGCCCATAATTGAGACTAACTCTCCTTCTTTTACATCAAAATTAATACCTTTTAAGACGTGTAGAGAATTGCTTCCCATATGGTAAGATTTGTGTAAATCCTTAATCTGAATCATAATGCGGTTAGTTAGCGTTTACAATTTTAATAAAATTCGTGTGATTCTCATCCCAACGAATTGTTAATACCTATTAAACACAGAATTATCACCGACGAGGTGATTAAAGCTTCTAATAAGCAAACTGTATATAAGACTCTAAAATTCGGAAAATGTTACAGAATTTAGTGTGGATTTTCAGATTTATCTGGTTTACTAAATTTTCTATAAATCACAAAACCAATTACTGCTACAAGAAGATAAGGCACAGCCATTAGGAAAACAATACCATCATTGATACCTTCTGCCATAGATTGATCTTCACCACTTTCTAAAACGGCTCTACACATAGCGCATTGTGCCTTGGCTGTAAACAGCAATAAGAAACTAAAGATTGATAAGAAAATTCTACGTCTCATAGTTACACATAATAAGGAGAAATCATGAAATAAACTATCACACCAGTGATAGCGACATACAACCACATTGGAAACGTAATCTTAGCGATTTTTCTATGACGTTCAATATCATTTGTAATCGCTCTAACATACGTTATTAATACAAATGGTATGATAATTACAGATAATACAATGTGCGTGATCAGAATAAAATAATACACATAAGCTATAACACCTTCTCCACCAAACTTGGTAGAATCACTAGTCATATGATACGCCACATATAGCACTAAGAATACCACAGAACAATAGATGGCTGTGGTCATTAAGTTTTCGTGTAAAACAACGTTTTTATTTTTTATGGCCATAACTGCAAAGATCAAAAGTGCTGCAGTACATGCATTTATAGTGGCATAAATTGGCGGAAGCATAGTAAGAGGAGCGACATCAAAACCTAAACTACGCAGATTAACACCAAATAGTAATGCTACAACTATTGGAATTACAACAGACAATACAACAACCCATTTGTTGTATTTTTTAGCTTTTTCGTGGTCTACAGTATTACTCATCGTTATTCCTTTAATAATTTAGCAATGTCTTCTTTTAATATGGTTATCTCTTGAGGAATACCATCTTCATCCACTCCTGCTTCCTCAGAAATTAATCCATTATAGAATATCTTAGGGTTACCAAAATCATCAGTTCTAGATCTAATATAACCTTCTTTATCTATCAATGCGAAATTCCCAGAATGCTCAAAACCACCTTCAACATTTGGGTCTTTAGCTGTATATAAATTAAAACCTTCATTAGCTAATTTATAAATTTCGATTTCGTTTCCTGTTAAAAAATGCCAGTTTGGATTAGTCACATTATATTTCTCGGCATAGGCTTTTAATACTTCTGGAGTATCTATTTCTGGGGAAATTGTAAATGAAGCAATACCAAAATCTTTTAACCCATTAAATTGATTTTGCACCGCTACCAGATTTCTACTCATTATTGGGCAAATTGTAGGACATGTCGTAAAGAAAAACTCAACAACATAGACTTTACCGATATAATCATCGTTGGTAATAGTTTCACCATTTTGATTGGTAAAACTAAAAGCTGGCACCTTTTTAGGAGCTCCATTAATTTCTAAATATGCTAAATCGCTTTTATTATTTTTAGCGGTCTTAGTTTTTAGATCTGAAGTTGAAACATCTTTACTACGACTTTCATCTCTAATAATATCACCTTCGCTTACGCGATCGATTATTTTTGGAATAAATATAATGCCAAATACTAGGATTATAAATGTAATTCCAACGTACGAATAATTAGTTTTTTTACTCATCACCTTGTTTTAATTCTCTATTTCTTCTAGTATCAGAATTCTCAAACTTACCTTCTCTCTTCTGACGATATTCTGTAAATAAAATTCTAACATCATCACTCATCATGTTCTTAATTTCTGCCACTTCAATAGTATTATACGAGTAGACGCTGAAGGCTGGTTTTTGCTCTTCTACCTCCTTTTCATCTCTTCCGTCTAATCTGCCACGTTGATTTAGATCATTATCTATAATATAAACATGATTTGTTGAAAGATCTTCTGAGAGCTTTTCCTTAGACTTTAAGCTACTAAAGAGTGTTTTAATTTCACCTTCGGTACCATAAACGTAATGCCAATATTTTAGGTCTTCGTAAGTGTTAATTTCTTTTTTAAGTTCTTTAATATCTTGTTCCGTACCTTCTGGAACTACGATGACTATTTGAAACCTTTTAAATCCTTTAAATTTATCGTAAACCAATTCTTTAAGATTAGAAGCTTCAATAATATTATTTAAAGGGGTTTTACCTAAGAATCCTAAAACCGTAATATGATTTTTTAATAGAATAGAATCCGTTGCTTCTGAACTAAAATATTCTAAATCCGTTACATTTTTGTTCACCACATTTAAAGGCTCATAATGGTGCTGTGCAGGATAAAGCATTAATAAAAAGGCAACTGGTAAAAAGAATAGAATACCGAGAACGATATAACGTTTTGTCTTATTTGTTTTCATCTATTAGAAATAAAAACTGTTTTGCAGCGGCAAACAATACTTTTTATGCCTTAAACAATTGGATTGCAAAAATAAAAAAGGTGGCTTAGAAAAACCACCTTTTAATTGTATTTAACACTTTGAATTAACGCCGTGTAATTGTAAATATGTTATCTAAAAATCATGCTTAATTAAAGCATTTTCATTGTTATAAACATTGAAAACATAACCACCTTCTTGAAGTAAGATAAATATTAAATAGCAAATTAGAAAAACACTCGTCCAAACCACCATCTTTCTAAGACTACCTACTTCATCTCTCATGTGCATAAAATCCCAAGTAATGTAATAAGCTTTAACAATAGTTAAAAGAATAAAGATAAGGTTTAACGGCTTCATATATACAATTGGTGAAAATATGATATTACCTAAAGTAGCAAAAAAACCACCTCCTTCAAATGGATCCATCCAGGTGTGCATAAACACCTCTGGCTTATAAATCCCTAAAACAACCTCTATTGCTGTTACAAAAGTTAAGAAAGCTAAAACTCCCCATATCTTCTGTGTATTGGATTTAAATTTCCAAAGTCCTCTAAATATTTCTAATTTATGTTCGTGTGCCATAACTTAATCTTAATGTTACTTGTTTTTAATTACTAAAAAAACAAGTGCTGTTCGCTATTAACTATTTTATTGAGCACTATTTAATATGCTCGATTGTTATTATACTAAATAGAAGAATGTGAATACAAACACCCATACTAAATCTACAAAGTGCCAGTATAAACCTACTTTCTCTACCATTTCATAACTTCCACGTCGCTCGTAGGTTCCAAGTACTACGTTGAAGAAAATTATAATATTAATCACTACTCCCGATAATACGTGGAAACCGTGAAAACCAGTAATAAAGAAAAAGAAGTCGGCAAACAATGTGGTACCGTACTCGTTAACCCTTAGGTTGGCTCCTTTTACAACTAATTTACCGTTTTCTTTAATCTGCTTAAGAGATTCTGCTCTAGACAAAACTGTTTTATGTCCGTTTTCATCTAAAAACTGATTTCTTACTAACACATTCTCATTAGCTTGCAAACCTGCGTAAATTTCATCTACAGTATAAGGAGGTAATGTTCCTTCATCTACAAACCACAGTCCATTTTTACGCTCGTGATCAACACGGTCACTTTCTTGAGCAATGGCTATATCGTCTATTGAAACACGTTTAAATTTCTCTTCACCATCAACTGTAACATACTCGCCGAATTGCAAAATATTACCACCGTTGGTTTGAACAGCTCCATAATCACCCTGAATAAATGTTGCCCATTCCCAAGCTTGAGAACCCACGAATATAGCTCCACCAATAATGGTTAAGAACATGTATATCGTTACTTTGGCTTTATTCATATGATGGCCAGCGTCTACAGCTAATACCATCGTTACTGACGACATAATAAGTATAAACGTCATAAATGCCACATAAATCATTGGCAATTCTTGACCATGCAAAAATGGTACGTGCGTAAACACTTCATCCGCAATTGGCCATTCGTTTATAAACTTAAACCTTGAAAAACCATAAGCGGCCAAGAAACCCGAAAATGTTAATGCATCAGATACAATGAAAAACCACATCATCATTTTTCCGTAACTTGCTTTGAGAGGTTTATTACCTCCACCCCAAGTTTTTCCTTCTGTACCAGTACTAGCTACTGTAGAATCCATAGAATTTATTTAAATTTTTTAAGATTGGACAAAAATAATCAAATTATATATCTAAAAAAATATAAAAACAAAAAGAGCACAAGCCAAAGCATATCTACGAAATGCCAAAAATTGGCTGCTAGTTCAAAACCCAACATATTGTTGGAGTTATACTTTTGTTTAAAATGATTATAAATTACGACTAACAAACAAACCAAACCAGCAATAACGTGCGCTATATGCAATACTGCGATGACATAAATGTAAGACATTGTAATATTACTTGTTGGACCCGTAAAATTATAACCGTCCATAATAATTTGTCCGAAACCAACAAACTGACTATAAACAAAACCCACACCCAATGCTAGTGTCACTAATAACCAAACAGTTACCATCTGACTTTTATTTTGTTGTAACGCTCGCTTACCCAACATAAATGTTAAACTACTCAATAAAATAAGTACTAAACTCGTAAAAAAGGCGCTTGGTAACTGAAAATCGATTAACCAATCTTCATTCAATCGCTGCTTACTACTCACTATAAACGCACTCACTAAGCCTGCAAACGACATAATTAATGCACCGATAGCAAACCAAAGCATCATCTTTCTAGATCGTGCTCTTTTAACTTGCTGTGTTCCTTGTGTTAAATCCATTTATCTTAAAAATTTATCTGCAACATATATAATTTGCAATAGCGTAATATAAAACACACTTGAAAGCATCAATTGTTTTGCCGCTTTTATACTACGTGCTTTAAATAGCCTAAATGCATAAACTAACATCACCATACCCAAAATAAAAACAAGCATTGCTCCTACAATAGATAACTTTAAATCTCCTGTATAGCCAAAAACTGGAATTATTGAGACTATAATCGTCCACACACTGTACATTATAATCTGTACTGCGGTTCCCTTATCGGGTTTCCCCGTAGGCAACATATGAAACCCTCCTTTTTTATAATCTTCATGTAAAAACCATCCAATAGACCAAAAATGCGGAAATTGCCAAAAAAACTGGATAGCGAATAATGTTCCTGCCTCTATTCCAAAGCTATTACGAGCGGCAACCCAACCTAACATAAATGGAATGGCTCCCGGTAAAGCCCCTACAAATACTGACAAAGAAGTCTTTGTTTTTAATGGCGTATAAACACTTGTATATAAAAAAATTGAAATTGCTCCATACATCGCTGTTTTTGGGTTAATAACATACAGCGTAATTAATCCTAAGATTGTAAATGTTGTAGCTATGACAAAAGCAGTATTAACAGACATTCGGCCTGCAGGAATAGGTCTATTTTTGGTTCTATCCATCAGCGCATCTAAGTCGCGCTCAATAATTTGATTATAGGCATTAGAGGCGCCAACCATAAAGTATCCACCAATAGCTAATAATAACAATGTTGTTATACTTATCGTTTCTGCTCCTAGAAAATAACCCGCAACAGAAGAAAACACAACACTTAAGGACAATCCCATTTTGGTGATTTCCTTAAAATCTGTTATCACAGAAGCTGTTGATATCGAAGATTTTGTATAACTCAAACTATACGATTTTTGATAATTTTAAAGCGAGTGCAAAGATAGTTTGAAAATTGATTCCTACCAACGTTAAAGTTTAGTTTTATTATAATGTAACGAGAGTCTAGTGTTTACCCAACAAAAATCACCAATACCAACGGTATTCAATAGTCATATGACTATAGAACAAACCAAGTCTAATTTCTAAAAATCATTATACCAGTTAAATAAATCGGTTCGTACGCCAATACTAAACCACAATGTGTTTGAATCCGTAGTTGAAGCCGTTATAGCATCAGGATTAAAGTCTCTGTAAATAATATTAGTAAACACCTTGAGATTTGTTGCTGGGTTTAACAAATAACCTGCCTGTAGTTCGGCCATAAAACTATTGGTTTTGTTTCCTTGCCCAATTTTTATTCCTGTATCAGCATTACGATCATTATAATCTCTATAAATATCTCCTCCATAAGAAAAGTTATCGTCATTCGTATTATAGTCAAATCCTCGCTGCCCTATAATAAACTTAGCATCTCCAAACCATCGTTTGTAATTGTAACGCCCTATTAACACTAATTCTTTAAAATTAGCTCCCCAAAGATGCGCCATAGGCTGATTGAAACTTGCATAGTTGAGTACTTGGGTGTTATGAGAATAAGTATAAGGACGCACTTGATTATACTCTGCTTGTAACAATAAATCCTTAATTTCAAACGCATTAAAATACTTTGCTCCTATTTGATAACCGAATTTATTTTTCCAGCTTTTTTCACCAGCCTTAACATCACTTAGAGAAAATTCATCTAAAATAAATTGCCCATAGAGGTTAATTTTATTATTCCATTTGTACTTTGAACTTAAACCTAAAATAGCATTTCCTGCATCTTGTCCCGTTTGAAATTCTATAGCTCGTAGAAATATAATTGGATTAAGATAGTTTACATCGAAACCTCGGTTATTAGTATTTTCCCATATCACAGATTCGAAGAAACCAATATTTAGTCGTTTAGAAACATTCCAACTCAAGTAATGATTGGCCATGTATTTGTTTAAAAATGCACCATCAACTTCAACTTCGGGACGTACATCTTTTAACCACATCCAAGTGCTTGTATATTTTATTTTCCAGAAGCTTGCATTCAGCTTTAAAAACGGATAAGGACTAGATACATCACTTTGTAATAGCGATCTATATCCATCACCTATAAAGTTTTTTCCATGACCAAATTGTATATTTAAAAAATCGGCAGGTGTATAAGACAAATAAGCTTCCGCAGCAGGATAATCATAAGCATCTTCCTTAAAACGCTTTGCAATGCCACGGCCAGGAATAATAGCTGGTTCACCACCTCCACGTCTTAGCGCCTCTGCATATTGATTAAAATATTCCGCAAAACGTCCCTGACTCTCATATACTGAAGCAGATAAATTAAACCGTTTTCCTAAACCGGCTTGTATAAATACACCTCTTGTATTATTCCAGGTCGAACTAAAATCGGCTTCTGTATCTTTGCCAACTTGTAAATCTAAAATAGGATCGATTGTAAACCAATAATCATCACCTTGTACCTCTACTAAGTGTTCATTAAACACTTTTCTGCCCAACCAAGAATCCGTTGATTTTGCTAAGCTTTCTTTTTCGGCTTTAATATCATAATATCTGGCCACATCACTATACACATAAGGTTTTACTGCAGTATGACTGTTGGTACCTAAGGCATTCATATCGTCATCAAAACGTGCATAATAGGCATGTGTAAAAGGGATATTTAATTGACTATGATACTCTAATTCTTCGTATGGTTTTAAATCCTTTAAAATCTGGTCATATTCATTAGATAAAGTAGCGTTTAAACTATCTTTAATCGTCAATTTTTCCGCTTCTGTTGATTGTAAATTTTGAGCTACGGGTGCTCTAAGTGGAATGGAAATACTTAAACTATATTGAACAAATGTAGGCTTACCATTATAAGTGGCTGGTTGTATCTTTGGAAGCATATCGAAAACACGTTGACTTTCTGCCTTCAGTTCATCGTAAATAGCATCTGTATAGATAGCTTTAAACTCACCTTCTTTATTAACTTCAAACAATACCTTAACATCACCAACATAAGATTCATCTACGACTATTTGAGGCACCTCAAAATTTTCATAAATAAAAGTATTAAGTGTAAAGTTAAAACACGATTTTAATTGCTCTACAGCAATAGAATCACAGGCCTTAAACACAGGAGGTTTTTCGTAAGATAATGGGGTTTGAGTGTAACCAATAGTGGTCGTTAATAGAATAGCAAATAGCACAATGCGCTTCATAAAAGACTAATTTTTAATGCGCGAAAGATACTTAATTTTTTTAGTATCCTAGAAACCAAATGGTGCATAAAAAAACCGTTATTTAAAAATATAACGGTTCTGCCAAAAAGGTTTGGTTCTAAGCTTAATTTCTTACATCGAAAACTATGGGTAATGTATAAATGACACCTACGGGAACATGGCGCTGTAGACCAGGTTGCATTTTAGGAATTTTATTAATCACCCTATTAGCTTCCTTCTCTAATGCAGGATGTGGACCCCTTGTTTTAATATCTGTAACATTTCCATATTTATCAATCGTAAATTGTGTAGAAATTTTTTGTCGGCCAGAAATACCGTAGTTAGAACCAATATCGGTATTAAACGTCTTGCCAATTAATTTTGAGATTTTATCGGACATGCATTTTTTTCTCTCATTATTGTTTTTCTTTTTTTCGCAACCAGGATACACAGGCACCATTTCTATGACAGAAATTGGTATAAAAATATCTTCTTGAGGCTCATCAACAGCAGTATTAAAATGTTCAACATCTATGATCGGTTCATCACTAATTATTGGTTCTTCGGGTGTTTTAATTATGGTCTCAATTAATGGTACATCATCTTCTACCGTATTGTATTTATCTATTAAATCGACACTTGGTAAAGGCTCTGCAGTTTTAGGCTTTACAACTTCAACAGTAAATGGTTCAACATATTCTATAGAGATAGGTTCAGAACTTGCCGTTTCTGTAATAGGTGCAAATGTTTTCTCTTCAAACTTCATTTCAAAAAGTGCATAGGCACCTAATAAACAAAGAATGAGCCCTATTTGAAAATACAGGCTTGAGTTTTTTTGTAAATTTGCATCATGTTTTTGTGATCTCTTTACTTCAGTAGCGCTCTGACCAGCAATATTGAAGTCTTTGTTAGATGTTTTCATAATATATTTGATTTAAATGTTAATATTATGTAAAAGTCACAATAAGCATACCAAAAACGAAAATCCCGCTCAATTAATTTTGAACGGGATTTTTATATATAAAAAATTTTATTTCGCTTAGTCTTGTACTTGGAATACAATTGGAATAGAGAATGGCATTACTACCGACTTTCCTCTCTGTTTACCAGGCTGCATTTTAGGTAATTGACCGATAACACGTTTAGCTTCTTTTTCTAAACCAGGATGTGGTCCACGAGCTACGATATTAGTAACATTACCTGATTTATCAACTTTAAACTGAACAAAGATTCTCTTTTTACCTGGAGGCAAACCTAAATCACCAGCTAAGTCTGTATTAAACTTTTTACCAATGAATTTGTTAACTTTTTCATTCATACATTGTTTCTTAGCTGCATTTCCTTTTTTCTTTTCACATCCTGGGAAAACAGCCACATTTTCAATAACTGAGAATGGTACCTCTAAATCTTCTTCGACCTCAACAACTTCTACCTCTTCAACTTCCACAATTTCTGCTTCCATTTCAGTTTCTGTAGATTCTATAACAGTCTCCTCTACTTCTTCTTCATCTTCAACAACCTCAATAATTTCTGGTGCTGCAGGTGGTGGTGGAGGTGGAGGTGGTGGAGTCACAATTTGTTCTGTAATTGGGACTTCTTCTTCCAACTCATCATCTAAGTTTAACGAGTCAGCAACAATATCTACTTTGTCGTATGTTTTATAGTTAATTGCCATATAGGTGATCCCCAACATTAAGGCAAGACCGACAGCAAAAAACAGCGAACTGTTTCTACTTACATCCGATTTCTGATTCTTTTTAGGTTCCATAATATCATTTTTTAATACAACTTCGCTAATTTAACTAAATAATAGCAAAACAAACAAGGCTTTGGGTTAATTTAATTTATATATATTTATTTTACTTGCAATTAGTGTACCAAAAATAGCACCAATACTATTTGCAATTAAATCATATGTATCATAAGTCCGATTAGGATTAAGAAGATACTGCAAGAGTTCTAGGATAAAACCAAAAAAAATTGCTGCAAAACAAATGCCATAATGTAATCTTGGTTTCTTTTTAGGGTCAGCATATAAAACCCATAATAATGTTAACCCCAAATAAGCAACAACATGAAATATCTTATCGTCGAAGGAAGTTCCCATACTAGGTACTCCTTGCAACGTGATTAAACTCGCAATAACTAATGTCAGCGTATAAATCACGGACAAAAGTAACAGCATTTTTTTAACCACTTATAAGCGCTTTATAATCGTCTGCAGATAATAAATTCTCTATTTGTGAAGCCTCCGAGAACTTTAATTTTATCATCCAACCATCACCGTAAGGGTCAGAATTTACTTTTTCAGGTTCATCTTCTAAACCTTCATTAAACTCTATAATTTCTCCTGACAAAGGCAAAAATAAATCTGAAACTGTTTTTACAGCTTCTACGGTTCCAAAGACCTCTTCTACATCTAAGGTTTCGTCTAAAGTATCTACTTCTACATAAACAATATCACCTAATTCGCTTTGTGCGAAATCAGTAATACCAATTGTAGCGATATCTCCTTCAATTTTGATCCATTCGTGGTCTTTAGTGTACTTTAATTCTGATGGTGTATTCATCTTTAGTTTGATATATTATTTATACAGCAAATGTAATTTTTTAATAGCTTCAATTCAAACTTAATTACCAAAATTATAACGCAACGTAATCCCTGATCTTATGGAAGTTTGTGGAAACGATGTAGAAATTGCAAATTCTGAAAAGGTATAATCGAAATAGAATATGGCCGTTAAGTTTTTACTAAAAGAATAATCGGCATTATATTCTAGTCCCCAGATGGTCTGACCTGCCGTAATTTGATTATTCTCTAAATCTAAGTATCTAATAATGGTTTTATTGTCCCTTACAGTAACATCTAAACTCATGTTTAGATCACTTACAATAATTTGTTTAGGTCCTGCAAGTTGCGATCTAATTCTTAAGTCTTTAAAGCGATAACCTAACCCTAAGGTGTATTCTTTACCTTGAATTTCGGTCATTAAATTATTATCAAAACTTAAGGATAAGGTTCTATCTGTTTTTACTTCAGCTAACACCTTAAGCGAATTTTTCATTTCAAAATCTAAACGTACTAATGGACTAAACTGCTCTTCAAGGTTAATATTACTAAAAAGTGTTTTGTTTTTAAGATTTCCGTTAGCATCTTGATTTGCTGTATTTATAGAACCAATACCAGTTCCTGAATCTATAACCAAATTATTTACGTCATTGTCATAATCTAAGTTGGTTCTAAACTGATTAATCGTATACCGCGATCTGTAGCCATGTTGAACCGAAAAACGCTTAAATGTTTTCTTAAACCATGGTAGCTTCATTAAGCCCGTGTATTTTAAAGTCCAATTAGGAATTGGAACATCTCTAAATGCACTTGTATTTACTTTTTCGGGATCCGTGCCTTGATACGCAGATAAAAAAGCAGGTATTAATACACGCTGGCTGTTTTTACCAAAACCAACAGGATATCCATCTGCATCTGTTTCATATGGTGTTGATCCATAAAAGTTTCTCGCTAAACGGTTAGCAACAATCAATCGATTTGCTCTAAAATCATTAAAAGCTGCAGATTGATTTTCATCACTCTTACTAAATGCTGTTTTGATTAATGCTGTTGAGATCATAAAATTACCATAAGAATTAGTAATTAAATCCTCGTAAGTATCACTTAAGTTATCGCCATCTGTATCTATTGCAACAAAGCTTTCAGAGACATTTTCAGCATAGGTTCTGTTTCCGGTTAAATCGATTTTTAGATCGCGCATTGGCTCAACATTAACAGAGTAATCTAGTGTTTTATTTTCTACCTCGGTATATTGTTGACTAAAATCTGGAAATGTAGTTAACCAACCATTATTAGCGGATAAACTTCTAATGTCTTGTTGACTACCAAAAGTATATCCTAGCGTAGGTTTTAATGTTCCTATAAATCCTGGTGTAGGTAAATAACCAGGTAAATATGTACCGTTATTTTCTGCATAACTAAATTGAACACGCTTTACCATTGTAACGACATCCAAGAACGTATTGTAAGCTTTTTTACCCGCACTGAGTTTATTAGGGTCATCGGCTTTATCGCCTTTATCATCAGCAGCTTCTGGTGTACCAGGACGTCTTCTTGCTACTGTACTTCTTGTTCTTCCTCTTGCTTTTTGTTTCCCTGCTTTAACCAATCCTAAGGTTTTATAGAGGGTTTCCATATTTAGGGTTGTATTAATATTGTGTGTATTGGAGTTCTGTATAGAATTCCCCAAGTTATAGGTATTATAAACCCCTTCATTATCTGGATCTTCTACTTCTAATCCTTCATTTAAATCCGATCCTTTTTGCCATTGAAATGCTCCATTATACGCATAGGTTGCTCTTAAGAAACTTAATGCTGGAATTTTATATAGAGGTATTTCATAATTAAGCTGAAACTGTTGTGTTTGATAATTTGGATCTCCAAAATCGAAGAACCCATCCCAAACATCGAGTTCTGGGTCTTGTGAGCCATTAATCTCGTCATCAATAAAATAATTACGAACAATATTGGTGTTAGCAGCATTAAAGTTAATGCTTAAAGCATCGGTAAGATTATAGTTTATAGCATACTGAAAATCGAATGTATAGTTTCGTCTAAATAATTCTTCAATACCAATATTGCCTTCACCTAACTCAACTTCTCTGAATTTCTGTTTATTAAACTGTCTATTAAAATCTGTATTTACCGAAATATTTGATGGCAACAGATTAAGGTTAAAATCCTTTAATATTTTCCAGTTTTTACCCGTAAATAATGAATCGTTATTTTTAAAAGGTTCCAATTTTAAAGGCTGAAACGCATAATTATAATTGGCTCCTGCTCTAACGGTTTGATCTAAGGAGTTTTCAATTTCGAAATCTCGGTGTTCTACTTTATTATATGAATAGTTTAAAGTAAGATTTTCGACATCGTAAATACGCGATTTAGAATCGTTAGTTTTTTGTTTTCTTACACCAATAAAGTTAATGCTTTTACGCTTGGTATAATCTTCGGATTGTTCTCGTATACGATCCTCTTCTTCTTGAGAAGTTGCGGCATCTAATCTAGATTGTAGTGTAAGGTCATTATAATATTGATCGTATTTGGGAGTCACCATCTCTTCACTTTGAGAGTAATTAAACGGCAATTGCACTCCCCATTTTTTAGGTAAAAGCTGTCCTAATTGTACGTTAGTAACAACATCATATTGTGCTACATCTTCTAAACTTCTTTCGCTTGGTCCTTCTTCTATACCACCAAACCCAACAGTACTTTTTCTACCAGTTGCACTTACACTTGCAAAGTCTGCGATCTTAGTATCCATACTTAAAACTGCTGCCCAACCTCCTTCATTATCCATATCAGACATGCGCAATTCATTAAACCAAAACTCTCCACAAGAATTCATATCCGTAGAGCCAGAATTTTTAACCCCAACCATTAAAACTCTAATATCGCCAAAATTAGGATTTCCTTTTATACCAATGCGTTGCTGTTTTTGTGTTCCAACAATATCATCATACGGAGCATTTATAGATCCTAAAGCGGTTTCATCGAGCTCACCATCAATGACATTATAAAATGTAGGATCCTCGTTGCTTAATGTACCTGCAGAAATGCCCAGAGCTTTAATTTTCTGTAAATGCTCTAAAGGCATATTTATTTCATTCTGCTCTGGCCATACACGTTCTCTAGAGCTCCCTTCTGCATCTGAAGAAGGAAGTAATGGCACTTCAATTTGATAATAATTTTCAGTAAAATCATTACCCATTCTAATAAATGCCACCATTTCACCAGGCTCTAACATAGACCCTTCTTGTGCTTCGGCATGTGTAAACATACGCAGCTTCTTATACTGACGCATATCTACATTAATATTTTTATAAACTCCACGAGCGTCCGTTGGTCTTAAATCGCATGCCTGAAGCACCAAAGATTGTTCGTTTTGTCTTACAATAGTGTTATTATTATTTAACTCTTCTTGCTCTACTCCTGGTGGTCTTTCATAACCTGCATTATCTTGTACACCTACAACACCAACATTAAATTCTGCATTTGGACTGTCATTTGTGTCATCGTTATCTAAATCTAGAGTGTAACGTCTCCAATCACTACGCACCAAATCTAAAGTCGCGAAACGCAATACCGTATTCTGTGTAAAATCGGACATAAACAAACGCGCAAAACGAATAGATCTAATATCTGAAATACCTCCAATAGCTTCACGTATATCGCTTTCTGCAATAGGAATTCTAAACTGATACCAATTGACATCATTCCTTACATCACCATTTGGTAAAACCACTTGAACATTTTCTTTTATATCATTAATATAAGGATTATCTATTGTTAAACTGGCTGGTGTAATATCGACTTCGTATTGATAATAGCTATCAATAGTATTCATGGTGTTATCTCTATTAATATCCTCTACATCTGGCTGAGTCGTAGATCCTCTATTTGTGTCTGTAAAGGTCTCTGGTGTATTACCTTCTGTACCATTATATTTTTTGTAGCGTTCAAAAATATCTCCATCCGTATTGAGATAGTACAAGTAGTTATCATTTGATGGATCCTCTCCAAATTGTGCTCCAAATTCAGCAATTTCTTCTGCATCATTAAAACCATCAAATCCAACATCTTGGTTGGTACGTTCTGCTCCAGTTGTTCCAAAAGTATAAATAAGCGATTGGTTTTGTGGTACAACACTACCAAAATCCGTTCGGGTTAAGATGGAAACATCACCATTTTCTGGTAAACCGTTTTCATATAGTTTTTTCCCATCTTTTAAAATATCTTCAGAAATATTACCCAGATTTACAAATAATTTACCTCCTGTGTTGGCTGCATTATCTAAGAAAGGATCTTGAACCCAAAATTCTATATATTCAACATTAGCTTGTTCAAAATCCGTAGATGTAATTTGTCTCGTAATACCTGCCCAACTTTTAGAAGGATCTAAAGCGGCACCGTTGGCCGCAGCAGGATCAAAGTTATATGGTCCACGTTCTGTAGGATAATATGCTAAATCCAATGTATTTATTACGGATGTTTGCCCTTGTACAATATCTTGATTAAAAAGTTCTTCAATAAAAATACGACGTGTATATAAATCCGAAACATCATCATCAGTAATTCCTGATGGACGCTGTGAACTATAAAAAATTGGATCAATAGTATACCAATTTAAAAGTGCTCTACCGTATCCATTTTCTATACCATTGACGTCACTACCAGAAATTGTGTTTGGTAAATCTTTTGGCCTACTCGATAAGGTCCAAGATAATGGACTTAATAAATTAATAGATCCTTGTGTGCCTTCAAAATCATCGATATAAGCTGTAGCTTCATCATTAAAGTCGGCTCCACTTGAAGCTCCAGGCATTAGATAGGCAAATTCTCCTCTTAGTGAGAGATCCGAAGGAACATCGGTATCTATATTGGGTAATTTATTCACCATACGGGTTAAAAACGGCACTTCTGTAGAATAGTTTCCATTAAATCCAAAAATGGTATTATTTATGGGTTCTGAACTGTAGTTTGCTTTTTGAGTAATCGGACGCTCATTAAGATTTAATAAGGTAGCTCCTAATACAAAGTTTTCATTAAACTGATGTTCTACATTAACACCTGTAAATCGTTTTGTTTGCTGACCAAACACAGCATTATTTTCAACAGAAACGTTAATTGGTGTGTTAGACTCCTTTAAGGCTTCATCTAAAATTTCTACGCGTCCTAATTGATAGTTTATGGTATAATCTACACCTTCTACCAAAGTACGACCACCCGCAGTTACTGTTACCGAACCTCTTGGCACATTAAAGGCTCCGATAGAAATACCACTATCTCCACCACTACTTTTATAACGTCCTTTTATTTGGAATTTATTTTTTTCCGCTTCATCTAAAGCAGCGGTTTTTGTAGATTTATAAAGTATATCGTAAACGTATTTTTTCTGATTTTCGTTATAACCACTCTGTGTATCTCCTATATCTTCGTAATCTGTGGCATTGTTATTTGGGTTACCGTCATCATCTAAAACATCAAATAGATAACGTCCAAAAGGTTCTGCTTTGGTAAAAATAATTTTTCCATTCTGACTCAGGACGGTTTGCCCTTCAACGTAGTCAAAAAAGCCATCACCACGCGCTTGTGGATCTCCGTTGTAATTTAATTTATCTAAATGAAATAGCCGAATTAATGGTGTTTCACTAATTTCAGTATCGTCGCTAGTATCTCCAGTATTATTATCAAAAATCGGAAAAGGAACTTCTACATCATTAACAACTGCTGGTGTAATATAGTTTAATGCAGAAGCTTCGGTGTAAAAGATATTTAAGGTAAAATCTTCTTGACTCAATTGAAATGCACCTGTATCGTAGATGTTTTTCATCATCAAATCCCAAATCGGTTGGTCTACAGAAGTCACAGCACTTTTAAGCATTTTGAGTACTAAACTTTGATTACTTACAACCTCTGTCCCAGAACTGTCATCCACTGTTGTAGCATCGATACCATCATTTGCAAATTCACCTACTTGATAAACTTGTCCACCAATAGTATATTGAAACGCCACGGCTAAAACTTCGTCATTAAGCAGACGTTGACTTAAAGAAATATATCCTAATTCTTCATTTAAAACGTATTCTTGACCTTCGGTTAACTTTCTAGCCGATTCTAATTTACCGTAATCAAAACCTTCATTAACACTAACATTTACACCTCCCTGGATATTGGTTATATTTCTAACGGCCTCTGTTAATAGAGAGCCTGCTCCTCCAATATTTGTTGGGTCAAAATCATTATTACCATTATCTGGCTTAGCTCCAGGATTATTTACAAACCCAGATGGTAAAGGGGTAAGTCCAATGTTTTCTGCTGTAGACTCTCCTAAATCTTGAAATGCGACAATATTTCTTACATTTTCTGTCTGGTTATTTCTATTGGTCACCCAAACTTCTACTCTTGTAATTTGTAGTCCCTGATTATCTATAAAAGGATATTGTAATAAAGCTTTATCGTATGTTTCTCTAAAGTATTGCGCTAAGAAGAAGTGTCTATTTTCGTCATAATCTCTGGCAAAAAACTCGAACTCTTCTACAGTTCCACCACCTTCGGCAACCACAGATTTAGATTGCGATTGTTGTTCTGAAAAGACCGCAGTAACTCTGGTTTTTCCAAATTGCAATTCAGTTTTTACCCCAAAAAGACTTTGAGCTCCTGTAATTAAGGAACTGTTGAGTGGCATACTCACGTTACCGACTTCAATTTTTCGAATAATATCGTCTTCCGTTGGTGTGTATTCTAATTTTACTACTTGTTGAAAATCGAAAGTAGCTTCGGTATCATAATTTGCCGTTACTTGAAGTCGCGTACCAACTTTACCCAACAAACTTAAACTAATTCTCTGATCGAAATCGAAGGTAAAATTCGTTCTATTAGTTGGAGAAAAAGAAGGATTATCTTGTTTTGAGAATAGCACACCCAAGTCTACTTCCACAGAACCTTGTGGTATTACATTAATGGTATTGCCGCCAAAAATGGTTTCAAACAACCCTGAATTCACATAAAATTCTGGTAGTAAATTTTTCTGATCCTCTTCCGAACCTTCTTTTTGTCCAGCTTTGGCATCTGCCATTTTTTTATAATAAGCTTTTAATTGCTCTTGCAATACCAACTCTTGAAATTCTTCGGCTGTAAGAATTAAAGGATAATTAATATTAAAATTCCCTATTTTTTCAGAATACACATAGCGGTCTAAAACCGGATCGTACGTATATTTTGAGACAATGCTATTTGGATTGGGCATGTTTAATTTTCCAAATGCAAAGGTGGTTTTTGTAGAGTCTTGTTCTACTTCGGTTTCTTGAGAAAAAACGGAATGGCTACTTATTAGCATCAAAAAAGCTAATATGCAATAAAACCTGTAGGAATAGTTTGGATTATAGTTAGTTGTATTCAATTGCATTATAAGTTTTTTAGAGCTTCTTTAATAATCTGCTCCACTTGGGCATCTGGTTGGGCTTTTAAAATTTTATCGACAACTTTTTCAGATTGTTTTTTATTAAATCCTAAAACATCTAAAGCAGATAACGCTTCATCTTTGTGTCTATTGTTTGGCACTAAAGAAAGTTCATCTATACCATACACTTTTAACACTTTATCCTTTAAATCTATAATAACACGTTGGGCCGTTTTTAACCCGATACCTTTTACACTTTGAATTAATGACACATCTTCACTTGCTATACCTTCCTTTACTTGGTCTGGACTTAATGACGACAGCATGGTTCTAGCCGTATTGGCACCAATACCACTAACAGATATTAATAGTTTAAAAATTTCGCGTTCAGTTTTTGATGAAAACCCGTAAAGACTTTGAGAATCTTCGCGTACTTGAAGATAAGTATACAGCTTTAAATGTTCTTGGTCTGGTATTTTAGAAAATGTGTGTAGCGATATATTAATAAAATAACCAACACCATTACAATCTATCACAACGTCTGTTGGATTTTTTTCTACAAGTTTACCCTCTATATGTGTAATCATTTATAACGAAAAGTTAAAAAACCAAATGTAATAAAATTATTTTCATTAGAACATATCGCTGCAGACTATGAAAACAATACGTCATTATAGTTTGTTTTCAATAATTTTGGCTATCTACAATCCAAGCATAACCATTGTTTGTAACAAATGGTTAATGCCTTTTCTCTCGCTCTTGAGCATCAATAACCGCAATGGCTGTCATATTCACAATTTCATCTACACTTGCTCCTAATTGCAAGATATGAACGGGCTTACGCATACCCATCATAATAGGACCAATGGACTCACTATTGTTGAGTTCCTTTAATAATTTATACGTGATATTTGCAGCATCTAAATTAGGAAAAATAAGCGTGTTTACTTTTCGGCCTGCTAACTTAGAAAATGGAAAAATATCTTGAAGCATTTTAGGATTGAGTGCAAAATCTGTTTGTAATTCTCCATCAACCAACATATCTGGGTAGGCTTTATGCAAATATTCTACAGCTTCTCTTACTTTTTCCGCTCTCGGATTGTCTGATGACCCAAAGTTAGAATATGAAATCATAGCCGTCACAGACTCAATTCCAAACATTTTTGATACACGCGATGTCATACGAGCAATTTTAGCTAAATCTTTAGCAGAAGGATCAATATTTATGGAAGTGTCACTTAAAAACATTGGACCTCGCTGAGTCATCATTACATTGGTGGTTGCCACTCTTGAGACTCCTTCTGCCATTCCTATTAATTCTAACATTGGTCTTACAACAGATGGATAATTGCGTGAATACCCTGTAACAAGTGCATCCGCATCTCCAACATTCACCATCATTGCTGCAAAATAATTACGCTCGCGCATTTTTTTCTGTGAAGAATAAATAGTAACTCCTTGACGTTTACGCTTCTCCCAATAGGCTTTTGCATAACGGTTTTTACGCTCAGTTTCATCATCAGATTTTGGATCTATAATTGGCACATCCGCAATAAATTCAATCTCTGCCATCAATTTTAATATTGCATCTTTACGACCTAAAAGTATTGGGTGCGCAATTCCTTCTTCGTAAGCAATTTGAGCTGCTTTTAAAACATCTAATTGATCCGCTTCCGCAAAAACCACACGTTTTGGGTTTGTTTTAGCTCTTCCCATTAACATACGAACTAATTTATTATCAGACCCTAAACGTTCTAATAAAGAATTTCTGTAACGATCCCAATCCTCAATCGGCTCTTTTGCCACTCCACTTTCCATGGCTGCTTTGGCCACTGCTGGTGGTACTTCTGCAATTAATCTTGGATCGAATGGCTTTGGAATGATATAATCCTTACCAAATGTTAACCTGGTTTCTGCATAAGCTACATTAACTTGTTCCGGCACCGATTCTTTGGCTAATTTAGACAAGGCTTTAACCGCAGCCATTTTCATTTCCTCATTAATTTTTGTAGCTCTAACATCTAATGCGCCTCTAAAAATAAAAGGGAATCCAAGTACATTATTCACCTGGTTAGGATGGTCACTACGACCAGTAGCCATAATAATATCTTCTCTAGTATCAATTGCCAATTGGTAATTAATCTCTGGCACCGGATTTGCCATTGCAAATACAATAGGGTTAACGGACATGGACAAAAGCATTTCTGGCGTTACAATATCTGGCTGTGATAACCCGATAAATACATCTGCATTTTCCATGGCTTCGCTCAGTGTACTAATCTTACGATTGGTTGCAAACTCAGCTTTTTGCGACGTTAAATTATCTCTATCTGCTCTTATTACCCCTTTGCTATCTAGCATCACAATATTCTCTCTCCTTGCTCCACAAGCTTGGTATAATCTTGTACAAGATATCGCTGCTGCTCCGGCTCCACTCACAACAATGTTAACCTCTTCAATTTTCTTTTCAGCAATTTCTAAGGCATTAATCAACGCGGCTGCAGATATAATTGCTGTACCATGTTGATCATCGTGCATTACCGGAATATCTAGCTCTTCTTTTAAACGACGTTCAATTTCAAAAGCTTCAGGAGCTTTAATATCTTCTAAATTTATTCCACCAAAAGTTGGTGCAATATTTTTTACAGTTTCAATAAAGGCATCAACATCTTCAGTATTTACCTCTATGTCAAACACATCAATATCTGCAAATATTTTAAAGAGCAAGCCTTTGCCTTCCATTACAGGTTTAGAGGCTTCCGGACCAATATTTCCGAGACCCAAAACGGCTGTTCCGTTAGAAATTACAGCAACCAAATTACCTTTGGCGGTATATTTATAGACGTTATCCACCTCCTTTGCAATTTCTAAACATGGTTCTGCTACACCAGGAGAATAGGCCAAAGACAAATCGCGCTGAGAGGCATATTTTTTTGTCGGAACAACTTTTATTTTACCAGGTGTTGGTTTGGCGTGATATACTAGGGCTTCTAAACGTTTACTTTGTTTGCTCATAATTTCAATGGGTTAAATACTAAACAAAAATGCATTTAATATAAGCCGCAAATATAAGAAAATGAATGCTTGTCTAGGGAGACTATACTTTTAAAAATAAAGTTAAGTGATATATATTTTAGTCTTATTTCACTACATTGTTACACTTAATGTTTTTTTAAAATGATAAAAACTATTGCATTTACCCTGACATTCGTTTTCATAAGCATAGCGAGTTATAGTCAATCTCAAAAAAAATTTAAACTCATAGACGAAGACCACGGACATGTAATTCCGTTTGCAAATGTCATTTTTAACGACATCAAAAATAAAGGCACAGCTACAGATATTGATGGTGTTTTCTTTGTGGAATCTACTATTAAAACTATGACCATTAGTTATGTTGGGTACGAAACAAAAACCTTACATATCTCATCCTTAAAACATCCAACCATTACCCTAAAACAAGAGGTTAGTGCTTTAGATGAAGTGGTGTTAGAAGGCGAAAATCCTGCACATCGTATTATACGATTAGCTGTGGCTAATAAAGCTCTTAATAATCCTGAAAATTTAAATGCATTTACCTATGATTCTTACGATAAGGTTTTTGTAGATGTTAATGATGATGCGCCTCAAAAAGATTCACTTACGGAAGACCAATCTTTTTTAAAAGATGCGTATGTATTTATTACAGAAACCATTGCCAAGCATAAATATCTCAAACCAAGATTTACTGAAGATAGTGTAATTGCACGGAGAACTTCAGGTTTCAAAGATCCTAATTTTGCCATATTAGCCAATAGTTTTCAACCGTTTTCATTTTATGATGATCATATTTCACTATTTGAAACAGACTATCTTAACCCTATTTCTAAAAACAGTACAAAGAAATATAAATTTAGATTGAAGGATGAATACATTAAAAACCAAGATACTGTATTTGTCATTTCTTTTGAACCTAAAGCAAATCGGAATTTTGAAGGTTTAGAAGGTTTGCTGTATATCAATTCTAATCAATATGCTGTAGAGAGTGTCGATGCTACAACGCATAATTCTGGAAAAATAGATTTTACCATTCAACAGAAATATAAATTTATTAATGACCAATATTGGTTTCCTGAACAGTTAAATTTTGTTATTATCTTAGGTGAAGGCTTTGGCAGTTTGAAGTATGTTGGTAAAAGTTACTTAACAAATATTACTGTAAATCCACCATTAAAAAAGACTGATTTTCCTTTAGTCTCTCTCACATTACCTGATAATAATGAAGGTAGACTTTCTCGCTATTGGGATCAATACAGAAAAGATCCGTTAGATAAAAAAGAACAACGTACTTATGTATTAATAGATAGTATAGGAGACGAGATCCATTTAGACAAATACTTAAAATGGGCTCCTAGCTTAGCGCAATGGAGAATACCTTTTAAATATGTTGACTTAGATTTAAAAAAACTTGCTTCATACAACAAATATGAAGGAACCAGACTAGGCTTAGGTTTATACACCAATGATGATGTTTTTAAGAATATCTCTTTTGGAGGTTATAGTGCCTATGGCTTTAAAGATCATACCTGGAAGTATGGAGGTGAGGTTTTAGTAGATATCCCTGGAGAAAAAGATATTAGTATAAGTCTAAAATATAAAAATGATGTACGAGAAACCGGCACTTACTCTGAAAACTCCAATGAGAATCCTTTTAGTCAACGTCATTGGATTGCCAGCCAAATGGATGCTATTGAAAGTTTTAGTATTTATACAGATATGAAACTTTGGAGAAATATCCATTGGAATATAGGGTTTAATACTGCTAATGTCACTCCACTTTATAATTATCAGTTTATTAATAATGGTTTATCAATAACCAATTATATAAATTCTGAAATCAATGTTGGCGTAGGTTACCATGTTAAAGAACAATTAGTAAACACTTTTGGGGTTGTAACTCGTCTACCAAGCGATGCTCCAGTTTTTAATCTTATCTATTCAAGAGGATTAAAAGGTACCTTTGAAGGTGACTTTAATTATAACAAATTCAAAATTACTCTAGATCATAGTTTTACAACCAAAGGCCTCGGTAAAACCACATATCGCTTAGATCTGGGCTATATAGACACTGCGTTGCCTTATGGATTACTGTTTACAGGTGAAGGTAGTTTAGACAAAAACATTCCTTTTGTCGTAAAGCATTATTTTCAAACCGTAACACCTTACGAATTTTTATCAGATCGGTATGCAAACATATTTACCACACATAATTTTGGAAGATTATTAAACAACAAAGGTCTATTTCAACCTGATGTTTTACTATACAATAATTTGGGGATAGGCAGTTTAGAACATGCTTCTAATCATCTCGAAATTGCATTTAAAACCAAAGATAACTTGTTTTTAGAAACAGGATTAGAACTCCAAAATCTTATTAAAATTCCGTATTTAAACATTGGTTATTTGGGTATAGGAATCGGTGCTTTTTACCGTTATGGCTATCACAACCTTGAAAATTCTGACGATAATTTTGCCTTTAAGTATTCTATTGGATTTAGTTTTAAATAATAAAATTACTCCTTCAAAAACTTAATATTTCGCTTTAAACCTGAATACTTAGTCCGTTTTACAGCAGATTTCTGAAATACTTTTTTAAATGTGTCTTCTGTAATTTCATCCCAATCCTTTTTAGTCATATCTAATAATTCAGGATGCGGATTAAACAGGGGCTCATTGTGTGCTTTTGAAAACCGATTCCAAGGACACACATCTTGGCAGATATCGCAACCAAACATCCAATCGTCAAACGTCCCTTTATACGCTTTAGGCAAATTTTCTTTAAGTTCTATGGTAAAGTAAGAAATACACTTACTACCATCTACCACATAAGGTTCTGTAATAGCATTAGTCGGACATGCGTCTATACATTTTGTACAAGTACCACAATGATCTGTTGTAGCATGGTCGTATGCTAGCTCTAAATCTATTATAAGTTCGGCTATAAAATAAAAGGATCCTACTTGTTGCGTCAGTAAGTTTGAATGTTTTCCTATCCAGCCCAAACCCGATTTTGCTGCCCAAGCTTTGTCTAAGACTGGTGCAGAATCTACAAATGCACGTCCATTAACGTCTCCTATTTCATCTTGAATAAAATATAATAACGACTTTAATTTGTGTTTTATAACGTGATGATAATCGTTTCCATAAGCATATTTCGATAACTTATAGCTGTCGGCTGTTTGCTTTTGGCTTGGGTAATAATTTAACAATAAAGACACCACACTCTTAGAACCTTCCACCAATAATGTAGGATCTAGTCGTTTATCAAAATGATTTTCCATGTAGTACATGTCCCCATTCATATTCTTATTTAACCAAGTTTCTAGCCTTGGTGCTTCTTCTTCTAGGAATTCAGCCTTACTAATACCGCAAGACAAAAAACCGAGGCGTTTGGCTTCGGCTTTAATAATCGCACTATATGTCGCTTTATTATTTAACACTATAAACGCTTTTCAAACTTTAAAAACGCATTTTTGGGTTTTAGGGTAATCAATGGCGTGATACCAATGGCATCAAACTCTGAATGTATTTTAAATTTAGAAATCAATTCTGAAACCGCTATAATCATTTCAAACATCGCAAAATTATTACCAATACATTTTCGAGGTCCAGCTCCAAAAGGAAAATATTGAGATGAAAATTTACGACCTCCTTCGTTAAAGCGTTCTGGTAAAAAGGCATCTGGATCATCCCATAATTTGGGATGACGGTGTATTTCGTACACGGAGAATAATAAATTAGAACCTGCCTCAAAATTCATACCGTTAAAAGTATCGTCCGTTTTATTTACACGATCTATAAAATACGCTGGAGGATACAATCGCATCGCTTCTTCTAAGACCTGCTGGCAAACTCTAGACTGCGTTACCAAAGCCATTAAATCATCATTTCTTTGTAACGCAAGGCGTTCATTATATATTTTATCTTGCCATTCTGGATGTAACGCGAGTAACTGCATTGTAAATGTAAGTGCATTTGAAGTCGTTTCGTGCCCAGCTGTAAATAGAATAAGTATTTCGTCTATAAGTTGTTCTTCTTCCATTGTGGTACCATCCTCGTATCTTGCCTCTAGAAGCATGTCTAACAAATCATCTGCTTTGCTTTGTGACGCTCTGCGTTCGTTAACGATACGCTTTAAGATTTGACGTGCTTCATTTGTTAAGTCTATATGTTTTTGAATATCTCCACCCAAATTAAACCACCAACCCAAATAAGGTTGACGTAGTTCTTTAACCAACATCTGTTGCGCTTGCTCTGTAATGTATTGAAGACGGTTGATATCCTTTTGATTTACAGCACTACTAAACAATGATTTCACCACTGTTTGAAATGCTAAATCATTTAAAATAGGAAAGATATCTATAACTTCATTAGGTATTATTTTATTATATTCTGCTTCAATGGCATTTTTAATACTGTCTAATAGATTTGCTAATTGCTTTTTATGAAAAGCCGGTTGAATAAGTTTTCGTTGTTTTTTCCAATGCGCACCTTCTGAGGTTAACAATCCTTTCCCTACGTATTTTACTAAATCTTTAGTTTGTATTTTAGATTTTGTATAATTCTTTTGATTCTTTTGAAGTACATATTCTGCAAATGCAGCATCACGGATAAAAATAACACTGTTCTTAAATCCTATTTTTAACCTGAACACATCTCCTTGTGCTTCAAAATTTTGATGATGAAATGGTAAAGGGTTTTTTAAAATATCTAAAGAATGTTTGATAAATCGGCTTAGAGGAACAGTAGGTATGTTTTCTTTTGTATTCACATCTTTAATGTCTTAGCACAACTTGTAAGATGGCGCTGTATATTATTAATCTACTTTAGAACAATCCACCTTGCGTAGGCCCTTTTATTTTGCCTAAATGTTTATAGGCCTGCTCGGTGACTTCTCTGCCACGAGGCGTACGCATTATAAACCCTTGTTGAATTAAAAATGGTTCATAAACCTCTTCAATAGTCTCAGTACTTTCACTTACCGCAGTAGCAATAGTACTGATACCAACAGGTCCACCTTTAAATTTATCTATAATGGTGGTTAGAATTTTATTATCCATTTCGTCCAAACCATAAGCATCAACATTTAAAGCCTTAAGTGCAAACTTGGAAATCTCAATATCAATTTTACCATTCCCTTTAATTTGTGCAAAGTCTCTAACCCTCCTTAATAGAGCATTAGCTATACGAGGCGTTCCACGACTTCTACCTGCAATTTCAATAGCCGCTTCCATAGATATTGGCATATTTAAAATAGAAGAACTACGTTGTACTATGGTGGTTAGCAAATCTGTTTTATAGTATTGTAAGCGACTTTGTATTCCAAACCGAGCACGCATTGGTGCGGTTAATAATCCAGAACGGGTTGTTGCACCAATTAAGGTAAATGGATTGAGATTAAGCTGAACGGTTCTGGCATTAGGGCCAGATTCGATCATAATATCAATCTTATAATCTTCCATTGCTGAATATAAATACTCTTCTACAATTGGACTTAAACGATGAATCTCATCAATAAAAAGGACATCTCGGTCGTCGAGATTTGTTAATAGTCCTGCTAAATCACCTGGTTTATCTAAAACGGGCCCTGATGTAACTTTAATACCCACATCCAATTCATTAGCCAAGATATGTGCTAGGGTCGTTTTACCAAGTCCTGGAGGACCATGAAATAAAGTATGATCTAATGCTTCATCTCTAAGATTGGCCGCTTTAACAAAGACTAAGAGGTTTTCCAACACTTGATCCTGACCCGTAAAATCATCAAAGGATAAGGGCCTTAATTTCTTTTCAACATCAAGTTCTTCTGGGGTAAAATGATCACTATTTGGATTTAGGTTGTCGTTCATCTTTAGCTCTAACGAAAGTGGGAAATCTTGTTTAAATTAAAAAAATTATAAAACCCGAGATAAGGATTTTATGCATTAAACAAATATAACGAAAAAGACCTTTGGATAGCTATCCAAAGGTCTTTCTAATTTATTAAGGCTTCCTGATAAATCAGGAATATGTTTAATGCTGTAATTCCTCTTCACCTTCCATTAAAGGCACATTTTGAGGTACAAAGTCTACATCATGACCTGGCTTACTATAATCATAAGACCAACGGTAAACATGAGGAATAGCTCCTGGCCAGTTACCGTGAATATGCTCAACTGGTGTCGTCCATTCTAAAGTTGTAGATTTCCATGGGTTTTGCTCAGCTTTTTTACCGTAGAACATACTGATAAAGAAGTTGTATAAGTAAATTATCTGTGCTATACCACCAATGATTGCAAATATTGTGATAATCACATTTGTATTTGCTAAATCATCAAATAGTGGGAAATTAGAGTTAGTGTAATAACGTCTTGGTAATCCTGCCATTCCGATAAAGTGCATTGGGAAGAACACACCATAAGCACAAACTGCAGTGATCCAAAAATGTAGATATCCTAAATTTTTGTTTAGCATACGACCAAACATTTTTGGATACCAGTGATAGATTCCAGCGAACATACCATATAAAGCTGAAATACCCATTACTAAGTGAAAGTGTGCAATAACGAAATACGTATCGTGTACGTTAATATCTAATGCACTATCACCTAAAATAATACCTGTTAATCCACCAGTAATAAATGTTGAAACAAAGCCAATAGAAAATAGCATGGCCGGATTCATTTGCAGATTTCCTTTCCACAATGTGGTTATCCAGTTAAAGGCTTTAACCGCGGAAGGAATAGCAATTAATAACGTTGTAAATGTAAATACAGATCCTAAGAAAGGATTCATACCTGAGATGAACATATGGTGACCCCAAACAATTGTTGATAAGAATGCAATAGCTAAAATTGAAGCAATCATAGCACGATATCCAAAGATTGGCTTACGAGAACTTGATGCCATAATTTCGGATACTAATCCCATTGCTGGTAAAATAACGATGTAAACCTCTGGGTGACCTAAGAACCAAAATAAGTGTTCAAATAACACAGGGGATCCACCTTGATAATGTAATACTTCTCCTTGAATGAATATATCTGATAAGAAAAATGATGTACCAAAACTTCTATCCATTATTAATAATAATGCGGCAGATAATAATACTGGGAATGATACCACACCTATAACTGCTGTCACAAAGAACGCCCAAATTGTTAATGGTAATCTTGTCATAGACATCCCTTTGGTACGTAGGTTTATAACCGTTACAATATAGTTTAATGATCCTAATAATGACGATGCGATAAAAATTGCCATAGAGACCAACCATAAAGTCATCCCTAGACCCGATCCGCCTGAAGCCATAGGTAATGCAGATAACGGAGGATAGATCGTCCAACCTGCAGCTGCTGGGCCTGCCTCTACAAAAAGAGAACAAATCATTATCACACATGATATAAAGAATAACCAATAAGATACCATGTTAAGGAATCCTGAGGCCATATCTCGTGCACCAATTTGCAATGGTATTAACAAGTTACTAAATGTACCACTTAAACCTGCTGTTAATACAAAAAATACCATAATAGTACCATGAATGGTTACCAGTGCTAAATACACATCGGCATCCATAACTCCATCTGGAGCCCATTTTCCTAATAATGCTTCAAACAACACATTTGGCTCTTCTGGCCAAGCAATTTGCATACGGAACATTATAGACATTAAAACACCAATAACACCCATAATTGTACCTGTCACTAAATATTGCTTAGCGATCATCTTATGATCTTGGCTAAAGATATACTTCGTTACAAATGTTTCTTTATGGTGATGTACGTCGTGATCTTCGTGATCGTGTGTATCTAATATTGCTGACATAATCTCTTTATCTTTTTCTTAAAACCTTTGTTAATTTAATGAATTTGGGAATGTTGTTTGCTCTTTCATCCAAGCATCAAATTCTTCTTGAGTCTCTACAATAATCTTCATTTGCATGTTGTAGTGCGATGTACCGCAAATTTTATTACATAATAATAAGTAATCAAATTCGTAACGTAATTCTTGTCCAGACTCTTCAATTTCAGCCATTCTATCTTTTCTAAGTTCGTTAATATGTTGAACTTTCTCTACGATATCAGGATTTTGACGCATTTCTTCAGTTGTTACAGTTGGAGTAAATGCAAATTGAGTCACCATACCAGGAACACAGTTCATTTGTGCTCTAAAATGTGGCATATAAGCCGAGTGTAATACATCTTGAGAACGCATCTTAAAGACCACTTGCTTACCAACAGGTAAATGTAGTTCTGATACCACTACGTCATCTTGAGCGTTAGGATCATCCTCATCAACACCTAATACATTAGCACGATCAATGTCGATTAATCTTACATTGGCTTTTCCTAAAACATTATCATTACCACTATATCTAGCCGTCCATTTAAATTGTTGTGCATACAACTCAATAACCATTGGGTCGTCGTCTTCATCGACATTCATGATGTCATTCCAGGTAAATAGACCATAGATAATTAAACCAGCCAAAACAATAACAGGTATAATCGTCCAAATAAATTCTAACGTATTATTATCAGCATAGAATAACGCTTTTCTTCCTTTCTCACCTTTGTACTTATAGGCGAAATAGTGTAATAGAAATTGCGTAATAGTTTGAACTATGAAGATAACTACCATAGAGATAATCATAAGATTATCCACTTCAGCACCGTGTTCAGATGCCGCGTTTGATAAAAGTGGTAAATCACCGATATACCAAAAACATAAGATAGTAATCACATAGATAAATACTAAGAAACCTATCATTAAGTAACCATTGATCTTGTTATCGTGGTCGTCTGCAACTTGTGTGTTAGTTGTGCCAACCTGAGCTAGATCAAATATTTTAACCATTTGCCATAAGGCAACAGCTACAAAGAGTACAATTATAATTGTTAATAAAGCAGTCATTATCGTTTCTGTTCTTATTTAAAAATTAATAATGGAAATGTTCACTTTCCTTAATAAAAGGATTTCCTTTTGCTAATAATGGATATTTACCTAATGATGTAAACACAATAAGCATAAATAGCCCACCGAAAAATAATATTGATCCAATCTCTGGAACTCCTATAAACCATCTATCACCAACGGTTGCAGGCATTATCATATTGAAGATATCTAAATAGTGACCAAACAAAATTACGATACCAGCCATCACTACAAACCATGGAATACGTTTGTAATCGCTATTCATTAATAGTAATAATGGGAATAAGAAGTTTAATGCTACCATACCAAAGAATGGTAAGTTATAATCTTCTATACGCGTAACGAAATATGTGACCTCTTCAGGAATGTTTGCATACCATATTAACATGAATTGAGAAAACCATAAATACGTCCAGAAAATACTAATACCGAACATAAACTTAGCTAAATCATGAATATGACTGTCATTAACAAAAGTTAATAATCCTTTAGATTTAAGGTAGATTGAAATTAAAGCAATCACCGTTATACCACTTACAAACATACTTGCAAATACGTACCATCCAAATAATGTACTAAACCAGTGTGGGTCTACACTCATAATCCAATCCCAAGACATCATAGATTCTGTATAGATATAGAATACTAAAAACGCTGCCGCTATTCTAAAGTTCTTTTTGAAGTATGAATTATCGTTGATATCAGCATTATCTTGAGCTACCGAAAATTTTCTAGAAAAATGACGGTATACAGACCATCCTGCTAAGAAAATTGAAGCTCTAATAAAAAACCAAGTTTTATTTAACCAACCTTCTTTATTTTGAATAATAGTATCATGGGCAACTACATTTTCATCCATCCAAATAAAGATATGGCTATCGGCAACAAACGCAATTACTAAAACAAGTAAGCCTCCAGGTAAAACATAAGATGTAATACCTTCCATTACCCTAAATAACACTGGCGACCATCCTGCTTGTGCAGCATACTGTATTGCATAAAATGCTAATACACCCAATGAAATCATAAAGAAAAAGAACGCTGCAACATATAGTGCTGCATATGGTCTATTGTGTAATTGATGTAATACGTGCTCTTCATGTGTTAACTCATGCCCTTCTGCTTCAACTTCGTGTCCATCTTGCACGTGTGCTTCATCAGCATGTGTATCTCCATGTGTATCGGCTTGTTCATCTCCATGAGCATCCGTAGCATGATCACCACCATGGTGCGCTTCGTTAGCTAGATATTCTGTAATATTGCCTTCATTCACACTATGCGAATCTATAAAGCCATAGGCAATACCTAATGCTCCTAAGACCATTAATACGATAGCTGCTATTCTTAATCGATTTGAAATTTTATATTCCATTATATAATCTTTATCTAAATCTTACTTTTCTAAATCTGCTTTAAGCTTCTCAACATAAGCAACTACTTGCCAACGTTCTTCTTCATTCAATTGGTTGGCATAAGAACCCATGGTATTTTTCCCATAATAAAGTGTATGGTAAATACTACCCGTAGTAATTGCTCTACCTACATCATCATAACTAGGTACACCCAATATCTTTTCACGTTGTACTAACTTTCCTTTACCATCACCTTTGTTACCGTGGCAAATACCACAATAAATTCCGTATAACTCACCACCTCTGTCATAATCTATTTCAGAAGCATCTAACGGATTCGTTAAATTAGCTTTAGCGTACATAAAACCTTCAGTTGTATTATCAATTTCAAAAGGCATAAAATCTCCTCTAGGTATTGTTCCTTCAGCAGGCAATTGTGCTTCTACACCATTTCCAAAAGCATCTGATTCTTGATAAGCTTCATAACCAACCGATTCGTACATGTTTGGCATGTATTGATAGTTTGGCCTAGAGTTCTTTTGGCAAGACATAAAGCTAACCAACACTACTATTACTGCAATATATTTTGTGGCTGTCTTCATATTAATGTGCATCTTCATCTTTATCAACTATGTTTATCTCAACTGCACCTGTATCTTTCAAAAGGTTAGTTAATGATTCTTCGTTATTATGAACTGCGATTTCCATTAAGAAATGGTCGTCTGTAGTTCGTGGATCTGGGTTCTCTGCTTTCTTAAATGGCCACATTCTACTTCTTAAGTAAAATGTAATTACCATCAAGTGCGCAGCAAAAAACACTGTTAATTCAAACATAATCGGCACAAAGGCAGGCATGTTTTCTAAATAACTGAAACTTGGTTTACCACCAATATCTTGCGGCCAATCTTCAATCATTATAAAGTTCATCATTAGCGTTGCAACCGATATACCAACACAACCATATAAAAATGCTGTTATTGCTAAACGTGTTGGTGCTAATCCCATTGCCTTATCTAGTCCGTGGACAGGAAAAGGTGTGTATATCTCTTCAATGTGATGCTTTTCTGCCTTTACTGTTTTAACAGCAGACATTAATACATCGTCATCGGTATAAATAGCATGAATTACTTTCGAAGCTTCCATAGACTATATTAGTTGTTTAATAGGTTTTTAGCTTGTCCTGACCAATCATCACGTTCTGCTCTTCCTGGGAAAGAACCTGTAATTTCATCTAACAAGTCATATTCTCTTTTTGTCATTTTACTTACTTGTGCATAAGTAAAGATACCAATGTTATTAAGTACTTCTTCCATTTTTGGGCCAATACCACTAATAACTTTTAAGTCATCAGCTGTTTGTATTGAGGGATCAAATCTACCAATACCCTCTAATAGATTACCCAATTTCTCAGTGTTATCTTGAAGCGGTTTTGAAGCCGTAGTTTCTTCTGGAATCTTAAAGTTTGAAGTTCTTGCATCTGCACCAGTGCCAGAAAGTGACTCTCCACTTTCTCTAATACGTTTGTAACGCTCTCCTGAAGATTTCAATATTGTTTTCACTTCTGCTTGTGCAATCACTGGGAATGTACGCGCATATAATAAAAATAGTACAAAGAAGAAACCAATGGTTCCGATGAAAATTCCAATATCAACGAATGTTGGTGAAAACATCGTCCAAGATGATGGTAGATAATCTCTATGTAATGATGTTACAATAATTACAAAACGCTCAAACCACATACCAATGTTTACCACGATAGAGATAAAGAATGAGAACATAATACTCGTTCTAAGTTTCTTAAACCACATAAACTGAGGCGAAAATACATTACAAGACATCATTGCCCAATAAGCCCACCAATAAGGTCCAGTTGCTCTGTTTAAGAAAGCAAATTGCTCGTATTCTACACCAGAGTACCATGCAATAAATAACTCAGTAATATAAGCCACACCAACGATAGAACCTGTAAGCATAATTACGATGTTCATTAACTCGATGTGTTGTACTGTAATATAATCTTCAAGGTTACACACTTTTCTCATAATAATAAGAAGCGTGTTTACCATTGCAAATCCAGAGAAAATTGCACCAGCTACGAAGTAAGGAGGGAAAATGGTAGTATGCCATCCCGGAACTATAGAGGTTGCGAAATCAAAAGATACAATAGTGTGCACTGAAAGTACTAATGGTGTTGCTAAACCGGCAAGTACTAAAGATACTTCTTCAAAACGTTGCCAATCTTTTGCTCTACCTGACCAACCGAAACTCACTAAAGCATATATTTTCTTTTGAAAAGGTCTAACAGCTCTATCTCTTAACATAGCGAAATCTGGTAATAAACCTGTCCACCAAAATACTAGTGATACTGATAAATACGTTGAAATCGCAAATACATCCCAAAGTAATGGTGAGTTAAAGTTAACCCATAATGATCCAAATTGATTAGGAATTGGTAATACCCAATATGCTAACCATGGACGACCCATGTGTATAATTGGAAATAAACCTGCTTGTACAACAGAGAAGATGGTCATGGCTTCCGCAGAACGGTTAATTGCCATTCTCCATTTTTGACGGAATAATAATAGTACTGCAGAAATCAGTGTTCCTGCGTGACCTATACCAACCCACCAAACGAAGTTAGTAATATCCCAAGCCCAGTTTACAGTCTTGTTCAGACCCCAAACTCCAATACCAGTAGATACTGTATAAATAATACAACCTATTCCCCAAAGGAATGCGACCAAAGCTATACTGAAAACAATCCACCATGCTTTGTTTGCTTTGCCTTCAACTGGTCTTGCTACATCTACAGTAACATCGTGATACGATTTTTCGCCAGTAACTAAAGGTCTTCTAATAGGTGCTTCGTAATGAGACGCCATAATTATATACTTGTTTCTTAATTTAATTTATGCTTTTGATGTATTTCTCACTTTAGTATGGTACATAACATTTGGTTTTGTACCTACGTATTCTAATAAATGATACATACGATCGTCCTTTTTCAATGCTGAGACTTTACTGTCTTTGTCATTAACATCACCGAATACCATAGCTCCGTTTCCACATGCCGCAGAACAAGCTGTTTGGAATTCTCCATCTTTAACAGGACGTCCCTCACGCTTAGCATCAAGAATTGTTTTTTGTGTTTTTTGAATACACATAGAACATTTTTCCATAACACCACGAGAACGTACTACAACATCTGGGTTTAATACCATACGACCTAAATCGTCATTCATGTAATAGTCAAATTCGTCATTCTTGTTATACAAGAACCAGTTGAATCGACGTACTTTATAAGGACAATTGTTTGCACAGTATCTTGTACCTACACAACGGTTATAAGCCATGTGATTTTGACCTTGACGACCATGTGCTGTCGCCGCAACCGGACAAACTGTTTCACAAGGTGCGTGGTTACAGTGCTGACACATTACCGGTTGGAAAACCACTTGTGGATTATCAGCAGGTTCTTCTAATCTTGCAAAAGTAGATAGTGAACCATCACTATCTCTATCACCAAACATATAGTTACCTAAGCCAAGTCCATCTGTAGCTTCTTTTTCTTCAATATCTTCACTGAAAGTATCTTGGTGAGAATAGTAACGGTCAATACGCAACCAATGCATATCCCTACTCCGTCTCATTTCAGACTTACCAACTACTGGTACATTGTTTTCTGCGTGACATGCTATTACACATGCTCCACAACCTGTACAAGCGTTTAAGTCTATGGATAAGTTGAAGTGATGTCCGATAGAACGATCAAATTCATCCCATAAATCAACCTCAGGTGAGGTGACAGGAGTTTCAATATGATTAAGTGAAACTTGTGGAACAGCATTCCAATATTTCTTATCTTTTGTATTAAATACCTCTAATGTCGTTTCTTTAATGATATCACCACGACCCATTAAGGTATTGTGTAATTGTACACAAGCAAATTCATGCTCACCAGCAACTTTACTAATCGTTACTTCTTGTACCGCATTAAAGTTTTGATATAACGGATACGCATTAACGCCCGTTTTCATTTCATCTTTAAGTGCCTTAGAAGTTCTTCCGTAACCAAATGCCATCCCAACAGAACCTTTAGCTTGTCCTGGTTGAATTAACACCGGCACTTTAGAGACTGTTACACCATTTACGGTAACGTCTACATAACTTCCATTCAGGCCACCATTAGCAACATTTTCATTTACCAATCCATATGCTTTGGCATCTGCCTGAGATACGGTAATATAATTATCCCATGACGCTCTAGTAATAGGATCAGGAAATTCTTGTAACCAAGGGTTATTGGCCTGTTGACCATCACCCATACCTACTTTAGTGTAGAGTGATAACTCTAAGTTACCTTCCTTTGCAGAAGCTGCTAAAGCTCTTGCCGCAGTACCTCCGGTTAAAATAGCAGATGTATCTACTCCATTGTTTACCGTACTTGTTGTAGTTGTTGTTTTATAGACGTCTTTATCCTCGTCTTTAATACCAACACCGACTGCAACATCATGGATAACCCCACCTAAAAATGTTCTATCTTTTTTATCTTGTAATTCTGATGTAGATGTCGTTGTTGTTGAAGAAGAACTAGATTGACTAGATCCTGAAACAAAGACTCCATCTTGAACTGCTTTATTAAATGAAGCTCCATTTAATATGCTCTTAGTCCATACAGATTTTAAGTAATCTCTATACGACCCAGACGTCTCTGTCCAACTCATTAATACTTCTTGAAACTGCTTGGTATCAAACAATGGACGAATTGTAGGTTGCATCATTGAATAATGCCCTGTTTTCAATTCGAAATCACCCCAAGATTCTAAATTGTGAGGAGTAGCTGCAATGTATTGACAATTTGATGCTGTTTCGTCTTCTTTCATCGAAAAGGCAACCGACAATGCTGTCTTATCCAAACCTTCTTTAAAATCTGATGCATTTGGCAAGGTGTACATAGGATTTACACCATTCATAATGATGGCTCCAACCTTACCAGCTTTCATATCAGCTACTAATTTTGCAACGGCTTCATTACTACCTTGTCTTATTTTAATTGTTGTATCAGGATCGAAAGCTCTGCTTCTTAAGTGCTCATTAATTTCTAAAACGGTAGTCTGCGCATTTACATCTTGTATACCTGAAACTACAACACCATTACGACCAGCCTGACTTAATTCTTTAGCAGCAGCCTTAACAGCTTTATCCAAACCTTCTGGTAACGATCCTGGTAATGCTACACCTGTTACATAACTATAAAGTTTAGCAAGTGCTAATTTTTGTTGACTTGGAGTTAACGGTACACGCTTATCTGCATTTGCCCCTGACAATGACATATTAGACTCAAATTGAATGTGTCTAGACATTTTACCATTGGTTGGCACACGTTTTTTCGCATAAGCCGATTCAAAACCTCCACCTTGCCAATCTCCTAAGAAATCAGCACCAACAGAAACAATAGTCATCGCTTTAGAAAAATCGTAATTAGCCATACCTCTTGTGCCGTACTTGGCTTGATATGCATCTAAGGTTGCAGATTCTGAAACTGCATCGTAAGATACATGACTTACGTTTCCGTATTTAGCTTTAAATTCAGCTATAAGTTTATTCGTTGATGGACTTGGCATAGACTGTGTTAACAACACAATTTGCTTTCCATTTAGTTCTTTTAATTTAGAAGTTGTTTCCGACAAGAAAGCGTCCCAAGAAATGGCAGATCCACCTTTCATTGGTGACTTCACTCTAAGATTATCATACAACCCTAAAACTGACGCATTAACTCTGGCATTAGCGATACCATTAGATGCCGCATCCGTGTTATTTTCAATTTTAATTGGCCTTCCCTCTCTCGTCTTCACTAAAACACTCGCAAAATCAAAACCATCTGCAATCGTTGTTGCATAATAATTAGCAACACCAGGAATAATTTCTGTTGGTTGCACAATATAAGGAATGGATTTAATCACGGGTCCTTCACATGCTGCTAATGAGGCAGCGGCAGTACTAAAACCAACGTATTTTAAGAAATCACGACGCGATGTAGATGAAGATTCTAAAGACTCTTTATCTCCCAAAAATTCATCTGTAGGAATTTCTTCCACAAATTCATTTTGTTGAAGCGCCTCAACAATAGAGCTATTTTCGTTTAGCTCTTCAACACTTTTCCAGTATTTCTTGTTTGATGACATAGTGTTTATTTATAATTTTCGATTTTCGAATTTAAAATTAAAGCCTTTAAAACTCTAACCAATCCAATCTAAATATTTAACTCTTTAATTTTAATGTTTGTGCTCTTTAACGTCTTTTCTATTAACTCTAGAAAATTACGAAAATGAGTTTAGTAATGACACTTACCACATTCTAAACCACCCATTTGCGCTACTGTTAATTGCTCAACACCATACTTTTTAGATAATTCTTCGTGAATCTTAGTGTAATATTCGTTATCCTTAACTTTTACATTTGTTTCTCTGTGACAGTTAATACACCATCCCATCGTCAATGGAGAATGCTGGTACATAATTTCCATCTCTTCAACAGGTCCATGACATGTCTGGCATTCTATACCACCAACTTCTACGTGTTGCGAGTGGTTAAAATAAGCAAAGTCTGGTAAGTTGTGAATACGAATCCATTTTACAGGTTTTGAATCACCTGTATAACCCGTACCATCCCATCCTACTGCATCGTATAATTTTTGAATTTCCGCATTATAATCCACACCGTATTCATTTCCTTCAGCTAACGTTTCAGGTGCTACCTCTGAAATTGATTTATGACAATTCATACAAACATTTAAAGAAGGAATACCTGAAGTCTTACTTACTCTTGCAGAAGAGTGACAGTATTTACAATCGATACCATTATCACCTGCGTGAATTCTGTGAGAATAATGAATAGGTTGTACCGGCTCGTAACCTTGATCAACACCTACTTGCATAAAATAGCCATACACAAAATAACCACTAGCCAACAAAAAGATAATTGCTGTAACTAAAACCAAAAATTGATTTTGAACAAATGCCTTCCATAATGGCGTTCTTTTTTCTTGGCTTGCAACAACTTCAATATCCTTCGCCTTAGCAAATCGATTTAAAGTACGGTTAACTAAAACTAATGCAATTGCCAGTAGCGCAAACAATAATGCTAATGCACCAAGAATTAAATCATTTGAAATCCCTCCTTGTTGCACTGGTCCACCTTGAGGTACTTCTGCAACAACTGGTTCCGGTGCCGGAGCAGCAGTATAAGCTAAAATATCAGAAATATTCTGATCACTCAGTTGAGGAAACGGAGTCATCGGAGTCCCATTATACTCGTTAAAGATCTTGTTAGCATAATCATCACCAGCTTTTATTAGCGATGAGCTATTTCTAATCCATGCGTTTAACCATTCTCTATCTAAACCTTGCTCATCAGCTAATCTAGCTTCTACGTTACGTAAAGCTGGACCCGTCATAGGCTTATCTAACTTGTGACATGCGGCACAATTAGAATTAAAGAGCGATTTTCCATTTACTGGATCACCTTCTTGAGCTGTAAGGGAGGTTGAAAAAGAAAGCAATAGAACAAGACAAAGACTAAAAATCTTTGAGGTTAAACTACAGTAAATCACCTGTTTCATATTATAAGTTGGATTATCTTCTAAACTTTGGTACGATTTTTTCATTAAAAAAGTGAAAAAAGATGTTTATAAAAACTCTGGCAAAAGTAACATTTAAAGTCGATTTTGAAAATCTTAGAGAAGTGTTAATAGATAATTTATACTAATTCTAAATAATGTTTTTAAAATTTATTGTGAGAATATTCGTTCCTTATTTATCGACGTCTTGAAGCGCAATTGTTTACAATAGAAATGGCGTTAAAAATATTTTTTTACGGTTAATTTGAATACTCTACCTTTGTCTAATAATTTTGAACTTATGAAATTAAAAACTAAAAATTTTGCTCTTTTATTGGCTGGCTTCGGTCTATCTGTTGCCTTGCACGCACAAGAAGGAGTCGTTAATGTCACACAAGATAGCGACATTGACAAACTACTTGAGTATAAAAAGGATATTAAAACCACTAAAGTGTATAAAATTCAGGTCTACCAAAGTATTGATATCGATAAAGCGCAGCGAGAAAAAGAAAATTTCTTAAATACTTATGATGAATGGCCAACAGAGATCATATGGAATACACCAAATTACAAGGTTTGGGTTGGTAATTTTGCGTCTAGACTGGAAGCCGATAGAGCTTTAGTTAAGATTAAAAAGAATTATATGTACGCTAATATTCTTCAACCTAAGACCGAAAAATAAATACCTAATGCTATGCTATAAAAAAAACCGACAATGGCTTGTCGGTTTTTTTGTTCTATAATAGTTAAATTTATTACTTCAACTTTTTCTTTACTTCTACTTCTTGGAAAGCTTCTATAACATCGCCTTGAGCAATGTCGTTATAGCCTTTAATTTGCATACCACAATCATAACCTTTAGAGACTTCTTTTACATCATCTTTAAAGCGTTTTAATGCAGCTAATTCACCTGTATGAACAACCACACCATCTCTAATGATTCGGATACCAGAGTTTCGGTAAATCTTACCATTCATTACCATACAACCAGCAATGTTTCCTACTTTAGAAACCTTAAATATCTCTCTAATCTCTGCTGTACCTGTCACTTCTTCTTTAACTTCTGGTGACAACATACCTTCCATAGCATCCTTAAGATCATTAATTGCTGCATAGATAATAGAATAGGTTCTGATATCAATTTCTTCTTTATCAGCAATCATTCTTGCGTTTCCGACAGGTCGTACGTTAAATCCAACAATAATAGCGTCAGAAGCTGTGGCTAACAACACATCACTTTCTGTGATGGCACCAACACCTTTGTGTATAATATTAACCTGAATTTCTTCGGTAGATAATTTTTGGAATGAATCCGTTAAGGCTTCAACAGAACCATCTACATCACCTTTAAGAATAATATTTAACTCTTGGAAATCACCAAGTGCAATACGTCTTCCAATTTCATCTAGAGTAATATGACGTTGTGTTCTAACCGATTGCTCTCGTTGTAATTGTGCACGTTTGGTAGCAATTTGTTTCGCTTCACGTTCATCTGCAAAGACATTAAACTTATCACCTGCTTGTGGTGCTCCATCTAAACCAAGAATAGAAACAGGTGTTGCAGGGCCAGCGCCTTTAACATCTTGGCCTCGCTCATCTTGCATAGCTTTTACTTTACCACTATTCTTACCTGCTAAAACATAATCACCAACTCTTAAAGTACCTGCTTGTACTAAAATAGTGGATACATATCCTCTACCTTTATCTAAATATGCTTCTACTACAGTTCCACTAGCCGCTTTATTAGGATTGGCTTTTAATTCTAATAGTTCAGCTTCTAATAATACTTTTTCTAATAGTTCTTGAACACCTGTTCCTTTTTTAGCAGAAATATCATGAGATTGAATTTTTCCTCCCCAATCCTCTACTAAAAGATTCATTTGTGCCAATTGTTCTTTAACCTTTTCAGGATTGGCGTCTGGCTTATCAATTTTATTAATCGCAAATACAATTGGTACTCCTGCAGCTTGAGCGTGAGAAATAGCCTCTTTAGTTTGCGGCATTATAGCATCATCTGCTGCAACAACAATAATAGCAATATCAGTAACTTGGGCACCACGCGCACGCATCGCTGTAAAGGCTTCGTGACCTGGTGTATCTAGGAATGCTATTTTTTGACCATTTTCTAGTTGTACACCATAGGCACCAATGTGCTGTGTAATACCTCCAGATTCACCTGCAATCACATTTTCTTTTCGAATATAATCTAATAACGAGGTTTTACCGTGATCTACGTGACCCATTACGGTTACGATAGGTGCTCTTTCTACTAAGTCTTTAGGATCGTCTTCTACAACGACTATAGACTCTTCGATATCCGCTTTAATAAATTCAACATCGAAACCGAATTCTTCAGCAACAATAGTTAAAGTTTCTGCATCTAATCTCTGGTTCATGGTTACCATCATACCTAGAGACATACATGCCGAAATCACCTGAGTTACTCCAACTTCCATCATGGTTGCCATTTCACTTACAGTTACAAACTCAGTTACCTTAATGGTTTTACTTTCTGCTGCTGCAATTTCTTGATCAATTTCCGATTGTTGACGGTGTTGATCTCTCTTATCTCTACGGTATTTAGCTCCTTTACCTTTATTAGATTTACCCTGAAGCTTTTCTAAAGTTTCACGGATTTGTTTTTGAACATCCTCTTCACTTGGCTCTTCTTTAACCACTTTAGGTCTTGTAGAATTACCTCTTCCTTTTCCTCCTCCTCTTCTATTATCGAAGTTAGGTTTCCCTGAGCTATCGTTTCCTGTTTTACTAATACGACGTCTTTTACGTTTATTAGCATCACCTGATGATTTTGAAGCTTCAGTTTTCTTCTTCTTAGGTTTATTAAACTGAGATAAATCAATCTTTTTACCTGTAGTTACAGGACCTGTCAGTTTTTTATACTGTGTTTTAAGCGTTTCTTCTACTGGCGCACTCGGAGTTTCAGTAGTGTCTTCTTTCTTGGAAGTTACCTTTGGTTTTGCTTTTTCAGTTTTTTCAACCTTCTCAGCCTTTTCAACCTTCTCGGTTTTTTCTACTTTTTCAACCTTCGCTGGCTTTTCTGTTTTTTCAGTCTCCTTTGGTTTTTCAACTTTAGGTGCTTCCTTTGGCACTTCAGACTTTACCTCAGGTTGTTCAGCTTTAGGTTCTTCCTTAACTTCTGGAGCTTTAGGTTCCTCTTTCTTTTCAGCTTTAGGTTTTTTGTCTAAGTCAATTTTACCAACTTGTTTTGGTCCACTTAACTCAGCTTTAGCCTTAACTACGGCATCCCTTTCAGCTTTTTGCTTTTGCTTCTCTTCAATTTCACGTTCTCGTTGTTCGCGAAGCTCTTCTTTTTCCTTAAGTTTTGCTTCACTTACTTCTTGAGCTTTTTCACGCTTAGATGCATCTGTCTGAAATTCATCAGAAAGCGTATTGTAAACCTCTAGCGAAATTTTAGTATTAGGACTCTTCTCAATTTCGATGCCTTTGGATTCTAAAAAATCCACAGCACGATCTATTGAGATGTTTAATTCCCTTAATACTTTGTTTAATCTTGTTGTTTGAGCCATAAACTGCCTGTAAAATACTTAAATATATTATATATTAATTTTAAATTAAAATTAATATGATACCAACTTAAATTTAAAAATGAAATATTTCAAATCATTTTAAAAAATATTTTGATATTATTCTTCAAATTCTTCTCTTAGAATCGCAATGACGTCTAAGATGGTTTCTTCTTCTAAATCTGTACGCTTCACTAAATCAGCTACATCTTGTTCTAAAATACTCTTTGCTGTATCTAATCCAGCCTTGCTAAATTCAGAAATTACCCAACCTTCAATTTCGTCAGAGAATTCTTTTAATTCCACATCTTCTTCTGCACCTTCTCTAAATACATCAATTTCGTAACCGGTTAACTGACCCGCTAAACGAATATTATGACCACCTCTACCAATGGCTTTTGAAACTTCTTCTGGTTTTAATAACACCTCAGCACGCATGTTTTCTTCATCTAACTTTAAAGATGTTACTCTTGCTGGACTTAATGCTCTTGTTACAAAAAGTTGAATGTTATTAGTGTAATTAATAACGTCAATGTTTTCGTTTCCTAGCTCACGGACAATACCATGAATTCTAGACCCCTTCATACCAACACAAGCTCCTACTGGATCAATTCTATCATCGTATGAATCTACAGCAACTTTTGCTTTTTCACCAGGAATACGCACTACTTTTTTAACTGTAATTAAACCATCGAAAACTTCTGGTATTTCTTGTTCAAATAATTTTTCAAGAAATATAGGAGATGTTCTTGACATTACAATGGCAGGCTTACTTCCTTTTAATTCTACACTTTCAATAATTCCTCTTACGTTTTCTCCTTTTCTAAAGAAATCTGAAGGAATTTGTTTGTCTTTTGGAAGTATAATTTCATTACCATCATCATCTAACAAAATGATTGCTCTATGACGAATGTGGTGTACTTCTGCTGTATAAATCTCACCTTCAAGCTCTTTAAAGTGCTTATAGATGTTAGTATTATCGTGTTCGTGAATCTTAGAAATTAAATTCTGTCTTAATGCTAAGATAGAACGTCTTCCAAGATCTATTAACTTTACTTCTTCTGCAACGTCTTCACCAACTTCAAAATCTGGTTCTATTTTTTGTGCTTCAGACAATTCAATTTCTTGATTTGGTTCCTCTACTTCACCATCTGCAACAACGATACGGTTTCTCCAAATTTCTAAATCTCCCTTATCTGGGTTTATAATGATATCAAAGTTATCGTCATCACCATACTTCTTCTTCAATGCATTACGTAATACATCCTCAAGAATCGCCATTAGCGTAACTCTATCTATTAATTTGTCGTCTTTAAATTCTGAAAATGACTCAATTAACGCTACATTTTCCATAATTGATATGAATTAAAATTTTATTTTAACTTTTGCTTCTTTAATATTGTCAAAAGCAATAGTTGCTGTTTTAGCTACTGTTACTTTTCCTTTCCCTACGGGTTTTGGCTCTCTAGCTTTCCAGCTTAATACGACACCTTCATCGTTTACTTCGGTGAGTTCGCCTTCTAAATTTTGCTGATCTAAAGTCTTTACTTCTAAATTTCTACCAATATGCTTATTGTACTGCCTTGGTAAAACTAACGGAGATGCTGCACCTGATGATAACACTTCTAGAGAAAAATCGTGTTCTTCTCGATCGATATGATGTTCAATGGCTCTGCTGATAAACATACAGTCCTCTACTAAGACACCATTATCACCATCAATCACAATTTTTATTGCATTATCTCCAGACATGGTAAAGTCTATTAAGAACAGATCTTGCCTTTCTTCTAATGCCGTTTGTAATAAGTCTTCTACTATTTTCTTAAACATTTCTTGATATAAAAAGAGAGGACTTTTCGTCCTCTCGCTTATTCATTTTTAGTAAATAACGGTGCAAATATACGACTTTTATATTAAATTACCCAAGCTATGTAATGTGGATTTATTTTCTTAAATTTAGAAAGACTAAATAAACCCATAAATATGAATAAAATACTAGTTCCGACAGATTTTTCTGAACAAGCAGAAAATGCTCTAAAAGTTGCTGCTATGCTCGCTAGAACATACAATGCAGAAATTTATTTACTGCATATGATGGAAATTCCGATGCAACATTCAGATCCTGGACAAGCAAAAAGTGATATTCCTGAAACTTTATTTTTTATGAACTTGGCTCGAAAAAGATTTGAAAATCTTATAGCTCAAGACTACCTAAAAGATATCACCGTCCATGAAACCGTAAAAACCGATATCACTTTTAATGAAATAAAAGACTCTTGCAAAGAGTTTGACATTGACATGATTGTAATGGGGTCTCATGGCGCAACAGGCATGATGGAAATGTTTGTAGGTTCTAATGCAGAAAAAGTAGTAAGATCTTCTGAGGTGCCAGTTTTAGTTATCAAAAATGAACATCAAACTTTTAAGGTTAATAATTTTGTATTTGCTTCAGATTTTCAAAACGACAATAAAGAAACCTATAAACAAGCTGTAAAATTTGCAAAAGCTTTTGGGTCAAAAATCCATTTATTGCTCGTCATTACCTCAAGTAACTTTATGACCTCTTACGAAGCCAAGACACGTATTAATGATTTTATTTCTGGAATTGACTATGATAATTATACAATTACCATTCACAATGACTATACTGTAGAACAAGGCATCTTAAACGTTTCTAAAGACATAAACGCAGACCTCATAGGTATTAGTACTCATGGCCGACAAGGTATTGCGCATTTCTTTAATGGCAGTATAAGTGAAGACATTGTAAACCACGCTAAGCGACCTGTAATTACATTTAAAATATAGAACATCAAATTTTTCATGCGTTTTTCAAGCATATATTAACATAAAAAAAATCGCAAATATAAATCCTAATCAATATTGATTAGGATTTTCATTTTAAAACCAATAAAACTTAGGCAAGAGCTCTTTATAGATTAACGCTAAAACGTTATGCATGTGCTATAAAACAAAAAAAATCCTAATTCGAATACGAATTAGGATTTAAACTTTGGTTGGCCTACTAGGTTTCGAACCTAGACTCTTCTGTACCAAAAACAGATGTGTTAGCCAGTTACACCATAGGCCAATCTCTCATTTTGAGGGTGCAAATTTAATACAAAGTTTCACTTTCGCAAAAAAAATCAGGAAAATTTTTTAAAATACTTAACGTTAACTTAAAAATGTAGACTTTTAGGTATTAATTAGTAAATTCGCGAGCACTAATTAGCAACGTTTTCATGAAAGATTTCAACTTTAAAAAGTGGAACAACATCTTAGGATGGTTTGTTTTTACAGTAGCAGTTATAGTATACGGCCTTACTATAGAACCAACCGTTAGCTTTTGGGATGCTGGTGAATATATTTTAACCTCATCCAAACTACAAGTAGGACACCCACCAGGAGCACCATTATTTCAAATGTTTGGTGCATTTTTCTCTACGTTTGCTTTAGAACCGTCACAAATTGGTGCTATTATGAATATGATGAGTGGTGTTGCAAGTGCATTTACCATTCTGTTTATGTTTTGGACCATCAGTCTTCTACTGGTAAAGCTTACCAAATATAATGAAGACAAAGATACTGGCAAAGCTTATGCTATTTTAGGTAGCGCCTTAGTTGGAAGCTTAGCATTTACGTTTACTGATTCGTTTTGGTTTAATGCTGTAGAGACCGAAGTGTATGCCATGGCAACACTTATAATGGCTGTTTTATTCTATCTTGGATTGCGTTGGGAACGCGACATGAATCAACCAAGAGGCAACCGTTGGTTAATCCTTATCGCTTTTGTAATTGGCTTATCTTTTGGAGTTCACTTTATGGGACTATTGACAATTCCTGCCATAGGGTTACTTTATTATTTTAAAAATTATAAAACTATAACAGTTAAGAATTTTATTATTGCCAATATTGCTTCTGCAGCAATTTTATTGTTCATATTCAAATTGTTATTACCATCTACCTTAAAACTCTTTGGATATTTAGAAGTGTTTTTTGTAAATTCAATAGGGCTACCTTTTAACTCAGGTACCATTATTACTGGTATAATGGTTATTGCGTTATTTTATTTTGGTCTGAATTATACGCGCAAAAATGGCATGAAACACGCCAATACTTTAGTATTGTGCTTAATGTTTATTTTTATTGGCTTCTCTTCTTGGATGATGCTCCCTATTAGAGCAAATGCACAAGTTGTAATTAATGAAAATAACCCATCGGATGCGAGAGAGCTTTTAGCGTATTATAATCTAGAGCAATATCCTGAAACCCATTTATTTTATGGTCCCTTGTTTACGGAAGTGTACTCTGGTGCCGATAAAGATGAACCGTTTATAGATGATAAAAAGAACTACGAACGCGACGAGGAGGCTGGCAAATACATTATTATAAACGATTGGGAAAAAAGTAAGCAAAACTACAACCATGAACACGCATCTATACTGCCGCGAATGTGGAGCGCAGAACATGCAGAAAACTATATGATGTTCACAGGTTTAATTGACTTTAAGGTAGATCCTAGTCTACAAACCCGTGCATACAATGAAGCACTTAACGCTGGTTTAACCGAACAGCAAGCTGCACAATATGCACTTGGAGAAAAACAACAATTTGATGAGCTCATCAACGACTTCAAAATGCGTGTTGCTAATGGTGAAATTGATTACGATGGTTATAACCAGTTTTTAAAGCGCTATGGCCAGCAATACCTTATTATTGAGAAACCTTCATTTTTGGATAACATAGTGTACATGTTTCAATACCAATTTGGGTACATGTACTGGCGTTATTTTATGTGGAATTTTACAGGGAGACAAGATGATATCCAAGGACGATATACCCACAAAAATGGAAATTGGATTTCTGGTATCGATTGGATTGATGCATTACACATTGGTATATCGCAAGACAATCTGCCAACAGACGTCCTTGAAAATAAAGCAAGAAACACCTATTACTTCTTACCTTTAATTTTAGGATTAACAGGGTTCTTCTTCTTAATGTATTCCGACTTAAAACGTTTTTGGGTTCTATTAGTTTTCTTTTTACTAACAGGCTTAGCTATTCAATTCTACACTAATGTAAGACCTTTTGAACCTCGAGAACGTGACTATTCTGTAGTAGGATCTTTCTATGTTTTTGCAATTTGGATTGGTTTTGGGGTCTACGCCATTTACCACCTCATTAGTTCTAGCATTAAAACTAAAATCCTAGCACCAGTAATTACTTTAGTCTGCATAGTTCTAGTTCCTGGTATATTGGTTGCAAATAACTGGGATGACCATGATCGCTCTGGGAAGTATACCACAAATTCTATGGCACGAAAATACCTAGAATCTTGTGCTCCAAATGCCATTCTTTTTACCATTGGAGATAATGATACCTTCCCACTATGGTATTTACAAGAAATCGAAGGAGTACGTACCGATGTGCGTGTCGTAAACACCAGTTTATTTCAAACGGATTGGTACATTGACCAAATGAAACGAAAGGCTTATGACAGTGATCCAATCCCTTCGCAACTTACACACAAACAGTATAGAGGTGGCACAAGAGATGTCATTATTAGAAGAGAAATCACAAATGACACTTTATCCATTCAAGATTTTATGGATTTTATATCTAGTGAAAAGCCAAGTACAAAATTCAAATTTGTAGTTGAAAGACAAGGTGAAGATCCTAGTCAATATCCAAAGCATTTATTAAATTCTAATTATTTTCCAACTCGCAATATTAGTATCCCTGTCAATAAAGAGATAGTATTAAAGAATGGAATTGTGAAGCCTAAAGACGCTGATAAAATTGAAGATAATCTTTATACACAAATTGGTGGCAGCTACCTATATAAAAACCGTCTTTTAATGTTAGATATTATTGCTAACAATAATTGGGAACGTCCAATATATTTTACTGGTGGTGCTTTTGGAGCTGAAGATTATGTATGGTTAAAAGACTATTTACAACTCGATGGTATGTGCTATAAGCTGGTACCAATTAAAACACCAGTAGATAAAGCAAACCCTTATGATATGGGACGCGTAGACCCAGAGCTGATGTACAATATGGTGAAGAACTGGAAATGGGGAGGCAGTGGAGAAGATATCTACTACGATATTGAAACCAGAAGAAATGGTATTACTTACAGAGGCAATTTAGCACGCTTAATAGAACAACTTATCAATGAAGATGAATTAGAAAAAGCCGAAGACATAGCGGATATCGCAATGGAAAAAATGCCAGTGGATAAATTTGGCTTCTATTCCTTACTAGAACCATATGTAAGTGCTTATTACGAAATAGGCAATGTGGAAAAAGGGCGCGCATTATACAAAGATGTTGCTAAAAAATACCAAGAAAATTTAGTCTATTACAGTAGCCTTTCATTAAAGAACCAAGAACGTTTAGTTGGTGAAGACATCTACTTAGACATTCAGCGCTATAGAGCTTTAATCGATATTTTAGTCATCTATAATGATAAAGAGTTTGCTTTAGAAGAAACCCAAAAGTTTAATAGCTATTTAAGCTTATTCGACGAGCTTATGAATCGATATAACGATGCCGAATTACCAGAAGTTCCAGAAGATATGGACCTACAGGAAATGACAAAGGATACTATAGATTTATTAGCACCAGAAAATTAATGATGAAGATTATTCCAGCTAAAACTCCCGACTTTGTTAAAACATTGTTCCCTAGTTTTATCTGGAATATCGATACAAACAACAAAGTCTTATATCTCACTTTTGACGATGGCCCAACTCCCGATATTACAGATTGGGTTATAAGCACATTACAAGAGTACAATGCCAAAGCAACCTTCTTTTGTATAGGGAAAAACATAAAAAAACATCCAAAGCTTTTTCAACAAATTATGGCCAATGGGCACTCCATAGGAAATCACACCTATAGTCATTTAAAAGGTTGGAAGACTAAAACTAAAGCTTATATTGAGAGTGTTGAAAAAACGCAACAACTTATCGATACCATTTTCCACAATCATTATCCTAAGAATATTGACCGCAACTCTAACCAAGCCTCTGGTTCTAACGTAAAATTATTTCGTCCTCCATATGGAAAATTCAAACCCAAACAAAGTAGTAAACTGCAAGGATTAGACTATCAAATTATTTTGTGGGATGTATTATCTTATGACTGGGACACATCGGTCTCTGCAAAAACCTGCCTTAAAAACATTACGTCTTCGGCAAAAGAAGGTAGTATTATCGTATTTCACGACAGTGTAAAAGCCTCACGAAATTTAAAATATGCACTTCCTAAAGTCTTAAAACATTATAGTCAAATGGGCTTTCGTTTCAAGGGTCTTAACGTCTCTAAAATAACATATATATAAATTGACTAAACGTATTCTTGAATAATGGCAATAATGGTATTAGCATCTTGCTCTCCACTATGCCTCCATTTCATCTCCCCATTTTTGTAGATAATTAACGTTGGCAACGCCTTAACGCGTAAAGCTTCCGCGAGTTCTCTGTTTTTATCTACATCTATCTTAATTACTTTTGCTTTATCACCTAAGGCAGCCGCCACATCTCTTAATATAGGATGCATCGCTATAGAATGATTGTCTCTTTCGGTATAAAAATCCAAAAGTACTGGTATTTCAACATCTATTATTTCCCCAAATTTTGACATAGGTTGTAGTTTTAGTCAAATATATAAGTACAACAAATTTATAAATCCTTAATCGCTACAAATTAGGTACTCATATCATAAAAATAAGCATTTCTTTACAATTACGCACTTTTCGACCCTTTTTTGAGTTCGATCACTGTAATTTCGGGCCAAATCCCTACACGTCCTGGGTATCCTAAATAGCCAAAACCTCTATTGACATTAATGTACTGTCCTAACTCGGTATAAATTCCGGCCCACTGCTTATACCTCCATTTCGCAGGACTCCATTTTATCCAACCCGGAATTTCAATTCCAAACTGCATACCATGTGTATGACCACTTAACGTTAAGTGATAGTGATAAGGATCATTGAGCACTTTAGCTTCCCAATGACTCGGATCGTGCGTCATTAATATTTTAAAGTCATCAGATTTTATTTTTGCCGAAGCCTTTTGTAAATCACCAGCCTTTTTAAAACCTCCTTTTCCCCAGTTTTCTACTCCGACTAACGCCAACCGCTGACCATCTTTTTCGAGATAGCGACTATCGTTTAATAACAAATCGAAACCAATATCTTTTTGTATGGCTTTTAATTCCTCTAGATTTTGAGCTTTTTCTTCAGGTGAATTCCAATCGACATAATCTCCATAATCATGATTTCCCAATACAGAAAACTTACCATCCTTAGCTTTCAATCTTCCAAAGGTATCTAACCAAGGTAACATTTCAGAAGCTTTGTTATTCACCATATCACCTGTAAATAAAAGCACATCAGATTTCTGTTCATTAATTAAATCTATGGCATATTCAATTTTATCTTGATTATCGAAACTACCTGAATGAATATCACTGATTTGAGTTATTCTATAACCATCAAAAGCGTCTGGCAAATCCTCAAAATGTAAGGTGTAATTAAGAACTCTAAAATTATATTTGCCTTGAAACATACCATACAACAATGAAGACAATGGTATAGCAGCAATACCTAATGCCACCTGACTCACAAATTTTCGACGAGAGGGCATATAAAACACCTCTTTTTTAATCACAAATTTATCGTAAAGGCTTATAATCCCTCTAATAATATCTTCGCCAATTAAAAACGGTAACAAGACTAAATTAAAAGCCATAAAAGCCAATAGAAATCCAAAAGCAAAACTCTTTGCTGTCGTCAACACACGTCCTTCACTAGTGGCCAAAAACTGATATATAAAATTCCCAACCACTAAAATAGCGATACCAAAAAACAGATAATAAACCCAAGTCTGCTTAGTTACAGTTCTCACAGCTTGAAATCCATAAATTGTAATAATTACAAATAGAATGGCAAATAGTATCCAACGAATCATTATAGTGGTGTTTTGAATTTACAAATTTAAGGATATGACGAATGTCTTATCTTATGAAAGTGTTAAAGGTTATATAATCACTAATTTAAGAACTGTAATAAGTCTTTTTTATCTGTAATGTCAAGTAAAGAAATTTCTATCTTTTTAAATATCTTAGTAGTACACTTTGGTCTCATCATTTAGCAGCTTAGCCGCCAACGATGCTTCGTAATTAATATGATTATTATAGGTCTATAATTAGGAATCTGTGATTTAATTAAAAAAATAATATAGATTTGTTTCAATAATTAAATAATTAATATGAACAATTCCAATAACAAATCTGCCTTAGCTACGTTATGCACAGTCTTCTTTTTCTGGGGATTTATAGCTGCTTCAAATAGCGTTTTTATTCCGTTCTGTAAAACCTATTTTAACATTGATCAATTTCAATCGCAATTAGTAGATTTTGCCTTTTATGGCGCCTATTACATTGGTGCACTTTCTCTATTTGTTATGTCTAGTGCTATTAAACGTGACATTTTAAATAATTGGGGTTACAAAAACGGAATTGTTTATGGTCTGTTATTATCTGCCATTGGTGCGTTTATAATGTTTCCGGCTACGGCTGGTGCAGAGCAAGGACAAACAGACGTGTTTTACTTGGTACTCATTGCATTTTTTATCGTGGCATTAGGGTTTTCATTACAACAAACAGCTGCAAATCCGTTTACTGTAGCGCTTGGCGACCCTAAGACGGGCTCGCATCGCTTAAATTTAACTGGTGGTATAAATTCCTTCGGCACAACTATTGGTCCAATTGTAGTCAGTTTAGCTATTTTCGGAACAGCTTCATGGTCTACAGATCAATTAGCTGAAAAGATTAACAGTAATGAGATTACACTAATTACAGTCCAAGTTTTATACTTGTGCGTGGGTGCCCTATTTTTAATTGCAGCAGCATTATTTCATTTTTCAAAAAAACTACCCGCACTTAAATCCGAAACAGCATTTGAACCAGCTAATAAAGCACGAAACTTATTAATTATACTCACTTTAGTTATTGTAGGTTGCTTCGGTTATATTTTTAGTACGTATTCAGGAAATGCTATTTCAACAGAAGACATAGAACACACAAGATTGATTATTTTATTTTTAGCGTTGCTCGCTGTTGTTGCCACAGTTTTTGTAGCCAACTCTAGTGCGGCTAAAAACCCTGATGGTTGGGGTGCCATGAAATACCCACAACTTGTACTAGGCATGCTAGCGATATTTACTTATGTTGGCGTAGAGGTCACTATAGGAAGTAATCTCGGTGAACTTTTAAAACAAGGTGTTGCAAATACAGGTTTAAATACCATTGGTTTACCGGTTTTAAATGATTCGGAATTAGGAAAGTATATATCCATGTATTGGGGAGGATTGATGATTGGACGTTGGGTTGGAGCTATAACCGTATTTAATCCGAGTAAAGGGTTAAAAAAGATATTATTAATTATCGTTCCTTATGTAGCATTCGCGGTGATTATTTTAGCAAATTTGGTTAAATACAGTTTTACGATAAACGAAATTCTATTCTTTGCCATTTGTATTGCAGTTCAAATTGGTGGCTTTTTCTTGGCTAAAGATAATCCTGTGAGAACCCTAAAAATATTTAGTTTATTAGGAATTATCGGAATGCTTATTGGACTATTTAGTTCTGGCAACTTAGCATTATTTGCATTCTTGTCTGGCGGTCTGTTTTGTTCTATTATGTGGCCTTGTATTTTTACATTGAGCATTGCGGGTTTAGGAAAATACACGTCTCAAGGTTCTGCGTTTTTAATTATGATGATTTTAGGTGGTGCAATTATACCACCTGTTCAAGGAAAATTGGCTGATGTCTTTAATATACAGTCCTCGTATTGGATGGCTGTGGCTTGTTTTGGTTATTTATTATTTTATGCCTACCGTACCAAAACAGTATTAGACAAACAAGGAGTGACGTATTAATAAATAAGATTTCCGTTTTTCACGGAAACGAAAAAACAATTTTCGATGAAACGAAGAGATTTTATAAAAAACACGTCGTTAACAGGCTTGGGTTTTGCCGTTGGCAATGCTCTAGTTAATTCTAATGAGGACATCGCTAAAACACATAAAGCACAAAACCACAATGCTGCATCTAATTCATATGGCTTACCTCTAGTTGTTGCCACTTGGCATGTTAAAAATGCAACAGCCAAAGCGATGGAGATCTTACAGGCTGGAGGAAATGCGTTGGATGCCGTAGAACAAGGCTGCAGAATTGAAGAAGCCGATGCTAAAGGACAAACTGTGGGTAAAGGCGGCTTACCAGATCGTGATGGTAATGTCACTCTAGATGCCAGTATTATGGATAAAGATGGTAACTGTGGCTCGGTAGTATATCTTCAAAATATTACACATGCCGTTTCGGTCGCCAGAAAAGTTATGGAAGACACACCACATGTAATGCTTGCCGGAGAAGGAGCAAAACAGTTTGCTATTTCTAAAGGTTTTGAACCCGAAAATTTATTAACAGAAGCATCTAAAAACGCCTGGCAAAAATGGAAAGTTAAAGCCCAATACCAACCTATTATTAATATTGAAAATCACGATACAATTGGAATGTTAGCCATTGATAAAAATGGTGATATTTCTGGCGCTTGCACAACAAGTGGACTTGCATATAAAATGGGAGGACGCGTAGGCGATTCTCCAATTATAGGTTCAGGATTATTTATAGATAATGAAATAGGCGGCTGTGTCGCCACAGGTTTAGGCGAAGAAGTTGTAAAAACCGTTGGTAGTTTTTTAGTGGTTGAATTAATGCGCCAAGGGAAAACACCGCAACAAGCCTGTGAAGAGGCGATTAGAAGAATTGTTACTAAACCCAATAGTAATTATAAAAATTTTCAAGTGGGTTATGTTGCCGTTAATAAAAAGGGAGAAACAGGATACTATTCAATTCATCAGTATTTTAGTGTAACTAAATATCAAGATGGAGTGAATGTGCAAATTCAATCAGATTATTTCAATAAGGCTTAAAACCACTTAATCGTCAATCGTGCTAGCTTTTCCTTAAAACCACTATACGGCGGAAACAACAATTCAGTCACTCCAAATGTATGTTGTTTTAGTACCGAGCGTTCATTACTAAAGGCTTTAAAACCGTGAAATCCATGGCTCTTTCCAATGCCACTATTGTTAACTCCACCAAATGGTAAATTATGATTGGCGTAATGGAGCACGCTGTTATTAATACAGGTACCTCCTGCCCTAGTGTTATTTATAATCGTATTTATATTCGCTTTACTTTTACTATAGATATAAAGCGCTAATGGTCTTGGTTTAGAATTAATATAAGCTATAGCCATATCTAAACTTGTATACGTAACTATGGGTAAGATGGGACCAAAAATTTCGTCCTCTAATAATTTTGCTTCAGGTTTTAAATCTGAAATAATTGTAGGTGCTATGTATTTTGATACACGATCCGTTTTGCCTCCGACTTCAAATTTAGCATTTAAGGTTTTTGCATTTTCTAAATACGAACTTAAACGTTCAAAATGTTTGTCTGTAACGATTCTACCATAAGAATCCGATGCTTTCGGATTATCGTTATAAAACGCTTGGAGCCATTTTTTACAAGATGAAATAAATTCAGTTTTTACACTTTCATCTATCAAAACATAATCTGGTGAAACACAGATCTGACCACAGTTTAAAAATTTTGCCCACATTGTTTTCTTAGCGGCTTTATCGATGTTTGCCGTTTTATCAACTATTGTTGGCGACTTACCACCCAATTCTAAGGTAACTGAAGCTAAATGTTGCGATGCAGCTTTCATCACTATTTTTCCAACATGTGGCGAACCCGTAAAAAAGATATGATTAAAAGGTAATTTTAACAATTCAGTTGAAACCTCAACTTCACCTTGTACTAAGGCGACGTGATCTTCATTAAAGACATCACCAATAAGGCTTGCCATAATTTTTGACGAATGTGGAGTCATCTCAGAGGGTTTAATAATAACCGTATTACCAGCAGCAATTGCCGAAATCAAAGGTCCAAAGGTGAGATTGAAAGGAAAATTCCAAGGAGAAATAATTAAACAGACTCCTTTAGGTTCGTACTTTATATACGCACTAGAACCTAATAATGCTAGAGGTGTCTCTACTTGTTGTTTGCGCATCCATTGACGCAGATGCTTTTTTGCATATTTTATATCTCCAATGATGGCATAGATTTCAGTGAGCTCAGTTTCTACAACAGGCTTCCCTAAGTCTTTACGTAAAGCTTCTTGAATTTGGACTCTATAGGTTTCTTCTATAGCTACCTGAAGTTTATTTAACGTTTTAAGGCGTTCTTTATAACTGCGACTTCCTATTGCATATTGATTTAGCTTCTGTTTAGAAAACAATTCATAATACCGGTTACTACTAAAATCATCCATAATTAATTCTTTATTTACAAGTGTTTCAAGCTTATTTCGTGCATTTCGTCGATAAAATTTATCGTAAAGTGTTTTTTATCTTAATAAAAATGTCATTCAACTTCTTTATCAACGTATTTAAAGGGATACGAGCGCATTTTATGTATTTCATCGATGGTTTTTACTAGCGTTTACCACTTAACAGTTTATCGATATACTTTATCTAAAAATTTTATGTACGCTAAATATCTTGTGTTTCTTTGACTCGAAGTTAAAACAAAAATAGTTTCTTACGATTATGAAAAAAGGTTTATTCATCATATTATTTTTAACAATGTCTTTAGCAAGTTTCGCACAGCAAGACGTTATCGTTAACAATGAAAAAGAAGTTATAGAAACCTCTAAAACCGTAAAATCTGAATCTAGCGATGCTGCTATTTCTTCTGAAATTAAAGCTAAGGTTTTAAAAATGAATCGTAAAAAAAACACCGAAATTATCAGTATAAAAACCTTTAGAAAAAGTCTTCAAATTAGAGTAAAGACTGTAAAGCTTTGTTAGTTACACATAAAAAATGCTATTAACCATATATAACGCTATTAACCATATATTGTTAAAAAAAAGCCGAAACTTGAGTTTCGGCTTTTTGTTTTTATAAGACTACATTAGCATTTGCGTTAATTTATTATTCCAACCTTCAATTATTACAGCATATTTCTTTTAAAAAACTGCTCCAAAGTATTAAAATTCTAGCTTTAGAATCACCATACTTTTTACTACGATTTCTGATCTTCTAAATAACCATTGATAATGAAGTTATGAATAAAAGCTCCGTTTATAAAATTACGAATAGCTTTTGAAATAACCGCTTTAGTTTTCGTAATTTGCAGGCTATTGGTTTACTTAAATCAAGTAACGCTATTCTACTGTCATTTCGAGCGCAGTCGAGAACTTAAAACCTTTTGTTTAATGAGCTTTCGACCACATTCAAAGTGACATTAATTTTCAAATTAACGCAATATCATTTTTTGTTTAGGTTAGCTTACATGAAAAATGATGATTTTTTTAGATAATGCGAGAAAGAAAAATTGAACATAGCCATAGCTACGTTTCATTTTTATTTTGAAGCAGAAATAAAAAACGAGTATTTTGCAAAGCTCACTTAAATAAAATATGATATAAAATGTCAGACCAAAAACGTCTCTTTCTCGTTGATGCCTACGCCCTAATTTTTCGTGGCTATTACGCTTTTATAAAAAACCCAAGAATCAATTCTAAAGGAGAAGACACCTCAGCTATTATGGGTTTTATGAATTCCCTTTTAGATGTTATTAAACGTGAACGTCCAGATCATTTAGCCGTTTGTTTTGATAAAGGTGGTAGTGTAGATAGAGTTGAAATGTTCGAAGCCTACAAAGCCAATAGAGATGAAACTCCAGAAGGTATTAAAACCGCCATTCCGCATATTTGTAATATTCTCGAAGCCATGCATATTCCTATTATGGTTAAGGAAGGTTTTGAAGCGGATGACGTTATTGGAACGTTATCCCGACAAGCTGAAAAAGAAGGTTACAAAACCTATATGGTGACACCTGATAAAGATTTTGCACAATTGGTTACTGAAAACATTTTTATGTACCGACCTGTTTTTGGCGGAGGTTATGAAACTTGGGGCATTCCAGAAGTGCAGAAAAAATTTGAAGTTACAGATCCTATGCAAGTCATAGATTTTCTTGGTATGATGGGCGATGCTTCCGATAATATTCCAGGACTGCCTGGCGTTGGCGAAAAAACAGCTAAGAAGTTTTTAAAAGCTTATGGCAGCATGGAAAATCTCTTTGCCAATACCCATGAATTAAAGGGTAAAATGAAAGAAAAGATTGAAGCCAATAAAGAACTTGGTCTACTCTCTAAGCAATTGGCCACTATAATGCTCGATGTTCCTGTGGAGTTTAATGCCGAAGATTTTGAAATGTCTGAACCAGATATTCCTAAAGTCACCGAAATTTTTCAAGAATTAGAATTCAGACGTTTAATAGATAATTTTAATAAAACCTTCGCTCCCAAAACAGAAAACACAACAAATACAACTTCAACTTCAACTGCTGTCACTTCGAGCACTTCGACTTCGCTCAGCACAGGCTCTGTCGAGAAGTCTCAATCAAGTTCAAGTTCAACCTCAAACGCAGGAGCTGGTCAGTTCTCCTTATTTGGTGGTGGAGATGCCAACACAACAGAACCAACTTCAGAATTTACCAGAAAAACAGCCGAAACCACCTCACATTTTTACCAAAGTATCGCTTCTGGTATGGCCACCAAATTGTTCGTTAAGAATTTAATGAATCAAACTTCGGTGTGTTTTGATACCGAAACCACAGGTTTAAATCCCTTAACCGCAGAGCTTGTAGGTATTGCCTTTTCTTGGGAAACTGGCAAAGGGTTTTACGTCCCATTTCCAGAGGATAAAAATGAAGCTCAAGAACTCATGGAAGTGTTTAGACCTTTTTTCGAATCTGAAAGCATTGAAAAAATAGGTCAGAATTTAAAATACGACATTAAAGTTTTAGCCAAATACAACATCACCGTTAAGGGTAAATTATTCGATACTATGTTAGCGCATTATTTAATTAATGCCGATATGCGACACAACATGGATGTTCTTGCTGAAACTTATCTCAATTACACTCCCATTTCTATTACTGAATTGATTGGTAAAAAAGGAAAAAATCAGTTGTCCATGCGCGAGGTACCGCTAGAAAAGCAAACCGAATATGCTGTTGAAGATGCAGACATCACCTTACAGCTTAAAGAGCATTTTGAAAAAGAATTAGGCGAAGCCAACACCCAAAAATTATTTGACGAGATTGAAATTCCGCTACTGCGTGTGTTAGTCGCCATGGAATTAGAAGGTATTAATCTCGATATTGATTTTCTAAACTCCTTAGCAGAAGCTTTAAATAACGACATCCAAAGTCTTGAAAAAAGTATCTATGAAGCTGCTGGAGAAGAATTCAATATTGCCTCTCCAAAGCAATTAGGTATTGTGTTGTTTGAAAAAATGAAATTAGTCGATAAACCTAAAAAAACCAAAACAGGGCAATACAAAACCGGAGAAGATATTTTATCGGCTTTAGCTAAAGACCATGACATCATTCAACAAATATTAGACTACAGAGGACTCACCAAGCTAAAAAGCACCTATGTAGATGCTTTACCGCTTCAGGTTGAAGACAGCACAGGGCGTGTGCATACCGACTACATGCAAACCGTTGCCGCAACTGGCCGTTTAAGTAGTAACAATCCTAACTTACAGAATATCCCTATCCGTACCGAGCGTGGTCGCCAAGTGCGAAAAGCCTTTGTACCAAGAAGCGAAGACTACACCTTACTCGCAGCCGATTATTCGCAAATAGAATTACGAATTATTGCCGCCTTAAGTGAAGAAGAAACCATGATTGAAGCCTTTAAAAATGGAGAAGACATTCATGCCTCAACCGCATCCAAAGTATTTGGTGTACCGATTGAAGAAGTCACCAGAGAGCAACGTAGCAATGCCAAAACCGTGAATTTCGGAATCATCTATGGCGTGTCTGCCTTTGGCTTAAGCAACCAAACCGATTTATCGCGTGGTGAAGCCAAAGAGCTCATTGACACCTATTACGACACCTATCCAAAATTAAAAGCCTACATGAGTAAGCAAGTCGATTTTGCAAGAGATCATGGCTATGTCTCTACCGTTTTGGGGCGTCGTCGGTATTTAAAAGACATCAACTCACGTAACGCTGTGGTGCGAGGTGCCGCAGAACGAAATGCCGTTAACGCACCCATACAAGGAAGCGCTGCTGATATCATTAAAATAGCAATGATTAATATTTTCAACAAGCTAGAAGCTGGTAATTACAAATCAAAAATGCTCTTACAAGTGCATGATGAATTGGTCTTTGACATCTACAAACCAGAACTCCAAGAATTAACCACATTGATTAAAACGGAAATGGAAGGTGCTTTTAAACTGGAAGTGCCTTTGGATGTTGAAGTGGATACTGGGCTGAATTGGTTGGAGGCGCATTAAATTTTATTAGTATATTGTAACACATATTCTAAAGAATTATGACAAATAAATACTTAAGTTATATATCAGACGAACATTTTTTATCGTGTATAGAGAATCTTCATAAATCATATACAAGGGCAAAAGCAAATGTTAGTAAGAAGAAATTTTACTCAAATAAAATTGACACCATAAAACTAACCTTTGACGCAAGCTTTAATGAACTAGACGAAGTTACTCTCATAAAAACAGAGATAAACCGACAGATTGATAAATCAATAAATAATTCAATTGGAACTTTTCATGAACAAATTTTGGGAGGGATTAAAGGTTTTGAAGTTGGCAATTTTAGCGGTTTCGACATTAAAGCTTCTGATAATACTCTATTTGCTGATATTAAAAACAAACATAACACAATGAATAGTAGTTCTGCGGAGAGTTTATTTCAAAAACTAGCTACTTATGCTGACACCTATAAAAAAGCTGAATGCTATTGGGTTCAAATTTTAGCTAAAAATAGTTTTAACGAAAAATGGTTTGGAGAAATTAATGGAAAAGAATACAGCCATAGTAGAGTAAATAAAATTTCTGGTGATCAATTTTACAAATTACTAACTGGTAAAGACTACGCTTTATTTGAATTATACACTATTTTACCAAAAGCTATTTCAGACTACTTGAAAAATCTCAAAACTGAGGAAAGTGAAAATAATTCTGCACTTGAAGAAATTCAGACAAGTTCAAAAGAGTCAAAAAGAACCATTCTAGATGAAATTACTTTCGAAAATTATAGTTACTATTTAGGATTTGATAAACTAGAGTAATAATCATTCAAAAACTTAACAATGGAATACCCTATTTCTCTTCCTAAATTACAAGGAACTGCATTTCCTATCTGCTTATATTGCTGAGAAACTGAACCCATAAATTTCCATTCATCAGGAAACGTTTGAATTCTAGCATATTCTCGTACGGTAAAAGGTCGTGTTTCATCTGGATGACATCTTTCTGTCTGTTTTTGAGCAGGACTACAAGTTAATGTTAAACTTGGTTCGTCCCAACCAATTCGTCTTGCCATCCCTGTTTTTCCACCACCTAAGTAGAAACTTTTACCCATATATTCTTTTTGTAAATCTATAGGCAAATCTCTCCAATAGCCCTTTGGCGGAATCAAATCTAAAATTTCTTTCTTATGTTGTGGGTATTTTGAACCTTCAGATTTAGGAACATTTGAGTCATACAAAGGCCCTTTTTTTAAAGCATCCGACAAATTATAGATATTCTGATAAGGCTTAGGGTATTCATATTTAATATCGATATCTTTTCTAATTCCTACTAAAATTAAGCGTTCTCGCTTTTGAGGAACTTTATAATTAATTGCTTTTAAAACCTGAACCGGAACAACCTTATAACCAATTTCATCAAGAATTGACAACATTCCTTTTAATGTTTCACCTTTTTCATGAGAGAGCAAACCTTTAACGTTTTCCCCAATACAAATTGGAGGATTTACTTCTTTTACTGCACGAGCAAATTCATAGAATAAAGTTCCTCTCGCGTCTTCTAATCCTAGTTTTTTACCAGCATAACTAAAAGCTTGGCAAGGAAAACCGCCTGTAACGATATCTACTTCTCCATTAAATTTTTCAAAATTAAAGGATTTAATATCTCCCTCTAAAACATTCCAATGTGGACGATTCTCCCGCAAGGTTTGGCAAGCCCATTTATCTATTTCGTTTAAAGCAGCGCATTTAATTCCCGCTTTCTCAAGTCCAATTGCTAAACCACCAGCACCTGCAAATAATTCGAGAACTTTATATTCTTTCAATGGTTTTTCTGAATTATCTACAATTTCTTCAAGGTTGTCAAACAATGGTTTTATAAGATTATTAATATCTTGTTTCTTATAAATACGATATTCACTTATCGGTTCTCTCAAAGCAGGAAGTTTCCCCTCCTTATCCCAGCGTCTTAAAGTTTCTTTACTTTTACCTAGCAGTTCTGCAGCTTCTGAAAGCGAATAACAATCTTTTATAACCATACTATACAACATTACACAATGGTTACAAATTTAACAAAGAAATATTAATTCTTTACTCTATTTTATGATAAAATAAAAATACTTGTCTTTTTATTAAATTAACAAGAAATATAATTAAACCAAATCATGCTTCCCATGCTCAAGATAATAATCTAAATCAAAAGTTTGACCTTCATCAACTTCAAAGTCTTTAGCATATAAAATTGTAGTCCATGGGAATGAATAACCTGTATTTAATGCTTGCACTCTAACTCTAGAACGTTCACTATGTTCCATATACTCAAGAACTAAATAAAGATCATTAGGATCTTCGTCTTCAAAAGGTGTGTGAAATTTTACAATTTGCCCCCTTCTATTTGGTTTCATAATATAACTATTTTCACCAAAGATACTTGCTAAACCAATGGTAGTCAACATACAATTAGTATCACTTTATTACTTTGCTTAAAATGTAAATTCTAATAAATTATGATAAAATGATTCTATTAAAAAATATTTAATAGCAGCATTATTTAATGAATTATCAACTGATCTAGAATTTGTCTCTCTTTACACTGCAACAGTTGCAATAAAAAATATTCATTTTTAATTTAGAAAGTATTTTCATTACTAAAATAATTGAATTATTAGCACATATTATTATATATATTAGCCAAGCTTTTCTCAATCCAATACATTCCCACCAACATACAGTCTCAACCAAAATACCAAGTCTCTTTTACACCCCTAAAGCCCCCCTCAAAGAGACAATACAAACCAAAGGTTCCCCCATATTAACTTCGGGTCTTAAGCAGGTCATAAGCGGTTTATCCTCGGGTATATACCGACCTATCCTAAGCTAAAAGACCAAGAACAAATACTATAAAACTTCAATTAGAATAAAGCCAACACCCTAAAACTATCGGCGCTTTTTCATATGGTGTTTCTTTCCCTAAAGCGCACTTTATCCTCACGCCTACCCTGATTAAAAGGCAACACATCATTAAAACTGTTTTAAATAG
>NZ_QUNH01000001.1:258022-1723509 GCF_003387355.1 Winogradskyella sediminis
GGCGCTTTTTCATATGGTGTTTCTTTCCCTAAAGCGCACTTTATCCTCACGCCTACCCTGATTAAAAGGCAACACATCATTAAAACTGTTTTAAATAGCAATTCTATTTCACACCCCTAAGGTCCCCTCAAAGGGACATTTGATTAAGGAAAATAGAATATTCATAGGATATCAGATTAGGTAATGGTAAAATCAATTTTAATTTTTAAAACTTTTGCTTGTTGGTTAGGATTGTCCCCTTGAGGGGACTTTAGGGGTGTTTTCCTAACAATTCCCTAACCTTCTCTTCAATAACCAACAAAACACTAAACATATTCTTTTTAACCTCCTCATTAGAAAACCTTAAAAAGGTAACATCATAAGCCTCTAGTGCACTTTGCCGTTTGGTATCATATAAAAAACGATGCTCATGACTATCTCCATCAATTTCAATAGCTAAACCTATTTCATGGCAATAAAAATCTACAATGTAATTTAGCATTGGTACTTGCCTATGAAACTGAACACCATAAGCACGCTGTTTTATATGTTGCCATAGCAAGACTTCAGGCAAAGTGCTATGCTTCCGGAGTTGTCTAGCCAGTGCTTTTAATTCTGGGTTGTATGGAATGATGTTGTTTTTCATTTTACAGACTTTATGACGCGTCTTTTACACCCCTAAAAAGCTATACTAAGAACTTTATACGACAGCAGACTTTTCAGCTCAATAATCCTCAAACAGACAATCCATACTAAGGAACTTTCAGTAAAAAAGAACGTCTAGACTACCAAAGGGATGATGTCACTAATACTGAATATAATACAAATCAAACCAAGGGTTCACCCATATTTACCTCGGGTATTAAGCGGGTCATAAGCGGGTTATCCTCGGGTATATACCGCCCTATCCTAAACTAAAAGGCCAATAACAAATACTAAAAAACTTCAATTAGAATAAAGCCAACACCCTAGAACTATCGACGCTTTTTCATATGGTGTTTCTTTCCCTAAAGCGCACTTTATCCTCACGCCTACCCTGATTAAAAGGCAACACATCATTAAAACTGTTTTAAATAGCAATTCTATTTCACACCCCTAAGGTCCCCTCAAAGGGACATTTGATTAAGGAAAATAGAATATTCATAGGATATCAGATTGAGTAATGGTAAAATCAATTTTAATTTTTAAAACTTTTGCTTGTTGGTTAGGATTGTCCCCTTGAGGATTATTGAGATGAAAATATATTTTCATTGAAGATACCGAGCGTAGCTCATTAGGGGTGTTTTCCTAACAATTCCCTAACCTTCTCTTCAATAACCAACAACACACTAAACATATTCTTTTTAACCTCGTCATTAGAAAACCTTAAAAAAGTAACATCATAAGCCTCTAATTTAGTATGCCGTTTTGCATCATATAAAAAACGATGCTCATGACTATCTCCATCTATTTCAATAGCTAAACCTATTTCATGGCAATAAAAATCTACAATGTAATTTAGCATTGGCACTTGCCTATGAAACTGAACACCGTAAGCACGTTGTTTTATATGTTGCCATAGCAAGACCTCAGGCAAAGTGCTATGTTTCCGGAGTTGTCTAGCCAGTGCTTTTAATTCTGGATTGTATGGAATGATTTTGTTTTTCATTTTACATACTTTATGACGCTGCTTTTTACACCCCTAAAGAGTTACGCTCGGTATTTCCACGAAAGAATTCTTTAAGCTCAGTATTCCTAAAAGTGAACAATCCATACTAAGAAAGTTTTAGCAAAAAAGATAGTTAAGAAATTATGTCATTAAACTACTGAATTTAATACAAATCAAACCAAGGGTTCACCCATAGCCCCTCCGTATGTACTCCGTATGTACTCCGAATCAACCGGAAATAGGCCACAACCTAAAATAAATACTAAGGATATGATCTAAAGTTATCATTTTGTAAGGTTCCTCAATTAGTTTTAACTCTAATAGCTCCTTTAACGACTTTATCATGGTGTAGTACTTGAGTAAATTAAAAGTTCTAAGACTTCTACAAATTGGCTATAACGCCTATTACTAAAGATCCAATCCTTTCAAACTCTCAACACGATTCCTAATTAAGAAATCATCAATAGTTTCAAAATGTTCAACAACGCGTTTTTCTTTAAACTCAAAGACTTTATTTGAGAGTCCTTGTAAGAAATCCCTATCGTGAGACACGAGAATTAAAGTCCCATCAAAATTTTGAAGTGCTTCTTTTAAAACATCCTTCGATTTTAAATCTAAGTGATTGGTAGGCTCATCGAGAATCAATAAGTTTACAGGTTCTAATAAGAGTTTCACCATGGCTAATCTGGTTTTTTCTCCACCAGATAACACGCTCACTTTCTTTTCAACATCATCTCCTCTAAACATAAAACCTCCCAAAATACTTTTAATCTGAGTTCTTACATCACCTTGCGCCACTTCATCAACGGTTTGAAAAATAGTTAAACTTTCGTCTAATAAAGCCGCTTGATTTTGGGCAAAATACCCCACCTTAACGTTATGACCAAGAGTGCACGTGCCTTCTACATCAATTTCACCTAAAATAGCTTTTATCATGGTAGATTTTCCTTCACCGTTTCGTCCCACAAAACAGACTTTTTCACCTCTTGCAATAGACATGTTAGCATCTTTAAATACCACATGGTCATCATAAGATTTAGAAACATCCTTTACCGTCACCGGATAATCACCAGAACGCTGTGTCGGTGGGAAACGCAATTTTAAAGCAGACGTATCAATCTCGTCTATTTCAATAATATCTAGTTTTTCTAACATGCGCTCTCTAGAAGACACTTGGTTGGTTTTAGAATAGGTCCCTTTAAAGCGTTCAATAAACGCCATATTATCGGCAATAAACTTCTGCTGCTCTTGATACGCTTTTATTTGATGTACTCGTCGGTCTTCACGCAATTGAAGGTAATGCGTATAATTAGCCTTATAATCGTAAATACGACCCATAGTCACTTCAATCGTTCTGTTGGTAATATTATCTACAAACGCGCGATCGTGAGAAATGACGACAACAGCATTCGCTTTATTCAGTAAAAAATCTTCGAGCCAAATGACCGATTCAATATCTATATGGTTGGTTGGCTCATCTAATAAAATCAAATCAGGTTTTTGCAATAAAATCTTAGCCAATTCAATTCGCATACGGTAACCTCCAGAAAATTCATTGGTTTGCCTTGTAAAATCGTCTTGTTTAAACCCTAAACCTTTCAATGCTTTTTCAACTTCAGCATCATAATTCACATCTTCCAAAGCGTAATATTTCTCACCCAAATCAGACACACGCTCAATGATTTTCATGTAGTCGTCAGATTCGTAATCCGTTCTAGTTTCTAATTGTTTATTTAGATCTTCCATTTCGTCGCGCATGGTGAATACATGACTAAAAGCTTTAGAAGCTTCATCAAAAACAGTGGTGTTATCTTCCGTTAACAAATGTTGAGGCAAATAGGCGATAACAGCATCTTTAGGGCATCTCACATTACCACGTGTGGCACTTTGTACACCTGCAATAATTTTCATCATGGTCGATTTTCCCGCACCATTCTTACCCATAAGAGCAATTTTGTCATTTTCATTTATTGTAAACGACACATCGCTAAACAAAGTGTGACCACTAAATTCTACTGCCAAATTATCTACTGAAATCATAATCGAAATTTTGAAGTTGCAAAACTACTAAATGGAACGTCATTATTTATACATATAACGAAAATTGTATAAGGTCCTATTTCAGTTAATTCTAATCCTATTTCCGTTAACCACTCTACGACTTAAAAGCTAATTTTAAAAACATAGTATTAATTTAAATTTGAACCATTATGATTATCACAAAAGTCTTAGGATTAACTAGTGCATTAACTAAAAGTAAAAAAGCAAAAATCGCTATCTTAGGTTTAGAAATGGCAGTATTAGGATATGCATTATATCAACAAAAGCAAGAAAATAAAAATAAACGTCTTAAATCTTAGTGGTATGAGATTTTGAAGTAATTTTGCAATCGTCTTTATAAGATAATGAGTATTATTTCAAAAGATATATAAGAAGCCGTTAAACTTCTTACGGCAAAAGACATTGTTGCTATCCCAACAGAAACAGTCTATGCATTAGCCGGTAACCTATATATTGAAAAAATTAATTAGTTGTTATTATGATGACACCATTTGCTCCTCTAACTCCATAAGACGCAGCTGAACTATCCTTAAGAATACTAACACTTTTTATATTTGAAGGTACAAGACTAGAAATTACACTGGTTGGCGATCCATTAACAATAAATAGAGGTTCGCTCGACCCATTAAAACTAATATCATATCCCCTTATTCTAATTTGATTGTCAGAAGATATTTTTAGCATTGGTGCTTTTGCTCTAAGGTAATCATATATAGTAGCAAAATATTGATCGGGTTTAGTTTTTCTTGCTTTTTTTTGTCTATCTAAAGCAAGTAATTCAATATAATCACCTTTATTTAAACTTTCTTTAGTAAAAGTAATGGTTGCTTTATTATTTTCTTTAAAAACAATGCTCTCGAAACCTTCCTTTTCAGAATAAGCAGAGATAGTTGTTGGCAGTTCTTTCACTTTTATTTTCAATTCACCTTTTTTATTAGTTGTTTTTCTATTTTTAACGTCATCTAAAAAAACTATTGCATTATGAACTGCATTGTCTAAAGAATCCTTAACTGTAATAGTTATAGTAACCTTCTTGTCTAGTTTTTGAGCAAAACCAAGTAACGAAAAGGTAATAGCAACAGTAAGTAAAGTGTGTTTTAATTTCATTAAAAAAAATTTGATTACACAATATACGATTATTTTATAATCCATCACTATTTTCTAATTAGAAATCCCAAGAATAAATTTAATATATTAGATTAATTTTGTCACATGGAAACAAAGATGAGTATTATTTCAAAAGACATATCAAAAGCGATTCAACTCTTAACAGCTGAGGATATTGTTGCTATTCCAACAGAAACAGTCTATGGTTTAGCAGGTAATATCTATAGTGAAAAAGCGATAAAAGCTATTTTTGAAACGAAAAGGCGACCATTTTTTAATCCGCTTATTGTTCATATTCCTTCTATAGACGAGCTTTCTAATATAGTTGAACACATCCCAGCAAAAGCACAATTATTAGCAGAAGCCTTTTGGCCAGGACCAATAACACTGGTTTTAAAAAAGAAAGGGATTATTCCAGATTTAATAACGGGAGGAAAAGATACCGTTGCCGTGCGTGTGCCTAATCACCCAACAACGTTAGAATTATTAAATCGCTTAGATTTTCCATTAGCAGCACCAAGTGCCAATCCTTTTAGTAGTATTAGCCCAACTACAGCGCAGCATGTAGAAGCTTATTTTAAAGATGCTATTAAAATGGTTTTAGATGGTGGAGCGTGTACAAGTGGTATTGAATCCACTATTATTGGTTTTGAAAATGACGAACCTATGATATATAGACTCGGTTCAAAATCACTAGAAGATATTGAAGCCATAGTTGGAACGATTGAAATTAAAAATTCGGTTAAAAGTCAAACGGAAGCTATTCCCGATGCACCAGGCATGTTAGAACGTCACTACGCACCAAAAACAAAAACCATCTTAACAACTAATATTTTAGAATCAATAAATCTTCATAAAAACAAACGTATTGGACTATTAACGTTTCAGTCTGAAATTGATCATCCTAATATTGAGGTTCAAATAGCACTATCAACATCTGGTGTTTTAGTTGAATCGGCTTCAAATTTATATGATGTGCTTCATCAGTTAGATAAGATGCATCTCGATATTATTATTGCTGAAGAATTTCCAGATTACGGTTTAGGAAAATCTATAAACGACCGACTTACTAGAGCTACAAAACACTAAGCAAAAAAGCCTTTTTTTAAACACGCTGATTTTCAGCGCAAAAATATATGCATCAAGGTTTGGTAAATCAATACTTTATCGTAAATTTGCAAACTCTTTTTTGAAGAGGAATGTTTAATCTATTGTGTCATTTAAGGCACAATTATAAATCAAATTAGTGTGGATACATTAAGCTACAAAACAGTTTCAGCTAACAAAGCTACCGTTAATAAGGAGTGGATTTTAGTTGATGCTGAAGGACAAACTTTAGGTCGCTTAGCTTCAAGAGTCGCAATACTTTTAAGAGGTAAGCACAAACCTAATTTTACGCCACACGTTGATTGCGGTGATAACGTAATTGTTATCAATGCAGAAAAAATCAACTTAACTGGTAACAAATGGACGGAAAAAAGTTACATCCGTCACACAGGTTATCCAGGTGGACAAAAAAGTCTGACAGCTACTGAAATGTTTGAGAAAGACCCAACCAGATTAGTAGAAAAGTCAGTGAAAGGAATGTTGCCTAAAAACAAATTAGGAGCAACCCTTTTTAGAAACTTAACTGTTGTTTCAGGTACAGAGCATGCACATGCAGCGCAAAAACCTAAAGCAATGAAATTAAATGAAATTAACTAAATGGAAGTAATTCACAAAATTGGCCGTAGAAAGACGGCTGTTGCTCGTGTGTACGTTGCCGAAGGTACTGGCAAAATCACAGTGAACAAAAAAGACATGGCGGATTATTTTAGTACTGCAACATTGCAATACAAAGTAAACCAACCTTTAGCCTTGACTAACAATGATGGCAACTTTGATATTACTGTTAACGTATATGGAGGTGGTATCACCGGCCAGGCAGAAGCAATACGTTTAGGATTATCTCGCGCTATGTGCGAACTAGATCCTGAAAACAGACTAGTATTAAAGCCAGAAGGTCTATTAACGAGAGACCCAAGAATGGTAGAGCGTAAGAAATTCGGACAGAAGAAAGCGCGTAAGAAATTCCAATTCTCGAAACGTTAATATCCAAACAACACTTAATTCAGAACTTGTATTTACGAGTTCTGAATTATTTTATTTTATTGAAAAGATTCTGAAATACTTTAGAATCAATTAAAACAGATCTTGAAATAAATTCAGGACTAAAAGTTTAGCATCTAAATGAAGCCAACAGCCAATAGCTAATAACTAAAAGCCCAACGGAACATTGCTAATTTAACAGAACGTAAACTATTACAACATGGAAAAAGTAGAAGTAAAAGAATTACTTGACGCAGGTGTACACTTCGGTCACCTTACACGTAAGTGGAACCCAAACATGGCCCCTTACATTTATATGGAACGTAACGGTATCCATATTATCAACCTTTACAAAACAGCAGCAAAAATTGAAGAAACTTCTGAAGCCTTAGCTAAAATAGCAGCATCAGGAAAGAAAATCTTATTCGTTGCCACTAAAAAACAAGCCAAAGACATCGTTGCTGAAAAAGCAGGTGCTGTAAACCAACCTTATATTACTGAGCGTTGGCCAGGTGGAATGTTAACCAACTTTGTAACTATCAGAAAAGCCGTAAAGAAAATGGCTTCTATTGATAGAATGAAGAAAGACGGTACATTCAACTCTTTATCTAAAAAAGAACGTTTACAAGTAAATCGTTTACGTGCAAAATTAGAAAAGAACTTAGGTTCTATTTCTGATATGACACGTTTACCAGGTGCAATCTTTGTTGTAGATATTATGCGTGAGCATATTGCAATTAAAGAAGCTCAAAAATTGAACATTCCAATTTTTGCAATGGTAGATACAAACTCTGATCCACGTGAAGTTGATTATTTAATCCCTTCAAACGATGATGCTTCTAAATCTATAGACAAAATCTTATCTATCGTAACTTCTGCTATTGCTGATGGTTTAAACGAAAGAAAAGCAGAACGTTCAGAAAAAGAAGGTAAAGCTAAAAAAGCAGACGCAAAAGCAAAACCTGCTCCAAAAGCAGACGCAGCAGTTGCATCTGAGGAAGAAGAATAAATAACATTTATACAATATTAAAAGTCATTTAGTTCTTTTCGTTTTGAAAATTAATTAAATGACTTTTTAAATTTAAAAATTATGGAAAATACTGTAAAAATTACAGCAGCAGAAGTAAACAAGCTTAGAAAAGCTACTGGTGCTGGTATGATGGATTGTAAAAAAGCTTTAGTTGAAGCTGGTGGTGATTTTGATAAAGCCATTGAAGTTTTACGTAAAAAAGGACAAAAAGTTGCAGAAAAAAGAGCCGACAGAGATTCTTCTGAAGGTGCTGCAATCGCAAAAATTAATGCAGATAATACATCTGGTGTAGCTATAGTATTAGGTTGTGAAACTGATTTTGTTGGTAAAAATGAAAATTTCGTAGCATTAGCTAACCAATTAGCTGATATCGCTTTAAACCATGACTCTAAAGAAGCATTTTTAGCTGCTGATTTTGATGGTATGACTGTAGCTGAAAAATTAGTTGAACAAACTGGGGTTATCGGTGAAAAATTAGACATCACTGCTTTCGAAAAGTTAGATGCTCCTTATGTTGGACAATATGTTCACATTAACAAAATTGCTGCTTTAGTAGGGTTATCTGCAAAAGTAGATAATGCTGAAACTTTAGTTAAAGATGTTGCTATGCAAGTTGCTTCTATGGGAGCAACCTCATTATCTTACAAAGATTTTGATCCAGCTTATGTTGCCTCTGAAACAGAAGCTCGTATCGCTGTAATTGAAAAAGATAATATTGAATTAGGACGTTTAGGTAAAACCTTAAAGAATGTACCAAAATACATCTCTATGGCACAATTAACTCCGGAAGTGATAGCTGAAGCTGAAGAAGCTGCAAAAGCAGAATTAAAAGCTGAAGGTAAGCCAGAGCAAATCTGGGACAGAATTTTACCTGGTAAAATGGAACGTTTTATTTCTGATAACACAACTTTAGACCAAGAACAATGTCTTTTAGACCAAAAGTTTATTAAAGACGAAAAGCAAACAGTTGCTGATTACGTTGCTTCTTATGGTGATGTTGCTGTTACTGGTTTTAAACGTGCTACAGTAGGTTAATATATTACTCTGTAAACGCAGAAATCTATATCGTTATAAAAGTCATTACTCTTAATTTGAGTAATGACTTTTTTTTGCTTTTTTTTCACTTTTACAGATGCTAATAATTACGTAGCTTTGCCCAACCTTTAAATCATCTAACATCAGAATAAAAATGATATATTAATTTCATTTTTATTTTGTATTAGATTATTACGTAACGCCATTAAATAGCAATAGAAACAATCTAATGAAATACAAAAGAATATTACTCAAATTATCTGGTGAGGCCTTAATGGGTAACCGTCAATATGGTATAGATCCAGAGCGCCTTTCAGAGTATGCCAAGGATATTAAAGAAATAACTGAATTAGGTGTAGAAGTTGCTATCGTTATTGGTGGCGGAAATATCTTTAGAGGTGTTGCAGGTGCTATGAATGGTATGGATCGTGTACAAGGAGACCATATGGGTATGCTGGCTACAGTTATTAATGGTTTAGCTTTACAGAATGCCTTAGAAGATGCTGGCATTAAAACACGCTTACAAACAGCCATTAAAATAAATGAAGTTGCAGAACCGTTTATAAGAAGAAAAGCAATGAGCCACCTTAATAAAGGCCGTGTTGTTATCTTTGGTGGCGGAACCGGAAATCCTTACTTTACTACCGATTCTGCAGCCGTATTACGCGCTATAGAAATCGAAGCCGATGTAATTTTAAAAGGTACACGTGTAGATGGTATTTATTCTGCAGACCCAGAAAAAGATAGCACAGCTGTAAAGTTTGATCAAATATCTTTTAAAGATGTTTTGCTTAAAGGTTTAAAGGTTATGGATACGACAGCATTCACTTTAAGTCAAGAAAATGAATTACCAATTATTGTTTTTGATATGAATAAAAAAGGAAACTTATTAAAAGTAGTTTCTGGAGAAAATATAGGAACAGAAGTTAATGTTTAAAAACTTTGGCTTAAACTTTGATAACTCTCAACTAAAACGTTAATACAATGAACGAAGACATTAAATTTATAATCGATAGTGCAAAAGAAGCTATGGATGCTGCTCTAAAGCATTTAGCTAAACAATTAACTAATATTAGAGCTGGTAAAGCTAGTCCTGCAATGTTAGGTAGTGTTATGGTAGATTATTATGGTTCGCAAACACCATTAAGTCAGGTAGCAAATGTAAATACACCAGACGGACGAACTATATCTGTTCAACCTTGGGAAAAGAATATGCTTCAAGAAATTGAACGCGGTATTATGATTGCAAATCTTGGTTTTAATCCTATGAATAATGGTGATACTATCATTATAAACGTGCCACCATTAACTGAAGAGAGACGACGTAATTTAGCAAAACAGGCCAAATCTGAAGCTGAAGATGCTAAAATTGGTATTAGAAATGCACGTAAAGACGCTAATCACGAAATAAAAGACTTAGATGTTTCTGAAGATTTACAAAAAAATGCAGAGATAGAAATTCAAAAATTAACGGATACTTACGTTAAGAAAATCGATGAAACTCTAGAGATAAAAGAAAGTGAAATTATGACGGTGTAATTTCAACATTCAAAAAACGCATAACATCCCAAGTCTTTTTTTGGGATGTTTTTTTACATATAAAATTAAACCTATAACATGCGAAAGCACCTGTTTGTCGTTTTACTTTTAACGCTTGCATCGCACGGTTATGCACAGCGAGGCCTCCAAAGTAAAAAAGATTCTACAAAAACAGTTCAGGATTCCATTAAGAAAATAGAATTCTTAAAAAATATAGGAAACGGTTTTTTGCCTTTTAATTACTTTAATCTCGATTTAAAATATCTTATTAAATTCAACCAATACGAAGGCTTACGAAGTGGATTAGGCGGCATTACAAACGATCGTTTTTCAGACCGATACCGTGTTGATGGATATGTTGTTTACGGTTTTAAAGACAAACGATTTAAATACAAAATTGGTGGAGGCTTTAGAATTAACAAATCTTCAAACACATGGATTAACCTCGCATATATAGATGATCTGCAAGAAACTGGAAGTTCCAAATTTTTAACAGATAAGCGTTTTTTTACCTTTTTTGAACCCAGATTACTCAACATCGATTTGTTTCATAAACACATCACTAAATCAGTTGGACTACAACATAAATTCTCTAATCATTTACTATTAGAATCCCAGTTAGCGACTTCAAAAGTTGAACCAACATACTTTTACAATTTTTTAATAGATAATAAAATCTATTCTAATTTTGATTTAAGCACTGCTAAAACAAGCTTACAATGGAGTCCGTTTAGCGAATTTTCAGAAATCAATGGCAAATTTGAAGAAACAAAAAATGGTTTTCCCAAATTTACATTACAATATACCCAAGGGTTTAAATCTGTTTTAGGTAGTGATTTTACGTTTTCAAAAATAGACTTTAGAACCATTCAAGAATTTAAACATAAGAATGAGGCCAACACTAAACTTACGCTTGTGGCCGGACTTGCCAAAGGAGATGTTCCCATCACACATTTGTATCATGCCTCTCCGAACAACATCACTAAAGAAACTATAATGCAACGCTTTTCTGTAGCAGGTTTAAACAGTTTTGAAACTATGTATTTTAATGAATTTTTTAGCGATAGATTTTCGACATTACAGATAAAACACACTTTTAAACCCTTCAAAATATCGGACCGTTTTAAACCACAGTTAGTATTAATATCGCGATACGCTATTGGTAACATGAATAATATAGAAAGACACCAAGGCATACAGTTCAATACATTGAATAAGCTCTATTCAGAATCTGGTATTGAAATCAACAAATTGCTTTTCGGTTTTGGTTTGAGTTTTGCCTATAGGTATGGTGGTTACCACCTCGAAGATTTTGAAGATAACATAGCCTTTAAGTTTACCTTCAATATTTCATTATAATCCAAATTATATTACTGTTAATTAACCTACAAATCCTTAGGTTTTTTCTACCTTTACCACTTATTTTTGTCCATTAGCGATATTCAATATTATAAGCCTATCGTTTCAAAAATTAATAAATTTTAATTAATACCTCACGATCTCACTCTGAGGAAGTTACTAAAACATGTTAAAACTTTTTACCACAGGTTTTTGGGAAGCAATTGCGAGACTTATTCTACGTAACAAAATTTTTATACTTATCTCCATAATTTTGGCGACTATCTTTTTTAGCTTTCAATGGAAACACATGCGTTTTTCATCAACTGAAGCTAATTTATTGCCAGATGACCATGAGGTTAACTTAATATATAACGAGTTTTTAGACATCTTTGGCGAAGAAGGTAATTTAGTGGTCTTAGGTATTAAAGATTCTACCTTATTTTCTGTAAAACAACTGAATGCCTGGAATGCTCTTGCAGATTCATTTAAAGGTTATGAGGAAGTTGAAGCAGTTGTATCTATAAAAGACCTTCAGAAACTAGTTAAAAATACCGAAAAAGTACAATTTGAGTTAGAGCCTTTTATTAAAGATTCTATATCGAGTCTTGCACAGGTCAATCAACTTCAAACAGAACTTTTTGAACAATACCCTTTTTACGACAATTTCTTATTTAACCCTGAGACCAAAACGGTTAGAACGGCTATTTACTTAAAAAAGGATATTATTAACACTCCTGAGAGAAAAGCGTTTATTATAAATCACTTGCAAGAAAAAATTGATACATATGAAGCTCAAACTGGTTTAGATGTTAGGGTTTCTGGAATGCCATATATACGTACCTTAAACTCTCAGAGTATTATTGATGAGATTCCTATTTTTATTGGAGGCGCACTGTTTGTAACTTCATTAATTTTCTTCTTATTTTTTAGATCATTTACAGCTACTTTTATTTCGCTAGTGGTTGTATGTATTGGTGTAATGTGGACTTTTGGAATTCTCGGACTCCTTGGCTACGAAATTACGGTTCTTACCGCTTTAATTCCACCGTTAATTATCGTTATCGGTATTCCGAATTGTATTTTCTTAATTAATAAATTTCAGCACGAAGTTAAATCTCACGGTAATAAAGTAAAATCTTTACAGCGTGTAATTACTAAGGTTGGTAACGCTACACTAATGACCAATGTCACAACAGCTTCTGGTTTTGCGACATTTATTCTTACGGAAAGTACGCTGCTTAAAGAGTTTGGTATTGTAGCATCATTGAGCATTTTGGCAATTTTTACATTGTGCTTAATGATTATTCCTATAATGTATACGTTTTTGCCTTACCCTAAAGAACGCCATCTAGAGCATTTAAATAAGCGTTGGATTGGTGCCTTTGTGAATTGGATGGAATCTATGGTAAAAAACAAAAAAATTACCATCTATATCACCACTCTAATCTTAATTGTAGCAAGTATTATTGGTATTCATCAAATTAAGATTTCTGGAAGCCTTATAGAGGATATGCCTCAAAACACTACCTTTTTTAAAGACATTCGATTTTTTGAGTCTGAATTTAATGGTATTATGCCGTTAGAAATAATGATTAATACCAAACGTAAAAAAGGGGTTATGAAATTAGCCACTTTAAAACGTATGGATGAGCTTGAAGAATTAATTGAGGACATACCAGAATTATCGCGGCCTATTTCAGTTGTAAGCTTAGTAAAATATAGTAAGCAAGCGTATTATAATGGCAATCCAAAATACTATCAACTACCAACAAGTCAAGAAAATAGTTTCATTTTATCTTATGCTAAAAATTCAGCAACTGATGTTGATATGCTTAATAATTTTGTGGATAGCACAGGACAATATGCACGCATTACCACATTTATGAAAGATATTGGTACGGACAAAATGGAACGTATTCAAGAAGATCTTCAAGATGAAATAAACAAACTTTTCCCTAAAGAACGTTACGACGTTATTATTACAGGTAAAGCTCTCGTTTTTCAGAAAGGAACAAAATATTTGGTTAAAAACCTAGCCATATCATTAACCTTAGCCATAGTACTTATCGCCTTATTTATGGCCTATTTATTCCGTTCTTTTAGAATGATTATTGTGTCGTTAATGCCAAATTTACTGCCGCTATTAGTTACGGCAGGTATTATGGGTTATATTGGTGTCCCAATAAAACCATCTACAATTTTAGTGTTTAGTATCGCTTTTGGTATTTCTGTAGACGACACCATTCACTTTTTAGCAAAATACCGCCAAGAGCTACAAGCTAACAACTGGAAAATTAAAAAATCTGTATACGCTGCACTGCGAGAAACCGGAGTGAGTATGATTTATACTTCTATTGTATTATTCTTTGGATTTTCGGTATTTACAATATCTAATTTTGGAGGCACAGTAGCTTTAGGAGCTTTAGTATCTATAACCTTATTATTTGCTATGCTATCTAACTTACTGTTATTACCTTCGCTATTATTATCTTTAGAGCGAAATATTGCTAATAAAGAAGTATTAAGAGAACCTTCTATTAATATTATTGCATCGGAGGATATAGACGAAGACTCAAAAAAAAGTAAAGACTAACAACATATTTAAGCATTTAAAATTATTTATAAAAATGACTTCAAAAACTGTCGCACAATTATTATCACAAGATGTCACCTTACAAGACGTTTCTATTAAAGGTTGGGTAAGAACTTTTAGGGCAAACCGATTTATTGCCTTAAATGATGGTTCTACTATTAATAATATTCAATGTGTTGTTGATTTTGAAAATTTCGACGAAGCCCTTTTAAAGCGCGTCACTACAGGTGCAGCAATACATGTTACTGGAGAGTTGGTAGAAAGCCAGGGAAAAGGACAATCGGTTGAAATTGTTGTAAAAACATTAGAAATTTTAGGAGATTCCGATCCTGAAACTTACCCTATTCAACCCAAAAAACACTCTTTTGAATTCTTAAGAGAAAACGCACATTTACGTACCAGAACAAACACTTTTAGTGCTGTAATGCGTTTACGTTCGTCATTATCATTTGCGGTTCACAAATATTTTAATGAGAACGGTTTTAACTATATGCATACACCTATTATAACCGGAAGTGATGCTGAAGGTGCAGGAGAAATGTTTAGAGTAACAGGTTTAGATGCAAAAAATCCTCCATTAAACGAAGATGGCTCCGTAAATTACAAAGAAGATTTCTTCGGAAAAGAAACTAATTTAACGGTGTCTGGCCAGCTTGAAGCTGAAACCTATGCCATGTCTTTAGGCAAAGTTTACACCTTTGGACCAACATTTAGAGCCGAAAATTCTAATACAACACGTCACCTAGCAGAGTTCTGGATGATTGAACCAGAAGTTGCCTTTATGGATTTGGCTGGTAATATGGATTTGGCGGAAGATTTTATGAAATCTGTTTTAAGTCATATCCTAGAAAACAATAAAGAAGATTTAGAATTTTTAGAGAAACGTCTTTTAGATGAGGAAAAAACAAAACCTCAGGCCCAACGTAGCGAGATGAGCTTAATTGAAAAAATTAAGTTTGTAGTAGATAATAACTTTAAACGCGTAAGCTATACGGAAGCTATTGATATCTTAAGAAACTGTAAGCCAAATAAAAAGAAGAAATTCAACTACATCATTGAAGAATGGGGAGCAGATTTACAGTCTGAACACGAACGTTATTTAGTTGAAAAACATTTTAAATGTCCGGTAATATTATTTGATTACCCAGCCAATATTAAAGCCTTCTACATGCGTCTAAATGAAGATGGCAAAACCGTTAGAGCTATGGATATCCTGTTTCCAGGAATAGGAGAAATGGTAGGAGGATCGCAACGTGAAGAACGTTTAGACGTATTAAAAGAAAAAATGAAAGCTTTAGATATACCAGAAGAAGAGTTATGGTGGTATTTAGATTTACGAAAATATGGTACTGCAGTACACTCTGGCTTTGGTTTAGGGTTTGAGCGTTTGGTAATGTTTGCTACTGGGATGGGAAATATTAGAGATGTAATACCTTATCCTAGAACACCACAAAACGCAGAGTTTTAATTATTATATTTAAACCTGTTAGGTTGCAAAGCCTGATAGGTTTTTTTATTATTTTTATCTTATCAATTAAAAGCATATGTCATTAAAGCAGTTTTTACAATTTAAGCTCTCTCAGAAGTTGTCTCCTCAACAGATTCAACTTATGAAGTTGATTCAATTGCCTACACAAGCTTTTGAGCAGCGTTTAAAACAAGAGTTAGAAGAAAATCCTGCCTTAGACACTGGAAAAGAATCAGAGACGTCTGAAGACAGTTTTGATGAGTTTGATAATTCTGAAGAAACATACGATGATAATGAAACTATAGAAGCTGACGATATTAATATTGATGAATATCTAAGTGATGACGAAATACCTGAATACAGAACACAAGCCAATAACTACAGTGCGGATGATGACGATAAATCTGTGCCATATGCCGCAGGGACTTCGTTTACACAGCATTTAATTAATCAGTTAAATACCTTCAGGTTAACTGACCAAGAAGAAGAAATTGCCTATTTCCTTGTTGGTAGTGTTGATGAAAGCGGTTATATACGTCGTTCCTTATCTGACATTACCGATGATTTAGCGTTTACGCAAAATGTATACACAACAGAAGAGGAAGTTGAAAAGGTTTTGGGAGTCGTTCATCAATTAGATCCTGCAGGAGTTGGCGCACGTAATCTGCAAGAGTGTTTAAGTATACAATTGCACCGCAAAGAACAGCATCCAGATGTAGAATTAGCAACGACTATTATAGATAATGGTTTTGAGCAATTTACTAAAAAGCATTACAAAAAGTTAATGCAAAAATTTAACATTAACGAGGAACACCTTAAAGATGCTATTGAAGAAATTGAAAGGCTAAATCCTAAGCCAGGAGGTTCTTATGCTGGTAACAATAAAATTGTAGAACATATTGTACCTGATTTCGCCATAAAGATTGTGGATGGCGAATTAGAATTAACGCTCAATGGTAGAAATGCACCAGAGCTTCACGTCTCTAGAGAATACAATAACATGCTAAAAGGCTATAAAGAGACAAAAGATAAATCTAAAGCCCAAAAGGATGCCGTAATGTTTATAAAGCAAAAGTTAGATGCTGCCAAATGGTTTATAGAAGCTGTAAGACAACGTCAGCAAACATTATTTGTGACTATGAGCGCTATTATGCACTATCAAAAGGAATATTTCTTAACAGGGGACGAGCGTAATTTGCGACCAATGATCTTAAAGGATATTGCCGATGAAATTGAAATGGATGTTTCCACTATTTCTCGTGTGGCCAATAGCAAATATGTTGACACTCCTTATGGTACAAAATTGATAAAAGAATTCTTTTCAGAATCTATGACTAACGATCAGGGTGAAGAAGTTTCTACCAGAGAAATTAAAAAGATTCTTGAAACCGTTATAGACGAAGAAAGCAAAAAGAAACCATTAACAGACGAAGCCCTTTCTAAAATTCTAAAGGAAAAAGGTTATCCTATTGCAAGACGAACTGTCGCCAAATACAGAGAACAATTAGACATTCCTGTAGCTCGATTACGAAAAGAGCTTTGAGTTGAATACGAATAACAACTTTTATACTAATGCTGACGTCAATAAGCGTTGATCAAAAGCTAAAATATAGACTGACTTTTATGAAGATAATACTTTACATTTGTTATTACACATGAAGGAATTTATCTTAAAAGGTATATCATTTGTTTTTCACCCATTAATAATGCCGTTATTGGGTATACTTTTCTATTTTTCTAAGACACCACGTTATATACCAGAGCCTGTAAGAAATGCTAAAATATTTTCGATTGTTATTCTTACCATTATACTTCCCATTCTTCTGTTTTTCTTACTTAAAACAATTAATAAAGTCAACTCTATCTATTTAAAGAGTACCAAAGAACGATTAATACCACTTTTTATTAATTGTGTGATTACTTTATTGATTTTAATACGTGTATTACCACCAGAAGAAATTATTGAATTGTACTACTTCTTTGTAGGTATTCTATTATCTACATTGACGTGCTTTATACTAGCTGTTTTCAAAATTAAGGCAAGTATTCATATGATAGCAGCTTCGGGTTTCTTTATGTTTGCTGTTGCTATAAGCATGCATTACCACATCAATATAAATGGTACAATTGCATTAATGATGGTTATTCTTGGTGCCATAGCTACCTCACGTTTACATCTTAAAGCGCACACGTCTCAAGAGTTAATTGTAGGTATAATTACTGGTTTGGTTCCGCAGAGTATTCTACTACATTATTGGTTATAGAATGTAAAACATTAATCCTATTTTTAAGGAGGTCATGTCTAAACTATTACCTTCAAAAGACGTCGTACCATCAAATATAGAATTAAGTCCATAATATACATGAAAATTCCATGTTCCATAACCAGCACTCAAGGTTAATCCATATTGCATACTATTAAAACTATTGATATTAGAGAGCTTTTCTGTAGTGACCTCGCTCTTAAACTTTGTTGTATTATAAACCACGTAACCCACTTTAAATCCTGTGTAAATACGCCAAAAATTATATTCGCTTTGGCTTGATGTTCTCCATCTCAACTCAAAAGGAACTTCAACTAGGTAGGTCGCAAACTTATTTTTGGATACATCATAATCACCTTCATCAATTTTAGTAAAATTAATAGTATTATCAATTTCCTGAATTAAAACATTTTTCTGGTTATATGAATTTGCGGAAATACCTAAACCTAAACCCAAGGCTACATTACGCCTTTTATTAATGGGCATATCTCGTATAAAGCCCAGATGAAAACCAGAAGAAAAACCTGTTTGAGAAATATCACTAGGTTTATCATTAAGTAAATTATAGGTCACAGCTGCATAAAACTGATCTTCTCTGTACTTGGTATAAAGCTCTGGCGTATTGGTATCATACTTTTGAGAAAAGCCCAAAAAACTCATTAATATAAGGATTGGTAACAGATAACGTTTCATGTGCAATCTCAATAATTTAATATATATACTAGACATTGAATACCTCTTGTTATGGATGCCTAAAGCTACAAAATCTTTAATATCTATAATACAAAAAAGCGCCCTGATTACTCAGGACGCTTCTTCAATAAAATTAAGAATATATTAAAACTCTTCAGTTTTTGTATTCGCAATATACATTACTTTTAATGCATTTGCTTTACGCAGTTCTTGTTTTATATCAGATACTAAACCTGCGTTGGTATTTTTATCAACTTTAAGACCTACAACAACTTTACTTTGTAGTTCTTCATTCATTTCAACAATACCTTGATTAATAGAAGACTGAACATCTTCTACAGTAATAAATGCATCGTTGTACTGAATTCTTGGTTCTTCACCAAATTGCTTGTACTGACTACTAGGTTTACCTGCATAGATAAAAATTGTTCTATCTTTTTTCAGCTTTTCTACTTGGTCTGCACTTGGTAATTGGTTCTCAATCATTAATGAACTATCGCGCATTACAGTTGCAACCATAAAAAAGAAAAGCAACATAAATACAATATCTGGTAATGATGCCGTTGAAATTGCAGGCAAATCACCTTTATCTTTCTTTCTAAATTTAGACATAATTGTTACTTTTTATTTTTTATCTGGTTCTGCTTCGGACAATTTCATTGGGAATAACTTCTTAATGGTTTCTATACGCTCATTAAGAACTTCATCCTTACTAAATTGATTCTTCTCTTTCTCTTCAAGCATAGCCGTAAATACTTTTTCTGCATCTGGGTAATACTTTTTATAAAGTCTAGATGCTTCTCGCTCTCTTAAGAAATTATAAGCTGCAACCAACTCATTTTGTACATCCATGTACTTTTCATAAGTGGTTTCTCTATCGTGTTTCATTGAGATAATTGCTTTATCAGGGTGATCAGAGGAATCCTCTAAACGTTTTCCTTTACAATAATCACAACGCTCACCAGCTTGGTTCGTTCCGCCACCATTATCTAAGAAATCTATAGTCGCTTGTCTTAACTCGCTAATAGGAATTTCTTCTTCCTCAACTAAAAGTTGATTATTACGGTTAATATTAACTGTAAATAGGTTTTTCTGTTTAATTACAGGTGGTTCAACTTCGGTGTCATCAATAGGCGGCAAACTTCTTAATAATCCTTTATCCTTCTCAATAGTTGTGGTAACTAAGAAAAATATAAGTAATAAGAAGGCAATGTCAGCCATTGATCCTGCATTAACTTCGGGTGCTGCTCTTTTTGCCATGTTATATTATTTACTGATTACTTTTTTAACTCCTGAAAAAATCATAGTTATTGCAGCAACAGCTAATAATATATAAAAAGCTACTAAACCAGCTCCTACCATTGTAGATTGACTTTCTGTTGCAATACCATCTTGTAATTTATACTGCATATCGTCTCCACCAGAAATCACATATGAAATGATTAATACGGCTGCAAAAGCTCCTACACCAATAAGTGTGTTTTTTAGTCCTGCTGTATTTGTGAATAGATTCTTTAAGACAAAAACCACCACAAATAATAAAACGAGTCCTAATATAATATAAGCTGTAATAGCTATCGGATCTACAATAGCAGTATCTCCTGCTAATGCCGCTGCTTTTATTTCATCATCACCTACCGCAATTATTCTTCCAAGAAAGATAATGCCAAGTACACTGATAATAGCAGCTACTATTTTTAATATTTTGTGCATAATTGTTTTTTATTTTTTGTGTCTTACTAATAAATCCATCAATGTAATTGATGCATCCTCCATATCATTTACAATACTATCAATTTTAGCAATGATGTAATTGTAAAAGATTTGAAGTATAATCGCTACAATAAGTCCAAATACCGTTGTTAAAAGTGCTACTTTAATACCACCTGCTACTAAAGAAGGTTGCATATCACCAGCGGCTTCAATTTTATCAAAGGCTTGAATCATACCGATTACCGTACCCATGAAACCAAGCATTGGTGCTAAAGCGATAAATAATGATATCCAAGACACGTTCTTTTCTAATTGTCCCATTTGCACGCCACCATAAGCTACAACAGCTTTTTCAGCAGCATCAATATCTTCATCGGCTCTGTCTAAACCTTGATAGAAAATAGAAGCAACAGGCCCTTTTGTATTTCTACAAACTTCTTTTGCAGCTTCGATACCACCAGAATTCAGGGCATCTTCTACATTTTGTGTTAATTTTTTAGTGTTTGTTGTCGAAAGATTTAAAAAGATAATTCTCTCTATAGCGATAGCTAAACCAAGAATTAAACATAATAGTACAATTCCCATGAAGCCTGGACCACCTTCGATAAAACGCTTTTTTAATTCTTGATGGAAACTCACATCTTCGGAAGCTGTTTCTTCTGCTTGAGTTACACTAGTTACAGTTGCTGTTGCACTTGCAAAGGCTGTTGTTGCATTGGCATTAACAGTTCCGATAGCCATTAAACATGTTATGGCAAGGATAGAAAATAATCTTTTCATTGTTCTGAATCTTAATTTTATTAGTTAAAGTGTTAAAGGTAAAAAAAAATATGCAATAATCGCGCATAAATATCAGCAGAGAGGAAGGGATTCGAACCCTCGATACCCTTTTGAGGTATACACACTTTCCAGGCGTGCGCCTTCGACCACTCGGCCACCTCTCTCTAAATTTAGTCAAAAATTACATTGTGCCAAATAACAAAAAAATCTTCAAACACTAAAATTTATAATGTTATTTTCTGTTATTTTTAGGACATTTCCCCTCTTAAGGACGTTTCAAAAATAGTTTTGAATTCTTTTGCCTCTATTTTCTCTCCTAAAAGGTACATTAATTTGGTTAATGCAGCTTCTGTAGTGATGTCTTTTCCTGAAATAACTCCTAGTGTTTTTAACTGTGAACTGGTTTCATATTGCCCCATATTTACACTGCCTCCTGCGCACTGTGTGACATTGACTATATGAAGTCCTCTTGCAATGGCATCTTTTAGTAAATTTAAAAACCAATCTTCCGTGGTAGCATTACCAGAACCATAGGTTTCTATGATAAGTCCTTTAATTAATTTACTTGTGAGAATGGCTTCGCATATGGGTCTAGAAATACCTGGAAATAGCTTAAGCACACCAATACTTGTATCCATTGCAGTACGTAAAATTAATTTTGTGTTTGGTGTAGGCTTCCATAAATATTCGGAATTCACTTTTAAATGTACACCAGATTCTGCAAGATGCGGATAGTTTAACGACTCAAACGCTTCAAAATGTTCTGCGTTTAGTTTGGTAGTTCTATTACCTCTGTATAATTTATATTCAAAATACAATCCTACTTCTCTAATTATAGGTATTCCTTCTATATTTAAAGAAGCCATTTGAATAGAGGTTATTAAATTTTCTTTTGCATCTGTACGCAAATCTCCTATCGGTAACTGCGAACCCGTAAAGATGACCGGTTTTGCTAAGTTTTCTAACATAAAACTTAGTGCTGATGCAGAGTAACTCATAGTATCACTGCCATGCAACACCACAAAGCCATCATAATTTAGGTAATTCTCACCAATTATGGTCGCAATGTCTCCCCAATATTTGGGATTCATATTAGAGGAATCTATTGGTTCATCAAATGAAATGGTATCAATGGTACAATCTAATAATCTCAATTCTGGAATCTTAACAAGCAAACTATCAAAGTTAAAAGCCTTAAGTGCTCCGTTTTCAACATCTTTAACCATACCGATGGTACCACCTGTATAAATTAATAGGATATGTGGTTGTTTAGTCATCTAGATTCCGAATATAGCTTTTGAATTTTCTGTTGTTATGTTTGCGATGTCTTCTACACCTGTATTATAAAGCTCCGCTAATTTTTCTAATACCTTGTTAATATAAGCACTTTCATTTCGTTTCCCTCTATATGGCTTTGGTGACAAATACGGTGCATCGGTTTCCAAAACAATGTGTTTAAGCTCTATTTGATTAATAAATTGATCAATTTTTCCGTTTTTAAAAGTAACCACACCTCCAATTCCTAATTTCATATTATAGGAAATGGCCTTTTGCGCCTGCTCTAAGGTTCCTGTAAAACAATGGAATATACCAAATAGATCATCAGATTGTTCCGCTTCTAAAACTTCAAAAATTTCATCAAAGGCTTCTCTACAATGAATAACAATAGGAAGTTTATACTGTTTTGCTAACTTTATTTGATACCTAAAAGCTTCTATTTGAATATCTAAAGTAGAGGTATCCCAGTACAAATCAATTCCTATTTCTCCGATAGCACAAAATTTGCGTTTCGCCAAGAAATCTTCCACCAAACGCAACTCTTCTTTATAATTATCTTTTACAGAAGTAGGGTGCAGTCCCATCATTAAAAATACATGCTCAGGGAAATCTTTTTCCAATTGGAGCATGGATTCTGTATATGTAGAGTCTATTGCTGGAATAAAAAAACGTGTAACATTAGCATCAATAGCACGTTGAATCATTTCTGCTCTGTCTTCGGCAAAAGCTTCACTATATAAATGGGTATGGGTATCGGTAATTATCATTTTGCAAAAGTAAAAAAGTCAACTTGGATTTAATGACTTTCATTTTAGTATTTGTAATAAAAAGTAACACTCTGCTTTACCTTTAACATTAATTCATTCTCCTAAAACTCTTAGCATCCGCTATTATTATAATGTTGAAAGGAGAATAGTGGTCTTACTAAGATTTCACAACTAGATTAAAAACTAAGAAAACAATAAAGATGATAACACATAAGGCAATCATAAATTTATAAGAATGCGATTTGGAAGACGCTATACTATTAATATCTTCATCGTATATGGCGTTAAAATACTGACTAGAAATAACATCAAGATTTGCTTTAAAATCAGATATTGGTCGCTCATTTGTAATTTCATGTGTCAGATGATCGGAAATGTCTTTATATATTTCAAAAGCTTGCTTAAACTGAGCATCAGATCGCAAACGCTTATTAAAAATAGACAACTCATCTTTAGTTAAATCACCAACCAAGAACTTTTCGAACTGTATAAAATCTTGTTTTTCCATAAGTTTAGTAAAACTGTAGGTTAAATTTTGGTGCGTTCTGTACTAATTGGGTTAATTCACCAATACATAATACTTTTTGATTAACCGCGTCAGCATAATTGATTTTTAAGCTTTTAGCGACTTCGACCTTGGGCTTCGTTGAAAAAGTAGCTCTTAGTATCTCTTTACAAGCATCATCTAGATGCTGAAACACTTCATTATACAACGCGTGGTTTTGTTCATAAACAGAAGTCTCAACAGATAATACCTTAGCAGTATTATCTGTATTTAATTCATTTTCATCCATTATCTTGACAACATCTACATTTTCCTTCAACCGGTTTAACCATTTACGCTTACATAAATAAAAGAAATATGTTTCAAACGGACAGGTTAAGTGCAACTTCTGTTGTTTGGCCTGATTATATATAGCAATTATAGTTTCTTGAATAACATCTTGGGCATGATAAGCATCACCATTATTTTGGTTGATATATTGAATTACTCGAGATGAAAACTTAACATAAATCTCCTTAATAACCGTAGTATTATTGTTGGCCAATCCATCAATATATTTTTGGTCTTCGTGTAATTTATTTTCCCTCATGAACCCATTATTTTCAACGAATTTAAAAAATCTTTATGTAAAACGAATAACAATTTATAAGGTCTTTTTAGAAGCCTATATATCATATTAACACAAAACAACGTTCTCTATTATATAAGGATGACATCTTACTAAAAGTATAGCCTTTATTTTAATTGCTTATGAGGAAAATTATGTGCTAATTTTAAACAATTAAGACATTTGGTTTAGCAATAATTATCCTTATTATTAAAGACTTTTATATATTATTGTCAATAACCACATATTAAACTTTAAACAACTCTTGCTTATTACACCATCTCATTTTAGGCTTGATAATTGCATAATCTATTTTGGTTATTAAAAATCGAACAAAACATATGGAAACATTAAAGGACTTCCTCCTTAATAAAGGCTATTCAAAAGTGAAGTTAAAACTCACTAAAACCAATCATTTTGAAATAAAAGCTAGTGTTAATGGTGTAAAAGGACGCTTTATCCTAGACACAGGAGCATCGAGTAGTTGTGTTGGCTTTGAAGCTATTGAACGTTTTAAACTTAAAGTAAAAGACTCTGAAATTAAAGCGGTTGGCGCAGGTGCCTCTGACATGTTGACGCAAATCTCATCATCTAATGCCATAAAAGTAGGAAAATGGAAAAAAAACCGAGTCGCTCTCATTCTTTTTAATTTATCCCATGTCAATAATGGTTTAATGAATCATAATGCCGACCCTGTAGATGGTATTATTGGAGCAGACATCTTAAAAAAGGGTAAAGGGATTATAGACTATGAGAAAAAATACTTGTATTTAAAGTTGTAGAATCTTTTTAATTGTAAATAGCATGGAGAAGTTTTTTTTACTAAAGTTTCTTATTACCTTTAAATAATTAATAGCAAAAAATGAATCCTACTATCATTATAGCAGATGACCATCCTCTGGTCCTCAAAGGTCTGCATGATTTTTTAATAGAAAAAGAATATAACGTATTAGCAAGTGCAAAAAATGGTAAAGAAGCTTTAACTCTGATTAAAGCACATACTCCAGACATTGCCATTTTAGATATTAAAATGCCGTTTTACTCTGGTTTAGAAATTGCCGAGAAATGTAAAAAGGATAAGCTTCCGACTAAAATTGTACTTATTACTTTTGAGAAAGATGAAAAAATATACCGCGAAGCAAAAGCTTTAGACATTTACGGTTATGTTCTAAAAGAATTTGCACTGGTAGAAATTGAAAACTGCATCTCATCTGTAGTAAAAAACAACTCTTATTTTAGTCCAGAACTATTAAAGTTTTTAGAACTAAATGAGTTGCCTGAAAATTTTGAGTTACTTACCAAACACGAAAAAGGTATCGTAAAATTAATTTCTGAAAACAAAACTGGTGTTGAAATTGCCGATATACTTTTAATTTCTCCGAGAACCGTTGAAAAACATAAAAGTAATATTATAAAAAAGCTAAAATTAGAGCGCAAACAAAACAGTTTACTCATCTGGGCAAAGGAAAATTCACATCATTTATGATCCTATTTTAAAAAAAGTCACAAACTACGTAAAGTTACGTATAGTATCATATTATTTTTTTTATGACCTTTACACCATGTTACAAATGTAGGGGTTGTAACATACAATTTGCTATTAGTTAATTCTAAAACATCATAGAATTGATTAATTCTTAGGGATTATTATGGCCTTGAACTTATGTTCAGGGCCTTTTTTTTTTACAAAAAAGACAAAAAAATACGTAAAGTCACGTATTGTATTGTGTTATAATTAATTGCAACTTTACATCAGCTATTAATTCAAACTTCAAATTATAATCCTATAAGCTCGAAATTAAAATATAATTCAGAGTTTATAATAACACAATAAGTCCATGGAAACAATGAAAAAAGAATCGAGTACAAAAAGCGATAAGATCTTTGTAATCTTATTAATTGTTAGTTCAGTAATTGTTATTTCAGCAAATATCGCTGTTAACTTCTTTAATTAATTTTAGTTAGTTAAGCACTCTTGTTAGTTAGGAGTAAAAAAAAAGCGCAACTCTTCTGGAGTTGCGCTTTCTCATTTTTATATGTTAGATAAGATTTACAGCTCTAAAGCCTTCTTAACATTATTATCCATTAATAACTCTTCCGGGTTTTCTAGTGCTTCTTTTACAGCAACTAGGAATCCAACAGATTCTTTACCATCAATAATGCGGTGGTCATAAGACAATGCCACATACATCATTGGGTGAATTTCAACATTACCATTTACGGCTATAGGTCTTTCGATTATGTTATGCATTCCTAAAATTCCACTTTGTGGAGGATTAATAATTGGTGTAGATAACATACTACCAAATACTCCACCATTGGTAATGGTAAATGTACCACCTGTCATTTCATCTACCGTAATTTGTCCATCTCTAGCTCTAAGAGCTAAACGTTTTACTTCTGACTCTATACCTCTAAATGATAAATTTTCTGCATTTCTAATTACAGGTACCATTAAACCTTTCGGACCTGAAACGGCAATACTAATATCTACAAAATCGTAAGACAACATTTCCTTTCCATCAATCATAGAATTAACGGCAGGATACATTTGTAGTGCTCTAACTACAGCTAAAGAAAAGAAGCTCATAAACCCAAGGCTTACACCGTGTTTTGCTTTAAAGTCTTCTTTATACTGCTTACGCAACTCAAAAATTGGTGTCATATTAACCTCATTAAATGTGGTTAACATTGCTGTTGTATTTTTTGCTTCAACCAAACGCTCGGCAACTTTACGACGGAGCATTGACATTTTACTACGCGTTGTTCCTCTATTTCCACCTGTAGGAGTTCCCATAGATGGTACAGCTTTTACAGCATCGTCTTTAGTAATTCTGCCATCTTTTCCTGTTCCAGAAACCGCACTGGCATCAATTCCTTTTTCAGCTAATACTTTCTTTGCGGCAGGACTTGCAGTTCCTGTTGCATACGTTTGAGCATTAGAAGTGGCAGGTTGAGTTTCTACTTTTGCAGGAGACTCTTCCTTCTTTTCTTCTTTTGCTGGAGCGTCACTACCTTCTGGTTTGGCCGCACCAGTATCTATTAAACAAACAATTGCACCAACTTCAACAGCATCACCTTCCTCGGCTTTTAGTGTAATTGTTCCACTAGCTTCTGCTGGCAACTCTAAGGTTGCTTTATCACTATCTACTTCAGCTATTGCTTGGTCTTTTTCTACATAGTCACCATCTTGCACTAACCATTCTGCAATTTCTACCTCAGTAATTGATTCGCCTGGTGAAGGCACTTTCATTTCTAAAATCATGCTTTATTGTTTTATTTAAGCTCTAATTTGCGTTGTGTTTATTCTATTTATCTTTGGTTGTTTTTGGCTTTATCAAAAACGTAATCTATAACTTCTTTGTGTCTAATCTTAGAACGCACTGAACTTCCTGCTGCTGGAGCTCCATAAGGTCTTCTACTAGCCACTCTAAATTGTTTTGCTTCATCAAAGTTCATTAGCATATGGCCATAAGCTCCCATATTTCTTGGTTCTTCTTGAGCCCAAACAATGTCCTCTGCATGTTTATATTTATCCAATACAGCTCTCATATCTTTAGAAGGTAAAGGGAATAATTGTTCTATTCTAACTAAAGCAACATCATCTCTTTCTAATAGTTCTCGTTCTTCTAATAAATCGTAATAAAATTTACCTGTAACAAAAACTAACGTTTTTATCTTTTCTACTTGTACCGTAGCATCATCTATTAACATCTGGAAACTTCCGTTTACAAATTCATCTACTGTAGAAATTACTTTTGGATGGCGTAATAAACTTTTTGGAGTAAATACAATTAATGGTTTTCTGTAGTCTGCTTTTACTTGTCTACGTAATAAATGGAACATATTCGCAGGTGTTGTACAATCGGCAACAAACATATTATCCTTAGCACAGAGTTGTAAATAGCGCTCCATACGGCCAGATGAATGTTCTGCTCCTTGACCTTCATAACCATGAGGTAATAACATCACTAAGCCATTCTGTAGTTTCCACTTATCTTCTGCAGCAGAGATATATTGGTCTAACATTATTTGAGCTCCATTACTAAAGTCACCAAACTGTGCTTCCCAAATTGTCAATGTTTCAGGACTCGCCATGGCATAACCATAATCGAAACCAACCACACCATACTCAGATAACAGAGAGTTATATATATAAAACTTACCTTGGTCGTCACTTAGTTTGTTATGTAATATAATTTCTTCCTCACTATCTTCTACTTTAACTACTGCATGACGATGTGAAAAAGTACCACGTTCTACATCTTGTCCAGACATACGCACGTCATTTCCGTCTAACAAGATAGAACCATAAGCTAAATGTTCTGCCATTGCCCAGTCCAATCGATCTTCTTCAAACATCGTTTTTCTTGACTCTATTAAGCGTTGTATTTTTCTTATAAATTTTTTGTCTTCTGGTAAACTAGAGATGGTTTCCGCAATTTTTTTAAGCCCTTCTCTAGAGTATGATGTATCCACTGGCTGCATCATTTTATCCTCTTGAGCTGTTGTAAAATTGGTCCACTCATTTTGCATGAATGGTGTAATCTCAGTTTTCTTTATTTTTCGAGAATCTTCAAGCTTTTCTTCAAGCTTATCTTTGTACTCTTTCTCTATTTCAGTTACAAAATCACTATTAATAACACCTTCAGCGATTAAACGTTCGGCGTAAATATCTCTCGGATTTTTATGCTTTGCAATTGCTTTATATAATAAAGGCTGAGTAAACTTAGGCTCATCCCCTTCATTATGTCCATATTTTCTATAACCTAACATATCAATAAACACATCGCGCTTAAACTTCATTCTAAAATGAAGCGCAAATAATGTGGCATGTACAACGGCTTCAGCGTCATCTGCATTAACATGCAGCACTGGTGAAAGTGTCACTTTACCAACGTCTGTACAATACGTACTAGAACGTGCGTCTAAATAATTGGTAGTAAACCCGATTTGGTTATTAACTACAATATGAATGGTTCCGTTGGTTTTATAACCATCTAATTTGGCCATCTGTATCAACTCGTACACCAAACCTTGACCTGCAATAGCAGCATCTCCATGTACAATAATTGGTAATACTTGCGATGGATTATCAGGATATTTATCGTCTTGTTTTGCTCTAACTATACCTTCTACAACAGCACCAACTGTTTCTAAATGCGAAGGGTTTGGAGCTATATTTAGGTTAATTCTTTTACCTGCATCACTCACACGATCGCTCGTCCATCCTAAATGGTATTTTACATCACCATCAAAAACCTCTTGCTCGTAATCTTTACCATCAAATTCGCTAAAAATATCTTTTGCAGATTTTCCAAAGATATTTGTTAAAGTACTTAAACGGCCACGGTGTGCCATACCCATAACAAACTCTTTTACATCGTAACCCGATGCATGTTCAATTAATGCATCTAAAGCCGGAATTAAAGCTTCACCTCCTTCTAAAGAAAATCGTTTCTGACCTACATATTTAGTATGCAAGAAATTCTCGAATGATACGGCTTCGTTGAGTTTTCTTAAAATTGTCTTCTTCTGATCTGGTGAAAACTGCGGATGATTATCATTGACATTCAGCTTCTGCTGAATCCACTTAATTTCTTCAGGTTTTCTGATATACATATACTCTACACCAATAGATTCGCAATATACGCGTTCTAAATGATCTATAATAGTTTGCAAAGTTGCCGACCCTAAACCTAGTACTTCTCCGGCAGAGAATACGGTTTGTAAATCATTTTTTGATAAACCAAAGTTTTCAACTTCTAAGGTTGGTGCGTATTTACGTCTTGCTCGTACAGGGTTTGTTTTTGTAAACAAATGCCCTCTACTTCTATAACCATCAATAAGTTTTAGAACTTGAAATTCTTTTTGAACCTGTTCTGGGATTTGGGTAGAAACACCCTCTATAATTTCACCATCTAATCCAAAAGTTTCGGATCCGAAGTCGTAGCCTTGGAAAAAGGCACGCCAACTTGGCTCTACAGAATCTGGGTTTTTTAAATATTGGTCGTATAAATCAGCAAAATATGCCGTATGTGCCGCGTTGAGAAAGGAATATTTATCCATTTTACTTTTTGAGACGTTGTCGTTTCAACATAATTTAGTCAAAAATACAACTTTTGGCAAATATAGATAAGGATTTATTATATTTATAACATATTGAATAGAACTAATAATGCTATGACAAATTTGAAGTATTTTATAACCTATAAAATAATACTATGCACAACTTTAATGTATTTTTTTACATTATTTGCATTTGCACAATCTCCAACCTCATCTAAGACTAATTTTTGGAATTCTGTAGAATACGGAGGAGGCATAGGTTTAAATTTTGGTGATGGGTTTTTCAATGGCTCATTGACACCCAATGCCGTATATAGGTTTAATCCTTATATCGCTTCAGGAATTGGACTAAACTTTTCTTATAGCAGCCAAAAAGACGTATATAAATCCACCGTTTTAGGAGGAAGTATTATCGGACTATTTAATCCATACAGAGAAATACAAATCTCAACAGAATTTGAACAGTTACACGTTAGCCGAACATTTGACGATAGATTTATCACTAATCTTGAAGAAGATTATTGGTATCCGGCATTATTTTTAGGCGCAGGTTACTCTAATAACAATGTAACTATTGGAATTAGATATGATGTATTATACGACAAAGATAAAAGCATCTATTCTGAAGCTTGGATGCCATTTGTACGTTTTAGGTTTTAACTCCTTTAAACCAAGCCACCTCTTCACCTCTTATTAAACAAAACTTCAATCCATTAGCTTCACATCTGATTAATTAGGACAAAATTATCCTAAATATGATATTTGTCATATTATCTCATGATTTATCCGTTTATTTTTGACTAAATCAAACCACGTAAACCTATGAAAACACTAAAAACAATTCTTCTTGGCTTAGCTTTAATCTTGTTAAGTTGTGGAGACGAGGAAAAAAAAGAACAGCATACCATAACTTCTGATATTCCTGTGAGTCGAGAGATGTTAGCAGAGTTAACTGCACCTCCTAATGTACCAACACCTGTTGGAAGACGAAAAGCAAAAAAGCTTATAGTTAATATGGAAATTCTTGAAGAGGAAGGAGAGTTAACAGATGGAGTAAAGTATGTCTATTGGACCTTCGGTGGTTCTGTGCCTGGCAGTTTTATTAGAACCAGAGTTGGAGATGAAGTTGAATTCACGCTATCTAATCACCCAGACAATAAATTACCTCACAATATAGATTTACATGCCGTAACCGGACCAGGAGGTGGTGCAGAATCTTCTTTTGTTGCACCAGGACACGAAAAAACATTTTCGTTTAAAACCCTAAACCCAGGTCTATATGTTTACCATTGTGCTACAGCACCTGTAGGTATGCACATTGCCAATGGTATGTACGGTCTTATTTTAGTAGAACCAGAGGGTGGCTTACCTCAAGTTGATAAAGAATACTACATAATGCAAGGGGATTTTTACACCAAAGGCAAAAATGGGGAACGCGGCTTACAGCCTTTTGACATGCAAAAAGCCGTTGATGAAAATGCCGATTATGTTGTCTTTAACGGAAGTGTAGGAGCGCTTACAGGTGACAAGGCCATAACCGCTAAAGTAGGAGAAACGGTTAGACTTTTTGTCGGAAATGGTGGTCCCAACCTCGTCTCTTCTTTTCATGTTATTGGTGAAATTTTTGATAAAGTACACGTTGAAGGTGGCGAATTAATTAATGAAAACGTACAAACGACATTGATTCCTGCAGGAGGTGCAGCGATTGTAGAGTTTAGAGTTGATGTTCCTGGGACTTTTATTTTAGTAGATCACTCCATTTTTAGAGCGTTTAACAAAGGAGCTTTAGGCATGCTAAAAGTTGAAGGTGAAGAAGAAAAGAAAATCTATTCAGGTGAAATACGAGAAGGCATCTATCTGCCTGAAGGTCCAGGAATACAAAACATGCCAACTACCGATGAAATTGTAGAATCTGAAATTCCAGCAAAATCTTTTAAAGAACAAATGAAGTTTGGAAAACAAATTTATATGCAAACCTGTTTTGCTTGTCACCAAGCGGAAGGTCAAGGTATTCCTAATGCCTTTCCTCCATTAGCAAAATCAGATTATTTAAATGCCGATGTAAATAGAGCAATTGGAGTTGTGGTCAATGGGCTAAGCGGCGAAATTACAGTTAATGGTAACACCTATAATAGTGTTATGACGAAGCAAATGATTTCGTCAGACGATGTTGCCAACGTATTAACCTACGTCTACAACAGTTGGGGAAATTCTAAAAAAGTAGTGACCAAAAAGATGGTTGACGACGTTAAAAAGAAATAATAATTATGAAAGCTACGGTCTTTAGTTTGTTTACACTATGCTTAATGGTTCAATCCATAATGATTGGACAAACTAAAGACATGGTGCTTATAGAAGGTAGTCGTTATATCCCTTTATATGGACGCGACTCTACAGTTGTTGAAGTCAAAGATTTTAAAATGGATATTTACCCTGTGACCACAGCAGAATACATTCAATTTGTAGAAACACACCCAAAGTGGAGAAAATCTAAAGTGATTTCATTATTTGCTGACAAGAGCTATTTGGCAGATTGGAAAATGGATTTAAAAATTAGGGATTCTATTTCCGAAAAAAATCCAATAACCTATGTATCATGGTTTGCTGCAAAAGCCTATTGCGAATGCCAAGGTAAACGTTTGCCAACAGTAGATGAATGGGAATATGTTGCCATGGCAGATGAAACCACCAAAGATGCCAGAGTGAAGCCTGATTATAATCAGCAAATTTTAGCATGGTATGAAGCACCAAGAACAAAGGAAAACAAAGTTGGCCAAACAAAAAAGAATGCTTGGGGAGTATACGATTTACATGGTTTGGTTTGGGAATGGACTTTAGATTTTAATTCAGTATTAATCACTGGAGAATCACGAAAAGACGTGGACAAAGACAGTAATCTATTCTGTGGAAGTGCAGCAGTTAATGCCACTGACCTCATGAATTATGCCGCATTTATGCGTTACGCTATAAGAGGAAGCCTTAAAGCGAAATATTCCATGAAAAACTTAGGCTTCCGATGTGTACAAGATTTAAAAGAACAACGATGAAACATTTAAAAATAATACTATCCACTTTTGTATTACTCGTATCACTTACGGCTTGTAATTCAAATACATCCAAACATACAACTGCAGATTTAGCATTTTTTCAGTGTCCTATGCAATGTGAGGGAAACAAAACCTATAGCAAAGAAGGGAGTTGTCCTATTTGCAAAATGGATTTAAAACAATTAGAAGGCACTTCAAAAACCATAGAAACTGATGACATTTCAGAGGCATCTATTTTCAATCTTACAAGTAAATGGCACACAGAAGAAGGCAACGAAATTTTGCTTAAAGACCTTAAAGGAAAAACCTTAGTTGTGGTAATGATTTACACTTCTTGTAAAGCAGCTTGTCCAAGATTGGTGGCAGATATGCGAAACATTGAAGCTAAAATTCCTGCAAAAAACATAAATAATGTGCAGTTTGCTTTGGTTTCTATTGACCCAGAAACAGATACACCACAACGTTTAAAGGCATTTGCCATAGAAAATGAAATGGATGGAGCGCAATGGACCTTTTTACAAGGCACAGAAAGTGGAGTGAGAGAATTTGCAAATGTACTTTCTGTAAAATATAAGGAAATTTCTCCTATAGATTTTTCGCACTCTAATATTATTAGCGTGTTTAATGCCAAAGGAGAATTACAATACCAACAAGAAGGTTTAGGAGTAGAGAACAAAGACACTATAGAAACTATTCTGCAACTCTCCCATTAAAACGACCAAGATGAAAACACTGTTAACAATCCTATGTTTAGGTGTTGTAATGACATCCTATGCTCAAGAATTTGAAATTTCAAGCGAGTTAAGACCACGTTTTGAATACCGACATGGCTATAAAACACTTTTCCCAGACAACAGTGATGCAGCGACCCTTATATCGCAACGCACACGCTTAAATTTAAAGTATAAAAGTGAAAAGCTCCATACCTATATCGCTTTTCAAAATGTAAGAGTTTGGGGAGATGTTGCCACCTTATCAACTTCAGATGCTAACGGGATAACTATTCACGAAGCCTGGGCTCAGCTAGTACTAAATTCTAAAATCGCTTTAAAATTAGGTAGACAAGAACTAAAATATGATGATCATAGAATATTTGGAAATGTCGGTTGGGCGCAACAAGCAAGAAGCCATGATGCTTTGATATTAACCTACCAACCCAACGCTAAAAACCAAATTGACTTCGGTTTAGCAATGAATGAAAATGCGGAAACACTTTTTGAAGAAGACTACTTGGTTAATGATTATAAAGCTTTTCAATATGTATGGTATCACACTAAATTAAACGCTGTTAGTCTTAGTTTTTTAATCTTAAATAACGGCTTAACTTATGAAGATGACAATAACGAGCAAAACGTCAATTATAACCAAACTATAGGATCTAGAGTTGCTTATAAAAACAATAGATTAGATCTGGACGCTTCTTTATATTTTCAGACTGGAAAAATTGCTGACAGTGATTTAAATGCCATCAATATAGCTGCGAATGCTTATTATAAATTGAATACCCAATTAAAAACAGGCATAGGTATTGAATATCTTTCTGGGACAGATATGAATTCAACAGAAAACACTCTAAAATCATTTAATCCATGGTTTGGAACCAATCACAAATTCAATGGTCTTATGGATTACTTTTATGTCGGAAACCATATTAATTCGGTAGGTCTTATAGATATCCATGCCAATTTAAGTTGGCAAAAACATAACGCTTCAATAGCACTAACACCTCATATATTTTCTTCAGCAGCCAAAGTGATTGACATTTCAGGTAATAAGATGAATACGAGTTTAGGCACAGAGTTAGATGTGGTTTTAGGCTATAAATGGAGTGAGACAATTAAATTTGAAGCAGGATATTCTCAACTATTTGCTACCGAAACCATGGAAGTTTTAAAAGAAGGAAACAAAGACAATAACAATAATTGGGCTTGGATTATGGTTACAATAAACCCTAGCTTATTTAAAACAACATTTAAGAATTAAAAGAGGGCACCTTTGGTTTTTCAATTTTGAAAAACTATTTTAATCGTGCCGTAATTTACCTGTTAACTCGTTTATATCAATTATAAAAACTACAGCGGTTTCTTCAGAATCAATTTTAGCTGAAAATTCACTTATAAAATCAAGATCGCGTAATTCTTTGCGCAACACAACATCTTTAACACCCAATGAAAATTCGTGCAACATCGCTTTTGCACTGCTCCGCTCTAACTCAATAAACTGACCATGAGCTACAACAGATTTCCAGTTGGTAATAGAATTTATCTCAGCCACCTCCAAAGCCACCGAATTATGTTGACGCAAAGCATTTAATTTATGTCCTTCACCAGAATAACAAATAATCCTATTATCTCTATAAAAATAAGTAATGGGCACCACAAAAGGATGCCCTTGATATACATACGCTAAGTGGCCAATATAATTTTGGCTCAGCAATAATTGACACGCTTCTTTATCTAAAATTTTGATCATGACTTATACACTTTTAAACCTATTTAATGACAATCCTTATGGACTGTGTAAAACTAACAGTGGTAATTTCATTCTAGAACTTAACACTTTTCTTGATGAATGACTAAATAATCGCTGTAACAGCGATTTGTCTTGCGCAATAAATGCCGTCATATTAATTGGGTGAGTTTGAAGATAACATGACACTGCATAGTCTACAGGTACATCTTCAATATTAGAATAATTAACTTTCAGCAATGATAAGCGCTCTCTATCTTCTAAGGCTATTTGAACGCTTTCTTTTTCTGAAGTTACTCTAAGCACATGCATCTTAAAATTAAAATCCTCTAAAAGATCTATAATAATATCTCGTATACTGCTCGTTAACTTACAATTTTTATTTAAAGACACCAGACATTCTGTAACAGGTAAAAACTTATAATTATTAGGCACAACGATAGTTTTGCACTTTACCTTTTCTATAACATTAATAGTATTACTTCCAAAGATCACTTCTTTTACATTAGAAGCGCCATTACTTCCCATAACTATAAAATCGATTGAAAATTTGCTTACAGCTTGGTTAATGGCATCGGTAAACACATCATAATCTATAATAATTTCAAAATGATAATCTTGTTTATAATGGTCTTTTTTTAATTTTTCGATTAAAGTATTTAGTTTCTTCGTGGGTTTTTCAGTTATAGAATCGTGAATAGAGTGTGTAGGAGACATCAGTAAATCATCGCTAACATAACCACCTACTTTATGCACATACATCACATAAAATGTACAAGATTGAGATTCAAAAAACCGCATTGCATAAGTTATGGCATTATTCGCATTCTCAGAAAAATCAGTAAGTAAAAGAATCTTTTTCATAATAAATGAACTTGTTCTTAAAACTAAATAAATCCCTAAATACCCACAATGACATTAATCATGTATTGCATCTCTACTTCCAAAACACATCAGTTTCATTGTCTTTAAAATTTTCAGGTTGATGTATATTCTCAATAAGACGCAACTGAGCTTCTGTAGCTTTATTCTGAATTTCTGGAAAAAGAATCCGTTCTTCAAAACGAATGTGTTGTTCTAGTTCTTCTTCAATTTTACTCAGCGTTTTTAAATCATCTCCTTTATAATTGAACAACCGCTCTAGGCGTCTGTGATCTGCTAAAGCTCGTTTCACCAACTCGTTTTCAGAATTTAAAATCGAAAAGACATGTGATTCTTCTAATTCAAAATGAAACACTAAATGATTTTCAAAAAACCAAGTAGCATAATGCCTAATACGTTTAGGGTCGATATCTTTACTAAATCCGGCTCTAATTTTCCATGATAATAACAAACCGTGATGATGTTCTCGGCTTAGAGGCTGAAGTGCTTTATGACGCTTTTGAGGTTTTAGTGACATATATTTTATGTTTAATCATATTTAATAAGATAAATCCAATCCCTACAGGCAACAAAATGCTACATAGAAATAATAGCTTGTAATAATACGGAAGCATCCCACTACCGCTGTAAAACATTACTCCCTGAATTAACAATAGGAATTCGGTGAATACAAAACCTAAAAGAAAGCTATAGACACCTATACTTAAGGTTTTAGAAATAGTAACTAAGTCGCTTTTTAAAATAAAAGCAAATAAAAATCCTGAAATCACACCTAACATAAGCAAGTGTATAAACCCAATTACAAAGTTTTGATGATAATAAACAACTGTAGAAAACTGAGGTAAAATAGAAACTGATTGAAACAGTACTTTTAATATAAAACAAACAAGTGCAAAACGATACATATGGCTCACCAGCTTATTTGCATTAAAAAAAATCAAATTTTTATTCTGTTTTACAAGTTGTAAAAATTTATAAAGCGCCATAATTTGAAGTGTCACTCCCACTCCATTAATCCAAAGCAGACCTCGATAAGATGCAAACCACTGTACTGGCAATGCAAACGTTAAGATGGTTGATACGATTAACAATGAATAGAATTGCCGGAACGTTTTAGAGTGTTTTACTTTTAATACATGAAAAAACACCGCGATAACACCAATTAAAAACCAACCATTAAACTGAAAATGCAAAAAGAACTGTATCGCAATATGATAGAACGAAGACGCTGCGCCAGATATTGCAACAGCTGGTCCTAAACACCATACACCAATAGTAGATATAACCATGAATATGAGTGATGATTTTATGAGTTTTTCAGTTACTGAAGAAATAGTTTTAAGATGTTTCCAAATGAGATACACAAAATAATAGCTACAAAAAATATGTAATGTTGAAAAAGTTATTGAAACCGCAGCATATCCCTGTATTGGGAAACTAATCATCATACCGACCACAGCAACTTCTGTTAGCCAAAATAAGCGCGCAAAACTCTTAGATTTATCCGGAACCACGTAATGAACAAAAAGCGTAAACACCATTAAATACACCCAACCTAACATTGCAACATGAGAGTGTGCATGCGTTAAAAATCTATAATTTAAACCTATAGATTCTAAAAACGAAAAACGCAATGCTAAGCCCATTAAAGCAGCAATTAAAAAATTAATTAAACATATAATGACTAATTTTTTGGGCATTATTTTTTTAGGTTATGAAATAGAAATATAAGTACTACAAAATGAAAACCCCAAAAAGTTATGGACTAACATCTCAGGATTTTCAAAACTTAGAAATAAAAAAGGATTGCTATTAACCAAATTGTCGCTCTAATTTTATAGCCTTAGGAAATAGAATATTATTCTCTAAATGAATGTGTAGGTGCAAATCCTTTTCAAATTCCTCTAACATGGCATATGTTACTTTATAAGTATTACAAGCATCTGCAGGCGGAGAATAGTTATTAGTTAGTTCGTCTATCTCTCTAAAACGCGCACCTTCGTTATCATGTTCTTCCATCATCATGGCAATAGGATTTTCTACCGTGCCAAATTGAGGAGATTGCACAACATCATTGTCCAATTGGGCTTTAACCATTTTTTTTATAAAAGGAAATAAGATAAGTTCTTCTTTCTTCATGTGCGATGCTAATTCGCCAGAAGACACAGTGAATAGTTCATTGATTTTAAATAATTCAGGATGACGCTCTCCATGAACTTTACAAAGCTTTTCTAAAAACTGACGTAGAACTGGTATTTTTTCTTCTACATATCTGTGATGTTTCTTTTCAATATACTCTGCCAATAAATCTATTGGCCATGCTTTATAATCAATCGTTTCTCCTCCCTTAGAATCTAAAACCGCATTGAGTTCATCTATGAGTACAGTACTGTCAATACCCTTTTTAATACAAGCCTCCTCTACTGTTCTGTGACCTTGACAACAAAAATCTATTTTATATTTAGAAAAAATCGCTGCAGTTCTAAAATCTTCGGCAACAAATTGCCCTATTTCTTTGAGTGTGTTTTTTTGAAGTGTTTCCATATTATTTTTTATTTCGGATAATATTATCCTATTTGTATTCAAATTTTTTTTAGAGCTTTAAGAATGTAACTCCCGATTTTATATCTAAAGCTAATTGCTCTAAACTCGTATTTTCTAACATAGCTCTCAGCTCCTCTCTAACCACCTTAAACTTGTTATGAACAGGGCACGGACGGTTTTCATCGCAAGTATGTAATCCTAGCCCACAACCTTTATAAATACTATCACCATCAATGGCATAGACGATTTGCGATAGCTTTGTTTTCGCTATTTTATCTTTATCTATTTCAAAACCACCGTGAGCGCCTCTCACAGATTTTACAACGTTATGTCTTACTAAAGCTTGTAGAATTTTAGCCGTAAATGCCTGAGGAGAATCTATCTCTTCTGAAATTTCCTTAGGGCTTACTCTCCTATTCTCAAAGGAATTTATAGCAATAAATATCGCTGCCTTAATTCCATACTCACACGCTTTTGAAAACATTTTGACTGTTATTTTGAATAACAAAAATACAATTATTTTTTATATAGGACAATATTATCCTATATAAATCGCTTTTAAGAATATTTAGATTTATACCATACCTTCTGCCATTCGCGCTGTAAGATAATAAACGTAACGTCTTCAGATAACTTTATAACATCGCTACCATCTAACGCTTTAATTTTAGCTTCGGGTACATCTACTATATAAAGTAGATTTAGATAATCTGAAAATTTAGAATTTATGAGATTAAAAATAGTCTCTTGAAACACTAATTTTAGACTAGTTGGCAATGTCTCTACATCAAATTCTAAATCGATATTAGCGTAAAGCAAATCCTTATTGAGTTGAATAATAAGTTTTTTATATAACTGTAGTGTTTCTGCTTCAAGAATTAAATCTTCAAAATTTGATGGTAAATTCATTGGGCCTTAAACGCGTCTAGTCATTAATTGTTCGCCAAATAATCGTAGTGATTGCTTTTTATCATTAGAGATTTGAAGTGTTTCTAAAACATCAAACGCCTTATTGGTATAGTTTTTTACCGCCTGTTGCGTAGCTTCCGCTGCACCAGAGGAATTAAATAACGTTTTAACTTTTTCTACTTTATCGGCATTAGACAGATTTGACTGAGACATAAACGCTTGTAAGTTTGCACCATTGTCAGTAGTGCCTAACTCCAAAGTTTTTAGATATAAATACGTTTTTTTATTTTCAATAATATCTCCACCAACTTGTTTGCCAAACGTTTCAGGATTGCCAAAGGCATCTAAATAATCGTCTTGCAACTGAAAAGCGATACCTAGAAGGCGTCCAAAATTATAAATAGCTTTTTGATCCTCAACAGAAGCTCTAGCTACAATAGCACCCATTTGCATAGCTGCACCAACCAAAACAGCTGTTTTACATTCAATCATTTTTAGATATTCAGCAATTGTAACATCTTCACGTGTTTCAAAATCGATATCATATTGCTGCCCTTCACACACCTCTAAGGCGGTTTTACTAAATAGCTTTGCTAAATTTTGAAAGGTCTCGGCATCATAGTTCTCAAATAACTGATAGGCCATAATTAACATAGCATCACCAGAAAGAATTCCGGTATTTAAATCCCATTTTTCATGAACCGTTTGTTTCCCGCGTCTCAATGGTGCATCGTCCATAATATCATCATGTACTAAAGAAAAATTATGGAATACCTCTATAGATAAAGCGGCATCCAATGCGTTCTCCGTAGTTTCGCCAAAGACCTCAGCCGCCATTAATGTTAAAATAGGTCGTAATCGTTTTCCTCCTAATTCTAAAATATAATTAACAGGATTGTATAAATTTTTAGGTTCTCTATCTACTGTAAAACTTTCCAAATACTTTAGAAAGGACTTTTGGTACTTCTCAATATGTTCCATAAGACAAAAATAATGCATTAAACATATTTTAAACTAATGTTAGCGGTGTTAAAAAATCATTAAAACTTTGGAAACTTTTTTGGTTTTTAAAGTTTCCTGCCGTAGTTTTGCCCTCGTTAATGCGACAACCAAATCGCGAAGTACCACTAATGAAAGATAAAATTATAATAAAATCCACTGAATTGTTCCTAAACTTAGGGTTTAAGAGTGTCACCATGGATGATATTGCAAATGAAATGGGTATTTCTAAAAAAACCATTTACCAACATTTTCAGAATAAAACTAAATTAGTAGAAGCCACTGCTATGTATGTTTTTGAAAAAATTTCAACTGGTATAGATTGTATTTGCAATCTCAATCAAAATCCGATAGAAGAAATTTATGAGATAAAACGATTTGTAATGTTGAATCTAAAAGACGAAAAATCGTCTCCACAGTATCAACTTCAAAAGTACTATCCAAAAATCTATGCATCATTAAAAGGCAAACAATTTGAAAAGATGATTAATTGCGTTACGCGCAATTTAGAACGTGGTGTAAGTCTGCAACTTTACAGAGACACTATAGATGTAGATTTTATAGCGCGTATGTACTTTAATGGTATGCTTTCTTTAAAGGATCAGACTATTTTTCCACGCGATACATATACTATGAAAGACCTCATGAATAATTATATAGAATACCATGTAAGAGGCATTTGCTCAACCAAAGGATTAGAAACACTAACAGAATTAAATTCCAACCTCGAATAACCTATGAAAAAAACAATAACGCTAATAATAGGTTTTATTATTTTCCAAACTGGCTTTGCACAAGAGCAGCCTATTCGTTTATCGTTGCAAGAAGCCATCGATTACGCTTTAGAGAATAATAGATCTGCCATAAATGCTGCTAGAGATATTGATGCCGCAAAAAAGCAAAAATGGGAAACCACAGCAACAGGTTTACCACAAATTGATGCCAGTATCAACTATACCAATAACATTAAACAACAGTTTGATGCTATTGATTTTGACCAGGATGGTGTGGTAGATTTTGGTGCCAAACAAACTATGAACCCATCAGTAACCTTAAATCAGTTGCTTTTTGACGGTTCTTATATTGTAGGATTACAATCTGCAAAAGTATTTTTAGAAATCTCTGAAAACGCCAAAACCAAAACAGACTTAGAGGTAAGAAAAGCCGTTATCGATGCTTATGGCAATGTACTATTAGCCAATGAAAGTGTTGAGATTTTAAAACGAAACGTAGCGGTCTTAGAAAAAAACCTTTTTGAAACCGAAAAAATCTTTCAAAACGGATTAGAAGAAGAAGAAAGTGTAGAGCAATTACAAATTACATTGTCTGGTTTAAAAAGTAATTTAAATAGAACAGAACGTCTTCAACATATCGCTCTCCAAATGTTAAATATTAATTTGGGTATTGATGTGTATAACGATACTATTTTAACAGACACTTTAGAAACCTTAACCGACAAAAACATTAATCTCGACATTCTTAATACAGAAACTAATGTAGAGAATAATATAGATTATAAAATTGCAAACAACGATAAAGTTTCTAAAGAATTACTTGTAAAACTTGAACAAAGTAAAGCACTTCCAACTTTAAGTGCCTATATTAATGGCGCCTATGTTGGTAACAGTAACGAATTTAGCTATTTTGATAAAGATCAACGCTGGATCGGAACCTCGGCATTTGGTGTTACTCTAAGTATTCCAATTTTTAGTTCTGGTATGCGAAGCGCGTCAACACAACGTGCAAAAATCAATCTTGAAAAAGCTGAAACGGATTTAACAGAAACAGAACAACGCATTAAACTTGAAATTGCATCTGCTAAAAGCGATTATCAATTTGCTATTGAAGATTACGATAACAAAAGACAGAATTTATCTCTTGCAGAACGTATAGAAACCAAAAATCAGACTAAATTTTTTGAAGGCATAGGTTCTAGTTTCGAGCTTAGACAGGCACAAACACAACTCTATTCTGCACAACAAGAATTATTGCAAGCTATGTTAGATGTTATAAACTCTAAAGCGGCTTTAGAAACCGTATTAAACACACCAATCAAATAATATTAAAAAATCACTATTTAAAATGAAATATATATTCTCTCTATTCATACTTGCACTTCTTACAGTGTCTTGCTCTGGCGAAAAGAAAAACTCTGTAGAAAACGTCATTGAAACTGGTAATCTCGAAACCTTAAGAGCAAAACGAGGAGAGCTTGTAGGAGAACAGCAAGCCATAAACGATAAGATTAAACTCTTAGATGAAAAAATAAAAACCTTAGATACGGTAAAACATGTTCCATTAATTACAACGATTAAAACCGAACCAGAAGTATTTAATCACGTATTAGAATTACAAGGAAATGTTACCACTAAAGACCTATTAACGATTACGCCAGAGTACAGCGGTATTTTAACGAATGTGTATGTCAAAGAGGGCCAAAAAGTAACTAAAGGACAAACATTAGCAAAGATTGATGATGGTGGCTTAAGTCAGCAACTATCACAATTAAAAATCCAGGCAGAATTGGCTAAGACTACTTACGAGCGTCAACAACGTTTATGGGAACAAAATATTGGTAGTGAAATTCAGTTTTTACAATCAAAATCTACTTACGAATCACAAGAAGAAGCGGTTAATCAATTAAAGCAACAAATTGCTAAAACTACAGTTAAAGCTCCTTTTTCTGGTACTATAGACGATATCATTACAGAACAGGGTTCAGTAGTGGCTGCAGGGCAATCACCACTTATGCGTATTGTAAATTTAGACAATATGTATATTGAAACTGAAGTGCCAGAACGTTACGTTTCGGATGTTACAAAAGGTAAAAATGTAAGTGTAAATATTCCTGTTTTGGGAAAAACGATAGAAACAAAAATTCGTCAAGCTGGTGATTTTATTAATCCTGCAAACCGAACATTTAAAGTTGAAGTTGAAATACCTAATAAAGATAAATCTATTAAACCCAACCTATCTGCTCGACTAAAAATTAACGATTATACCAACGAAAAAGCCATATTAATTCCACAAAGTGTGGTTTCTGAAAATTCAGAAGGAGAACAATACGTGTATGTCGTTTCAGACAAAGACGCTCGAGGTATTGGTACAGCAGAACGTGTTATCATTAAAACAGGAAAAACACAAGGCGATATTATTGAAGTTTTAGAAGGACTTAATGATGGAGCAGAGATTATTAAAGAAGGAGCAAGAAGAGTACGAGATGGGCAGTCTGTAGAGGTACTTAACATAGACGAGAAGAATTAAAAGCCTATGCTAATGGCACTTAATCTTCAAAACATCAACCAATAATTCAAACGTCTAAAACATAAAGACAAATGACTAAAAACAACAAAAAAAACACCGAAAAGGAATTTGGATGGTCATCGTGGGCAATTAATAATAAAACCACAATGTATGTGCTTATTGCTGTCTTTTTCTACTTGGGTATTTCGGCTTTTTTCGACATGCCAAGAGAATCTTTTCCAGAGGTTAATGAAACAAAAATATATGTCAGTACCATTTATCCTGGAAACACCGCTGAAGATATTGAAAAACTTATAACAGATCCGGTTGAAGATAAATTAAAAACCGTTAGTAATGTTGTAGAAATTACATCAACATCACAAGAAGATTACTCTATGGTAGTCATAGAATTTGACGAAAACATCACGGTAGAACAAGCCAAACAAAAGGTTAAGGACGAAATAGATTCAGAAACTGCCAGTGAAGATTGGCCAACCTTTAACGGAGCAAAAGTAGAACCCGATGTTTTTGAATTGAGTCTTTCGGAAGAAATGCCCATCTTAAACATTAATATTTCGGGTGATTATCCAATTGAAAAATTAAAGGATTATGCCGAATATCTTCAAGATGAAATAGAAGATTTACAAGAAATTAAAAAGGCAGACATTAGAGGTGCTCAAGAAAAAGAAGTAGAAGTTGCTGTTGATATTTATAAAATGATGGCAGCCAAAGTTACATTTAATGATATTCTTGGTGCTATTGGTAATGGAAATATTACACAATCGGCAGGAAACTTAAAAGCCAGTGGACAAAGACGAACTATAAGAATTATTGGTGAAATTGAAACCCCTTCGGAACTTGAAAATTTTGTAGTAAAATCGGATAATAACAATCCTATCTATTTAAAAGATGTAGCTTCTGTATCTTTTAAAGAAGAGGACAAAACCACGTATGCCAGAAAATCTGGAAAACCAGTAGTTATGCTAGATGTAAAAAAGCGTGCTGGTAAAAACATGGTGGCTGCAGCAGAACAAATTCAAGTTATTGTACAAGATGCTATTGAAAATGAATTTCCACAAGATGTTGTAGTATCCATAACCAACGACCAATCGTCTGTAACTATCGGACAGGTAGATGACTTAGTAAATAATATCATCTTTGGGGTAATCTTGGTGGTCACCGTACTAATGTTCTTTTTAGGTTTTAAAAATGCCCTATTTGTTGGGTTTGCTATACCTATGTCTATGTTTATGTCGCTTATGATTTTAGGCATGATTGGCTATAGTTTAAATACTATGGTACTTTTTGGACTTATCATGGGACTTGGTATGTTAGTGGATAATGGTATTGTGGTGGTTGAAAACGTCTATCGTTTAATGGAAGATGAAGGTATGAATCGTGTGGAAGCGGCTAAAAAAGGTATTGGAGAAATTGCCTTTCCTATCATCATTTCAACAGCAACAACGGTCGCTGCCTTTGTACCATTAGGACTTTGGCCAGGAATTATGGGCGAATTTATGAAGATTCTACCTATAACCTTATCCATTGTTTTAGGCTCGTCATTAGCGGTTGCTATATTTTTTAATTCAGTACTTGTATCGCGCTATATGACCACTGAGGACAAGGATATGCCGTTGAAGCAAATTATTAAAATTTCTATCATTGTAGCCGGTCTTGGAATCTTAATTCTCATCATGGGAGGTCCTTACCGTGGTATGGGAACCATTATGGTGTTTACAGCAATTATGCTTTGGGCATACCGACTTTTTATTAGAGGATGGGCTAACAAATTTCAGACTAAAGCCTTAGTGCGGTTAGAAAATTGGTACGAGCGTCGTTTACGAAATGCGTTATCTAAAAAACAACCTTACATTTTAACCATCAGTACATTTTTGTTGTTGATAGCTGCATTTATCGCTTTTGGTATTTCACTATCCACACAACGTACTAGTGTAGAATTTTTTCCAGATAATAAACCGAATCAAATTATTGTCTATATAGAATATCCTCAAGGTACAGCTATAGAAAAAACAAATGCGATCACCAAACAAATTGAGAAACGCGTCTATGAAGTCATCAATGCTGATCGCTTTATGGACGATGGCAGAAACTTTTTAGTAGAAAGTGCTGTATCTCAAGTAGGTGAAGGAGCAGGAAACCCACAAACAGACATGGGCTCTGGAGCAGAAATGCCACATAAGGCTAAGATTACGGCTTCTATGCGAGAATATAAGTATAGACGTGGAGAGGATAGTGAATTACTACGCCAAAAAGTACAAGAAGCACTTGTTGGCATTTATCCTGGTGTCTTAATCTCAGTAGAGAAAAATGCAGATGGACCTCCCGCAGGATCTCCTATTAACATTGAACTGCAAGGCAACGATTACAATGAATTAATTGCTACAGCAGAACAAATGCGTTCGTTTATCAATTCAAAAAACATTCCAGGTATAGACGAACTTAAAATCGATGTAAATAAAGACAAACCAACAATGTTGGTTGAAATTGACAGAAAAAAAGCAGGTGAATTAGGAGTGTCAGCCAAACAGATTGGTGATCAATTACGTAATTCCATCTTCGGATCTAAAGCTGGTATTTACAAAGAAGATGGTGATGACTTTGATATCTATGTGCGTTTTAATGAGGCAAATCGTTATGATAAAAGTGCACTTTTTAATCAGAATATTACCTTTAGAGATAATACAGGTCAGATTAAAGAAATTCCGTTATCTACAGTAGCAAAACAAAAAAACAACTCTGGTTTTAGTGCCATAAAGCACAAAGATACCAAACGTGTGGTTACAGTCTATTCCGCATTATCTCCTGGTTATACAGATGCAGGAGCCATTGTAGCTCAAATTCAAAATGAAATGAAAAGTTATGAAGGTTTGTCCGATGATATTCATATTGATTATACTGGGCAGATTGAAGAGCAAAACAAGCAAATGGCCTTTTTAATGGGAGCCTTTTTTACAGGTCTTGGATTAATTTTCTTCATTTTAATATTTCAATTTAACTCCATATCGAAACCTACAATCATTATGATTGCTATTTTCTTAAGTTTTATTGGTGTCTTTGGTGGTATTGTAATTTCTGGTAGTGCCTTTGTAATTATGATGACCATGGTAGGTATTATTTCATTAGCGGGAATTGTGGTTAACAATGGTGTGGTACTATTAGATTATGCCCAACTATTAATTGACCGTAAAAAGAATGAATTAAACCTCAAAGAAGATGATTATTTAAAAACCGAAGATCTTTTTGAAAGCATTGTTAAAGCTGGTAAAGCAAGGTTAAGACCTGTATTATTAACTGCTATAACAACTATTTTAGGATTAATTCCATTAGCCATTGGCCTAAACATAAACTTCTTTACATTGTTCGCAGATTTTGATGCCAACATTTATATGGGTGGTGACAATGTGGTTTTTTGGGGACCTTTAGCTTGGACTGTTATTTATGGTTTACTTGTAGCTACCTTTTTAACTTTAATTGTAGTACCAATATTATTCTTTTTAAGTGTGAAGCTTAAAATGTGGGGACGAAGAAAACTAACCTCACAACCCTTAAGGACGTTTGAAGCTCATCAAAATCCTCAAATAGAAGAAGCTTCTCAACTTGGCATTGAAGATTAATTGAAATCCATTATTTAAACAGAAAAATCCGAAGTCTTTACTTCGGATTTTTTACTTTTGCAATTCTAATAAAAATCTATGTACAGAAGTCACAATTGTGGTGAATTAAGAGCATCACACAGCAATACAGAAGTTACACTTGCCGGTTGGGTTCAAGGTGTCCGAGATAAAGGTTTTATGATTTATGTAGATCTTCGCGATCGCTATGGTATCACCCAACTCTATTTTGATGAAGAACGCACACCAAAAGCCATTATGGACAAGGCGTCAAAGTTAGGACGCGAGTTTGTAATCCAAGTTAAAGGTAATGTTATTGAGCGTGCTTCAAAAAATCCTAATATACCAACTGGTGATATTGAAGTCGTTGTTTCAGAATTAACAATTTTAAACAGTTCTTTAGTGCCTCCTTTTACTATTGAAGACAAAACAGATGGAGGTGATGATTTGCGCATGAAGTATCGTTATATCGATATTCGTCGTAATCCTGTAAAAAACAGCTTAATTTTTAGAGCTAAAGTGGCTCAAGAGGTTAGAAACTATTTATCCAACGATGGATTTATTGAAGTTGAAACACCATATTTAATTAAATCTACACCAGAAGGAGCACGTGATTTTGTAGTCCCTTCTCGTATGAACGAAGGACAATTTTACGCACTTCCTCAATCACCACAAACCTTCAAACAATTATTGATGGTTGGTGGCATGGATAAATACTTTCAGATTGTTAAGTGTTTTAGAGATGAAGATTTACGAGCAGACAGACAACCAGAATTTACACAGATAGATTGTGAAATGGCGTTTGTTGAGCAAGAAGATATACTTAACGTTTTTGAAGGCTTAACTCGTCATTTACTAAAAGAAGTTAATGGTGTTGAGGTTGACAAATTTCCAAGAATGCTATATGATGATGCCATGCGTTTATACGGAAACGACAAACCAGACATTAGATTTGGAATGGAGTTTGGCGAATTAAACGAAGTCACTCAGCACAAAGATTTTGGAGTATTTAATTCAGCAGAATTAGTAGTTGGTATTGCTGTTCCTGGCGGAAATGCCTTTACACGAAAAGAAATAGACAACTTAATTAAGTGGGTAAAACGCCCGCAAGTTGGCGCTATGGGTATGATTTATTCACGCTGTAATGATGACGGTACGTTTAAATCTTCTGTAGATAAATTTTATGACCAAGACGATTTAGCTAAATGGGCTGAAATTACAGGAGCAAAACCCGGAGATTTAGTTTGTGTATTATCTGGCGAGACCAATAAAGTAAGAGCTCAATTAAGTGCTCTACGTATGGAATTAGCAGAACGTTTAGGCTTAAGAGATCCTAAAACATTTGCTCCATTGTGGGTTATTGATTTTCCTTTATTAGAATTAGATGAAGAGACAGGGCATTACCATGCGATGCACCATCCATTTACTTCACCAAAACCTGGACAATTAGAATTATTAGACACCAATCCTGGAGAAGTGAAAGCAAACGCCTACGATTTAGTGTTAAACGGAAACGAAATCGGAGGAGGTTCTATTAGAATACACGATAAAGCAACACAGGCTATAATGCTAAAACACTTAGGGTTTTCTGAAGATGAAGCTAGAGCGCAATTTGGATTTTTAATGGATGCTTTTGAATATGGAGCACCTCCACATGGTGGTTTAGCTTTTGGTTTAGACCGATTAGTTGCAATCTTAGGTGGACAAGAAACCATTAGAGATTTTATCGCTTTTCCTAAAAACAACTCTGGACGTGATGTAATGATTGATGCTCCGGCTCCAATCGATAAAGAACAACTAGACGAGCTTAATTTAAAGCTTAATTTGAAACCATAATATACCTATTGGGAAATGCTTTCTCAAAATTGTATATTTGGTATATGAGTTTACATACTCAATAAAATAAATAGGTAGACCTGTAGGTTGTGTATTTAGCAATGCTAAAATGTACAACCTAACAGGTCTTTTTTAAACGATGCCAACAAAATCATTCATAAGACAATTGCTTTTATTGCGGTACAAATATATATCGCAAAAAAACTTTGTTTATATATTAAGTACTGCTGTTGGCTTATTAACTGGTGTTGCTGCGGTCACGTTAAAAAACATTACTTATGCCATTCAATCTGGTTTAGAAGAAGGGATCATATTTTCTAAAAATCAGCTCTATTTTATACTTCCTGTAATTGGTTTATTTCTGGTCTATCTTTTAGCAAAATATATGTTTCATAAAAGTATGACACCCTCTATTCCACCATATATAAAACGAGCTATACCATCATTACTTTATGCTTTACTAAGACAAAAGGGACTTTTATCTTACAAACTTATTTATCATCCTTTAATAATGGCTCCTATTACTGTTGGTTTTGGTGGATCCGTTGGATTATTAGGACCTGCAATAACTTCTGGTTCTTCGCTAAGTTCCAACTTAAGTCGTATTCTGCACGTTGATAAAAAAACACGCACCTTACTTATTGCTTGTGCTACTGCAGCAGCTGTGGCCTCTATGTTTAAATCACCTATTGCTGCTATAGTATTAGCCGTAGAAATTTTTAGTTTAGACCTTACATTTGCATCGCTGCTTCCTTTATTAATTGCGTCTATATCTTCTGTTTTAACATCCTACTTTTTCTTGGGTGATGAATTACTTTTTAACTTCAATGTTACGGAAAAGTTTAACCCAAGAGATACAGCTTTTTATATGATATTAGGTTTAGCAACAGGAATAGCCTCTATATATTTTACCAAAATGTATTTTGCCATATATGCGTTTTTTGATCGTTTTAACTCACGATTTACCAAGTTAATCGTTGGTGGTATCGCAATTGGTATAATGCTATATTTTATTCCACCTTTATATGGTGAAGGTTTAAGTTTTACCAAAGATCTATTTGAAGGTAATTATCTACATGCCTTAGGGTCAAATCCGTTTGACAATTATGCAGATAATATTTGGATCGTTATCGTACTTCTTATTGGTTTCACCATATTTAAAGCCATTGCTATGACTACCACATTTGCCGCTGGTGGTGTTGGTGGAGTTATCGTACCCACCATGGTGATGGGAAGCGCCCTAGGAAATGTAGTTGCCAAAATTATAAACAACATTGGTCTAGGACACCAAATATCTGAAGCCAACTTTACTTTAATTGGTATGGCAGGATTAATCGCTGGCGTTATACACGCACCATTAACAGCGATATTCTTAATCGCCGAAATTACCGGAGGATATATTCTCTTTTTACCATTAATGATTACAGTTGCAATTTCATATATGATTACAAAAACCTATATGGAACATACTATTTACACACGAGAGTTAGCAGAACGCGGCGATTTATTAACTCACGATAAAGATCAAACGGTTCTTACCGTCATGACCTTAGATTCGGTGATAGAGAAAGATTTTATAGCGTTGCATCCAACCATGAGTCTTGGAGATATGTTAAAACATGCCGTTTCAAAGTCGAGTAGAAACTTATTTCCTGTTACGGATTCTAAAGGCATGTTTGTAGGTATAATTCTCCTTGATGATATCCGCTCTGTTATGTTTGATCAAAGTTTATACGAATCAACAACCGTTGAAACCTTTATGCATCAAGCTCCAGATTATATTATATATGAAAAAGATGATATGCATAAGGTTATGAAAAAATTTCATACTTCAAAAGCATGGAATCTTCCGGTTATAAAAGACAATAAATACTACGGTTTTGTGTCTAAATCAAAGTTATTAACGGCATATCGTACCGAATTAATTAATTTTACATCCTAAAATCACAATAGATTATAGATAAATTTAACACCATGAAACCCATAAAAATAATCACATTTATTGCCTTTTTAGCTTCGTTTACAAGTATCGTTTGTGGCTTAATTTTAGATCTTGATTACGATCAGAAACTAATAGGTTTTGGAGTGATGGGCTTATTTTTCGTTGTTTTCCCATTGTTTTCATACTATAGATGGAAGGATAAAGACGTTAAAGACTATATGCTCACTAAAGAAAATCTTGAGAAAATGCGTGATAATCAAGGTCATTCAAAAAAATAACAGAATAACCAACAATTCAACAAAAAAATCATAAAACAAGAAACAATTTTTCACCAATGGATTTTTATTTTATCTTTGTACTTTAATTTTTATTTATATTATAATGACTGGAACAGTTAAATTTTTTAATGATTCAAAAGGATTTGGATTCATTACCAACGAAGAAACAGGAAAAGACATCTTCGTACATGTATCAAACCTTAATGGCGTAGAATTACGCGAAGGTGACAATGTAGAGTACGATGAAGAAGAAGGAAGAAAAGGATTAGTAGCTGCTAACGTGCAAGTACTATAAGCATATATCTTAAAAGTTTCAACGCTCAACCTATGGTTGGGCGTTTTTTTTGCCTAAATTTTAACTATGGGTTCTTAGATTTTTATAATCTACTGAAAAATTATAGGACGTTCTGTTTTAGATATTTTAGCAATATAATAAGGTTGTGTCATTACACTTGTAGCATTTCCTGAAGGACTATGAAATTTTGTAACCACTAAGGTGCTTTCCGAATTTGCCAAAATATCTAATGTTATACGATGTCCTCCACTCCCCTTTACATCATTAAATACAGCGATAACAGTATAACTAGAAAAGTCAATCTTAGTCTCTGTAAACTGTTCAGAGACCTTGTTTACCTTATCCATTTTAGATATTAAATTTTCCCAATCGGCTTGGTTATCTATAATTATATTTTGCTTATCTATTCCTTCAGATCCTGCTCCATGCAAATTTCCTTTAGCAATTACAATTGGTTCTATCGTTTTCATTTTAGCATTATTTTGATTGCTTTTACAACCCAAAACAAATACTAAAGATAATATTATTATGGTATGTGTTTTCATTGTATATCTTTATTTTAAATCCTAATAACTATTAATTCAAATTGCGTTTTTCAATAAAAAATCGTTTCATTAATGCAGCAGCTTCATTTGCTAAAATACCACCAACTACTTCAGTCTTAGGGTGCAACTGTGTTCCCATGGTTTTAAAGCCACGTTGGTGGTCTGCTGCGCCATAGACAATTTTAGCAACCTGACTCCAATACAACGCTCCCGCACACATTTGACACGGCTCTAAAGTAACGTATAATGTACATTTTGCAAGATACTTCCCTCCTAAAAAGTTTGCTGCAGAAGTAATGGCCTGCATTTCGGCATGTGCGGTAACATCGTTTAGTAATTCGGTGAGGTTATGCGTTCGCGCAATGATTCTATCTTCTACTACAACTACTGCTCCAACTGGTATTTCACCTTTTTCAAAAGCCATCTCAGCCTCCTGAAGTGCTTTTTTCATAAAGTAAGTGTCGTCAAATGGGTTTATCATAGTTGTAAAAATACGATTCTAAATCAATAATAAAATAAATTGCTTATAGTACATTTGTATTTAAATGAAAAAACTTCTTAACCATATTAATCTGCCAGAGGATTTACGTCAATTACCACAAAAAGCTTTACCGCAACTGGCAAAAGAGTTACGCAATTTTATAATAAATATCGTGGCTACAAAAGAAGGCCATTTAGGAGCTAGTTTAGGTGTTGTAGAATTAACAATTGCCTTACATTATGTATTTAACACTCCAGAAGATCAACTTATTTGGGATGTAGGCCACCAAGCGTATGGACACAAAATTCTTACTGGTAGAAAAGCTGTTTTTGATACCAATAGACAACTAGGAGGTATTAGCGGTTTCCCAAAACGAAGTGAAAGCGTGTATGATACTTTTGGCGTTGGACATTCATCCACCTCAATTTCCGCTGCATTAGGAATGGCGATTGCCTCACAATTAAAAGGGGAAGACAAGCACCACATTGCCGTTATTGGTGATGCTTCAATTGCAAGCGGAATGGCTTTTGAAGGCTTAAATCATGCTGGAGTAACTAATGCTAACTTACTCGTTATTCTTAACGATAATGCTATCGGAATTGATCCGAGTGTTGGTGCTTTAAAACAATACTTAACCAACGTAAAAAAGGGCACTGAAAAACAAGACAATATATTTGAAGCCTTAAACTTTAATTATTCAGGTCCTATTGATGGCCATGATTTACCTACACTTCTATCCGAGTTAAAACGACTTAAAACGGTAAAAGGCCCTAAGTTTTTACACATCATTACGACTAAAGGAAAAGGTTTAAAACAAGCAGAATTAGACCAAGTAAAATACCATGCTCCTGGTAAATTTGATGCTAAAACTGGTGAGTTACCTTTAAAATCTAAGGAAAAACAACCACCTAAATTTCAAGATGTATTTGGAGAAACTATTGTAGAACTGGCTTTACAAAATGAAAGCATTGTTGGTATTACTCCTGCGATGCCAACTGGCAGTTCCTTAAAGTATATGATGTCCAGGATTCCAAATCGTGCATTCGATGTTGGTATTGCAGAACAACATGCTGTAACGATGGCTGCTGGTATGGCGACACAAGGTCTTATCCCGTTTTGCAATATTTACTCTACGTTTTTACAACGTGCATACGACCAAGTTATACATGATGTCGCTTTACAAAATCTACCCGTAATTTTTTGTTTGGATCGTGCAGGATTAGTCGGTGAAGATGGTGCTACACATCATGGTATTTTCGATTTAGCTTATCTTAATTGCATTCCTAATTTGGTAATTTTTGCACCAAAAGATGCCATAGCCCTAAGAAATATAATGTACACTGTGCAATTAGGCATAGATTTCCCAATTGCTATACGTTATCCAAGAGGTCGTGGTCACTTACTTAATTGGAAAAAACCATTTAAAGCTATTGAAATAGGAAAAGGCAATGGTTTAAAAATAGGCACTCAAATTGCTGTTTTATCTATAGGTACTATTGCTAAAACTATTGAAGATGCCATTGTTGGTTTAGATATCGCAGATGCTATTAGTCATTACGATATGCAATTTGTAAAACCCTTAGATGAAGTCCTTTTGCATAAGGTATTTAAAAACCATAGAGCTGTTATTACAGTTGAAGATGGCACCATCGTTGGTGGCTTTGGTAGTGCTATTTTGGCATTTGCAAATAAACACGACTACAAGCACAAGATTGTAACCTTAGGTATTGAAGATCAATTTATAGAACATGGCTCGACAAACCAATTAATGCAATTGCAAAAACTAGATGCTGCATCTATTACAAAGGAAATTGAAGATTTATTTTTCCTTATCAACAATGGCTAAATCCGTATGAGTTTCTACCTTCTCATTTTTAACAGCCTCGTAAGTCGTTTGCTCCATTTTTTTGCTTGAAATATCGTCTAACATCAATAAACAAGTCACTACCACTAAGAAAATGACAAGCCCTCCAAGTATATTATTTTTCATAAGTAGGTTTTTTAAGGGGTTGATTATGAGGTAAATTAAATCAAAAAACCGCTGAAAAACAAATTTATTCGACGAAATGCACATCTACAATATTTGGCCTTGTAATTTTTTATGCAATAGCATAGCATTAGTATCCGAAAGTTTAGATATATAAAGACACACTGCTAATAGATTCTTATACAAAGATTCATTACCTAATTTCACTGTCTCTGGCAGAATACTAAGTAGTAAATTATCGTAATTAGACATCTTATCTTCAAAATAATGTTGTGCCATTTTACCAAATGACTCTAACAATTGATTTAATATTTTATAACCTGCAATCTCCTTATTTATAACTTCTTTAGAGCAGTACACGTTTTTAATACTAATATTGATAATATCTTTAATTTGTGCTTTATACTGACTAACATCTAATAAGGCTGTTTCAAATTTACCAGCCAAAATATCCTCTTCATGTGTCATAAATAAAGTTGCCGCCTCATCAATTAATCTTCCAATAGCTAAAGCACGTAAATAACTTACACGATCTTCGGTAGTTTTTAATGCATGATAGTTTTCCGTTTTAATACTACCTCTTACTAAATTTATTAAATATTCTAACGCGTAATCTTCATCAATTAAACCTAGATTAATACCATCTTCAAAATCAATAATAGTGTAACAAATATCATCAGCTGCTTCAACTAAAAATGCTAAAGGGTGTCTATGGTAGCTTAAATATTCATCACTTCGTTTTTTTAAACCTAACTCCGACGCGATGCTCTCAAACATTCGCTTTTCACTCTGAAAAAAGCCATATTTCTTATCTACAATATGAGAGGTTGGTTTCTTAGGTAGTGACTCTTTAGGATACTTTGTAAAAGCACCAAGTGTGGCATAACTTAATCTTAAACCACCTTCTCTTCCCTCTCGGCTTTCCGTTAATATTTTAAAACCATTGGCATTACCTTCAAAATCACATAAATCTTGATATTCTTTTTCAGTTAAATGCGATTTAAAAGCAGCACCACTACCTTCACTAAAATACGAGCCTATTGCTTTTTCGCCCGAATGACCAAAAGGTGGATTTCCGATATCGTGTGCCAAAGCTGCTGCTGCTACAATTGCACCAAAGTCATTCATCTTATAACCATGAACATTTTCTAATTGTGGATGTTTTTTTAATAACAACTGTCCAACTCTACGTCCTAAAGACCGTCCTACAACACTCACCTCTAAACTATGTGTTAGCCGCGTATGCACAAAATCGGTTTTAGACAAAGGCACCACTTGGGTTTTATCTTGAAGCCCTCTAAATTCTGAAGAAAATATGATACGGTCATAGTCAACTTCAAAACCCAAACGAGTTTCATCTTGTTCTTTTCTTAATCTTTTATTGGTATCACCAAAGCGTTTTAAAGAGAGTAATTGTTCCCAGTTCATAATTTAATTATTAGAAGATGCAAGATATATAAATTGCTATACAATTGATTGCATAAAGCTTATATAGATATTAGAAATTGTAATGTTATGTAATTGTATCCTAAATATGAAATCGCTTAATACTAAGCTAACAATCACCTAACCTTTTAGTCACGAATCTTTAATTTTCAAATAACCTTAAAAAACCATAATCAGAGTTTCTTTGCAGCATAACATTTAATGAACAAAAACAAAATGAAAACAATTAAAAACTTATTTTTCTTACTTACATTTTCGCTTATCGCATTTAACTGTAGTAGTGATGATGATAACTCAGGTAGTGATGACGATGTATCACCAACTATTAGTTTCTCTGACGATGCAGATGCTTGGTCTTCTGCAGTTGCACAAGGTGCACAAACTACAGGTGCTGATTTAAATGTATTTGGATGGACGTACACAGCGAGCCAAATGGCAGCTGCTATTGATGGTTTATCTTACGACAATCCAACTTGGACTGTTGATAGCCCACAAGCAGACGAAACACATTCTGGTTTTATTACAGCTGATGAAACTTGGACAAATGACAGATTTCATATTTTAGATGGTAAAGTTTATGTTCAAGAAGGTGTAACATTAACTATTGAGCCAGGTACAATTATTAAAGGTGCTGAATCTACAGGATCTAACGCATCTGCTTTAATTGTAGCTCAAGGAGGTATGATTAACGCAAACGGAACAGCTAGTGCTCCAATTATCTTTACTGCAGAAAGTGATAACATCGCTTTAGGAACTAACGCAGGAACAAACCTTTCTATCGATGATAGAGCTTTATGGGGTGGAGTTTTAGTATTAGGTAAAGCACAAGGTTCTTTTTCTGGTGATGCAGAATCTATACAAATAGAAGGATTACCTGCAACTGAGCCAGGTTCTTACGGTGGAACAAATGATGCTGACGACTCTGGTGTATTAAACTACATCTCTATCAGACATGGTGGTGCTGTAATCGGATCAGATAACGAAATCAACGGTTTAACACTTGGTGGTGTTGGTAGCGGTACTACAATTTCTAACATTGAAGTTGTTGCTAACTTAGATGATGGTATCGAATGGTTTGCAGGTGCTGTTAACGTATCTAACCCAATCGTTTGGGGTTGTGCTGATGATTTATTAGACATAGATGAAGCGTTCTCTGGAACTATTAGTAATGCACTTACAATTTCTACAAACGTAACAGATCACGCTATGGAAATTGATGGTCCTGCTGGTTCTTTCCAAGCTGGATTTACAATTGACGGTTTAACAATGATTGGTGATACTTCTGCTACAATTGATGGTGTAAGTGGAAACAGAGAATATTCTGATTTAAGAGATGGTGCTTTAGCTACAATCAACAATGTATATGCATACGGATTCAGAGCTGGTTCTGATGTAGAATTAGATGACGCTACTTCTGCTGCAAATTATGCTGCTGATAACATCAGTTTTTCTAATTGGCAAGTTGTTTACCCTTCTGGAGATGACAACTCAGTAATGTGGAATGATACAACAGTTGAGTAATCTATTAAGAAATATAATTTTATTTGAATACACACTAGGTGTACTATTAAAATAATTTCAAACTCATCTCTGTCAAAGAGATGAGTTTTTTCTATACTTTAAAATATTAAGATGAAACATTTATTTACGTTATTAGTTTTTAGTCTATTTTCTTTAGTTGGATTCTCTCAAACTGGTGTGGTAACCGGAAAGATCTATGACGCAGAATTTAATGACCTTCTACCCTTTGCCAATATTGTGGTAAAAAATACTACTATCGGTACCACTTCTGATTTTGACGGAAATTATGAATTAGAGCTAGACCCTGGAACTTATGTTTTGGTATATTCATTTGTGGGTTATCAGCCTAAGGAAATAACCGATGTCGTTATTGAAGAGAATACAGAAGTTACCATAAACGTCACCTTAAATCCGTCTTCAGAAAGTTTAGATGAGGTTGTAGTCTCTACATCTATAAGAAGAAACTCTGAGGCAGCTGTTTTAAACTTACAGCGTAAATCTGTTAATCTTTTCGATGGTCTCTCTATTGAAACCATGAAAAAATCTGGTGCGTCTAACGTCGCTAGTGCTGTTAAATCAGTACCTGGAGTGTCATTACAAGATGGAAAATTTGTATACGTAAGAGGTTTAGGAGATCGTTATACAAAATCAATTCTAAACGGTATGGATATTCCTGGTTTAGATCCCGATAGAAATACAGTACAATTAGATATTTTTCCATCTAATCTTATTGAAAATATAATAGTATATAAAACTTTAACTGCCGATTTACCTGCTGATTTTACAGGTGGTGTTGTAGATATTGTTACCAAAGATTTTTCTAGTCGTGAAGAATACAATTTAAGTGTTGGTGTTGGCTATAATCCAAGCATGCATTTTAATTCAGATTTTATTACACAAAGTAAAAGTGGTACTGATTTCTTAGGTTTTGACAATGGTTTACGAGACGACCCTATTGCTTTAGGAGCATCTATTCCTGCCTTAGCAGATAATAGCCCAAGATTAACAGAATTGACAAGACGTTTTGAGCCTGAAATGGCTGCACAGAATGACACAAGTTTTATGAACTACAATTTTGGATTTAGCACCTCTAATCAAATTGAAATTGGAGACCATAAATTAGGATACATTGCAGCTATTAGTTACAACGCAGAAACTACCTTATATGATGATTATACCCAAAACTTTTTATTTAAGCCACAAAGTTTAAGTGAAACAGAATTGGTACCTAATAGATTACAGAAAGGGTATTTATCTGAAGAAAATGTTCTAATTAGTGGTTTAGCAGGAATAACTTATAAACGTGATTTTTCAAAGTACAAAGCGGTATTTACAAAAGTGCAGAATGGAACTGCTAAAACGGGTAAATTTGAACAAGAAAGTTTTATAACCAACGCTGCTCTTTTCTACAGTGACAACTTAGAATACACAGAAAAAACTGTAAACAACTTATTGTTATCTGGTACACATGCGTTTAGTGCAGAAAGCTCAAATGAGCTCGACTGGAGTGTTTCTGGAACCAATGTTAAAGTTAATGATAAAGATGTTCGTTCTACATTATTTGAATATGATGATGGCCAATATATTATTAGACCAAGTATTGGAGAACCAAGAAGAATATGGAGAAACTTAGAAGAAAACAATTTATCATCTAAACTGAACTTTACTAAGAAACATCAATTATTTAATAAAGATGCTAAATTCAAAGCCGGTTTAGCTCAAGTTTACAAGGAACGTGATTTTGACATTAATCAATACAGCTTAAGAATTGATGGTACACCAGCCGCAGCTTTTAGTGGTAACCCAGATAATTTATTAATTTCTGAGAATATCTGGACAACCGATAATTCAGGTGGTACATACGTTGTAAGTAATTTTGAACCTGCTAACACATTTAACGCCTATGCTACAACTTACGCTGCTTATGTTTCAGAAGAATTTAAAATTACAGATAAGTTAAAAAGTGTTTTAGGTTTAAGATTCGAAAAATATGATAGTTACTATACAGGTAGTAACACTATTGGAGATATAAATTATGACGATGAACGTATCATTGACGAAGCGGATTTATTCCCATCTTTAAACTTAATCTATAGTCTTAATGACAATACAAATTTAAGATTATCTTATGCAAAATCTACAGCTAGACCGTCATTCAAAGAAGCTTCTGTAGCTCAAATTTTTGATCCTATTTCAAATATTACATTCAATGGTAATATTGACCTAAAAACAACTTATGTAGATAATTTCGATTTACGTTATGAAATTTTTAGTGAAGATGCTGGCCTACTTGCGCTAAGTGGTTTTTACAAGTCATTTGATAATCCTATTGAGTTAACTATTTTTGGATTGGAAGCCATTAACGATGTCATCCCTAGAAACATTGGAGATGCTAAAGTGTACGGAGTAGAATTAGAATTTAGAAGAAATCTAGGTTTTATCTATGAAAACCTTAATAGCTTATCATTTAACACTAACATTTCTGTTATTGAGTCTGAGCAAACTATGAACGAAGCTGAATATGAAGGTAGACTTTCTGCAGCGCGTGATGGAGAAGAAATTGATGATAAAAGACAGCTTCAGGGTCAATCCCCATATTTAATTAATGCAGGATTAAGCTACTCAAAAAACGGTATTCAGTCTGGTATTTATTATAATGTTCAAGGAGAAACACTACAAATTGTTGGTATTGGTCAGGTATCAGACGTATATACAGATCCTTTCCATAGTTTAAACTTTAACTTTTCAAAATCATTTGGAGAAAAGGAAAACAGAACGATCACTTTGAAGGTTGATAACATTTTGAATGATGAAATAAGATCTAACTATCAATCTTATAATGCCGAAGATCAAATTTTCAGCAATTATAGCCCAGGAGTAGAATTCTCTTTAAGCTATGCTATAAAATTCTAATTTAGATCAAAACGATTCTAAACAGAATACAAACGTTCATTAAAATAAAAAACCGTCTCATAAGCTTATGAGACGGTTTTTTTGTTTTGAACTTTATTTTATAATAATTAATCTAAAGACACCAGTGTTCTATCATTAGACCATTCCACAACACTTACAATAGCATTGTTTCTATAATCTACTTCTTTTAGCGAATCACCTTCCCAAAAGAACCATTTTCCAACTTTTTTACCAGCATCGTATGTGGCAACAGCTAATTTATTTCCATCTACATCAAAACTAGTCCATTTGCCTTGCAGTTTACCATTGGCATCAAAGGCACCTGTTTGTTGTATTTCACCATTATCATGAAAATAAGTAGCGATTAACAAATCACCTTTCTTTTCTAATTGTGGCTTATTTTTATTTTGAGCATACGTAAATCCTACACTCAACATTACTAATATTATGACTATCTTTTTCATATCTATTTGGGTATTTAATTAATATTTACGTTACGAATATAACATTAATTTTACATTTAAGCAATATTTACATAACATTAAGTTAACATTGAATCTATATTTTACTGTTATTCAGCTACTTATATCAAAATACGTAATTTACATTATAAAAATAAATGGTTCAACTCCATTTAATCTCTAAACTTTAACTTTACATACCTTATAAAAACCATAAAAGCCGAAACATCAGTTTAAACAAGCCAACCGTTTTAATGTGTGCACTTTTTATATAAATCAAATCCTCATTTCACCCCTATTTATCGGTCATTTTTAAAATCCCAAAATACGAAAGACACTAACTATATATTGCATTTGCAAGGTCTAATAATAACATTTAGATAACATTCTCTTGGAAATAAAAAAGGTACTTTGCATTCAATTTTATTAATACTTTTTAATGGAAAACCTTTATATCTATATGCTTGCTGCCTTAGCTTTTTTAGCTGTAGCAGATTTAGTTGTTGGTGTAAGTAACGATGCTGTTAATTTTTTAAATTCTGCAATAGGATCTAAAGCGGTATCATTTAAAACCATAATGATAGTTGCCAGTATTGGTGTAGCCGTTGGAGCCTTAACCTCAAGCGGTATGATGGAAGTCGCTCGTAAAGGTATCTTTAATCCTGGCGAGTTTATGTTCGATGAAATTATGGTCATTTTTATGGCTGTAATGTTAACGGATATTCTACTTCTAGATTTCTTTAACACCTTGGGCATGCCGACGTCAACAACAGTTTCAATTGTTTTTGAACTTTTAGGTGCTTCGGTAGCCGTGGCATTAATTAAAATTTACAACCATAGCGAGCAATCCATAACGGATTTATCTATATATATTAATAACTCTAAAGCTATTGAAATTATATTAGGTATACTTCTCTCTGTAGCCGTTGCCTTTACAGTTGGTGCTATAATACAATACGTCTCAAGGTTATTGCTTTCGTTTAAATTTCAAGAAAAACCATCGTGGTATGGAGCCATATTTAGTGGTATAGCAAATACCTCTATATTGTATTTCATCTTAATTAAAGGGGTGAAAAATGCCAGTTTTATGAGTGCTGAATTTACGGGTCTAATTTCAGCAAATCCGTTAGCGCTTATGGGCATTAGCTTTGTTGTTTTAACACTCATCTCATATGTAGTAATTCAAGTATTTAAAACTAATATTTACACCGTTATTATTGTGGTAGGAACATTTGCTCTTGCTGTCGCTTTTGCCGGAAATGACCTCGTTAACTTTATAGGTGTTCCGATTGCCGCTTACAATTCTTACGAAGCATGGTCTACGAGTGGAGCTTTACCAACTGAATATGTAATGACAGCACTTAGTGCACCCGTAAAAACACAACCAGTTTTATTATTGATAGCTGGTCTTATAATGGTGTTAACCTTATGGTTCTCAAGCAAAGCTAGATCAGTGGTTAAAACCTCGGTAGATTTATCAAGACAAGATGAAGTAAAGGAACGTTTTGAACCTAATTTTTTATCTCGAAGTATCGTTAGAGGCACCATTGCTATATCAGATAGTTTAAATCATATTTTGCCAAACTCGTTTAAAATTTGGGCAGATACCCAATTTATAAAGCCAAAAGTTGTAGCAAAAACACAAGATATGCCTGCCTTTGATTTGGTTAGAGCAGCTGTAAATTTAATGGTAGCCAGTGTCCTAATCTCCATTGCGACCTCAATGAAGTTACCACTATCTACAACTTACGTTACCTTTATGGTAGCTATGGGTACCTCTTTAGCAGATAGAGCTTGGGGAAGTGAAAGTGCTGTTTATAGAGTTGCCGGAGTACTTAACGTTATCGGTGGATGGTTTTTTACCGCGTTTAGTGCTTTTGTTGCTGCAGCTATTATGGCCTACATCTTATACCATGGACAAGGTTATGCTTTAGTTGGCTTATTGGTCTTAGCGCTATTATTGTTATTAAGAAGCTTTTTATCGCATCGTAAGAGTTCTAAGTTGATGAAAGAGGAAGATCAGCTAGAAAAAGCAGAAAGTAGCTCTACACAAGGAGTTATTCATGAAAGTGCTTCAAATATTGCTAGCGTTATAAAACGTGGCAACAGAATCTATACTTCTGCAATTAATGGTTTAGCAGTACAAGATTTAAAACTTTTAAAGAAAAATAGAAAACAAATCGAAAAGCTTTCAAGTGAAATTGATGATTTAAGAGATAACATTTTCTACTTCATTAAAAACTTAGAAGAACCTAGTCTTGAAGCCAGTAATTTCTACATTAATATATTAGGTTATCTACAAGATATGACGCAATCTTTAGATTACATTTCTAAGGTAAGTCATAAGCATATTAACAATAACCACAAGAAATTAAAATTTAGTCAAGTAAAAGAGCTTAAAGATTTAGACGCACGTATGGAAGCATTATTTTCTGCAACGCAGACCGCTTTTGAATCTCGTTCTTTCGAACAAATTGGCGCTGTATTAACCGATAAAGCCGAAGTTTATGATTTGGTTAGAAAGAAAATTCAGAAGCAAGTAGAGCGTACACGCAATGAAGAATCTAGTCCTAAAAACACCACACTTTATTTTAGTATACTTTTAGAGACTAAAGATTTACTTACAGCCATGATGAATTTATTAGAAGAGTACTACAATTCTTTTGACAGTTCTGTAGAACCTGCAACAATTCATCACGAAGAAGAATAATAACCGAAATATTATAACCATTACAAAGCTTCAAATCACATCTAGATTTGAAGCTTTTTTTATACCCTAAAGTGGCAGTACTTTCAGCTCGCCACTATCACACCTTAGATTGTGATTTACACCTCTCTAATCATTGTATTAAAACTTCAGGCACCTCATAAAAAACACTTTAAATGTTAAAAAATATCAACTTTTAACATCCAAAAGCAACCTTTTGTCGTATATATAACTTTAAAACGATAATAACCAAAAATTATAAAATGAAGAAAATTTCAATCCTTTTAGTAGCCGCAGTTATTTTAAGTTCTTGTGTATCTAAGAAAAAATACTTAGAGCTAGAACAACAACATGGTGAGACCGTAAGTGAGCTGACTAAAACAAGAGTAGAAAAAGAAGATTTAGAAACTAAGTTTGCTGTTATAGAGGCACGCGTTAATCAATACAATTCTAAAATACAATCTTTAAATGAAGATGTTGAAGGTTTAACCGTTGAAAACAATGCAAAATTTCAAGTTTCTGAAGACGGTACTGTAGCGTCTGGCGCAAGTAAAGAAAAAATGCGCGAAACATTAAAAAATGTAGATGCTGAAAAACTAGCTGGAGCTAAAACATTAAAGGATTCTATGAATTTAGCTGTACAGTACAACTTAAGCAAAGCCATGGACACCAGTGATCTTGATGAAGATGCAGATATCGCTGTAGATATTAACGAAACTGTAGTCATGATTTCTATCGCTGATGATATGCTTTTTAACACAGCAAGTTATAGAGTTGGAAATAAAGCTGATAAAATCTTACAAAAACTAGCAGATGTTATCAACTCTGAACCAAGTTTAGATGTAATGGTAGAAGGACACACCGATTCTAGAAGCATTAACACCGACAAAATTGCTGACAACTGGGATTTAAGTGTATTACGTGCCACATCGGTAGTACGAAAATTACAAAATCAATTTAAGGTTGCACCGGAGCAATTAATTGCATCTGGTCGTAGTAGCTACCAACCTTTGGTAGAAAACAACTCTAGTGCTAATAGAGCTAAAAACCGAAGAACACGCATAATTTTAATGCCTAACATTGATAAATTCTTTGCTATGATGGAAGCAGAGTAAATCCATTAACCTATTTATGGGTCAATTTAAAAAAGCATCCTCCCGAACAATTCGGCATTGAATGCTTTTTTTTATGGGTTAAATTGTATTTTGTAGAAAAATAAATTGATATGAAAACGCTCCTCTCCATTAGCATTTGTATATTATTCTTCTCTGGTTTTAGTCAAGATTTAAAACCACAAGAGCTATTAGAAAAAGCGATTTCATATCACGATCCTAATGGTAATTGGCTACAGTTTAAGGACACGTTTACGGTAGAAATGACCATGCCCAATGCACCAAAACGCACTAGTGTAATTACGATTAATTTACCTGATGAATATTTTAGTGTTACGGCCACAAAAGACACTGTAGCCACTACATATACTTTAGTAAAAGATAAATGCCAAATGCAATACAATGGTGTTGTTTTAGATAGCCTTAAAGCGGCAGATAAAGATATGACCTGCGACAGAGCCACACTTTATAAAAACTACTATTCGTATTTATATGGTTTACCTATGAAGTTACGCGATCCTGGCACCAATTTGAGTGATAACGTTGAAAAGAAAAGGTTTAAAGGCAAAGATTATTTGGTTTTAAAAGTCACTTATGATGACGCTGTAGGTAATGATGTTTGGTATTTCTATTTTAATCCAAAGACCTATGCGATGGAAATCTATCAGTTCTTTAAAACGGATGACCAGGGTAAAGTAAAACCAGAAAGTGGAGAATATATATTACTAACCGGTGAAACCCTTTTAAACGGTATTAAAATCCCTAAAGTAAGAGCTTGGTATTACAATAAGGAAGATAAGTATTTGGGAGCTGATACTTTGATTGAGAATTAATACTATTTAGAATAAAGACTTTAGAAAATAGATGATTTTAACAGTATTAGAATTTTTCATTAATAATGATATTAAACTAATTAGCTATATTAATAATAAAAAATAATTTATTATTAATAAATGAATACGATAAATATATAGTACATTTGTAATGCTTTTAAAAGCGAAAAGTCTATTGCTGGAACAATAGACTTCTCTAATTAACAGTTTTACAATTACGTCCTGCCACCTTGGTCAGGAGTTGTGGAATTCAAAGTAGCCACATTGCGATTAAACTAACTGAAGTTTGTACTACGAGTTTAATCTCACATTCATAAACCATCCACCATTGTCGTGTTTGGTTTTTTTTCTTTTTACACATATAAACGTGTTAAAGTTAATACCCTTAAAGGCACTTGGGCTTTAGCCTATCTTTCTACTTTTATTTAATTAAACAATTTCTATCTCCTTTTTAAGGCAAAACTATAATTAGCTCATTATTCCGAATAAAACAAAAAAATATTTGTATTTACCTCATTTACAATTACTTAAGGTGTTTTTTGTCGTTTAAAATTTCGCCTTAAAAAACCACTCATAAAAATACAGAGTGGTTTTTAAATTAACACTTATTATAACTAGTTTCTAACCTTCACAACTAGCACATTCTTTCTTTTGCTTAAATTTCTGTGCAGCATTCATACTGTGTTGGTAGTACAATGATTTTACTCCCAATTGCCATGCCGTTACATAAAGCTTATTGATGTCTTTAACTGGCATATCTGGATGCACCATTATGTTTAGCGACTGTGCTTGGTCTATATGGTTTTGTCTGTTTGCTGCCTGATAGATAATTGACATTTGGTCGATTTCAGAATAGGTTTTAAACACCTCTTTTTCATGCTCTGTAAGTCCTTCTAAATGCTGAACCGATCCGTCGTAATCTCTAATACTTCTCCACACCTCATTTGTATTCATGCCTTTTTCTTCTAAAAGCGCTACTAAATATGGGTTTTTAATGGTTGTTTTTATTTTCGCGATGTCTTTTACATAGCTATTAGACCAAATTGGTTCAATTCCTTGAGAAACCTGTCCTAAAATAAAAGCTGACGATGTTGTTGGCGCCACTGCATTTAAAGTGGTGTTACGTCTACCGTATCCTTTTAACACTTCTGGCTCACCAAATAATTTGGCCAACTCTTCTGATGCTTTTACAGATTTATCTTTAATAGTTTTAAAGATTTCACTGTTTAAATCAAAAGCTTCCTTACTATCAAAAGCAACCATTTTAGATTGTAATAATGAATGCCATCCTAAAGCTCCTAAACCTAAAGCTCTGTTTTCTTTTGCGAAATTATAGGCTTTCTCCATAAACATGAAGGTTTGTCTATTATCTCTGTCTTCAGAGTCTCTATACACTTCTAGTTTAGTAATAAATTCCTCTAATACTGCATCTAAGAAATACACCATAGTTTCTACAGCATCGGTATCTTTCCATTTGTCATAGTGTAATAAGTTTATAGACGATAATACACATACAAACGACCATTTATCATTTGTTGGTAACATAATTTCTGAACACAAGTTACTTGCGTAGATTTCATGATTTTTATCTCTATAGACATCTGGTGCATTATTGTTAGCATTATCTCTAAAGAAAATATAAGGATATCCTATTTCTCCTCTACGTTGTAACACTTTTGCCCAAATGGCTCTTTTATCTGTATCACCATCAATCATTTCTTGCATCCACTCGTTACCTACAGTAACACCATGGGTTAACTCTTGAATTGGATTACCCTCTGTTCCGATTTCTAAAAACTCGTGAATATCTGGGTGATCTATTGGTAAATATGGAGAGAAACGACCTCTTCTTACTGACCCTTGACTTACAACATCGACCATTTTCTCAAACAACTGCATAATATGTACAGCTCCAGAAGATTCTCCATTATTTTTAACGGGAGCACCTCTATGACGTAGTTTACCAAAATAACCCGAAGTTCCACCACCTAATTTAGACATCATTCCCACTTCAGATTGTGTGTAAAGGATATCTCCCATATCATCTGAAATGTGCGAGCCAAAACAACTAATCGGTAAGCCACGTCGTTTTCCAAAGTTAGACCAAACCGGAGAAGCTAATGAATAATAGCCTTCTGCCATATAGCCATAAAACTTATCTGCAAAACCATCAATGCCTAAAATTCTTTCTGCGTTGTTAGCAATTTCTCTAATTCTTTCTTCGGGAGTAGTATCTCCTGTAAGGTAACCAGAAGCTAAAAACTGACGACTATGATCGGTTAACCATTTTATTTCGGGTTCTGACTTTGCTTCTTTAATAGCCTCTTTTCTGGCTTTTATAAGTTCATCGTGATTTAATGCTTTTGTAGTTTGAGGGTTCTCTACTTTGTTGTCTAGGTCTAAGTTAGTGTTGTCGTTCATGGTTTAAAATAAGTCGTCGCTGGTTATACTTTTTGTTCTTTTGCTATAGTTAATAGATCGCTTCACAAAGAAATCTCCGTGTTTTGTTCCTATAATTTCATCATCAAACCATTCGGTTTGTGCTACGAGGTCTTCGTTGATATCAAATACTTTATCGATGCCAATACTTTCTAATGAATTATTAAATCTGTTTTTGATAAATTCATTTATTACATTCTTTGGTAAGAATTCTAATTCTCCTGCTTCAAAAATCCAATCAATTATTTTGCTTTCTGAAACAAAAGCTTCTTCACATAATTCTTTAACTAAAGCGCTATGTTCTTCATCAAACCATGTTGGGTTTTCGTTTTTAATAATTTTGATTACATCGATACCAAAATCACCATGTATTTGCTCTTCTTTTGACGTTGCTTCCACGACGTTAGATACTCCTTTAAGCATGTTTTTATGCTTATTGAAAGCCATAATAATTAAGAACTGAGAGAATAAAGACACATGCTCTATAAACAGAGAAAACAGTAAAATAGACTCTGCATACTCTTTATTATCTTCACTTTTTGCGTTTTTTAAAGCAGTTTCTAAATAATGAACACGTCTCATTATTACCGGCTTCTTCTTTAAGTTTTTAAACTCATTATTAAGACCTAAAATCTCTAATAAATGTGAATATGCATCGTGATGACGTACTTCACTTTCTGCAAATGTTGCTCCAACAGATCCTATTTCTGGTTTTGGCATTTTATGGTAAATATCTCCCCAAAATGATTTTACAGCAACTTCTATTTGCGAAATAGCAAGCATTGTATTTTTAATGGCATTTTGCTCTACAACGGTTAATCTCGTTTTAAAATCTTGGATATCGCTTGTAAAGTTAAACTCCGAATGAATCCAATATGAATGTCTAATCGCATCTACATATTCATTCAATTCTGGATACTCGTAAGGCTTTAAATTAATACGCTTTTCAAAAATATTAGTCTTTCGACTTCTCGCCTGTTCATCTCTGTATAAAATGTAAGCTTTTGCTACACCATGAAATGAACTTTCCATTAATTTCTCTTCTACAAGATCTTGTACTTCTTCTACTGTTGGTAAATACTTGTGATCTTTTGCTTTTCTATCTAATAAGGTTTGTAACACTTTTACAGAAATTGTATTAGCATCTTCTTTAGTACCATTACCAACAGAAAGCATCGCTTTTTCTATAGCATTAGTAATCTTATTTAAAACAAACGGACTTGTTTCGTAATCTCTTTTAATAATCTGAGTAATCTCCATATATATTTTTTAATTTAAAGCCTAAATAGTCATTAGAGTGATTTTAAAAACCATCCTAAACCTATTAATGAATCCGTTAAACGTTTTATGTTTTTCCTTTATAGAAATAAAGGGGTGAATTTTATAAAAAAATGATTTTTCTGTACTTTTTTGAATCTAAAAAACTCGAAAAATCTATTTTATTTTGCACTTGACAAAGATTGACAATTGTCGTTAAAAAAGAAAGGTAATTTTATAAACATTGTCAACAAGTTCTTAACAAATCTGCTGAGCATTAAAGAAATATAAAATCTTACAAAACGAACACAACACACTGCTTAACAGCCCTTTAAAATATAGTCATGATTAAAAAAAATGTAAGTTTTATCGTGTTAAATTTACGGTAAGTAAGCGGTTTTATTGGAGGTTAAGGTTATAACATCAAGTTAGAATTGAGCCACAAAAAAGAGCGTTGACATAACGCTCTTTTTTCCCTAATAACTAACTAAAACTTGTAATAAACAATATCGCTATTGCTCATTAAAAATTAACACAATGTCTAAAGATTAGGTTTTTTTCACCCTAACGTTTTGTACATTAATAGCTAATAAACCAAAAAGCAAACCCCTAATTTGCTCTGTATATTTTGGTTTATGTCAATATACAAATATCATTTTAATTTCTGACCATAACCAAGGGTAATGTATAACTGGTAAAAAATAGTGTATAAATGGTTGTAGCCTATTTTTTACATTCCACACACAAAACCATACATTACATACATTATTAACTCCTAAGCAATCAATATATTCCTATATTTATAAGCAATAATTCTTAGCCATGTTAAAAGCCGTAATTGTAGACGATGAACCTAAAGCTATCCAAAGTTTAATTTGGGAAATCAATAATTTTAGTGAAGAGATAGAGGTCATAAAGTCTTTTACCAATCCAGATAAAGCCTTAGCCTACTTAAATACAAACACACTAGTAGATTGTTTGTTTTTAGACGTGCAAATGCCAACTATTGGAGGCTTTCAGTTTTTAGAACAACTCCATAATCCAAATTTTGCTATAGTTATTACAACAGCCTATGACGAATATGCCATAAAAGCTTTAAAGCACGACGCCTTAGACTACTTGCTAAAACCTATAGACTCAGACGATTTAAGGAACTGTATTTCTAAAATTAAAAAGCATAATGAACGGACCATAAACTCGTCTAAACTAGAGCGCATGCTTATTAATTTTAATACGCAATTCGATAAAAAAAAGATTACTATTAACACTGATGGCAAATTACTTTTTTTAGATATTGACGATATTATCTATATTGAATCTGACGGAAATTACAGCACCTTACATTTACAAAAACAAAAAAAAATAGTTATTACAAAAAAACTAAAAGAAGTTGATGCCATTTTACCAGAACACTATTTTTTTAGAATCCATAACTCCTATATTATTAATCTAAACAAAATAAAAGCGTTCATTAAAAACGAAGGATATGTAGTTATGGATAGCGATCATAAGATTCCGGTAGCACGACAACGAAAATCAGATTTTCTGGAAAAATTATAGTTTATGAAATATGTTTTTAAACATAAGCTAATTGGTCTCTGTGTTCTTATTTTCTTTTACACATCTCATACTGCAGCACAATCTGATAATTTTGAAACTAATCTTGTTTATGCTCAAAACAAGCAACCATCCCAATACATTATACTTGATTCTCTTTTTAAACCTTATAAATATGAGGATGTAAAAATGAATCGTTTACTAAAAATGTCTAAAGATATCTCCTGGAATGAAGGGGCTAGTTACGCGCTAAACGCCTTAGGAGTTAAACAAAGAGACCTTTCTAATTACGATAGATCATTACAACTTCATGAAGAAGCCGTTACATATGCCGAAAAAGCAGAGAGCAACGAACTAAAGATTATGAGTCTCAATATGATTGGTGTTGTCTACAGACGCATGGACGTTGTAAAATTAGCCTTAGATTACCACACAGAAGCTTTAAAAATCGCCTATTCTGTTATGGAACCCTCCCAATCTGTTACTCACAGCATAGCAATATCTCAAAATAGTATTGGTAATATTTACCTCGCCTTAAAGCAATATGACTTAGCTTTAGAACAATTTAACAAATCCTTGAAAATTGAAAAACAGGCCAACAACCGCTTAGGTCTTGCCATAAACCATCATAATATTGGGTATGCCCAAGAAGAATTAGGGCATTTAGATAAAGCATTGTCTAATTATGAAATATCTCTAAATTATAATAATAGTATCGACTCTGAAATTGGACGCGTCATTTGCTTTAACAGCATTGGAGGTATTTACCTTAAACAAGGGAATTATAAAGATGCCAAACCAATTATTTTAAAAGCCTTAGAAAAAGCTTTAAACATAGATGACCAATATTATATTTCTGCATCTTACCTCAACCTTGGTCAATTAGAAACGGAAACCGACCAATTAGTGGCTGCCGAAAAACACTTAAAGAAAGCCCTTAATATTGCGACCTCGTACAACTTAAAGTCTACGGTTGCTGAGTCGAGTAAATTACTGTCCGTGGTTAATCAGAAAAATCAAAACTTTAAAACAGCTTTAAAATATTACAAAGATGCCGTAGACATAGAAAACACCATCTTAACCGAACAAAATTTACAATACGTCAATGATATCGCTGTTGAATATGAAAACGAAAACAAAAACAATCAAATTAAAGCTTTAGCTATAGAAAATGAAGCTGTACGCTTAAGATTAGAACGCAATAAACAAATATTATTATACACCTCACTACTTCTTGGAGCTCTCGGTATTGCACTTTTTATTATTCATAGAACAAAAGCCTTAAAACGCGATAAACATATCTTAACCTTAGAGCAAGATATGTTACGCAGCCAGATGAATCCACACTTCATCTTTAATTCCTTAAATTCTATAAAGCTCTATATTATTAATAATGATAAAACTAATGCTGTTTATTATCTCAATAAATTCTCAAAATTAATACGCAAGATATTAATGGCTTCTAAAGAAAAAGAGACCTCACTTGCCGATGAATTAGAAACGATGAAGTTATACATGAATATTGAAAACATTAGATTTGATAATGAAATAGACTTTAATATTAAGGTAGATCCTACAATTAATACAGAGATTACCAAAATCCCTTCATTAGTTCTTCAACCTTTTTTAGAAAATTCGCTTTGGCATGGTTTGTCTTCAAAATCTGATAATAAAAAAATAGACCTTATTGTAAGTAAAAACACTCCTGATTATATTACCGTTGAAATCATTGACAATGGTATTGGCAGATTGGCTTCAAAAAAGATAAATGATAATAAACGCTTAGAACGCAACTCGGTTGGAATTGACATTACTAAAGCTCGCTTGGCTAACTTTTCAGAATCTTATCAAAACTCGTACACCTTAGCTATTGAAGATTTATACGATGACCAAACTCCTTCTGGCACTAAAATAATTTTACAAATACCGATAAAATTGAAAAATCAGATGATATCTTAAACGACATAAAAGCTTCGTAGCATACAATACCCTAACGTTTATGATTTTCTGCAACTTTCTCTAATTCTGCATACCAATCTTCTCCAAATTTTCTAATCAACGCTTCTTTTACAAACTTATAAATTGGCACTTGTAATTCTTTGCCTAAAGAACAGGCATCATCACAAATTTCCCATTTATCATAATTAACACCAGAGAATTCTGAGTATTCTCTTACTCTTATAGGATACAAATGGCAAGAAACCGGTTTTTTCCATTCGATTTCACCCTGATTATACGCCTCCTCAATACCACAAAGTGCTGTTTTTTTCTCATCGAAAATAACATACGCACAATCGGCACCATTAATAAGTGGTGTTTCAAAATCACCAAAATCTGTAACTATTGAAGTCCCTTGTGCTTCTATGGCTGCAATGCCTTCTTCACGAAGAAATGGTTTTACCTTAGGGTAAATATCTTCCATTATTTTTACTTCTGCCTTATCTAAAGGCGCTCCTGCATCTCCATCGATACAACATGCACCCTTACAAGCAGAAAGATTACAAACAAAATCCTTTTCTATAATGTCTTCTGAGACTATGGTTTTTCCGAGTTGAAACATGGGCCAAAAATACTTAAACTTAACCGCAATTTTGTATTGTTAATATGTAATAATATCGCACCTTTGCAAAAAATTTGAAAATACACACCAAAATCAGTCTATCAATTAATTAAAAACCAATAACTTATAGCCTGATTTTTGAATTTATAAAAGATTAAAAAATGCAACTAAATTTTAAAGACATATTTACAGCTTTCATGATCCTTTTTGCGGTTATTGATATCATCGGAAACATTCCAATCATCATCGATTTACGAAAAAAAGTTGGTCATATACAAAGTGGAAAAGCCTCTATCATTGCCGGAGTTATTATGATTATTTTTCTTTTCGTAGGGAAAAGTCTTTTAAGTCTTATCGGAATTGATGTCAACTCATTTGCTGTAGCAGGTGCGTTTGTTATATTTTTTATTGCCTTAGAAATGGTTTTAGGTATTACCCTTTATAAAGATGATGAAAGTAGTTCTGTAACGGCTTCTGTTTTTCCATTAGCATTTCCGTTAATGGCAGGACCAGGAACCTTAACCACACTCTTATCGTTACGTGCTGAATTTGCGATAGAAAATATTATTGTTGCTGTAATTAGCAATGTGGTAGTGATTTATATTGTCTTAAAAACCTCATCTAAAATTGAGCGTATTATAGGTACTAACGGAATTAACATTATAAGAAAGATTTTTGGTGTAATTTTGTTAGCCATTGCCGTAAAACTGTTTGCACATAACATTAAAGCTTTACTGGCTTAATTTTTTTAACATGAAAGTATTTACACTCATTCTATCTGTGATTGCACTGGCTTTAATTCTCTTTAATATTACAAAGCTAAATTTTGATGCTCTCCTAGAAGGAGAAAGTCAAACCGCTCTTATCACAATTGCAGCAGCACTTTGTGCCCTGATCTTGTTGCAAATTTTAAGAATTTCTAAAAAAATTGAAAAACTAAGTAAAGGTCGCTAATGGATTTTGATGTTTTAATCATAGGAGCTGGTGCAGCAGGATTATCTTGTGCTTTAGTATTAGGATCTGCAAAAAATAAATCTTTTGCAGAAAATAAACGTATTGGCATTGTAACTCACCAAAAAACATCACATCTTCAAAATGCCTTATTTAATAACGTCCTTGGCTTAAAACCAGGAACTTTAGGTTCGGATATATTAAATGATGGCTTAGTGCAATTGAGTGATTTATATCCTCATGTTAGCCAAATTAATAGCGAAAAAGTACTTTCGATAACCCAACAAGATGGGCACTTTATTATTGAAACCAATAAGCATAGCTATACTTCTATAATTGTTGTCGTTGCCGTAGGTTATACCAACTTAATGCACATAGATGGTTTAGAAAAATATAAGGCACCGCACCCAAGAGCTGCCAAAGAAAAAGACCGCATTTGGTTAAAAAACGACGATCACCTTATTGAAAAAAACTTATATGTTGCTGGTACATTAGCAGGTTGGCGTAGTCAATTTGCTATCGCTAGTGGAAGTGGCGCACATGTGGCCACCGATATTTTAACACTTTGGAATAACGGAAAGCACACCAAAGTACACGATAAAATTATTGCTTAAAATTAGGGTACTCTGTACTTAATAAGATGACCTCTTGCACCATAGCGTCTTCTTTGTTTATAATTTCTTCAAAAGCATTATCATCAAATAATTGGAGTGCTAAGGTAGCTTTTATCAAGCGTCTTATTTCATCATTATATGCGACAAAGGTAATATTTGTACGCTCTCTCTGATTTACATAATTTTGAAAACGCACCACAATATCATCGCTTACTTCAAAATTATTAATAAAATCATATTTAGACACTCCCTGATATACACTACGGTCTTTATCTAATTCTTCAAACACAAAATACCCAAAATGACCACGTCGTCTTAAGTAATTAATCGTTTCGTTATCGAACAATTGATCAATAGGCACAAAGACATCTGGTATGATACCTCCACCTCCATATACAACTTTTCCTTTTGGTGTTGTAAATTTCAAAGAATCATCAACTTGTATATTTTCTTCATCTGCCAATTCACCTGTTCTTAATCGCTTGTAATAATCATTATAATAGCTTTCGCTATCACCATTTGTATAAGGCTTTTGTATAGAACGCCCTGTTGGAGTATAATATCGAGATACCGTTAATCGTACAGCACTGCCATCTCCCAATGCCATTTCACGCTGTACTAATCCTTTTCCATAAGAACGCCTTCCTACGATAATACCTTTATCATTATCTTGTAATGCACCTGCAATGACTTCACTTGCTGATGCAGAATTTTCATTAATTAAAATATACAGCTCCCCTTCCTCAAAGTCCCCTTTTCCTGTAGCGTAAATACGTTCCTCTTTACCTCTTTTGTCTTTAGTAAACAGTATTAATTTATCATCTTCTAAAAACTCATCTGCAATTTGCTCTGCAATCCCTAAGAATCCACCTGGATTATCTCTTAAATCTAAAGCTAATTTTGTAGCTCCGAGATCCTTTAATTCATGAAGTGCAGCTTTAAATTCTCTATATGTAGACTCAGCAAAGCGATTCATTTTCATATAACCCAACTCATCGGTAAGCATATAGGCAGCTTCAATACTTTTTATTGGAATCGCTTTTCGTTTAACATTAAATTCCAACAACTCATCTTCACCTTTTCTATAAACAGTGAGGTTTACATTGGTATTTTTATCGCCTTTTAATTTCTCGCTAATGATATCATTAGACATATTAGGACCATACAAAGTATCTCCATCCGCTAAAAGAATACGATCGCCACTCATAATACCAGCACGCTCACTTGGACCGTCTTCCGTGGGTTTAATAACCGCAATGCTATCTTTGTATGCATAAAAATTAATGCCTATACCTACAAAATCACCTTTCATGTTTTCGGTAATACGCTCTAAATCTTCTTTGGGTATATAGGTAGAGTGTGGATCTAAATTATGTAAAATACCATTTACCGTAACATCAACGATACTATCTGTATTAACTTCTTCGACGTACTCGTAATCAATATAATCTATTAAACGGTTGAGTTTATCCTTTTTACTATTGGTAATAAATAGGTTATCTGATGTATCGGAAAAGTTTAGTTTTCCGCCAATAATAACACCAGCTGCTATTGCAACACCAATAATAAGTGGTATGTATTTATTTTTTGTTGCCATACTAGTTCCCTTCTAAACGGGAATCTTCGTTTAACTCTTTAATAAGTTCTAATTCAATTCCTGCCTTTTCTAAAAATTTAAGTCCTGAATCATCTTTATAACCTTGGTGATAAACAACTCTCACTATTCCGGCTTGATGAATCAATTTACTACATTCTTTGCAAGGTGAAAGCGTTATATATAACGTTGCACCTCTACAAGACTGCGTAGATGATGCTACTTTTAAAATCGCATTTGCCTCAGCATGCAACACATACCATTTTGTATAACCGTCATCGTCTTCGCAATAATTCTCAAATCCTGTGGGTGTACCATTGTAACCGTCAGAGATAATCATTCTATCCTTTACAATAAGTGCGCCAACTTGTTTGCGCTTACAGTGAGACAATTTGCCCCATTCTTTAGCAATGCGTAAATAGGCTTTATCGTAACGTAATTGTTTTGATTTTGACATTAATAATAAGTATTGTACAAATGTATGATGTTAGTAACGAAGATAAACGGATAGTATTTTATAAACCATTAATGTCTCGTTAAAATTTTACCAATCTTTTTTAGGCTAATTAAGTAAAGTGCTACCTATAATCATAGGAATTACTAGTCCTACAACTATAGCGGAAAGTACCATAACCCAATCGCGACGCGAAAACCTAAATATTGTTTGGCATAGAAAACCTATAAATAGAACGAGAAATACTACAATAACTTGTGCGAGTTCAATACCTAATGCAAATTCTATAAGCAGTTTTAATTTACCTTCAGATTGACCGGCAAACATCTTAAATTCTCTTGCAAATCCTAAGCCATGTATTAATCCAAAAAATAAAGTCGTAAAAAACAGCAAGCCTAATTTATTGGTTTTAGACTTCTTACCTGCAGTGAATACATTATACAAAGCCATAATTAAAATAGTAATTGGTATAAGAAATTCTACTAATTCACCATTAATACTAACAACTCCATAAGCCGCTAAAACCAAAGACAACGTGTGGCCTACAGTAAACGTGGTGACTAAGACCAATATGCGTTTCCAGTCGTTAAAAACATAAGGCACAGCTAATACCATTAAAAAAAGGATATGATCATATCCATTAATATCTAAAACATGGTTCATGCCATATTGCACATTAAACCAGAAATTTTCTAACATAATTATATTTATTTGGGTTAACCAAAGTTACAATTAAAATGCAATATGTACTTACTAAAATAAAGTGAATAATATTTGCTTTTTGTAGTTTTCTTTCGGAATATTGTAACATTCAAAGTTCAAAGCAACGTATTGAAATGTTATCAAGAAAGGTGGAGGGATTAGACCCAATGAAACCTTAGCAACCCTTAAACTTATTAAGAAGGTGCTAACTTCTACTAAATTAGCGATTCATTTATCGTATAATTAGATAGATAACTTAACTACATTACCTCATTTTTTTGGTAATTTAAATTCTTATAACATTTTACTATTTACGCGTCATTTTTTTCGACGTATTTGATTTTGATTTACTATTAAATTAAGTAAAATGAGTTCAAAACACATAGAAACTGAAGCCATAAGAACCCAAATTGAGCGTTCACAATATCTAGAACATTCTAGCCCAATGTATTTAACATCGAGCTACGTTTTTGAAGATGCTGAAGATATGCGTGCCTCTTTTGCAGACGAAAAACAACGCAACATTTACAGTCGCTATTCTAATCCTAACTCGTCAGAATTTGTAGAAAAAGTTTGTAAAATGGAAGGTGCAGAACGTGGTTATGCCTTTGCTTCTGGTATGTCTGCTGTGTTTTCAACCTTTGCCGCTTTACTTGATGCAGATGATCATATTATTTCGTGTCGAAGTATTTTTGGATCAACTCAAACCCTATTTAATACTATTTTACCAAAATGGAATATTTCAAATAGCTATTTTAAAATTGATGAATTAGATGCTATCGAAAGCCTAATTCAACCGAATACTAAAGTAATTTATGCTGAAAGCCCAACCAATCCTGCTGTAGATATTTTAGACTTACAACGCTTAGGCGATATTGCAAAAAAACACAATCTTTTATTTATAATAGATAATTGTTTCGCAACGCCTTATTTGCAACAACCAATAAAGTTCGGAGCAGATTTGGTAATCCATTCTGCTACAAAATTAATGGATGGACAAGGCAGAGTTCTTGGTGGCGTAACCGTTGGAAGTGCAGAATTAATTCAAAAAATATATTTATTCTCAAGAATCAGTGGACCAGCTCTATCACCTTTTAACTCATGGGTTTTATCAAAAAGTTTAGAAACTTTACCTGTTAGAGTCGATAGACATTGTGATAATGCCTTAAAAGTGGCTACATTTTTAGAGAGTCATGATAACGTAAAACTGGTAAAATATCCCTTTTTAAAATCGCATCCACAATACGAATTAGCAAAAAAGCAAATGAAATTAGGTGGAAGCATCGTAGCATTTGAAATAAAAGGAGGCATTGAAGCCGGAAGACAATTCCTCAATTCAATTAAGCTACTATCACTCTCTGCAAATTTAGGAGATACCAGAACCATAGTAACGCATCCTGCATCAACAACACATGCTAAAATACCAGAAGATATTCGTTTAGAAACAGGAATCACAGCGGGTTTAATTAGAATTTCGGTTGGTCTAGAACATCATGATGATATTATTAACGATTTAAAACAAGCACTAGAAAACTAACGTCAGTTCGAGTGATTTTATAACATCGGAATAAAATTGTATCGAGAACACATACATATTATGAGCAAAATAAAAGAAGAATTACAAAAACGCATCTTAGTTCTTGATGGCGCCATGGGAACCATGCTTCAGCAATATAATTTCTCAGAAGAAGATTTTAGAGGCGAACGTTTTAAAGATTATCCATCGCCATTAAAAGGAAATAACGATTTATTATCCATAACGCAACCGAAAGCCATAGCAGAAATTCATGCTAAGTATTTTGAAGCTGGTGCGGATATTGTAGAAACCAATACGTTTTCGGGCACCACAATTGCCATGGCAGATTACGATATGGAAGACTTAGTTTACGAACTAAATTATGAATCCGCTAAAATCGCTAAAGAAGTCGCTGATGAATTTACGAAAGAGCAGCCTGAAAAACCGCGTTTTGTAGCTGGAAGTATTGGACCTACAAACAGAACGGCTAGTTTATCGCCAGACGTTAACCGACCAGAATATAGAGCTATTACCTTTAATGAGTTACGTGTAGCCTACAAACAACAAGTAGAAGCGTTAATTGATGGTGGTGTTGATATGCTTTTAGTCGAAACTATTTTTGATACTCTAAATGCAAAAGCGGCTTTATTTGCTATTGAAGAAGTAAAAGAAGAACGACATATTGATATTCCTATTATGGTTTCTGGTACCATAACTGATGCATCTGGCAGAACCTTATCCGGACAAACCGTTGAAGCGTTTTTAACCTCAGTGTCTCATATTCCATTATTGAGTGTTGGTTTTAATTGTGCACTTGGCGCGCAACAACTACAACCCTATTTACAACGCTTATCTGATGAAACAGAATTTTTTACCTCAGCACACCCAAATGCAGGTTTACCAAATGCTTTTGGAGAATATGATGAAACACCTGAGCAAATGCAAGGTTATATTGAAGCCTATCTAAAAGATAACCTCATCAACATTATTGGTGGCTGTTGTGGCACTAGTCCTGAACATATCAAAGCCATTGCTGAAGTCGCTCAGAAATACAAACCAAGAAAAATTGTCATTCCTGCGTAGGCAGGAATCCACTTTGAAATGACTCACATGACTCAAAATAAAAAATACCTCACGCTATCTGGATTAGAACCATTGGTTGTAACACCAGAAAGCAACTTCATTAATGTTGGCGAACGCACCAACGTCACTGGCTCACGTAAATTTCTTCGACTTATAAAAGAAGAAAAATACGACGAAGCCTTAGAAGTAGCGCGAGACCAAGTTGAAGGTGGCGCGCAAATTCTAGATGTTAACATGGACGAAGGGATGTTAGATGGTGTTTATGCCATGACCACCTTTTTAAATTTAATTGCATCAGAACCCGATATTTCGAGAATTCCCTTGATGATTGATAGTTCAAAATGGGAAATTATTGAAGCTGGTTTACAAGTCGCGCAAGGAAAATGTGTCGTTAATTCTATAAGTTTAAAGGAAGGCGAAGCGCAATTTAAACATCATGCTAAACTTATAAAACGTTATGGTGCTGCTGTTGTAGTTATGGCTTTTGATGAAGATGGCCAAGCAGACAACTACGAAAGACGGATTGAAATTTGTAAACGTTCGTATCATATTTTAGTCAACGAACTAAAATTTCCTGCGCAAGATATCATCTTTGACCCAAACATTTTTCCCGTTGCTACTGGAATGGACGAGCATCGCAGAAATGCGCTCGACTTTTTTGAAGCTACGAAATGGATTCGTGAAAACTTACCACATGCCAACGTTTCTGGAGGTGTAAGTAACGTGTCTTTTTCTTTTAGAGGAAATAATGTGGTACGTGAAGCGATGCATTCGGCATTTTTATATCACGCGATTAAAAACGGTATGAATTTAGGTATTGTAAACCCAACAATGCTTGAAGTCTATGATGAAATTGATAAGGATTTATTAGAACGTGTAGAAGATGTTTTATTTGATAGACGCGATGATGCCACAGAACGTTTATTAGATTTTGCTGAGTCTGTAAAAGGACAGAAAAAAGAGCAAGAGGATAAAGTACAAGAATGGAGAAGTGACCCATTACAAGATAGAATTACACACGCCTTAGTAAAAGGCATTGATGCTTTTATACTTGAAGATGTTGAAGAAGCACGTTTAGCAGCTGCCAAACCTATTGAAGTCATAGAAGGTCATTTAATGATTGGTATGAATGTGGTTGGCGATTTATTTGGCAGTGGAAAAATGTTTTTACCGCAAGTGGTAAAATCTGCACGAGTTATGAAAAAAGCGGTTGCGTACCTTCAACCTTTTATTGAGGAGGCGAAAAAAGCCCCTAAATCCCCAAAGGGGACTTCTTACTGGAAGACAGCTGACCCACTTTTATATGGATTAATGAAAGAGCACGCTAAAACCATGCGAAATCAACCAACTGAAGCAGAAGCTTTACTTTGGGATGTTTTAAGGAATAAACAATTAGATAATTATAAATTTAGAAGACAGCATATTGTTGGTAGTTATATTGCAGATTTTATTTGTTTAAAAAAGGGACTGATTGTAGAAATTGATGGCCTTATACATCAATTACCTGAAAACAAAGCTACAGATGAAGAACGAACAAAATGGCTAAATGAGCAAGGTTATCGCGTTATCCGATTTACAAATGATGAAGTTTTATCAAATCTCGATGATGTTCTGGAAAAATTAAAGGAAACTTTGAAAGTATCCCCTTTGGGGACGGAAGGGGCTAGATATGCTGGCAAAATATTAATGGCAACGGTAAAAGGCGATGTGCATGATATCGGAAAAAATATCGTGAGCGTAGTTTTAGGTTGTAATAATTATGAAATCATTGACCTTGGTGTGATGGTTCCGCCAGAAAAAATTATTGAAACTGCTATTAAGGAAAACGTCGATATTATTGGATTGAGTGGTTTAATAACCCCATCGTTAGATGAAATGGTTTACGTTTCAAAATCCTTAGAAAAACAGAATGTAAAAATCCCATTAATTATTGGTGGCGCAACAACGTCTCGTGCGCATTCCGCTGTAAAAATTGCACCTCATTATAACAATACGGTTGTTCATATTAATGATGCATCAAGAGCAGTAACCGTTGTTGGAGATTTACTTAAGGAAGACAGTAAAATCTATAAAAATCAGATTAGAGAAGAGTATGATGCTTTCCGAGAGCAATTCTTAAAACGTACCAAGAAAAAGGAATATTTGACTATTGCTGATGCTCGAAAAAACAAATTTAAAATAAATTGGAAGACCTCTGAAATTGTAAAACCTAAGGAATTAGGCATTCAAATTATTAAAGATTTTGATATTACCAAACTAGAAGACTTTATCGATTGGTCTCCATTTTTTAGAAGTTGGGATTTACATGGTAAATATCCAGCAATTTTAACGGATAATATTGTTGGCGAACAAGCCACAGAATTATTTGCCGATGCTCAAGTACTTTTAAAACGCATTTTTGATGAAAAACTTTTGAAAGCAAAAGCCATTTTTGGATTGTTTGAAGCCAATACAGTAAATGATGATGATATTGAGATTAATATTGAAGAATGTCACCGCAAGCGCAGTCATGAGGTCTCAAATTCAGCATCCCAAAAAGAAGGTCTCGACTGCCCTCAACCAAGCAAATTCAAATTCTTAACGCTTCGTCAACAATCTAAAAAATCAGAAGGTAAACCCAACCTTGCTTTAGCCGATTTTATTGCACCAAAAGCAACCAACAAGCAAGATTACATAGGGTGTTTCTGCGTCTCTACAGGTTTTGGAACTGCAGCATTAGCGGCACAATTTGAGGCAGAACACGACGATTATAATTCCATTATGATAAAAGCACTAGCCGATAGACTAGCCGAAGCATTTGCAGAGTTCCTTCACAAAGAAGTCAGAACCAAACATTGGGGTTATGCTAAAAATGAAGATTTAACCAATGCCGACTTAATAAAAGAAAACTACAAAGGTATTCGTCCTGCTCCGGGTTACCCAGCTTGTCCAGACCATTTAGAAAAAACAACGATTTGGGATATTCTTAAAGTTGAAGAAAACATTGGTGTAAAACTTACAGAGAGTTTAGCCATGTGGCCAGCTGCAAGTGTTAGTGGTTACTATTTTGGTAATCCTGAAGCTAAATATTTTGGTTTAGGAAAAATAAAAGAAGACCAAATTGAAGATTATAGTAAACGTAGAGGAATTTCACATGAAGAAGCAACAAAATGGTTGAGTCCTAATATTGCGGATTAATTGAATGGAGACAAAAGACCTTGCAGGTTTTAAAAACCTAGCAAGTCTTTTACAACATTGTGTTCCTGCAAGGTTTCATAAACCTTGTAGGTATCAGAGCCTGACTTTTTTGCGATCCTGTAAGGTTTATGAAACCTGACAGGTATGAGTAAAAAGTAACGCCAAAATAAAAGATATTACATTAAAAAGATACCCACTTTCGTGGGCAATATTATGAAACGAGCATGTTCAAAACGTCATCATTTACCAAAATGATTAATAGCGAACAGCATGTGACCATAAAAAACAATAACGGTAAGCACATGAAAGTAACAGACCACATAAAAAACGCAAACGGAAAAACCTTATTTTCTTTTGAAATTATTCCACCAAAAAAAGGAAATAGTATTCAGCAATTGTACAATAATATTGACCCATTAATGGAATTCAATCCACCATTTATAGATGTGACGACCTCTAGAGAAGAATACCTTTACATTGAAAAAGAAGGGCTTTTAGACCGTAAAATTACACGTATGCGACCAGGAACTGTGGGTATTTGTGCGGCTATATCTCACAAATATAATGTAGATACGGTTCCACATGTGCTTTGTGGAGGTTTTACAAAAGAGGAAACTGAATATCTCTTAGTGGATTGTCATTATCTCGGCATTCATAATGTGATGGCTTTACGAGGCGATGCCATGAAGCATGAACAATATTTTAAAGCTTGCGATGGTGGACACAAATTTGCCAAAGAATTGGTTGGGCAAATTCAGAATTTAAATAAAGGTCAGTATTTGCATGATGTTATAGAAGCCGATGGTAAATCTGATTTCTGTATTGGAGTTGCTGGCTACCCTGAGAAACACCTTGAAGCACCTTCTTTAAAGACAGATTTAAAACGTCTTAAAGAAAAAGTAGATGCTGGCGCAGATTACGTGGTAACACAAATGTTTTTTGATAATAAAAAGTATTTTGAATTTGTAGATGCTGCCAAAGCTGAAGGAATTACTGTACCTATCATTCCAGGTATAAAACCATTGGCCGTAAAACGTCATTTACAATTATTACCTCAAGTTTTTAAAATTGATTTACCTGAGGATTTAATTGATGCTGTTGATGGTTGTAAAACCAGCCAAGATGTGAGAAAAGTTGGTGTGGAATGGGCAATTCAACAATCTAAAGAATTACAAGAAGCAGGAGTGCCTGTACTTCATTATTACTCCATGGGAAAAAGTGATAATGTAAAAGCGATTGCATCTGAATTGTTCTAATTAATAATTAATAGTCCATTTTTGTTATTTCTTCTTGGTTAAAACATTTAAAGTTAAACCCAAGACAATTAATACAACTCCGAGCAGACTCCACAGCGTGTACACTTCTTTAAACCATATTAAGCCAATAAGTATTGTAAAAATAACTTCGAGATATTTTAAAGGTGCAATCTGATTGGTTTCTCCAACTTGCATGGCTTTGGTCATGTATAACTGCGCAAAATAACCAAAAACACCTAAACTCATTAACACAAGCCATTCTTTACCAACAGGATGTACCCAATTCTTAATAGACAACAGCCCTCCAATAATCACTGATACCATCATAAAATAATTAACAATAACCACTGGATGATCGGCACTACCTATTTTTCGAATAAAAATGTAAACCAATCCAGCAAATACAGCTGAAGTTAAAGCTAAAATCACCCCTAAAAACTGAATTTCTGTATCGTCATCAAAACCTTTTAATATTAAAACGCCTGTAAAGGCAATACCAAAAAATAACCATTGAACAGGCCTTATTTTTTCCTTTAAAACAAATAGAGCAAAGATTGTTGCGAAAATTGGCGCAATATACCTTAACGATACCGCCGTGCCCATCGCTATATATTTAATGGATAAAAAGAATGCTGACATTGAAATAAGGCCAACAATACTGCGCATTATCATTAGGCCTCTTTTATTTCCTAATAATGAAATTTTATTTTTCAGTAAATACGGTATGGTAAAAAATAACGAGCCCAAAGCTCTAAAGAATACGATTTGGTAAACACTAAAATTATTTAACGACTTAACAAATACATTTAAGAATGTAAATGCTAACGCACTAATAACCATGTATTGTATTGCTTTTTTCAGGATTTGAAGCGTTTTTGTTAATAGTGAAGAAATATAATGCTTTTTACAATGTAAATTGAGCTGTACGCCACATTGAATCTCGCAATATTTACCGTAAGACTAATGAAAGTTTTAAAAATAAAAGAGCAACTTAAGTATTATAAGTTGCTCTTCTAATGACTAATTATAAAAGTTACTAATTAATAACAATACGCTTAGTTACTGAATTAGTTCCAGAACTTACCTTAAGCAAATACACACCAGATGCTATAGCTGATACGTCAACAGCATTGTTTATTAGCGTATTTGTAGCTAAAACATTTTTACCTAGTACAGAAAATAATTCAACAGAATCTATCTTAGCATTGTCTGAAGAAGTAATGTTTAAAGTTGATTTAACAGGATTAGGATAGACCTTAAGGTTAGAAGTAAAATAATCTTGTGTAGAAAGCACAGTCGTATTCACCAATTGTAAATTATCCATTCTCACTTCCGAATCTCCGTTCATCCAACCTTTATCCTTACCTGAATCTCCATGTAAGTCAGCATCATAAGGTCCTACAGACCTAATAAATATAGCGATGCTCATTTCTGTACCTGTATTAAACGTTAATTGCGTCATATCATTAGTATCTTCATTTCCTGGTGGAACGATAGTGGTATAGGCTATTTGATTTGCGGCTAACTCAACTTGTGCAACAGAAGTATACCCAAAACCATCTTGTAAAGCGGTTGCTGGCGGTGCATAAAGTGGAGTATATCCATCAACATAAGCGCTACCTTTTAATATAATAACCTCTATATAATCATTAGTAGAAGGATCATCTTTATAAGTATACTCTAAATCTAAAGTGTAATTGCTCTCAGGCACAACAGCAATTTCTTGATAAATACCATCAGATTCTAAATCATCAAATTTTACCACGTCGTTACCACTTAAAGTAGATGATTCCGCTTGGTCTGCAATGGACTTATTAATCCATCCAGAACACGAACACGTACTTCCTTCATTTTTAGGAATGTTATCAAAAACGGCATTGTGAACTACAGGCTGCACTTGAGAATAACCTAGAGCAGTTATAAATAGTAGCGTAAAAAGTAATTTTGTTTTCATGTTTATTGATTTTAATTAGTTAATATTTAGATTTTTATACTGGTTTACCAATCTGGTTTACCAAATATAGAAAAAAAATTAATACCGATAACGTTTTCGTAATTAAATTATCAATTTTACAGTCTTTTATAGGCTATAGTGGAAATATATAAGCATACATTGTGTGAAATACATAATTATTTAACATATATCTTCAGTCATAATTCGTTATAATTTCAGGAATAAAACCTATATTGGTTAACCAGTTTAACTTATAATTCACTGATACGATGTTAAAAAGAATATGGCCACTTTGTTTATGTGTTCAACTTTCGGTTGCACAAATTACCCTGACTTCTAATGGTCCCGGAAACACGTATGAAGAGATTAATGCTGTATTTGCTCCTGGTTATAATGTTGTTGAAGTACCAGATTGTGTACATACAGATTTTGGTAGACATATTGATGAACTATTTGATTCAGAATTAAACACCAGCGTATTCAGATTTATAGCTCATAAAATTCCTGATAATGATCGTTGTCAGAATTTTGATAGACAGCGCACTGAAATTAAAACCTATAATCAATCACCCGAAACATTACAGGCTATTGAAGATGAGATTATAGAATATAAATGGAAATTTAAATTACCGATAGATTTTCAGGTATCCCCTAACTTTACGCATCTACATCAAATAAAATCTGTTGGTGGTCAGTATGCTTCTATTCCCATGATTTCTCTTACGGCTAGAAAAGCATCACCCGATCGCATTGAACTACGACATACAGCGACGACAAATCAAACAACATTTCAAACTGCAAATTTAGACTTATTCCGAGGACATTGGGTGGAAGTCACAGAACGTATTACATTTGGTAATACCGGACGCTATGCTATAACTATTAATCGCATATCGGATCACACCACATTACTAACTTATATTAATACTGCCTTAGATATGTGGCAAGATGGTGCGACGTTTGCAAGACCAAAATGGGGCATTTACAGAAGTCTATTAAATAGCGATGATTTGCAAGATGAAGAAGTATTATTCAATGATTTTAGTATTGAAGAAATTGATCCATTATCCATCTTAGAGCATGACTCCGACACCCATAAAATTCATGTAGTGCCTAATCCTTCTAAAACTTCTGTGACTCTAGAGCATCTAGAATTGCTAGATTACGATCGTATTCAATTATTTGATAGTTCTGGAAAACGGATCCCTTCATCTCACCGTTTTCAAAAGAACACCTTAAACGTCTCTGGTTTAGCTTCAGGCTTATATTTTATCTCAATTTTAAAATCCAATCGTCCAATAAAAACCCTAAAATGCATTGTTGAATAGTAACCTATAAAAACAACTATTCCTTTAATAGGTTCATTAAACTATTATATGAACGCTGCTTTATATCCTCTAGGGATTGGTTACAATCAATGTTAAGTGACTCAATAGGAAAAGAATAATCAGCATATTGAGGCCTTACTTTAAGTTCGGAACTCACAACAATAATCCCATCTATAGAACCATCACTAAGACTTTTAATATAGTCTAGTTCCTTTGCATCGGAATGAAACGATTGATAAAACAGAATTCTATAACCAAAGTTCTCAGCCGTTTTTTGTAGATGGCCTAAGGCATGCCCAAAACACTGCTCAGTTACTTGCGGAACAATAACCGCAATAGAACCCGTTTTTTGCATTCTAAGCGACACAGCATAATTATTAGGAACATAATCATGCTGTTTTGCTATATTTTTAATTGTTTCTCGCGTAGCTTTACTAATTTCAAGCTTATTATTTAAAGCTTTAGACACCGTAGATATTGAATATCCCGATAACATTGAAAGTTCTTTTATAGTGACAGCAGACGATTTCAAAAAGTTATGATTTTAAAGCACTGATTATACTTAATGCGTTTCTGGTATCTGATTCTATTTTGGCTAAATCATAATTACCATCTGCATTTTTTGCAATCAATTTAGATCCCATTCCTACACAAGTTACACCGGCTTTAAACCAGCCTTCTAAATTTTCCTTTGTTGGCGCCACACCACCTGTAGGCATAATGCTTGTCCAAGGTTGTGGGCCTTTAATAGCCTTAACAAAATCTGGACCATAAATACCTCCAGGAAATAATTTTACAACTTCACAACCTAATTCTTCTGCTCTACAGATTTCGGTTAAAGAGCCACAACCAGGTGACCAAGCCACTTTACGTCTATTACAAACGATAGCAATATCCTCTCTTAAAACTGGCGTTACAATAAAATTAGCACCTAAAGCCATAAAACGAGACGCTGAAGCGGCATCAGTAACTGAACCAACTCCCATAATCATTCCTGGTAATTCTTTAAGCACCCATTTATTAAGTTCTCCAAAAACTTCATGAGCAAAATCTCCTCTTGCAGTAAACTCTAGTAAACGTGCGCCACCATCGTACGTTGCTTTTATAACTTTCTTACTAATTTCTATATCAGAATTATAAAACAAAGGCACCATTCCGGTTTGTTTCATAACATTAGCGACTTCTATTCTTGTATAATTTGCCATAATATTTTTATAATTTTTTAATTCCAATTTAATATTTTTCTGAAATCATATGCCTCAGGATTTGAAACATACGTTCTCGCTTTATCATAATCTTTTTCTTCAATAAAGAATAAATTATTAATAAAGAGTTGTGCCATATCTGAATTGATATCCACTAAACGAGGAGGAATTTTACCATGTTTATCTTCAAAATCTTTTAAAAATAAAGGAGTAATATCTCCGCTTGAATTTGCACTTACAATACAACCTGAAACACCTTGGTCAAATAATTTTTTAACACCTATTCCTAACAAAGAACACAGAGTGAGATCGAATGCTATTGGATTACAACAGCGCAGTTCGTACCCTAACTCTACTGGTCTCGATTTTATATCTAAACCAATTTCTTTTAATTTAACTTGTAATAAATAATTAAAGATGTGCGATTTACTCACATTTCCTAATTCAGGATGGCCATGATCATCATAAGTAAAGTTGATATCTGAATTTACAATTTCGTCTTCATCCATAAAATGAAAAACACCCTCACTTACTAAAGCTACACCATATTCTACACCTTCAATTTTACATTTTATTATAGATGAGATTATCATGTTAATTATCTTATTGAATGTAATATTGGTGCTATTGAACATTTCTGGAATAATCATCATTTGAAAATGACAAGCCGAAGCAATGCCAAAGGCTAAATGACCTGCAGAACGTCCCATGGCAGATACTACAAACCAATTTTCGCTAGTTCTGGCATCTTCATAGACTGTATTACCTATTCGTACACCTTGATCTTTAGCGGTGTGAAATCCAAAGGTAGGATTCCTGTCGGGCAATGGTAGATCGTTATCTATTGTTTTAGGCACATGCACATGTGCTACCTCAACGCTTTGCGTATTGAGATATTTGGTTAACCTATTGGCAGTAGATGCTGTATCATCACCACCAATAGTTACCAAAAGTTTTACGTTGTTCTTTTTGAAAAAATCGACTTTAAAATCCGAGTCTTTAGGTTTAAATCTGCTCATAATAAGTGTTGAGCCACCACGACTAAAAATACGATCTGCATGATGAAAATCGAATACCTTTACCTCAGGATTATCAGAGCACAAACCTTGGTAACCATGGTGTACACCGATAACCTTATAGCCATCTTTTAAAAAGGTTTTAGCCAATGTACTAATCACGGTATTAATACCAGGAGCGGGTCCGCCTCCACAAATAATTGCAATTGATTTTTTCATAGTGTTAAAATCCACTCAATTTATCTCGCTACACGGCCAGATGCATCACCACCCATTAGTTTTTCAACTTCAGAAACAGTCACAAGATTAGCATCGCCTTTAATAGTGTGTTTTAAACATGAGGCTGCAACAGCAAAATCTAGTGCATTTTGGTCGTCTTCAGGATATTTTAATAATCCATAGATTAAGCCTCCCATAAATGAATCTCCACCGCCTACACGATCCACGATATCTGTAATTTGATATTGGCGAGTTTCGTACATTTTTGTACCGTCGTATAAAACACCTGCCCAAGTATTATGAGATGCAGAAATTGAACCTCTTAATGTTGTAATTACTTTTTTAGCTCTTGGAAATTTTTCCATCATCTGCTTACAAACGGATAAAAATGCTTCCGCTTTTACGTCATGTCCATGTTTATGTACATCTAGACCTTCAGGATGAATACCAAAATGCTTTTCTGCATCTTCCTCATTTCCTAAAACCACATCACAATACGAAGTTAATTCAGTCATTATCTTTTCTCTATGAGCATCGTCACAGTACGTCCAAAGTTTAGCTCTATAATTTAAATCGGTAGAAATAGTTACACCCATTTCGCTAGCCACTTTTACAGCTTCTAAACAAGCATCTGCGGCACCTTGTGAAATAGCAGGAGTAATACCTGTCCAATGAAACCAAGCCACATCTTTAAAGACTGTTTTCCAATCTACCATACCTGGTTCAATTTCTGAAATTGCCGAGTGTGCTCTATCATATACAACTTTAGATCCTCTGCTTACAGCACCTGTTTCCAAAAAATAGATTCCTAAACGGTCACCACCATAGATAATTTTATCGACACCAACTCCTCTTTTTCTCATTTCCATCATTGCACATTCTCCAATATCATTTTTTGGTAAACGTGTTACGAAATCTACAGGCACACCATAATTTGCTAATGATACAGCAACGTTAGATTCTCCTCCACCATAGATAACATCAAAACTATTAGCTTGAGAAAATCTTAAAAACCCTTGAGGTGCTAATCTTAGCATAATCTCGCCAAAAGTGACTACTTTTTTCATTCTGAATATTTGTTTATTTAGTTATTAAATTAGAATTTGCTTAATCGATTAAGCATTTTACTTAAAAATAAATCAAAACGGCCACGCTTTGATTTTTATTATTAAAAAGATTATATTTGCTTAATCGATTAAGCAAATATATAAAAAACTTGGCGAATAAAAAAAGAGCAACATTAAAAGACATCGCAAATGTCTTAAACATATCACCTGCGGCTGTGTCTAAAGCTATGCATGATGATTCTAGGATTAGTGACAAAACCAAGCAAGCGGTAAAGCGTGTGGCTAAAGAATTAAATTATCAACCAAATCATATCGCAAGTGCATTAAGAAAGGGAAAAAGCAATTTAGTTGGTGTTATAGTACCTAGGACAAATAGTAATTTCTTTTCTTCAGTTCTCGAAAATATGGAAGCCGTTCTAAACAAAGCGGGTTATAATATTATTATCACTCAATCTAATGAATCTTTTGAGAAAGAATGTAAAAATATAGACACGCTTTTGTACTCTCAAGTCGATGGTATTATCGCATCTATGGCAAATGAAACCGTTGATTTATCGCATTACGAAAAAATAAAAGCCAATGGGATTCCTTTAATATTATTTGATCGTGGTGAAAACGACCTTAATGTAGATTATGTAGGTATTAACGATTATGACAGTAGTCATGTAATCGTTAAACATTTAGTAGATAAAGGCTGTAAACGTATTGCACATATTGGTGGTTACCGACGAACGCGAATTTTTAACAATAGAATTCGCGGCTATGTTGATGCTTTAAAAACAAATAACCTTCCTATTGATGATACACTCATTGTAGAAAGTTCACTGAGATTAGAAGATGGCAGACGAGAGATGGAACATCTCCTAAAGTTAAAAAACAGACCAGATGCTGTCTATGTGGCTAGTGATTACGCAGCCTTAGGAGCATTGCAAGTTCTAAATGAAAACGACATAAATGTACCAAAAGATATTCGGTTAGTCGGTTTTGGTAACGAACCTTTTACCTCTTTAGTTACACCATCTATTTCTAGTATAGAACAACACAGTAAAGACATTGGTCGCTTGGCTGCTGAAACGTTTTTAAAACATATAGCACAACCAGAAATAAAACAAACACTTAATAAAATAATTCTCGATGCCGAATTAATTATAAGAGATTCCAGCACATAAATTATAACTGTAAAACTCTTTTTATTAGCAACATAAAAAGACAACTAAATCTAAAACAACTTAAAACACTGTAATACTGATAATTAAAAACTGTACAACATTATTATGGAACTGTTTTCGATTATATTTATATTAACTAATTATTGAACTAATTAAACACATGAAAACATCTAATCTCTTTTTTCTTATTAGCTCTTTTTTCTTGATAAGCACTCTACAAGCTCAAGATATAACAGTTTCAAATCTGGAAGAATACAATGCTGCTATTTCTAAAATCAGCGAAGGTGGCACTATTATTTTGAAAAATGGAGAATGGAAAGACACCAAACTTCTTGCTTATGGTAATGGTAGTAAAGAAAATCCTATTATTATTAAAGCTGAAACAGCAGGCGAAGTGATTCTAACTGGGGATTCTAGTCTAAGTATATATGGAACTTATGTAATAGTTAGTGGACTTTGGTTTAAAGACGGCAAAACAACAGAAAAATATGTTGTACAATTTAGAAAAAACTCAAAAGAGTTTGCTAATCATTGTAGACTTACTAATTCTACAATATCTTATTTTGACGTAGCGGATGATACCATTAAAAATCATTGGGTAGATCTTTGGGGTAAAAACAACAGAGTAGACCACAACAATTTTACCGGAAAAACTTCTGCAGGCACTACACTGGTCGTTTGGTTAAAAGGAGAAGAACACATTGAAAACAATCATCAAATAGATCATAACTACTTTGGTCATAGACCAGATTTAGGAGAAAATGGTGGCGAAACGATTAGAATTGGAACTAGTGCCAACTCTATGAAATCCTCTAAAACCATCGTTGAAAGTAACACCTTTAAAAACTGTGATGGCGAAATAGAAATTATTTCTAATAAATCTGCCGATAATATATTTAGAAACAATTTATTTATAGAAAGTAAAGGCACATTGACGCTGAGACACGGTAATAATGCTCTAGTAGAAGGCAATATATTTTTAGGTAATAATGTTTCACAAACGGGAGGTATTAGAATTATTAATGAAGGGCATATTATTAGAAATAATTTATTGATAGGTCTAAAAGGTAATGGTTATAGAGGCCCTATTGTGATAATGAATGGTGTTCCTAACTCTCCTTTAAATCGCTATAACCAAGTTAAAAATGTCAATATTCAGAACAATACTATTATTAACTGTGGTCCCATGGCTTTTGGAGCAGGTAAAAATGAAGAATTAAGTCTTGCACCAATAACCACGATTTTTGCAAATAATATCATTACAAATACTGATGACACACAAATTTTGGAAACCGTAGATACGGTAGATGGGATTACTTTTTCAGGGAATATTGTAGATAGTGAAGCTGCAGTAAATACATCATATTTTACTAAAGCCAATATAGATTGGACACTTTTAAAGTCGTTACCAATACCTTCAAATAATAACGACATTTTAAAGAGTGTGACTAAAACACCTAAGAGTCCTGCACAAGATATAGTAGGTGCAACAAGAGAAATATATGTTGCAGGTGCATTTAATCTGAATAACACAAAAATTCCTAGAGCATTAACAGCTAGGACAGGTCCTGGTTGGAAACCCAATATTATAGCTCCAGTAACAAAAGCCGAAGATTTAATTATTGAGCCAGGTCTTGGCACACTTTATAAAGCGTTTAGTAAAGCAAAAGACGGAGATATTATTACTTTAAAATCTGGTATTTACGAATTTACTAAAAGCCTAAAAATAAAGAAAAATATTACTGTTATAGGAGCAGAAGATGGTAGTACCGTATTCAAAATGCAAGACAACATAGAAAAAGCATTCAATTATTTTATAAGGATTAATGGAGGTGCTGCCTTAACTATCAAAAATATTACTTTCGATGCTACACATTCTAAACCAATTAAGTATGCTATCGTTTCACCTGATAAAATGGAATCGACCATGTATGCACTTAATGCAGAACAATGTACATTCCAACATTTTACAACACAAAATGGCGGTAGCATTTTTAAAGCATACGAAGGCACGACAGCCAGCAGTTTGTCCTTTAAAAACTGTAGTTTTTTAAATAGCTATAGAGGACTGAATTTATCTTACGATAAAGATAATTTTGGAAAATACAACGCATTAGAACTTATTATTGATAACTGTGTTTTTAAAGATATCGAAGAGTTTGCGGTAAATTACATTCGAAATATTCCAGATGTTACCATAAAAGGTGGAAAACTGCTTGTTACAAATAGTGTATTTGATAAGGTTGGTAATAAAGAAAAAGGGAAAGTTCTAATTACAAACGGTATCCATAAAGTTACCATTAAAAATTCTGTGTTTATAAATAGTTATAAAGCTGAAACGCCTGTTAACTTAAAAGGTACAAATAACATTATATCCAATTGCTTATTTGACGACAATGGTTACCCTAAAATAACCAAAGGTGCTAAAGAAAAAAATGTCATTTATAAAAACCCTAAATGGGAAGACAAAGAGCAATATATACCTAGTAAAAAGTCTCCTTTACTTAAAGAGAATAATGGAAACGCCTTAATTGGCCTAAAACGAGAATAAAGGTTGGGTTTAATATATTAAAATTGACAAAAACAGCTTGCTACTTATTGGAATCGTTTTATTCTAACTTATATAATATGTATGATGAAAAGACCTTTTTTTAATTTAACCATAGCTTTTTTAAGTACAACACTAGGTTTTTCTCAAACCATTTTAAGGGCTAATGGACCAGGTAATACCTATGAAGACATTAATACTGTTTTAGCTCCTGGTTATAATGCAGTAGAAACACCAGACTGTGCTCATCATAATTTTGGGAGACATATAGATGAAGTCTTTGATGCTGAACTCAACACTAACGTGTTTCAATTTATAGCACATGTAACACCAGATAATGACCGTTGTAAAAAGTATGATAGACAACGTGTAGAAATCAAAACTTATGCCTCTTCACCAGATAATTTAAAGGCAGAAGAAGGAGAAACAGTGCACTATAAATGGATGTTTAAACTTCCTCACAATTTTAAGGCCTCTTCTAGTTTTACACATATTCATCAAATTAAAGCAGTAGGAGGTCCTTATGCTTCTATACCAATGATTACTTTAACACTTCGCGAAGGCAATCCGGATCGTCTGGAATTGAGGTATACAGCAACCAATAATCAGGCAACAATAAAAACCGTTGATCTCAATTTACTAAAAGGCCATTGGGTCTCAGTTAGCGAAACCATTAACTTTGCTAATAAAGGCAGTTATAGTATTCATATAACTCGGGTTTCTAATAATGCTACCATTTTAAATTATACGAATTCTTCTATGGATACATGGCAAGATGGAGCGCTGTTCTCTAGGCCAAAATGGGGCATCTATAGAAGTTTAAAACATCGTAATGCGATTAAAGATGAAATAATTCGTTTTGCTGATTTTAGTATTGAAGAATTGGGACCATTATCATTATCTGAGCTACAAAAACGTGCTGATAACACTATGTTAGTTGCAGTAGCAACAAAACAACTAATTAATTTTAAGACAGCTAAACCAAAAGATTATGACGCAATTGAATTCTATGATGGTTTGGGGAATATTGTAGCTTTAGAAAACCGGATTAAACGCTTTAAATTAGATATTTCAGGTTTAAATTCAGGAGAGTATTACATCGTCTTTAAAAAATCTGAACAGCGCGTAAAAGTTTTAAAAATTAGTATTTAAAGTCTCATGGACTTCAAGTTATATTTACACTTAAAAACGTTCATTTTTACAATAAAAAAACTGTCCTTGCATATATATTACATATAGACACAAGGACAGTACCAACTCAAATAATTATTTTATTATAGACCTCCTAAGTTAGGATTTCTATCAATTTCATCTTGTGGGATTGGAGTATCATAATCCTCTGACGAATTCCAATCTGGTTTTAATCCCTCATAACCCGAAGCTCCAAATACTTGGTCTCCCAATTGTCTTCTTTTAATATCGTACCATCGTTTACCTTCAAAGGCCAATTCTATTCTGCGTTCTTCTAGTACATCTTCTACTGTAATAGATGTAAGGTCTGCTGGTACAGAACTAGAAGGAATTGTTACCTCTGTATAACCACCAGAAGTAGACTCACCACCATTTCTTGCTCTACTTCTAACTTCGTTTAAATAACCAAGTGCTAAAGGACTTCCTATTTCAACACCTGCTTCTGCAGCGATCAATAATACTTCAGCATAACGCAACATCGAATAATTATGACTCGTAGCTCTTTTATCACCACGTGCAAAATCTCCAGGATAACGTGAGTACTTAGCGATATATGGACGGTTTACAGCGTGTTCGTGTCCGCTAATGTCAAAATTATTATAATCTACTAATGTTTCGTTGATTGTAGCCTCTGTTTGGAAACTCACATTTTTTCTATAGTCACCATCTTCAAAAGAATCATAAACAGCCATAGTAGGGACAGCCACAGACCAACCGAAATCACCTCTAACACCTGTCATTGGTGACGTTTGATCATAACCATTATCTGGTGCTTCTACACTATTATAATCGAGTGCAAATATGGGTTCTAATGAGTTATCAATTTTATTTGCATTAAACAGTGTTTGAAAATCTGGATCTAAATCCAAATTATAATCGCCTTTATTATCAATCACTTCTTTAGCTTCATCGAAAGCCAATTGAAAATTAGTCATATCACTAGTTCCTGCTCTCGTTAAATACACTAAGGCTAAATATGAGCTTGCCGCTGCTCTAGATGGTATTGCTCTAGATGGTTGTGTATCTGGCAACCAAGTCTTAGCAAATTGCAAATCGGCTATAATGTTGTCATAAACTTGAGATTCTGGTGTTAAAGTTAATGAACTAGCGGCATCGATATCTGACACTGGTGTATCTATGTACGGAATATCTCCAAATAATCTTACTAAATGAAAATAATAAAATGCTCTTGCAAAATATGCTTGTGCTGTTACAGGGTTTTTAATTTCATCTTCTAAGTTTACATTTTCGGCACCAGCAATAGCGTTATTAGCAGCAGCAATACCAAGGTATATTCTAGTCCATGGGTCATATACCATTTCATTATCTCCTGAAATTGTATGCATATTCATTTCTACGCGTCTGGCTTGTGTAGGCATAAGATCTACCATATCTGAGCGTAACAACAACGCGATAGATAATTTTCTACCCCAAATTTCTTCATTTATAGCATGGGTTAATGAACCATCTACTGCTGTTTGAATATCTTGAGTGGTACTAAAAAAGCCATCTGGTGATAACAACCCAACAGGTTCTTCTTCTAAATCTGAGCATCCCATTATGGAGAGTCCCATCAATAACAATAATATTTTATATGAATTCATAATCTTTTCTTTTTTAATTTATACTGTATTTTCTTTAAGCTATGATTAAAACTTAGCACTAAGACTGAAACTAAATGATCTTACAGTTGGATAATTTCCAAAGTCAAAACCTCTAACTGTATTGCTTGCTGTATTGTTATTTCCAGCTGCACCGAAGTAATTAACCTCAGGATCTAAACCTGAATAATTAGTGAAGGTCAATAAGTTTTGAGCACTTACAGAAAGTTTTAAACTCTGAACACCTAAATCTTCAATAAGGTCTGAAGGGAAAGTGTACCCTATAGCTATGTTTTTTAATCTTACATAACTTCCATCTTCCACAAAACGAGAAGAAATTTCTCTAAAACTATTATTTCCGGCTCGTGGTTGATCTGTATTGGTATTAGTTGGTGTCCAAGCATTGTTATAATAATCGTATGTTGTATTAGCATCACCATTGTTTAACTGCACATTAGTCATGTTAAATATTTCACCACCTTGTGACCCTTGGAAAAAGATATTTAAATCAAAGTTTTTATAAGAGAACGTATTTGTGATTCCCCAAGTAAAATCCGGATTTGGATTACCAATCACTTTTCTATCATCGTTAGAAATATCACCACTCTCATCTAAATCTAAAAATAATGGATCACCAGCTACACCACCAGCAATGGTAGCTGTCCCTTCAGGAAAAGCACCACCTTGATATACTCCTGCATAATCATAACCATAAAACAGACCTACTTCTTCTCCCTCTCTTAAAAGAGCCGTGTTGCTTACACTAAAATAACTTGGCGCACCATTTTGAAAATAATCATCACCATTTATTAAAGTTTCAACTGTATTTTTATTCCTAGAGAATACTAAATCTGTAGTCCATGAAAAATCATCTTTCACGATATTTCTAGAATTAATAGAAATTTCAAATCCTTTATTATTGACTTCACCTACATTTTTTAAGATTTCATCGTTATAGAAACCTAAATACCATGGTAAGCCTCTATCTACCATAATTAGATCTTTAGTATCAATATTGTAATAATCTACTGAAAGTGACACTTTACCATTAAATAAACCTAAGTCTAAACCCACATTTGTTTGATAAGATGACTCCCATTTTAAATCTGGATTAGATGGCTGATTAGGTGTAATTGCCGGAACAGTTACTCCATTACTAGAAGCATATATACTTGCCAAACTTGCTAAAGATTCATATGCTCCAATTGATGGATTTCCAGTAACACCATAACTAGCTCTTAACTTTAAATTAGAAATAGTCTCACTGTTACTTAAAAAATCTTCATTAGACATTTTCCAACCTATAGCTGCTGAAGGAAAAATGGCATACTTTTCATTTTCTGCAAAGTTAGAGGCTCCATCGCGTCTTACTGTTGCAGTAATTAAATACTTATCGTCATAATCAAAATTCACCCTTCCAAATTGTGATTGAATTTCTGTTTCATTGGTATAGATATCACCAGACTGGCCATTTATTAAGTTTGTTGCAGTCCATAAACCATAGTAAGAAAATGAATCTGAAATAGTACCTGTTCCTTCACTATAAAATCCTTTATTTTGTGACTTTTGATATGAATAACCCGCCAATAGTGTTAAATTCCCTTTTCCTATTTCTTTCTGATAGGTTAAGTAATTTTCACTTAAAATATTTTTTGATTTATCCTCAGACATAATAGCGCGTCCATCTAATCCTCTACCAGCTGTAACCGCTAGTGTTCTTGGCATGTAGATACCTCTAAATTCATTTGAAGTAGACAAACCGAATGTCGTCTTAAACGTAAGTCCTTCGATAATTTCATAATTAGCATAAAAATTTGCTCTAAAATCCTCCGTTTCGGTATCATCATCTCTTTGTGTGGCTACAGCGTAAGGGTTATCTACCTCATCTCCAACTTGATCGTTTGTAGAAAATGAACCATCACTATTGTAAATCCCTTTATCTGGCGCAAACCTCATTGCTAAAGACACGACATCGTCTCCACCCACAGTAACAGAACCATCAGATTGTGTTGTAACACCGTCTTTTTTACTTAATCTACCTGTTAAATTAAGACCAATTTTTAATTTATCGGTAACTTGAGCATCAATGTTCGATAAAAATGATACTCTTTCGTATCCTGAATTAACGAGTATACCATCTTGTTGAAAATAAGTCCCAGAAGCATAATAATTTACTTTTTCTGAACCACCTGAAAAAGACAATTGATTATTAGAAGTATTACCTGCTCTGTAGATTTCGTCTTGCCAATCCGTATCATACTCGCCTTGAACGTAAGGAGTTGTATTTCCTTGATTAGTTCTAATTTGGTTTTGGTAATCTGCAAAATCATTAGCATTCAATAAATCTAAACTGTTAGCTGTAGATTGAACAGCATATGTGCTATTTAATTCTACTGTTAATTTTCCTGCTCGTCCTTTTTTCGTAGTTACCAAAACTACACCATTAGAACCTCTAGAGCCATAGATTGCGGTTGCTGAGGCATCTTTTAGAACCTGCAAAGATTCTATATCGCCTGCTTGAGGCATGCTGGCACCAACAAATCCATCCACGACAATAAGTGGTTCACTACTAGCATTAATCGAAGTATTACCTCTAATATTAATCTTAATAGGAGCACCTGGCTCGCCACCATTATTAGATTGTACTACAACACCTGCTGCACGTCCTTGTAATGCTTGCTCTGCATCTAATACAGGAAACGCGGTTAACTCATCGGCTTTTACAGAAGAAACTGCTCCTGTAACATCGCTCTTTCTGCGCGCACCATAACCAACGACTACTATCTCACTCAGTTGACTAGCATCTTCAATCAATACTACATCTATTACTGTTTGGTCTCCAACAGCAACTTCTTGTGGTGTAAAACCAACATAGCTAAATATTAATATCGCTGTACCATCTTCTACTTCAATACTATATTTTCCATCCATATCTGTGGTAGCACCAATTGTAGTTCCTTTAACTAAAATATTGGCACCTGGTAAGGGTAATCCATCAGGTTGACTACTCACAGTACCTGTAACTGTTTGCTGAGCATATACTGCTGAGCCAAATAAAATAAATACCACTAGCGGAATCCATTTTATGTTAAAAAATTTGAGCTGTTGTTGCATAAGATTAGTTGTTTTAATTATTAATTAATTATTAGACTCATAATTCCTTCTTATTCTGCATGATGCAAGTAGAGAAAATAAGAAAAAATCAATCCAATTATATTGGTAAACCAAATTGGTATACCAAACTGGTTTACCAAATTTAGTTAATTTTCTGTTAACTACAACGTTTTCGTTAATTTATCTTGCTTTTTTTTGACAAATAACTAAATGTTGTGTTATGTTTTTTGAAAAACACTTAATGTACTAATTCTATGCACTTTAGTGTTTATTGGTGTTTACAGCGTTCGGGTCTGTGATTTAGGTGCCGAATATATGCACCTAAAATAAATATCTGAAGAGAATTATAATTTCACTAATTAGCAAGTTTTATGGCTATCTGAGCAATAATATTAATAAGACAAACAAAAACGAGCCTATAATATAAAAAAGCGCTATTGTCTTCCAACAATAACGCTTCATTCAAACTTAACTTAACTTGCTTAGATCCCTAAAGCTTGTCCACCACCAATTTGGATGGTTTCGGCAGTTATAAAAGCTGCATCTTTACTTGCTAAGAAAGAAATCACACCAGCAACATCTTCTGGTTGACCTAATCTTCCTAACATGATATTATTTGCCCAAGAAGCAAACACTTCTGGTTTAGTGGCTTTAATTTGTGCATGGAACGGAGTATCAATTGTTCCTGGCGATACTGCATTTACTCTAATACCATATTCAGCTAAATCTTTTGCTAAAGCTCTAGTAATTGCATGTACTCCTGCTTTCGATGTCCCATAGATACCAGCACCAGGTCCACCAGCAGTCCATCCTGCATTAGATGTATAATTAATTATCGAAGGGTGCTCACCTTTTTTAAGATATGGTATAGCAGCTCTTGATGCAAAAAACACCGAGTCGAGGTTAAGTGCCATTACAAAACGGTAAAAATCAGTGGTCATTTCTTCGAACCTAGATCTTCCACCAAGACCACCAGCGTTATTGACTAAGACGTCAATTCTTCCATATTTTTCGCCAATTTTCTCGATATTAGATGTCACTTGCTCCTCTTTAGTAACATCAAAGCCTAGATATTCTGCGGTAATACCAGCTTCTGTTAGCTCCTTTACTCTTTCTACTCCTGCCTCATCGTCAATACCGTTTAATACTACAGTATAACCATCAGTACCTAATCGTTTTGCCACTTCAAAACCTATTCCGCCTGTAGCTCCTGTTACTATAGCTACTTTTCCTTTGTTATTACTCATCGTGTTTAATTTAATATATAATTATGTTATAGTTTTTTTGTCATGGGTTTTACTTTTGGAATAAAAATCCAAACACTAGCCACGGTTAATAGAGCTAATGTGGCTCCTATGATAAACGCAGGTGTATAATTTCCACCACTCGTTAACCAAGGCACCAAATAAGTTAGACCTGCAGCTGTAAGTTTAGCTGCCATACCAGAAAAGCCTGCTAAAGAACCAACTGTTTTTCCACTGAAAAGATCACTTGGAAGTGTTTGTACATTTCCTATTGCCGTTTGAAAACCAAATAGAATCACAGCCATTAAAATTACTGCTGTCGTGGCTCCTGGATTTTGCATATCTGAAGCACTCATATCTGTAACACCTAGTCCGTTTAAAACGTCGATAACTGCTGTTTCAATACCTAAAGGATTTGACATCGCTAATAGTGCAGGCAACATAACAAAGCATCCAAGAGTGATGACCATTTTACGTGTTTTATCCACGTTCCATCCCTTTTTTAATTTATTACGAGCTAAGATTCCTCCATAGTATGCACCTAGCATAGCACCTGCGTAAGGAACCCAACCATATAATGCCATTGATTTCACATCCATAGCAAAAACTTCATTTAAATAAATAGGAATCCAAAATACAAACAACCACCAAATAGGGTCGATTGCTGCTGAGGCTAATATGACACCCCAACTTTGTTTATGACCAAGTAATTCGCCTGTATTAGGGTTATATTCTTGATCTTTTTCACCATCTCCATCAAAATCTTCATTTTTTTGTCCGGTTAAAATATATTCACGCTCTTCTTCCGTAATCCAAGGATGATCTTTAGGTGCAGCTTTAACTAAAATCCACCAAGGTATTAACCATAGCAAACCTGCTAAACCGATAAGAATAAATATGGTTTTCCAACTAAAATATATCGATAAGGTTGCGATTAACGGTATTGATATAATTCCTCCAATGGCTGCGCCAGAATTAAAAATCCCTTGCGCAAGGGCACGTTCTTTAGTTGGGAACCATTCTGCGTTTCCTTTGGTCGCACCAGGCCAGTTTCCTGCTTCTGAAACTCCTAATATGGCACGAAATATCCCAAAACTTAAAATACCATTAGCAAAAGCATGCAAAGCCGTAGCGATAGACCAAACACCAATAGAAAGTACAAATCCCATTCGTGTTCCTACCCAATCGAAAATCTTACCAAAAATGGCTTGACCAAACGCATAAGAAAAAACAAAAATGATTGAAATCAATGCATAGATAGCTTTTGTTTCATCTGTGGTATGACCTGGATACAAATCATTGGCAATCTCTGGCCAAAGAACACTGAGCGACGTACGGTCAATGTAATTAATAATAGTAGCAATAGCTATTAACGTCACTACCCACCAGCGTAAGCCTCCAATTTTTCTACTTTTTTGCATAATTTATTTGGTATTAAACGTTATAACAATACTGATATAACTCACTAAAATGATCTTTCATTTTTTGTTTTGCTAGTTGTGGGTTTTGTTGCTCAATAGCTTTATATATGGCTTCATGCTCCTCAATTCCCTTTAAGGCTAAACCTTTATCACACACGTGGTAGGTTTCAAAATTTGTTATAATTTCTGGCGTAATCATTAACATAAACGTGTTTATAGTTGCATTTTTACTTGCCTTAGCTATAGCCAAATGAAATAACAAATCTTCCTCTACTGCCGCTTCTCCGTTTCTCACTTTTTCTGAATAGGCTGTTAAAGCAGATTTCATATTTTCTAAATCGTTCTTTGATCGTCTTATTGCAGCTAACCTAACCGTTTTAAGCTCTAACAAAATTCTTGTTTCTACTAAGGCTTTAAAATCTTGCTCTTCTAGTCTTAGAATATCGTCAATCATTCCATTCATAGCAATGACTCCAATATTGGCTACAAAAGTTCCGCTTTGCGGCCTTGATTTTAATAAACCATATAGTTCTAATTTTTGAATGGCATCTCGTATGACACTTCTAGATACATTGAATTTTTCTGATAGCGTTCGTTCAGATGGTAATTTGTCTCCTGGTTCAAGGTTTTTCACATTGATTAATTCTCCAATTTTAGAGATAATCTCGTTTTGAATTTTTGAACTTTCCGATTTAGTTTGTGTATCTAATTTCATATAAAAAATTGTATTGATGAATCTATTTTCCTTTCAAAAATAAGACAGTAATTGTTATTTCTAAATTTTCATCTTTAATTCTTAAGATAAGGCATCTATACTACTCTACCGCCTCAATTTCAAAAGAATCTATATAGGCTTCATCGGCATCGTTATAAAAGAATATTGCTAAGGCAGAATTGGCACCTGAATTAAACACTAATGATCCACTTACCAAACTACCAACACCCGCAACATCTTCTGTATATGTAATACTAGAAATGGTATTGTCTTCTAATTGATCTATAGAATTCATTGGCTGTACCATTGCAATTGTAATACTTCCATTCTCTGCTTCTTCTTGATCTCTAAAGGTGTATTTAAATTTTAATTCATAAACTTCGTTAGGTGTAAATTCTCCAATTAACTGGTACCCTATTCGGTCTCCAGATTTTGGTAATTTTGCTCCATTATTTCCTTCGTGATATCCGTTTGATGAGGTAATTTGAATTACACCTCCTAGATCTGAGTTTCTCCACGGATCTCTACTATCGTTTCCGTTATCAAAACCAGCTTCAAGGATGACTGGAATTAATGTTGGAGGCACAATTGGCTCTACTACATTTATTTCTTCGGAATAAGTACTAGACACACCCAAATCATCAGTTGCGGTTAATGTTACAGTATAAGTTCCTTCTCCTGGAAAGGTATTTATTCCATCTAATTCGGTAGAACTGTTACCATCGCCATAATCCCATACGTAACTAGTTGCACTTCTAGATTCATTAGCGAAGGTATATGTTAAAAAATCTGCAGTAGGTGACACGGTGAATTCTGCTGATGGTGGCGTTAAATCTTCTTGAGAATTAGCTTCAGGCAAATCAAAAGCTAGTGCATCTATTGTAGGATCACAACCCACAAAAGCAATACTTACAACAAATAGTAAAGTAGCCATGAGCTGTTGTGAAACGCCTATTTTTAATCTATTAATATTTTTCATTTTAAAATGTATTTAATTAATATTTTTAATAGTTAGGGTTTTGAGTCATTAAACCATCACTTATATTAACTTCATTTTGTGGTAGAGGTAATAACAAGTCTGATGATGTAAATCCAAATCCGTAAAGTTCAGAATAAGCCGATAATACTTCTTGTGCTTTTCCTAAACGAATTAAATCGAATAATCTATGGTTTTCAAAAGCTAATTCTACACGTCTTTCCATTAATAAGTCGTCTACTGTAATTTCGGTAACAGGATCTGTGAGACCTGCTCTGTTTCTAACCTCTTGAAATGAGGCCAATGCTGCGGTTGCACTCGTTTGTTCTGCTCCAGCCATAATGGCTTCAACATGCATTAACAATACATCTGCATAACGTAGAACTATCCAATCATTTCCGGCTAATTCTGGGTTAGGACTTGAAGTAAAATTCGCAATAGGAGTATCACCTCCGTTGTCTCCATCAGGAAAATACTTAGCACATTGATATCTTACCGATGTTAAATGCACAGGATCTTGTCTAAATGAATATTGTGATCGATCACCACCAAATTCGTTAAAATCATCAACTAAATCATATGTTGCATAATTTAAACCACTAGAGTTTCCTACTCCGTTCATCCATTGTGCAGAGAAATTTTGACTATCATTAATACTTTCATAGCCTATAGCGAAAATAACTTCTGAATTTAATTCTGAATAAAATACGTCATTGAAATTAACTAACGTATAATCTGGGTTATTAATAATCTCTTCTAATAATAATTGTGCCTGTATGTATTCTGGTTCTTCTAAAGTAAGGTAAACTTTAGCTAGCAATCCTTGTGCTGCAGCTTTAGAAGCTCTCGTTTTATACGTATTATCCAAACCTAACACGGCCGTTTGTAAATCGCTTACGATTAATTCATAAACCAAATTTTTATCTACCCTAATAAATTGCGTATCTTTTTCTAAGGGTGTTAGTACATGGTCTATTAAAGGAATATCTCCAAATAATCTTACCAAATTAAAATAAGCATAAGCTCTAATAAATTTTGCCTCTGCCTCTATAGCGGTTGTATCATCGCTAACATTTCCTAAATTTTCTAAAACAACATTAGCTCTAAAAATAACTTGGTAAAAACTAGAATAATAATTTGCAACTAAACCGTTAGTTGCCAAAACATCGAAGGACTCAAATTGCCCTGAATCGGAAAAATCATCTGGATCGGCAATTTTAGTTGCTGTATTACCACTTCGCATTTCTGTGAGGTAAAACTCATATTGTACACCATGATTTTTATCCTTGTCGTAACTTCCATCACCTTGAATAGCATCGTAAGCACCCATAAGAGCTGTTTCTAACTCATCTAAAGTTGTGTAATAATTTTCTGAGGTAATGGCAGAGGTTGGTATAGGCTCTAAATGATCGCTACACGATACTGCGATAACTCCTATTAATAATATCTGTATATATGTTTTAATTTTCATAATAAAGTTTATTAGGCAATTATTTTTTTTAAAAATCTACATCTAATCCAAAAGAGATTGTTCTATATATAGGCGACCCTCCTCTTTGGTAGCCATACTGCGTTGGACTAGTTTTATCTAAAGCTTCCGGGTTCCACCCTGTATAACCATCTGCCGTCTTATACAATAGATTCTGACCAGATGCATATACTCTTAACTTAGATATACCTAAGTCCGTTACTAAATCTTCTGGAAAACTATATCCTATATTTACATTTCTCAATGCAATGTATGACGCATCTTGTATTATACTGTTTGTAAAATACTTATCTACTAAAAACTCTGTATTGTAAGAATCTGGAACCACATCAGAAATTAAGGTTCTGTTATTGTTATGACTAAATAAATAGTGGTCTCCGATATTTCTCACCTCAGCTCCATGCGAACCTTGGAACATAATTGAAAAATCGAAGTTTCCAATTTGGAAGTCATTAGTAAAACTCCAAATTAACTCTGGGTAAGGGTTACCTAAAATGGTCTTATCTTCGTCATCCAATACTCCATCACCATTTAAATCCTTTACTTTAACCAAACCAAATTGATTACCAACATGTCTGTAAGGTCTATCCCTATATTCAATAGGAACTTCAGACTCTACAACGTAACCATAAAACGACGATATTGGCTGCCCTTCTTGATTGATCCATTCCGCCGGTCTCGAAGGATCTATACTTGTAATTTGCCCATCTGAATCTGCAAAATTTACTAAGGTATTTTCATTGGTGGTTGCTATGACTGTAGATTGCCAAGAGAAGTTTCTTTTGTTGATATTTCTTGTTCTTAACTCAAACTCGAAACCTTCGTTTTTTACTTCACCTAAATTAACCAAAGCACTGTTAAAACCGGTCGTAGATGACACTGGGTTATTCAGTAATAATTGGTCACTTTTTCTTTGATACCAATCTACAGAACCTGTGATTTTATTATTTAAGAATCCAAAATCAATACCAGGATTAATTTCAATTAAACGTTCCCATTTTAATTCAGGATTTGCCAAATTTAAAGGCGAATACCCTGTGGTTATCGTTCCATCTACAACATAAGATGTTAAATCTAATAATGACAAATGCGGATAGTAATCTTGTAACACATTCTCTGAACTCAACACAGAAGTACTACCCTGAGCATCTGGATTAACGCTTCCTGTATTTAAACGGTCATTACCAGTAACACCATAACTAGCTCTTAATTTAAGTGATGAAATAATATTACTATCTCTTAAAAAGTTTTCTTCAGCAACATTCCAACCTAATGAGGCAGCTGCGAAATTACCATACTTAAAATCTGAACCAAAAATAGAGCTTCCATCACGACGCATACTAAGTGACATTAAGTACTTATCATCGTATGCATAATTTAATCTTGAGATAAATGAAATCCCTCTTTTTTGCCATTCCATACCAAATGTTTCTGCATCAACTATACTAGTTGCTCCTGAAATTTGCTGTACGATATCATTTTCATAACCAATACCTTTGATAGTTGAGAAAAAGTAATCTCTAGTTTCAATAGAATTACCTAAAGTAACACCTAATTCATGTTTTCCGAAACTTACATCGTAGTTTAAGAAGTTATCGAAAATATAATATTGCTCTTTTTGGCTAGTTTCAACCATATAAGCATCTGTAGTTTGTTCTCTAGCCAAAGTCCCCATATAATCGGTTCTTTTGGTATCTTGGATAGATCCCGATAATGTTGTAGTAAACCTTAGTCCTTTAGTTATTTTGTATTTACCATAAAAACTACCAAACATCTTGAATTTTTTATCCATTCTATTTCGTTCAGTAACTCTAGCATACGGATTTTGGTTTGTACTATTTCCAATATTAAAAAGCTCTTCATCAAAGACACCGTCACCATTGAAATCAAATATTGTAAAGTGATTTTGTCTTACATAATCACCAGCTTCCACAGGAAAAGCTTCAGGATTTACCATTTGCAATGTATACTCGTCATGATAAATTGGTAACCAAGGTTGATGCCTTGCTACGTTATGAACAGATTCTGCAAATCTTACTCTTTCTGTAAAGGATGGGCTTAAATTGATACCTACAGAAAATTTCTCATTTATTTTATTGTCTAGTTTTAATCGGGCACCATATTTAGTATAGTTATCACCGAGCAACACCCCTTCGTCGTCAGAATAGTTTAAACTGGCCGAATACTTGGTGTTTTTATTACCACCTCTAAATGACATGGCATGACTCGTTATCGTTCCGCCATCAAAAAACACATCTTGCCAAGATCGGTCTGTACCAGTTTGTAATTGCGCTTGGGTATAAATAGAAATTTCCCCATTATCTGCCATTTGTTGATCTGCCCATTCTTGTGTAGTATAACCATAGGCATCACTTTTTCTAGCCTCTTTAAAACCAGTATAGGTACTATAGGTAATTCTTGTTTTTCCTTCTAAACCAGATTTCATGGTAATCATAATAATACCATTAGAACCTTTAGAACCATAAATTGCAGCCGATGCCGCATCTTTTAATATTTCAAACGATTCTACATCGTTCATATTCAATGACCCTAAAAAATCAGGATCTACAATTACTCCATCAACCACTACCAAAGGAGTAGAATCACCAGCCATAGAACCTACACCACGAATTGTAATTGTAGGTGCAGCACCAGCTTCGCCATCTGTAGCTTGTATATTAACACCTGAGACCTGCCCTACCAAAGCGTCATCGACTCTTGACACTGCGATTTGACCTAAATCGTCATTTACTACTTTGGATATCGATCCTGTTGTATGACTCTTCTTCTGCGTTCCATAACCTATTACTACAATTTCATCTAGCACGCTAGCATCTTCAGTTAAGCTAACATTAATAGTTGTTTGATCACCAACGGTTACAAGTTTTGTCCCAAACCCTAAATAAGAAAATTGTAACACATCTCCTTTACTAGCCTGAATTTGATAATTTCCATCAAAATCTGTTGTGGTTCCCTTAGTCGTATTTACAATTATAATATTTACCCCAGGAACCGCCATGCCATCGGTTGCAGAAACTACCTGACCCTTAATATTTACTACCTCTTGCGCATTTAACGAAAAGCACATTAGAACAAAAATAATCAAGGTTGATTTAATTTTTAATTTCATAATGAATAGTTAGTTATTACTTATTTGATTGTTATTTAGTTTATTGCTGTAACCGTATTTGAGTAACATTTTGTAGAAGTCTCACCATATGTTCCCTTTAAAATGAGACAAAAAAAAATTGGTTAACCAATCTGGTTTACCAAATATATATAAAAATTTGTTAATTACAACGTTTTCGTAAACTTAATATGTTAAAACAACCTATAATTAAGTTAAATATCGACTAGAGGGTGAGGGTATGAGAATTCTAGCCCTATATATTTATTACACAGGGCTAGAAGATTGTAATTATTATTTTTTATCTCCAAAGTATGAAACTTCACCACCTGTTAAGAAATCTTCTCTCACCGGACTAAAAGTATCAATGAGCATTCCTTCTTCTAAACACACAGCACTATGCATTAAATTAGGCTCTATGTATACACCATCACCAGCTTCTACTATTTGTTTAACTCCATCTATTTCAAATTCAAATTTTCCTGAGACACAGTATGTAGCTTGTGTATGAAAGTGCTGGTGTGGAGATCCTAAAGCTCCTTTTTCAAATTTTACTTGAACCATCATAATTTGGTTATCATATCCTAAAAACTTTCTTAACACTCCTCCTCCGAGAACTTCCCACTCCATGTCTTTTGTAATAATGTACTTTTCACTAAATCTTTTCATAATTTTTTAATTTGTATTGGTTTCTGTGAGCATATAAGGTCCTTTCCAGGTATACTCTTTATCATTTATGGTTAACATATGTTCCGCTTCTTTAGAAGCATTTGTATTTGACGTAATAAATAGTTTTGTTATACCTTCTATATTTGTAATTGCAATTACCGTATAGTCATGGGTATCTAAAAGCACTTTTAATTCTTTAATACTGCTGTTAGAATTAATTGCAGATTCCGTAACCGGACTATAACTACCGTGTGCTTCTATAGTTGACACAAAGGTGGTGTTTTTTGTATTTTCTCGTCTTAAGAGTAAAGCAGGATCACGCCTTAAATTAAATTCTGGGTCATTTGCTCCTATTCTTGTAAATAATAATTTGTCTTTATTATTTGTAATAGTGGTTAACGTGTAGAATTTTTTATTGTTCAACCAAGAGAGTTTAGAATTATTTCCTTCTGCCTGAGCCATACCTTCAACAAATAAGTGCTGATAACCATTTTTAGTTCCTAAAGGTTTTAAGACTTCGGGAGTCTTGTATTCAAAGTTGGTCTTAATAACTTGACCTAAGAAATAATAAGGAAAATCGTATTGGTTAGCTTTATTTGAAGTGACTCTCATAATGTCTAATACATATGGTTTTTCAAGATCTGAGTCATTAATAACAGCCATTGTCCTAAGCATTTCAGTTTCTGGATAAGCATTCTGCTCTATAGCACTTGAAACTTGAACTTTTCTATTCTCAGAAGAAAAGTAATGTAGGTCTGAGTGGTGTAAGCTTCCTATATCATATTTCCCTTTAAAATGAGAGGTTTCGTTTACCGTTAAAGTATTGTGAGCAATAGTCTGCTTGGCCCAAGTTTTATTTTCTTTTAGATAATTACCACCTCCTTTTTGCTCAATATTTACAAAACGAGCTAAACCATAATCTTGAATAATTTCATCTCCGTTCTCATACAACGAATAAGACAACTTATCATAATGTCCATGGCTAGAACCTTGTGCTGCATATTTAAACACTAGTTCTATTTCTTTATTTCGCAAAATAGCGACACCTCCTTGTGTACCATTGGGTCCATCGGATAAATTAATAGATTTTTTATTAAATGGTTCTGCTTTACCCTCTTTTAGCCCAAGTGCTACAGCTAAACCAGAATCATCCAACAATACCTTATTTTGTTCTTTTGCAATACTCAGTAATCCTGGATCTTGCGTTCCAAAATGATACGAAATATCAACAGCAGTAACTAAAGCATCGTTGTAGTAAGACATGCCTTTTTGACCATCATTAAGTGGAAAAAAATCACCATCGGCATCAGATAAATTTAATAGCGCGTTAATAGATTTTAGAAGCACTCCATCTTTATATTCAAAAATCTTTAATTCAGGTTTTACATTATGAAGTCCTTCTGCAAATATTAAAAACGGATACATAGCATAACGCTGATAATAAGGCCCTTCGTTGTAATAGCCATCAGGAGAAAAGGGTTCTTCAATATTAGCCAAAAACCCAGCTTTACCATCTTTATTAAGGAAACCGCCATCATCATCTTTTTTTGTAGTATCTAACTTTAAATCTTTAATACCATAGAGTGCACGATCTATTAATTCTTCATCATCCATGACCAAACCAATCATACCAACAGCTGCATTTCCCCAAGTACTATGATTATGAACACGTTGATAAAACTGAGGACTATCTACAGATATATGATCTGCAAAAGGCCTAAACAGATTAGTCTCTAGTGCATTACGCTCTTCTTCCGATAGAAAATTATAAATACAATCATAAGCCTGACTCACGTAAACTAACCAATTAGAATCATTTAAACATTGCCAGAACAATTTACCTCGTGCATAAGATCTCGTTTTGGGATGTAATGGTAATGTTTTGTACATCGCTTCATATTGCATCAACATATCCTTGACATACTTAGCGTATTTTTCATCATTTAAAATTTGATATAACACACCTGCTTTTTGCATCACAATCATATTGCGTTTATGACGTACATGTGTGTATCCTCCGGAATAATCTACTGGTATTGGAGTATCTATGCCCTTTGCTATTTCGGCATCAATTTCCTCCTGAACCGCTTTTAAAGTGTGATCGAAAATTGGAATACTTCCCAATTGCGCTCTAATATCTTTTACACCTTGTGCTGTGAGTATAAGCTTGGGGTGACTATTTACAGTAGTTGTTGCAGTATCTTGTGCTTTACTTGTGCTTTTTTCTTTTTGACAAGACAACATAACCATACTAAAGATAATAAGCTGAAATAATTTAATCCATGAAACTCTCATAATAAAGCGGTTTTCAATTGGCTTTCCAAATTGGTTTACCAATATAGTGATATTTGTTAATTTAAAATAATTCGATTCTTCTCTTAAAATTAAGTTGTTATTATTGATGCAAATTCTATTGTAAAAACTAGTATTTCTTCTTCTAAAATAATAAGGCTACGACATTGAATAAAATTATGGAGTAGTGATTGCTTTAATGAACTATGCTTTTCCCTAAAGTGGCTTCTTTAAACCATACTTCTGCATAACTTCCATTGGCATATTGTTTTTCTATATCACCAGCATATGTAGCAGACTTTGTTGTTTCTCCGTTCGCCTGATTATAAGCTCCTTGTTTAAAATAATTAAGTTCACCAGCATATGCATTTGCTCTCTCCACACCTATTGGTCGTCTAGAGCCATACACTTTAACAATCTGTTGTGGAATTTTAGAGGGTGTAGTAAAATCTGATTCTATTAAACTCTTTGTAAATGTTTTAGATTCATGACCTTCACTAGTAAAAGTTAGAGACATTAAACCGTTATGTACATTAATCTCGTAACTAAATACTTCACCTAAAGCAATACCATCTTTGGGTTCTTTAGGATATGTGGCAGGATCAGAACCTACAACCGAAAAATCGTATCCCCAAACTACGGTAGAATAATCCCAACGACCAGAATTATCACCTTCGGTATTTATCTCATAATTCCAAAATACAGAACCTTTTGTATGATTTGGAAATTTCTTGTAATAAATTTTAAGTGGTTCATTTTCGTGACCTTCATCGCTATGAATTTGCCCAACAACTACGGAATAGGATGATGCGACATCGGCATTTCCCGTGGTAGACACCTGTTGTACTTTTAAAGTTCCGGTTAATCTTCCACCAGTTTCTGGAACCCAATGCGCTTTTTCTCCAAGTTCCGTTCTCGTATTACTCGAGGTTTTAGAAGTAATACCCGAATTTGGAGTTTTATAAACAACCCAATGCTCTTGTCCATCATGCTCAACATAAAAAAAATTCTCTTTTTTATAATTGATTATTTCATTTTTATAAGTTCCATCTCCTAAAAGTATTGTCCATTTGTCCATAAACGGAATAACATCACTTGGATACTCTATTATCTCTTTCGTTTTTGAGGTTATTTGCTGAGGAGTTTCTGAAGATTCTGTAATCTTCTCTTTACATGCAACGCATATTAAAAACAAAATGCTAATACCCGATATTTTCTTCATGAATTAAATTTTATACTATAAATAGAACATAGCAACAGTAATACAAAACATAAGTGTTCATTAATACATTAAGGTCATTACTAAATTTTCTTCTGTTTTTATCTCGCCAGAATTGATAAGAATATTTTCAGAATCCTCATTATTTTTTGCTCCCCAAAGTATGGATACAAATTTTACAGGATTGTTTTTAAATGTGTTATTGGTAATATTTACATTCACAATACCATTATGATTAAATAATCTTTTGTTTTTCTCTTTAGCACCACAATTTGTAAAAGTGCTATTAGCAATTAAAAGGTTTCCTCCAATAGTAGACTCGTCATAACCACCTCTATAATAATCGACAACATTTTGTTTTACGTTATTGAAGTTACAGTTGTTAATAGTTAAATATTCGGTGTTGTAATCTCCTCTATCATTTGTTTCTTCAGATAATTCTATGCCATTTTCACAATTTGAAATAGACGTATTTTCAAAAGTTATACGTTCAGAAAAAGATTGTTTGTATACTTTTAAAACATAGTTAAAATCATTGATTTCTGTATTAGAAACCATTAATCCAAAATGATTAGACATATTCTTTTTTAAACTCGCAAAGGCATAATTAGAACCATCACCCTTTAATTTCAAACTTTTCACCGTTAGTTTCCCTCTAGGTTGTAAAGAAAATAATGGGGTTTTTGAAGCACCAGAAAAAATTAGTTCCGTATCACCATCTGACTGAATTGTAAGTGTCTTTGCTATTTTTAAAGATTGAGAAATTGAATACGATCCATCGGCTATTGCAATAATATCTCCATCATGAGCTGCATCAATAGTCGGTTGTAAATCTTCAGCTTTAGTTATGGTATGTATTACTGGATCTTTGGTTTCAATAACATTAGAATACCATGACGCTCCGTACTTGGTTTTATCTAAAATATGCGGATTATTAAAATCAACACCAACCACAGCACCTAAGCTTTTACTGTTTGTTCTAGAATTGCCAAATAAATCGTTTTTAATAGTTTCAAAATCAAATCCATTGTAAATCTCAACCTCCGTTGGAACTCCTACGGGAATCATAATATTCTCAGACACTTCTTTCAATTCTAACGACGCAGGAATTATACCTCCATCAAAGTCTTTAAAAGGGACTCCTTTATTATCAACTACATTATTTTTAAAAAGTACTCCATCCGCCTTGTCATTTTCTATAACAATATGTTTTAATCCCTTTTCATTGTAGATTACATTATTAGCAAATGTTGTTCTTATGGCTCTAGCAGAACGAATTTCTGATTTTGGTAAAACATCTGCCTGAGTAATGTTGGTACCTACACCAAATTGCCATGGAGAACTACAATTAACAAATGTATTGTAAGCTACCACAACGTCTGTAACTTGATTGTAACGGTTTAATGGTGATTTTGGAATCCCATTCATTACCGCTAAAGGACTTCTAAAACTGTTTCCTTTTAAATTGAAGAAATAATTATTAGTTACCCAATGTCCTGTGTTTATAATACGAATACCACCATAGTTTTCATTTTCGCCATCACCAATAAAATAGTTACCATCAATAGTCACATAGTTGCCATGTCGCGTTACAACAGAACCTTCACTTTTATAGAAAACATTGTTCTTAATTATGTTGTTATTTGTTTTACTTGAAATGATTTCAACTTCACCATTACATTCTTCAAACAAGTTATTTGCAATGGTTGTATTACTTGGACTCATGGACGTAAAACTACTGCCTAGCTGAATTGTTTCTCCTCTCGCTCCCCCTTTTCTAGGTCGAGGTCCAAAGTGATTATTTGTAATTTTATGGTAATTTCTAATACTTTGAACGCCCTTCAAATCCACCCTTACCGTTGGTCCACCATTAGTTTTTCCGGCAATATAGCAGTGACTTAACTCATTATGTCTACCATAAAACTGCACCCAAAGATCATCGTCATCGCGTTGTAGTTTATTAAAATCTACAATTACACAATTGATAACTTTACAGTGATTAGCGACCGTATTTTTGTCTAATCTAAACGCAATTACGTTCTCCGTTGGTGAGTATCCGTTTCTAAAATGTAACCCACTAACTTCTAAATACTCTCCTCCAAAGGCTAAGTTTGAAACTCCTTCAATATAAACCTTACCTTCCGTTTCTGCTTTAATGATTATAGGATTGTCTTTGGTTCCTTGTCCTGTGAATTTTATTTCAACATCTCTCCAAACACCATTTTTTAAAACGATATGGTCACCTGGTTGCGCATTTTTTATCGCCTCATTTAATTCTTTAGGATTAGAAATTAATTGATCTGAATTGGTATTAATTTCTGTTTTTTTACCACATGATAAAAGCATTAATAGAAAACCGATAACTAATAGAAATTTTTTCATTTATATATTTCTTTATGTTTTTGATGTATAGTTTTAAGTTGGCAAAAGGTTCTTTTTTGCACGAACAAAAACTGGTTAACCAATCTGGTTAACCAAAAATAAGATAAATTTTCAGATTATGAAACCTATTAAGGTTAATTATGCATATAATTAGGTTAATAATATAAATAAATATGAGTAAATAAATGATTTATATCGCGTTATTTGGGAAAGTTGAAGGGACGCAACCCACACATTTAAGAGTAGTGATAATCGATAGTTTTGACTAAATAATGACTAAAAACTACATAAATATAAAATAAAAAAAACCGCAAAACACTCATTAATAGTTTTTTACGGTTTCACCTAGTACTCAAGGCGGGAATCGAACCCGCACGTCTTGCGACATTGGATTTTGAATCCAACGTGTCTACCAATTCCACCACTTGAGCATTTTTCGGATTGCAAAAATAGAAAAAATATTTTTGAGAACGCACTAAAATTAGTAGGTTTTATGCTTTTTGTAGTAAAATAATTTTCTAAATTTGAACCTTATAAAAAACCCATCGCTACACTAACTAAATAACTGATATCAAATGCCATACGAAATGCCAGAAGCAAAAATTTTCGCTTGTTCACAAAGTACTTACCTCGCAGAAAAAATAGCGAAGACCTACGGAGTTAAATTAGGCAACGTCATTACCTCTACTTATAGCGATGGTGAATTTCAGCCTTCATACGAAGAATCCATAAGAGGTACACGAATTTTTATTATCGGTTCTACACATCCAGGACCAAAGCATTTAATGGAAATGTTACTAATGATTGATGCCGCAAAACGTGCTTCTGCAAGACATATTACAGCAGTTATGCCTTATTTTGGTTGGGCAAGACAAGATAGAAAAGATAAACCTAGAGTTCCTATTGCTGCAAAACTAGTAGCTAAAATGCTAGAAGCTGCAGGAGCCACAAGGATTATTACCATGGATTTACATGCCGATCAAATTCAAGGCTTTTTTGAAAAACCGGTAGATCATTTATTTGCTTCAACCATTTTTTTACCATACTTAAGAAGTTTAAATTTAGATAACTTAACTATAGCATCCCCAGATATGGGAGGTTCTAAACGTGCTTATGCCTATTCTAAAGCTTTAAAAAGCGATGTGGTTATTTGTTACAAACAACGTGCTAAAGCTAATGTTATCTCTCATATGGAACTCATAGGAGATGTGACTGGCAAAAATGTAGTTTTAGTAGATGATATGGTAGATACCGCTGGTACACTAACCAAAGCTGCAGATTTAATGATGGAGCGTGGTGCTCTAAGTGTAAGAGCAATATGTACTCACCCTATTTTATCTGGAAACGCCTACGAGAAACTAGAGAACTCAAAACTTGAAGAGTTAATTGTAACCGATTCTATTCCTTTAAAGCAAGAAAGTAAAAAACTTAGAGTCTTAAGTTGTTCGGATTTGTTTGCAGAGGTAATGTACAATGTACATCATAACAAATCTATAAGTAATAAATTTGTAATGTAATCTGGGCTAAAACAGTTTTTTTTACAGTTAAAATCACAGACTATGCTCTTATTAAGGCCGTGGTATTAAAAAATAGTGGACTAACACTAGTATTTTCATATAAAATTTCTAAATTTGCAGCCCTCAAAATGAGGGAATTAAAATTTAATACTAAACATTTCAAAAATGAAATCAATTACAATTAACGGATCTCAAAGAGAAAGCGTGGGCAAAAAAGCAACAAAAGCCTTACGTAATGCTGGTCAGGTTCCTTGCGTTATGTACGGAGGAGACAAAGCATTCCATTTCTCAGCACCAGAATTAGCTTTCTCAAAACTTGTATACACACCTAACGCACACACAGTTGTGATTGTTTTAGATAACGGTGAAGAATACAATGCTGTAATGCAAGATATTCAATTTCACCCTGTAACAGACAGAATTACACACGTAGATTTCTATCAAATTTTCGAAAACAAAGCGATTACAATGGAAATCCCAGTGAAAACAATAGGATCTTCTAAAGGGGTAATGAATGGTGGTAACTTAAGAATGCCTTACCGTAAACTTAAAGTAAAAGCGATTCCTTCTAAATTACCAGATTTTATTGAGATCGATATTACTCCATTAAAAATTGGAAGTAAATTCTACATTACAGAATTAGCAAACGAAGATTACAAATTTTTACACCCAGACAACACTGTTGTTTGTCAAGTAAGACGTAGTAGATTAGCTGTTGTAGATGCTGATGACGATGATGAGGATGAAGCAGGTGATGTACCAGCAACTGAAACTGACGACGTAGCTGCAGTAAAAGAATAGATAATACTATTTACAATATTAAAAAGAGACTTTCTAAACAGATTGTCTCTTTTTTTTATGCTCTATTTTAAAAGTATTAAAACCAAAATCCAAGGTTAAAAAACCAATGGCTATCACCAGTATCTGGCGAGTAAGTATATTTACCTTCTAAAGGCCCTAAAAATGTTTCTAAGGAATACCCAAGAGCATAACCACTATATCTTGAAGCGTCAAAGAAATCTCCAGTTTCAAAAATATCATCATCTATATTAGCATAGTTTGCTGCGGCTATAATATGGTGATTTTTATACACTTCAAAATCTAAAGTAAAAGTCGTTTTAACAAAACTATCTCCGGTTAGACTTAAGTAATCGTAACCATAAAACGAATAAAAATTATTAATAAAATTAACTCCGTAACCTCCAATTGCAAATCCTAATGCACTGGTATTATCATCTCCAATTTTAAAACCTCCATGAGCTTCTGTTTTAAAAGATAGTTTATCGCTAAAACTAAAAGCATAGCCCATATCTGCTTTGGCTATCGAAAAATTTAAAAAATCTTCATTAAAACCCGATGCATCTAGATATAAGTGAAAGTTTCCATTGAAATAAAATCCGTTTTTAGGAAAATGAAAGTTATCATAATTATCAAATTTTAAATCTGCAAAAACACTGAAATAATCTGTATTTTCAAACACAATACTATTTTCGTCATCGTCATCTAAAATGGTTTCCGATGTTATTTTCAGTCGCTTATGTTCTACTCCTAACTGTAGCGCAAAATCTTTTCTAAAGAGAGTCTGTATGTAAACTTGATTGGTGAAATCCGACAATTCGGCATCAATCTTATTTAATCCGTCCAACAGAGGAGAGTCTTCATCTAACGCTAATCTAGGATTCACATTTTTATTAAATTGATTGTAACGTGATTTTAAACCTAAACTAATATAAAATCCTTTATCAATAAAATAGTCAAAATTATACCTGGTATTATCTCCTAAAATAATATCTAATGATGCTATATCATTATTAAACAACAATTTCTTTTTTGTGAGGTTAGCCAATAAGGCACTTTTGTACAGTTCGTCATAATGTATACCTAGCCTCAAGAATGTTGTAATTTCAGACTCTTTAATGTCCCCTATAAGATTAAATTCTGATGCCTTACCTGTAGGCTCTAAAGAATACCTTAGCGCATCAAAATTATTAGTAGCTACCAAGTTATTGATCCCTTGCCTAAAATCTGAATAGCTAATCTTTTCATCATCTTTCAGCTTTAATTTACCAATCATAAATGCTCTGGTATAGCGTTTATTCCCTGTTAAAGACACGTTTTTAATTCTCAGACTATCTAATAAGTTTAAACCTGTATTTTCCTTAGTCTTTGGTTGTGTTAATTTTATAGCTGTAAGCTCTGAAATTTGTGTTCTTGCGGCTTCTTCTCCATGTGTAATAATATCTTTGCCTTCATCAAACGAGATTACAGAATAATCGGTAATGTCTGGCTTAATATAAATATCCACTAAACTAGATTTATTTTTCATGGAATTGATGGTCCTAAAATTACTAATCTGCATTAAAATATCAGGTGCTGATTTTAGAGATTCACGATCCTTTAATCCATCTTGTACATCTACACCGATAATTACATCCATACCTTTGGCTCGTAATTCTTCAACCGGAAAATTATTAGTAACTCCACCATCAATTAGTATATCTCCATCGATAACTACAGGTTGAAACAAAGAAGGTAAAGCTCCACTTGCTGTAACCGCTTCTGCCAATCTACCCTTATCCATTATTAAAGATTCTCCTGTTTCTATATTGGTGGCAATACAGAAAAAAGGAATTGGCAACTCACTAAAATCTCTTATATCGTTTACAGGAAGCATTAGATGGTATAACAAATTATAAACATTTTGTCCACGAGACAATGCCGAAGGTAGTGAGATTTTAAATTTATCAAAAGGTAGTGTTACCGCATATTTTTGAGCATTCTCACGCTCATAAAAGGACTTAGAAGCTCTAGGAAATTTATCATTTATTAAAACATCAAAATCTTGTTCTCGGAAGATATCTTCTAATTGCTTTCCAGAATATCCTGATGCATATAAAGAACCAATAATAGCTCCCATACTAGTACCTGCTACATAATCTATTTTTATACCTAAACTATCAATAACTTTTAGCACACCAATATGAGCAAAGCCTTTGGCACCACCTCCACTTAAAACTAAACCTACTTTAGGCTTAGACTGAACTTCGGTATTTTGTGCTTGTATTGAAAAACATACAGTAATTAATATAATGAGCAAGCTATTTTTTAGTGTCATTGTTAGCCTATTTGATGCCTTAATTAGTCCTTATGGTAATAATTATATACTTTATTTGCTCTAGAAACTCCGATAACAGCTTCTAGCTCATCTAACTTTGCATTAGCAATTCGTTTAACGGTTTTAAATTGTTTCATTAAATCAACAATCGTTTGCTCTCCAACCCCTGGAATATTTTCTAACTCGGTGGTTAATGCTCCTTTACTTCTGCGATTTCTATGATGTTCTATTCCAAAACGGTGAGCCTCATTTCGTAAATGTTGAATAATTTTCAAAGTCTCACTTTTTTTATCTAAATATAATGGAATTGGATCATCTGGATAAAATAATTCTTCCAATCGTTTTGCGATTCCAATAATTGCAATCTCATTTCTTAGTCCTAAAACATCCAAACTTTTTAAAGCCGATGACAACTGCCCTTTTCCTCCATCAATAATAATAAGTTGCGGCAGTGGCTCATCTTCGTCTAATAAACGTTTGTATCTCCTATAAACCACTTCTTCCATGGATGCAAAATCATCCGGCCCTTCAACGGTTTTAATATTAAAATGACGGTAATCTTTTTTACTCGGTTTACCGTTTTTGAAAACTACACAAGCCGCAACCGGATTTGTACCTTGAATGTTAGAGTTGTCAAAACATTCTATATGTCTTGGCTCTTCACTTAATCGTAAATCTGCTTTCATTTGTGCCATTATTCTGTTGGCATGGCGATCTGGATCTACAAGTTTTACCTGTTTAAACTTATCCATTCTAAAATACTTGGCATTTCTAATCGATAAATCTAAAATTTTTCTTTTATCTCCAAGTTTGGGCACTGTGACTTTAATATCGTCACCCAAATTCACTTCAAAAGGTACATAAATTTCTCTTGAGTTTGAGTTGAAACGCTGCCTTATTTCAGTAATTGCCAATTCTAAAAGCTCCGCATCAGTTTCTTGTAATTTTTTCTTTAGTTCTAGCGTATGCGAGCGAATGATAGAGCCATAACTCAATTGTAAAAAATTAACGTACGCATAAGTTTCGTCGCTTACTATTGAAAACACATCTACGTTACTAATCTTAGGATTTACAATGGTAGATTTGGCTTGATAATTTTCTAAAATCTCTAACTTTTCTTTTATTTTTTGAGCGTCTTCAAATTGCATAGCTTCTGCATGACGTCTCATTTGTATTCGAAATTGTTGTAAAGAATCTTTAAAATTTCCTTTTAAAATTTCTCTAATAGCCACTATATTGGCTTGGTATTCTTCTTCTGTTTCGTACCCTTCACAAGGCCCTTTGCAATTGCCTAAATGGTATTCTAAACAGACTTTATATTTTCCGGCTTCAATTTTAGATTCAGATAAATCATAATTGCATGTTCGCAGTTGATATAATCCTTTTATAAGGCCTAAAAGTGTCTTTACGGTCTTCATACTGGTGTAAGGTCCAAAATATTCTGAACCATCCTTAATAATACGTCGTGTAGAAAAGACACGCGGAAAACGCTCTTTTTTTATACAAATCCAAGGATAAGATTTGTCATCTTTTAATAGTACGTTGTACTTAGGCTTGTACTTTTTTATAAGATTATTTTCTAGCAATAAGGCATCATTTTCGGTTTCTACAACAATGTGTTTTACCGATGCTATATTTTTTACTAAAACACGTGTTTTACCATAATCGTGGTGCTTCGTAAAATAACTACTCACCCGTTTTTTAATATCTTTTGCTTTTCCGACGTATATTAAACGTTCGTCTGCATCAAAATACTGATAAACACCTGGTTGATGTGGAAGCGTTTTTATTTGTATGTCTAGTGTAGATTCTGGCATTTAACCAAAGGTAATAATTCGAGAAAATATTCATGTATTTTTAATGTACTTTATCACTACATTGCGTCGCTTTTTTATATATTTAAATTATGACAAAAAAAATTTTAGGACGTGTTGATAAGGTTGACTTTCCTGAATTAAATCTAAGCACTATTGATGTTAAAATCGATACTGGTGCTTATACCTCCACTATTCATTGCTCTAAAATTAGAGAAGAAGATGGTAAACTCTATTGTATTTTTGAAAGTAAAGAGCATCCTAACTTTAAAAGTGAAGAAATTGTGTTTAATACCTACACCTCTACAGATGTAAAAAGTAGTAATGGTATGAAGCAAAACCGCTACAAAATTAAAACAACCGTTTTATTCTTTGGAAAAAGGTATAAGATTAACTTAACTTTAAGCACTAGGGACGACATGAAATTCCCTGTATTAATTGGTCGCCAATTTTTGAGGCATAAATTCTTGGTTGATGTAGACTTAGAAAATCAATCCTATAAACAAAACGAAATTAAATGAACATTGTAATTCTTTCGCGTAATGCAGAACTCTATTCTACACAACGATTGGTTGAAGAAGGTATAAAAAGAGGTCATTCTGTAGAAATCATCGATCCTCTAAAATGTGATATCATTATAGAAAAAGAAATTCCGACCATCTATTATAAAGATCGCTACCTCGATTATGTAGATGCTGTTATTCCCCGGATTGGTGCATCCATTACGTTTTACGGTTGTGCTGTGGTACGTCAGTTTGAAGAAATGGGAATATTTACTATCGCTCCATCAGATGCTATAACACGGTCTCGAGATAAATTAAGAAGCCTACAACGCTTAAGTAAAGCTGGTATAGGCATGCCTAAAACAGTGTTTACTAATTATTCTAGAGATGTAGAAGAAGTTATTAACTATGTAGGTGGAACGCCAGTAATTATCAAATTATTAGAAGGTACCCAAGGACTTGGTGTCGTTTTAGCTGAAACTAAAAATGCCGCAGAATCAGTATTGGAGGCTTTTAACGGTTTGCAAGCAAGAGTTATTGTTCAAGAATTTATTAAGGAAGCCAAAGGTGCCGATTTAAGAGCTCTAGTTGTAGATGGCCAGGTTGTTGGTGCCATGAAACGACAAGGAAAAGAAGGAGAATTTAGATCTAATTTGCATCGTGGTGGCTCAGCTAACATTATAAAATTAGAGGAAGATGAACTAAAATTAGCTATGAAAGCGGCTAAGGTTTTAAAACTTCCGGTGTGTGGTGTAGATATGCTACAATCTTCTCGTGGACCATTACTTCTGGAAGTTAACTCTACTCCTGGCCTTGAAGGTATAGAAAGTGCTACTAAAAAAAATATTGCTAAAGCTATTATTACGTTTATAGAACGAAACAGAAGATAAGCATGGCAAAAGACATTTTAAATATTTTAGGAGCAGAAATCGCTCCTGGCAAAAGTGTTACACTCACATTTGAAGTTGCAAAATTACACACCCGAAATACTTTAGAAGTTCCTGTAATTATTGAACGTTCTAAAAAACCTGGCCCAACAGTTTTAATGACTGCCGGCATCCATGGAGATGAAGTAAATGGAGTAGAAATTGTTCGACAAATTATTGCAAAAGGTATTAATAAACCTAAGAGTGGCACTACTATTTGTGTTCCAGTTATTAACGTGTTTGGGTTTTTAAATATGAATCGACTTTTTCCAGATGGTCGAGATTTAAACCGTGTTTTTCCTGGCAACTCTAATGGCTCTTTAGCAAGCAGAGTGGCTCATTTTGTAATGACGGAATTAGTACCACATGTAGACTTTGCAATGGATTTTCATACTGGAGGATCAGATCGGTTTAATGCTGCTCAGATTAGAATTGTAAAGGATAATCCACGTCTCACAGAATTAGCACATGTTTTTGGTGCACCATTTATTTATTATTCTCAAAATTTAAATAAAACATTTAGAAACGCCTGCGATAAAGCCGGAATACCTATGTTATTGTTTGAAGGTGGTAAATCTTTTAATATTCATAATACCATTACAAATACAGGTGTAAATGGTGTAAAACGCGTTTTGCATCATTTAGGTATGCTAAAAACTAAGTTTACCGTGTCTAGCCCTAAGGTTAATGCTGTGGTAATTAAAGAAAGTAAATGGTTAAGAGCTAAATATTCCGGAATGTTTAAGGCTACCGCCACAATCAATGCTAAAGTCAATAAAGGTGATGTTCTCGGTAATATTACAGATCCTTATGGCAGTTTCAATTACTTTGTAAAAGCACCACATTCAGGATATGTATTTAATGTCAATGAATCCCCAATAATCTATCAAGGAGATGCTATTTTTCACATTTCAACTGAGATCGAAAACTCATGAATAAAGCATTGTTAAGACAAAAATATAAAACCTTACGTCAGGAATTATCTCATTCTCAAATTGACGATTATAGCTTAGCTATTGCTAACCAACTATTAACGCTAGACATTTGGGACAAGTCTTTTTATCATGTTTTTTTAACGATTGAAGAGCAAAAGGAAATTAACACAGACTATATTCTTAATATTTTAGCTGGTAAGGATAAAAATATCATAATTTCAAAAAGTCATTTTGAAGATTACAGCATGTCTCATTTTCTCTTAACCGACAATACAAAGCTAAAAAAAAGTAAGTATAATGTTCCAGAGCCTGTTGATGGTATAGCTATACAACCCTCACAATTAGAAGTGGTATTTATTCCCCTTCTAGCTTATGACAAAACAGGAAATAGAATAGGTTACGGCAAAGGTTTCTACGATAGGTTTTTAATACAGTGTAAACCCGAAACGGTAAAAATTGGATTGTCCTTTTTTGCAGCTGAAAATGCCATATTTAAAGCTTCAATAGATGATGTTAGGCTAGATTATTGTGTGACTCCAAGTGAGGTGTTTCAATTTTAGAAATGTCTCCAAAAGCTTTCTTATTAAACACAATTAAAATCCCTATACCTGTACTTATAGCCATATCAGCCACATTAAAAACAGGATCAAAAAATGAAAAATATTTGCCTCCAATTAATGGCAGTCGGTCTGGTACAACTCCACTCCAAATAGGAAAATGAAGCATATCTACAACATTACCGTGAAATAGCTTGGCATAACCACCTTCTTCTGGTAAAAAGGAAGCGACTTGCATTATGCTATCATCAAACAACACACCATAGAATACAGAATCTATTATATTTCCTAATGCACCAGCAAAAATTATAGAAATAGCAAAAACTAAAATTTTAGATTTCTCTTTTCTTATAACATCTAATAACCAAAATGCAATTCCTGTAACAGCAACAATTCTAAATAAGGTAAGAATTAGTTTAGCCGTTTCATCAGAAATAAAACTTATAAAATCGCTCAATTTTGTTCCCCAAGCCATACCATCATTTTCTACAAAGGCAATTTTAAACCATGAAAACACAGTAACATCCTCACCTAATTGAAAATGGGTTTTAATATAAATTTTACTGATTTGATCTACCAATAAAATAATAACTATAATAAGTGAGGCTTTCTTTAAAGACATCAAAAGGTTTTAAACAAAAATAAAGGTTTAATCTGGCTTTGCAACAGTAATATTGCCCTTAATAGACTTCAAATTCCATATTGAATTAGCATTAGCGTATTCATCTAAAGTAATTTCTCCATGATTTGACTGTGCTTTAACGGAAGCCTTTTTAGTCATAACCTTTATATCTCCATCAAAAGTATTTATAGTGGCTGTTTCTAAATTTGCTTCAACATAGCATTGTCCTTGATATAGTTGAATGTATAAAGATTTAAATTGGCCGTAGACCTCTACCGATCCAATATCACTAACTATATCTACAGTACGATTTTCTGGGATTTCTAATTGTAAAGTTGCAGCAATGACTTTGTGAGCATTACGTTTATCATCTGGAATGCTATGAAAAGGTAGTGGTTCTAAACTTAATTGAAGCGTCTGCTTTTTCTCACTAACCACAACTTGAAACTCATTTTGATATTCGCCATCTAGAGTAGAGGTGATCTTAATGTTACTGGTTTGAGATGTTGTAACTGAAATGTTAAAAATTTGATTAGCATCTATAGAAATGGCATCTATATTTTGGGCTGTAATTTCTTTTACTAAACTATTTTGAGCCGTTAACTGCACGCTTAAAAAAATGAGAATAACAAGCACAAAAAAAGCCTTGAAATTAATATTACAAGGCTTTATGATTTTGTTTTTATTCAAAATAGAATGGCAATAATAAAGGTTTTACGTTCGTAAAAGTATTACTGCATATTTTTAGCTTCAATACTCAACGTAGCATGTGGCACTAACTTTAAACGTTCTTTGTTTATTAATTTTCCTGTTACACGGCACACTCCGTAAGTTTTATTCTCAATGCGGATAATTGCATTTTTTAAGTCGCGTATAAATTTCTCTTGACGAATAGCTAACGCCGAATTTGCTTCCTTACTCATGGTAGCACTTCCTTCTTCAAAGGCTTTAAACGTTGGTGATGTATCATCGGTACCATTATCAAAATCATTCATGTAAGCACTTTTAATTAACTCTAAATCGTGCTCGGCCTTATTTATCTTATCTTGAAGTATGGCCTTAAATTCTGCTAAATCTTTATCAGAATATCTGTTTTTGGTATCTGTATTCATACTATTTGTGTTTTTGAATAAATAATTTGGTATTGACGTCGTCAAATATAATATCTATACCATTATTTACGGTGTCCATAATTTGTAATTCTTCGGTTAAGGTTTCAGATTTAATATACGCTTCATTTGAAAAAACAGCCTCCACAATTTGGTCATCTTTTTGAAGCTGCACGTCAATTCTGTCCGTAACTTCAAAACCTGAATCTTTACGTAAATTTTGGATTCTATTTACGAGCTCTCTAGCAATCCCTTCTTTACGCAACGCTTCACTGATAGTAACGTCTAAAGCCACTGTTAAAGCCCCTTCATTCGCTACAAGCCATCCTTCAATATCTTGCGATGTTATCTCTACATCTTCCAACTCTAAGGTAATAGTTTTTTCGTTAATAACTAATTCTAAATGACCTTTTTGTTCAATAGTTTTAATGTCGTCTGCAGATAAGCCATTAATGGCATTTGCAATTAACTTCATGTCTTTTCCAAACCGAGGTCCAAGTGCCTTAAAATTTGGTTTTATTTGTTTCACTAAGATATCCGAAGCGTCTTCTAAAAGTTCAATTTCTTTTATATTAACTTCGTGTTTAATGAGATCTGCAACCGCTTCAATTTCTTCTGTTTGTTCTTTACTATCAATAGGAATCATTATTTTTTGAAGTGGCTGACGCACTTTAATTTTCTCCTTAGCTCTTAACGATAATACTAGAGAACATATTGTTTGTGCACTTTCCATTTTACGCTCTAAAACTTTATCTATAGCGCTTTCATCTACGATTGGAAAATCAGCTAAATGGACACTTTCAAAAGTTTCCTTTTTAGTTACAGCATTTAAATCTAAATACAAACGATCCATAAAGAATGGAGCAATTGGCGCTCCTAATTTAGCAATAGTCTCCATACACGTATATAATGTTTGGTAGGCCGAAATTTTATCGGTTTGGTAATCTCCTTTCCAAAAACGTCTTCTACTTAACCTCACATACCAATTACTTAAATAGTCTTGGGTAAAATCTGAAATAGCTCTTGCTGCTCTTGTGGGCTCGTAAGCCGCATAAAATTTATCAACTTTCTGAATTAAGGTATTTAATTCTGATAAAATCCAACGGTCTATTTCTGGTCTATCTTGTAATGGAATATCTGCTTCACTGTATTTAAACCCATCAATATTAGTGTAAAGCGTAAAGAAAGAATAGGTATTATAAAGTGTACCGAAGAATTTACGACTCACCTCAGCAATCCCTTCACTATCAAATTTTAAGTTATCCCATGGATTGGCATTACTTATCATATACCAACGTGTAGCATCTGCACCATATTTAGATAACGTTTCAAAAGGATCTACAGCATTTCCTAGACGCTTAGACATTTTCTGTCCGTTTTTATCTAAAACGAGTCCGTTGGAAACCACATTTTTATATGCCACATCATCAAAAATCATTGTTGCAATGGCGTGAAGGGTATAAAACCAACCTCTTGTTTGATCTACACCTTCTGCAATAAAATCTGCTTTTCTCCAAGTGTCCTCAACTTTTGCCTTATTCTCAAAAGGATAATGCCACTGTGCGTAAGGCATTGAACCAGAATCGAACCACACATCAATAAGATCACTCTCGCGACGCATGGGTTGCCCAGACGCAGACACTAATACAATTTTATCTACTACATTTTTATGTAAATCGATGGTCTCGTAGTTTTCTTCAGACATATTATCAACTTCAAAATCCTTGAAGATATCTTCTGTCATAAAACCAGCATTAACCGACTTCGCCATCTCTGCTTTTAATTCTTTTACAGAACCAATACAGATTTGTTCTTTACCTTCTTCTGTTCTCCAGATTGGTAATGGAATTCCCCAGAAACGGGAACGCGATAAATTCCAGTCGTTTGCATTTGCTAACCAATTACCAAAACGTCCAGTCCCTGTAGATTCAGGTTTCCAGTTAATTCCAGTATTAAGCTCATGCATTCTACCTTTTACATCTGTGATTTTAATAAACCACGAATCTAAAGGATAGTACAAAATTGGCTTATCAGTTCTCCAACAATTTGGATAACTGTGCTTATATTTTTCGACTTTAAAAGCCTTATTTTCTGTTTTTAATTTAATAGCCAACTCAACGTCGATAGAACGTTCTGGTGCTTCACCATCATCGTAATATTCATTCTTCACATATTTACCCGCAAATTCACCCATTTCTGGTCTAAATTTTCCTTGTAAATCTACTAATGGCACTAAATTTCCATTCTCATCTTTTACCAACATTGGTGGTACTTCTGGCGATGCTTGTTTTGCTACCAAAGCATCATCTGCACCAAAGGTTGGAGCTGTATGTACAATTCCGGTACCATCTTCAACCGTTACAAAATCTCCAGAAATAACTCTAAAAGCATTTTCGGGATTATCATTTGGTAAAGCGTATGGAAGTAACTGCTCGTATGTAATACCAACTAAATCTTTTCCAACGAATTCTTTCACCACATAGTAAGGGATTTTTTTATCACCTTCTTTGTATTCTATCAATTCTGGTTTGGTTTCGACCTGTTTATATTTTCCATCAAACTGTTTATTGACTAAATTTTTAGCCAAAACCACATTCATAGGCTGAAACGTGTATTGATTATAGGTTTCTACTAAAACATAGTCGATTTTTGGGCCAACGGTTAACGCTGTGTTGCTCGGTAACGTCCAAGGTGTCGTCGTCCATGCTAAGAAGAAAATATCACCTTCATTTTGTAAAAAATCTGGTAATGACTCTTCGTTGGCTTTAAACTGTGCTACAACGGTTGTATCAGTAACATCTTGGTACGTTCCTGGTTGATTTAACTCATGTGAGCTTAATCCGGTACCTGCTTTTGGCGAATACGGCTGAATGGTATAGCCTTTATAAATTAAGTCTTTTTCGTAAATCTGCTTTAACAGCCACCAAACCGTTTCCATGTATTTAGATTTGTAGGTAATGTATGGGTCGTCCATATCTACCCAATATCCCATTTTTTGGGTAAGGTCATTCCAGATATCTGTATAACGCATTACTGCTTTCTTACAAGCTTCGTTATATTCTTCTACGGTGATTTTTTTACCGATATCTTCTTTGGTTATTCCAAGTTCCTTTTCAACACCGAGTTCCACAGGTAAACCATGTGTATCCCAACCTGCTTTACGTTTCACTTGAAAACCTTTCATGGTTTTATAACGTGGAAAAATATCTTTAATCGCACGTGCTAAAACGTGGTGTACACCAGGCAATCCGTTAGCTGAAGGAGGTCCTTCAAAAAACACATATGGTGGTTTTCCTTCTCTGGTTGTAACGCTTTTATCGAAGATATTATTAGCTTCCCAATAGTTACCGATTTCATCTGCAACGTTTGGCAAGTTAAGTCCTTTGTATTCAGGGAACTTTGTACTCATTATTCTGTTTTCTTTTCGAGGTGCGAATTTAAAGAATTTTAGGGAAATGGAATAATAAATACTTCCGAAATGGCAACTAATGCTTTTTATAAATATTTGTTCCGCAATCGATACAAATTCCCCTTCCTTTGGTGAGTGTTAGTCTATTATTTTTCTTCAAAGACATTGCATAGGTTCCTAGTTTTGAGAATGTAATGTAATTACCAACAGGATAACTAGAAGGATATTGAATTTTAAACGTGTCTTCTGCAACCAATTTATCGTTAGTGTAAAACAGAACTGTTCCATCCTTACGAAATTCAATTCGCTCATTTTTATTCCCTTTATAAGGAAACATTAGATTTGTGATACCTTCCCATTGCCAACTACCAACAATACCATTGATCTTTATCTGACTTCTTTTAAATTTTATATCTTGTATTCGGTCTAACGCATACGTTGATAAATAAGATACTTGGTTTTCCTTGGCAAAAGTTATATATTTTTCAATTAATAGGGAATCTTCAGCTCTTATTTGATTTAATTTATAATAGGGAATATAGTCATTTACATGACTTCTACGTAGCGAATCCGCGAGGACATCTTCACTTAATAATGCTTCAAACTTTATAGCCGAAATATTTTGTAAAGAATCTAACTGAAAAATCAATATTTGATTTTTTAACTCTAGTTGAAATAGCTTCTTCTCTAATTGTTTTTCTTTTTCATTACACGATAAGCAACATACAATAGCTAAAAAGAGAAAGCGTGGTTTCATAAATTCATTTTAGAATCATCGTCACAATAATCAAACCAAAAACCCAACTAAATCCTCAATTTTAGAAATCAGCTGAATCTTTATACCTGTATTTTTTAAGGCTATTTTATTGTATTTAGATACAAAAATGGTTGAAAATCCTAATTTTTCAGCTTCAAGAATGCGCTGTTCTACACGTTGAACGGGTCTAATTTCACCAGATAATCCAACTTCTGCAGCAAAACAATAATCACTTGGCAAGGCCACATCTTCATTAGAGGATAATATGGATGCCACAACCGCCAAATCTATAGCCGGATCATCAACTGTGATACCACCTGTAATGTTTAAAAATACATCTTTTGCTCCTAAGCGGAAACCTGCTCGTTTTTCTAAAACTGCCAAAAGCATATTGAGTCGTTTGGCATTAAAACCAGTTGCTGAACGCTGTGGCGTACCATACACTGCTGTACTGACCAAGGCTTGTATCTCAATCATAAGTGGTCTTAAACCTTCTAAAGTTGCTGCTACTGCGTTACCAGAAAGCTCACCATCTTTTTCTGAAATTAATATTTCCGATGGATTAGATACTTCCCGTAGCCCAGAACCTTGCATTTCGTAAATACCAAGTTCATTTGTGGATCCAAAACGGTTTTTATTAGCTCTTAGAATTCTAAATACATGATTGCGATCTCCTTCAAACTGTAAAACGGTATCCACCATATGCTCCAAAATTTTTGGTCCAGCGATATGACCATCTTTAGTGATATGCCCAATTAATAAAACAGGTGTGGACGTTTCTTTAGCAAATTTTATTAACTCTGTGGTACATTCTTTTATTTGAGAAATACTTCCTGCTGAAGATTCTATGTAATCACTATGTAATGTTTGAATAGAATCTACCACCACAATATCGGGATCTAAAGCCTCAATTTGTTTAAAAATATTTTGAGTTTTAGTCTCAGTAAGAATATAGCAATTATTGCTATTTGGATTAATACGCTCTGCACGCATTTTTATTTGTTTCTGACTTTCTTCACCAGAAATATATAAAGTTTTGTATTGTAATCTTAATGCTATTTGAAGTAATAGCGTACTCTTTCCTATACCTGGTTCACCACCTAGCAATGTTAAAGAACCTTGAACCATTCCGCCACCCAATACACGATTAAATTCGCCATCGCGCATATCTAAACGCGCTTCTTGAGACGTATCTATATCATTAATTAATAAAGGTTTTGAAACTCGTTTTGTAGTAGATGTCGGAGTTTTCCAATCGCTCTTTTCTGGTTTTTGAATAACCTCTTCTGCAATTGTATTCCATTCTTTACAAGAGGTGCACTGCCCTTGCCATTTAGCATATTGACTACCACAATTCTGACAAAAAAACGTTGTTTTTACTTTAGCCATATTTATTTTCCGTACAACGGAAATCTCTTTAAATTATAAATATGACAAAATTAAAACAATTTTAGTTGATGTCTTTAAACCATGCTATAATAGCTAAAACTTTTAAAGTTGCTAATTTTGAAGGCATATTAGAAAACAAAAATGTTTTGGTTTTACCATATAAAGCTTCAAAAAAGTAATCTGTGGACAGCCTGCGTTTTCTAGTTTTCTTCATCGTCATCTTCATTATCATCAATCTCTTCGTCTAAATCTGCCACTGTTAATTCATCTATTTTAGAAAAGATATATTCTCTATTAATATGGCTAACATCATTTAATGTTAAAGCAGACTCGTATAATTTTTTAGCTTTTTTAGTTTTCCCAGATTTTTCTGCGTATTGTGCTAAGTAATAGGTACCCATTAAGGATTCTGGATGAAGTTTATTTGCCAGCGCACCTAATTTATTCAGTGATTTTAAATCTTCACGTTGTTCCGCAATTTTAACAACTTTTTCAATTTCTTCTACACTAATTTCTTTTTTTATACCAAATAACTTCTCAATTCGTTTATACCTATCCGTTAAATAATTATCCAAGGTACCTTCATAAGGCAAAACTTTTTCTTCTAACTCTTTCTCTCTAAGTGGATTATAGATGTCAAAAATCTTTTCGAAAGAACGTGCCAATGCACTTGTTACTAAAGTGTAATGCGTTTCTTCTTTAAAATCATCAAAGTAGTACGTTACGTTTTGATTATCGATTTCCTTAATCTGTCCGTCGACAGAAAGTATGTTGTGACGTAAATGGGGAATGTCTTTTTCTGCTGTTGCTAAGTAATAGAAAATATCCTTTTTATAAAGTGCTAATCGCTTAGCTATAAAATTATTTAACGATCCAATAAAATCTGGACTGATACACACATAAGCCTGAAACTCTAAAGCCTCTTTAAATAAATAAGAATTAATAAAATTCCCCATATTATCATGGCCCACTGCCACTCTAAACTTACTTGTATTGTATTTTTTATCTATATAAGGCAATAACTCATCGGAAACAAAATTATGAAATCGAAGTCCCGACTCTGTAGGCAAACCTGTAGCGGGATCATAGTACCCATCGTAAAAGCGATTTTCTCCTTGCATAATTCCCACCACGATAGAACCTGGCATATTGTCAAAATAATACTGAAAATCAACCTGACCTACTACTGGCTCAAATAAGTAATCTCCATCGAACACAATAATAACTGGATACTTTTCATCAGCATCAGCATCGTAATTTTTAGGTAGTTTAACTTTTAGCTTACGAACGGCATTGAGTTTTGCCGAAGATATTTCCTGGTAAGTGATTTGCGCAAATGACGAAGCACAAATTAGACATGTAAGAACTACAAAAATAGTTTTTTTCATGATGAGTAGGTTTAGATTTGGGACTCCAAACATACTAAATTATCGCTAAGTTGTCAATTTTTTTCGATGAAATACATTATCGTTTCATTTTTTCTTGAATTTCATACATTTTATCGAGCATCATTTCTTTATCCACTGACTGAGATGGCTCTAATAACAATCCGGCTTTATAACGTTGCAAAGCACGTTTCAAATTGCCTTCTTTCTCATTATACATCCCTAAATAATAAGCACTTAGCATTGATTTTGGAAAATTCTTATTAATTAGTTTGGATAATTTTTCAAGCGATTCTAAATCGTCCTTCTTATTACTCGCAGCTGCAATAGCCCTAATATCGTTTTCAATTAATTTTTTTTCAAAACCATAGAAATGCTCAATATCTTCGTACTTCTTCACTAAATAATCGTAGGGAGAACCTTCAAATGTTAAAACTTTTTCTGAATACTCTTTGGCATTAATAGGTTTGAATAGTGTAAAAATCTGATTTAATGCCTTAGGAATCCCTCTTCCCACTAATGAATAATGGTTAGCATCCTCAAAATCATCAAATTTATATAAGAATTTTTCATTTTCAATAGACGAAATAACCGTGTTAGCTTCTAAAATTGATGCTCTCATGGTTTTAATGTCCGCATCTGCGGTCGCCATATAATAGAATATCTCATCGTTTAATATAGATAAGCGCTGTTGTAATCTATTAATCATTTCTGTTGCAAAATCTGGGCTCAACGCCACATACGCTCTAAATATCGGCTCATCTTTAAACAAGTAATAGTTTATGAAATTAGCACTTAAATCGTGTCCTACAATAATTCTAAAATTCGAAGCATTATACTTATCTTCTATAAATGGTAATAACTCTGCTGCCATAAACTCGTAGAATGCAGCACCATCATGCGCAGGAAAAAAAGTCTCATTATCATAATAAAAATCATTTTCTCTTGTTGTGGCTTGGTTAATCCCTACAACAATACAATCTGGAATATCTTCCCAATACGATTGATAGTCTATATTCCCTGCAATAGGCTCAAACAAATAATCTCCGTCTAAAACAATAATTAAAGGATAAGTCCTTTTTTCGTCGGGATTGTAATTTCTTGGTAATTGAATTTTCAATTCGCGTTCACCATCCAATTTATAAGAATCAATGGTTTTATAGATGGCTTGAGATTGCATATTTAGACCTATAAAAAGCGCTAGAAGTAGATAAAAATTCTTCATATGACAGATAAATTACGAATTTAAAATAACTAAAATTTTTATAATGTTGTTTTCTTTCTATTGTAAATAGGTAAATATAATAATGATAAACCACCAATAACAATAATAACTAGGGTTTGCGTAGACCAAACTATCCACCCAAACGCTCTACTCGGATCATCGGCTATACCAAATAACGAAAATGCAAGAACAACCGCTTCTGGAAACGAACCCACACCTCCATTGGTAGCTGCAATACTAAAACTTGAAAGGATAAACCCAATAAGAATTGCTGCCAAGCCTATGTGCTGTAATTCGGGTAAAGCAAATGTGGTTACATAAAACATAAGCACATACATTACCCAAATAAATAAAGTATGCCCTATAAACGCCCACTTTTTCTTCATTTTAAAAATGCTAAGCGCTCCCTCTAATAGCCCTATGACAAAACCTTTTACTTTTATTGCAAATTTAGATTTGCCCTTTCTAATAAAAAGGAACAATACTAGCACTCCCAAAAATAACACGGAACCACCTAAAATTAAAGAAGTTATATTAAATTTTTGTAAAAAAAAATCAAAGATAAACTCAGACTCTAAAAAAAATGCTAAGACTACAATGGTAAGCAACATTATAGTATCGGCTACACGTTCTGCAACGATGGTACCAAAACCTTTATCGAACGGAAGCTCTTCGTAGTTTTTTAATATTGTAGCTCTTGCAACTTCACCTGCTCTTGGAATCGTAAAATTAATAAGATAAGCAGCGTATACGGCCATTAAACTATTTCCAAATTTAGGCTTAAAACCTAAAGGCTCAACCATAAACAACCAACGGTAGGCTCTAGAAATATGACTAAGCATCCCCAAACTCACACCAAGAATAATCCATGTATAGTCAGCATCCTTAAAGTACTGAACTAATTTTTCAATAGAAATTTTAGATAAAGAATACCATACCAAACCCACTCCTAAGAGCAATGGTAAACCAACTTTTAGAATGGATTTAGCTTGGGCCACCTGATTATTTTAGGAGGTTCGTAGCTTCATCCGGAAAGACTAAAGAGGGCTTAAACACCTTGGCTTTTTCAATATCCATAATAGCATAAGTAATAAGAATAAGCGTATCACCTACAGCTACTTTACGTGCTGCGGCTCCATTAAGGGTAATTTCGCCACTATTGCGAGGACCAGGAATACAGTAGGTTTCTAAGCGTTCTCCATTATCGTTATTAACAATCTGAACTTTTTCGCCTTGTATAATATTGGCCGCTTCCATTAGATCTTCATCAATAGTGATACTACCAATATAATTAAGCTTGGCACCTGTAACCTTTACACGATGAATTTTAGATTTTACAACTTGTATTTGCATACCACAAAGATAATTAATTTAAAGCGATATTGTCTATCAATCTTATATCGCCTGCATATACAGCTATAAAAGCTCTATATGATTTTTTTGTTGATTTTCGTTTTACCGGTTTTAAGGTTGATTCGTCTGCAATTATAAAATACTCGAGCTCTAAGAGCGACTGATTTTTAAATGCCTTCTCAACCCATTCCGACACTACTTTAGCACTTTTTGTGCCAAACTTTGTTTTGGCAGTTTGTAGTGTTTTATAAATAACTGGAGCAATCTCCCTATGTTGAGGTGTTAATCTTGCATTTCTAGAACTCATTGCCAATCCGTCTTCTGCTCTAAGAATAGGACAACCAACAATGGTAACTGGTATGTGATGCAACGCTACTAACTTTTTAATAATTTGTAGCTGCTGAAAATCTTTTTCTCCAAAATATGCGAAATCAGGAGTTACAATTTTAAACAAACGCTTCACAATTGTACCCACTCCGTCAAAATGGCCTGGTCTAAAAGCTCCTTCCATCTGGTGTTCTAACCCATCATATTCAAATGAATCGGCTTCTATACTATCATCATATACATCCTTAACATTTGGTGCATAAACAATAATATAATTATCGCTTACATCCTTTAACATGGCAACATCTGCCTCTAAAGTTCTTGGATATTTAATTAAATCATCTTGATTATCAAACTGGGTCGGATTAACAAAAATGCTCACCACAACAAAGTTGTTTTCATTCAATCCTCTTTTCACCAACGACACATGCCCTGCATGCAGAGCACCCATTGTTGGCACAAACCCAATTGAGTTCCCCTTGGCTTTCAAAGCACTAATGTGATTTGACAATTCTGTTTTATTCTGAAAGTTCTTCAATGCCGTAACAAAAATTTAACGCATGCAAACATAATATAATACTAGCAATCTGCACAAATTTTTGTAATTTTGCATGTTTTTTACTATTAATTTCAAAAGCAGCAGATTTATGAAAGATAAACGAATATTGTATGTGTCCTCGGAAGTTGTTCCATATTTACCTGAAACAGAGATTTCTTCAATGTCCTTTGAAGCACCTCGAATGGTAAACAAACAAGGAGGTCAGATTAGAATATTTATGCCTCGCTTTGGAAATATTAACGAGAGAAGACATCAACTCCACGAAGTAATTAGACTCTCTGGTATTAATTTGGTGATTAATGATTTAGACATGCCATTGATTATTAAAGTAGCTTCTATTCCTAAAGAACGTATTCAAGTTTATTTTATAGATAATGAAGATTACTTTAAGAGAAAAGCAACCTTAACCGATGAAGATGGAAAATTATTTGCAGACAACGACGAGCGCGCCATTTTCTTTGCAAAAGGTGTTATTGAAACGGTAAAAAAACTAAATTGGGCTCCAGATATTATTCATGTTAATGGATGGTTGGCTTCTTTATTGCCTTTATACTTAAAAGAGTTCTATAAAACTGAACCTCTTTTTACAGAAAGCAAAATAGTCACTTCTGTATACAATCAAAACTTTGAAGGAACGTTAGATAAAGACATGATCTCAAAAGTAAACTTTGACGGCTTAGATGCCGAAACCACAGAACTCTTAAAACAACCAGATTACATTAATTTAATGAAGGTTGCCATAGATAATTCTGATGCTATTATCAGAGGGTCTGAAGCATTGCCAGATGAATTAGACACGTATTTAAATGACTTAACAAAACCTGTATTGGATTATTATCCAATTGAAGAATTTGCAGATCCTTACACAGAGTTTTACAATAACGCTGTATTAAACAGTTAATATTACTTATGAAAAAAAATAAAATTGCTTTACAAATCTTATCATTTAGCCTCATTGCTCTCAGTATTATTGCTTGTGATGATGATTTTGTATCTCTAGAGTCCGATGTTATAAATGGTGGTGTTGCAACCAATTTTGATATTGATTCACGTAAATACGATGTTATTGCTTATACTAAGGCCTTAGCACCAGTACAAACCAATAGCCTTGGACTAACAACTCTAGGAATCTATGATGATGCTTACGGTAGAGTAACCGCAAGCTTTGTAACTCAATTAACACCTTCAACGTATAGTCCATCATTTGGAGATGAAGCAAAAGTAGATTCCGTTGTAGTGACTCTTCCCTATTTTAGTACAGCAACTGGTACAGATGATGACGGAAACATTACGTACAGTTTAGATTCTGTGATATCTAAAACTGAGGATTACAGTAATATAAGACTGCGCATATTTGAAAATAATTATTTCATTAGAGATTTTGATCCAACAGGTGACTTTAATGAAGGACAAGCCTATTATTCTAACAAAACAGCTTCAACTTCAGAAACTATACCTGTAACGGCTTTAGAAGGGACAGAATTTTCATTCGTTGAATATGATGACCCAACTGGAAGTAATATGACCGTTGTCGATAATATAATAGACATAAATAACAAAGGCTATAACTTAAAAGATGTAAATGAGCTAGATGATAATGGTGATAAAACCTTATTAGCAACTCAACCACCATGTATAAGAGTAATGCTAGAACCTACTTTTTGGGAAGATAAAATATTAGCTAAAGAAGGAGATGCCGTTTTAAGCAACTTAAACAATTTCACCGAATACTTTAGAGGTCTTTATTTTAAAGCAGAAGCTGTAAATGACGATGGAAGTTTTCTTATTTTAAACACAGGGAGTACCAATAATGCCAATGTTACCATCTATTACTCGAAGCTAACAGCATCTACTACAGACGACCCAGAATTAAGAGACAATTCTACTTATGTACTTAACTTTGGAACAAATAAAATTAATTTTCTTGAAAACGATTATACTTTACCAATCGCTGATGGAAGTTCAGAAAACGGAGATAGTAGAATTTATTTAAAAGGAGGAGAAGGTGCTATTGCTGGCATCAAATTATTTGATGGCTTTAACGAAGAAGCTGGCATGAGCAATTTTGATAAATTTAGAAATGATTTTGTCAATTTGGAAAATGATAAATATAGTAGTTCAAAACGCTTAGTTAACGAAGCAAATCTTGTATTTTATGTGGATAGAGATCAATTAGATTTATTAAATCAAGACCCAGAAAACGAACCTAACAGACTGTATTTGTATGACTTAGACAATAAAACGCCGTTAATCGATTATTATTTAGACGTCACTAATACCAGTTTACCTTCGTATTCTAAGATTAGTCATCTTGGTGCTTTGCAACGAGTAGATGAAGAGCCGACCAATAAAGGTGTTAAATACAAATTGAGACTTACAGAACATATCAATAATTTATTAATAAGAGACTCTACAAATGTTGAACTCGGTTTAGCAGTGTCACTTAACGTAAATATTGAAGACCCTAGCGTTAGTATTTCTCAGAATAAAGTACAAACTGATGACGATTTAGATTTAACAGTACCAGTCAGCTCTATCCTATCACCAAGAGGAACAATTTTGTACGGTAATAACACATCAGAATCTGATGAAGATAAACGTGTTTACTTAGAAATATTTTATACAGAACCAAATTAGTAAAAAAACAAACTATGTGCGGAATTGTTGGATACATTGGCCATCGTGAGGCTTATCCTATTGTTATTAAAGGTCTTCAAAGATTAGAATATAGAGGCTATGATAGTGCAGGTATTGCATTGTACGATGGAAACGATATTAAACTATCAAAAACCAAAGGGAAGGTTTCAGACCTTAAAAACAAAATAGAAAATGAAATTTCTACAGAAGGCTCTCTAGGCATAGGACATACGCGTTGGGCAACACATGGTATACCAAACGATGTAAATTCTCACCCACACTACTCTAATTCTGGAGATTTAGTAATTATCCATAATGGAATTATTGAAAATTACGATGCTCTAAAAAAAGAATTAATTAAAAGAGGTTATACATTTCAATCTGAAACAGACACCGAAGTTTTAATTAATCTTATTGAAGATATAAAGAAAAATGAAAACTTAAAATTAGGTAAAGCAGTTCAAATTGCGTTAAACCAAGTTGTCGGAGCTTATGCTATTGCTGTTTTCGATAAAAATAAACCTAATGAAATTGTAGTCGCAAAACTGGGTAGTCCTTTAGCTATTGGTATTGGAGATGATGAGTTTTTTATTGCAAGTGACGCTTCTCCATTTATAGAATATACTAAAAATGCCATTTATCTAGAAGATGAAGAAATGGCCATTGTAAGAAGAGGCAAAAAAATCAAGGTTCGTAAAATTAAAAATGATACACTTGTTGACCCTTATATTCAAGAACTTCAACTTAATTTAGAACAAATTGAAAAAGGAGGCTATGAACACTTTATGCTCAAAGAAATCTATGAGCAACCTAGCGCCATCTTAGATACTTTTAGAGGACGGTTGTTAAGCAACGAAGCCATAATTAAAATGGCAGGAATAGAAGATAACATGAAAAAATTCCTAGCTGCAGATCGTATAATCATAGTAGCTTGTGGAACATCATGGCATGCTGGCCTCGTTGCAGAATATATTTTTGAAGACCTAGCAAGAATTCCGGTTGAAGTCGAATACGCTTCAGAATTTAGATATAGAAATCCCGTTATAACGGAAAAAGATGTGGTTATTGCCATTTCTCAATCTGGTGAAACTGCAGATACATTAGCCGCTATTAAATTAGCAAAATCTAAAGGCGCCTTTGTTTTTGGTGTTTGTAATGTTGTAGGATCTACAATCGCAAGAGAAACAGATGCAGGGGCATACACACATGCAGGCCCAGAAATCGGTGTGGCATCAACTAAAGCATTTACAACACAGATTACGGTGTTAACATTAATTGCATTACGTTTAGCAAGAGCTAAAGGAACGATGTCTAGTTCAGAATTTAGACATCACCTTATTGAACTAGAAACAATACCAAATAAAGTTGAAGAAGCTTTAAAATCTGATGCCTATGTAAAAACCGTATCAGATATTTATAAAGACTCTAAAAATTTCTTGTATTTAGGTCGTGGGTTTAATTTCCCTGTAGCCTTAGAAGGAGCTTTGAAATTAAAAGAAATTTCATACATCCACGCCGAAGGTTATCCTGCTGCAGAAATGAAACATGGACCTATTGCATTAATAGATGAGCAAATGCCAGTTGTGGTAATAGCCACTAAAAAAGGCCATTACGAAAAAGTAGTGAGTAACATACAAGAAATTAAATCTAGAAAAGGTAAAATCATCGGTATTGTTACAAAAGGAGATACAAGTGTAAAGGAATTGGCAGATCATGTTATTGAAGTGCCAGAAACTCTAGAGTGCCTAACTCCTTTACTAACTACAATTCCATTACAGTTATTATCTTATCATATCGCTGTAATGCTAAATAAAAATGTCGATCAGCCTAGAAACCTAGCGAAATCCGTGACAGTGGAATAGCAAATTCCATTACCAAAATCATATTTTATAACCTAAAAATTGTGTAATTATCAATTTTTAGGTTATTTTTTTGTCACAAATTGCTATGCATGCATAATTTTATGAGAATTTCTTATTGAATTTTCATATATTTAATTAAATTGCTCATCTAATAAATTAACTAATCTCTAACATGAAGACAATCTTAAAGCTTTTCACTATGCTTTTTTGTGTGGTATCATTTGCTCAAACCACAGTAAAAGGTAAAATTATTGACAATACCGGGTTACCTCTACCAGGTGCAAACATTGTAGTAGTAGGAACTAGTACAGGTACAGTATCTGACTTTGACGGAAACTATACCCTAACCACTTCTCTAGAACTACCCTTATCAATACGCGTGAGTTATGCTGGTTTCGAAGCGCAAACCATAGAAATCACAACCAACAACCAAACCGTCAATGTTACCCTTTTAGAAGGTAACGAGTTAGACGAAGTGGTTATTTCTGCTTCACGTACTCCAGAACGTATTTTTGAGTCACCCGTAACCGTAGAACGTTTTGGTCTTAAAGAAATAAAAAATACAGCCTCTGCCGATTTTTATGGAGGTTTAGAAAACTTAAAAGGCGTCGATGTCAATTCGAGTAGTTTAACCTTTAAATCTGTAAACACAAGAGGTTTTGCCACAACAGCCAACACGCGCTTTATGCAATTAGTTGATGGTATGGATAATTCTACACCGGCTTTAAACTTCCCAATTGGTAACCTCGTTGGAATGGTAGAAACAGATGTTCAAAGTGTGGAGTTATTACCTGGTGCATCTTCAGCCTTATATGGTGCAAATGCGTTTAACGGTATTTTATTTATGCGAAGTAAAAATCCTTTTGATCACCAAGGTATTAGAGCTTCAGTTAAGCAAGGTATAACTACTCAAGAAGCTGCTGGAGATAATGAATATACAGACATAAGCCTTAGTATGGCTTATAAGTTCAGTGATAAATTTGCTGCCAAGGTTAACTTTGGGTATTTAAATGGTACAGATTGGGCCGCAACTAGCGAAGTCGATAGCGATGTCTTAGGAGGTACAAGAGCAACTAACCTAAACTACAACGGTATTAACGTATATGGTGATGAAGTCTCAGCAAATATTAATGACTTAGCTGGTGGTACTGGTATTGTTCCAGATGTATTTGTGAGTAGAACGGGATATAACGAACGTGATTTAACAGAACATAAAGCTCAAAGTATTAAAGCCGATTGGGGATTATATTACCGCCCAATAGAGGATAGTAATTTCGAAATTCAATATGTAGGTAAAGTAGGTACAGGTACAACGATATACCAAGGAACTAACCGTTATAATATTGATGGATTCTTTCAAGAACAACATAAATTAGAAGTAAAGAACGACAACTTTTTCGTAAGAGGGTATGTTGTAGCTGATAAAGCTGGTGACTCTTACGATATGGTATTTACAGGAATCAATATCAACAGAGCATGGAAAAGTGATGAAGACTGGTTTGGAGATTACATAAACACCTACGTCGCTGCAACCTTAGGTGGTGGTGCCACAGACGAGCAAGCGCACGCAGCAGCAAGAGCAGCTGCAGAAACGGGAAGATTTGAGCCAGGCTCAGCAGAGTTTAATAACGCCTTCAATAGAATCATTAAAGATCCAGATTTAGCTACAGGTTCACAATTCCGTGATGCTTCTAAATACTACCATGCTGATGGTAACTATAACTTCAGTGATTTAATAGATTTTGCAGACATCCAAGTTGGTGGGTCTTATAGACAATATAAACTCAATTCTTTTGGTTCCATCTACACAGACTATGACGGAGAAATTGACTATAGTGAATATGGGGTATATACACAAATTCAAAAAGAAGTTGAACTAAATGAAGATATGAATTTAAAAATAACGGCTTCAGCACGTTATGACAAATCAGAATTTTTTGATGGATTTATATCGCCTAGGATATCATTAGGCTTAACCTTAAATGAAAATCATAATATTAGAGCTTCTGCTCAAACTGGTTTTAGAAACCCAACTACACAGGATTTATTTATTGGTTTAGATGCTGGTAGAGCAATCTTAGTGGGCTCTGCTCCAGATAATTTAGATAGATATTCTAGAGATTTCACAGCTAGTAATGGTACTGTTTATACACAAACTGGTGCTGCTGCATATAACAACTCTTATACAGCATCTTCGGTGCAACAATTGGCCGCAACTGGTGATCCTTCTGTTTTAACAGTAGCCAATCCAGACCTTGTATCACCAGAAAAAGTTTCTTCAGTAGAAGTGGGTTATAGAGGAAAATTTGACAAAGTAACCATAGATTTTAGTACCTATTATAATAAATATAAAGACTTTATTTCTTCAGAAGTGGTGATAGCACCATTATATGGTTCTGTGTCAGATGCTTCAGGAGTTGCAGCAATAGCCAATAGTGATTATACCACTTATAGTACATATACAAACTCTGATGTAGATGTTAATTCTTATGGTGCATCAATTGGTATATCAACTAAAATTTTGAGTGATTTCGATTTAGGCGGAAGTTACACTTTTACAAAGCAAGATTTTGACCAAGCAGCAAATCCAAATTTCGAAACCAACTTTAACACTCCAGAGCACAAATTTAAAGCGCATTTTGGTAACACAGAATTGTTTAAAAATTTCGGATTCAACGTAGCCTATAAATTTAGCGATGATTATTTCTGGGAAGCAACATTTGGAGACGGTATTGTACCAGAATTCCATACTGTAGATGCACAAATTAGCTACACCATTCCGACCTTAAAATCTACGATTAAGATTGGTGGTACTAATATAGGCGGAAAGGAATACTTTACTGTATTCGGGTCTGGCTACATCGGCTCTATGTATTACGCTTCATGGACAATTAATAACTTATAAAAACAGTAAAATGAAAAACATTAAATATATATTATTAACAGCTGTCCTTGTTGGTTTTACAGCTTGTAATGACGAAGAAGATTTTGAAGATCAATTAGACAACCCAACAGAAGAGGTTGTATATCCAGACCTAACTCCTGGTACGGCAGATTTTTCTAATTATGTAGCTATTGGTAATTCATTAACGGCTGGTTTCACGGATAATGCTTTGTTTATAGCAAGTCAAGAAAATTCTATGCCAAATATGTTGGCACAAAAATTTGCTTTAGCAGGTGGTGGTACATTTACACAACCTTTAATGGACGACAATATTGGTGGTTTATTATTTGGAGGTAACCAAAACGAAGACGGTAGTTTCGGTCCCAGATTATACTTTGATGGTTCAGGGCCTGCAAGTTTGCCTGGTATGTCATCAACAGAAGCATTTGCACCTTCATTAGGTTCTCAAAACAATATGGGAGTGCCTGGTGCTGCAAGTTTTCACTTGTTATATGATGGTTATGGTAATCCTGCCAATTTATTGACGGATCCTCCTACTGCAAACCCGTATTATGTACGTATGGCATCTGCACCAAACGCCACGATTTTAGGAGATGCTTTGGCACAACAACCAACGTTTGTATCTTTATGGATTGGCAATAATGATGTTTTAGGTTATGCAACATCTGGTGGAGATCAAACAGTGGCTGCAATTACACCTCAAGCAACTTTTGAAGGTTCTATCAATGCGATTGTTGGAGCCTTACAGGCAGCAAATGTACAAGGCGTTATGGCTAATATACCTTATGTTACCACTATTCCACATTTTACAACAGTTCCTTACAACCCACTAGATCCTACAAATCCAGATTTTGGTCCACAAATACCTTTATTAAACTCTATTTTTGGTGCTTTAAATCCAATTTTTAATGCTGTTGATCCTAATAGAGCCATAGTGTTCTCAGAAACGGAGGCCAGTGCAGTAGTAATAAAAGATGAAAGTTTAGATAACATTTCAGGAACTATAATTGCCGCATTAAATGCTAGTCCTACTTTCCCTGGATTTATAGCGCAATTCGGATTACCTGCTGAAGCAGCACCATTAGTAGCTAACCTTTTAGGGGCAACTTATGGACAAACAAGACAAGCTAATGCCAATGATTTATTGGTGTTACCAAGTAGTAGTATAATAGGAACAGTTAATATGGAATCCGTGGCCGCTTTAATGGACCAAGGACTTCCTCAGGCCTTGGCTGGTCAGTTCTCTGTAGAAGGTGTGTCACTACCTTTAGAAGACAAGTGGGTGTTAATACCAACTGAGCAAGATGAGTTACAAATTGCAACTGACAGCTTTAATGAAACATTAGAAGCGGCAGCAACTTCTGCAGGTTTCGCTTTTGTTGATGCTAACTCCTTAATGCAACAATTAGATAATGGTGGTTATTCTGATGGCAACTTTATATTAACTTCTAGTTTAGTCACTGGAGGAGCCTTTTCTTTAGATGGTGTTCATCCAACAGCAAGAGGTTATGCGCTATTAGCAAATGAATTCATGAAAGAAATTGATGAAACCTATGGTTCTAATTTTGAAGCTTCAGGTAATTTACTAGATATTGGTAATTATCCAACAAATTACCCGCCTCAATTACCGTAAAAAACATATTTTAGATTAAAAAATGCGCTCTCATATTGAGGGCGTTTTTTGTGCTTAAAAAAGCGACAAATTTTCATATAATATTAAAATTAAAACCCTTATCTTTGCAGCGCGAAAAACACAGGTACTCAACTTAATTGAGAAAGCTGTTTTTCATATTTAAACTATTGCAAAACAAAAACATATAAGTAATGTCAAAAGTTACAGGTAAAGTTGCACAAATCGTAGGCCCAGTTATCGATGTAGAATTCGCTGCTGGCGCAGAGCTTCCTAAGATTTATGATTCGTTAGAAATTAACAACCAAGATGGTTCTAAATTAGTATTAGAAGTACAATCTCACATTGGTGAAGATACCGTACGTACAATTGCTATGGATTCATCAGATGGTTTAAGTAGAGGGACAGAAGTTGTTGCAACTGGTGCTCCTATCCAAATGCCAATTGGTGAAGATGTTTACGGACGTCTTTTCAATGTGATTGGAGATGCTATTGATGGACTAGGAGATTTACCTAAGGCTGGAGATGCTGGTTTACCAATTCACAGACAAGCACCTAAATTTGAAGATTTATCAACATCTACCGAAGTTTTATATACTGGTATTAAGGTTATCGATTTAATTGAGCCATATGCAAAAGGTGGTAAAATTGGTTTATTTGGTGGTGCCGGTGTAGGTAAAACAGTATTAATCCAAGAGTTGATTAACAATATTGCAAAAGGTCACGGTGGACTTTCTGTATTTGCTGGTGTTGGTGAAAGAACACGTGAAGGAAACGATTTACTTCGTGAAATGTTAGAGTCTGGTATTATTAAATATGGTGATGACTTTATGCATTCTATGGAAGAAGGAGGATGGGATTTATCTAAAGTTGATAAATCTGGAATGAAAGATTCTAAAGCGACTTTCGTATTCGGACAAATGAATGAGCCTCCTGGAGCTCGTGCTCGTGTAGCACTTTCAGGATTAACTATAGCAGAATATTTCCGTGATGGTGCTGGTGAAGGCCAAGGAAAAGATGTATTATTTTTCGTAGATAATATCTTCCGTTTTACACAAGCTGGTTCTGAGGTATCTGCATTATTAGGTCGTATGCCTTCTGCGGTAGGTTACCAACCAACATTAGCAACCGAAATGGGGGCGATGCAAGAACGTATTACGTCAACAAAAAGAGGATCTATTACATCTGTACAAGCGGTTTACGTACCTGCGGATGATTTAACGGATCCGGCTCCAGCAACAACCTTTGCTCACTTAGATGCCACTACAGTATTATCTCGTAAAATTGCAGAGTTAGGTATTTATCCTGCGGTAGATCCATTAGATTCTACGTCGCGAATTTTAACGGCTGATATTTTAGGTGATGAGCACTACGCTTGCGCACAACGTGTAAAAGAGTTATTACAACGCTACAAAGAATTACAAGATATTATTGCCATCTTAGGTATGGAGGAATTATCTGAAGAAGATAAAATGGCTGTAGGTAGAGCAAGACGTGTACAACGTTTCTTATCGCAACCTTTCCACGTTGCTGAGCAATTTACAGGTATACCTGGTGTATTAGTAGATATTAAAGAAACGATTAAAGGTTTTAACCAAATTATGGATGGTGAATTAGATCACTTACCAGAAGCGGCATTTAACCTTAAAGGTTCTATCGAAGAAGCTATTGAAGCAGGAGAAAAAATGTTAGCAGAAGCATAAATGAGTTAATAGTTTGTAGTTGATGGTCAGTAATTTTTCCAACAATTATATACTAATAACAAACAACTAAAAGAATATGTATTTAGAAATAGTATCACCAGAAGCCACATTATTTAGCGGAGAAGTTACTTCTGTAACTGTTCCTGGAGTAAATGGTGAATTTGAAATGTTAACTAATCACGCACCTATCGTTTCTATACTTAAAGAAGGAAATGTTAAAGTGGCTGGAAACAATATTCAACTAGAAGATGAAGTGGAAAGTAAATTCACTAAATCAGATAAAGGAGTTTGGTTAGCTATTAATTCTGGAACACTTGAAATGAAAGATAACAAGCTAATTATTTTAGCAGATTAATCATTTTAATTATCATATTAAAAACGCGAAGTATAAACTTCGCGTTTTTTGTTTTATATATGCCCTAAAATTTTATCCATAACCCAAGCTGTATGCAAACCACTCTTACCCGTCGAAGGATGCATAGCATCACCCTCTAGTTGTTTTTTCATGTGTTCTACATGGTATATTTGTATAGGTTTAGGATGATCTATCATATAGCTTTTTGTCTTTGTTTTAGTCGTTAATACAATTGGATCTTCACCAAAAACAGAGAAATTAAGCGCTCCTTCACTTCCCACAATCTTTACCTCATCTACCCGCTTGTAAGACCCAAAATTCCAACAAGCAGAACCAATAACACCAGAATCATGCAACCAACTTCCCGAAATTGCATCTTTGGCTGTATATAAGTGTTGCTGATTTAAACCCACACCATGAGCTGTTTTTATATCACCCAGTAGATAGGTAAATAAATCTAAGCCATGACTTGCTAAATCATCAAAATATCCTGCGGGAGCAATCTTAGCATCCGTACGCCAATTGTAATCCTTAGACCTATCTATAGGGCTTGGTGTTCTAGACAGTTCCCAAGTTATATATCGCACGGTACCAATAGATGCGGTCTCTAACAATGTTTTCACTTTATTAAAACGAGGCAAAGATCTACGGTAATACGCTACAAACAATGGTAAGTTTTTATTTTTAAAAGCAGTATATATTTCAAGACACGCATTATAGCTTGGTGCCATCGGCTTTTCGATACAGCAAATCTTACCAGCTTTAGCTACTTTTAAAGCATACATATGATGGCTATCTGGAGGCGTAGCAATATAAATAGCATCAACTTCATTACCTTGTATTAATGCATCAGCATTATTATAATATTTTTTCACCTTATGCCGTTTAGCATAATCTTTAGCCAATTCTAAGTTTCTACGCATTACAGCCACCAACTCAAATCCATCCACTAAAGAATATGCCGGACCACTTTTAACTTCTGTAACATCACCACAGCCAATAATACCCCATTTTATACTGTCTTTCATAAGATCTTATAATCGTTTTACCGCTTCTAATTCCACTTTCAATTCTTGAAACAACATCATAATACTACTCAATTTTAATTCCTTTTCATCATACTCTTGAGTGTTGATACAACAGGTAAATTCCCATAGTTCTAAAATATTTTCACGTGCTACCAAATACGGTTGATAAGACTTATTATCTGAACTTAATAATAAATTTAAAGTATCGTCTTCGGGAATATAAACCCGTTTATACACCAAACCATCATCTTTGGTTAGTACTATGTATGTACGTCCGCTTTTAACATCTGTAATATCGTCCACAAACTTTGCTACTATAAACGATCCATCTTTTACGGGCAACATAGAATCTCCTTTAATAGGAAATGCTCTGTGTGTGCCTGTTGGTAAAAATGGTAATTTAATTTTTTGAAGTTGCTCTATATATTCCGGATCATCATAACCAGATAAATATCCTGCAGAGGCCTTTGCTGGTATAATTTCAATTAAATCTTCGTTATCTTCATTTACAGTGACAGGAAATAATACCCGCTTATTCCCTACTTCGATAAATGAGGTGTCATTGGCTTTGCGCAAATCGTTTTTTACCAAAATATCAATAGGTATACTAAAGTAATTAGACAAATCGACTAAACGGTCTATTGGTGGCTCAGAACGGCCTTCTTCATAGGATCCCACAACTGAGCGTGTCCAGTTAAGTTCGTCTGCAAAACGCTCTTGAGACATTTTCTTTAGAGCGCGTAAATGCTTTATGTTGGTCTGAATTGGTTTCATATTTATTTCCCAAGAAAGTGGGAATCTTATTTTATTTAACATTAATTACTACAAATATAAGCAATACAAACTACATATAGTAGCTAATTTTACAGTCTAGCTTTTAAAAATAATCAAGGATAGAGCCCATATAGTTTTATCAACCTATAGGTGTCTCTTTATCAGTTAATTAAAACTTAGTCTTTGTTCTTGATTCTAAAAGCAAAGCGGTCTATTATCAAAAAACCAACGTTTTTTCACTATGTATTTAAATTGTCACACGTATTACAGCCTTCGTTATGGAACCATAAAACCAGAACAACTCCTTGCTATTGCATCCGAAAACGGTGTTCAAACCCTTGCCTTAACGGACATTAATAGTACATCTGCATGTTTAGATGTGATGCGTTTATCAAAAAAATATAAAATAAAACCAGTGCTAGGAGTCGATTTTAGAAATGGTGTGCAACAGCAATTTATTCTTATTGCTAAAAACAATGAAGGCTTTAAAAACATCAATGCATATCTGTCTAAATTTCTACATAATCATGATTTGCAAATTCCCGAACGACCAGATGAAAATTTAGACGATTGTTTCGTGATTTATCCATATCAAAACGACATAGATTTCGAATTAAAACCTAATGAGTTTTTAGGCATTACACCTCAAGACCTTAATCGACTTAAATTTTCAAAATGGAATCAATTCAAACATAAACTCGTGGTCTTAAAAACAGTGTCCTTTCAAAATAAAAAAGGATTTAACACACACCGTTTATTACGTGCTATTGCAAATAACACCTTGTTAAGCAAACTTCCAAAGTCCGAAGAAGGCAACGAACACGACAGAATGCTTCCTTATAACGACCTGTGCGAAACCTACTCAGAATTCCCCAACCTCATCAGTAATACTGAGAAGCTTTTAGAAGATTGTACCACCACGTTTGATTTTGAAAATACCACACCCAAAAACCAAAAATGCCTCACTGAAAATGAAACTTCAGATTATAAACTCTTAAAACAATTGACTTACGATGGCATTCCGTATCGTTATGGAACTAACGTAGAACAAAAAGTGTATGACCGCATTGAAAAGGAACTTAACATTATAAAACAACAAAACTTTGTGTCTTATTTTCTTATCAACTGGAAAATCTTAGAATACGCGCGCAATAAAGACTATTACTACGTTGGTCGTGGCAGTGGTGCCAATAGTATTATTGCTTATTTATTGCGAATTACTGATGTTGACCCTATTGAGCTCGACTTATATTTTGAGCGTTTTATTAATTTATTTCGCCAGAATCCACCAGATTTCGATCTCGATTTTTCTTGGCGAGACAGAGATGATATTACCAATTACATTTTCAAAACCTTTAAACATACAGCGCTTATTGCGGTTTATAATACTTTTAAATTTAAAGCTTCGGTACGCGAATTAGGAAAGGTTTTTGGCTTACCAAAAGCGGAAATGGATAAACTAACCCGAGGAAAATATAACATTAATCAACTCGATAAACTCTCGCAATTAGTTATTAAATATGCTCAGTACATTCAAGGTTTCCCTAATTATTTAGGCATTCATGCTGGAGGTATTTTAATTTCAGAACAACCCATTCATTGCTATTGTGCCACATTTATGCCTCCAAAGGGGTTTGCCACCACACAATTTGATATGGTCGTTGCTGAAGATATTGGCTTATATAAATTCGATATTCTGAGTCAGCGTGGTTTAGGAAAAATAAAAGAAGCGGTAGAAATTATTGACGAAAATTACAGCGATCAACCGCCTATTGATATTCATGATATAAAAGGGTTTAAAAAAGACGAACGGATAAAGGATTTATTACGACATGCCAAAGCGATTGGTTGTTTTTATGTAGAATCACCAGCCATGCGCATGCTCTTAAAAAAGTTGCAAGTCGATAATTATTTGGGCTTAGTCGCGGCAAGTTCTATCATTAGACCTGGCGTGGCTAAAAGTGGCATGATGCGCGAATATATTTTGCGTTATCGTTATCCCGAAAAACGAAAAGAAGCCCATCCTATTTTGCAGAAAATCATGCCCGAAACCTACGGTATTATGGTCTATCAAGAAGATGTCATTAAAGTCGCACACCTTTTTGGTGGTTTAGATTTAGGCGAATCAGATATGTTGCGTCGTGGTATGTCTGGAAAATTTAGGTCGCGAGACGAGTTTGATAAAGTGAAACAAAAATTCTTTGACAATTGTATAAACGATGGCAAACCCGAAGCTTTAGTGACGGATATTTGGCGACAAATTGAAAGTTTTGCTGGCTATGCCTTTGCTAAAGGGCATTCAGCTTCTTATGCTGTTGAAAGTTATCAAAGCTTATTTTTAAAAGCTTACTACCCTTTAGAATACATGACCGCAACTATTAATAATTTTGGTGGATTTTATAGCACAGAACTCTATGTTCACGAAGCCCGAATGCACAACGGCATCATTGAAGCTCCTTGTATTAATCACTCCTTTCATCAAGCGATTATAAAAGAGAAAACCATTTATTTAGGCTTTATGTTTTTACAATCTTTAGAATCTAAAACCATCAATCGCATACTGAATGAACGTGAAAAAAATGGCCACTTTCAATCACTAGATGATTTTATAGAACGTGTGCCAATTTCCATTGAACAGATTTCCATTTTAATTAAAATCAATGCCTTTCGGTTTACAACAATTAACAAACGCGAATTGCTTTGGGAAGCGCATTTAAAAATTAGTAAAACGGTAGTACAAGACGAGGTGATGACATTATTTAAAACCCAACGGATTAACTATAATACACCAGAATTACCAAGTACAGACTTAGAAAATGCTTTCGATTCCATTGAATTATTAGGATTTCCCATTTGTAATCCATTTTATTTATTAGAAAAGCCTTCGATTAGTAATTTACGTGCTAAACACTTAACACAACTAGAAAACAAACTCATTAGCATTGAAGGTTACTTGATTACCACCAAAAATACCAAAACATCGAATGGGAAAATGATGCATTTTGGCACGTTCTTAGATCGTGATGGTGATTTTATAGACACCGTTCACTTCCCTCCTATTGTCTCCAAGTATCCATTTAGAGGCAAAGGGATTTATAGCATCATAGGCAAAGTCATGGTAGAATTTGATTGTGTTACGATTGAAGTTTCAAAAATGGAACGCTTGGCCATTATTGAAGATCCGCGTTACTCGGTAAAATCTTTGAATCCTACGTTTCAAAATAAACGAAGTTTTACAGATTTGAAAAGAGCCATCAGTTAAAGAATTTTAAAAACAATAAATCGTCACTTCAAGTGATTTGCGAAGCATGAGTAAATTGTATCGAGAAGCATTTTATCCTGCAAGGTTTCTAAAACCTTGTAGGTATAACTAAAAACATTTTAAAGAATAACATGACGTCACTTTGAGTGAATTTGTGAGGTACGAGCAAATTTGTATCGAGAAGCTTTCATTAATCATAAGGTTCTCGATACAACAATTTTTTCCGCTTTGGCTACAAAAATTGCCACGCGAACTGACATTAATTATAAAAACAACAAATCCTGCAAGGTCTTTTTTTGACCTTGTCAAAAAAATCATCTCTTAAATACCTACAAGGTTTTAAAAACCTCGCATAAAACCCAAAATCAAACATGAGCAACAACCGCAGCATCGTACATATGGATTTAGACACCTTTTTTGTGTCCTGCGAAAGACACATGGATAGTAGTCTCAATGGAAAACCGATTCTCATTGGTGGCACAAGCGACAGAGGTGTGGTGGCGTCTTGCAGTTACGAAGCGCGCTCCTTTGGTGTGCATTCTGCCATGCCAATGCGTATGGCCAAACAATTGTGCCCAGAAGCCATTGTGCTTAGAGGCAACTCTGGGATTTACACTAAATTTTCAAATGACGTTACCGATGTGATTAAAGAAAGTGTGCCGCTTTATGAAAAAACATCAATCGATGAATTTTATATGGATCTCACCGGAATGGATAAGTTTTTTGGTTGTCACAAACTAGCTTCAGAATTACGTCAGAAAATTATTAGAGAAACAGGTTTACCTATTTCCTTTGGCTTATCGCTTAATAAAACGGTGTCTAAAATTGCGACTGGTGAAGCCAAACCCAATAACGAAATCCGTATTCTCTCTGGTGACGAAAAACCATTTCTAGCACCACTGTCGATTAAAAAGATTCCAATGGTGGGTAATGTCACTTACAAAGCCTTGTGCGATTTGGGAGTCAAACGCATTCATACCATACAAGAAATGCCCATGGAACTCATGCATAAAGTATTGGGTAAAAATGGCCTTGTTATTTGGAAAAAAGCCAATGGCATAGACAATTCGCCAGTAGTGCAATACCAAGAACGTAAATCCATTTCTACAGAACGAACGTTTAATCAAGACACCACAGATGTTGCCAAATTAAAAGGGATGATTGTTGCTATGGCAGAAAACTTAGCCTACCAACTCCGTCGTGGTCATAAACTAACGGCTTGTGTGACGTTTAAAATTCGGTATTCAGATTTTCAGACCTACACACAACAACAACGCATTCCATATAGTGCTATGGACCATATGCTTATTCCTGTAGTCTTAGATTTATTCAAAAAACTATACCATCGCCGACTTTTAGTACGGTTAATTGGTGTGAAATTTAGTCATTTAGTAGAAGGAGGCCATCAAGTAAACCTGTTTGAAGACAATGAAAAACACCTTAACCTCAGCAATGCTATGGACAAAATGCGCGAACGTTATGGAGATAGAGTTGTTATGAGTGCTGCCGGATTAGAAGCTAAAACCATTAGCCGTTTTAATCCTTTTAATGGAGAACCCCCTCCTTTATTGGCTAATCGACGTCGCTAGAAATTACAACCTCTCAGGTGACAAAAATTCGAAAAACAAAAAATATGAAAGAGAAATTGTATCTTTATAACATAAGAGAATTAAAAAGATGGATTTAGAAGCAAGAAAATACAAGTTTATACAACAGCTATCTGAAGTCAATGAAACACTTTTAGATAAATTAGAATACGTCCTAAAAAACGGATTACAAAATTCAGAAAGAATTACTCTAGAAGACTATAATAAAGAGATTGATAAAGCAATTGAAGATATCGAAAAAGGGGAATTTCATACCCAAAACGAGGCTAAGAAAATAGCTGATCAATGGTAAAAATTGTTTGGCGGAAATTAGCACTACTACAACTAAAAGAAGCTTTCGATTATATAAAAAAAGATTCCTTACAATCTGCTGAAAACGTAAGAAACACAATCTTTTCTGCAACAGATAATTTAAAATACAATCCTGAAATTTATCCTTTAGACAAGTATCGCAAAAATAACGATGGCACCTTTAGAGCTTTTGAAATTTATAGTTACCGTATAGCCTATCAAATAACCAAATCGGAAATTAGAATACTTCGTGTTCGTCATACAAAACAAGAACCCTTAGGCTATTAGAAACCTTAAGACACATAAGTTCTTCAAAATTCTACTTGCTTCCTAACCAAGCCTCACGATTTGCTTTCTCTCCTTCAGATAATTCATCAAAACTTGAAATAGTATAAGACATATCAGCATCTAAAGTGAGTTTTACAGTATGTTGCTTTCCGAAGCGCTCGTAAACCACATCAACGGTTTGATGCGGTTTTACGGTTCCTAAAATTTTATTTAAGTCTGAGGTTCCATTGAGTGCAACACCATCAATTTCAAGTAATTTATCTCCTTTTTCGAGTCCTGCGGTATAAGCTCCAGAACCGACTAATGTATTACTTGTAATCACTTGATTGTTCAAACGCAATCCAAAAGCAGGCTGCGCTGTGTTTTGTTGTAACTGAACACCAACCGTTTTAAATAAGGTTTCAAAATCGGGCATGCCGCTTTTATAGATGTAATTATTGAAAAAATCGTCACCAAATTCAGCACCAGCATAATCCTTTAACGTTTGCTGTAAATCTGCAATGGTATAATAGGTTTCCGTTTTTCCGTAGGTGTTCCAGACTAATGTCATATAATCATCTAGATTCAAGTTTTGCGTTCTAAGCGATAAATCTAAAGCCAAACCCAACATACTTCCATACGAGTAATAGGAAATAAAAGTATTATCGCGATTGATATCATCCACCGAACGTGCCGCATCTACAAACGGAGCTTGGTAGCTCATCTCAATAGGATTAAAAAACTGTCGTCCTGGAGAATTCCACACGTAATTAAAAGTTCCTGTAAGCCCTTTTATATAATCTTCCTGTGTGATAAGTCCGGCTCTGGTTAAGGTTAAATCGTCATAATAACTGGTAAATCCTTCAGCAAACCAAAGCTCGCCACTCATGTTAGCGGCTTCAAAATTAAAAGGCTCTAAACTTTCTGGTCGTATACGTTCTACATTCCAGCAATGAAAAAACTCATGACTAACAGTACCAATATTACGATCGGCTCCATCAGCTAAACTTCGTGTGCTGGTGACGATAGTAGAATTCCGGTGTTCCATACCATCTCCTGTGGCATTAGGAATATAACAGCCTAAAAATGTGTATTCTCCGTAATCGAAAGTTGGTAATTCGCCAAAAACTGCTTTTTGTTGTAAGATTGTTTTTTTAACCTTTTCAAAATAATCATCAAATTCCGCTGCGGTGCCATTATGGTGCAATGCAAAATTGATTTTTTGACCATCAACCTCAAACGAACGTACCATATGGTCGCTAATTTCCGTTGGACTATCCATAAAATACTGTAGGTTTTCAGCGGAATACCTGTTGCCTTCTACGAGCTTTAACTGCGTTGCAATTTTCCAGTTTAGATCTTCACGAGGTTTAAATTCAATATTGAAGGTGTCATTCTCCAAACTCGGAGCATACATAAAGGTTGCTGGCATATTAAGATGCGCGTGCGTTTCATCAACTTGTGCGTAGGTTCCATCTCCATGATTGGCATATAAGGTGTAATTGACTATGATAGTGCCATCGTGATTATTCACAATCCAAGAATACGGATCGGGGCGTGTTGTTTCTAAAACATTGCCTTTAGTATCTGTAACCTTTACGTTATAAACATTCTTAGCAAATTCGTGAATAGCATAGCGTCCTGGTGAGCTTCTAGACATTCTAAATTCAGCTTCACCGGATTTTAAACCTTTAAAAGTGGCAGTGATTTCAGCTTCATGATGTGCTGCATTTTCAAACGAAATGGTATAACTTGAACTTCCTGTAGTTGTTAATTCTGTTTCAGAAGTTTTGTCGTCTTTGCAATTCACTAAACATAAAAAAGACAGTAATAAAATTAGGCTTCGCATCTATTCAATTTTTTAGACACCCAAGATACTAATTTTTAAAACCTTTAATCTTCTACGTATTCTAGAATGTCACTAGGCTGACACTCTAAAGCCTTACAAATCGCTTCTAAAGTAGAAAACCGAATGGCTTTTGCTTTTCTTGTTTTTAAAATAGAAAGGTTTGCGGTTGTGATCCCAACCTGTTCTGCAAGTTCGTTACTCTTCATGCCACGTTTGGCTAATATGATGTCTAAGTTGACTATTATGGGCATGGTTATATAGTTAAATCGTTTTCTTGTTGAATTATATTTCCTTTCTTAAGAACAGTAGAAAAAAGTCTAAAGAATAATCCTAAAATCATAAGTAGAATATATAAGCCTTTTGAGTCTATATTAAGATAAATCTGGTTATGAATATCACCATAGTTCATCATAAAAAATATGGAAATAAGCGAAATCACAATGCCAATTATTCCAGAGGCTAAAAATAGAGATCCTGCTTTATGATATGTAGTTACTAATTTCGAATTAAAAAAATCACCTGTTGCAAATATTTTTAAGTTTGAAATTAGCGTGAATACACCATACACAAAAATTAGCAAAGCCAAGGCTTTAGCTACAAATATACCTTGTGTTGCTAGAGAAGGTTGACCTTGTCGCAAATGCAAAATATAAGTATCAAAAAATAATGCCAATGTTGAAATCGTCAAATTACCAACAATTGAAACAACAAGCGCTAAAAACAACAATATTATAGAGTACCTTATTTTTTTCATAATTAAACCGTTAATTCATTTTCTTCCTTTGCCTTTTTCGCCACCTTAAACACCTCACTTAATACCATAAAAAATAAGCCCAAACAGATGAGCATAAGGTATGGACTTAACCCAAGATTTATTTTTAATTGACTTGTAAAAACCAATTGGCCTAAAAAAATTAATACTGAAGCAATAATCCCAACACCTGTTAGCAAATAACCAATCTTATAAAAATTTGTTATAACATCAGCGTGAAAAGGCTTTACCCTCTGAAAATAACGTAAGGTTTTTCTAAATAAATACACACAATAAATAGTCACAAACCCCAAAACAATAAAGACCAAGCCAAACAACTGAACAGATAATACTGAAGTTTCAATAATAGAATCGTCTGCATCAAGAAACAGGTTTAGAGACTCAGGCGCTACAAACATATAAACGGCTAAAAATAAGCATATCAAAATTCCAGGAATACAGGTTACTATCCACACAAAATCGATTAAGCTTTTTAAAATTATTAATTTTCGCATTTTAAATAATTATCGTTTTACGATAACAAATATATGAAAATTATCGATAAACAATAATTTATTATTAAAAATATGATTTCAATAGTAGGCTTAGAAGGTTTTAAAAACCTAGCAGGTCTTTTTCTTATATTTGAAACATGAAGTCTAACACTATTATTTCAGAAAGTCCTAGACCTATTTGGCAAATGCCCATTGCAGCCCTATTCTTTACAATGGCGACCTTTATACTATTATTTGCTCTATACAATATACAACTTTCAGAAAAAGGATTCATATTATTTTTACACAGACTTGAACCCTGTATTATATCCGTGTCTTTTGGGATAGGATTTACCCTAACAAAAAGTATTCATATTGACATCGAAAACTCTAGGTTTAGACCCACATACCATATTGGCCCTGTAAAAATAGGCTCATGGCAAACCATTAAAAACTATCAATATGTTTCCGTATTTCATCAACCTACTGTAGATGGTAATTATGTTTTTGAAGTCAACCTTTGGTACGATAACAATAAACATTTTGAATTATACGAAGAAGATAACTACAAAGAAGCATTCCTCATTGGTTTTGAACTTTCAGAACAATTAAATATCGATTTATTAGATGCTACAGAACCCAATAATTTTAAATGGGTGAATAAAGAAGAATGGAAAGCTAAAATAGCTTCAGGTGTGATTAATTAACTCCACTCAAGCCTGTCAGGTTTTGAAAGCCTGAAAGGTCTAGTTATATTTACAACATGCAAAACACCTTCATTACTATAGCTAAATTTCAATATTCTACAGAAGCCGAAATCATAAAAGGCCGATTGGAGTCTGATGGTATTCAAGTATTTCTAAAAGACAATATTACCATTGACACCGACCCTTTAGTAAGTCAGGCCATTGGTGGTGTAAAACTTAAAGTACTGGCTAAAGACGGAGAACAAGCTAGAGCCATTCTAAAATCAATCAAGATTTATTCTGTAGATAATGAAGGACATCCTATGGTTTGCCCCAATTGCAAAGGTGAACATATTAAAATGTACTCCACCATTACTAATTTTAAATCCTTGATGTCTTTTCTTATTGGTCTCCTGTTCTTTACCTTACCTTTTAGTACACGCTACCAATACAAATGCGAAGACTGTAAAACGGAATTCCCTACAACAACTTAAGCACATTATCATAAGCTTGTCTCAGCGTTTTAATGACAATGTGCGATTCATCTTCATTTAAATGACCAAAACCAAAACGCATGGCACAAGTCGTTTTATCTTGATATAAAATCGTTTTTGGTAAAAACAAATCGAGCTTTTCAGCTTCTTCAGCCAGTTTTACTAAGGATATGGTATTTACAAATTGCAGCCATAACGCCAATCCTCCTAAAGGAATTTCCCAAGTAATAATGCCTTTAAAATAGTGGTTAAGAAACATACACAAATAATCACGTCGCTGTTTATAGGTTATAATGTGTTTTTTCTTTAGTCGGTAGATTTCTCCTTCAGAAATAAGCTCAGACAACATCTGCTCTTGTATTAAATCTCCTTGCTGATCTAACAATTGCAAATAGTTTTTGGCTTCAGCAATAAAATTCTCTGGTGCCACCACAAAACCAGTATGAAAACTAGGAAACAACGACTGCCCTAACTTACCCAAATAAATGACCATACCATCTGCATCTGCACTGGCCATGGGTAGCATGGCAGAGCCTTCAAATTGAAAATCGTAATCGTAATCATCTTCAATAATAGCAAAGCCATAACGTTTAGCCAGTTGCATTAATTGCACTCTGCGTTTAGCGCTCAACATCACCGTTGTTGGGTAATCTCTATGAGCACACACATACACACAGCGTATACTTCCTTTTAGAAAATGAGTTCTAATATAACTAATATCTAAACCTTCTTGATCTACCGGAATGGTTCTAATGGTCGCTCCCGCTTCATGAAAAATCATGTTAGAAGCATAATTACTCAACTCCCCAACCAATACCAAATCACCTTGTTTAATGAGCAATTGAGAAACCACATACAGACTCATTTCCGTACTCCGTGTATTTATAAGATGCTTCGGAGTAATATGAAACCCGCGTGAAGCATTCAAATAATTACACAATTGCGTACTAAACACCGAAGGAGTTAATGTGGTGGTTCTATTCCATTTATGAAGCAACGTTTTACGTTTCATAGCGGCACTATACCATCTCGAAAATTGATGTACAGGATGCAAACGTAAATCGGGTTTACCATCATTTATAGCGTATTTAGCTATTGTCTTTTGGTTGGTTGAAGCCAAGTGAAACGATTTTTGAAACGGGAAACCTGCCACGTTAGGATACATGTAAGCTTGTTGTAAATGCTCCGTCTTCGCTTTAATTTTTGCTGTAGATTCTTGAGGCATCAAAACAAAAGTCCCCTTATTGGCCACAATATCTACCCAACCTTGTGAGGCTAACTCTTCATAAATTGCAACTGCAGTATTACGATGAATAGCGAGCAACTCACTAAACACACGTGTACCTGGTAATTTACTACCTTCTTCCAGATAGCCACGCTGTATCGCATTTACAATCTGTTGTGCTACTTGAACATACACTGGCTGCACAAGACTTTTATCGAAAGTAATGAGTTGTTTTAGTAATTGACTAACCGGACTATTCATTCTTTTAAAACTGGACTAGTTTAATCGTCCGGAAAGTTACGACTTTTGTCATCTCAAAATAAAATCATACCAAACAAAGTTTTACAAATTATATAACAATGACACGTATAACCCTACTTATTAGCTTCATTTTAGTAGCTACTAACCAACTTACAGCTCAAACCGAACAGCCTATTATAAAGACAGATTCTTTAAAAGAGGTTATCATCAGCTCTACGCGTATCGATTTACCTTTCAAAGAAAATTCTAGAACCATCAATATCATGTCCTCAGAGGCCATTAAACGTAGCGCTGCCGTAACCGTTTCAGAGGTATTACAACAAATCGCAGGTGTAGATGTTAGACGTCGTGGCACCGGAGGAAGTCAGGCCGATTTATTTATAAGAGGTGGTGGTTTCGACCAAACACTGTTATTAATAGATGGTATTAAAATGGACGACGCACAAACGGGTCACCATACCTTAAATGCTGCTTTACCATTAGAAATTATAAAGCGTATCGAAGTTATTAAAGGACCTGCAGCACGTGTCTTTGGTCAAAATGCCTTTACAGGCGCTATTAATATCGTTACAAAATCTAATGTAGACAATTCGGTTTCTGCAAATCTTGAAACCGGATCCTTTGGTCAACTTAACGGTTCGATAACTGCTGGTTCTAAATTAGAAAACTCGTCACACCTTATTCATATCGGTAAAATGACCTCAGAAGGCTACCGAAATAATACCGATTATGACAATACGAATCTCTTTCTCAAAAGCGTCTTTAATAAAAACAAGCAAGCTATTGAAATGATTACCACCTTTTCTGAACGAAAATTTGGTGCTGAAAATTTTTATACCACCAACCCTACTTTCAACGAATACGAAGAAACACAAAACAGTTTGGTAGCTTTCACCACGACCTTCAAATCTAACAACCTAAAAATCCAGCCACGCATTTACTGGAAACGCAATCAAGACATCTTTCTTCTAAAACGTTTTGAACCAGAATTTTTCAGAAATATACATATCTCAAATAAAATTGGTGCCGAAGCCAACGCTTCTTACACTTCTACTATTGGAATTACAGGCTTTGGCATCGATCTATCCCAAACCTATTTACGAAGCAATAACTTAGGCCAACATAACCGCTTTATGGCAACGGCATTCTTAGAGCACCGTTTTCAACTGGCAAACAACCGTTTAGACATTACTCCTGGTGTGGCGATGACTTATTTTTCAGATTTTAAATTCAATGCCTTTCCTGGTGTTGATATAGGATTCGATATCACCAACAATCTTAAAGCTTATGGAAACATTGGGTTCACCTACCGCATACCAACCTATACCGATTTGTATTATACGGACCCAAGAACCAACGGTAACGCTGACTTAGAACCCGAAGAAGCCTTTGCTCAAGAAATCGGAATTAAATACAACGACCTAAAATTTAGAGCAAGCCTATCTGTGTTTAATCGTGATGCCCAAAACTTGATTGATTATGTAAGGCCAAACACCATCGAAGAAATCTTTACAGCCACTAACATTGCAGAAGTCAATACCAAAGGCTTAGAAGTAGATGTGGCCTATAAATTTAAAATCAATAACTTCAATCAAACCTTTGCCTTCGGTTACTCTTATTTAGAAGATGATATTTTAGAGCAAAACGAAGAGTTATCGCGCTACGCCTTAAACACCTTAAAACATCATTACACCACAAGATTAAGCACACAATTACTTAAAAACCTGAGTCAAAGTATCATTTACAAATATGCCGAACGCACCACAGGACAAACCTATAACGTTTGGGATGCGTCAATTATGTTACAATTAAAACAAGTAGAATTATCAGTAACGGCAAGCAACATTTTTGATGCCGATTATATCGAATCAGGTTTTACGCCAATGCCACCGAGTAATGTCTTATTTGGTATGCGATATACGTTTAAATAGATAAAAAACAACATATCACACTATAAATCCTGTCCTAACCGACAGGATTTTTTTGTTGCTACTGTAACAAAACTCAAATAAGTGCTACATATTATATGTAAGCTTATCGCTACATCCGGAATAGCGATAAAATTCAACCATTACATTCTTATCAAGGCTTTAATCTTTTAAAAATGTATCCTTTAGTTTAGAATTTATTGTAAGGTATTTCAATTAAAAGTACTAGATTTAACGCTATGAACATCTTTAGAAAGCTATTCAATTTTTTTCAGGCTAAAGCTAATACTATGATAGATAATCAGTATGAGCTTGAAGACGCCATTAAAGAACAACTGAATCACTTAAAAGAAGAACTTTCTCATGCTACGGAACATTTAAATAAAGTGAAAGCGCTCGCAATTCGTGTAAAAAATGACAATGACGAATATGCCGCTAAAGCAAAAAAAAGCGAAAATGAAGCTGTTGCTATTTTAAAAAAAGTACAGCTTAACCAAATTGATGTTTATGAAGGAGATCGCTTAGCCAGAGAAGCTTTGATAAAAAAAGAAGCATTATTAGCAAAAATGAAAGCTACAACAGCAAAACGCGATAAATTAGACTATAAAGTTGAACTGTTAAAAGGAAATGTAGCTGTGATTGAATCAAACATTTCAGACTGGGAAAAAGAGCTTGATACTTTAAAGGCTGAAATTAAAATAATTGAAGCCGAACAAAACATAAACAAACAAATGATACATCTAGATGCACAAAGTATTTATAACAGATTGAAGTTTTTAAAAGAAAAAACACAAGAATTTCAAGACATAAAAGCGCAACCAGATAATTATATAAACTTAGACGACGCTATAGATTTCACACTAGATGATAGCGTATCTAAAGCTAACGAAGAACTAAAAAAATTAAAAGAACAATTAGGCATAAAAAACAGTAATTAATCAGTTATTTTACAACACGCGCTCAAAATGAGCTCACTTTAAAACCACAAACCATTGGAACAGTATTTAGACATCGTATTCTCACATGTTAACATTACGCTCAGCATTTTGTTAATCCTCCTGATTTTATATTGGGTCGTTACCATGTTTAGTGGTATTGATTTCGACTTAGATGTCGATGTTGACATTGATGCAGATGTGGATATGGAAGTAGAAAGCGGTCTGGAAAGTGGCAACATAGATTTTCAAGATGTTAGCAATGTAGAGGTAGACCGTCAGCACGTTGTAAATAAAAGAACTCGAAATTTAAAGTGGTGGCAGGTTGTGTTAATCTATTTCAACTTTGTTGGCTTACCATTTATGTTCACCTTTACCTTCTGGATTTTTAACTGGTGGCTCATATCTGTCATCACAACAACGCTAACCAATAATTATAATACCAGCTTTGGATATGCTATTGTTTTACTGGCAATACTACCATCATTGTTTCTTACAAAAATCGTAACAGTACCATTTAAATCCTTCTTTAAAAATTTAAATAAAGATGGTGACAAAGCAATTGACTTCATAGGTTTAGAAGCAAAACTTCTATCTACTATTTCAGGAGAAAAAATGGGCAATGCCGAAGTTATAGTCGATGGAAACGTTATGACGATTTATGTAAAATCTTTAGACACGTCAGAACTTAAATTTCATGAAAAAGCACTAATAATTAAACAATCCGAAGACAAAAACTACTATTTCGTTGCAAAACCGAACCTTAATTAACATTTAAAAACCAAATAAAAACCATGGAAGGAATCTTACCTCTTATTTTAACCGGACTGGGAATAATTTTATTCCTAATCATTGTGTATTTCGCAATCATTGCGATGTTTTACAAAAAAGTACCACAAGGACAAGCACTTGTCAGAACAGGTTTTGGCGGCACAAAAGTAGCCACAGACAAAGGCTTGTACGTGGTTCCTGTATTTCATCGTGTGGAGATTATGGATGTCTCAGTAAAGAAAATTCAAATAGAACGTTTGGGCACAGAAGGTCTTATCTGTAAAGACAATATGCGTGCAGATATTAAAGTTGCCTTTTTCGTTCGTGTAAATAATGAAGTTGAGTACATTAAGAAAGTAGCACAAACTATAGGTGTAGATCGTGCCTCTCGCATAGAAACTTTAGAAGATCTTTTTGAAGCAAAATTCTCTGAAGCCTTAAAAACAGTTGGTAAGAAGTTTGAATTCATCCAGTTATATGAAGCGCGTCGCGAATTTAGAGACGAAATCGTGGATATTATTGGTACAGATCTTAACGGTTACACACTAGAAGACTGCGCTATCGATTATTTAGAGCAAACAGCAGTTTCATTCTTAAAACCAGATAACATCTTAGATGCAGAAGGTATTAAGAAGATTACTGATCTTACAGCTGAGCAAAATATTAAAGCCAATTTAATAAAGCGTGATGAAGAAAAAATCATCCGCAAACAAGATGTAGAAGCGCAAGAAGCTATATTAGAATTGGATAAGCAATTAGCTGAAAAAGAAGAACAACAAAAACGCGAAATTGCTAACATAAAAGCCCGTGAAGAAGCCTCAACATTAAAAGTAGCTGAAGAAGAGCGTTTAAAATCTGAAACGGCTCGTATTGCAACTGAAGAAAAAGTAAAAGTTGCCGAAGAAAATATGCAACGACAAATCGTCGTAGCTGAAAAGAATAAGCAGCGTACAGAAGCAGTTGAAATAGAACGTGTAGAGAAAGATCGTTTATTAGAAAGAACCGAAAAAGAGCGTATTGTAACCTTGGCTCAAATTGAAAAAGAGAAGGTTGTAGAAGTTGAGAAAAAGAACATTCAAGATGTTATTAGAGACCGTGTTACGCTAGAAAAAGGTGTGGTTGAAGAGCAGGAAAACATGAAAGATATCGAAGCTTTCAAAACTGCTGATAGAGCAAAACAAGTGGCAATAACTAACGCTGAAGCGGCTGCACAAGAAGACTTAATAAAAACGATTAAATCTGCTGAAGCACAGAAAGAAGCTGCAAAACAAAAAGCTGAGGAATTAAACATAGAAGCACAAGCGCAAAAAGAAGCGAGTGAAAAAGAAGCGGAAGCTCGTAAAACACTTGCGGAAGCAAAAGCAAAAGAAGAAGCTACAATTGGTATGTCTGAAGCACAAGTAATGCATGCAAAAGCGGAAGCTAGCGAAAGACAAGGTGTTGTTGATGCTTTAATCATTCAGAAGAAGGCAGAAGCGGAAGCGAGTGGAATTTCTGCTAAAGCGGAAGCTAAACGTTTAGAAGGGTTGGCAGAAGCTGAAGTTATTAAAGAAAAAGCGATGGCAGATGCTTCAGGAATTGAAGAAAAAGCGGAAGCTATGAAGAAGTTAGATGGTGTTGGTAAAGAACACGAAGAATTCAAACTTAAACTTGATAAAGAATTACAAGTTGACTTGGCTAAAATCAATATTCAGAAAGAAATCGCTGATGCACAAGCTCAAGTAATTGGTGAAGCCTTAAGAGCTGCTAAAATTGATATTGTTGGTGGTGAGACTATGTTCTTTGAGCAAATTATAGGACAAATAACTAAAGCCAAGGGTTATGATCGTTTGGTACAGCACTCAGAAACTGTAAGCGAAGTAAAAGATGCTATACTAAGTAGCGATGATGTAAAAGGAAACCTACTCGATAAAGTAAAATCCTTTGCAGACAAATATGGTATTAGTTCAGAGGATATTAAAAACTTAACCATTGCTAATTTATTGAGCAATCTACAAGACAAATCTGATGATAAAAGTGAACAAACCATGTTAAGTAATCTATTCAACCTGGCAAAAGGTATGGGATTATCTAACAAAAAGATGAATGATTTATAAAAGTTGTAAGGCTGTTTAAAAAAGTTCTATTTTTTAAACAGCCCTTTTACAAACCTTTGAGAGACGCGTAGTTATTTATGTCTCCTCGAGCGCAGTCGAGAGATTTTAATTAAAATTTTAAACATTATTAGGTCGCGACTTTAGTTTATCCTGAGCGCAGACGAAGGGCTCGACCAGACATCAAATTTATGATGATATTTTGAATGTACTATAAAGAACTTTTATAAAAAATGGCAGACAACCAAACTGATGATAACACAGCTTTAGATTCTGGAACTTACGAAATCATTCAGAGTCGTTTACTAAAGCAAAAAAACGATTTACAAAACCGTTTACATCGCCTTAACGAAGCGCGTAAAACCGTTTTTGGATCCCTAGAAACACAACTTATTGCTAACGATCGTATCAATACGGAGAACAACTGTATTGCCAGAGATATCGTATCTATAGAAAACCAAAGCTTATTTGGGTATAACGTACATTTTGGACTGCGTACGTCTATTTCTTTGAGTGATGTTTTTAGTGTTTATCAGTTTCAGCGACACGATGATTCTTTCAGGTTTGAAGAAAGTCCGACAGGATTACAAATTATTGATGATCCTGTGTTTAAAAACGACTTCGAAAATCTATATAAATATTATCGAAATACCATTTTTTCAAAGTTTGCCATTATTGGGAATTACCTCCACATGGTATTTCAGTTAAGCGAATCGGTTTCGGATATAAAAACATTCAAATGGCTTATTAATGGTAATACTTTAGAATATGTAGATAATCGTAGCGAGCACGAATACAAATACCCTAAGCAATACGATTTTATCTGGAATGAAGCAGGTCGTGATCATCAACGCAATGGAAAACATGCACACGTTTCTATATTAGATAAGGTTTTTGTAGAAACTATTGGTGGAGATTTAACTATTAAAGTCGAAGATAACACAGACGACGGCAAAGGTATTTACAGTGAAGATGTTGAGCATAAAGATCAAACACTAGATGATGGTCAATATCGTTATGCCGATTTGGGAAATCTTATTGTTTTAGAAATAAAACCATTTCAAGAACAACCACGATATTTTGTTTACAACCATAAACTTAAAGTTGTTGAAAAAGTGGATTCCATTGCACAATCTGCTGTTTTGTTACCAGACGATCAAGGTATTATTTTCCCAAGTGGATACTATCTACAAACTGGTGAATACAATGTGTTTTCAAACACAACGTATCAATTAAAATTTCAACAAAAAATAACCTCACCTAACGGAGAAGATCATCTTTATATTTACTACGATCCTAAGGAGGGTGTTTATGTTTTAATGTCTTACAACGTTATTGAGCAGGAAGTCAAAACACCTATTATCTGTAATGGATTTACAATTTTAGATAATGGTGAACTGTGTTATTTCCGCACTGAAGAAGAACAAACCAAACATCATATGATGCAAATATGGCAAACACCATATTTAAAAGGCGATATTATGCCTTCTGAGCATCAAGACACGTTACTTTACAAAATTGGGAATAAGGATATTGTTAAGGCCATGGCCGAAACGAATGAACTTATCACTCTACTCAATAAAGAAGATAGTTATGACGGGTTGTATGATGATATTGCACGAGTATCTAAAGACATTTTAGATGCTTATTATTGGATTTCTAAAGAAGAAACCCAACAACTAAATATACCTTTGGCTGAAATCAACAAAGCCTCTAATGCTGCTATAGATGAATTTGAAAAGGTAAAACAATTACGCAAACAAGCTGAGCAAGAAACCCTTTCTATTTCTAAGAAGTCAGAAGAGTTATTCAGTAAGATAAAAAGTACATCTTTTAAATCTATTAACGATTTTGTAAATCTGCTAACACAATTGCGTTCTATTAGAGGTGAGGCTATTGGATTGTACGAAGTTCGTTATGTAGATCATGATTTCATTAAAGGCATTGAAACCCAAATCTTAGAGCAAAACGACACCATTTCTAGGCGTGCAACAACATTTCTTTTAGATGATAAAGCTTTAGAGCCGTATCACAATGCTATTAACGAAAAGCAAAACACACTAGAGGAGTTAAAAAAGGTCATAGAGATAAAAGCCTTAGAGGAAGAGGTCAATAAAATTGCAGAAGATTTAGAGCTGCTTATCGACATTGTATCAAATCTCGATATTGAAGACACCTCACACTCCACTAAAATTATTGAGAATATCTCTTTGATTTTTGCGACAATTAATCAGGTTAAAGCAGCAATAAAAAACAAATTAAAAGCTGTTGGCAAAAAAGAAGCGCAGGCCGATTTTACTGCGCAACTCAAACTTATTGACCAAAGTATCATCAACTATATTGATATTGCCAACACACCTGAAAAATGTGATGAATTTCTCACGAAGGTTTCTATTCAACTTGAAGAATTAGAAGGCAAATTTTCAGATTTTGAAGATTACATTTCAGAAATCATAGAAAAACGAGAAGAGGTTTATTCGGCTTTTGATAATCGCAAATCTAGCCTTGTAGAAGCTCGAAATAAAAAAACAATTGCCTTACAAAATGCTGCGCAACGCATTATAAATGGTGCACAAAAAAAGGCACAATCTTTAGAAGATATTGCTGCTATAAATGGCTATTTTGCCAGTGACCTTATGATAAATAAGGTACGAGACATCATTGGTCAATTAAAAGACCTTGGCGATATTGGTAAATCTGAAGCCATAGAAACAGCACTTAAAGTCGCGCGTGAAGATGCATTACGAAAACTAAAAGATAAAAACGAACTCTACGAAGATGGAGACAACGTTATAAAATTAGGAAAGCACAAGTTTGGTGTTAATAAGCAGCAACTAGATGTAACCATCGTTTTTAAAAATGATGAATTATACTATCATCTAACAGGTACCGATTTTTATCAAAAACTAAATCATGATGTACTTAACAACTCAAAGGACATTTGGAATCAAGAATTAATTTCTGAAGACCAACAAGTCTATAGAGCTGCATACCTTGCCTACAAGATGTTCTCTACTGGTGATAAAACAGCGCTAAATAAACTAAATGATGCTGAGTTACTCAGCCATGTACAAGATTACATTAGTGGTGATTATTCAGGTGGTTATGTTAAAGGTGTTCATGATTTTGATGCCACAAAATTCCTAAAGGTTCTTTTACAAAAACATCAGGAATTAGATCTATTAATCTACCCACCAAACGTACGAGCCGAAGCACAATTTTTCTGGAATAATCTTTCAGAAGAAAGCCTAAAAGCATATAATCATGATTTAAAAAGTGCTGGTGAAGTTTTGGCTGTTTTTCCAAACAGTAAGGAATATGATTTTATCATTGATGCGTTAGCTGAAGACATTGAAACTTCAAGAAAAATTGAGGCTAGTAGTGCCAAAACTATTGCCGAATATCTTTTTAACGAACTCAAAGACAATGACACATTTACGGTTAGTAGCGAAGCTATAAAATTAAAAGATGCTTTTGAAAAGGAATTAAAAGCGCAAAAAGCTACCGAAAAATTCAAACAACGTCTTAACGATAGTGCCACACAAAAAGATCGCATAGAATTGGTAAAGCATTGGGTTTCGGCATTTGCAAAGGCAAATAAAAACACGTTGGTTCCTTATGTAAATGAATGTGTGGCTTGTATTTTGTATAAAAACGATAGCGCTTCTAATACTGCTGTTGCAGAAACTGAAATTAAAGATTTAAAAGGCGTTCATCCTAGTACTATTGATGGCACCTTTCAATTTAGCTATCATAAATTCTCTGAAGAACTAGAGCATTTTAATAGTGTAAAAGTTCCTGCATTTTCAGCTTTTAAATCGGCTAAACATGAGGTTATAGAACAACTCAAGGAACAATTGAGATTAGATGAATTTAAACCTCGCGTACTAAGTTCTTTCGTTAGAAACAAACTTATTAATCAGGTGTATTTCCCACTTATTGGAGATAATTTAGCAAAGCAATTAGGTACAATTGGAGATACCAAGCGTATAGACCGAATGGGTCTATTGTTACTAATTTCACCACCTGGTTATGGTAAAACGACTTTAATGGAATATGTAGCCAATAGACTTGGCTTAATATTTATGAAAATTAATGGTCCTGCCATAGGCCACGAAGTTACCTCTGTAGATCCTGAAGCTGCAAATAATTCTGCTGCCAGAGAAGAGCTTAAAAAATTAAACTTAGCTTTTGAAATGGGTGATAATGTGATGCTGTATTTAGACGATATTCAGCATTGCAATCCTGAGTTTTTACAGAAGTTTATCAGTCTATCTGATGGTACACGTAAAATTGAAGGCGTTTACCAAGGTAAACCTAAAACTTACGATTTAAGAAGTAAGAAGTTTTGTGTGATTATGGCTGGTAATCCGTATACAGAGAGTGGAGAAAAATTCCAAATTCCAGATATGCTTGCCAACCGTGCAGACATCTATAATTTGGGTGACATTATCGGAGATACAGCCCATTTGTTTGAGTTAAGCCTTATCGAAAATGCCTTAACAAGCAATCCTGTTTTACAACAATTAAGCACCAAATATTTTGATGATGTGTACACCTTAATTGACCGTGTACAGCATAACACAGCAGACGCAGAACTTAAGGGCAATCATAGTAACCAAGAGGTTGCCGATTATGTTTCTGTGATTGAAAAAGTCATTAAAATAAGAAACACAGTCCTCAAGGTTAACGAAACCTATATTGCCAGTGCTGGTATGGAAGACAGTTATCGCACAGAACCTAGCTTTAAGCTACAAGGATCGTACAGAGACATGAATAAGTTGGTTGCCAAAGTAGTGCCTATAATGGATGATAAAGAATTGCAAACCTCAGTATTATCGCATTACGAAAACGAATCACAAACTTTAACTAGCGCTGCAGAAGCCAACCTCTTAAAGTTTAAGGAATTAAGCAATTCGCTAACCGAAGAAGAGCAACAGCGTTGGGAAGACATTAAAGTGATTTTTGCAAAAAACAATAAGTTGAATAGTCTAGGTGGACAAAACCAAATGTCGCAAATTATAGCACAAATGGCTGACTTTACAGATAATATTGAAGGTATAAAAGAAATACTGAGGCAAGGATTTTTAGACAAAAAATAAAATATTATTATAAATACAAGAGGTTGTCTGAAAATTATGATAGTCTGTCATTCTGAACTCGTTTCAGAATCTCAATGAACTCATTTTATTTTTTTTAGAATCTGAAACAAATTCAGATTGACAAAATCTTAACTTTTTATACAGTTTTATCTTTTCGCTATAGGATTTACTAATCAGTAATAAGTTATTTTTTATCATACAATTTAAACCAATTGGTAACGTTTTCTTAACTTTGGCCTTCTAAAGTTTTAACTGTTGCAATTAAATCTTCAAGACATACCTCGCGTAAAAACCATTACAAAAGAGGATTTTATAACCCATTACTTCAAACCACAAAAACCTGTGGTGATAGAGCATTGTATCGAAGATTGGCCAGCATATTCAAAATGGAGTTTAGATTACATCAAAACCATTGCAGGCGACAAAACCGTTCCGCTGTACGACGACAGACCTGTAGATTATAAAGACGGCTTTAACCAAGCCCATGCCGAAATGAAAATGAGCGATTACGTAGATTTACTTCAACGCGAACCTACCAGATACCGCATTTTCTTATGGAACATTTTAAAAGAAGTACCACAACTTCAAAAAGATTTTAAGTTTCCAGATTTTGGACTCCGACTCATGAAAAAGCTTCCTATGCTATTCTTTGGCGGACGCGATTCTTACACCTTTATGCATTACGATATCGACCTTGCCAATATCTTTCATTTTCATTTTGAAGGTCAAAAACAATGCATATTATTCGACCAAGACCAAACCAAATACCTCTATAAAGTACCACACGCTTTAATTACGAGAGAGGATATTGATTTCGCAAATCCCGATTTAAAAAAATGGCCAGCGCTAAAAAAAGCAAAAGGCTGGACCTGCGAATTAAACCACGGAGAAGTCCTCTATATGCCAGAAGGCTATTGGCATTACATGCGTTACATTACACCAGGATTTTCTATGAGTTTGCGTGCTATTGCCCGAAATCCTAAAAACCTCAGCAAAGCCATTTACAACCTGTTGATTATGCGCAACTTCGATAATGTTATGCGACGCCTCAAAGGACAAAAATGGATTGACTGGAAAAACAAAAAAGCCATTGCAAACACAAATCGGTTCAATTAAATTTCTGACAGTAAATGAAATACAATTTGTATATTTGACCCTTATTTTTAAAATGAAAAACATGAAAAATATTTTACTAGTTGTCGCTTTACTTGCCTTTAGTTTTGGTAATGCACAAGCTTTTATGGGAGAAGGAGATCAAAAATTCCAAGTGGGTGCTAATCTTCAAGACCACGCCTCAGGTATTAATGTAAGCTTCGATCACGGTTTAGGAGAAAATATCTCGGTTGGTGTATCCTCATCTTACGCCTTAGGTGGTGCTGATGGAATAGAAGACTTAGATTTTGGAGATCGCTTCGACTTAAAAGGGCGTTTTAATGCGCACTTAGGAAACGTTCTTAATATCGACGAAAACTTTGACCTTTACCCAGGATTAAACCTCAGCCTTAAAAACTTTGGTGGTCATGTCGGTGCACGTTATTTCTTTTCTGAAGGTTTTGGTGTATTTACAGAAGCTAATTTCCCATTAGCCAAGTACGACAAAGACGAAATCATTGACATACACAATCAATTTACGGTAAATATCGGTGCTGTTTTCAACCTATAATAAAACCTTGAGCAATTAGCCATTAGCTAGTGCCTAAAACAAATAGAATAAGCCTTTTCATTCACGTGTTAAGGCTTTTTTTTTAGAACTAATCCAACCCAGAACGAACATTAACCCCCTAAATCAACGTCCTTATTTCAAACTCACCCTCTCAAACCTAATACCTAACCCCTAATCCCTAATACCTAATACCTAATACCTCAAACCTAATACCTAATACCTCAAACCTAATACCTAATCCCTAATGCCTAATCCCTAATGCCTATCCCCCTCAATCACCCAAAATAGTCATTCAACCTCTCATAAACCAAAGCCGATTCCCAACCACGATACAACAAATAATCAGCGACCTTTTTCTTCTTCTTATACACATTAGGCTCTTTAACCTGAGCCATACGTTTTTGTATCAAGTCATCTAAGGTGCTATAATAATCATCCAGATCAATTTCTTTTAAAGCGGTATCAATACTATATTTAGAAATTTCCCGAAACTTTAACTCGCGCACCAAACGGTTTTTTCCCCATTTCTTAATTCTGAATTTCCCACTTACAAAGGCCTTAGCAAAGCGTTCTTCATTCAAAAAATTATCAGAAATTAACTGCACCATAATAACATCAATAGCTTCCGGAATCATACGCATATCGCGTAGTTTCTGCCGTACCTCTTTATGGCAACGCTCTTGGTAGGCACAATAATGCTCTAGTTTCTTTTGGGCTTCGTCTACGGTATATGTTTTTTTCACATCCATACATTTCAAAAATACAATAGAATGTAAAAACAACCACCGTTTAAATCTTATAAATAAAAAGGAAGCTATAATAAGGCATCGTGTTCAATATTAACATTTTATCGGTATTTTAAGTACTTAAAAGAGAATTTGTAAGAAATCTTAACAATTTGTTAATAATTACCTACTTTTCAAGACACTGACCTACAGACTATTTAATATATCTTTGGACGGTAGTAACAGATTAATTATCCCTCTATATCCCGATGATAAAAAAATACTCCCTCGTTTTTATAGCATTCCTATGTTTTAGCCTGTCTGGTTTTGGGCAAGTAACCATTGCACAACAAGATTTTGAAACAACACCTACCGCTCCCGTTATGACCTTTACAGGTGGTAGTATTGCTACAGGTACAGGACCTTACCCTTCAGGACAAGATAACTTTGTAAGTGGTTCTCAAGGTAGAAAAGTTACAAACGCAACAACAACCATTGAATTTAGCAATGTCAATACATCATCATACACTGATATTGACTTCTCAGTTAAACTAGCCTCTTTTGGAGGTTCAAGTGGAAATGGTGCTGACAGTAGTGACTATGTTATTGTAGAGGTTAGTGACGATGGAGGAAGTACATGGACGCAACAAGCTGAAGTTAATGGGTCGGGAAATGCACTATGGCATTTTGGCCAAGGCTCTACAGAATCTAACATCTATAACCCAAGTGGTTACTTTACATCTGTAGCAGGAGGAGATGGAAATTCGGGTATCAATGAAATTATAATTACAGATTTACCAAGTGTTACTAATCTTAAAATAAGAATACTTTTTAAAAATAACTCAGGCAACGAAACGTGGATTATAGATGATGCTAAAATTGAAGGACTTTTGGCCTCTACAGATACAACACTCAACTTTGCATCTACAACCTATACCGAAAGCGAAGACGGCACTTCTGTAGATCTTTGTGTAGACATTACCAATCCTAGCGCCACGCCAACCACAGCACAAGTGGTATTAACGTCGGGCACTGCACCACACTTGTCGTACACCACACAAAATATAACGTTTCCTGCCAGTAGCACTGCGCAACAATGTGTTACTGTAACTATTGCAGACAACACCAACTGTAGCGATAGCACCGATTATACGTTTGAGCTTCAAAACGTAGCTGGAGGAGATAGTGCCGCAGCAGGTAGTGATGATGAAACGACACTGAGTGTTACTGATGATGATGGAGTTAATGGAGCATTTAAAACATTATCTTTTGAAAGTGGAGATAACTTCACTTACACTGGTGGTGGAACAGTAAATTCGACAGCGAATAAATATTTTGGCACTGCTTCTTATCGATTAGATGGTAGTGATAATCTTACTACAGAAAATGTAGATATAAGTGCGTTTACGAATGTAACTTTAAATGTTGCTTTTGCTTCTTATGGAGCTGACTCTAATGAAGACTTATATTTAGAGATTTCTTATGATAATGGTACAACCTGGACAGGAACAGGTTCAGAACAACTTGTTGATGGCTACAGTAATGCTAATATAAATATGGGGAGTACAAATGCTTACAACCCTACTACTGTTAGTACCAATCCTTGGATAGTGAATATTGCTGATGTAGAAACACAAATAAGAGTCAAATTAAGAACCGTAGGATTAGACGGTGGTGAATATTATTATGTTGACGATATCATTTTATCCGGTGAAGCATGCCTCTGCTCACCACCAGCAGACCCAATAGGAAGCATCACAGGAACCACACCGGCATGTGCATCAACAACCTTAAGCTATTCTGGGACTGCGGCAGCTGGGACTATTAATTATTGGCAAACAAGCCCTACAGGTACCGACGAAACCTACAACGCTACAGCAACTTACACGGCAACGACTTCTGGCACTTACTATGTAAGAGCTTATGATACAGCTGGTACCTGTTGGTCAGATAATGCATTAAGTTACGCGGTAGTCATTGAAGATGCTGTACCAACATTAACGCAACCTACCAACCAAATAGAAGTTATACCAGATACAGCAACATTCTCGGTCAGTTCTTCGGACACAGACAGCTACCAATGGCAAGTGAATACAGGCTCAGGATGGACCAATGTTACCGGAGGGTCTGGCGCCACTACAGATACGTACACCACAGCAGCAACATCTGCACCAATGGATGGGAACCAATACCGTTGTATCCTTACAAATATCTGTGGGAACACCACCTCTAATGCCGTAACGTTAAATTTAAGTAACGAAGCGCCAAATAACGTAAGAAATATTGAAGGTTGCTTTGAAGATACAACCGTTACTTTAAATTGGGACGCACCAGCATCTGGAATAACTCCAACAGGGTATATGGTATTTGCAAGAGATGGTGGTACAGACCCAACAGGTACAAAAGACGACGCTAACACCTATACTCCAAATACAGACTTTTCCGCAGCAACACCTGTGACACCAGCATCTTTAGGGCGAGTAGTATATAAAGGAACAGCCACTACAGCTACAATTACAGGTTTAACCGAAGATAACAACTATTCATTTACAGTTTACGCTTACGTTGGTGAAACACTAACAGGATGGGCCAATGGTGGCACTGCCGGAAGTACGGTGACAAATGGTTTAGCACAAGGAGATATAACCAACCTTACAGCAACACCATTAACAAATCAAGTAACCCTAAACTGGAACAACCCTTTACCAACGGCATGCTATGATCAATTAATCATCGTTGCTAATCAAGGAGGGGTAACATTTACACCAACTGGAGACGGTTCTGCATATACCGGAAATGACAACGATGTATACGCAAGCGCAAATCAATTAGTATACGAAACCACCTCTAGCGCTTCCACCAAAGCCATAACGGGTTTAACCAATGGGACTAATTATTGTTTTAAAATATTTATTAGACGAGGAACCACATGGACAGAAGGTGTAGAAGTATGTGCAACTCCGTCGTTAACCTATTGCGACTCCTATGGAGATGGTGGTGACACTTTCCTAACACTTACCAACAATGTGCAATTCAACACTATCAATAATGCTTCGGATAATACGGATAACGCTTATTCAGATTATACGGCCATATCTACAACAGTTACAATTGGGCAAACTTATAATTTAGAAGTGAGAGTAAATACCGATGGGGAATACTTTACAACCACAATGGTTTGGTTTGACTGGAACAACGATGGTGATTTTTCAGATGCTAATGAAGATTACGACTTAGGTGTAGCATACAATGCCGTAGATGGATCTACAGACGAAAGTCCGCTCTCTATCGAAATACCGTCTAATGCTGTTATAGCTGCAACAAGAATGCGCGTTTCTACAAAATACTACGATACAGATTATCCTATAGACCCACCAACTCCTTGCGAAACTAGTTTTGACGGTGAAGTTGAAGATTATACCATTAATATCGTACAGCCGGTTGATGCTGAGATTAATGTTAAAGGAAATAATATCTCTATAGAAAATGGGTTTAACGCACCATACGGATTAAACAACACATTGTTTGCCTCAACAAACGTGGGAGATACAGGCCCTGAAAAAGCCTTTTTTATAGAAAACATTGGAGCATCCACTTTAAATTTAACTGGGACTCCAAAAGTTGAAATTATCGGTGCCCATGCAAGTGATTTTACCGTCACCTTGCAACCTAGCGCAACTGTGGGTTCAGGATCTAGCTCAGAATTCAGAGTAGAGTTTAACCCAACCTCAGATGGAGTGCGTACCGCACAAGTAAGTATAGAAAATTCAGATAGCGACGAAGACCCTTATATATTCGACATCGAAGGTTCTGCTGTCTGTAGCACTGTTTTAACGAGCTCTGTGTGGCCGACTGAAGGACCTGAAAATACAGAAATAACGATTACATCTGCTAATGACCTCACAGGGGCTACGGCGACTATTAATGGTTTAGCGATGACTTCAATATCTACATCTGCTTCAGAGTTAGTTGTACTGTTACCAGAAGGATCTACCGACGGAGACATTACAGTATTGTTTTCTACAGGTTGTTCTTCTGAAAATGCGTTTACCGTTATAAGTGATGATATTTCTACCTGTGAAACTACAGCTGTATCGACACCGCCTACGGATTTATTTATGAGCCAAATATCTGATGCAACTACCGGAAGTTCGTCTTTAGTTGAAATTTTTAACGGTACTGCATCAGCAATTAACCTCAGCAACTACAGCATTCGAGTGTTTAATAACGGAAATGCTTCTGCATCGTCTACTCTAAATTTAACAGGAACAATCGCTTCTGGTGGTATACACGTTATTAGTATCGGAACATCATCCTGTGATTTTACAGCAGCAGGTTTAGATGGTAGTCTTCCGCACCAATCTTTTAATAGTGCTAATGGTATTAACTTTAAAAATGATAGTTCAGATTTAATAGAGTTATATAACAGTTCCACATCCACTTCAATAGATGTTTTTGGAGTTTTTGGCAGCGATAATTGGTCTAACGGTTTGGGTACAGGTGAAAACGGTATTAATTTCAGCAGACTTAATACAGCAAGTGCATTGCCATCCACTACGTTTGACCTTGCAGATTGGGATATTACAGATTGGACAGATTGTAACGATTCTGATTATAGTAATTTTGGAGTGTACGATTTTGCTTTAGCAACACCACCATCGGTTTCAGTATTAACACCTCCTGTATTTAATTGTTTAAACACGATTCAAATAGGAGTTACGGGCACTGAAGGTGTGCCTTCTGGCTCAGGTCTAACGTACCAATGGTTTTATTTAGAACCAAGTACAACAACATTTGTAGCTGTACCTAATAATACTGATTTTAATAATGTAGCAACAGCAACTTTAGATATTTTAAACCCTATAGCTTATTTAGAGTATCAATTCTATTGCCAAGTGAGAGAAGATGACGTTACGTGTTTCAAAGCTAGTAATGCTGTAAAGTTAGACGCAGTCACAGCCTCTTGGGATGGCACTACTTGGTCTACAGCTCCCGCTTCCGATAAATTTGTAGTTATAAATGGCCCGTACGACACAGGTGTCACTACAGATGGAGAAACAAGCTTCGAAGCTTGTAGCTGTGAAATTACAGCGGGCAATGAATTAATAATTGCTGACAATACCTATGTAAAAGTAGAAAACAATCTTGTTGTAGATGGTAGCATAGTAGTGCAACCTTACGGCGCTTTTGTACAAGTTAATAACGCAGGTACCGTAACAGGTAATGTCTTATCAGATAAAACCAAAATACAAGTGTATAAAAAAACACCTGTATTAGAGTCGCGCCATGAGTACGTGTACTGGAGTGCACCTGTATTTGGCGAAACCATTGGAGATGGACTTGCAGAAGCCAATACAGGACGACGATACGCCTACTTAGGTCAAAATTTCTTAGATGCTACTGCAGAGACCAACAACAATGGAGCCACCGTGGCTGGCCAAGACGATATTGATGATAATGGTGACGATTGGCTATATGTTAATGGAGCTACCATTATGCAACCTGGTGTAGGCTATGCCGCAACGCAAAATAATTTTGCACCGTTCCCAACGCAAATAGACTATGTTTTTGAAGGACCTTTTAACAATGGTATTTACAACATTCCTATTTATAGAAACGATTCAGAAACCAATGATAACAACTGGAATCTCGTTGGTAACCCTTACCCTTCTGCTGTAGATGCAGACGCCTTTTTGGCTGCAAATGCTGCCGTGGGTGAAACTACAGGTGCACTCAGCGGAGCGATTTTCTTCTGGTCCCATGATACTCCGGCATCTGACACAACCAATGGAAATCAAAATCAAAACTATGCACAAAGTGATTACGCTATCATTAATGGTTCTGGTGAAACGGCTGGTGGTGATGGTGTAGATCCTCATAGATTTATTCCGTCTGGTCAATCCTTCTTTGTTACTATGGATGATGCGGCAACAGCTTCGGTTCATAGTGGTGATGTTAAAACAGCCGATGTCGTATTTAACAACAGTATGAGAGTTAACGGCAATAACGATCTGTTTTTTAGAGGCACTAACTCAAGTGAAAACAATAAATTATGGTTAAACTTTAATACCGATAACGGAGCATTTAATCAAATATTAATGGCTTATGTGCCTGGTGCAACAGACAGTGATGATGGTATGTATTACGATGTACAACGCAATATATCTACCGAAGTTAATGCAGCTATTTACTCGCGTCTTCAAACTTCAGATAGCAGACAATTTGTTATCCAAGGTAAAGATCCAAATAGCTTAACGCTAAATGAAGTGATACCATTAAGCTTTACATCGACCATAAACGAACCTACGTTGTATACCATTTCAATATATAAATTACAAGGGGCTTTTATGACAGAAAATGCCATCTATATTAAAGATAAATTAGCGAACACAACACACAATCTTAAAAACTCAGATTACACCTTTACCTCAGAAGCAGGAGACTTCAATGAGCGTTTCGAAATTGTGTTTATACCAACCACACTGTCTATAGACGATAACATTATCGCTTCTAATGAGGTAACCATTACCGAATTACAAAATGGAGATGTTAAAATAAGTGTGGGCGATGCCCATACCATAAAACACGTGGCTATTATAGACGTTACAGGACGAATCATTTACAGCTTACAAGGCAATGCTTCTACTGAGGTTTATAATTTATCAAAATTAAGTATCGCCACTTACATTGCTAAAATTACCCTATCCAATGGACAGGTCATCAGTAAAAAAGCGATTAAACAGAACTAAATAAACATGCTATATATGTTGTGAAATAAGTCGTATTTAAATAATGCGGCTTATTTTGTTTTAAGCCAGGGTGGTAAAGTCGCAACAAAAATCACAACCAAAGCTTCATAAGCGTGCACCCATAATGACCTTAGGTAATATTCGGATAAAATAGGAATGATAAGAGAGGTTCACCCGTGTTTACTTCGGGTCTTCCCCGTATCTACTCCAGGCCTCCCTCGGATATAAACCGTCTAGGATGCGTATGTACCTCCGTTAATATTTCGGTTTGCTAAAAAGCAAATAACCATCATATATAAAAGGCTTATAATAAAAACACTAAAGAACTAAAGCGTATATTTTAAAGCGAGAATAAAATTACGACCTGCCGCAGAGATACCAGATGAATATGGTCGGTAACGTTGATCTGTAATATTTTCTAAACTAGCCGTAAAACTCAATTGATCACTGTACTGATATTGTGTTCTAATATTAAAGGTATGCCAAGCAGGCGCATACGGATTACCATTAGCATCTAAAGCATAAATATAATCTTTAGACGTTTCTGAAGGTGATAATTGCTGAAATGATAATGCATTATTATACACCATAAAGGCATCTAAGAGCACCTTCTTTTTTTTCCAACGCAAATGGGTACGTCCAAAATTTGGAGCGACGTGTCTTACAGGTTCCTCAACACCATTATTATCCTCCGTACCTCCAATAACATTGTATTGCGAACGTAGTTGTAAATATTTTGAAAAGTGAAGTTCTAAGCCGGCTTCAAAACCATAAATCCAAGCTTTAGAAGCATTCTGTATGGCTTGAATAGTGCTTAATTCTCCATTATAAACAAGCTCGGTTTCACCATTAAGTTCATAATCCCTTCTAATTAAAGCCTCGTCTAGAAACGTGTAATAAGTAGCCACATCTAAAATAATATGTTTATTAAATTGAAGTTTTAACCCCAGTTCACCACTATAAGCATACTCCGCTTTTAAGTCTTTATTAGGCACCACAACAGCACCTGGCTCACTATCAAACACCTTACCGATATCATCTATATTAGGAGCTCTAAATGCAGTTGAGGCATTGAGTTTCCATTGTATAAAATCGCTTGGAGACCAAGTAATACCAGCAGTACCTGTTAAGGCTCCTGTATTAACCTCAGCGGCATCAAAAGGTAAATTTAAAAAGACATTATTAGCTGTAAAATCCGCTTTTGCCATCACCTGATTAAACCGCAATCCCGTCTGAAACACAAATTTGGGATGAGGCTTGTATTTAAAACTAGCATATGCCGCTATAGACTGCCATGTAGCACCATCAGGATAGCGTGTAACACTCACCTCTTGCGCACCTGTTTCTATATTTAAATCATGGCCCTTAGAGTGTACCGTATTATGCAAATACTCTACACCATAGAAAAGACTCGTTTTTGAATTCAAGCTTTTTTCTAAATCTAGATTAAAAGAAATAGCATCAACAGACTCTGCCCTTACGGATCGTATTTCAGATTGAAAATCGCGATCCTCTCTACTTTCTTTAAAATTCTGAAAGGCTAAAGTCGTCTGAATTTTATCGTATAGATTAGAGCTACTACTTCGTTTAGTAAGTTGAAAATTCCCCATAAACCATTGCTGTGGTCCGTAATTCCATTCTGCCGAACGCAACGCATCATCGCGATATCGGATTAACCTATCGTACCGCGAATAATCGGATGTGGTAGAATAATACAAGCCCAAATCTAAGTCTAAGTATTCTGAAGACTTATAACGTAACTTTTGCATCAAATTTATTTGATTGTAACCCGTTGGTGTTTGTAGTTGAGGGTTAGAATTAGCCACAATACGATCTTCACCGTTGGCTTGGGTAACATATTCCGTTCTTAGATAATCATCCGGACCATGACTTCCCATTCTTAAATCATCAAAATCGGTATAACTAACACTGGTTAGAAAGGCCCATCTTTGATAACCCAAATTAAAATCTATATGACCTGTTTTTTCTTTATTTGCAGTAGCAAATCGGGTTAAAGCGGTAGCACTAAAATCTAAAGCATCGGTTTCAGAAAACTGTGGTTTTTTAGTGTAGAAACTCATGACTCCTCCAATAGCATCACTACCATATACCACAGAGCCTGCACCAAGTGTCACTTCTGTATGTTGCACAGCAAACGGATCTATTGAAATGACATTCTGAAGATTTCCTCCTCTAAAAATAGCATTATTCATCCGCACTCCATCGACAGCAATTAAAAGTCGATTTGTAGAAAAGCCTCTAATCATAGGGCTTCCTCCTCCCAATTGACTTTTCTGAATGTAAATATGGCCTGTACCTTCTAATAAATCCGCACTCGTTTGAGGGTTAGCAAGCACAATATCTTTGGCACTAACATTAACTATCGTTTGCGGAATGTCGCGTTTATGTTGTTCAAATTTAGAGGCCGAAATTAATATTTGATCTAAACCTTCTACTTTAGGAAAGAGGTAAACAACACCTTTGTTCTTCACGATTTGAGATTTGGTTAAGCCTTGTTCTTCGTATAAGAAATCCTTAAAAAAGATGACTTCGTTAGCGTTAAAAATAGACAACGACACTTCGCCTTTAGTATCAGTAATAATTGTTTTGCTTTTATTTTTATTCACCAAAGCTACACCAGGAATTGGCAATAGACTTTCGGCATCCAGCACTGTAATGGTTTGAGCAGTGCTCAGCCGCAAAAAAAGAAATATAAAAATAATAGGCACACTAATGCGCTTCAGATATGAACTCACTATCATTAATGTTTAGTATTGGCAAATGTTTAGTATCGGCAAAGTTGTCTAACGAAATACCTCGTTGAGCACTTGTAATGATTTTGGTTTTTTAAAACTTCCCAAATGTAATTCAAAATAATATAAGAGCATATTTAAAAACTCTTGGCGTTGTCTCGAACTAATTGTCAAGGTATGTAAAGCATCAAAACTTGTGCCTAACAACCGTTTTAAGAGTGTTAAATTTTCTCCTGAAACAGAGTAAATTCCATGATTAGATGCTTCAAAAACTCCAGATTCTAAATTAAAAAACGCGTGGTCATTATCTAAATTTTCTGGCAGAAAACCTAAATAGCGTGTTAGCTTTAAAAGAAACAATAAATGAAAGTTAGCAAACTGATCTTCATTGTCTAGGTATTGTAATGCCGCTGATAAAAAATGAAATAGATCTGTATTCTGTTCTTCCTCCTTTAAAACATTGGAAAGAATTTCGGCTATAAACAAAACAATCGCACTTTTATAGATATTGGTATGAAGGCTTTTATAAATGTAGTTAAACTTGGTTTCTTTTATAAAATGAAGCGACTGATTGGGTTTGTAGTTCTCCTCTATTTCCAATTGCGATAATTCTTGATAATAAACCGTTTTAGAAAGGCCTTTTTTAGATTTTAAAACACCTCTTAACAGATAACTCACCACACCACGTTGCTCGGTATAGCATTTTACGATAAGGTCGTTGTCTCTGTATTTTAATTTAGAGAGTACAATGCTGTTATTTTTTGAAAGCATGCTCTAACGGACAATTAAGACTTTTAGCACTTTAGTTTCAAATGAATCTAAATCGGAAATTAAGATTAAGTAAACACCTGTTCTAACCACATTATTACCTAGATTTTTACCATTCCATACAGCGGTTCCACCATCTATTGCAAAATTATAACTGGTATTAGACGATCTTAAATTGACGTTAGATTGCGCTTCTGCTACCAAGTTCCCTTCTATGTCCGTGATTTTAATATTTACACGTTCTGTAAGTCCACTAATTTTTACACCTTTATTAATATCATTAAGGTCGTTAAAACCAAGAATATCATATTCTGGCCGTACCGGATTTGGGTACACAAAAGCATCTTCTAAGCTAGATGCTGTTTTTGAACCTCCAGCTTTAAAAGCCAATAAGCCCTTGATAGTAGCGATATAAACAATACCATTATTGCCATCTACAGAAATGTCGTTAATTCTATTAGAAGGCAACGGAGAATTGTCTTTAGTAAAATGATATATCGTTGTTTGCCCATCTGGTGAGAGATAAAACACACCAGAATCTACTGTACCTATCCACTTATTATTAGAACCATCAACCTTAATATCAGTGATGGTTTCTCCTTCTAACAATTCTTTAGCAATACCTTCTTCTAAAATAATGATTGAACTTAAGGTGGGATTAGAATCCTCATAAAACCCTGAAGTATTATAAAGCACTCTTAGTCCTGTAAAGGTCCCAACCCAAAGCTGATTTCTGTTATCTACAGCAACGGCATTTACTCTAGGAAATGGCAAGCCTTGTTCCTCGGTACGAATATTTCTAAGAGGAGTATCACTTATAGATTCATTGTAGGCATAAATTCCGTTTGTATATGCTCCAATCCATTTGGTACCATTATTATCAATGGCCAGATCAAAATAACCAAATTCATCTCTAATAGCATCTTGTATAATACTCGAAAAGTCATAACTTTTCCAACTACCAGAAATAGGATCGTAAGATTTTAAAGGTTCAAATACTAACGAGTTCATAGACCACAATAGACCATTACTATCAAATTGTGTTGCAGAAACCCTAATACTTTTATAATTAGGAGAACCTTCTAAAACTAAAGATTCTAATCCGCTATTATCTTCTTCATATAAAACAGTGGGTTCAAAATTATTTAATTCTATGAGACCATCATGAAATGAGCTCACAAAGACTTGGTTTTGAATAAACGGATTAATAGAAATTTGCGCTAAATTTCTCGCTCCAAACAGGCTATCATAAGGAATACTCTCCCAAGCCTCATTTCTGTAATAACTTAATCCTCTTTTTCGTAAAGGCTCTGGTACTAAGTCTTCAGTATAATCCCCAAAGCTAGACCATACTACACCAGATTCTGCATTGAGTCTAAACGTCTCATTAAATAAAGGGCCATTGGGTTTAATCTCTATATAATCTCCCACAACCGAAATAGAATTACTTAATACACCAAAAGCATCTGTCCCGATGTAGATATTGTTATCTAAACTAATAGCTGAAGTAAAATTAGTATCATAATCTTCGGTAGGTTGAAAGGTATTAACCAATTGTATATTTTCATCATATACATAAATTGCATTTTGCGTGGCATATACAAGATGCGTTGCTGACATATCAGCATCTAATGGTAATTGCGGTAATGTAAATAAAGTATTTATCGCTGTGCCATTAATTTCATACAACACTTTGTTATCGCGTACGGTATACAATTTATTATTAATAGCTTGCATTGTATGATAATTGCCAATAATCACAGTTTGCCATTGCTGATAATCTATTAAGTTAGGATTACTTAAGTCCGCTTTTTTTATTCCATTACCATTTAAACACGCTACATATATGTCATTATTTAAAATAGAGACTTGTTTTACTGAAACTTGAGCGCCACCATTGCCTAAGAAATAAGTATCTCCAAACTCTAAACGATCTAAATCATAAATAGAAACGCCATAATCTGTAGAAATATAAATTTGTCCTTCATGTTCAAAAAAATGGTTGATTCGTTTATTAACCGGAGTAATATTTACCTTCTCTAAAATATCTACCACCGATAATACCGAATTTTCAGTTTCTGAATACACCTCTATTAAGCCTGTTTCGTAACCAATAAGTAGGTATTGATAAAGCGAGCTGTAATATATCGTTGTAATTTGTTCACCTGAGAGTCCTTCTACTGAGGTGATTGTAGTTAATTCGTTGGTAGATGTATCATATCTAAACACAGCATTTTGGGCGGCTGCATATATTTTTTGATCACCACTTACCACATCAACAATATCATTATAGGAATAATGCCCTTGCCATAAAGATGAGAAATCTTGACTATAACATGATGTTGTTAGCCCAAATAGCAAAATAAAAATTTTAAAAACAGTGTTACTCATTAAAAGATAAGTTTTGCTCAAATATATTTAATACTAACGATAATTATAGGCATATCATATATAATGTCTTAAAAAAGCGCTTGGCTAAATACGGTCGCTTTGTTTATAGGTTTTAAATTTAGCTATATAACTCCTTGAGCTAACATGGCATCTGCAACTTTAACAAAACCCGCAATGTTTGCCCCTTTGATATAATCTATAGAACCATCTTCGTTTTTTCCATAGTGAACACAGGCGTTATGAATATCTTCCATAATCCCCTGAAGACGCGTATCTACTTCATCTTTTGTCCAACTTAAACGCAATGAATTTTGACTCATCTCTAATCCTGAAGTCGCAACACCACCTGCATTAGACGCCTTACCTGGCGCAAACAATAATTTGGCTTTTTGAAAGACATGAATCGCCTCTGGCGTAGATGGCATATTTGCTCCTTCAACGACACACATACAACCATTTTTAACTAATAGTTCTGCTTCCTCACCATTTAACTCATTTTGCGTAGCACAGGGTAAGGCAATATCACAAGTTACAGACCATGGTCTTTCTGAAGAAAAATATTCTGCATGTGGATAAGCCTCTACATAATCGCTAATACGTCCACGCTTAACGTTTTTTAGATGCATTACAAATTTTAACTTTTCAGCATCAATACCTTCGCTGTCATAAATATAGCCACCAGAGTCTGACATTGTAAGTACTTTAGCGCCTAATGCTATCGCCTTTTTTGCGGCGTATTGCGCTACATTTCCAGAGCCTGAAATAACAATCTGTTTGTCTTCTAAGTTTTCATTATGTAATTTTAACATATTCTGAGTAAAATATACAGTACCATATCCTGTAGATTCTGGACGTATTAAAGAACCTCCCCAAGTGATACCTTTACCCGTAAGAACACCTGTAAATTCATTTTTGAGTTTTTTATAAGTCCCAAACAAATAGCCAATCTCTCTTCCGCCTACACCAATATCTCCAGCAGGCACATCTGTAAACTGCCCTATATGTCTATATAATTCGCTCATAAACGCTTGACAAAAACGCATTATTTCATCATCAGATTTTCCTTTAGGATTAAAATCGGAACCACCTTTACCGCCTCCCATTGGAAGTGTTGTTAAAGCATTTTTAAAAACTTGCTCAAATGCTAAGAATTTTAAAATGCTAGCATTAACGGACGGATGAAAACGCAAACCGCCTTTATAAGGTCCGATTGCAGAATTCATCTGAATTCTATACCCTCTATTAACTTGTATCTCTCCGTTATCATCAATCCAACTCACTCTAAAGGATATTAAGCGTTCGGGTTCTACCATTCGCAATAAAATGTTCTTACCTCTATATATTTTATTTTGAGCAATATAAGGGATTATCGATTCGGCAACTTCTTTAACAGCTTGTAGAAATTCTGGTTCATGACTATTTCTTTTTTGCACTTCGGCTAAAAACGCATTAATGGTATCTTTCATAATAATTATTTAATATCGAAATTAAATAATTCATTGACCAATTCTAAATAATAATCTATTTTTGTCAAAAAATAGGATATTTTATTTTTAACAAGTAATTGTAAGAATATTTTGATATATTGTGCACCCTTATCGCTTTAATAATTAGGCATATATCTTTTTTTTAAAGTCATATTGAAATTATTTTCATACAATACAAAAGACAGGTTTAATTTTATGAGAAATACAAAAACATGCATTTTGTCGGTTTTATTTGGTAGTTTATCGAGTTTTTATATATTTGCTTGGTAAAAGCATCAATTCTCAGAATTACATGACACTAAAATTAAAAAAATTAACTCTTGCATTTGTAATGCTTCTAACATTGCAATTGACGTTTTCGCAGTCCTTTACGCATGAGGTAGGAATTATTGCTGGTCCTGTAGCCTATCAATCTGACTTTGGTGAGCGTTATGATTTTGAAACCAATTCTGGTAACATTGGCTTTGGTATTGGTCTTGTTTACTATATGAATTTTGAATACTTAACAAATTACTACTCCTATTCGAGACGAAATTACTTTACAAACCACTTTAAAGTACGCGCCGAAATTTCTTGGAACAAAACAAAATTAAACCATTACGGAAAATGGGTAGACCCAGATAGAACAAGCATTTCTGCAGAGAAGTTAAGAGCACATTCTGGAGAATCTCAAAATTTTGATATCGGAGCACAATTAGAATACTATCCCCTTACCACTAGAGCATTATCTCGTGGTGGAGATAAATTTGCACCGTTTTTAAGTTTAGGTGTGCACTATGTGTCTTTCAATCCAGATGTAGAAACCACATACGGAGATCAAAATCCAAATGATCCCAATAATTTTTACCCACAATGGGAACCTGGTTCTGTAGATGCACAAAACGGCAGTACTTGGTCTGTAGTTGGGAGTTTGGGAGTGCGATATAATTATAGCCCTATTTCTAACTTTATGGTAGACTTAAGAATACAAAGTTTTTTTGACGATCGTACCGATGGTTTAGATCATCAATTAAACTCTAACAAAACAAACGACTGGCTAGTGTGGCTAAATGTAGGCTACATATTTATGTTCGACTAAAATAGTCTAAAACGATATATTAAAAAAAGACCAAATCTAACAATTTGGTCTTTTTTAATTGAGGCTATGTATTAACCTATCGCTTGTTTTAAATCTGCAATTAAATCCGCTTCATCTTCAATTCCTATACTCAACCTGATTAAAGAATCTACAATTCCCATTTTTTCCCGGTCATCTTTAGGAATGCTCGCATGCGTCATACTTGCCGGATGACCAGCCAACGACTCTACTCCACCAAGCGATTCTGCCAATGCAAAAATCCTTAAATTCTCCACAATCTTTATCGCTGCCTTATAGTCATTTTCTTTGGTAGTAAAAGATACCATACCACCAAAATCTTTCATTTGTACTCTTGCAACATTATTATTAGGATGGGTCTTAAAACCTGGCCAATACACATTTTTAATTTTAGGATGATCTGCTAAAAATGTTGCAACGGCTTTTGCATTTTCACAATGCCGCTGCATACGGACATGAAGTGTTTTTATACCTCTTAACACTAAAAAGGCATCTTGAGGACCACAAATTGCACCACTAGAATTCTGAATAAAATATAAGCGCTCTGCTAATTCTTTATCATTTACAATTAAGGCTCCCATCACAACATCACTATGTCCACCTAAATATTTAGTAGCAGAGTGCATTACAATATCTGCACCCAAATCTAAAGGTCGCTGTAAATAAGGTGTAGCAAATGTATTATCCATGGCCAATACTACCTTATGTTTATTGGCAATCTTTGCTGTGTATTTAATATCAATAATATTTAACATCGGGTTGGTGGGTGATTCTATCCAAATAAGTTTTGTGTTGCTATTGATATAAGCTTCAATAGATTCTACATTTTGCATATCTACAAAATGAAATTTCACCCCAAATTTCTCATATAGTTTTGTGAATAAACGATATGTCCCACCATACAAATCATGAGTCGCAATAACTTCATCTCCTTGTTTTAATAATTTTAAAACCGCATCAATAGCCGCCAAACCTGAACTAAAAGCTAAACCATAATGGCCGTTTTCAATACTTGCAAAAGAGTCTTCTAATGCATGACGCGTTGGATTACTAGAGCGCGCATATGCATACCCCTTATGTTTACCAGGAGTCGATTGTACAAACGTAGAAGTTTGATAAATTGGAGGCATTACAGATCCATAAGCGGCATCTGGTTTTTGTTTGCCATGAATTGTTTTAGTATTAAATTTCATACCACTAAATTTAGACGTAACTCTTTATTATATGAATAGAATTATCGCTTCTGAATCTTAACAAATGTAACGGATAATTCGTTCTATTCAAATCTATATAATACCTTTATTGTTCTAAATATTTATAACCTCAATGCTTGTGAAACGCCTTATCTCATTATTTCTGTTTGCTATTCTATTAAATTCTTGTACTTCGGAATTTAAACCAGTAACATTTAATACCATTACCATCGAAGACCCTTTTGAAGCTGAGATCTCAGCAATTTATAGTAAGGCTAACGGAAACACAGAACTTAGCAATACTATCAACACAAACATTGAAAACGCTATTGTAAAAACGCTTAATACCACGGAAACAACAGGTGATTTGAAAGCGATTTTAAAAGCATTTAATGAAGAATATTTAAATTTTAAAACAAGTTATTCAGAAATAGACGAACCCGTTTGGGAACTTCATATTGAAACGGAACGCATTTATCAGTCTGAGGAAATTATTACTATTGTTATTAGCACCTATGAATTTAAAGGAGGTGCCCATGGTAACGACAAAATAAAATTATTAAATCTCGATGCCAAAACGGGAAGAATCATACCACTTAAAGGTTTTATAAATGATATTGAGGGTTTTACATCTGTAGCCAAAACGTACTTTATTAAATCCTTAGAGCAAAATAAAGCAGAGCTCACTATTGAAAATTTCTTCTTTGGAAAACCATTTCATTTACCAGAAAATATTGGCTTTAGCGAAGAAGGCTTAGTGCTCATCTATAACGTTTATGAGGTGGCATCATACGACTTCGGTTATACTGAATTTATGATCCCTTTTGAAGAGATAGATGCTTATTTAACTATACATTAAGCTCACGCTTTCCTAGTTAATCGTTTTATAATAGGACCAACGGATAGCCCTTGCCCTACTATTGAGACGACCACAACAACATAAGTAATTACTAAAAATAATTCTCTATGCATGGCATCTGTGAGACTTAGTGCCAATGCAATAGAAATACCGCCTCTTAAGCCGCCCCAAGTCATAATTAAATTGGTTTTTGGCACAAAATCTAATCGTTTTTCAAAGAATTTAATTGGCAACCATAATGAGATGTAACGGCACATTAAAATTAATGGAATAGCCAATAAACCTGCATAAATAAATTTTCCGTCTAAGGACAACACTAGCATTTCCATACCAATCATTACAAATAAAATGGTGTTTAAAAGCACGTCTACTAGCTCCCAAAACTTGTCTACGTAGAGCTCTGTCGTTTCGGACATGGCAGAATTCCTTACTGTATCATTACCTACAATTAATCCGGCTGTTACCATTGCTAAAGGCGCTGACAAATGAAATTGATGTGCCACCATAGTTCCTCCCATAACAGTTGCGAGTGTTAAAATAACTTCAATTTCATAACTATCAATAGAACGCATTAAACGATAGGTAATCCAACCAAGAAAAAGGCCTAGTACTATACCACCAATCACTTCTTGTCCGAATAAAGTTGCAATATCTGAAATCTCAATCGCAGCATCGGGTTTTGCTGCAATAGCAAAAATAGTTAAGAACACAACAACACCTACACCATCATTAAACAATGACTCTCCTACGATTTTGGTTTCCAATTTTTTTGGAGCACCAGCTTTTTTCAAAATTCCTAAAACAGCTATAGGATCGGTTGGCGAAATTAAAGCTCCGAACAACAGACAGTAGATGAAATCTACATTTAAATTCATTATTTTCAAAACATAAAACATCACTATACCCACTAAAAAAGTAGATACCAAAACACCTACTGTAGCAAATGCCATAATTGGCCAGCGCTGAACTTTAAGTTGATTAAAATTGGTATGTAACGCTCCGGCAAACAGTAAAAAACTCAGCATAATATCTAAGAGTACCGTTTCAAAATCTATAAGGGAAATAAACGCACGTTCTTGCACCAATAAGGTATCGTCAAACTGAGCAATACCAACCAAAACTACCGTGAACACAATAGTAATAACCATTAAACCTATGGTAATTGGCAATTTTAAAAACTTCTCATTGATATAGCCAAAAACCGCTGACAAAACGATTAAGATAGTCGCAATTGAATAATAATCCATAATTATAATGATTTTCTAAGTGCTAAAATATACCCTAAATGTATACCTTCATGAAAATTATTGAAATCAATGGCCTCTTCCACATTACTCAACGTACTTTTTGTGGTTACCGTGTACTGATTATAGGTTTGAAATATTTTATTATTGTAGTCTTCCTTTGTCTTTTCAATAGTAGAAAATAATAATCCTTTTATGGTATCGACTTCAGACTGCAATAAATCGCTTTCGGTTTTAGTTCCTTTTTTAAAAGTTTCCACCATTTCATTAGAAATCACCATTGGTAATCCAGATAATTTATAAACCAATAATTGCTGTGTCACAATGGTATGCGCAATATTCCAAATGATATTATTCTTAAACCCTTTTGGGACTTTATTTAACTCTTCTAAAGTGTGATTTTCAATAAAACTCTTTAATAGTTTTCTATTTTTAATTGACATGTCAAATGCAAAATCCATAAAATCATATTTTGCTTAAAAATAATAAAATTCGCTATAAATACGGTTTCTTTGCATCTTGAAAATTAATCCCTTTCATTATGAATAAAATCTATTATTTAAGTAGTTGTAATACCTGTACCAGAATTATTAAAGAACTCCATCTGCCCGAAGATTTTCAACTTCAGGACATTAAAACAGATCCTATTACTGTGTCTCAAATTGAAGCGATGAGAGCACTTACAGAGCGTTACGAAGATTTATTTAGCAAACGCGCCAGACTTTATAAAGAACTTGGTTTAAAGGACAAATCTCTTACTGAAGATGATTATAAAAATTACATTTTAGAGCATTACACATTTTTAAAGCGACCAGTAATTATATATAACGATCAAATATTTATAGGTAATTCTAAAAAAACGGTTGAGGCTGCAAAATGCGCTATTCACGACTAGTAGAGGCTTTATCTATTTTATGTGAACATGGACAAATAGTGCTCTATTAAAAGTAACAGCTATGCTTCTTAAATTTTAAGGCGTATATTTAGTTGCACTCAAATCTATAAAATCAATGAAGTTGCAATGTATGGATAATGAAGCTTAAGCCGCAATCGTCTTAAGAGTGTACAAATTGCTGCTCACTAATTTTAAAGCATTGTTTGGACGTAGCCCTGTTGGTCTTAAATTTATAGATAAAGATAAACCAACCTACCCTAAACAAAATATGCTATTTAGGATACATTACAACTGCATAGGTTTTGGTCGCACTCCATGCTTACGCGTGTCTTCTTTAGTTAATATCTTAAAGCTTTCGGACTTAGGGAATTTATGAGCAAGATCTAATAAGGTTTCAGGTAAGCGGGTTAATTTTCTAGCTTTTAAATCAATCCAGCCGCCTTGCATTTCACAATATGCTAAATTTTCGCCTTTGTGATTATAAAAATTATGTTCAAACATAAACAACATACCATCCTCACTTAAACCAGAGACTTCAATGGTTACCGTAATTGGAGTCCCAAGAAAAGACTCTTTAAAGTAATACATGTGCTCATAAAACACTACCGGACCAACATTGAACTTCATTATCTCTGGCATAGTAAATCCTTTCTCAGTAAAGAAAGCCATCCTAGCATGACTCATAAAATTGGTATAAGCAGAATTAGCCAAATGGCCATTAGCATCAACGTCACTCCAGCGAATTTCAAATTGTTTTTTGTACATAAGTTTACTTTCGATTTAGAATTACAAAGTTATAAAAGTCTAATTAAGAACATGACGCTTTCTAAACTATTTAAAACCATTCAATTTTGTACCTTTGCGCAACTTTAATTGTAATGTTTTAATGATACAATCCATGACAGGTTATGGGAAATCTGTACTACAGCTCCCAACCAAAAAAATCTCAATAGAATTAAAATCTCTAAATAGTAAAAACTTAGATCTCAATGCTCGCATGCCTTCCATGTACAGAGCCAAGGAGTTAGACATAAGAAAACTAATTGCTAAAAACCTCGTAAGAGGTAAAGTAGACTTTTCGCTATTTGTAGAAATTACAGGTGAGGATACAAGTTCTAAAATAAACAAAACGGTTGTAAAAGAATACATTAAACAACTTAAAGAGGTTGTAGATGGTGATGCTACAGAATTACTAAAAATGGCCATTCGTTTACCAGATGCTGTAACTACAGAACGCGACGATATAGATGAAGAAGAATGGACTCTAATCAGTAAAGAAATTAACAATGCCATTGCTAATATTGTCATTTATAGACAAGACGAGGGTGCCACGTTAAAGCAAGACTTTGAAGATAGAATTGCAACACTTAGACGTCTATTAGAAGAGGTTATCACTATGGATCCTGAGCGCATTGATGGAGTTAGAGCGCGTTTAGAAAAAGGTATTGCGGATATTAAAGAGAAAGTAGATGAAAACCGTTTTGAACAAGAACTCGTCTATTATATTGAAAAATTTGATATTACAGAAGAAAAAGTAAGACTAGAGAATCATTTAGATTATTTTATCAAAGCCTTAGATTCAGAAGACTCTAACGGAAAGAAATTAGGTTTTATTTCTCAAGAAATTGGAAGAGAAATTAATACTATCGGCTCAAAATCTAATTATGCACCTATGCAAAAATTAGTCGTTCAGATGAAAGACGAGCTTGAAAAAATTAAAGAACAATTATTAAACGTACTCTAAATTTGCTGACCGTTATAGTCGCAGTATACAGTAAAAAGTAAAACAATTTATTTTGTCAGAAATTAAAAACGAAGTACAAGGCAAACTCATCGTATTTTCAGCACCTTCTGGATCTGGAAAAACAACTATAGTTCGTCATTTACTAAAACAGCCAGAACTCAATTTAGAATTTTCTATTTCTGCAACCTCACGCGATAAACGTGGTAATGAAGTAAACGGAAAAGATTATTATTACTTGTCGCTTCAAGAGTTTAAAAACCGCATTAAAAACGATGAGTTTTTAGAATGGGAAGAAGTATACAGAGATAATTTTTACGGCACTTTAAAAACTGAAATCGAACGTATTTGGGCAAAAGGAAAGCATGTTATTTTCGATATCGATGTCTCTGGCGGCTTACGTATAAAACGAAAATTCCCAGATCAGACCATCGCTATTTTTGTAAAACCACCAGATTTAAATGAACTGGTAAGACGGCTTAAAGAACGTGGTGAAGAGAGTGCAGAAAAAATTAGCATGCGTGTAGCGAAAGCACCTGCAGAATTAGCCACAGCCCCTTTATTTGATGAAATTGTTATAAACTCTAATTTAGATGAAGCATTAGAGAACGCTTATAAATTAGTTTCAGACTTTATAAAAAAATAGACTTGCCTTTGCAAAAATGGATAAAAGATAATGAAGATAGGTTTATATTTCGGAACATTTAATCCCATTCATATTGGTCACTTAACTATTGCCAATCATTTAGCAGAACATAGCGATTTAGACCAGGTTTGGTTTGTAGTTACTCCGCTAAGCCCTTTTAAAAAGAAAAGCAGTCTACTAGACAATTACCACCGACTAGAAATGGTGCATTTAGCAACACAAGATTATGATAATTTAAGACCAAGTGATATTGAATTTGGATTAAAACAGCCCAACTACACTATTGATACACTCACGTATCTTTTTGAGAAACATCCAAATTATGAGTTTGCTTTAATTATGGGAGAAGACAATTTAAAAAGTCTTCATAAATGGAAAAACTACGAGCTTATTTTAGAAAATCATAACATTTATGTTTACCCAAGACTATCTAAAGGTACGATAGACACTCAATTTAATAATCATCCTAAAATTATAAAAGTTGATGCACCTATTATGGAACTGTCATCAACTTTTATTAGAAATGAAATAAAAGACGGTAAAAATGTACGTCCGATGTTATCGGGAAATGTTTGGCAATTTATTGACGAAATGAATTTTTATAGGTAACACATTCCTGCGAAGGCAGGAATCTCATGAAGAAAACCCTATATTCTTAAAGTTTAAACATAATCTGTCTCAAACTTTTTGAAAGCAGTAGTCTAAACATTTAAAATTCTGTAATAATTTATGGGATTCCCGTTTTCACGGGAATTTAAAAATGATAAAAAGCATCTTCATAATGTGTCAATTGTTCCGTGGTTTTATTCTTTAATACTGCAACAATATCAAAACGTGTTTCTAATTCTATATCATGTTCAAGAATAAAAGCATCCATCGCTTTTACCAATAATTTTATTTTGCTTGGAGTTACAAATTCTTGCGGATCACCAAAAAAATCAGAATTTCGTGTTTTGACTTCAACACAAATCATGGTATTATTATGCTTGGCAATAATATCGATTTCTGCTTTTTGAAACACGTAATTACGAACCACGATTTCATAGCCTTTTTTTAACAGCAATTCTGTGGCGAGTTGCTCACCTAATTGACCAAGTTCGTTGTGTTGTGCCAAAGTTTAGTGTTTAGTTAAAACTTATCTGATAATTTTAAAATCTGATTCAAAAAGCTTAATAGAGTTGTTGAATTTTTTGTAAAGTTAAAAAAATCGAAAATGGGTTGTGGTAATTCACGTTTCAATTCATCAGTTTCCTCCTTAGTCACATTTTCAAAAGACTTTAGCCAACTTTCAAAATAATCTACCCCTTCATATGTCAATTCGTTTGCATACCTATCCACAAATTTTTTGTTAATAAATAGATATCTTATAGAATCACGAAAGAGTTCATTATTAAAGTCAGAACCATACAATTCCATTATGGGTTTCTTTATATCATCAACGCGCTTCATTGCTCTACCTTCACTTTCAATATACAATTTAAACAGGATTAAATGTCGCATCAATTCATTGGCCTCTAGAATATTTAAAGCTTTACTCATACGATTTTAATTTTTAAATTTTAAAGTCGACTGCCCTTTGCCAACCTTTAACTCCACCTTACGCCCCAAAACCAAAGCACGGTTATCTTTTTCATGACCCGCAGGCATATGAAATGCAATTGGAAAATCATAATCCGACAATGCATCTAAAATTAATTGTTCTATAGAGCTTCCCCAAAGGGTTGTGTTTTTTCGTAATTTAGACATATCTCCAACAACCAATCCATTTAAATTATCAAAATAGCCAGCACGTTTCATACTCTGCAACATCCGATCTATATGATACTTATACTCACCAATTTCTTCTATAAACAAAATTTTACCACTGGTATCCAAACTTTCTTTAGAACCCAGCATGGTATGTAAAATGGTAAGGTTACCTCCAATTAAAGCTCCTGAAGTTTCCCCTACTCTATTGTAATCCGATCCTTTTAAAGTATAGTTAAATGGATTTCCAAATAAAGCCGCTTTAAACGTTTCTACAGTTTCCGAAATCTTAGACAGATCGTTAGTTAAACTTACACACATTAAGGCATGCAAAGACTGAATTCCTTCATTATGCAATTGATTGTGCAACGCTGTAATATCAGAATAGCCGATAACCCATTTTGGGTTTTTCTTAAATGTAGTATAATCTAACTTATCTAAAATTCTAACAGTACCATAGCCACCACGAGCACACCAAATGGCACTTATTTTAGGATCGTCCATAGCTTTTTGTAAATCTTCACAGCGCTCGTCGTCAGTACCAGCAAAATGATGTCCTTGTTTAAACACATTTTTACCAATAACGGCATGTAAACCCCAACTTTTTAAAAGCGCTACCGCTTGCTGAACTTCCCCTTCTCTACTTTTTAAAATCCCAGAAGGAGCTACAATGGCCACTGTATCTCCTTTTTTCAAATATGGTGGCTGAATGCATTCTGAAGTCATTTTCTTAGCTAAATGGGTTTCTAGTTGTGCGTTAACGTCGGTATTCATAATCATTATGCAAAGTAATATGAGATATGACACGTACCTTTTAAAAATCATAATATAGTTTTTGTAAATATAAAAAGGAAATATGGAAGCCAATGAAATTAACTAGCGAATAACACTTATGAAAATCCATCGAGACATCGTCCTGTTTCATCTTTAATAAGATTAAGACATAAAAAAAAGATGGTCTTAAAAATAAGACCATCTTTTTTATAAACTAGCAGATAAACCTATTAATTAAATAACGCTTTAGTTTTAACTGCATTAGATGTTGCTGGTCTACCTAAATCAGAAGAATAGTCAACAGAGACTAAAGAACCTGTATAATACCCTGAAAATGATGTTCCGTTTGATACCGTTCCTTCAAATTCAAACTCGTAAGAAGAACCATCATCTAAAACGGTAAACGTTCCAGAATTAATATCAAAGTAATTATAATCATCATCAAATGTAGCATCAATAATTACCTCAGCATAAGTATAGGTTCCCGCTTCAGTATTATTTCCAAAGACATAAACTCCCTCTTCCAAATCCTGTGAGTTTGATGTATATAATTCAAAATACACTCCAGAAAATGTATCATTAGTAGGTATCGTTTCTCCATTTACAGTTCTTAATCCTGAGTCCACTAACGAAATATCAAAATTATATATTCCATCAAAATATTCGCCGTAATCTGCGATTACTCCTGATTTTAATTGATATTCTGTTTCTCCATAGATTAATACACCTGAACCTGTGTTAGATCCTCCGTCACCATCGTCATCATTTCCACAAGAAAAAGACACGAGACCAATTGATACTAATAAAAAAAGTAATTTTAAATTCTTCATTTTAATAAATTTGTTTGATTAAGCTCTAAATGTAAATTAAATTATTTTCCTACTAAAAAAATGTTAAAATTTTTCGATGAAGCGATTCTACATTTCATTATAATACACACTACAAAATGCTTACTTTTGTAGATTCAAAAAACTAATACACATGTCTAAAAGATATACCATAACCGCAGCATTACCATATACTAATGGACCAATTCATATTGGTCACTTGGCAGGTGTTTATGTGCCTGCAGATATTTATGCTAGATATTTAAGATTAACCGGAAATGATGTTGCCTTTATATGTGGAAGTGACGAGCATGGTGTGCCCATTACTATTAAAGCCAAAAAAGAAGGAGTCACTCCACAAGATATTGTAGATAAATACCATGCCATCATTAAACAATCTTTTGTGGACTTTGGTATTTCACTAGACAACTATTCGCGTACGACGGCCAAAATTCATCACGATACCGCTCAAGAGTTCTTTAAAACACTTTACGACAAAAACGAGTTTGTAGAAGAAGTCACAGAACAATTATACGATGAAGAAGCAAATCAGTTTTTAGCCGATCGTTTTGTAACCGGAACCTGCCCAAAATGTGGAAATGAGGAAGCCTATGGTGACCAATGTGAAAGCTGCGGAACAAGCTTAAATGCCACGGATTTAATTAATCCTAAATCGGCGATAACTGGTAATGTACCGACCTTAAAAGAAACTAAACACTGGTTTTTACCACTAAATAAGCATGAAGAATTTTTACGTGAGTGGATTTTAAAAGGTCATAAAAAAGATTGGAAGCCTAATGTTTACGGTCAAGTAAAATCTTGGATAGATGATGGTTTGCGTCCACGTGCCGTAACTAGAGATTTAGATTGGGGAATTCCGGTGCCTGTAGAAGGTGGAGAAGGTAAAGTACTTTACGTATGGTTTGATGCACCCATTGGTTACATTTCAGCAACCAAAGAATGGGCTGAACGCGAAGGTAAAAATTGGGAAGATTACTGGAAAGACGAAGATACTAAACTCGTGCACTTTATAGGAAAAGACAATATTGTTTTTCACTGTATTATTTTCCCTTCGATGTTAAAAGCTGAAGGCTCTTATATTTTACCAGAAAATGTACCTGCCAATGAGTTTTTAAATTTAGAGGGACAGAAATTATCGACTTCTAAAAACTGGGCCGTTTGGTTACCCGATTATTTAATCGATTTCCCAAATCAGCAAGATGTATTGCGATATGCTCTAACAGCTAATGCACCAGAAACGAAGGATAACGATTTTACTTGGAAAGATTTTCAAGCCAGAAATAATAATGAATTGGTAGCCATCTTCGGAAACTTCATCAATCGTGTAGTGGTTTTAACCAACAAATATTACAACGGCATTATTCCTGAACCTTCAGATTACAGTGCTATTGACCAAGAAATTTTAGCCGCTGTAAAAGCCTATCCTGCTGTAATTTCTAGTTCTATAGAACGTTACCGTTTTAGAGAAGCGAGCCAAGAACTTATGAACTTAGCACGATTAGGAAACAAATACTTAGCAGACGAAGAACCTTGGAAAACTGTAAAAACCGACGAAGCACGTACTAAAACCGTGATGTTTGTGGCTTTACAAATCGCTTCGGCACTTGCTGTGTTGTCAGAGCCGTTTTTACCGTTTACGTCTAATAAATTAAAATCAATTCTTTGTCATTCCGCACTTGATGCGGAATCTACTTGGGATGATATCAGCTCTAAAGAGTTACTGCTACCTGCCAACCACAAAATCGGAAAAGCAGATTTACTATTCTCTAAAATTGAAGATGCACAAATTGAAGCCCAGTTAGAGAAGCTTATTGCAAGTAAAAAAGCAAATGAAGCGGCTAATAAAGCCGTTGAGCCTCAAAAAGAAGAAATCACTTTTGAAGATTTCACCAAATTAGACTTGCGTGTTGGTACCATTATTGAAGCTGAAAAAATGCCTAAAACTAAAAAGCTTTTGGTCTTAAAAGTAGATACTGGTATAGATACACGCACCATTGTATCTGGTATTGCAGAAAGCTTTAAACCAGAAGAAGTAATCGGCAAACGCGTCACCGTTTTAGTAAACCTAGCTCCACGAAAATTAAGAGGAGTAGAGAGTCAAGGTATGATTTTAATGACTGAAGACCAAGGTGGAAATTTAGTATTTGTTAATCCGGATAAAGACAATGTAAGCAACGGGCTTCAAATTAGTTAACCCTTCATTAACGTTATAGAAAAAGAGGTTTTACAGATAGTGAAACCTCTTTTTTTAGATTTATAGTTTTGCTATTGCATCAATATTTTTTTCATTTCAAGTAATCCTCACCTTGCTCTTTAGCTAATTTTGAAAAGAATCAATATAGCAAGAGACAATGAAAAAATTAGCGATACTATGTCTTACCTTTTGTTTTTTAGCTTGCGGTAGTTCAAAAACAGTCCGCGAATCTAAAAAAACAATAAAAGGAAATTGGACATTAACTACGGTAGAATCTTCAGCCATTGGCGATCTAAAAATATCACTACTCAACGATGCAGAAGCGTCGTGTTTTAAAAATAGTTCTTGGCAGTTTATTCCAAATAACAATACCGGAATTTACAGTTTATCTGGGATGAATTGCAATACAGACCAACGTTATTTCACATTTACCATAGATGAAATTAATGAAGATACGGGTTTGTATAACTTCCTATTAAAACCAACGGATGCCAAAGGAAAATCTGAAACCAATTCTGGATTTCGATTACAATTAACATCACTTTCTGAAACTGCCATGCAATGGCAACAGGTAGTGACATTAGATGGAAAGCCCATCACCATTTCTATGAACTTTTCAAAATATTAAATTATGAAACTATTACATTATAAAACAAATTTAGTCATAACCCTATCATTACTTTTAGTTTTGATGACAAGTTGCAAAGCTGTAGACAATGCCAACAACAAACAAAAAGGAGGAGTAATTGGTACTGCTGGTGGTGCACTTTTAGGTGCCATTATCGGTAATAACGTTGGCGATGGCAACAACAGTGAGCTAGGTGCCGTCATTGGAGGCGTTGTTGGAGGTACCACCGGAGTATTAATTGGAAAAAAAATGGATAAACAAGCTCAGGAAATTGAACAAGAAATCCCAGGAGCATCCGTAGAACGTGTTGATAATGGTATTGTGCTTACTTTCGATGAACAAAGTGGCGTCTATTTTGACACCGAAAAATATAATATCAATGCCAAATCTCAAGAAACATTAAACAAGCTTGCTAGCGTATTTTCAGAATATCCAGAGACTAATATTTTAGTTGTAGGGCATACCGACAGCTCTGGTAACGATGCTTACAATATGACCTTATCTAAAAACAGAGCACAAGCCGTTACCAATTACTTAACAGGAAAAGGTTTAAATAGTAGCAGATTTACTACCAAATGGTTTGGCGAAGAAAAACCTATGTATGATAATTCTACAGCTGAAGGACGTTCTAAAAACAGACGTGTTAATATAGCCATTGTACCTAATGAAACTATGGTAGAAAATGCAGAAAAAGAAGCTGAGACAACTGAATAAGTTTTATTAAAACTATTCGGCAATTACAGAAGAGTTAAATATATTACAGACCTTATATCTTTAAATTTATAAGGTCTTTTTTTATGATGATAAAATATATAGTTAAGCGTACCCAATTAGCCGAAAAAAAAGTAAAAAGCACCATTCAACTACTAAATGATGACTGTACTATTCCTTTTATTTCGCGCTACAGAAAAGAAGTCACAGGGAATTTAGATGAAATACAGATTGCTGATATTGTTAAATACAAAGAGTTATTTGAAGCTTTAGAAAAGCGAAAAATCGCCATTTTAAAAGCTCTAGAAGACCAAGGGGTTTTAACCGAAGCCTTAAAACAAAAAATTGAGAATACGCAAGACCTCACCACACTTGAAGATCTGTATTTGCCTTTCAAGAAAAAAAGGAAAACAAAAGCCGAAACTGCTCGTAAAAATGGCTTAGAGCCCTTGGCTAAAATCATCATGAGCCAAAAGGCTAATGATGTTGAATCTATTGCCTATAAATATGTAAAAGGAGATCTTTCATCCGTTGAAGAGGCTTTAGAAGGTGCCAGGCATATAATTGCCGAGTGGCTAAACGAACGTACCGATATAAGAAATAATCTACGTCATCAATTAGAACGTTATGCTCAAATTTCAACAAAAGTTATTAAAACTAAAAAAGACGATGAAAAAGCACAAAAGTTTAGAGATTACTTTGACTGGTCAGAATCGTTAAATCGCATTCCATCGCACAGATTACTCGCCATTTTAAGAGCAGAAAGCGAAGGTTTTATCCGCATTAAAATTGAAACTGACGACATACGCGCGTTGGAACATATAGATAATAGAATCATTAGAAGTAAAAATGCTTGTGCAGACCAAATTGAATTAGCCATTTCTGATGCTTATAAGCGTTTATTATTTCCGTCGTTGAGTAAAGAAACCCTCAACAATGCTAAGGAAAAAGCCGATGATGCCGCAATCACAGTATTTGCTAAAAATCTAAAGCAGTTGTTGTTAGGGTCTCCATTAGGTGAAAAACGCGTGTTAGCAATCGATCCTGGGTTTAGATCGGGTTGTAAAATCGTGTGTTTAGATGCCCAAGGCGCATTAAAACACAACGAAACCATTTATCCACACGCTCCAAAAAATGATAGTATTGGAGCTATAAAAAAGATTTCATCTTTAGCCGAAGCTTATAAAATTGAAGCCATTGCGATTGGAAACGGAACAGCATCAAGAGAAACAGAAGCCTTAATTCGTAAAATTCAGTTTAAAAACGAGATTCAGGTGTTTGTAGTTAGTGAAGCTGGTGCAAGTATTTATTCAGCTTCAACAATTGCACGTGAAGAATTCCCTGATTATGACGTTACGGTTAGAGGTTCGGTTTCTATTGGACGACGACTACAAGATCCGTTAGCGGAACTAGTAAAAATTGATGCTAAGTCTATAGGAGTTGGCCAATATCAGCACGATGTAGATCAGACTAAATTGCAAAAACAATTGGATATAGTAGTTGAGTATTGTGTGAATGCGGTTGGTGTTAATATTAATTCGGCAAGCACGTCATTATTAAGTTATGTTTCGGGAATAGGGCCTAAATTGGCTGAAAATATTTTTGAATACAGAACAGAACACGGTGTTTTTAAATCTCGAAAAGACATTTTAAAAGTGCCACGATTAGGAGACAAAGCTTTTGAACAAAGTGCTGCTTTCTTAAGAATAAAAGGAGCTAAAAATCCTTTAGATGATTCGGCTGTGCATCCAGAACGCTATGCAATTGTAAAACAAATGGCAAAAGATGAAGGGATTTCGCTTCAAGATTTAATTGGAAATAAAACCACGCTTAAAAAGATAGATTTAAAAAAATATGTTTCTGAAAGTGTTGGTTTATTAACGCTTCAAGACATCATTACTGAGCTTGAAAAACCAGGTTTAGACATCAGAGAAACAGCAAAAGTATTCACTTTCAACCAAAACATAAAAACCATTACCGATTTACATGAAGGACAATTATTACCAGGAATCGTTAATAACATTACCAATTTTGGTTGTTTTGTAGATGTTGGAATTAAGGAAAGTGGCTTAATTCACGTGTCCAATTTATCGGATAGCTTTGTAAAAGATGTTAATGAACATGTGCATTTGCACCAGCAAATTATTGTGAAGGTTTTGGAGGTAGATGTGGCACGGAAACGGATTCAGCTTAAATTGCATAAGTGATGTTAAAAATAGCTTTTCACCCAATATACAGACACTATTTACCTGCAGGACATCGATTCCCTATGGAAAAGTACGAGCTACTACCAGAGCAATTATTGCATGAAGGCACTTGTAGTCATCCTAACTTTTTTGAACCAGAAATACCTAACGATAAATATATTCTTGCGGTCCATGACCCAGAATATTATTACGATTTAGTTAATCTCACACTCAATCAGCGAGCTGCCAGAAAAATAGGCTTTCCTTTAAGTCGCACTTTAGTAGAACGTGAAATACGAATTACAGATGGCACCATAAAAGCGAGTGAATTTGCTTTACAACATGGCATTGCCATGAATATTGCAGGTGGCACACATCATGCCTTTACCAATCGTGGAGAAGGGTTTTGTATGCTTAATGACCAAGCCATCGGAGCGCGTTATCTTCAACATAAAGGTCTCGTTGATAAAATTTTAATTGTCGATTTAGATGTGCACCAAGGCAATGGCACAGCAGAAATTTTTCAAAATGACGATTCGGTTTTTACCTTTTCTATGCATAGCAAAAGCAATTATCCATTTAAAAAAGAAACCAGTAATCTAGATATCGCTCTAGAAAATGACACTAACGACTCCGCCTATTTAAACCTTTTAAAAGACACCTTACCAAATCTTATAGCGCAACAGCAACCAGATTTTATTTATTATTTGTGCGGTGTAGATGTCATTAAAACCGACAAATTAGGAAAACTAGGCTTAACTTTAGAAGGCTGTAAAGCCAGAGACCGTTTTGTTTTAGAGCAATGTAAATTAAATCAAATCCCAGTAATGTGCAGCATGGGAGGCGGTTATTCTCCAGACATTAAAACCATTGTAACTGCCCATGCCAATACGTTTCGCACAGCACAAGACATTTACTTTTAGAGTTAATTTCTAAAGAAGAAAAGCTTCAAAACTGATTTAACTATGCTTATATTTGTTTAAAACACTACAAATTATGTTATCAAAGTCTATTGAAGCGGCATTAAACAAGCAAATAAGAATCGAGGCAGAATCCTCACAAGCCTATTTAGCCATGGCTATTTGGGCCGAAGTAAAAGGCTTAGAAGGTATTTCTAATTTTATGTACAGCCAATCTGATGAGGAACGTGAACACATGTTAAAGCTGGTAAAGTTTATTAATGAACGTGGCGGCCACGCACATGTATCTGAACTTAAAGCACCAAGTGTAACCTTTTCTTCATATAAAGCTATGTTTGAAAAACTTTTGGAACACGAAATTTTTGTCTCCGAAAGCATTAACGAACTAGTACACATCTCATTACAAGAAAAAGATTATGCCACCCATAACTTTTTACAATGGTACGTATCTGAGCAAATTGAAGAAGAAGCTATGGCTAGAACCATCTTGGATAAAGTAAAGATGATTGGAGATGATAAAGGTGGATTGTATTTATTTGATAGAGACATACAACAATTAACTGTAAGTTCAGCAGCTGACACTCCTGAAAACTAAAATGTTAAAGATTTATTTAGATTAAATACAAATAACTATTTTTGCTCTTAATACTTACAACCTCCCTTTAAAGAGGAAACTAAAGATGGGTAAAAAGAAGAAAAATAAAAAGTTAAAAAAAGAACGCTTAAAAATACTTGAGGCCTCTGGTGTAGAAGCCCTAGGTAAAGTAAAATCCAAGTGTTGTAAAAAATATAAGAAAGCGGAAAATAAGCGCTGTAAAAAATGCCCTTGCTTTGATTTACTAAAAAAAGTAGCTTAAATATATTACGAACTTCAAACCTGTATAAGATTTATAATCCAGAAACAGTAACCGATAAGGTTGCTGTTTTTGTTTTTTTAGTACTTTAGAAACTTAATATGCGTTCTACTTATACTAATAACAGCTTGTAAAAGCGAAACATCAACTAGAATACAACAAGAAAAATCCATAGACAAATCCGTTTATGAGATATGGCAAGCATACCTCAAATCCCATCCCGAGTTGCCACAAGACGAGCTTCCTGAATCTTGGTATTTCCATGATAATAGGGACGATGCAAATCGCTTAGCTGCATTGGTTTTAAGTGGAAAAAAGAAAGCGAGTTCAGGCCTATATACCTGGTATAAGGATGCTAATGCAGATTTACCTAAAATAGGCACTAAACATATTGTAACCAATTTTAATGGCGCTGCAAAAGCTATCATTGAAATTACAAAAGTAGATACTATTCCCTTTAATAAGATTCCTAAAAGCTATGCTGCTTTAGATATGGGCATCTCAACTAATCCGTTACAAAAATGGAAAAAAGCACATTGGGACTTTTTTACAAGTTCTATGGTAGAAAGTGGTGAAACACCTACTGAAGATATGCTCATCGTTTGTGAAGAATTTAAAACTATTTGGCCAGAAAAGTGAGAATGTTTCATGACATCTAAAAAGCTTCAAAATACACCTTTTGTAATAAATTTAAAAGTAAGAAGTTTTTTCGCTGAACTACAAAATTATAGCATTCGTATCCTTGTTTTGTAATTTTTTGGTTTGTTATGAGACTCAGTAGCTATGACTCATACATTTAAAGAATTTTCAACAAATGCTATTTTCAATATTGGAAATGAAACCGATCTTCTCCCCTTTTCAAAAGGAAAACAGTGTGAGTTATATACGTTTATTTGGGCAAAATCTGAAGCGATCGATCTCGTTATTGATAATGTACCTTTTACTGTTCCGCCACATAGTATTTTAGCCTTAACGCCTATTCAATATCTTCAATACAACAGTGGTAATGACATTATAATCTATCAATTTAATAGTGAATTTTACTGTATTAAAGATCACGACCAAGAGGTAAGTTGTGTAGGCATTCTCTTTTTTGGAAATACTAATATTCCTGTGATTCATTTAGACAAAACCGAACAACAAAAGTATAAAACCTTACACGACGTTTTTATAGACGAATTGGATACTAAAGATAATATACAAGCTGAAATGCTTAGAATGCTAATGGCACGGTTTATTATTAAAAGTACACGTTTATTAAAAGCTAAAGAAGGGATTGTGTCCTCTCCTAAAAGCTCTAAAGTCGATTTACTAAGAACCTTTAATTTTTTAGTAGAACAACATTTTAAAACCGAACACAGTGTTGCGTTTTATGCTGAAAAATTATTTAAATCACCCAAGACCTTATCTAATAATTTTGCCAAATTAAACCAAAGTCCTCTACAAATTATTCATAATCGTATTGTATTAGAAACGCAACGACAATTAGTGTACACAGATAAAACAACTAAAGAAATTGCATACGATATCGGTTTTGAAGACGCTTCCCACTTAAGTCGCTTATTTAAAAAAATGACTTCGATGTCTCCTTCAGATTACAAAAAACGTTTAAAAAGCTCTAGTTAGGAAAAATTGACATGTCTTAGGGCAAATTCTTCATTTTAATACACCTCTTGCTCGCGCATCTTTGCATTGTAATATTAAAACAATAATAAGATGAAACTAAAAATCAAATCTATATTTAATCTCATAGAGATATTTGCAAACAGTCCAAAAAAAATAGGTAACACTATTAATACAAAAACGCATTGCGAACAAAAACACCTTCACGATTTTTATTGTGATGCCGAAAAGCCATTTGTAAGCTAAAATACACCAAAGGGAAAAAATGACATGCTTTAGGGCAATACTAGCATGTTTTCTCACGGTGTTATAGCGCAACTTTGTACTCACCAAATATAACAACAACTAAATAAATAACCTGAACATATTTCAGAACAAACATTTACATTATGAATACTACATTTAATATTCCGACTAAAGAAGACGTTAACAGTACCAACCAAGCTATTTTCGACAACCTAAATAAAACTTTAGGCTTTGTCCCAAATCTATATGCCACTTACGCGCACAGTGATACAGCTTTAGAAAATTATTTGAATTTCGCCAATGCAAAAACGTCCTTATCTGCAAAAGAAAAAGAGGTCGTTAACTTAGCAGTAAGTGAAGTTAATAATTGTATTTACTGTCTCTCTGCTCACACTGCAATTGCCAAAATGAATGGTTTTAACGATCAACAAATATTAGAATTACGAGCAGGTTTTTCTTCGATAAACAGCAAATTTGATGCTCTAGCTAAATTAGCTAAAAACATCACTGAAAACAGAGGAAAAACAGATACAGAGGCATTAGAACTTTTCTTCAATGCTGGTTATACTACAGGAAATTTAATCGACACCATTGCTTTAGTTGGAGAAAAAACCATCTCTAATTATATACATAGCACAACCCAAGTACCTGTAGATTTTCCTTTAGCACAACCATTAGAATTAGAAACTTTATAATTAATAATAATTTAAAATTAAAAACAAATGAAAACTATCGTAGCCATTGTAGCGTTCGCATTAACCTTTACTTTAACAGGGCATGCACAAGACCACATGAAAACTAAAGCGACAACCGTATCTTTAGAACAAACAAAAGGAGCATTTACCGAAAAATCAGTGACCTTAGAAGAAGGAGATTACATTTTTGAAATATCTAACAACAACGTTGGGCACCAAGTTGGTTTTGTATTAGTCCCTAAAGGAAAAGATGCCACTAAACCCGAAAATCATATTAAAACGGCATACGTGACCAAAGCTGTAGAAAATAACACTAAGGCCTCTAGTAACGTGACCACCTTAACCAAGGGAGAATATGTCTATTTCTGTCCATTAAATCCTACACCTCAATACACATTAACAGTCGAGTAAATTACACTGATTAATACTATAAAAAAAGAGCAGCCATAAGGCTGCTCTTTTTAGTTTATATAAATTGAGATTACGGATTATTTGCCTAACATTAAAAGTTCGTTGCAAACCACTTCCGTAATATAGCGTTTTATACCATCCTTATCTTCCCAAGATCTCGAAGTTAACTTCCCTTCTATGGCTACTTCTTTACCTTTTGTAACAAATTTTTCAATAATCTGAGCCGTTTTCCCCCAAGCTACAACATTGTGCCATTGCGTATCTGTAATCTTTTCGCCCTGTGCATTTTTATAACTATCGTTTGTCGCAATAGAAAATTTTGCTAGGATTTTTCCGGATTCAAAATTGGTGATTTCTGGGTCTTGTCCTAAGTTACCAATCAACTGTACTTTGTTTTTAAGTGTGTTCATAATTTCTAAATTTTAATGGTTAAACAGTTAATACTATCGAGTTCTTATGTTTCGACACTGCAAATATGAGATGACCTCCAAGCACTATACGGTAGTTACCCTTTTACATACGTTTGTAAATATTTGTTTTCGTTTGAAAATGACTAATTGTTGATATTCTTTGGTTTTGTTGTATTTTAGAGAACACTATTTGAAGTTTTGATAATGGATAGTTGGCAGTAATTAAAAAAAAGATATGACAGATAATGATATAATGGAAGAAATATCTAAGGGCTATTTAGAACTTATAGCCAGTAGAAATGGATATTTTAATTCCATACATCGCGACTATGGTACAGATTTAAGTATCAGAAAAGCGAAACTTTGTCCTATCAGAAAGAGGTATTTGACAACAGGAAAAGCTATAGATATCCAAGTAAAAGCTGTTTCTGAAAAGTATGTTCGTGATTATGACGATACATCTAAAACATTTGTCAAGTATGACCTTGAAGTCAAAAACTATAATGATTTAATTGACCGAGCTAATGAAAATGGTTCTTTTATTCCTTTAATTTTAGCTGTATTTATAATGCCTGAAACCAAGAATGAATGGCTCAATTTAAAACCGGAAGAACTGATTTTAAAAAAATGTGCTTTTTGGTTTCAAATTCCTTCAGGAGAATTACATTCGCAAAATAAATACACAGTTACAATTGATATTCCAAAAGCTAATCGAATTGCGATGGACTTTTATGATGTTCAATTTTCAGCACTAGACTAATGAGCAGATATAAAGAAATATTTATAAGAAATTATTTTATCTCTAGAGGTTGGAAACTTGAGAGAGAAGGAAATCTTTTTGGTTATTTTTCACCGCCTAAAAATATTGGCTTACCAAATGATTATTTATTGGAATTACCTAAAATGTCAAAAAACCAAAAAGGTTTTGATAATTACATTGAAAGATTAATTCAAGACTTAATATTTGCATTACCAACGGAATCGAATGAAGAGGACTTAAAAATATTATTTAGTAAAGAGAATTCAATTTTAAAATATAGAATTTTTGACGCTGATTCATCTGACGGAACAATTTCATTTCAGAAACATATTGACTCATTAGAAAACTTTAAAAAAGTTTTATCTCAAGCAGTAATATTTACAGCTACTAATAAACCAATTTTTGGAGACGCAAAATATGAAGTAGAAGGCTATTTAAATCGCTGTAGAGCCTTACAAACCGAAAAGGGAAGTTATGTAACAAGGTTAGAAATTCCAAACGACACAATTTATACAGCTTTCTCTAAAATTGAAACTGAAGACATAAATGATAAACTTTTTGATACTTTAGAATACCTAGAGGAGAATATATTTAATGCTAAAATTAAAATGGATATTACAGAAAATTATCTTCAAGATATTTCACCCATTTTAAATTATGAGTTATTCAATTCCATAAAAAATATTTATACAAAATCACATATTAATAATTTAGAATATCAATTATCATCGCACAACCGAATTAGAAAAATTGAAACTGAAAGAGTTCAAAAAAGTATTCCATATTTTACAAAATATTTAAGAGATGTAAAAAAGCTTTTACTTGAGGTTGTTCCTTTAGAGGCAATTGGATACATTAAAAGACTTTCTTCTTCATCACCTCTACATTCGACCAAAAATGAAGTTACTATTGATGCTGATGTTTCTGGAAATACAGAAACAATTAAAATTATTCTTAGAAGTGATGAATATATTGAAGCCATAGAAGCTCATAAAAACGAATGGCCTATTCGCATAAAAGGAAAAGCTCAACAAAATAAAACTATGCTAACAATTAAAGAACTTGAGGAATTTGATATTATAAAAAAATAACTACTGCCAACAATGTATAAAATTAATTGCTTGGTTCTAGCCTACTTACGAAAATCCTTGCGGATTTTCTATTCGGGTTTTATTTGCTAAATTAGTTGCTTAAACCACGCAACTAATCTTATACGAGACCGTTGGCAAACATTTAAGAATTTATGACTAAAAAGATAATTTGCGTTTGGATTGGAACTTTTGAATCTGAAGACGAACTCTACAAAAACTATCTTAATTTTGATTATGAAAACGACGACAATCCCGAATCTGAATTTGCCAAAGATTCTGAATTAGAATATTATGATGAGGATTTTATGGAAAGTTGGTGGTTTAGCAAACTGGAATTGAATAAACTGACGGAATATAAAGACGACTTACTCGACTCTGAATATTTTTTCGACGAACTTATTGCAGAATTAAAAAATAGAGATTTAACAACTCGGAATTCGATTTCGTTCTTATTTGGAGAAAATGGAGAAAACGCAACAAATGAAACGCTCTTTGAATACAACGGAATGGAAATGAAAGACAAACCGATTGAGTTTGTTTTTAAAAAAGAATATGAACTGAAATAAAAAACGATTTGCCAACAACGTGTATAATTAATTGCTTTGGTCGTTGCTTATTTGGAAAATTCCTTTGGAATTTTCTCGCGTTCGTTTTTGTTTACTAAATTAGTTGCTTAAACACGCAACTAACCATACACAAAACCGTTAGGCACAATATGACCAAACCAACTTCAATTCAATAAATAAATGGCAATATTTGATTTATTTTCTAAAAGACAAAAGAGATTAAGAGGCGAATTTCCTGAAATTTATACTTATGATAATATTCCACAACATTTAAGAGTTCAGATTATTCACATCATAAAAGATGCTATTGGAATTAGGAAACATGGACATGAAGATAAACCTGAAGAAGCTTATGACTTTATACACCAAACTCTTTGTCGTGAATATGGGATTTTTAGTTTAGGAGATAGATATTCAAAAAATGATGAAGATCACGTTTTGAACTTCCTTTTATCAACTGAAGATACTGAAAAAGCAATTGATGTAATTGAACTCTCGTTTAAATTTATAGATAGAATTATAAAACAATCTTTTGATGAATATGAATGGAATACTGAAATTAAAATTAAACCAGATGAGGCTATAGAAGAACTAAATGAACGATTTAAAGAACATGGAATTGGTTATTCTTTTGACGGAAGTGAAATTATAAGAGTTGATTCGACCTATACTCATGCTGAAATAACAAAACCAACGATTTCGCTATTATGGAATAATAAATTTGATGGAGCAAATGAGGAATATTTAAAAGCTCATGAACATTATAGACACGGAAGAAATAAAGAATGTTTAACCGAATGTTTGAAAGCTTTTGAAAGTACAATGAAGATTATTTGTTCTGAAAAAGGATGGACTTATAAACAGACTGACACAGCTAAAACTTTAATACAAATCTGTTTTAAAAATCAATTAGTTCCGACTTTCACCCAAAATCAATTTACATCTTTAAAGAACTTACTTGAAAGTGGAATCCCTACAATTCGAAACAAATTAGGTGGACATGGACAAGGACAAACACCGCAAATAGTTGACAATGAAATGACAAGATATGGTTTAAATTTGACTGGAACCAATATCATTTTCTTAATTGAACAAAGCGGAATAAAATAAATACTGTGCCTAACAACGTGTATAATTAATTGCTTTGGTCGTTGCTTATTTGGAAAATTCCTTCGGAATTTTCTCGCGTTCGTTTTTGTTTACTAAATTAGTTGCTGAAACACGCAACTAACCATACACAATACCGTTAGCCACAACAATGAAAAAACTACATATGAATTTGAAATTTCACATAATAATTCTATTCCTTGGTTTCGGTTTTTTGACCAATTGTTCTGAATCGAAAAAGCAAAATTCTAAGGTTAATCAAAAGGAAATAAAAACTGATGATGCTGAAATAATTAACATAATCGAAAATGATAGCACAGAGCTAATTAAGTTAATGAGAAAAGCATACTATTGGCATTCTGAAACTTATCTTCCAGACTTACCTCTAAATTATGAAAAAGGGAATGACAGTATTTTTATTGGAATTGATTGGAATACATACGATAAGAATGTACAAATACTCAACAAAACAAATTTCTTTACAAACGATTTTATAATTTACCACAAGAACATTGCGTCCAATATTGATAAATCTATTAAAAAAGCTGGAACTGAATGGAGAAACATAAATGACGGAATTCCAATTTGGGCATACGAAGCAGATGAATGGTGTAATTGTCAAGATTTTCCCGACAGATACTGGGAAACAATAATTATAGATGATTTAAAAATTAATAATGGTTTAGCAACTTTCAACTTAAATTGGAAAACAGGAAACCAATATCACTCTATGAATTATGAGATAACAGCAAAAAAGATAGATTTGAAATGGAAAATCAACTCTTTAGAGGGATTTAAAAATTATAAAAGCTCTGAGGAATACGATAAATTAATAGCTGATTAACAAAAATTGCAGTGGCTAACACCGTGTATAATTAATTGCTTTTTATGTGCTTACCTGCGAAAATTCCTGCGGAATTTTCTCGGGTTCGTAAAAGTTTGCTAATTTAGTTGCCTAACCACGCAACTAACCATACACAAAACCGTTGGGCACAAGCTGAAAAAAATTGGGTAAGAAGAAGAAAAAAAGAAAATCACAAGTTATAAAAACTCTGAATTCCTTATCAAAATGGATAGGTGGATTTATCATTGGTGCGGTTACCATTTATGGAGTTTATTTACAAAGTCCATATTATGAAACCTATAAAAAAGGGATAGAAGCTGAATTATTACCGGTAATTGAAATTCATCAAAATAATCCAGATTTAGATCCTTTTAGACCAAAAAATATTGAACTTGCTTATCCCATTGTAAATAATGGAAAATCTAGAGCGAATAATATTGTAATTCAGATAGTCGTTCCTGGTGAAACAAGTGTACATTTTATCCCAAATGTATTTGAACTTGATTACATAAAAGAAAGAAAAGAGTTTGGAGATTCGATTAATCTTAAAGACCTTCAGTTCAAAACAATGGTTTATAAAGCAAAACGATTAGATTCAGGAGACTTTTCAATTATGTATATCTCAATGAATAAAAGCAAATTTGAAAACTTGAATAATATTCCAACGCTTGATTATGAAAACGGAATGATAGACTCAAATTTAATTTTCCCACATTTTACCTACATTAAGTATGATGAAGGTCAAGGAATTATTAAACTTAATGATACTTTGAAATTAAGAAGGAAATATTAATGATTTAAGATTATGCACAACAATGTATAACCGCAATTACGGCGAATTCGATTACGTCCGAATCCACTCGGAATTGCTAACGTCAGTGCTTAACCGAAAAACTCCGTATATTTATCCGTAACTGACGGTTATACGAGACCGTTGTGTGTAATTAGAGAAAACCGAGAATGATAGAATTAGAATTAATCTGGCAAAAGCCTATTTACCTTCCATATTTGCAACCTAAATTGACTGATGAAATTTTGGAAAATGCAGAAATAAAATTAGGATATAAATTACCTAAAGAGCTTGTTGAATTATTGAAAATTCAAAACGGAGGTTACATCAGAAAAACACTTAAGGAATCTCTAAACGAACAAATTTATGGAATTGGTCCGCATTTCCCTTCTCTTACAGATGTAGACTGGACAGATTATAAAGATTGGGTAAGTTTTGAACTAAACGGATTAATCCCGTTTGATGGCGATGGACATTGGCATATATGTCTTGATTATAGAAAAAACAAAGAAAATCCACAGATAACTTATATCAGTGTAGAAAGTGATAGTTAAAGATTAATTGCGGAATCTTTCTCGGAATATTTAACTCAACTTGATTATGACATAGATGATGAGTTAGTTATCAGAACAAATAAAACTATTACGGAAATCTCTAAAGAACTTGAAAAAACACTAAATATCGAATTTGAAGAACCAGATAATTTTGCTCACGGATATGACGAGTATAGAAGTGAATTAGATGGAAGTTGGATTTGGTTAAGCCCTAACCAAGTACCAAAAGGTTTTGTTAGAGAGAATGAAGATAGATATCAAGAACTTATTGAATTATCGAAAGGAACTTCTTTGAGGTATCCAGAAATATCAAATTCTGACTTGCTTATTAGTTTTTCAAGTAAGAAAGTTGAGAATAAAGCTATGGAAAAATTAAAGCTAAATTCTATAGACATCAAACCTTTAAGTGAATTAATAATAAAATAACTGCTCACAACACCGTGTATAATTCATTGCTAGTTCTAGCCTATTTACGAATATTCTTGCGGAATATGCTATTCGGTTTTTATTGGCTAAATTAGTTACTTAAACGCGCAACTAATCTTACATAAACACGTTGTAGGTAATTTGAGAAAATGATAAATATCTTTAAAAAGAAACAGGAAGAAATAAAAGAAGAGTTCACTATTGGAGAATTTGACTTTAAAATTGATTCCGGTAATACAACCATACAAATTGACGGAAATAAAATTTTTGACTTAACAATCAAAGCGGATGAAAATGTTTTTGAAAATCTATGCGAAAACGATGATTTTGAATTCGGATATGGACTTTATTCACCTGAATTTTATGCTCGCGAAATTGACCTTGGAAACAAGAATAAGATAGTAATCAACGAAAAAAATCAAAACGATTATGAAACAGCTCTATATTTTATGGAACACAATGATCTGGAGATAAATTTAAGTATTCACGATAATTGGATTTTAGTAGCAGGTTGGACTTATATAAGTGGAAAGAAATACCCGATTTTAATAAAAATGAAAAAATAAAATAACTACTCACAACAATGTGTTCATTTCACCTATAGTTAACCCCATAACTCTTCTGAACACTTAAAATAAAGCCTGAAAGGCACACTTTTCTTAAGATTTTAACTCCAACTTTCATTTCACGTATGACCAAACGAGAATGAAAAATTGAAGAATAATCCAAATATATCCGTATCTTTAAGGCTACAGATCCCTATAAAATCCACTTTCCTACTATTATTTTAGCATATAAATCGTACCACATACGGTTGTAAAGTACGTTTACAATTTAAAATAAACATACGTTTACAAATTAAGATAAACATGAAACAGATTGCTATAGTCCTCACTTGCATATTAGTCTCCTTTTCCTCTGATGCCCAAAGCCTTATTGGAGCTTGGAAAAACACAACCACAACAGCCCAAGGAGACCAGTTAGAAACCGTCGTTATTTTTACAGAAGCCTACCAAGTCTCTACAACCTATAATACTTCAACCGGAGAATTTATAAAAAGTAATGGAGGTTCTTGGTCTATAATGGATAATACCATTACTGAAACCATAGAGTTTAACACTGATAATCCTGAACTAGTAGGTGCTGAAGTAGATTATAAAGTGAAGTTAACTACAGATGCTTTTCAAATTGTTGAGAGTCAATTAAAATTTGTAAAAATAGATAACGGAAGCCCAGGACAACTGCAAGGGGCCTGGCTGATGTCTGGCAGAGTAAGAAACGGAAAGACACAATTAAGAGATATTAGTAGACCAAGGAAAACGATGAAAATTTTATCTGGCACACGATTTCAATGGATTGCTTACAATACGAAAACCAAACAATTTCTAGGAACAGGAGGAGGCACCTATACTACCAAAAACGGTATATACACCGAGCATATAAAATTCTTTTCAAAAGATACATCTAAGGCTGGTATATCTTTAGAATTCAATTTTAAAATTGAAAATGATCAATGGATTCATACAGGTTTCTCGAGCAAAGGAGATCCTATACACGAAATTTGGAGTCTTAGATTATAATTGAATTAAAAAAACTACCATGCGCTATTTAAAACAATTGTTATGCCTATTGATCTTTGCTAACCTTAACTTTTCTTGTAAGAATAATAACGACGAAACGAAAACGACCGTAACACCGATTATATTTAAAGATATTATAGAAGAAGACTATGAATTACATACATCATCTCAACCTGCAAATGCTGTTTTAGTGCTTTTTGGTGGCTTTCCAGAGAATGCATCAGACATTAAACGCGAATTTAAAATTCTTGAAAAAGCCAAAGACCATAATATCGCAGTTTTGTACATGAATTACAATCGAAAAATATGGTTAAAAGAACAAGAACTTACCCAATTAACAGAACAATTTCACAGCATTTTTAAATTGCATAATTTATCGGTTAACAATGTTTACATTGGTGGATTTTCAAGTGGAGGTAATATGGCCCTTTTAGTTAGCAATGCATTAACAGATAAGGAAGCACACATTATTCCTAAGGGTGTTTTTATTGTAGATTCACCAATCGATTTAGTCGCCTTGTACAACACTGCACAAACAAACGTTGATCGTAACGTCTCTAATGCTGCAGTGCAAGAAAGCACTTGGTTGCTTAAAACTTTAAATTCTACATTTGGTCATCCAAATGATAGTCTATCACGTTATGAAAAGTATGCTGTTTTTACGTCTAAGACCAACAACTTCAACAACATTAAAAATCTTAAAAACACTAAGATTAGATTGTATACAGAACCAGACACGTTATGGTGGAAAAACACCATGATGGCCAAATACAACGAATTAAATGCGTACTATATAAAAAAGCTTTCTCAATCGTTGCAAAATCATAACTTTAAAGACGTCTCTTATATTCCTACACAAAATAAAGGCTATCGTTCTAATGGAGATCGACATCCACATAGTTGGGCCATTGTAGATACTCAAAATTTAATTGACTGGATGTTAAATGAATAAAAACAGACCATAAAATGTATATCAAAAATGAAGATACTTATCGTCATTTTAAATTTCTAACAATAAGAACTTTATCACTAACCATGGTTAATGTGAAGCCTTACGGTATTTATGGTTTAATATTTATTTTTTATTTTAGTACAAAAGAAAGCCACCTGCAATAGGTAGTAAAACAGAAAGAAGAAGAAGAAGAAAAAATACCACTTATGAAAAGTAAACTATCAATTATTAAAGCAGAAATTGACAACTATGCGAGTGACTCTAACTTAACAGAATTACAAATTGTTGACAAACTGAAAGACTATTACTTCAACAAAAAAGTCAATGAAAATTTAAAACTTTATAAAAAAGGGAAGAAAAAAGTAAGCGAGGTCACTAAGGACTTAAAAATCTCACCACGCAAGTTTTATGCTATTCTAGAAAAGAAAAATATAAGCTATACAAAGTACAATAAAAATAAAGAGGAGAGCCCATCTTAAAACCAAAAACCAATTCTTGGTAACGATGAAGCCATTGCTCAGTTACATTTATCCTATTACCAAAACCATAGAATCTAAATACAGTGGAACACTAGAGATTACTTGGTATAATGGAAAAAAACACCTCAATTCTAAAAATGCCAATTACAGTTATGGGTCTTTACAGCGCATATTAAAATTTGGACTAGAGAAGGTTGAATTCTCTAAAATCAATTCTATTTTAATTTTAGGCATGGGTGGAGGTAGTGTGATTAAAACACTTAGAAACCACTTTAATTATACCAACTCTATCGAAGCTGTAGAAATAGATCCTGTTATTATTGACATCGCAAAATCTGAATTTGGAATTGTAGAAAACGACCATCTCAAAATCCATTGTGCAGATGCGTTTCATTTTGTTGAAACCAATACCAAAGTTTTCGACCTTATTATAATTGACCTGTATATCGATCTTTTAGTACCAGATCAGTTTTTAAGCACAGCATTCTGGGATTATATTCTAAAAACAAAATCTTCTAAAGGATCTTTACTTTTTAATGCCTCTGTTAAAGAATCTCATATAACTAACGTTGAAAGCCTCATTAACTACCTTAAAACAAAAGTCTATAAAGTTGATGTATACAAAAAAGTAAACAACACCAATACTGTTGTTATTACCAATTCCCTATAACGTTATAAATTAGTATATTGTAAGAAGTTAATTTAAAGTTATGCGAAAAAAGTGTCCGGAATGTGGTGATGTAATCGTAGGTAGAATAGATAAAAAATACTGCAGCGATGGCTGTAGAAATGCACAAAATAATCGTCTAAATAAAGATTCTAAAAATCTTATTAGAAATACCAATAACCGATTGCGCAAAAATTACAGAATTTTAGAAGCATTAAATCCTCATAAGAAGATGAAATGCTCTAGAGCTAAAATGGTTGAAAAAGGTTTCGATTTTAATTATTTTACTAGCACTTACACAACCAAAGCTGGCACCATCTATTATTTTGTGTATGACCAAGGTTACTTACCTCTTGAAGGGGAATATTACGCCTTGGTTAAACGCGATGATTAATTACCTTTTTTTGTAGCACTGTTCCAATTTTCGCCTTTCAACTCCAGCGCAGCAATTAAAATATCTTTCTGACTAATTTGGCCTACAAGTTTACCATTTTCTACAATTGGGAAACGTCGTCGCTTAGAATTTAAAAACTTATTAGCAGCATCAAACACATCCATGTTACCATCAATAGTTTCGACTCCTTTAGCCATCCGTAATTCTACATTATCGTGCTTAAGTGGCATATTATAGTACCGGCTTTCACTTAACTGCTTTAGGCAATCTCCTTCCGAAATAATACCTACTAGCTCTTGCCGTTCATTTACCACAGGTCCACCAGAAATCTTATGTTTTATTAAAGCCTCTACCACCTCTTGAACTGTTTGGTCAGGTCTAAACGTTATAAGTTTTGTAGACATATAATCTTTTACTTTTAACTGTGTAACATCGCTAGTATTTTGTTGCTTACGAGATCCTTGAAAACTTTTTATGGCCATAACGTTATAATTTTAAAGGTTAGAGATTGTTCTAAAAATACTGAAAATTAACCATTTAAAAAAATCAAAACACAAAAGCACATATATTCCGTATTTTTACCCAAAACATTTATTATAAAAATTTGAATACACAAATAAGCATCATTGGTTGTGGTTGGTTAGGCTTTCCTTTAGCTCAACAATTAATTAAAGAAGGCTATACCACAAATGGCTCTACGACCTCAACAGATAAGTTGAGTGTTTTAAAAAGTAATGGTATTCAACCGTTTTTAGTCACCTTATCAGAAACCACAATTTCAGGGGACTATTCCAAGTTTTTAATCGGAAGTAATATCGTAATTATTAATATTCCTCCTGGTTTAAGGAAACAGCCAAATAAAAATCACGTGGCAGAGATAAAGCATCTTATGCATGCTATAGAACACCACAACATCAAACAGGTATTATACATTAGTTCTACTTCCGTTTATAAAGATAATTTTCACTATCCTATTATAAGGTCTAACACAGTTCCAAATGCTACCTCCAAAAGTGGTAAACAACTTATAGCCATTGAACAAATGCTTAGCACCAACCCTAATTTTAAAACGACTATTCTACGTTTTGGCGGCTTGGTGGATAAGGACCGTCATCCTTCTAAATTTTTATCTGGAAAAACCAATATCCCAAATCCTGAAGCTCCCATTAATTTAATTCATAAAACCGACTGTATAGCGATCATCAGTACAATACTTAAAAATGAACTATGGAATGTAGCCTTAAACGCTGCATACCCAATACATCCAAGTAAAAAAACATATTATATAGATTATTGTCAACATCATAATTTACCACTACCTGAGTTTAACTCAGTAACAAAAAGCAAAGGAAAACTCATCGATAGCTCACTATTGGTCCAACTATTAAAGTACACCTTTAAGGAGATACCCTAGAAATTAATAGATTTTTAAGACCCTTTCTTATTAATTTTTATAGATTTAGCACTTTAAAATTAAAATAATCAAAGAACAATAAACTAAAAAAAATGAAGACCATTACAACTGCAATACTTATGTTATGTTCAGTAGCTGTATTTGCACAGACAAATACAGAGTTAAAAAAACATTATGAAGCCTATTACAAGCAAATGAAAAAGCAAGGTGATAAGCAAGGTGTTATCAACGCCATGACACATCTCGATGTTTTAGAACCTTCTGTAGCACGTAAAGATACGTTGGCTTATATCTATCTTTCTGAAGGACAATATATGCAAGCTTTAAACACCATTGGTGTAGAGAAAAACCCAACAGATTCGGACATGAATGTAGAGGTAAAAGCTTTAGCATTAAAAAATCTTAATCAAATAGAAATGGCTTTAGAGCATTTTGAAGTATTATATAAGCGCAACCCAAATGTGTATTTGGCTTATGAGATGGCTGAAATGAAAATTCAAACTAAGGACTTAGTTGGCGCACGATTAAACATTGATTACGCCATGGCTAATGTTACTGAAGACATGAAGCGTGCGTTTTACGAGCAACAACAACCTTATGAAACATCTATGAAAGCAGCATTAATGTACCTTAAAGGCTTATTAACATTTACTGAGAACAAAGAAACGAATATGGATGCTGCCTTAAAATTTATGAACGATGCCTTAGCTATAGATCCTAATTTTAATCTTGCCAAGATTAGTAGAGAAGCGTTAGAGGCTCAGAAAGCTCAACGTGCTAAACGTGCTGCTGAGAAAAAAGAATAATACTTTATATTAGAACATAATCAAAAAAAGCAGCTCAATGAGTTGCTTTTTTAGTTTTATAATTATTCTGGTTGAATTTGATTATAAAAATCACCTTCAAGCTTTTTATTAATGAGATAATTAAGATTAGAAAAAGCTATAAAAAGGGCTTTTATATTTGATAATTTTTCCTCTCTACTAATATTATCTATCGTTAGGTTTTCGTTAAGCTTTAAAAGCTCTGTTTCAACGATAGCATTTCTTGAAATAATTAAATTAGTTTTAAACTGCTCTGGCATCTGCGTTTTAAATTCTTTTATAAACTTTTTTAGGAGGTCTAAATCACCATTAAAAAAAGAAAAATCTGCTTTCTTTAAATAACCGATTTGTGTTGCTAGTTCGTGATATCTGTCCCAAGCCGCAATTGCATTTTCGCTTTCGCTACTCAGTGCATAATCCATATACTCAATGCTCTCAATAGTTTTAGCTGTAATTTTTTTGCGCTCTTGTGGGATTTCTGTGGCTTCTATATCTGTTGTAGTGCTATTACCAGAGTCATCGCAACTCATAACTATAACACCACATAATAATAAAACAACGAATTTAATTTTCATATAGCGGAACTAATTTTGACTGTAAATATACTAAACTATCAATTGTAATGATTTAGTATGTGCTACAGAAACTAAATTGAAGAATTCTTAATAACGCTCTCTTTTTCTGAAAATTTTAATATTACGACGCCTAAATTCTTATTACTTTTGGCGAAAATTCAAAAAGAGCACATGTCTTCAAAAATATTAATCATTGGTGCCTGTGGGCAGATAGGAACAGAATTAACGACTAAGTTAAGAGACATTCATGGTGTAGATAATGTTATTGCAAGTGATATTAATACTAGAAAATTAGAGTTGGTTAATGCTGGACCATTTGTAATTTTAGATGCTAAAAACTTTAATGCCATTAAAGATTGTTGTATTAATCATAATGTAGATACGGTTTATCTTATGGCTGCTTTACTTAGTGCTACAGGCGAAAAATATCCGATGGAAGCATGGGATCTCAATATGAATTCATTATTCCATGTGCTTAATTTAGCTAAAGGCGGACAAATCAAAAAAGTATTTTGGCCAAGCAGTATTGCTGTTTTTGGACCAACTACACCAAACAAAAACACACCACAACATACCATTTGTGAGCCAACAACCGTTTACGGTATTACCAAACAAGTCGGTGAACGTTGGTGCGAATATTATCACGACAAATATGGTGTAGATGTACGAAGCATTCGTTATCCTGGTATTATTAGCCATAAGGCTATGCCTGGAGGAGGAACTACGGATTATGCTGTTGAAATTTATCACGAAGCGATAAAAGAAGGTAAATACGAAAGCTTTTTAGCTGAAGACACCAACTTACCTATGATGTTTATGGATGATGCTATAAAAGCGACCACTGAACTTATGGCAGCACCTTCTGAAAATATTACCATCAGATCGTCTTACAATTTAGCGGCTATGAGCTTTACACCAAAAGAGATTGCAGAAAGTATTAAAACTGAAATGCCAGACTTTACAATGAGCTACAAACCAGATTTCAGACAAGCCATTGCAAACAGTTGGCCAACTTCTATAGATGATAGCGTAGCGCGAAAGGATTGGAACTGGTCCCACGATTTTGATCTTAAAAAAATGACTTCAGAAATGCTAACGCAGTTAAAGAAAAAGTATCAGTCATAACATTAAAATAAAATATAATCGCATAAAAAAAGCAAGAGAAACCGAACTCTTGCTTTTTTATTGTAAAAAATTTAATAATTGGTATTATTAATCCTTACGACTATCATTTAGCATGCTCTTATATACAATTCCATGAGAAGCTTCTAATTGCGTTCCAAGAACATAAGCAGCTATAGTTGCAATATCTTCCATTTGAATTTCAGAAAACACCACACCTTTTTTAAAATCTGGACCATAGGCTACAAAACCCGTTTGAATATTTTTAGTATCTGGATACTGACCATGTTTACCACCATGTGCCGGTTTAATCAAATCTCCTTCTCTATCATTATTAAAACTAAAACCATCGTTTGCAGATAAAGCCAAAACAGCATCCGGATTAGCTCCTCTAGAAGTCATCTCATCTCTTGAGATAATTCGAAACGCTTGTTTAATACTAAAAGGTAAACCTTCGAGTTTATCTACAATTTTTTCTAATGTTTTGGTATCGTTTTTATCCTTCATATGTAAGAAAGCCGAACCACCAGTACTTATAAAGAAGGTGTCTTTATCCAAGACCCCTAATTCTTTTAACCATAGGTTGGCAGCAATACTAGAATGTACCGTGTAAAAACCATGATCTCCAGTGATAATAATATTGGTTTGCTCTAAAATATTAGCTTTTTTTAAAGCATCCATTATCGTACTGACAGCTTGATCGGCTCCAGCAATTGCCTTTTCGACACCAACACCATCACGTCCATTTCTATGCTGTGCTCCATCGGTATTTGGTAAATGAATCGTTAATAAATTTGGAATATAGGTTCTGATAATATAGCCAGCTATTCGACCCAAATTTTGATCCATACTCAAGGAACTTAAGTTATAATCATTCACGTCTAAGTTACCTGTTGCGTTCGCTATAGCCTCTTCAAACAAACCTTTAGGCGTTGCATATTTTTGAGTCGCACCACGTCGATCTCTCGGATTATCAAAAGACCAAATTTCGGGGATGTTATAATCAATAACATTGGCATTTACTGTAATAGGCCATGACACAGAAGCTGTTTTTAATCCGGCGTTTTTAGCAGCTTCCCATAAGGTTTCCGCTTTTACAGAATTAAAATCATAATACCAGTTACCTGTTGTACCTTCTTCCGAAACTTTAGTATTGTAATAAACCCCATGTTTATCTGGACCTACACCCGTAATTAAAGTGGTATGTGATGGATAGGTCACCGTTGGAAAAATGCCATTAACCCCTTTAGCTGCAATACCATTACGAGCTAAATCCTTAATATGAGGAGTGGGCCATTGGTCTTGCAAATAAAAATCTGGTCTAAACCCATCGATACTAATAATCACCAAGTGCTTTGCCTCTTGTGCAGCGATAAGGTTGAAGCCAAAACACGCTGATATCAGAACATAAATATATCTCAATTGCTTTTTCATATTTCTAAATTAATTAAAAGGCAATACGTGAGTTGACGTTTTATTGGCGACCAACACACGATTCATATCGTAAAGCATCGTCACATTTCCTGTCGTTTCATCTACAGTAAAATCATCTAAACCAAGTTCCATAGGAATAAAACTAGGAATCACAGGCACTGTAAATTCATCTGAAATATTAGGGTTGTTTAACTGTTCGGTTTGAGACACAGGAAACTTAATACCTAAGTCGTTTGAACGTCTACCCTCACTGATAAAAATCTCTTGACGCATTAAATAAATAAGGTATAATACATCATCTATATTTTCGGCTGCATCAATAGCCAGATGCGAAACGCTTGTTCCAGAAACAGTGTAAACAGGAATAAGATCTGCTTGTCTATCTAAGACATAACCCGATCTAAATTCTTGTCCACTTTCAAAACGAACATCTACCGCTGTGGTTGGGTAATCTTGTCTGTTGGTTCCATTTCTTAATTCCTCGCTATCATCTAAATACATCACAGGTCTCGCACTTAGCACATTGTCTATTAAATCATGTAATGTAGCGGTTGCCATTTCCAAATTATTTTCAGCCGTATACGCTTCCGCCAAAATTAAATACGCTTCTTCTACTTTAGCAAGAGCCATTGGTTTTTGATCTTCTGCAGCCGTACCTATATCAAAAAATTTAGGGTCTAAAAAGTCTAACCTTGGTAATGGTGCAAATCTATTTTCGCTAGCTGTAAACGTGGCATTTTGAATTTCATTAGAAACACCATTGGTGCCATCAAATTCTACAGTAAACAACAAGCTAGTATTGCTAATTACAGTTTGAGCAAAAGATTTTGCATTCGCTCTATCTCCTAAACTACGGTACACTCTAGATTTTAATAACTGGTACGCTGAAATGGTTTCAGCATCACTTTCGTTTTCAATCGCAAGATCTAAATAACTAAGGCTCGCGTCTAATAATTCGCTTGGCGAATAAGCCTCACCATTACTGTTCATTGGTAAACCCGTGAAATTTTCACCAGATAATATTAAGGCGTAAGCTTTAGCAAAATAAGCATAAGACCATTGTTGTGCTGTTGCATCTGGATCGCTAGGCAATACCGTTTCTAAAGCATATTCTGCCATTTCTCTTAAGGCTCCAATTTCAACTTGCATACTATTCCCATCGATATCTGTATAATCAATTTGAGGAATATCATAGACTTTATTATAAAGTGTATAATTGTTAAAATAATTATCCGATACCATTTCAGAATTGATGACGATCTCATTCATGGTTAAGGCAAGTTGTCTTTTAATTCCCATAATCCAACTCGTTGCAGAGTTAGTATTATCCAAGAAATCCTCTTCGGTAACATTAGGGTTATCGACACATGCGGTAAGTGTCAGAAACAAAACGGTGATGTATATATATACTGTTTTCATGTTATTTGTTTTTAGAAGTTTATTTTTAATGAGGTTAAAAATTCTCTAGGCGCAGAGTACGTAGCGTAAGAAATACCACCAGTAGAAGCACCACCTTGACCCGTTGCTGAACCACTAATGGTAGCTTCAGGATCAAATGACGATGCTGTAAAATTGAGTGGATTATTCACACTAAAACCAATTAATACGGATTTAATAGTTTTGGTGTTTTTAGGGATATAATTGTAATTTATTCCCATGGTTCTAATTTTTATAAAATCAGTCTTCTCTGTAAATAAGTTTGTAAAATTCAACCAATTTGAAGTGCCGTTAGCTTCAACCTCAGCAGCTGGTACAATATCATCTGAAGCACCATATAGAAATCTAAACTGTTGATCGAAACTATTAGCGTAAGCTCCTTTTTGGTAACTACCATTGGCATAGAAACTGAAGTTCTTATAAGCGAAGTTCATTCCTAGATTACCAAATAAATCTGGAATCGTAGTCCCTAAATACGATTGTGCCGTTGTAGACTCTAAAACACCATTCTCATCAAAAGTTCCATAGTTTCCTCTAATATAGCCGATAGGATACCCTTCTTCCACTACCGTTTGAATGGTTCTAGCACTAAATCCATTGATATTAAATGGCGCCACACCTCCGGAATCTACGACTAAGTTATCTAAAGTATTTATAGATACATTAAGCGATAAAGTTACATTTTCGGTTTGAATAGGAATAAAGTTGGCGTTTATTTCCCATCCTTTATTTTCGATCTCTCCGATATTGTACAATTGACTACTTGCATAGCCACTAGATGGTGTTGGCGGCACGTAGAACAAGGCATCTTTGGTATTTGCATTGTAATAGCCTACCGATAAGTTTACTCTGTTATTAAACAAGGCTGCGTCTATTCCAACTTCGAAAGTTGTGGTTTTTTCAGGTTTTAAATCCGGATTTCCAGATTGTCCAAAAAAGGCGGCTTGTTCTCCTAAAAAACCATCAAAATCTATAGTTCTTTCATTTACAAAAGCAGGTGGTAAATTACCTGCGACACCGTAATTTCCTCGTAATCGTAAAGAATTTATAGCTGTTGCATTTTCTAACCAAGGTTCTGAGCTTACTAAATAAGACACACCAGCTTTAGGGTAATATTGTGTACCGATATTATCACCAAATGAGGGGTTACGGTCGCCACGAATACCTAAGTCGAAGAACAACTTATCTTTAAACCCTATATTTTCTTGAAAATAGAAACCATAGTTAAGCACTTCTGCTAAATATTCTTCACTTGTTTTTATAGCCGCATCGCTAATCGTTTCGGCTCCATCTCTAATATTTGTACCAGTGTACTGAATTTGATGATCTGAGTTTCTAAACAACTGGCCACCTAGAGTTGAGATAAACGAAAAGTTACCCGTTTCAAATTTATGTTGTGCACTTAATTCTAAAGTAATACCAAAATATTTACGTTCTACATTGGTTATATTGCCTTCGTCTGTAACACGAGTTTGAGTTGTATGTGATAAGTACTCGTTGGTTTGAATGGTTTGATCGTTCTGAACTCTATAATCGATACCTCCAACAAATTTAGCTTCAAAATTATTTACAGGTTTGTAAGCGAAACTTTGAGAGGTTGTAAATCTATTTATTGAAATTTCGTTGTCTTGTAGTTCTTCTGCAGTTTTCACAAAATCTTTAATTTCACTAAACTCGGCAGCACTAAGGTCGTCTAACCTATTGTTAAACCCTTTTAAAACCGAAGCACCACTTTCTGCAAACCATAAACCTGTATATCCTCCTTGATTACCATTTCGGTTTCTGTTGTACGTATTATTCACATAAATAAAAGAACTATTATAGGTTACTTTATCTCCTAATTTCGCTTTAAAACCAGTGCTAAAATCTATTTTCTTGTTGGCGTTATTTTCTGCAATTTGAGCTCCGGTGTTATCTAAAAAATTTCCAGAAAAACTATAACCAAAACCTTCAGAGTTACCTCCACTTATACTTAAGTTATATTTTTGATAAGTTCCTGTTTCAAATAATAAGTCTTTAGAGCGATCAAAATAAAGGAAATCTGCAGTTGGCGCTATGATTCCCATTTGCGTTGAAGCTGTAATTTGTGTTCCTCTAGAGCTTCCTTTTTTGGTAAAAATTTGAATTACTCCGTTCGCGGCATCTGAACCGTATAATGTGGTTGCGGCTCCACCATTAATGTACTCAATACGCTCTATATTATCCATTGGAATATCTGCGATAGAACTCATAGCAGCACCTTGTGCACTACCACCACCTAAAGCACTAGTGGTGTTTAAGTTATCCATACGCACACCATCGATATAAAATACTGGTGTTGAACTGAGAAAGGCTGAATTAATACCTCGAGATCTAATTAATGTAGTTGCTCCCGACTGGCCTCCGGTAAAATTAATCTGCGTATTTGGTAATTTGGTGGCAATCAATTGATCTATACGTTGCGATGGCAAACCGGCTAAATCTTCAGACTTAAGCACTTCAACATTACTAGATAACCGTTTTCGTTGTACACTAGCACCTTGTCCTGTAATAACAACTTCGTTCAGTGCTGCAAAGTGAGGTTTTAAATTCACTACAATTTCTAATTGACCATCTAAAGGAAAATCGACGTCTTCGTATCCGATGTAAGTGATTTTTAACATCTTCGTATCCGCAGGAACGGTAATTGTAAACTGGCCATCATAATCCGTTACAGCACCAATATTATACGCTGTAGCGTAGATATTAGCTCCTAACACAGGCGTATTAGTCTCGTCGTACACCACACCTTTTATGGTAATATTCTCTTGATTAATCTTAGAAACCGTTTGGGTTATCGGCTTAACTAAAATGCCATTATCTGTAATTTTAAAATCGATTGGCGATTTTTGCTTTAACGTCTTTAACACGGTTTCTAAAGGTTGATTATTGACATTTAAATCAACTTTTGTGTTTTGGTAAAGTGCGTTAGAAATATAAATGAATTTTAAATCTGTTTGTTTTTCAATTAAATTAAACACCTGAATTAAAGACGCTTCTTTTAACTGTAAATTAATAGTGTTAGTATTAATATTATAATGCTCAATATTGTATGTTGTATGTGTACTTCCGTAAACATTTAATAAACTTGCCAAGATGATGACAGTACTTAATATGAATTTTTGGTGTTTCATAAAGTTGTGATTTTTTTATTGTTTAGTTGTGATTGATATAATCTTAAGGGATTAAAAGCATAAGCTAACATTGCTCAATAGTGTATTGTTCTACTTTAGCTTGCTTACATTAGAGCTGATATGCCTGAGGGCTAACCCAATATGATTCTCTACGGTTTTAGGGGTTATGTCTAATAGTTCTGATATTTCTTTGTATTTAAATCCGTCAATTCTGCTCATTTCAAAAATTTGACGGGTACGTTTTGGTATGGATTCTAAAACATTTTTAATGACATTTTTATTAATTTCTTTTTGTTCGTTAGCAATGATTTCATCCTCTATACTTGGATATAGGCTACTGCTATTTAACTGGTCGTCGTTTTGTAGTGGTCTTGTTTGGTAATTGTTCTTAATTCTTAGGAGATCGTTTTTTAGTATCGCATAGATATATGATTTTGGATTTTTAATTTTATTAAGTTGGTCTCGATTAGACCATAATTGAATAAAAACATCGTCTACTTTTTCCTCTATAACATGAATGTTAGACTCGAACAAAACACCAAATCTGCACAGTTTGTCATAGTATTTTTTAAAAAACACATCGAGTGCCTTGGTATCACCTTCTTGAATTTGTTCAAATAGAAAAAGGTCTTCACTTGGGATGATTGAATGACGAATGCTTTTAATCTTCATGATTTTGAGTTATTAGATATTCGTTATGATTTACCTTCTTTATTTCAACATCAGCGATGAATTCTATGGAGTGAATAAATGCCTCTAGATCTTGTTCTTTAAAAGCACCTGTGATCCTTTTTTGATTAATTTCTTCATCAGTAATCTTGAAGCTTACTCCGTAAAAATTATTTATTTTATATAAGGCGTCTTTGAATATTAAATTATCGAGAATTAACATGTTATCTTTCCACGCTAAAGTCTTAGTAACATTGAAGTTTCTTTTAGTAACATCCGAGGTTTTGGTGTTATAAATTAGCTCTTCCCTTGGTAATAAATTAAGACTGTTTTGAGACTCTTTAATGAGGACATTGACCTTACCTCTTTCTAAGGATACCGACTTATTATCTAAGACGGTATTAACGTTAAAAGCGGTTCCTAAAACGGTAATGTTTAAATCCTCTGTATGGACAACAAACGGAATTTCTTTGTTATGCGTAACGTCAAAATACGCCTCTCCTTTGACGTAAACCTGACGCTTAATATTAAAATCTGAGTTGTATTGGATTTCGCTAGATGCATTTAAAATCACCAAACTACTATCGGGAAGATATACAGTTTGTCGCTGTCCTTTACTTGTAGTGACTTGGTTTGTATAGCTTAATTCATCGGAATGCGAAAAGTAACCGTAGGCTAAACAAAGTACAACACATGCCGCCAAACTATAGGCAACCCGACGTATAACATTTGGTTTTGAACGCTGAGTTCTAAGAATATTTTGGGATTCTAATTGTAAGTCTTTTTGCGCTTCATAGGCTTTTAAACTTTCAGGATAGTTATCCCAAATAAGTTTGTAGTTATCAAAGGTTGCTTTTAACTCATGATCTAAAGTCAGCTCTATTTCGAATATCGCTTTAGCTGCTGTAGACAATTCCTGCGTTAAATATCGAACGCATTTTCTTTCATTTTTAGTCATTTCCGTCATGGAGTATTCCCTTTTACTACTATGAGTAGAAAATTAGAAAATACCCTCAGTGATTGACATCAAGAGATTGACAAGGAATTATTAAGTAATTGTTAATTGCGCAGAATGACCGAGAGTGGTGTTTTAATTATGACGTTTGAAAAATCAGAAAATTGATTCTATTAATAAACTAGCAAGAAATGAATATCTAAGAAAATTGAAATTAAAAACCATAAACAAAAAAGCTGTACAAAAATAGATTTGCACAGCTTTAGTTATGTTGTATTCTCAATCGATAATCTAAGATGAGATTACCCAATTGACAAATTATACATCGCTATTGTTTCATTAAACGTTTTGTAACGGTATGACCATTTTCATCCGAAATTTTTACAAGATACATTCCAGAAACAAAATGACTAATATCATAGCTTACTTCACTAGTATTAGGTTTTACATGCATAACTTGCACTCCTAAAATATTATAAATTGAAACGTCAGAAATAGAACTATTATCTGTAACTTTTATATTAAAGGTAGACTGTGTTGGATTCGGATAAATTGAAATATTAGTATCCAACTCAAAGCTACTTACGTGTAAAGGGTTAGCATCCAAAATACGAATCTCATCAATATAGCCAAACATATCTGTATCGTTAAGAATTTGCCCAACCGGATCATTTTCAAAACCCATATCAGGATGAATAGATAGTCTATACAAGGTTCCCAAAGTAAACGCTGTTGCTGTTGGATTATCTTTTATTTCAAAAACGATTTCTTGCCATTCCCCAGACGCTGCAGCATCATATTCATTTAAAGGTCGTACAACTTCATTACCATTATTATCGTCTGCAGTAGCATCAAAACGAATCCCTAAATCTGATTGTGCCGGAAAATTAACCATCATACTTAAGTATTTGGTTTCGGTATCGGTTATCGTCAAATCCTCTACATCAACACCAGCAAAAATCCACCACTGCGCACCAGTTCTATTTAATTGTAAACAGTTTGATGTAGTGTTCAATCCGGTCATATTCGGATTAGCGACAACAGCAGCGGTTATACCACCTCCTGTATTGAGCAAGGCATCAGAACCAGCCTCAAAATCGTTAACTAATGTTTGTCCGAACGATGCAAATGCAGTACCCAATGACAAACCTAAAAGTAAAAGTTTTTTCATAATGTAATAATTTAGATTGTATTAGAATTTATTTAGTTTATTCTGTAGGAAGTTAATAGATTCTATAGCCTTTATAATGGATTATAATAACCACTACATGGACAATATTTCTTTTTAAAACATTATAAACCAAATTCAAATATCATATCTAACTAACTGATATAATTACACATAAAGCAACTGCAACTCAATATAATAAATAGATTATTTTGTTGTCACCATCGGTATTATAAAATTTACAAACGGACGATGACAAACAAAACTTAATCCATAACATTAATACTATTCATCATAAATATCTGTTGTTGAGAAACTATCTTTAGTTGCATCTAGCTGAACAGTTTTAAGCGCTTCAAATTCTATAGTTTTTGAAGGATTAAAAGCTTCACTGTTCATATAGTTTAGAAGACTGTGACGCAATTGTCTTGCTACAGGTCGTTCATTTAATTTCGACGTTAAATCAATAGAAGAAAAAATTAATTTTCCGTTACCAACCTTAGCTTCAAACACATTTGATAAATGATGGTTGGTCACAAAATTATCAATAACTCTAACCAAAGGAGTCACATCCAATGAATCTGTTATAACCGATTTTGAATTGATACATAAATCCCACCATTGCCAGTCTGTATGCATACTCGTCGGAAAACTATTAAACGCTTGGTGCTCTTCATCTAACAATACTCCCATTGTTGCAGGCTGGTTTGGAAAATGCACAGGACTCCAAAACACAGGTACAAAACGACCTTCAATACCTTCTAAAGTTTTATAATCTGGATTTAATAAAACAGTCTTACCCTGTTTTAAAGCTGCTTCAGCTTTGGTAAATGATGTCGTCACTAAAATCTGAGATGCCTCTACAGACACATCTTTTGGATATACCCATATGTTCCAACTGTTCTTGTACTTTGTATCTTTTAAACTTACAGTTACAGTGAGTTGCTGCGCTTCTGACACTTTCACAGGAAAAACTATAGATCCTAAATTGGTGTTGTTACCAATCTTTAAATCCACCTGATTAAAACTTCCATTTTCTACTTGATTTCCTTTCTGATCCGTAATGGTCCAATCAATAGTCTGATTTGCTTTTTGCTCGTAAAAATTAGCAATTTCAATACTTGCTTCAAACGTTTCTCCAGTTTCATATACAGCTTTTTCAAATCGAATTAGCGGTACTATTTCGCTATTAAACTGACTAAATTCTTCGGCTGAAATTACACCTTTAGATTCCCAGAAGGCGTTTAACAATCCTACAAGAGCCGTTCCCTGACCAGGAAAATCTTGAAGCTGTAATAATTGAAACCCATCAAAACTTGGTGTTTTTAATGCGCGTTCTATCTCTTCTTTGTACAACAGCGCTGCCAATTTACCAGAAGCATGCGTAAAATCTGGCGCCAACTCTAGTAGTCCTTTTTTCTCTAAATCTTGTTTAACAGCAATAAAATTTAAAGGCTCTAGAAGTCCTGTATATTTTTCAATTTCACTCATATCCGGATACACAGAATATTGTCCTATTTCATGAGAAATTAAAGGCACCTCTATGTGTGCTGAACCAGAAGTATAATCCGCATTAAAATGTGGAGGTTTTGAGTTAAAGATACCTTGACCTCTAATCCAACCTTTATCTGTCCATTGTGCAATAAAAAACTCGTCTTCTACTTCAGGGCGTGTTCCTGTTGGCTTTTGAAACGAAAATGCCGTTGTAGCATATAAATGACGATTATCTTTTGCTTTTAAATCAGCAACCATATCATTGAGCACACTTATATCGCCTTGCAATTCATTACCCATTGCCATAAAAATAAATGAAGGATGATTACCATAATCGTTGATTATTTTTTGTGATTCCTCTTTTAAGAACTCTGTAGTCGCTGCATCTTCACCTACCACTAAACTCCAATGTGGCAATTCTACTTGAAAATAAAAACCAGCTTCATCTGCCGCTTCAAAAGCCGCTTTTGGCGGGCACCAAGAATGGAAGCGTAAATGGTTAAGACCGTAATCTTTGGCTTGCTTTATTAATTTTGCCCAATCTGCCTTTGCTGTTGGTGGATATCCTGTAAGTGGAAAAATTACACATTCTAAATTCCCTCTTAAAAAGATACGTTTATCATTTAGTAATAAATCACCATGTTTAGCACTCACCCATTTATAACCAAAATTAGTGTCAACTTTTCCAGAATTTGTAGTCACCTCAACGTTGTATAAATTAGGATTAAATTCATCCCACAGTTCTAAATTATCGGGTCTATCAATTTCGAAAACGACGTTACCATTTTGCATTTTACTGACCTTAACATCTTGATTAAACACATCTTCTCCTTTTATAGATTTTATAGTACAATGCACAGTTTCACCCGCTTTTATATCTTGCTGAAACGTAACTTTTAACTTACTCAATGCTGAATTAGGATACACTTGCAAATTTTTAGGTTGATTTGTTCCTGAAGCCTTTAACTCAATGTCACCAAGAATACCATTCCACTTTATTTGCGTGTGATTTGTATAGGCATGAGCCATATCTTGGTTTACCTTATCTGGATATTTTGTACCTGCAACATTGATATTTGGAAACTTGTTAGAGTTATCTATTACAATAGTTAACAAGTGTGTACCTGGAGTGACGTTGTGATCTAATTCAAACTCATGGTTACCCACTAAACTATTTGCAGAGCCTATTTTCTGTCCATCTAAATACACTGTAGATTCCCAAATAATACGCTCTAAACTCAACACCACATTTTGGTCTTTCCATGCACTCGGAATTTCAATCTCTTTTTGATACCAAGCTTTACCAATGTACTGATGCTTTCTTGTTAAATTAGACATTACATAGTTGTTAATGGCAGGCTCTAGGGTGTTAGGCTTTCCTAAACCAGCATCATCTAAGGTGCCTGGCAATTCTATTTTAGAGCCTTCAAACTTTGTAGCCGACCAATTTTCTGAAGCTCCAATATTAGTGGAATCTAATTTAACCTCCCAAGTACCAGATAAATCTATATCTGTGATGTTTTCATCGTTACAAGACGTTATACTCAACAGTAATGCGAGTAATAAAATAAAACCTCTATTTTTAGTAAGTATGAATTGCTTTTTGTTCAATTGATTTTGAATCATTGTATTGAATTTATATAATTTATCTGTTATTGTTTATCATTATCCACGATACCTTCTAAACTCATAAAATCTAAGCAAGATGCCTTTACTTTATAAACCGAAGTCGTATTGTACGTTTGTGCTACATGCGACCGAAATTCACTTCTATCATCAAAATAAAGTGTATAATTAATGGCAGAGAGTGCTAAATGAGGATTCTCGTTAGTGATATAAGTTTTGAGAATTTCACTAGATTTATTATCTGTACTATTAGCGTAAATTGTCGCTGCGATATTAATTAAAACAGGTGCATAAGCATCCTTTAAATAAGGCTTTATTTGCTCCAAAACTTCTGTACTTAAGTCATTCCTTAAATGATATAAACCTAGAGATGCCCAATATCTAATAATTTCATTTTCATTTTTTAGATATTTCAAAAATTGAAACGCATCGTCTTCCACACCAACTAAATTAGCAACTTCAAAGATATTTTTTAAGTCAAATTGTTCTTCGTCGATCCTAAACTGATATGGTGTACTATTTCTAGAAATTTCTCCTAATTCGAATTCTGGTAAAAAATGAACATCCCTTTCCTTTAGAATTTCAGTTTTAAGACGCGCTCGCATAGTTTTTAAAATCTCTTGATGTGCTTCAGAATCAACTAAATTAAATGCTTCCCATGTATCATTTTTTAGGTCATATAAAACTTCAGGAGGTTTATTCTTAAACATACTATTTTGAAATTCATTCAATTTACCGTTATCATAATCTTCTCGCATGTGTTGGGTAATCTCTCCAATATCTATGTAATGTATGTATTTTACCTCTGGAAAAAAGGGCATAAAATTTCTTGAGTATAAGTACCTACCATCCGTAATGGTACGCGTCATATCTAATCCATTATCTGCTCTATCCGTAGAAAGGTAAGTGTATTCCTTTTTAGGTTTTGGTTGCTCTCCTAAAAAAGGACGCCCTTTCATATAATTTGGAATTTCAATTCCTGTGATTTGCAACAATGTCGGTGCTAAGTCTTCAAAATCAATGATATCATCCGTTACAATGCCACCTGTTCCCCAAGGTGACAAATGCTTGTATTTTTCGGGAAACCAAATAATAAAAGGCACTCTATAACCTAAACCAATACCGTTTGTTTTACCCCTAGGGATACCTTCGCCATGGTCCGCAAATATAAAAACTATGGTATCATCCATGAGATTATCTTCGTGAAGTCGGTGAAGAATATTCCCCATTTTAAGGTCAGTTAGTTTTATGGAATTATAAACCCTCGCCACTTGTTTTCGCATAGCATCCGTATCGCGATATATTGGTGGCATTTCAAAAGCCTTATCTGAAATAACATGTTTTGTATGAAATCTATTTAATGCTTCTGGTTTTAACGGAATTAATTTTGTGTTTTTAGGTAAATCTTCATCAGAATTGTTAGTGGCTTTTTGCTTAGGTAACAAATATTGAATTACATTTTTTTCGTACCATTCGTAAGGCATACTCATAGTACGTGATTGGTGCGAATCTGGAATATTAAAAACCGAAAAAAACGGTTGATCATTCTTGCGGTTCCACCATCCGGCTTGATTAGAACTTTCGTGCCATGTCTCTTTTGTAAATTGATTAACATTAGCAATATTATAATCCGTTTTACTATTGTTGGTTACATAATAACCATTGTCCTTTAAATATTTAGGAAACCCCTTAATTTCTTCTGGAATTGGGAAATTACTTCTATGGTTACCACTTCCCATTTTATAAGTGGGTACACCTGTAATTATAGCACTACGACTAGGAGAACAAACGGTACCCTTAGAAAATGCATTTTCAAATCTAACTCCTTGGCTAGCCATAAAATCCATAACCGGTGTTTCGGCGTTTTCATTGCCATAACAACCAATAAATTGTGGAGATGTATCTTCTATGGTTATCCATAAAATATTTGGTTGGTCTTGTGCTGAAACGTTAGTCACAAAACCTATATATACAAACAATTGAAAAACACGTCTGATTACTTTGAACATCATTATTTCAATATTTTTTCTAATTGTTTTTCCATTTGCTTCACTATTTTAGGAAATGCTTTGTAAACATTGTTAGTTTCCGATGGGTCTTCATCGAGATTAAATAGCTGTACTTCTTCTCGAAATCCCGGATCCACAAATTTTTGAGCTATCCAGCGTGGTACCTCAGCCTCTTTTGGCTTTATGTATTTCCATTTCCCCATTCTTAAACCAAATGTATAGGCTTCTTCGAGTAAAAACTCACGTCCTTTTTCAGATTTACCTAACCAAGCTTCTAAATAATTTTCACTATCTGGTGCCGCTCCTTTTTCTACCTTTTGATTGACCAGTTTTGCTAAAGAACGATACAAGTCTACTTGAGACAATAATGCATCACTTGTGCCTGGTTTCACCTCATTTGGCCAATGTACAATGGTTGGCATTCTTGTACCAGCTTCGTAAACTGAATACTTAGCTCCTCTAAACTCACCTCCTGGTTGGTGTTCACCAACTAATTCCCGAGCATAGTCTAAATAACCATCATCTAAAATAGGACCATTATCACTTGTAAAAATGATTAAGGTATTTTCTAAGAGATTCGCTGTTTTTAATTGTTCTGTAATCTGACCCACACACCAATCCATCTGAGCAATAACATCTCCTCTAGGTCCCATAGTGCTACTTTCAACAAACTTAATATTGGCCACTCTTGGTTGATGAATATCATGCAAGGAAAAGTATAAGAAGAAAGGATGATCTTCATTCTCTTGAATAAAATCAGTGGCTTTATTTGACAATACAAAAGGAATTTCTTCGTCCACCCAAAGTGCATCTTCACCACCTTTCATATACCCTATTCGGCTAATTCCATTGATAATGGCACCTTGATGATAAGGGTCTGTATGCATTTTTAATAATTCAGGATGCTGAAATCCCCAAGGATATCCATCTATTCTGGTACCATAACTTACAGAAATAGGATCTTCTGGATTTAAACCAACCACCTCTTGATTTTCTAAAAACACACAAGGCACTCTATCTCCTGTGGCAGGAATTAAAAAACTATAGTCGAACCCTAGTTCTTCTGGACCTAATGGTACTTTTTTATTCCAATCAATTTTTCCTCTTCCTAAACCCAAATGCCATTTCCCGACAACACCAGTTTTATAACCTGCTTTCTGTAACATGCCTGGCAAAGTCTCCTTGTTTGGATCAATAATTAATGGTGCGTCTCCCTCTAAGATTGCTGCATTATTTCTAAAGGCGTAACTGCCTGTTAAAAGCGAATAACGAGATGGTGTACATGTTGCCGATGAACTATGCGCATCTGTAAAGTTTAAACCATTTTTAGCAAGCGCATCTACATGAGGTGTTTTAACGCCAACAGCACCATTAACTCCAATGTCACCATATCCCAAATCATCAACATAAATAACAACAATGTTTGGTTTTTGCTGTTGTGCAAAAACCAAACTATTAACGACTAGAAAAAGCGTCAAAATTATTTGTTTATATATTGATTTAAAAACCATAGTTTTTCTATTGATTTAAAGTGAAACCTCTACTAATTTTGAATGAATATGTGCTGGAATATGAAACAAATTGGCTTCTGTAACTTTTGTAAAAGCGTCTATTGCTGCTTTATGATTACCCAATCCTAATTGCCCAAGTCCAATGAGGTAATTACAGTGAATTTTATTGAGATCGTTTAAGTCTTCTTCCCATATTAATAAATCTGGTAATGAGATTGCAAAATAATCAAGCTTTACTTCATCATTCATATGTGTTTCTCCATAATTCAACAAGTTATTAAAACGCACATTTGCTTCGTCAGTTTTATCTAATTTTTGAAGCGCCAATCCTTGATAGAATATTTTATCTGGTTGCTGATCGTTATAAAAAATAGCTGGACTTGGATCGCTTAAGCCTTCTGATGCTTTCTCAAAATAAGCATTAGCTTCTGCTTCATTTTCTAATCCTTTATAAGCACATCCTAACCAATAATCGATATCATTTTCTACGGTTCCAAGTAGTTTTCCTTCACCCAAATTATGAGGATACACTTTTGCTTCGTTTAATAAATCGATAGCGTTTTGATAATTTTTAAGGTTAATTTCATTCTTTGCCAATTCAATTTGACATGTTAAATACTGAAACGGTACTTTACCTTCACCACCTTCCCAAGGATGGAATTGGCGGTTCTGGATCAGATTCTTAGCCGTTTGAAAATCACCTTTTAAATTATATAAACTCACACGTTCTAAATACAAATCATCTCTAGAGTTTGTTTGCTCTAAGTGCTTTTCTAAAAGTGCTAAGCGCTCATCAACCGATACATTAATTTTTTTATAAAATTGATCTAATTCCATTAACAATCGTGCATCAGAATTATCTAAAGCAAAAGCACGCTCTAAATGTTGCTTTGCTAATTCCTTTTGATTCGCTTTATTGAAATACAGTAAGGCTAAATTACGATGTGTTATTGCAAACGAATCATCTAATTTTACAGAAGTTTCCCAGCATTCTTGAGCCTCTGTATATTGTCTAGAAGCATACCAGAAATTCCCTAAATAGTAAAAAGCTTTTGAATCTGAAGGATTGATTTTACACGCTGCTTGTAGTGCTAAAACTTCTTCTATCTTATTAGGAAAGCAATAGTCTTCTGGCATCGCTGCTGCTTTTTCAAAGCATGCTAAAGCATTAGCATTATCTCCATTTTGATTGTAATACCAACCCATAAAATAGTAAACCATTGGGTAAACTGATTCTTTATTTGTTGTATGAACTTTAAGCAAGGCAATAGCTTCTTCGTACTGACCTGCCATAGCATAATCTAATGAGAATTCAATATAGTTATGTGCATAGCCTCTTAATAAGTTCTCAAATTCAGCTAAATGTTCTGGATTATTAGAGATGACATAACGTTCGTATAAAACACCAAAATTAAATTTATCGATTTCTAAAGATGCATGAATTAAATTCTTTGCCGCTTCTATTCTACCTAACTTTCTAAGGATAATTACCTTTAAATGTCTTGCTTTGTGGTTATGCCAATTCTTTATTAACGCTCTATCTACAAGATCTAAAGCTTTATCTAAATCTCCTCTAAAACAATCTATTTGAGCTAAGTTAAAATAGCCTGCATCTTGCCATTGTGCATTCCAACAAGCCTTGAAAAAACTAGCATAAGCTTCTTCCTTTTTTCCCAAGAAATTTAAAGCCACTCCTTTATTAAAATAGGGCTCACCATCATAAGGATTTGGATTGTGGTTTGTTAAAGTATCTATTGCTGTATCAAAATATGAAACCGCTTTTTCAAGTTGTCCTTTCCTAAGAAATAAAAGTCCCATAGCGTTATTACAACGCACATCTTTTGGCGCTCTTCGTAGGGCTTCTTCGTAATAATCCATTGGATTAAAAGTAGCGTGTCTGTATTGCTCTAAATGCAATCCTTGTAAAAATAGAGCCTCAACAGTTTCTATTTCACTAGGTGCTTTTGCAGCTTTTGCTGGCTCAGGAATATCAATAGACAAGTCTTTATCTGGTGTCCAAGACACTAATACATTACCACCTTTGTCTAATACTGAAATTGTTAAATCTTCAAATTGATACCCTTCAATTGCAACGGCTTTTTCAAAACCGTTTTCTGGCGAAAGTTGAACAATCTCTTCAAACAGCGTTACATCTTTGCCTTTCAAGATAATTTTACTGTCGTTATATTCAGCAGTAACATGCACTTTTATTAAGGCTTTACCTTCTATAATTTCGAGATTAACTAGTGCTTCTTTTGTAGCATTTTTAACCATGCCAACATTGTAATATGGCATAAAATATTGCTTAAAACTTTTCTCTTCGTAAGGATGCATCCATGTAAAATCTGGCTGATTATCCGTGTAAACACCACACATTAACTCTATATAAGGGCCGTCTTCGTCAGTTAAGTTTCTATCCCAAGCTCTACCAAAATCACCATTTCCCCAAGTCCATTGCTTTTTTCCTGGAGATACATTATGATCTGCAATATGCAACAAACCACCTTTCGTATCGTTTTCATAACCTCCCACAAAATCGTATTTTGAAGTTATGGCCATATAACTTGTTGGCACAGGAATGTTCTTATAATTAGAAATATCAGTTCCTGGAGCGTAATCTACCTTATAATACTCTCCTTTAGCAATTGGAAATTCAGAAACATCGCGTTTTCCATGATCAAAAACCGCATTAACATCTGGTGGAAATACCGATTGGTAATGGTCATTTACCGCTACTGCCGGATTTGCCCACCATAAAAATGTTTGAGGATGCGGAGTTCTATTATATAATTGTGCCTTTATTTCTAAATAAGCTTTATCTGGATGCAATGTAAAACCAGCCATACCTTTAGTACGGAACATACGTTCTAACTCACTAACCCAAATTGTTTTACTTCCATCTTCATTATCCTCGATATAGAAGTCTGTTGGGTCGTACGTACTAGGTCTATGGTGCTGTGGCCAGTTGAATTCGATTCCACCAGAAATCCAAGGTCCCGTTAAACCTACTAATGCAGGTTTAATAACGTGGTTATGATACACAAAATGACGTTCTCTAATTTTATCGTAAGCCATTTGAATTCTTCCTCCTAAGGCAGGCAAAACCATGATTTTTATATAATCATTTTCAATAAAGATGGCATCCCATTCTTTATCTACTTTGGTATCACTAATTTTTTCGATTACTGGATTTGGGTATACCGCACCACTACTTGCTTGATACACACGTTTTTCTAAAAAAACAGGGTATTTTTCAGGTGTTCCAACTTCATATGTAGGTATAATCACCTTTTCTTTCCAAGCTTTTACAACTCTCATATCTATAATACTTTTAATCTACGATATTGCAGATGGTTATTTATAATTTAATAGGTCTTTAATTTTATTAACTGGTACTTCTGTTTGAGGGCTAAAATTTTCACTAGCCATATAAGTTTTTAAGCTGTGTAATAGTTGTTTTGCTTCAAGTCGATTATCTAGATTGGTGTGCAAATCAATTCCAGACATAATTAATTTGCCTTTACCCACTTTAGCTTCAAATATTAAGGCTGTTTTTCTATTCTTAAACCAATCATCTATAACTCTTACAATAGGATTTAATCCTTCTGGTAAATCATCTAGTATTATGGCATTAGAATGACTCATAGCATCCCACCATTGCCAGTTAGAATGAAATTCGGTAGGAAATTCTGAAAGTGCAGGATGTTCTGGATCACAGAGAATACCTAAAGTATGTGGTTTTTGTTCTTTGGTCCATGAGGTATTCCAAAAGATACTAGAAAACCCTACTGCAATATCACCTCCTTTATCTGCCGTTATATCTCCTTTGTCTACATTTAAGAGGAGATGACCTCCATTAATGAGATAGTCTATGGAAGCATTATCCAATTTACTCACAACTCTCAATTCGTTTTCATTAGAAATAGGCTCTACTTTGGATGGGTATACCCAAAAATCCCAAGTGTTTTTATAATTCTCTAATGAAACAGAAAGTGTTAATTTTTCAGCTTTTTTAATTGCGGATAAGCTTTGTTCTATGGTGCCTAATGCTAGACCATTCCCTAATTTAATATCCTGTGTGTTAAATGTACCACTAGCAAAAATGGTTTGATCTGATTTGGTTATCTCCCATTTCGGAATTACATTTTTTAAACTTGTTTCTCCAAAATGCGCAACTTCTGTGGACACGTGTAATGTATCTGTATTTAAGAACACGCGTTTTTTAAATCGTGCTAACGGTACGGTTGAATTAGAAAATGAACTATATTCTTCTGGAGATACATAACCTTTTTCGTCCCAAAACGCATCTAATACACCAACTAACGCGGTTCCTTGACCTGAGAAATCATGTAAATCTAGGAGTTGAAAACCAGCCATACCCTTGGTTCGTAATGCCGCCTCAATATCAGCTTTATAACATAGGGCCTGCAATTTACCCGATGCTAACAGAAAACTATCTGCTAATTTCTCCATTCCATTTTCCTGTAGTGTTTCTTTAAAAATCTCAAAATTCTTCGGCTTTAAAACACCTGTATATTTAGACATTTCCTTAAAATTTGGATACACGCACCATTGGCCAATTTCATGACTTACATATGGCATTGGAGTACTGTTTATGATAGAACTATAATCAAATTCCGTTTGTGGTGGTTTGGCATTAATAATACTATTAAGATTCTGGTTCCATCCTTGTATTCGTGGTTTGCTATTATTGTAAAAATCGAGATTATCAATAAATGGCCAACCTGCCGCACCTGTATAAACTCTTCTATCATCTACTGCTTTAAAGTGAGCCACAAAATCTTTTAAATAAGCCTTATGATTTTCGCCGCTAGGCTCATTGCCATAAGCCATCATTACGAATGAAGGGTGATTTCCGTAGGCATCAATAATGTCTTGTGCTTCTTTGTATAACCAACGGTCAATTGGTTGCCCATCTCCAATGGTGGTCCAAGCTGAAGCTTCAACCTGTAAATACACACCTGCCTTATCTGCAGCCACAAAAGCAGCTTTAGGTGGACACCATGAATGAAAACGCATATGATTTAACCCATGCTCCTTTATAATTTTAAATATGCGATCCCAAGAATCGACATCTGTAGGCGGATAACCGGTTAGTGGAAAAATGGCGCATTCTAAGGTACCTCGTAAAAAAACAGGTCTATCGTTTAAGGTAAAAATGGTCCCGTCTGCTTTAAAATTACGCATCCCAAAATCCACACGCTTTGTATCTACACCAGCATCGGTCTCTAAGGTGAGCTTCATTTCATAAACATTAGGATTAAATTCGTCCCAAAGCTTAGCATCTTTACCCATGTTATAGTTAACTATGAATTCTTGAGTTTCACCTATCTGAATCGCTTCTGTATATTCAGCTACGAGTTGATGGTTTTCGCCTTTTAATTTTGCCTGAAGCGTTAATTGTCCTTGTATATTTTCCTCAGCATCATTATTAATCTTAATGACTGCTTTCACCGTATGATCTGAAATGTTAGGATATAACTTGACGTCTTCAATGGTAACTTTCGCTTTAGCCGACAGCCTTATGTCTCCAATAAAACCATTCCAATTGGTTTGTGTATTATCTGAAATGCTATGCGCATCTAAACCAACATCGATATCATTAACACTATTATCCACTCGAATGGTTAAGGTGTGTTCACCAGCTTTTAATTTATCTTCTATAAGATATCGGTGTGCTGTTCCTAAACTATTTTGCCTTCCTATTTTTTTACCATCGACCCAAACTGTAGATTCCCAATGCACGCGCTCTAAGTACAGTTCTAACTGTTTATGAGCCCAGGATTCCGGAATTTGTATTGTTTTCTGATACCAAGCAGCTCCGACATAATGCTTATTAGGCGTTAGCCAAAACGGTACTTTTACATTGTCTTTTTCCCTATATTTTTTCATTTTAGGGTCTTTGTACCATAAGCTATCATTCCACATATTACCCGTCCAATTAGTACTGACAGTTATATCATTCCCCTTCCCGTTTTCAGCCATGGAACCTGGTAACTCAATTGTTTCTTGAAATTTATGATTGAACCATTTTTCGTCTTCACCAAGATCTAATGCGTCCATTTTAAAACTCCATTGGCCAGACAGGTCTATGCTTTGCTTCACTTCATTTTTACATGCAAATAATGTAAAGATGAGTGCGCATACATAAAGTCGCTTTATAGGATTAGGAGTTATCATTAAAATTGTAATAGTTAGTCTTTAGATGTTGTAATGAAATATTCTGAAATAGCATCTGCCACAAACTGATGGCCTTTCTGATTGATATGATTATTTTGAGACATATACCCTTGCAGCGTCTCAGTCTCTGCAAGTTTTTTGAATATGGCATAGCTATCCACCAAGCCAACGTTGTAGGTTTTAGCCAGCGCTCTTATTTGTTCGCTATGTTTTGCTAGCTCTGCATCAGCAGATAAAATATCTTCTTTTAAATCTGGTGTTGGCGTTAATAGAATAACTTTTGTACCGTATTCCAAAGCCTCTTCAATCATTTGAGACCAGGCTTTTTTAGCACGTTCTAAACCTATACTTCTGTCATTTAATGCATAATCAATGAACAGTACATCGGGTTTGTAAATAAGAACGTCTTCTTTAAAGCGCTTTGCACCTTGTTCGGCTTGTTCTCCACCTATTGAAGTCGTAATCGTGTTTACTACTGAATAGGGATAAAAATCATTCACTTTTTTGAGTGTACGATATGGGTAAGAATCAGTACGATCTACCACACCTCTTGTCGTATAACCCGTAGGAACAGAATGTCCATGAAATACTAAGTTTACTGTTCTGTTATTTGGCCATTTAACTTTTAACTCTTTTTTTAAACTATCTAAGTAATGATTAGAAGCATTATTTTCTTGAGCTATGCTTAGGTTAAGACCAAATAGAATAGCCAAAATCGGTAATATGATATGTGTTTTTAAATTCATATTTATAGTACTATTTCTTTGTATCGGTTAGTTCTAATTCAATCTCCTCTAGGCTTTTTCCTTTAGTTTCAGGTAGCCTGTTTTTAATAAATAGAAATCCTGCCACACAAATAAAGCTATACACCCAGAATGTCCCTGACGCTCCTAAAGCATCATTTAAAATTGGAAATGTAAATGTTAAAATGAAGGATGCTATCCATAGTGCGAAAGTTGCAATAGACATCGCTACACCTCGTAATCTATTAGGAAATATCTCTGACAAAACAACCCACGTAATTGGTGCTAATGACATAGAATAGATAGCGATAGCGATAATTACAAGTAACAAAACAGGCCAACCTGTAAATTGCATGTAATAAGCTCCTCCTAGAATGGCATACACAACACCTAAACCAATGGAACCTAAAAGCATTAACTTACGTCGTCCCCAACTATCTACTGTGCGCATGGCAACCAGCGTAAAGATTAAGTTGACACTACCTGTAATTACAATATTGAACAGCATATCTCCCACACTGTAACCTGCTGCAGTAAAAATTTCTTCAGCATAATTGAAGATAATATTGATACCACACCATTGTTGAAAAATAGCGAGCACCACACCGATAATTAAAATTGGTTTTACTTTAGCGTTTTTAAAATCTGAAAACTTAATTTTCGCAGTTCCTGCCTGATTAAGTGTTAATCTTATATTCTTTAATTCCTCTTCGGCATAAGTGCTTCCTCCAATTTTTGATAACACTTTTTTCGCTGCATTATCGGCATTGATTTTCATTAAGAATCTTGGACTCTTAGGCACCATAAACATTAAACCAAAAAATAAAATTGCCGGAATTAGCTCTGCCCAAAACATCCATCTCCAACCCGTTTGACCGTTCCAAGAACTTAAAATCATCTCAGGTGTACTTTGATCTGGAATAGCTTCTGCTATAAAGTAGTTTGCAATTTGAGCGACCAAAATTCCTATCACTAAGGTTAGTTGATTGATAGCTACAAATTGTCCACGATACTTAGCTGGAGCTATTTCTGCGATATACATAGGTGATAATGTTGACGCTAAACCAATGCCCAAACCACCAATGAGACGATATATTATAAATGGAGTAAACTGATCTACATAACCAGTACCAAAAGCAGAAATTGTAAAAAGTGTTGCTGCCAAAATTAAAGGCAGTTTACGTCCAAATCGATCTGCAACAAAGCCAGAAATAACTGCACCAAAAATACAACCAATAAGTGCACTACTCATAGCCCAACCTTGTAAGGTTGGCATCTCACTAATATCAAAATACAACTCGTAAAATGGTTTTGCACCACCAATTACCACCCAGTCGTAACCAAATAGGAATCCTCCCATTGCAGATACTAAGGCTAGAAAAAGTAAGTATGTAAAATTAAATTTGGTTTTATTTTCCATGTTATATTAAGGTTGAATTTTAAGCTTATGAAAAAATTAGTCTTTAGTTAAATTACTATCGTACCAGTTGTTGTTTGGATCAAATTCTTTATTCAAAAACTCTTTTCTTTGTTTCTCTAAGCGCTCTTTCATCTTTGTTTTGCGATTCTCGTATAGTTGTTTTGCTTTTTCTTCATCGTAGGAAGCATTATTTTCTGGAAATCTTGCATCAACACTTTCTAAGAAAGTAAAAAGCTCATTTTTCATTTGTGTAGTAATCGCTTCTTTTTCAGCAGATAGATCGTTTGCCTCTCCTTGATCCGTGTCTAGATTATACAATTCATCATGTCTATCTTCCCAATAATGAATTAGTTTCCAGTGATCTTTTCTAATGATACTTACCGGTTCTCCACCTTGATTTCCATAATGTGGATAATGCCAATACAAGGCTCTTTTGTTTACTGATTCTCCTTTTAATAAAGGCACCAAACTAACACCGTCTATAATATGATCTTCAGGCTTATTTAAGCCTGTTAATTCTAATAATGTTGGGTAAAAATCAATTCCGGACACAGGATAATCTACCACATTTGGTGTGTTTTTAATCATCGGAGCTTTTATAAGATAAGGCTCTCTAATACCACCTTCCCATTGGTAACCTTTACCACCTCTAAGCGGAAAGTTAGTTGTAGAAAATGCATCACCACTTGCCACACCACCATTATCTGAAGTAAATACAATAATAGTATTTTCATCTAAACCAAGTGCTTTCAGCTTATCTAATACCACACCAATAGCATCGTCCATAGATTCAATTAAACCTGCATATATTGGGTTGTCTTGAACTGTTCTAATAGGTAAGTTGCGCTCCATTTCAAATCCAGATTCAGGAATACCTTGCGCTTCAGCTTTATCTCTGTATTTTCTCCATTTGGCTTCTGTAGTTTGAATTGGACCATGAACCGCATAAAAAGACAAGAATGCAAAAAATGGTTCATCTTTATTCTCTGCTATAAAATCGGCAGTTTCTAAGGCTAATCTCTTAGTTAAATTTTCACCTTCGTATTTGTAATCTAATTTTGGATTCTTCCAAGGAGCATAATAACCTCCTTTAGGGCCACCAACTTCCCAACCACCAATATTAATATCAAAACCGTTATTTTCTGGTGAATGCGGTTCTGCTCCGGTATGCCATTTTCCGGCAAAAAAGGTTTTATAACCACCCTCTTTTAGTGCTTCTGCTATTGTAATACGCTCATCAGGAATATAGTGTGAATACTCTGGTGGTGCAACTTTAGAATTATAGTATTCTGCCCAATCCTGACCCGATGCAGCACCAATCCAATCCGTTACACCATGACGTGGCGTATATTGCCCTGTTAAGATACTAGCTCTAGATGGACTACAAACTTGGGCCGCTGCATAACCTTGAGAAAACTCTACTCCCTCACTTGCCAAAGCATCAATATTGGGTGTTTCGTAATATTTACTTCCTGCAAAGCTTAAATCGTGAGCCCCTAAATCGTCTGCTAAAATGAAGACAATATTTGGTTTTTTGGTTTTAACCTCTTCAGGTGAATTTGTTGCCTTGTCTTTACAGCCAATAAAGGCTGTAAAACAAAGACAACTGACTAATCTAAACAATGTACTATGATTTAATTTCATTATTTTAAATATCCTATTAATGTGGTTACTGATCTTGGTGATAAATTTATTTTATTACTATTTAAAGCCTTAAACTCTAAGTTTTTAGATACTGATGTTTCGTATTTGCTTTTGATATCAAAAGCAGAAAAATCTAAATTTTTGTGGTTATGACTATAATTGATTGCTACAATAGCTATTTCGTTTGTTTTAGTATCTAAATACGCTGAAAGCATAAGGTCTTTGTACTGTGCTTCGATGCTTTTCTCTATATCATCTTGAATTGCTATTCGCACCATATTCGGCTTAATAAATCTGGAAAAATTACCAAAAGCCCATAACAACTTAGAATCATGGAAATCACCATCTGTCATCATAGCATCTAAATTGAACAAATCGTCTTCATTACCTGTATCTAAATAGATTAATCCATCTTTAAAATCTGCATTGGTTAAAGCGGTCCACCATTGCCAAGAGCTGGCATTAGCTAGCGTTAAATCTGCATGTATAACACGTGCCACATACAAAGCCGTATCCATACCTAAATCTCGTTTTCTGCCACCTCCGATATCATCGGTTTTTTCGAGAATACAGAATTCGCTTTGCCAGTAATTAAGATTTCTCTGCTCTAGTTTATTATTTAATTGCTGTCTAATAGCGATTAAACTATCTACTGGCCAAGTCGTAAAATAACTATGCCCAGAAATTGTATTTTTTAAGTTTTTAAAAGAAGTATCTCTATTAAAAAAATAATCTATTTGACTTCCTCTATTTGCCTTTCCATGATCGGAATACAACCATCTTAAATCTGCAGCTTCTGCAATTACGATTTCTGTAGACAAACCATTTTTTTCTATATCCTCATCGAGTAATTCTGTAAGTTCCAGGATGTTTTTATTGGTTGCAGGAGTACCTTCTTGGGTTTTTGTATCCCAATCCCATTGTGGTTCGTTAATTGGACTTAAATAATTAAAATGGATGCCCTGAGACTTGAAATGCTTTAAAACCTCAACCATAAATTTTGAATAATCATCAAATTTATCTGCTTTTAAATTTATCTCTCCATCCTTATTTTCACCGTTATATCCTTTTCCATTTTTGGTCCACTGTACAGGAGCAGAAATTGAAAAGGCTAAAAAGTTTTCTACACCATAATCTTTAGCTTTATTAAGAAACCATTGTTGGCCTTTTTGCTTTGTCCAATCATAATTTCCTTCAGCATCAATAAAAGATTCTCCTCGTCGCCATTGATTATTGATACCTGAATTTTCACCTTGTTCTGTTGTACCTGCTCCGATATAAAATCTCCAAAACGATAAGCCAATACCTAAAGGATTACCATTATCGTCTAATGCTTTACTAAACAATAATTCTGCTATACGAGATCTTTTTTCTTCTGGCCAGTTTAGACCCACAAATTGACAACGCCAAGCATCTGAAGCTCCAAAACCTTCAATTTGCTGATACGTTTTATTTTTATCAATACTAACATTAATTGATTGTGCTTCACTATAATTTGAAAACAAACAAGCTGTTACTATTAAAAGCTTTATGAGATAAACCGATATTTTAAGTATCTGAGATAACATCTTATTTTAATTTCCTTTTAATACTATTTTATAAATTTGATACTTCCCTTCCTTATTCACCTCTACAACCACTTCATTACTACTATTTAAAGTTGCTTCTGAAGTTTCCGTAACATAAGGCTCTGCGATACTCGTTTCTGAATAATCAGCAGGTACAAATCTGGTTACACTCTCTATAGATTGAATGTCGAAACCTTCGACACTTATACCAACATCTGCAGAATTTTGATCACCACCAGTTACATACAACACCATTGTTTCATTGTCTTGTAATGCTGCAGCTAAATGAAAACCATTAGACGTTGTCTTAAGCGCTTTACCTCTAAATGATTCTGATAGGTCTCCAATAATTTGACCCACTGGAAAAACTTTAGAGTAATTCCAGTTGGTAATTCCTAAACCAGGTACCGAACTATTTATCGGTGGCCAATACGCTCCTGCATTTGCACCAGCACGTGCATAAATCTGAATAATATCTGGTATTATGTTAGCGGCTTCCATATACAATGCATAATCATTGTATAAACGGGACGGCATCCATTCCGACAGATAAATGAAATTATTGTTAGGATTAAAATTATTAGCACAATCCGTGATCCGTTGTTCTAAATCTGCCATGTTATGTGTATCGCTATCGTAGCCCACATAGGTATGCAAAGCCACGCCATCTATAACATCATAAGCATTTACAAATAAATTTTTCATTGTTGTAAATTCTTCTGGATGCGTGTAATCTCCATTAATAAGCAATTTAAACGTATGATCAGGAAATTCTTCTTCTATGTATGCTGCTAGTTCCATAGCAACATTTACATATTTTGTTAATTTACCTGCTCTATCTGATCCACCAGCATATTGTAACCACCACTCATTACCAATCTCTACAATACCATCGCCAATGTTTGAATTAGTTATAGCATCATTAGCTTCGAGTTTTAAAGCTTCTATCGCTGCATTCCATTGGGCAGAACCCATAGATCTATCCATCGCCACAGTTGTAGGTATGACGATACTATAATTATTAGCATTATTTTTCAACGTTTCAACAGATGCACCTGGTGTACTTGGTGTATTATCCCAACCTGGAGTTGTATTATTTTCCCAATCGTAAAACTCAGATTCCCAACCACCAGGATATCTCACCAATTGGTAATTGATATTTTCTAAGGTGTTTGTAAAATTTGGAAATGTATTATCAGGGATTTGTCTCCAATCGTTGTTAATTCCAAATAATTCAGAATTAATTTCTACCGCATCGGTAGCATCAACAGATAATGACACATCTGAAGGCACGTTAACAATGTCGTCTAAATCGTCATATCTAGCATCATTAGGATCCGTAAAGTCATTAGTACTACACGAACTAAAAATTGTTATAAGCCCTAAAATGATTAGGTATTTTGTTTTCAAAAACATAATTCGATATTTTCTTTATTAATGGTTATACCACAAAGACAACCTTAAATTTTGCCATGGTTTAACCTAAATCATCAGTTTAGCTGTGCCGTAAGAGTTACGATAGATTTTGCAGGAATCACAACGGCATCATAAGGTGCTGAAGATTTTGATAAATTACTATTGCTAGAAGTGGTGTACATATCAAATGATCCGCCAACTACTTCAAAATCTTCTCCATAATTTTCGAATGAAATTTCTCTATTACTATCCGTAGCATTCACACAAACTATTACAACTTCATTAGAAGTCGTGCTCTTATAGCCCGAAATCATAAAATTCTCTACAGAGGTCGTATCATTATAATCTGGATCGATAACTTCAAAACGCACCATACCAGGTCTAACAAATCGACTAAAATTACCCAGCGCCCAAAGGTTTTTAACATCATAGAAGGTACCATCTGTATGCGATGGACTATTAGAATTTGGTTGATATAAAATAAGATTAAATCTAAACGGGTGATCGCCATAAGTCGATTGATTTAAAGCGGTCCAAAAACTCCATCCAGTTGCATCACCAAATACTAAATCGGTATGAATAATGCGACTTAACCACAATGCATAATCGATTTCTGTTAAACTAGCAACATCTCTACCTTGCTGATAGTCGGCTCCTAACAAACTATACTCCGTTTGCCAGTAATCTAATCCATGACCTGCGTTGGCTAAGGCTGTCCTTAGAGAATTACGTTGATTTAGTGACTCACTAGTGCTTCCGTTACTAAAATAACTATGACCAGCAATATGATGTGATAAATTAGTTAAATCACCAATGTAATTTGGGCTTGATGAATCAAAAAAATCATTGATTTGATTGGTTGTATTACCTGTTCCTTCGTATAAATATTTGAGTTGAGCTGCTTCAGGAATCATTATTTTGGCATTGATGTTTTGAGTTGTGAACTCTGCATCCATAATTCTTGTTACTGCTGCCACCTCTGCATTTGTTGCTCTTGTTCCTGATTGGGAAGCGCTACCTACCTCAGCATTCCACTCATACTGAGTTTCATTAAAAGCACAAACAGTTTCAAAATTATAGCCAAGATTTTCATAATTTTTCATTACATCAGCAATAAACTTTGAATAGGCTGCATAATTTGATTCTTCACAATTCAACGTAGCAACATCGCTAGTACTAAAGGTATAGCCATTTTTTGTCATAAAATACGGAGGCGTAGTTGCCCAAGCCGCAAATTTTGGCACACCATATTCTCTGGCTTTTGATAGAAACCACTGCTCACCAGCTTGTTTGGTAAAATCGTAATCGCCATTAGCATCTAAATAACATTCTGTTTCTCTAAACCAAGAGGAAGATGCAAACCCGCTATTAGATTGATCTGCAGCACCATCACCTATAACAGTTCGCCATAACGAAAGCCCAATACCTTCAGGATTACCTTGCCCATCTGTTTCGGAACTAAATAATAGTTTAGCTATGTCCTCTTTTGCAGTACTCGTCCACTGACCTATCCATTGGTCTTGAAATCCACCAGACGCACCAAAGTGATCTATTACTTGGTATGTATTATCTAAATTAAGTACTATACCAACATCTGCAGAACCATATCTTGGGTCATTTGGATCTGTAAAATTATCCTTATCACACCCTGTAACAAGTCCGAATACGGCTAGTACTAAAAAAAATCTTTTATAAATTTTGTTCATCTTTTACTTATTAAATTTATTAGTAACCAGGATTCTGCACGATATTCCCTCTCGAAAGCTGTATTTCTTCAGGAGGAATTGGCCATAATAAATGTGCACTTGGATCAAAAAAGACTCCTTTATCTTGAGGCTCATTTAGGTTTGAAGTTTCAAACGGATCTGTACTCACCTCTGTATTATAATGAACAAACGAACCATTTGGTCCCATTATTAATGCTATTCTTGGTACACCATTAATCTTTTGCCTTCTAAGATCGAAAAGTCTCTCGTGCTCTAACGCTAACTCTAGTCGTCTTTCTTTCCAGATGGCATCTCTTAGCGCTGTACCAGTTAATGACATATCTGTAGAAAGCTCTACTCTATCTCTTACTAATTGCATTGATGCTTTAGCAGCATTTTCATCTCCTACAAAATAAGATGCCTCTGCATGCATTAATATAACGTCTGCGTATCTTAAGTGAATATCTTGCAAAGGAATCTGACCTCTTTCGTAAGGCACAGGGCGTTGCGCTACTGGCACATAAGTTTTTCTATTTGTTCTACCCGATTTATTTTCACTTGGCATTCCATTAAACTCAGTAACATCAGGATCTCCATACACTGGCTCTCCATGTTTAATTATTGTAGATCGAAGACGTATATTATCTCCTTCGCTTAAAAAGGCATTTTCTAAATCACTTGTCGGTGAGCCCCAGCCCCAACCTTGGTCTCCACGACTACCATTAGTTATGGAAAGCTGACCTCCAATTTCGTTATAAAGCGGGTTATTAATGTATCCTATTTCAAAAATAGATTCTACACCATGATGGTTCTCTACATTATAAATATCAGCGAAATCTGGCTCTAAACTATACTCCCCAGACATCATAACATTATTTGCCATTGTCTGAGCCTGACTCCATTTTTCTTGTGTTAAATACACTTTTGCCAATAAAGATTGTGCCGCTCCCTTGGTAGCTCTACCTAAATCTTGAGAAGCATATTGACTTTTAAATGGTAATGCCTCTGCTGCACTTAATAAATCCGCTTCTATAAGTTCGTAAACTTCTTCAACTGAAGCACGCACTTTGTCATTAATCGCAGGTTCTAGTAATTCTGTGTAAGTTGTAACAATTGGTACACCACCAAAGCTTCTTACTAAATCGAAATAGAAAAAAGCACGTAAAAATTTAGCTTCACCCAACAACCTTTGCTTAAGGTCTTCGTCCATTTCTACATCTGGAATTCTTTCTATAGAAATATTTGCTCTGGTAATCCCAATGTAGTGGTTTTCCCAAAAGGAATTAAAATAAGTGGAACCTGGAAAAACATTATAAGCAGCTATACCTGTAATATCGGGTCTAGGTTGCAATGTGTTTCCAGACCAATTATCGTCAGTAGCCATGTCGTTTATTTGACGTGGAAAAATAGCTTGCCACCAGCTTTCCCCATTTACTTTTTTATAGATACCATTTACAAAATTTACTGAGTTTTCTTCAGTTGAAAAATAATCATCTAATTGTTGTCGCCCAGTTAAGGGTTGATCTAAGAAATCTTCTTTATTACAGCTTATGTTTAATAGAACTGCAAAGATTGCTACTAATAAAACTAACTTTTTCATAATTTTTATAATGTTAAATTAAGACCTAATAAATAGGTTTTTGTTATAGGGTTTCTTGCATAGTCTATACCGAAATCATTAATTACATTTCCTCCGGCTGCAACCTCTGGATCGAACCCAGAATAATTAGTTATTGTAATAAGGTTTTGACCCGACACATACAATCTACACTTTTGAAATCCTTTAATATTAAAGTTATATCCTAATTGAATATTACGTAATCTTAAATACGATCCATCTTCGATAAATAAATCTGAAGGACGTTGATAATTACCATTACGATCTTGCTGTGTTAATCTTGGATATTCAGCACCAGTATTTGTTGAAGACCAGACGTTATCTAATGCTCCTTCTATAACATTTACGTCCTGGAGACCAGAGTATAAAAAGGTTGTAGGATAATTAAAAACATCATTACCATAGGTACCATACCATTGCATTGATAAATCAAAATTCTTATAACCCATATTAACTGTTAAGCCACCGTAGAAATCGGCAAATGGATTTCCAATAACTTGTAAGTCATCATCATTTAATACGCCATCATTATTGGCGTCCACAAATCTTAAGTCTCCTGGTTGCGCATTGGGTTGAATAAGATCTCCACTCTCAGATGAATGTGAATTTATCTCGGTTTGGTTTTGGAAAATACCGTCTGTTTTAAACCCATAGAATAAACCAACTGTTTCTCCTTCTTCCGTTATTTTAATAAATCTATTCCCTAAATCTGATCTATTCTGACCAAATATTTGTTCGTTACCTGGTGCAAGTGTTTTGGCTTTACTCTCATTGGTAGATACATTAAGATCTAGTCCCAAAGTAAAATCTCCCATAGTTTTATTATAACCTATCTGAAAATCGATACCCTTAGACTCGAAGCTACCAACATTCTGAGCCACTAAACCTGGAATACCTGTATAGTTAGGTAACTCTACATTAAATAATAAATCTTTAGAAGTTCTTTTATAAACTTCTACTGAGAAATCTAGCGCATTATCAAAAAAGCTCATTTCGAGACCTAAATTCTGATCTTCAACAGTTTCCCATTTTAATCTGGTATTTCCAAATTGAGACAGGTAACTACCTACAACTCTTTCATCTCCAAAAACAAAGCTATCAGAACCTACAGAGAAGAATTGTCCATTTCTACTGATATTTTGGTTTCCTACTTCTCCAATACCAACTTTTAAACGTAAGTTATCGATAACATTACTTTCAAAAAACTCTTCAGAATCTACATCCCAAGCAAATGATGTACTAGTAAAAACTCCTGTTCTATTATCTTTTGGAAATCTTGAAGATTGGTCAACCCTTGTAGAAGCCGTTATAAAATATTTATTATCAAAACTGTATATCGCTCTAAAAATACCAGATAGAATATTATCGGTTGACTCGTTATTATTAACCGTTATCCCTTCGCCAGTTGCTGCATCAATGTACCACAAATCTTGATTCTCGCTATCTGGCACACCTTCTCTAGAGCCATTAAGATAATTGTAATTTTGAGAGTCGTATAATAATCCAACTAAGGCATTTAAATAATGCTTTTCATTAATTGTCTTCGTAAAATTAAGGGTATTATTAACTACATAGTCTAAACTTTGACTCGTGTTTCTATACACTGTATTTATTTCATTTTGTTGATTTGGAGTGGTATAATACTCTGGTTGAAACGCATCTGTTCCAGATTGTGAAATATTAAGTCCAAACTGAGATGAAAACGTCAGTTCTGGTGTAATGTCGTAATCCAATTGGGTGTTAGAGAAAAACCCAAAAAAACTAGTTTCATTAAAACTACGAGCAACTGTTCCTACAGGATTAGGCACACTATTATTACTTGGAGCATAAATACTGTAAATGTTACGACCTACACGTTCGCTTTGTGGCAGATATACATCCGTTAAAGGATCTATTCTTAAAAGATTATACAAAATGCTTGGTGTGTTTTCGTAACGCTCCATTCTTGGACTTAAATCTTGTTTTAAAGTCACTTTATCAGAAATTTTAAAATCTACATTAAATCTTCCTGTTACTTTTTGATACCAACCTTTTGTATAGTTAGATTGTTGATCGAAGAAACTTAAACTACCTGCATAGTTGATTTTTTCTGATCCTCCTGAAGCTCTAACATTCACATTAGTTATAGGAGCATAATTTTCAATAACCTCATCCCACCAGTCTGTATCTGTTGTAATATCATTAGGATCATAAAGTGGTTGATTACCATCATTGGTTCTTCGTAGATTAACAACTTGAATGTATTCTTCCGCTCCAGCCATATTAATTTTTTCTAATTGCTGCGCACCATGAGATATATCTATATTAATTACAGCTTTACCTTTTTTACCTCGCTTTGTGGTAATTAAAACAACACCATTAGAAGCTCTAGAACCATATATGGCACTTGCAGAGGCATCTTTTAAAATCTGAAAATTCTCAATATCTCCTGGATTTATAAAGTTTAATGAAGATCCACTTGGCAACATAACACCGTCTACCACAATAAGCGGTTGACTACCGTTATTACTTGTAATTCCACGAATTAATATTTGAGGTGATGCACCAGGATTACCTCCAGATGACAATACCTGTACACCTGCTGCCTTTCCTTGCAAAGCTTCCGCTGGGTTACTCGCTACCACTTTAGCAATCTCTTCTCCCTTTACAGAAGAAATAGAAGATGTAATTTTATCGCGCTTTACAGAACCATAGCCAATTAAGACTACTTCTTCTAATTGCGAATCGTCTGTTAATAAAACTACCTTGATGATATTTTTTCCATCAACTAGGATTTCTTGAGTTTTAAACCCTACATAACTGTATACTATTGTAGCGTCGTCATTAACCTTAATACTATAATTACCGTCAAAATCAGAAACTGTTCCATTTGTGGTATTCTTTTCTAATATATTTACACCTGGGATTGGCTGCCCAGTTTCATCTGTAATGGTTCCTGTTACTAGGTTTTGTGCCACTAACGAGAAGCTAGTTAACAACAAACTAGTAATAAATAAAATCTTGTATTTCATGTAAGAATTGATTTAGTTTGATATATAATTTATCTTGGAATCGCTGAAATTCTGTTCAAATGGGTATCGAATATAAAAGTATATTCTCCTCCCAATGCTGAATCTGGAAAAACATAATTAGCTCCTCCTCCTGGAACAGTAGCTTCAGGGTCGTCTGCATTGTCTACTCTCCAAAACGGTGACCATCCACTTGGGTTTGCATTCAAGATAAAACCATTTTCACCTTCATCATCTGGTTGATCATCTACAGTAACATCTATGGTCCATAAGTAAGGAGAATTAGAATCTGCTTCAAATGGTTGCCCAGAATTAAAGTGCCAACATTGGTTACTTCCATCAACGTTAGAAATACATGTTGAAGAATCTTCAGTAAAGACACCTCGACCAAGTATATAAACCTGATCATAAACATCATCTGTTGGTGTATATGGAGTAATTGCATAAGTCTGAGCGTTTAAATCCATAGTAACCTCATAATACCCTATTTCTGGCAGTACAATTGGATTTACAGTAGCATCAGTACCAAGAGCAAGCTCACCTGCAACATCTGGGTTAGCCCCAAATGCATAAGGTGCAAAAGAGGTTTTTTGAGGTAAGAATCTAACCTCAGTATTGGCCTCTGGAGCATAATATTTAGCCGTAAATACATACCCATCTTCACCGACAACTTCGCTAGCTGCTGTTGCAAATGGGATACCAAAAATATCAGAATTAAGAGCTTCATCTGTAGTGACATCTGTAATATACATAACATCAAACAAGAGTTCGTTAAATACATTTACCGACACGGTTTCTATGGTTGTATTTCCTGAGGCATCGCTTGCTGTAATTGTAAATGTATAGGTGTCTGGCGAAGTGATATCGAATGCGTTAGAATAACTATATGTATTTTCGGTTACCGCTATCGTTTCATTAACCAAACTACTTTCAATAATAACCTCTGATAATTCATCGTCGGTAACTGTAAAACTCAGCGTTATTTCGTCTCCATCACCAATTAAGACTGTTGAACTATTAGCTGGACTATCTATGGTAACAATAGGACTTGAAATATCTTGGTTTAGAGTTACCACAACATTTCTCGTATTTGTTACACCTCCTGAATTTCCAATTGTAATAGGAATCGTGTGCACGCTATTCAGTTCAGCTTCTGCAGGCACTAAAAAATCGTAAGACAATACATATTCTGTATATAAGGAATCCGTTTTAATAATGGTTTTATCTAAAAACCAATCCTCATATTTAATATTAATAGTCTCAATACCTGCCGGATCACTAAACACTCCTTGAAACGTTAAAGTTTGTCCAGGTAGGGACGAGATCTCTTCTAATAACGATTCAAATTCTGGAACCGAATCTACATCTACAGAATCATCATCACTACAACCTATTAGCAGCGCAAAAAAGCTGATAATAAGCAATAAAATTGTTTTTGTTGTTTTCATTGTTGATATATTAGTTATTTTATTTAGTCAAAACATAGATAATTATTCTTTTAATTGACTCACCTAATCAATAAGTCATTTTTTCAATATTCAACAAAAATGATATAATAGTATTATTTACATCTTATTTTTGTCAAAAAATAAATTATAACTACATTTATTTACAAATCTATCATTTATTAGGTGTCTAAAAATAGACACAAAAACCTAAAACATGGACGATATTACTTTTTTTATTGATAATTTTATTTAAACACAAGGGATAGTATAATCGCACAAGACTTTGATTCTAAACAAACTGGAATAGTGAGTAGACTACTAAATTAATTAACCGTTATAAAGAATATAATCTATATGTGTAAATACATGTTAAAATTACTAACGCAGGTGAGCACACATTCTCACCAAATTTAAAATCATTAGTTTCTTTTTTAATCAAAATCACTAAAAAATAAAATGGAAAATATAGTACTAAAAGAAGGATTTCTTGGGCAAAAGATGATAGCGCTCCCAAAGTTTATTAAAACTATAGCTCAAAACAACCGTATAACAAAAAAGTTTTACATCACCGACTTAGGCTATTATCCTAAGGCTAACCACCATTATCGAACAAGAAAAAAAGGAGCTAATCAATACATCTTTATCTACTGTACTAAAGGCCATGGAGAAATCATATTAAACGGAACAAAAACACTTATTAGTCCTAACCAGTTTTTTATCATCCCTAAAAAGATAGGACACGAATACCGTGCCGACGAAACCGACCCATGGAGTATTTATTGGTTTCATTTTGACGGTACCATGGCTGCCGACTTATATGAACGCTATATCTCAACAAATACCAACAATTATAAAAATGTGCCTTTTAATCTAGATACGATTGAGCTTTTTGATAAAATATTCAGTTTATTTAATAGGAATTATTTAGAGAATCAAATAGAATACGCCAATTTACTAAGTCTAAATTTTATTAGTTCCTTTATTTACCATGATTTTGAGTCTAGCATTGAAATTAACCATGGCAACACTTTAATTGACTCCATAAAAAATCACTTATTAAATAATTTAGATAAAAGTTTTACACTAGATGAAATTGCGGCTAAGTTTAATTATTCAAAATCGTATTTACACACTAAATTTAAAAAGAACACGGGCTATTCTATTATGGTATTTTTTAATTTGAAAAAAACTCAGAAAGCCTGCGAATATTTAAACTACACAGATTTAAGTATAAAAGAAATAAGCTTTAAAGTCGGTATTGATGATCCACTTTATTTTTCGAGAATATTTAAAAATTTCATGGGAAAATCACCAAGAGATTACAAAAAAAGCCAGACAAAATAATTGACACTTACACTATTAAATCTCTGAGTCTAGCAACAGCCTGTTCTGCTGTTATATCCCTTTGTGGAGATCCAAACATTTCATAACCCACCATAAATTTCTTTACTGTAGCGCTTCTTAGTAATGGTGGATAAAAACTCATGTGCCAGTGCCAATGTGCATTTGGTTTTCCATTAGTTGGAGCCTGATGAATTCCGCTAGAATAAGGAAAAGAACAGTTAAACAACTTATCGTACGCTTTAGTGATTTTAGAAATTGCTTCTGAAAAACTTAAGCTTTCATCCTCGGATAATTCAGTAATATTTTTTTGAGATCTTTTAGGAACAATCATGGTTTCAAATGGCCAAACCGCCCAAAAGGGTGTAAGCACAACAAAATGTTCATTTTCAAAAATGATGCGTTCTTTAACCTCGAGTTCTTGTTCTAAATAATCTCCCAATAAACTTGTTTGATTTTTGTCGAAATATGCTTGTTGTTGGTGGTCTTTTTTTTCAACCTCGTTTGGTAATGTCGATTGGCTCCATATTTGCCCATGTGGATGTGGATTACTACAACCCATGACTGCACCTTTATTTTCAAAAATCTGCACATAGTTGATTATAGGTTCAGCACCCAAAACCGTGTATTCTTTTTGCCAGGTTGCAACAACCTTGTTTATATCTTCTACAGCCATATCTGCCAAACTCTTAGAATGGTCTGGACTAAAACAAATGACTTTACAAATGCCTTGTTCGCTTTCCGCCTTAAACAAGCCATCATTTACAGAAAACGTTTTGGAGGTAGATTGAAGCGCAGCAAAATCATTAGTAAATACAAATACATCTTTATAATCAGGGTTTTGCTCACCATTAATTCTTGTATTACCAGCACATAAATAACAACTTGGATCATGCGCTGGACGGTCATCGGCAGAAATCTCTTCATTTTGTCCTTGCCAAGGTCGTTTTGCCCTATGCGGAGATACCAAAACCCATTCTCCTGTTAAAATATTATATCGTTTATGTGAGTAATCTTGCAAATCTGTATTCATAATACATTGTTTAGTTAACAAGGTGTGTGCCTTGCGATAATTTTACACCATATACGGAACATGAGCGTCCGAATTCTGATTGAAACTTTTTAGAAACTTCTTTTTTAAACTTTTTAAAATCGTGCTTCAAAATGAGATTAATCGTACAACCACCAAAACCTCCACCCATCATTCTAGCACCAAGAACGTTTTTATTTTGCTTTGCTTCTTGGACTAAAAAATCTAGTTCCACACAACTCACTTTAAACTTATTACTTAAGCCATCATGAGACTGATATAACAATGCACCTAATGCTTCTAAATCGTGTTCTTTAATCGCTTTAGAAAATAATTGCACCCTATTATTTTCTTCTATAACATAAGATGCCTTTTGGTAATCTGCCTCGGTAATTTCAGGCTTTAAAGTGTCTAAATCTTCTAGAGTAGCATCTCTCAATGCTTTTATATTAAGTTTTTCTGAAACCATTTCGCACACCGACCTTCTATCATTATAAGCAGATTCTGAAAGGTCATGTTTTACATTAGTATTGATTAACATTAATCTGTAATCACCAAAATCGATTTTAAAAGGTTCTGATGCTACCGTTCTACAATCTAAAAGCAAGGCACTTTTTTTCACACCAAACATACTGGCATATTGATCCATGATACCACATTTTACTCCGGCATAATTATGTTCTGCTTTTTGAGAAACAAGAATCATTTCAGCTTTAGAAAGTCCTAAATCAAATAACGTATTAAGACCATAGACAAAACTATTTTCTAGAGCTGCAGAAGAAGACATACCAGCTCCTCCTGGGATGTCACCTGCAAAAACGCTATTGAAATTACCGATCTTAAGCCCAAGATTTTGTAACTCTGAAATGACACCTAGGATATAGTTTCTCCAACCACCATTCTCAACAGGTTTAATATCATCTAAACTAAATTCAAAACTCTCGTCTTTATTTAAAGCAGATACCTTAGAGGTGTTATACGAACTCTGTTGTATCGCTAAACCAATACCCTTATTTATTGCAGCAGGAAACACAAAGCCATCATTATAGTCTGTATGCTCACCTATAAGATTAATTCTTCCCGGTGAAAACACTAATATGGGCTCGGTTCTGAACTGTTTTTCAAAACTCTGCTTAACTTCTTTTATTAATTTTTTACTCATAATAACTAGATGATTTGTTGATTGAGAAAATGACGTACTAGACTTTCTTAATCATTACGTTCCACTCCAAACTATAGCTGTCATTTGCGTTCAGCACTTGCAGTCCTGTTTTATTATTAAAACTATCTGAAACACCTGTCATAGGTTCAATGGCTATAATATTAGGGTCATTTGGTGTATATAGCTGTAAAAAATTCTCCTCACTAGAGGATTTAATAATTACATTATACTGAGGGGTTAGAAATTTTATAACATTATTTTCAAGCGCATAGGCATCATCCAATTTTTTATCCTTAACCTGAAATGGCATTACCATTTTAAAATCTGCTGTACCTGTTGTGATATTCTGATGGTCTTGTAAAAAACACTTACTACTACTATAATCCATAAAACTTTCAGTTAAATTGGAACTCGTAAAATAAGGATGCCACCCCAAAGTGAATGGAAATGGTTTTTTATCTTTATTTAAAATATCAACTTTAATTTTTATGCCTTCTGAACTTAACACATACGTTATTTTTATTTCATATTTAAATGGAAATCCAGTTGTAGGATAGTCTTCAATATAGCCTAATGTTAATGTCGCCTCACCTGAAGTAAAATGCTTATCTACAACTGAAAAGTATTTATTATACACTAAACCATGTAGCGCATTGTTTTTATCCGCTTCATTACATTGTAGATTATACGCTACACCATCAAAGTTGTAGTTTCCATCCTTTATTCTATTTGCAAAAGGAAACAAAATTGAAGACGCATAATTATCTTTATAGGTTTCCGGTTTTATCTCCGAAATGACCTCAACCTCTTCAAAAATAAACTGACTTAATCTGCCACCTTGGGTGAGACAAATATTAGCCGCTGTTTTTCCGTTGGGACTTTTCAACCTTACATAGTCTAAACCGTCCTTTGTTATGTGTGTTATTGTATACAATTGATTACAGTGATTTTCTAACTATTAAGTTATTGGGGTTTTCTATCTGAGCAAATTCATTATTTAAAATCATCTGAGCTAAACGTTTACCCATCAAATTAAAATCGGTTGAAATTGTCGTAATTCCACCTTCAACGATTTCCTTTAACAAAGAATCATTTACAGAAATAATGCCGACATCTTTAGCAATTTTCAAGTGATCTTCTTTAAGTTGTTTTATCACCCTTATCAAATCTCTATCATCTAAAAGCATATACAATTCGTCTTTTGAGAATACTCTACCAACTAAATCGTTTATAATTTCGAATTGAAATTTATGATGAGAACAAAACATTTCAAATCCTTCTTTAATGCCTTCAGGCTGCTTTTTATCAGCAAATAATAAAATGATTTTATTATATTTTTTAATTTGCGAAAGTCCTTCTGTGAGACCTTGATATATATTCTTTTTAAAATTTTGATGTACTGAAGGGTATCGAGATAACCCTTTGTGAGTCTGATCTAAAATATACACTTTATCAGTCGGAAGGTGATTAATGAAATTCTCAGTGTCTTTTAAATTAGCCGGCATAATTACATAATGGCTATACTCACCAACATTATCATGGATTAATTTATTAAAGACATCAGGATTAAAATGATGAAAAAATATATCTACCTGTACATTTTCACCAAGAGCAGCAAGAAAAGAATTATAAAGATCTTCTTTAAAGGAATTAAGTTCATCAAATAGTAGAAAAATCTTCTGACTCACACCTATATCTTCACTTACAACATAGTATCCTTTACCCACTACAGATTGTACAATTCCTCTTATTTTTAATTCATTAAAAGCATAAAGCACTGTATCTCTAGAAAGCGCATACTGGTTTTTTACACTATTTAAGGAAGGCAGCTTATCGCCTTTTTTTAAAGTACCATTAATAATTGCATCTTCAATTGATGCAATTATTTGCTTGTACTTAGGTGTACCTGTATTTTCTTTTATTGACACAATTCCCATGAAACAAATATAAAATAAATTTCAAATAAAACAAACTGGTAGGTACTAGTATGTTTTTTTAAATATACCTTATAAATTAGTGACCTCATTCTTTTAACATAAACCAAATGAAAACTAAAATTATTGTAACTGGAGGCTGTGGCTATATTGGCTCACATACTGTAATAGAATTAATTACATCGCAATTTGACGTCGTTATTTTTGACGATTTCTCTAATTCTTCTAAACAAACCCTTGAACGCATTTTTAAAATTACAGGTATAGCTCCAACCTTTATAGAGGTTGATTTAAAAGATTACGACGCTACGTTCAAAGCTTTTGAAACTCATAAAGACGCTAATGGTGTTATTCATTTCGCTGCACATAAAGCGGTAGGCGAATCTGTTAACAAACCTTTAATGTACTACAAAAACAATCTTTACTCTTTAATAAACACTTTAGAATCTCAGAGCACATTAGGTATTAGTAATTTTATATTTTCATCTTCAGCGACGGTGTATGGCACACCCAATACGTTACCTATAACGGAAGAAAACGACACACAGCGTCCTTTTTCACCTTATGGAAACACTAAAAAAATAGCAGAAGAAATACTAGATGACTTCACAAAAAGTAACACTTCATTTTCTGCAATTTCATTAAGATACTTTAACCCAATAGGCGCACATGATTCTGGCGAAATTGGCGAACTACCTAACGGAATCCCCAATAATTTGATGCCTTACATCACACAAACCGCTGCAGGAGTACGAGAAAAACTCATGGTTTACGGAAATGACTATCCTACAAAGGACGGCACTCCTATTAGAGATTACATACACGTGGTAGATTTAGCAAAAGCTCACGTCCTTGCTGTAAAACGTTTAATAAATCATCAACAAGAAAAGCCACTTGAATATTTTAATCTCGGCACAGGCATTGGTTATTCGGTCTTAGATGTTATAAATACTTTTGAGAACGCAACAGGTTGCAAACTTAACTATGAAATTACAGAAAGACGAGACGGAGATGTCCCTCAACTATACGCAGCTACCAATCTAGCTAAAGAAAAGTTAGGATGGACCGCGGTAAAAAATTTAGATGATATGATAAGTTCTTCTTGGACTTGGGAACAAAACCTGAGAAATGAAAATTAATAGCAATTATGATTCAACCTAAAACAACATTATCTGAAATATCAAAAGCACTAAATCTATCTGTATCTACAATCTCAAAATCACTGTCAGATAGTGCAGAAATAAGTATAACTACAAAGAAAAGGGTACAAGAATTTGCCAGACAATGCAATTATGTTCCCAATCATTTTGCCACAAGTTGCAGAAGAGGCTATACCAAAACTATAGGCATAATTATACCCACCATATTAGACCCATTTTATGCTAAAGTATTCATCGGCATTGAGAAATATTTAGATCAAAATAACTATAAACTTATTGTATCTATATCTGACGAATCAATTGAAAAAGAATCAAAAAATCTAACAAAAATGGGTGATGGTTCTGTGGATGGTATAATTATCTACACAACTAAAGAGACTGAATTACGCAACGACTATAGTCATATAGACTTATTCACTAAAAAACGTAAACCTGTACTAACTTTTGATAGACCTCATGAAATGATTGATAATAATACAATCATAGACCACTTGGAAACTGAAAACCTAGGCACTGAAGCAGCCAAGCTTATTTTAAAAAGAATAAAGAATGCTGAAATCAATCACTATCGCAGAAAAATTAGAATAGACACCCTTACATAGAAGACATCTAACTGATTCAGATAAATAAAGAGTAATTGACAAAGTCCCCAAATCGCAATTATCAAAAGAACTTTTCTCTTCAATACAATAATCAAAAAAGCCTCTACATTTCTGTAAAGGCTTTTAATTTAAATAAGCTCCTCTTCTTAGGCTCGAACTAAGGACCCTCTGATTAACAGTCAGATGCTCTAACCAACTGAGCTAAAGAGGAAGGTTATTTTTCGCGTTAGCGGATGCAAATATATACAGTATTTTCATTTATACAAAATGAATTATTATTTTTTTTTAAAAAAATTAATTTGTGAGTGCTTTAAAAATATCATTACCGTTGGCAAACAGCACTAATGCTATTAAAATAAAGAATCCAATGACCTGTGCACGCTCTAAAAACTTTTCGCTCGGCTTCTTGCCAGATATCATTTCAAATAATAAAAACACCACGTGACCACCATCTAATGCAGGTATAGGTAATAAATTAAGAATCCCTAACATAATAGATAAAAACGCCGTTAAACCCCAGAAATCTTGCCAAATCCATTGATCAGGGAACACATCGAAAATCGCTTTAAAGCCACCGACACCTTTATATGCACCTGTACTTGGTGTAAATATTTTTCCTAATTGATCAAAATAACCAGAAACCTGTTCTTTAAATTTATCTACACCTCCACCAAAACTTTCTAAAAAGGTATAGTCTTTATGAATGATGTCAAAATATCCTAACTCTGCAAATCTAGAATTATGCGATGCAGGAAAAACACCCATTTTACCATCTCCATTAACTTTTAGCGTCGTATTTACTTTTTCTTCTCCTCTTAAAAACGTAGCGTTTATGGATTGATTTTTATAATTCAGTAAGGTTGACTCAACTTGATCAAAATAACGTAACTCATTACCGTTTACTGAAAGTAAAATATCACCTTTTTCTAAGTTAGCTCCTTTATTTAAGGATGAATCTGGCACACTACCAACCATAAATGGAATTCTTAACTTAAAAGTTCCATTCTTTCTTTCGGCAGATGATAGCTGGCCTAAAAAATCTTTTGGAAGCACAATTTCCTTCTTCTCACCTGCTCTTTCTATCGCATACTTCTCTCCATTAACTAAATTTTTCTTTACGTCATAATAGGTGTCTACCTTCTCATCATTAATAGCTAATATTTTATCACCATTTTTAAAACCAACGTTTAGAAGCAATTCGTTTTCAATCCAAAAACCATCTTTCATACTGTCTGTTGTAACATCAGTATCTCCATAAGTAAATGAAACGGCCACATAAATAACATATGCCAAAATAAAATTCACCGTAACACCACCAAGCATAATAATTAGACGTTGCCAAGCTGGTTTAGAACGAAATTCCCAAGGTTGTGGTGGTTGAGCCATTTGCTCTTTGTCCATACTCTCATCAATCATTCCGGCGATTTTAACATAACCTCCAAGTGGCAACCACCCAATACCATATACAGTTTCACCAATTTTCTTTTTAAATAATGAAAACTTAACATCAAAAAAGAGGTAAAATTTTTCAACTTTAGTCTTAAAAAGTTTTGCCGGAATAAAGTGCCCTAGCTCATGAAGCACAATCAGCAAAGACAAACTGAGTAGAAATTGAGATATTTTTATAATAAATTCCATGTAATTTTTTTCAAATTTCGATTTGCAAAAGTAATGTATTTATCTCAAACGTATATTCAAAAAAAACTTAGCAATACGTTAAAGTAGTACCTTATCTATATTTTTATAACCTTTTTATTAATTATTTTATTCTCGGTTTCAATTTTTAAAAATAGTAAACCTGGTGCGATTGTACTTAAATTAACTTGAGACCTCCAACGATCCTGTAACAATAACTGCCCCAAACTATTATAAACCTTAATCGTTTTCACTTCTAGATGCTCTGGCTTTTCAAAATGTAAAATTGAGTTTGTAGGACTAGGGTAAACTAAAATATTGGCAGTAAAATCAACGTCTGGTACGCTTAAAGTTGCTGCGTTGTTTTTTGAAATTAAATGATAATCAGGATCAATTAACACCTCTTGAATTGTAAAATTAACCGTTTCAAAAAACTGCTGATTATCAACGGTGTGATTTAAAACAAGATCTAAGGTTTCACCTAAGGTTCCTATAACTCTAATGGGAAGATGAGCTTCGAAAAAAGAAACCGACGGATCACTTTGGGTTTGCAACACTTCTAACTGTAATTGATTATTATCTTGATGCCAGTTTACTGTATAACTTGGGTAGCCTTCATTGTAAATCCAATCCTCAAAAAAACCACTTAAATCTTCACCTGTGGTTACCTCCATAACATTTATAAAATCTGCTGTCTTGGCATAATCAAATGCTAATTCTGGCGTATCTAAATAATTCTGCAAGCCTTGGTAGAAGTCTGCATCACCTAGTTGCTGTCTTAACATATGTAAAACCATAGCACCTTTATTGTAAGATAAACGACTATTAAAAATCCTATTTACACTTGTGGTATCTTGATCTGTTAGATAGACAGCACCTCCTGGTTGCGAGGTAATACTAGATACAGTCTGCTGTCTCCAGGATTTAAAGCTTGAAGCTCCGTCTAAACCTTCAATTACTAAACCAGATAAGTAGGTTGCAAAACCTTCATTTAACCAAATATCCTTCCAACTTCCACAGGTTATTTTATTTCCAAACCATTGATGTGCTAATTCGTGCGCAATAAGCCCTCTATTAAAAGACCCCATAAATGAAACTGTAGTATGCTCCATACCACCTCCCCAACCAAATTGTGCATGACCATATTTTTCATCTGCAAATGGATATTCTTCAAACAAATTTGTAAAAAGATTCATAATATTTACCGTAACTCCTGTGTTTGCTTGGGCATAAGCTAAATCTTCAGGATAAACATAATTTACAATAGGAAAAGGATTGCCATTATTTGGCACTTCATGTGAATAGACATCATAATTAGTAACCGCAACAGCAATTAAATATGCCGGAATAAGGTGACCGTGTTTAAAATGTGTGGTTTTCTCAGATCCATCTATCAACTGACTTTGTTCTACGCCATTGGATACAGCAACATACTCCTTGTTTAATGGATTTAATACAGGAGTAGTGATATAGACATCTATAGCATCTATTTTATCATTTAAATCTTGTTTACAAGGCCACCAACCTTTGGCTCCATATGGTTCTGACAGCGTCCAAATTACAGGATCATTATCCGAACCATGTGTAGTTTGCTCAAAAGAACCAAAACCTGAACTAACAGGATTTCCAGAGTAGCTTATGGTTAATGAATCTATAATCCCTTCAGCCTGAACGGTAGGTAAGGTTATAATTAACTCGTCATCCGAATTTTGACTATAACTTAAACTCGTGCCACGTTGAAGTACTTGAGAAACCATCATATTATCAGCCAAATCAAAGGTAATTTCCGTCATCGCCTCTTTCGCTTCAAAATACGTGGTTACATCACCAGAAATCTCTGCTACGGAGGGATCAATGTTCAATTCTAACCGGTGATATTTAACATCATAATTTCCAGTATTAAAATTTTGAGTATTCATCATTTGGCGCAATGCTGTATTGGCTTCAGACGAACGAATGGCATTTAAAGTCTCGTGGTAATCTTGTGCATTTAATTGTATAGAAAATAATAGAAGTAAACAGATAATAAATGGCTTCACAATAGTCGTTTTAATGTTAAAAATAAAGCTTTTCTTGAGTTTCAGTCGTATTTTTACACCACAATTATCTTTTAATACATACCTGATGTCTTTTCTTTCATTTTTTAGAGGTTACAAAAACTTCGGCATATTCTTCACCATCCTTTGTATAATCATCATAACAATTATCTATAACATCTTAAATGTTAAACAACCTTTACCAATTTATCAACCCGGTATGGTGAGCGAAGAGCTTGTAGATAGCACCATTCAATACAAATTAAAATATCACAAAATTGCAGATTTCAGTTTAACCAATCAAAATGGAGAAACGGTAACGCAAAACAACTATAAAGACAAAATTTATGTTGCCGATTTCTTTTTTACGACCTGCCAGACTATTTGCCCCATTATGACAGATCATATGGAACAAATCCAAAACGAAATTATTAATGATAATGAAGTAATGCTACTCTCACATTCCGTAACACCAAAAATTGATCGTGTTGCACAATTAAAAAAATACGCCAGAGAAAAAGGTGTTATAGATAGAAAATGGAATTTAGTGACTGGTGATAAAAAACAAATCTACGAACTCGCCAGAAAAAGTTATTTAGCTGTAAAAACAGATGGTAATGGTGATCAGTACGACATGATCCATACAGAAAATTTTATGCTCATTGATAAAAAGCGTCAAATTAGAGGCTTTTATGACGGCACAAATCCTGAGGATATCAATCAACTTTTAAAAGATATTGAAACCCTAAAATACTTCGGCGGATCCTAGTTTAACCTAGAAGTTTTAAATATTCATTGTCTCGCTTTTTACACTAATAAATTTCCATTACTTTTGCTTCTTTAAAATTATTCTAAATAAGCAAAAGTTGACATTAGCAGAATTAAAACGCGGACAACAAGGCATCATTATAGATGTATCTTCTATTCATATTCCTTTAAAACTTCTCGAAATGGGGTGTTTGCCAGGCAACAGTGTAGAGCTTGTTCAGGTGGCTCCTTTTGCAGATCCAATGTACTTAAACATTAACGGTACACACTTGGCTATTAGAAAAGAAACGGCTATTCATATTTTAATAGAAACTGCGCATGAGTAAGCAAATCAATGTTGCGTTAATAGGAAATCCAAATACAGGAAAAACATCTGTATTCAATGCGCTTACGGGTTTAAACCAAAAAGTAGGAAACTATCCTGGTATTACAGTTGAAAAGAAAGAAGGTATTTGCAAACTGCCTCGTGGAGTTAAAGCACACATTATTGATTTACCCGGAACCTATAGCTTAAATGCGTCTTCACTAGATGAAAATGTTGTTATAGAACTACTTCTTAATAAAACGGATAAAGATTACCCTGATGTTGCTATTGTAGTAAGTGATGTCGAAAATTTAAAACGAAATCTTTTATTATTTACCCAAATTAAAGATTTAGAAATTCCGACCATATTAGTCATTAATATGTCCGATAGAATGGCTTATAAGGGTATTTCATTAGACATTGGGTATTTAGAACAAGAATTAAATACTAAAATAGCGCTCATCAGTACCAGAAAAAACGAAGGTATCCAAGCGCTTAAAGAACTCATAACACATTATAAGGAACTACCTACCGAACCATGTTTGGATGCTTCATCTATTGACGAAGCTTACTTTAATAATTTAAGAAAAGCTTTTCCAAACCAATTATTATATAAATTGTGGTTGGTGATTACTCAAGATGTCAATTTCGGAAAAACAGACCGTCAGACCTTTGAAGCTGTTGAAGACTTCAAAACCAAATCTAACGCAGATTTAAAACGACTTCAGCAAAAAGAAACCATAAAGCGCTACCAGTTTATCAATAAAACGCTAAAAAAAGGGCAGACAATTGATTTGAATTCGGCAAAAGACTTGCGCATTAAACTCGACCGCATCTTAACTCATAAAGTTTGGGGTTATTTAATTTTTGGTATCATTTTACTCTTAATTTTTCAAGCCATATACGATTGGTCTAGCGTTCCAATGGACTTTATTGATAGTTCATTTGCGGCTCTAAGTGAATGGACAAAGAACACCTTACCCGAAGGTGCTTTTACCAATTTATTAGCCGAAGGTATTATTTCTGGATTGGGTGGAATTGTAATTTTTATTCCTCAAATTGCCTTTTTATTCTTGTTTATTTCCATTCTTGAAGAAAGTGGTTATATGAGTCGTGTTGTCTTTTTAATGGATAGAATTATGCGACGATTTGGACTTAGCGGAAAAAGCGTAGTGCCCTTAATTTCTGGTACTGCTTGTGCGATTCCGGCTATCATGGCAACCCGAAACATTGAAAGTTGGAAAGAGCGTTTAATCACCATTTTAGTCACACCATTTACTACCTGTTCGGCCAGATTACCGGTTTACCTCATTATTATTGCTTTAGTAATTCCAGAAGGTCGTTTTCTGGGTATTCTCAGCTACCAAGCGCTTACTTTAATGCTGTTGTACCTTATTGGTTTTGGAGCCGCAGTAGGGTCTGCATGGATTTTAAATAAAGTGTTAAAAATTAAAACGAAGAGTTTCTTTGTGGTAGAAATGCCCAATTACAAATTGCCTTTATTTAAAAATGTGGCTTTAACCGTTTTAGAGAAAACAAAAGCTTTTGTATTTGGAGCGGGTAAAATAATCCTTGCAATATCTATTGTATTGTGGTTTTTAGCGTCTTATGGTCCTGGTGATAAATTTAATAATGCAGAAACTATTGTTACAGAACGCTACGCTTCAGAAAATTTATCTGACGACGAATTAGAACAAAAAATAGCATCACACAAATTAGAGCATTCGTTTATTGGTATCGCAGGTCATGCCATAGAACCAGCAATTAGACCTCTAGGTTACGACTGGAAAATTGGTATTGCTATTGTAAGTTCTTTTGCTGCACGAGAAGTATTTGTTGGCACCTTAGCTACCATTTATAGTGTAGGAAACGACGAAGAGGAAACCATTAAAAATAGAATGGCTGGCGAAGTAAATCCTATTTTAGGTGGACCGCTTTTTAATTTTGCTTCCGGAATTTCCTTATTGCTCTTTTATGCCTTTGCAATGCAATGTATGAGTACACTAGCCATTGTAAAAAAAGAAACGAATTCATGGAAATGGCCTATCTACCAATTAGTAATCATGAGTGGTTTTGCTTATATTGTAGCATTGGTGGCTTATCAATTATTAATATAATCGCTTAGAATTTTAAAAAATTAAATTTATGAATATCATAATTCAAAACATATTAGTTTTCTTAGCATTAGCCATGGCATTACTTTTTTTAGTGCGAAAATTTATTTGGACTCCTAAGAAAAAAACAACAAAAGCTTGTGGTGGTGACGATGGTTGCGGATGCCACTAAACCTTATTTTTATTGCTTATTATTTTGATTATAAATATGACAAAGCTGTGTTTATAAAAGACAGCTTTAGTAGCATTAGTATTTGTCTTTTTATTCCTGCCCTTGTATTGGTCTTTTTATTAAACTTTACCTTCGTCTATGATGTTTGCCTCATAGCTATAGAAATTAGTATTGTTTTTGCATTAAAAGGATTTATGCAAAACAAGTCACGGTAAGATATAATTTAGAGTCTGTATTTACTTTTCTACAAAACCTTCAGGAATAGAAAAAGTATCTGCATCTGCCTTCACAAATTCTACATTGCTTAAGGTTGCATTTCCGATAACTTTACCTAAACCATTGTCTTTAGACCATTCATAAAATTCCCAATGGTGCGCTACAGGCACATCTTCTATCATTTTATAATTAGTATAACCAATAGCATGAGGATCTGACTCAGCAGCTGCTTTCGATTTATTTACCGTTACAATATATGCTACATAATCAATCATATGTGTTTTAGGGTCGCTATACACAATATACCAATCATCTGGTGCATCTCCAGTGTTTGCTTCAAACGTTAATGTTTGTGCATTATACGCTGTATCATCAAGATTTAGTGTTTCAACATCAGACCAAATTGTACCGTCATCGCTTAACTTATTAGGAAATAGTAAAAAATACATCCATGTGTAAGCATCAAATCGTGCTGCTTTTTCATTTTTAAGATTTTTAGAATGAAACACCTTTGCTCCATCATAATAAATTGAAGCACCATCATTTAACTCAATCTTTCCTTTAGTAGAATTGGTAAGAAACGTCATTTTTCCATTTAATCGCTCATTACCGCCAAAATTGATAACCATATCTAGACTTATCGCATCATGAGACAAAAATGCTTCTTTGTTATAAGCTTTTTCAATGGTTTCTACTGGTGTTAAAGCAACTGTTTCTGTTACCGCAGACTCAGTGATCTCAACAGCTTTCGTTTCCTTTTTTTCGTTTTTACAACTTACTACAAGTGTTAAGAGTAGTAAACCAATAAGGCCAGATTTTAACATATAAGACATAATTATTATTTTTTAATGAGCGTTAGTTCAAAATTAGCTTTAAAACCCACACCAAGACTAAGGTTTTATGCTTTTAAGATAAATTTAGCTTTTTTAATAGAATTACTAAACTTTACTAATTAAACCTTCTTTATATATAAATTTTTAGCCACGCTTTGTGAGACCACAATTTCAGAATTTTCTAATGAAATTTTTATAGAATTATCAAAAGGTTCTTTATGATTTATCGTGATGACCGTTCCTAATGCAATTTTATTACTGTCTAAATACTTTAAAAACTTAGAAGACGAATCATCAACTCCCACACACTTATAAGTTGCACCAACTTCTGCCTTCGCCAAAACAATTTTTTCAATATGCTTAAAATTTCCTGCTTTGTCTGGTATCGGATCTCCATGCGGATCATTGGTTGGGTGGCCTAAAAACGCATCGAGCTCATCAATTAATTTATCAGATTGAATATGCTCTAAATGTTCGGCCACTTCATGCACCTCATCCCAAGTAAAGTTCAATTTCTCTACTAAAAACACTTCCCACAAACGGTGACGTCTAATCACATTTACCGCATAATCCCGACCAGCATCAGAAAGCGTAGCGCCTTGATACGGAATATGTGTAAGCATATTTTTTTCTGCTAATTTCTTTACCATGTCAGTGGCCGACGATGCCTTAGTTTTCATTTCTTCAGCAAGAGCATTAGTCGACACTCCTTTTGGAAATTGCTGCTCTAAATGGTAAATGGCTTTGAGGTAATTTTCTTCTGCTAATGTCACTAATTTCTAATTTACACAAAGATAATTTTTTTTATCAACAATATAATTTTTAGATTTGTCTAAATTTTAATTTAAATAAAACTAAACAAATATTTATTTATATGAAATATATAACCTTACTCAGCTTCTTTATCATTAATATAGTATCTGCACAAAACGGTAAAGTTTCAATTTCTGGTCAAATAACCTCAGCAGGCGCACCCATACCTTATGCCAGTATTTATGTAAAAAGCGGTACACAAGGAACAGACACAGATAAAAACGGCTATTATAAATTAGACCTAAACGCAGAAAAACTCACACTCGTGGTTCAAGCCCAAGGTTACCGAACTCAAGAAAAATTAGTCAACTTAACCGAAGGTAATTCTCAAATAATCAATTTTAACATAACCGAAGATGTCCTTGGATTAGATCAAGTTGTGGTTAGCGCTACCCGAAATCGAATCAGTAAAAAAGAAGCTCCGGTGATTGTTAAAGTATTAAGTCCTAAATTATTTAACGCCACACAATCCGCATCTTTAGCGGATGGTTTAAATTATCAGCCTGGCGTGCGTGTAGAAACCAATTGCCAAAACTGTGGCTTTACGCAAGTTCGCATGAATGGCTTAGAAGGGCAATACACCCAAATATTAGTCAATAGTAGACCTGTATTTAGTGCACTTAATGGCGTTTATGGTTTAGAGCAAATTCCTGTAAGTGTCATAGACCGTGTAGAGGTTGTCCGCAGTGGCGGTTCTGCCCTCTTCGGCTCTAATGCCATCGCTGGGACAATTAACGTCATTACTAAAGAACCTGTTACTGATGGGTGGGAAATAAATTCTACACTTGCCTTAATAGATGGTAAAACTGCAGATCGTAATGTTAATATTAACGGCTCTGTAGTTAGCGAAGATTTAGCAAGTGGAGTTACCGTTTATGGAATTTTCAGAGATCGAGACGCTTACGATGCAAATGGAGATGGATTTAGTGAAATTACCCAATTAACCAATAATTCTTTAGGAATGAAATCCTTTTTAAGACCCAATGACAATAGTAGAATTGGTCTCGATTTTACAGCCATACGCGAGAATAGACGCGGTGGAAATAAACTAAATTTATCACCACAGTTTACAGATGTTACCGAAGCTCTAGACCACAACACTATATTTTCAGGTTTAGATTACGAACACTTTAACGACAAACGCACACAAACTATAAGCCTTTACACCTCTATTCAACATACCAATAGAGATAGTTATTACGGCGGACTTGGAGGTGGAAGAACCGCTGAAGATTCCACCGTGGCAAATAATGCCTTCGGAAACACTAAGGATTTAGCTTTTGTTACTGGTGCAAAATTCAACCATACATTTAATAATAGTGATATCATCACTACAGGATTAGAATATCAGTTAAACGATACTGATGATGCTATTATGGGTTACAACCGACTTGTAGATCAGACAGTAAATAGCATTGGTCTTTATGGACAATATGAATGGAAACCTACAGCTAAATTTTCTGCACTTATCGGAGCACGTTTAGACCATGTAACGGTTGATGGATATTACACTATTGAAACCGTTGAAAGCACTTCAAATGTTTCAGAAACTGTATTAAGTCCCAGGCTTACGCTACTCTACAACCTAACCGACAAACTTCAATTAAGAGGTGGATATGCACGTGGGTTTAGAGCACCTCAGGCCTTTAATGAAGACTTACATATTTCTTCTGTTGGTGGCGAACAGCGTTTTGTTATCTTATCTCATAACCTAAAAAGTGAATTTTCAAACGCCTACACAGCATCTCTTGATTATTACAAAGATTTCAACAACACACAAACCAATTTATTATTAGAAGGATTTTACACCACATTAGAAAACCCGTTTACCATTGTAAGTACAGGTGCTGTTTTAACTAACGGTTCTATTTTAGAGGAAACCAGAAATGGTGCTGGTGCTTATGTCGCAGGAGCGAATATTGAATTAAGTATTTCTCCAAGTCCGGATTTGTTTTTTCAAGCAGGTGTAACTGTACAAAAATCAATCTATAAAGGCGATCAAATTTTGTTTGAAGCCGATGAAAGCCTACCTGAAGAACATGATGTCGCACTCAATAAATTTATTAGAACACCTAATACTTATGGATTTATTACAAGCAATTGGCAAATCAGCGAATCTTTAAAATTAGATATTACAGGAAATTATACAGGTACTATGGTTGTTCCTCTTGTTGTAAGTGATTCTGGTTTTGTAACTTTAAATGAAACGGAATCCTTTTTTGATATCACCACCAAACTCACTTATCATTTTGATCCTGTACCTAACTTTCATGTAGAATTGAGTGGAGGGGTTCAAAATCTTTTAGATCGTTATCAAAGTGATTTCGACTCTGGTGCAGATAGAGATTCAACCTACATCTACGGACCTAATAGGCCACGCACCATTTTTATTGGGCTCAAATTTGGTGATTTTTAAAAACGAATGTATGAGGAAGCCTGTTCTTTTCACGATACAAATAAGTTTTATAGTACAAATCATCATGGCCCAATCAGATTTTAAAATTCACTAAAAAACATAGTCTAAACTTGAAAACGCTATTGACCAAGTTTACGCTCACAGTAACTTTAATTTTTAATCGCAATTTCATCATTCAACAGAAAGTCGAACAAAACTAAACCACTCAAAGCATATTAAACCTACGTAACAAATAATGAGCAGAACCATTAGTTTTAACCAAAGAAAAGCAGTTTGACATGGGTTTAATAATTCAGCCTCAAACCACAATACAAGTATTTCAATTTTTAGTAACTTCGCAATAAATATTTAGATGTATGAAAAAAATAATTTTCCTAATAGCTATCACCTTGATTTTTACAAACTGTAAAGATGAAGCTAAGGATAATGGCCAACTAAATATCGTAACCACCACCACCATGATTACCGATTTAGTAAAAAATATTGGAGGAGATATGGTGAATATTGAAGGCTTAATGGGCTCTGGAGTCGACCCTCACTTATACAAAGCCAGTGAAGGCGATGTCAACAAATTGGTCAACGCTGATATCATTTTTTATAATGGTTTGCATTTAGAAGGAAAGCTCGTAGAAGTTTTTGAAAAAATGGGAAGTCAAACCAAAACACCTATAGCACTAGCTGATGCCTTAGATAAAAACACACTTATTGGTTCGGAATATTTTGCCTCTAATTTTGATCCTCACGTATGGTTTGATATTAGCTATTTCAAACAATTTGCAGAAAAAGTTGCAACAATTCTATCTGAAAAAAATCCTGAAAATACAGCAAGCTTCCAAGCAAATAAAAACACTTACATATCCAAATTAGATACACTTCAAACTAAAATAAATCAGGTTATAGCAACGCTTCCAAAAGAAAAAAGAATTCTTGTTACAGCACACGATGCCTTTAATTATTTCGGAAAAGCCTACGGTTTTGAAGTTGTTGGTCTGCAAGGCATCTCAACAGCTACTGAAGCAGGTGTTCAAGATGTTCAAAAATTAGCTACATTTATTATCGAAAAACAAATTAAAGCCATATTTGTAGAAAGCTCTGTACCCAAACGTACCATAGAAGCTTTACAAGCGGCAGTAAAATCTAAAGGACACGACGTTAAAATTGGTGGCACTTTATATTCTGATGCCCTTGGAAATGCTGGCACAGTAGAAGGCACTTATATTGGCATGTTTGAATATAATGTGAATACAATTGTAAATGCTTTAAAATAATGAATAAAATAGCCGTAAAAGTTGATGATTTAACAGTTGCCTACAACTACAAGCCCGTACTTTGGGATATTGATTTAAAAATTCCCGAAGGTGTTCTTATGGCTATAGTAGGACCTAACGGAGCAGGAAAATCGACACTTATAAAATCAATTTTAGGCATTTTAAAACCTATTGCTGGTAGCGTTAGTATTTACGGTAAACCCTATGAAAAACAACGACAACTTGTCGCTTATGTACCTCAAAAAGGTAGTGTGGATTGGGATTTTCCAACTACGGCATTAGATGTAGTAATGATGGGAACTTATGGCAGTTTGGGATGGATAAAACGCCCTGGACAAAAAGAAAAAAAAGCAGCATTGGAAGCTTTAGAAAAAGTAGGTATGTTAGCCTTTAAAAATCGACAAATCAGCCAGCTTTCTGGTGGACAACAACAACGTATATTTTTAGCGCGCGCATTAGTGCAAAACGCATCTATTTATTTTATGGATGAACCATTTCAAGGTGTGGATGCAACCACTGAAATCGCCATCATTAATATCTTAAAAGAATTACGAAAGGCAGGCAAAACTGTAATTGTAGTCCATCATGATTTACAAACGGTTCCTGAATATTTTGATTGGGTGACCTTTTTAAACGTGAAGAAAATTGCCACAGGACCTGTAAGAGATATTTTTAATGACGATAATTTAACGAAGACTTATGGTATTAATTATCAGGTGAGTATTCAGGAGTAACTGTCATTCCTACGAAGGCAGGAATCTGAATTAATTAAAATTTTAAGAGTGGATTCCTGCTTTCGCAGGAATGACAAATAAAACAAATAACGATTGTAAGAGCAAAAATCTTGCTACTACAAAAACAATGGACATAACAAAATACATAGAGCTCGTCTTCACCGACTACACCTTACGAACCATCACACTCGGCACAGCCATTTTAGGTGCTGTAACGGGAATGTTAGGTAGTTTTGCCGTACTTAGAAAGCAAAGTTTATTAGGTGACGCTATTTCTCATGCGGCTTTACCAGGTATTGCTATTGCCTTTTTAATTACAGGTGCAAAGGACAGCAACACCTTATTAATTGGTGCATTAATCAGTGGTTTAATCGGTACGTTTTGGATTAGAGGCATTGTGACTAAAACCCATTTAAAATCAGATACCGCTTTAGGTTTAATTCTATCCTTATTTTTTGGTTTTGGAATGCTTCTACTCACTTTTATTCAAAAACAACCCAATGCCAACCAAGCGGGTTTAGACAAGTACCTCTTTGGGCAAGCAGCTACTTTAGTAGAAAGCGACGTATGGCTAATGGCTATTATTACAGGTATTTGTTTAATAGTCATGCTCACCTTCTGGAAAGAGTTTAAAATCCTACTTTTTGATGCCGATTACACCAAAACCTTAGGTTTCAACACCAAATTTATAGATATCCTCATTACAACTTTTATTGTTTTGGCTATTGTACTCGGACTACAAACTGTGGGTGTTGTTTTAATGAGCGCTATGCTTTTAGCACCAGCTGCTGCTGCCAGACAATGGACCAATAGTTTATCGGTTATGGTGGTATTAGCCGCCTTATTTGGAGCGTTTTCGGGTGTTTTTGGTACAGCGATTAGTGCGAGTCAAGATAATTTGTCTACAGGTCCTGTGATTGTTTTGGTAGCTGGTGTTTTTGTGGTGTTTTCATTTATATTTTCACCAAATCGCGGTTTACTATTTAAACAAATACGTTTTATCAAAAACCGACGCGACTTAGAACTGCATAAAACACTAGCATTTATGCATCATATTGCCGAAACTCATGAAGACATTTCTCACCCACACGCAGTAAAACTTTTAAATAATTTTCAAGGGTACACCCGTTCTACACTTCAAAAGTTAGTAGATAAAAATTACGTTCAACTTCATGGCAATATGTGGAGTTTAACCAAAACAGGTTTTGAGGTCGCTTCTAATTTATACACTAAACAATCTACTGAAGATGAGTAACGCACAACTAGAAATACAACTTATTGCAAGTTTAGTTGCCGTGGCTTGTGCCATTCCTGGGACGTTTTTAGTACTGCGAAAAATGGCAATGATAAGTGATGCCATTAGTCACTCTATCTTACCTGGTATTGTGATCGGTTTTTTTATTACTCAAGATTTAAATTCGCCTATATTAATTTTGTTGGCCGCTTTAACCGGAATTATTACGGTTGTTCTAGTCGAATACATTCAGAAAACAGGTTTAGTAAAAGAAGACACTGCTATTGGCTTAGTGTTTCCGGCATTGTTTAGTATCGGTGTCATTCTTATTGCTAAAAATGCCAATGACGTACATTTAGATGTTGACGCTGTTTTGTTAGGAGAATTAGCCTTTGCTCCATTTGATAGATTACTTATTGGAGGTACAGATGTTGGTCCAAAATCACTTTGGGTTATCGGTACAATTCTTCTTGTTACAATAGCTTTGCTCATTCTATTTTTTAAAGAATTAAAACTAAGCACGTTCGACAAAGGTTTAGCGGCTTCCTTAGGGTTTTCTCCAGCGATAATCCATTACGGATTAATGTCAGTATCGTCTATAACTACAGTAGGAGCTTTTGATGCCGTTGGTGCTATTTTGGTCGTCGCTTTAATGATTGCACCTGCGGCTGCAGCTTATTTATTGACCACAGATTTAAAGAAAATGCTTGCCTTAGCAATTACTTTTGGAGTTTTTAGTGCCATTTTGGGGTATTGGGTAGCACATTGGTTAGATGCCTCTATTGCTGGATCCATAACAACCGTTCTTGGATTCGTATTTTTATTAGTGTATTTATTTGCACCTTCAAAAGGTATTATTGCTGTGATGTATAGAGAAAAACAGCAACGCACCGAAGTATCACTACTCACATTTCTATTACACCTAAAAAATCATGATGAAATTGAAGAACGCCACGTCAATCACCTTAACGAACACATTAACTGGCAAAAAGTACGCTCTAAAACGGTATTAGAATTGGCTTTAAAAAACAATATGATTCATATTGAAAATAATATTGTTTCCCTTACTAAAAAGGGCAACAATTTTACCTCTAAGGCTATTAATTATATCATCACTAACGAAGACACTCAAATTGAAGATATGAAGGATGATTTTTTCTTATTTAGAGGTTAAAACTGAAAGACCTCTAAGTTTATTTCGACTCAGATTATTATGTTTGCAAAATTATGATGAATCTACTCAACTATCTTACCGGTAAAAACGGATTAATCCTTATAGGATTTGTGGTGTTATGTGTCTTTATTTATAACAAATATAAAACGCAACGTTACTTTAAACATGTAGAAAAACGCCTTAATGAGAAAGAAAAGAAGAAATAAACTTTTCAAGCCTAATCTACTTTTTCAACATGACGAAGCTTTATTTAAACCCTCGCTCGTTCTGAATGTGCTCATAAGCTTCCTGCACTTGTCTAAATTTTTCTTCTGCTCCTTCCTGATGTTCTTTACCTAAGTGGCCCACACGATCTGGATGGTATTTTTTAGCCATCGCTCTATACGCTTTTTTCACCTCAGCATCTGAAACGGATTTATCAATTTCTAATATTTTATAAGCATTATCACTACTGTTATAAAACATCGCTTTAATACTTTCAAAATCTCTATTGCTAATACCAAGATAACCCGTTATTGTATATACCTGGCGTAATTCATCTTCAGTAACGATACCGTCTGCTTTAGCAATTCCGAATAAAAAATGAAGCAATTGTAAACGCGATGCATGGTCCATCATTTGCTTAATTTGCAAACACACTTGTCGTGTAGAAATATTTTGTTTGTTAATACGCTTAAACAACTCAAAAGCTTTATTGGCCCTATCTTTACCGTACATGTTGGTAAATTGGTGACGTACAAAATCTAATTCGCGCTGATCTTGTTTTCCATCCGCTTTTATAATAATAGATGCCAAAATTAAAAGACTCACTTCAAAATCACCAGACTGTGTTCGTGGTCGAGACGTTCTTTGTCCATAATTGGGTTGGGTACGGTAAGTATCGCGTTGTCGTCCAGATTGACGATCGCCAATTAAAGGCGTACCGCTATCGGTTAAATTATCGACAAAACTACCTAAAGCCAATCCTAAAATAGCACCAATTGGGCCACCAAATGACCACCCTAAAGCACCACCAATCCATTTTGCAAAACTCATATTTTATTTTTGATTTTCTAAAGCTGTAAAGATACTATATGTTAGTGGGATGAAAATAGAATTTGTTACGTTTTGTGCGCAACCATTTGTATAAATATCTATCTTATAAGCATAACCAAAACCTTAATATCATGAAAACTTATTTTTATTTTCTAGCCTTAATGCTTCTTACACTAAGCTGTAAAAGCGATGACGACGCAGACCAAAATTTAAATCCTACGCTAATTGGATCTTGGTCTTTAGTAAATGTTTCTGGCGGTTTTGCTGGTGTTGATGATGATTTTAACGACGGAGTAATTCTGTGGAACTTTACTAATAACCCTTCGGAGATTACAATTACCAATACTAATACAACTGAGGTAGTACATAGTGGCTACCCTTCTGGAACCTATAGTTATGAAATCGAAACAACCCCTAATGACACCATTGTAGTTATTGAGAATACAGATTTGAGAATTATAAGCTTAACCACAAATCAACTCATTTTAGATGAAGGGATGGTTTCTGACGGTTTTCAATATACTTTTAATAAATAGTCTTAGTTTTTTTCGACGTTATTAGTACTATTGAAAACCAAAATACCACAATTCAAACTGCTAACTGAAGACTAAGGACTGCCGACATATTTTCATTATCTTTGCAATTCAAATTAGATTAATTAAAATTTAAAAATATGTATCCAGCAGAATTAGTAAAACCAATGCGTGAAGATTTAAGCAGCGCAGGTTTTGAAGAATTACATACGCCAGAAGCTGTAGAAAATGCAATTGCAAAAGAAGGTACAACTTTAGTGGTTGTAAATTCAGTTTGTGGTTGTGCAGCTGCCAATGCAAGACCAGGAGCGAAATCGAGTTTACAGAACGAAAAAACACCAGACCATACGGTAACTGTTTTTGCAGGTGTAGACAAAGAAGCGGTGAATGCTGCTAGAGCTCACATGGTTCCTTTTCCTCCAAGTTCGCCTTGTATGGCATTGTTTAAAGATGGGGAATTAGTACATATGTTGGAGCGTCATCATATTGAAGGAAGACCTGCAGAATTAATTGCAGAGAACCTTAAAGATGCTTACAACGAGTATTGCTAAGCCTAAGATTTTTAAAAACTTATAGATTTAAACCACGATTTTTATCGTGGTTTTTTTATTCCTAAACCGCATTGATTACCTTTGCCACATGAGAAAACTACTAGCCTATCCGCTTTCGGTTGTGTTTTATTTATGCTTTGGATTAACCTTAGTTGTATTTCATATTATCCAATGGATTAGCTTTAATGCATTTGGTTATAAAGCGCTTAAAATAAGTGTTGATTGGTTGCAGTTTTTTATTATGCGCTGTCTTAATCTCTTAGGGACAAGAATTTCTTTTTACAACCCATACCAAATTAGTACAGACCGACCTTTAATCATAGTTTGCAATCATCAAAGTATGTTTGACATATCACCAATTATGTGGCATTTGCGCAAACACCACGTAAAATTTGTATCGAAAAAAGAATTAGGCAAAGGTATTCCTAGCGTCTCATATAACTTAAGACATGGTGGCTCGGTTTTAATAGACCGAAAAAATCCTAGACAATCCTTATCTGCAATGATGACCTTTGGAGATTATATTGAAAAAACCAAAAGAGCAGCCGTTATTTTCCCCGAAGGTACACGTAGTAAAACGGGTGTTCCGAGACCATTTAAAACTAAAGGTCTAGAAATGCTGATAAAAAAAGTACCTTCTGCACTTATTGTTCCTATCACCGTTAACAACTCTTGGAAAATGTTACGCTACGGTAATTTTCCAATGGGCATAGGAAATCATATGACTTTTACCGTACATAAGCCCGTAGAAATTATTAACTTTACAGATAAGACCGAATTAATTCAACATGTTGAACAAACTATTGTTGACGGTATAAAAAAGTAACCCTTAAAACGTCTAAAATGTCGTTAAAAAATGTAAGATTAGAAGTGATGCAACACCTTGAAAAAGATGTTGATGCGCTTATTCAAAAATATTTAATTCCTGTTGAACAAATTTGGCAACCTACCGATTTTTTGCCAGACTCTACTAAAGATACCTTTTATGAGGATATTAGAGAAATTAGAGAGCTATCTAAAGAACTACCTTATGATTTTTGGGTGGTTTTAGTTGGTGATATGATTACCGAAGAGGCTTTACCAACTTACGAATCTTGGTTAATGGATGTCGTTGGTGTAGACCAGGTAGAGAATAATGGCTGGTCTAAATGGGTAAGACAATGGACAGGTGAAGAAAACCGACATGGAGATGTACTTAATAAGTACTTATATCTTTCGGGTCGTGTTAATATGAAAGAAATAGAAAAAACCACACAACATTTAATTAACGACGGTTTTGATATTGGAACGGACCGCGATCCATATAAAAACTTTGTTTACACAAGCTTCCAAGAATTAGCAACTTACATTTCACATAATAGAGTCGCTAAAATTGCCAAGCAAAAAGGCAACAAACGACTTGCTAAAATGTGTAAAATTATTTCTGGAGATGAAATGCGTCATCACCATGCCTACTCTGAATTTGTAGAACGTATTTTTGAGATTGATCCGAACCAAATGATGATGGCTTTTTACGATATGATGAAGCGTAAAATTGCGATGCCAGCACATTTCTTAAGAGAATCTGGTGAAAGTATTGGTACAGCCTTTGAAGAATTTTCTAACACAGCGCAACGTATCGGAGTATACACCTCTAACGATTATGTGGATATTTTGCAAAAGTTAATTGACCGTTGGGAATTAGGAAATATAACCGGATTAAATGAGGAAGCTGAAAAAGCCAGAGATTACTTAATGAAATTACCTCCTAGAATGTATCGTTTATCTGAACGCATGAAAATTCCGGAAAACTCGTATCAATTTAAATGGGTAGATCCTGTTTAAAGCCAACATCTCTTATGATAACCACCAATCCTTTAATAGCATCAACGATTGCCTTTGTAAAACAAGAGCTTAAAACGGCTGAAGGTGGTCACGATTGGTTCCATACAGAACGCGTTTATAAAAACGCCTTGCTAATAGCAACCAAAGAACCCGTAGACCAACTTATTGTAGGTTTAGCAGCCCTATTACACGATATCGCTGATTCTAAATTTTATAATGGAGATGAGTCTGTAGGTCCAAAAAAGGCACGAAAATTTCTTTTAGAGAATAATGTAGATAGTACTGTGATTGAACATGTGACTCAAATTATTGAGCACATGTCTTTTAAAAATTCATTTGATTTAGAGACATCATTTTCGTCTAAAGAAATGGAGGTTGTTCAAGATGCAGACCGCTTAGATGCTATTGGAGCCATTGGCATTGCACGCTGTTTTAATTATGGAGGTTTTAAAAATCGCCCGCTTTACAATCCAGACATAAAGCCTAATCTTAAGATGACAAAAGCTGAATATAAAAACTCAGAAGCACCAACCATAAATCACTTCTACGAAAAGTTATTGTTACTTAAAGACCAGATGAACACTAAAACAGGCAAACGACTTGCTGAAGAACGCCATAAGTATATGGAAAGCTTTCTCAATCAGTTCTTAGCAGAATGGGAAGGCAAAAAATAAATAGAATTAATTCCCTTTAGCCACCTCTAAGGCTGTTAATTTATATTCAATAACAGCCATTTCTTCTCCATAATGAATGATTTCATCTGCAGATAAATTTGTTTTAGAGTTAACAATATTTAAAATATCTTGGCCTTTTTTAGAATAATATTGTATTGCTGTATCAATTTTCTCATCCGTAAGAATAGAATTATAATTATTGCACCATTAACTTTAACTCACTTCTATATTTAGAAGCACTCTTACCAGTAAATTCTTTAAACAGTTTATTGAAATGCGAAAAATTATTGAAGCCACACTCAAAACTTACATCCGCAATACTCATCTGACTTTCTGATAGTAGTTTCGTAGCATGTACAATACGATACTCGTTTACCAATTTAGTAAACGTTTTACCTGTAACTTTTTTAAAGTAACGACAAAACGCCGGAACCGTCATACTTACCTTACTAGCAATCTCATCTAAACTAATATGTTCTTGGAAGTTTTGATTGACATGCTTAAAAATAACATCAATCTTAGCACTGTCTTGCGGCTCGGTTTCAAAAGCAAAGCCGTCTGCATTTAATATTGTATAATCTTCAGATTTTGCTAAACCATGTAATACTTCTAATAAAATGAGGATTTTCTTAAACCCTTCTTTTTCATTTAATTTTTCAATTTTCTTTCCTAATTTCTGTTTGGTTTTCACACCAAATAAAATACCTTTTTTAGATAGCTCAAACATTTTGTTAATCGCTTCCATTTCGGGAATATCAAAAAAACGATCTCCTAAAAATTCTGGTCTAAACTGCACTAATGTCTCTGAACCGTTTACAGTTAAACGATCTGTAAAACCATTATGAGGCAAATTTGAACCCAACAATAGTAATTGACTATTATTAAAATAAGATAAGTGATTTCCTATATGACGCTTACCCTGACCTTTATTAACATAGACCAATTCAATTTCTGGGTGAAAATGCCAAAAGGGTTTCTTTTCACCTTTATAAGAATCTTTTTTGTGCTTACGTACTAATATGGAATTTCCAAAATCAGGACTTATTTTTTCTAAAGTAGGTTTTCTTGTATTCATAATGCAACAATAAGTACAAAGTTAAATCTATTAAATTTTAAAACCTATAGCAGATTATCATTAATATATACCATTTTAACCTAATATAATAATAATATGCCCTATAAAGATAATTATGCATATAAATATGCCAAAATCCATGTTTTTCAGAAGAACTAACCACCATACCTTTGTATTGTGAAATCATTTAAACTGATATAAAAAGTTTGTGACTTAATATTTAAAAAAACATATAGCACAGATTTTACATATTAGTGGTAACCCAAAAAATGAAACATTATGAAAACATTATTTAAAAACATGTTAGTATTAGCTGTGATGTTAGGAACATGCACAAGCTACGCCAATGCAACTTTAGAAGTTCTACCTACTTTTAATAGTGTGAAGAAAGGAAACTCAATTTCTGTAACAGATGCGTCAGGAAAGATTGTTTTTAGTGGTCTTATAAATTTTAATGGCAATATTAGTCACCTCTACGATTTTTCACAATTAAAGGACGGTACCTATATTATAGAAGTTAATAAAGATTTTGAAATTGAAATTAGTACTGTAGAAGTTAAAAACAACACAGTTAGTTTCATAAACAAAAGAAGTGAAAAAATCTTTAAACCGGTTTTTAGACTCGAAAACGATAAGCTATTGATTTCTAAAATGGCCTTAGACTATCCAAAAATGGAAGTTGAACTATACTATGGTAATGAATTAATCCATGCTGAAACTGTAAAAGGTGGTGAAATCCTAAACAGAGTATATCAACTCGACGATACAATAAAAGGAGAATATACTGCAGTTGTTAAATCTAACGGTAGAGTCTTCGCGAAAAACTTCAGAATATAAATTTTTGAATTTTAATTGTTAATTTGAAAGTGAGCACTAAACTGCTCACTTTTTTTTTGTTATCACATTAAGACTGTTGTCGTTATCATTTATTCTTAAATACATTAACCATACGACTTAAACCGTATATAAAAGCGCATAAGCAGTATTTAAAATCTACTTTTTAGAATATCAATACACTTACGCCTTATAAAACCTATAGCAAATTAACAACAATATATACTATTTTAACCTACTTATCTACACACCCATATCTTGAGGTTAATTTAGTATATAAACTTACCAATATCGTTGTTTTTCGACAGCTCTATCTACTCTAACTTTGTAGTATCAAATCGTTTAAAAGCTGAAGCTATTTTCCCTAAATCTTAAATTCAGCTTTTGACACGATTAAAATGAAAAATTATGAAAACACTTTTTAAAAACATTTTAGTATTAGCCGTGCTGTTAGGAACATGCACAGGTTACGCCAATTCAACTATAAACGAAACACCTTCTTCTAAAAGCTTACGCAAGGGAGATCATATCTCTGTATCTAACAGAGCAGGTGAAGTACTTTACAGTGGACGCATTAACTACAACGGAAACATTGAAAAGCTGTATGATTTTTCTCAACTGGAAGATGGTATTTATACAGTAGAAGTAAATAAAGATTTTGAAATTGAAATTAATGCAATTCAAGTAAAAAATCACCAGGTTACATATTTAGAGACTTCAAGCAAAAAGATTTTTAAACCAGTATTTAGATCTGAAGATTCTAAAGTTATGATTTCAAAATTAGCTATTGACACTAATGAAATGGCTATAGAATTATATTTTGAAGACGACCTTATTCACCAAGAAACTATTAAAGGAAAAGAGATTCTAAACCGTGTATACAAATTAGATCCGAACCTTAAAGGCAACTACACTGCAATTATAAGAGCAAATGACCGTGTATTTGTTGAAGATTTTAAAATTTAGATTATTGTTTATTTATTAGTTTATTTAGTTAAAAGTGGGTTGTAGAGAGCCCACTTTTTTTGTTTAAAAAAGTTTCATTTGACCATCCTTACAAACCTCGTGCAAGTTTGTATTTAACTTAGGCATTGATTTGTTCTTAAAATATTTTAATCTTGCCAACTGCACTAAATCATTAATTTGTTGAGCTATTTTGCCCTCGCCTCGCATCCGAACTCCATACCGACTTTCGTTAAGCGTACCACCATGACAACTTTCTATTTGGTTTAACACTTTAGCTGCTCTGTCTGGCATGGTTTTATAAATCCAATCCGTAAAAATTTCTCCGATAGTTCCATTTAATCTTACAATGGTATGGCCAATACTCAAAGCTCCTGCTTCTGAAACAGCTTTTGCCATAGGTAAGATTTCATGACTATTTATAGAAGGAATTAAAGGTGCCAACATCACATTTACAGGAATACCATTATCGCTTAATTCTTTTACCACTCTAAGTCGCTTTTTAATAGTTGCTGTCCTAGGTTCCAATATTCGCCTAGTATCTTCTGAAACTGAAGTGATAGAAACATTTACCGCTATTAAATTATCTTTAGCTAGCGCTTTTAAAATCTCTATATCACGTAAGATTAAAGCATTCTTGGTAATGATACCAACAGGATGTTTATATTTTAAAAACACTTCTAAACATTGCCTAGTGAGTTCCAATTGCTGTTCTGCGGGCTGGTAACAATCCGTATTACCAGACATCACGATGGTTTGAGCTTTCCAGCTTTTCTTTTTTAAATGCGTTTCTAATAGTTTCGGAGCTGCTTTTTTAACTAGTATTTTACGTTCAAAATCTAAGCCTGCACTATAACCCCAAAATTCGTGTGAGTTCCGTGCATAACAATAAATACAACCATGTTCGCAACCTTGGTACATATTCATGGAATAAGCCATACCAACATCTGGACTCGTTACTTTATTGACAATCGTCTTTGGAAATACGTTAAGATATTGGGTTTTGTTCTTATCAACAGTTTCACCTTCTTTATGGCAAAATTCTAAGAAATCTTCACGCATTTCGTGAGATAATTCAAAAAATTTGTTGTGTGTATTTTGTTGTGCGCCTCTACCTTTAATATTTGATTTGGGATGTATCATACTATAAAATTAGTATGAAAACCGACTGAACGTGGCTACAGGTTGTAGTTTTAACATCATCGGTTCTTCAAAAAAAGTATAAAAAAACGACCACAATTGAGCGACCTTATCCGTCAACCCAAAGCAGTCGTACATTTATAAAATAATAAGTATACCTCTATTTCCCTGGAAAATCAGCTTTACGCTTCTCTAAAAATGCCGTAGTACCTTCTACAAAGTCCTCAGTACCAAAACAGTTTCCAAAGGCTTCTATCTCTACATTAAAACCATTGACACCAGCCTCGTAATTAGCATTAATTGCATGGATTGCTTCACTAATTGCAACCGATGAATTTCGCATAATTTTGCTCGCTATTTTCTCTGCTAAAGGCAATAATTCCTCTATTTCAATCACATGATTTACTAAACCATAATTTAAAGCTGTTTCAGCATCAATCATACCAGCGGTCATTACCATTTCCATAGCTCTACCTTTACCTACCAATTGTGGTAAACGTTGTGTACCTCCATAACCAGGAATTACGCCAAGTGACACTTCTGGTAATCCCATTTTGGCATTGCTACTTGCCACTCTAAAGTGTGCTGCCATTGCTAATTCCAAGCCACCACCAAGAGCAAAACCATTGACTGCTGCAATAACTGGAGTACTTAAATTTTGAACAAAATCGAATAATAATTCTTGACCTTCGGCGGCTAGTTGCCCTCCTTGTTCTACATTAAAATCTGCAAACTCACTTATATCAGCTCCTGCAACAAAGGCTTTTTCTCCACTTCCGGTAATGATAATTACTTTAGTATTTTCATCGTTATCGGCAGCATCAAACGCATCGTGTAATTCTTGAATAGTCGCTTTGTTTAAGGCGTTTAACTTCTTTGGTCGGTTTATGGTAATCGTTGTAATACCATTTTGGTGATCGGATAAAATGTTATTGTAAGACATAAATTATTTAATTTTATAGACATTGAGACTAACTCAATGTAACATTTAGTTGCTATTATTTATTAGGAAATGTAACTTTAAAAATCGTTCCTTTTCCTAGTTGAGAGGTAAAGGTAATACTTCCATTAAAGGTTTCCACAATATTTTTTACCATTCCTAAACCAAGTCCCATACCACTAGATTTGGTTGTGAATTTTGGTTCAAATATTCTATTTTGAGTTTCTTCTGCTATTCCTGATCCATTATCTTCAACTGTAATAACAGCATTCTCTCCTTCAGTAAAAACACGAACTTCAATCTTTGGTTCTTCAGTCGTTTCTAGTATCGCCTGAATGCCGTTTTTAACCAAATTAGTGACTACTCTTATAAGTTGGGTTCTGTCGAATTTTGCTATAATTTCATCTTGTTCTGCATAAAAATGAATATAATCTTCATTAAAAATATCGAGAGCTAATTTTACGATAAGCACCACATTTAACTCTTCGCTTTGCTGTGCTGGCATTTTAGCAAAATTAGAAAACGCAGAGGCTATAGAGCTCAAAGTATCTATTTGTTGAATTAATGTTTTACTATATTCTTTAAGTTTTTGAAGAATATTGGGATCATTAGGATCAAATTTGCGTTCAAAGCTTTGCACGGTTAATCGCATTGGAGTAAGTGGATTTTTAATCTCATGCGCTACTTGTTTTGCCATTTCACGCCATGCTTGCTCTCTTTCGTTAGTTGCCAAAACTACAGCACTAGCCTCAATCTCATCAATCATACTATTGTATGAAATTACTAAACTTTCTATTTCTTCACTAGAAGATTCAATTTGTATCTTCTTATTGCGCTTTTCTAGTCGTGTTTCATTCATTTTATCACTTATAGTCCGAAGCGATTTGGTAATGTATTTAGAAATAAAATAAGCAATAATAATAGCTACTAAAATCAATAGCAAATATGCGTAAGCCAATCGGGTTAAAAATTCTTTTAGCTCTTTATTAAAAAAGTCATCGTTTTCTAAATATGGTAAATTGAGTATCCCTAAAGTTTTAAACTTCTCATCCATAATATAAGAGTAAGAAGACTGAAATGTTTGACCTGCAACCTTATTTTTTAATACATAACGATGCTCTAAAGTGTTGGATAAGGTGTTTAATATTTCGGCATCTAAACACAGGTCTGAAGAATCTCTTTGAATGGTTCGTTTTGAACTTTTTAATAATTGCCCGTCTAAATCGTACAGATTAATCTGTAGGTTATGAATGGCATCAATTTCAAAAATTTCATCTTTAAATATTAGCGGAATATTCTCCGTAGTAACCGGATAAGTCGTTTCTCTAATAACAAAATTAATACTCTGTTTTATGGCTTTTTCTTTTCGCTCTAAGCGCTCACTATGGTATTCTTTAGCCTCTTCACTGTATTGATAAATTGTAACCGCAGCTATTAAAACTGAAGCTACAAGCACCAACAATATCATCGCTAAATTTATACGCGCTCTTAAGGAAAGACGTTTTTTATTCATGTTATTAGTCTTGTAGGTAGAATTATCATGTAAATTCTAAGTTTTAAATATAGCAATAATCAAACCAAAGACAGCTATGTAAAATTTGAAATTCAACAAAACGGAAATTCACCATTTTAAGGCGTCATTACGCGTCTGGATTTTTAGAACGGATATTCTTATATAGTTTAAATCCAAGCATAATTAATATACCCAAAACAATAATACCAAGCACACCAAATACCCAATTAATAGTGCTTTTTAAAATGACGAGAAATACCACCGCAAATAGAATAAAGGTGGCTCCTTCATTCCAAATACGCATAAAGTTAGAGGTCTTTTTCACTTCATCTCGTTGTAGTTGTTTAAAATATAGATGGGTTTTAAAATGGTAGACAAATAACAACAATACAAATAATAATTTTATGTGCATCCACCCTTGTTGCAACCAACTTGGCATTAAAATCATTAGCCACACAGCAAATAAAGTTGCTAAAATAGCCGACGGCCAAGTGATAATATACCAAAGGCGTTTGGCCATTAATTTTAATTGTTTTCCTAAAATTTCCTTTTCAGGTGAGGGTTTGTGAAAAGACTCAATTTGATACACAAATAATCTTGGAATATAAAACAATCCAGCGAACCATGTAATGACAAAAATGAGGTGTAATGATTTTATATAATTGTAGTATTCCATAAGGCTAAATTTTAGCAACTAATGTCTTTTTAATTTCTCTATTTAGAAAATAACCAGTAACAATAGTAGATAACACATCTGATATTGGAAACGACATCCAAATTCCTAACTCACCGAAATATAAGGGAAGAATATACATCAGAGGAATAAAGAAAATGGCCTGTCTGGTTAAGGTTAACAATAAAGCAGGCAAGGCCTTACCAACGGCTTGAAAATATGCTGCACCAATAAGCTGCAAGGCCAAAATCGGTACAGCCGCAAATGCCCAACGCAAGTTACTCGGTGTTTCTCTAATGACATCGGCATCACTTGTGAATAATTTTGTAATTGTTTGAGGAAACAACATTAAACCAATAAATACAATAGTGCCTAAAATCGTAGCATATTTAATTGCTGTATAAATAGTTTCTTTAACACGCTCATAAGCTCCTGAACCATAATTAAAGCCTGCAATAGGAATAAAGCCTTGTGTCATTCCAAACACCGGAAATAAGACAAACATCATCATTCTGCCTACAATAGCATAAGCCGTTACTGAAGTTTCTCCACCAAAATTATACAAGGCATTATTAACCAATAAAAACGTGACGCTAACAACAGCTTGCCTGGCTAAAGTAACAAACCCTAATGAGCCTATTTCAAAAACAATAGCTTTATCTAACCGAAATTGAGAGGTTGTAATTTTTAATTCTGAATTTTCTGATAAAAAATACCATAATATAAATAGAAAAGCAACCACATAAGACCCAGTTGTAGCCCAAGCTGCACCAGCCATACCATAGTTTAATACATTTATAAAAAGATAATCTAAAACCAAATTCCCTACGGATGGAATAAACATAGCATACATGGCAAATTTAGGTTTACCTTCTGCTCTAATAACATTATTCCCTAGCATTACAAAACCTAATATTGGCACACCATATAGAATGATTTCATAATATATTTTCGCTGGATCGAATATATTTCCTTTTCCTCCAAACGCCGGAATAAGACTATCAACAAAATACAATCCAAATATGGCAAAAGTAACCGTGAACAAAAATGTTAGAGTCAACTGGTTCCCAAAGGTGGTTAACGCTTTTTCAATATTGTTAGCTCCTAAAGCTCTAGATATAATAGAAGAACCACCTATACCAATCGCCATACCCAATGCCGCAATAAAGAACGACACTGGTAGCACCACATTTATGGCAGCTATCGCGGTAGGACCAATCCAGTTACCAACAAAAATCGTATCGACTAAAATGTTAAGCGACATCACCAAAATACCTATAGATGCTGGTACGGCTTGCTTAATTAACAACTTACCTATTGGTTGTGTTCCTAAATCTTTTGACGATACTTTTGCCATTATTCGGCTTTAATTTCAGCGGTTGCCCATTCTTCAGTAATATTGGCCAATACCTCAGCAAAATCATCGCGATCGTTAAGACAAGGAATAACCGTAAATTCTTTACCTCCCATTTCGTGGAAGATTTCTTCACCTTCCATCGCAATTTCCTCTAAAGTTTCTAAACAATCACTTACAAAAGCCGGAGTTACAATAGCCATTTTTTTAATGCCTTCCTTACCCATTCTTTCAATTGTACGGTCGGTATAAGGTTTTAACCATGGATCAAAACCAAGTCTAGATTGAAAAGTAGTGGAATACGTTCCATTTTTTAAACCTAATTTTTTCGCTACATTTACTGTGGTGATTTCACACTGATGACGGTAACAAAACTCATGTTGTTTACTGCCTTTTTTGAAACAGCATTTCCCATTCATTTTACAATTACCATTCGTGATATCACTTTTTCTAATATGGCGTTCTGGCACTCCGTGGTAACTAAAAAGAATATGCTCGTAATCTAAATCATTTAAAACTTCACCAATACTTTTTGAAAGCACGTTGATATAATCTTCACGATGGTAAAACGCAGGTGTACGGGTAATTTTCACCTCTGGAAAATGTTCAGCAACCAATTCATCGACCTTAACATCAATCGTTTCGGTTGTTGCCATAGCAAATTGCGGATATAGTGGAATGGTCTTAATTTCGGTACACCCTTTATCTACCAACTCTTGTAGTCCCTTTTTAATCGTCATGCTACCATAACGCATGGCTAATGCTACAGGATAATCTACTTTATGCTGAAGTTTTTCTTGAAGGCGTTCTGAAAGTACAATTAACGGAGAACCTTCATCCCACCAAATTTTCTGATAAGCTGCTGCAGAGGCTTTTGGTCTGGTATTCAAAATAATACCCTTTACCAATAACGTACGTGCTAAAAGCGGAACGTCTATAACCCGCTCATCCATTAAAAATTCACCGAGATATTTCTTTACATCCTTTGGACTTGGACTATCCGGAGACCCTAAATTGACTAATAAAATTCCTTTTGACATGCTTTTTCTTTTCAATTACAAAAGTACGATACAAATGGCAATTCTTAATTATGGATTGTATTGCTTTTATTTATGCTACTATTTTAAAATATTTCATAGGCTTTACAGTTATATGCTCTACATAAGATATTTTTATTTTGAACTTTTAATCGCGTTTCAAATTATTCTATAGGGCTGTTAAAAGGATTTAAATATCTTTACAAGCCTTGACGAAATTTTATTATGAAAAAAACCGCATACATACTTCTTATTTTATGTTCTTCGTTATCTTTTGCCCAACAGCAATACCAGAGCTTACTGTGGAAAATTACCGGAAATGGCTTAGAACAACCATCTTACCTCTACGGCACTATGCATGTAAGCAAAAAAGTAGCCTTTAGGTTAGACGATGTGTTTTACAAAGCTTTAAATGACAGCGATTGCATAGCTTTAGAATCTGACCCAACCACATGGCCAGGTTTTAACTACGACATGATGCAAGGCCAAATGGCAGCTTACAATAATTACAACGAAGATTTTTACACCAACCTCTTTAAACTTACCCATCCTGAAGAAATGGCAATAAGAGGTTCGGTACGTATGGACAATAATGCGGTAAATGCCTATCTGTACAGAAAAAGTGGGTCTTCAGATAATTTTGAAGAAGAAACGTATTTAGATATGTTTATTTTTCAAGCTGGAAAGAAAAACAACAAAAAAATATACGCTTTAGAAGATTTAGAAGAGTCAAGATACTTAACTACAAAAGCCGCATATAACGCCAACAAAAAAGAATTAGATCCTTGGATTCAAAAATTATACGCTAAAGAAAATGCCTATTTAATTCAAGAAAACTTATATCGCGACAGAAACTTAGACTTGTTAGATTCTATAGGTGCTGGTGTAAATACCGAATTCTTTAGAGAAAACATGCTCTATATCCGAAATGAAAATATGGTAGTTTCTCTCATAAAATTAATGCCAACACAATCCGTATTTGCCGGAGTGGGAGCCGCACATTTACCAGGAGAGCATGGCATGATTAATATGTTGCGTCAACGCGGCTACACCGTAAAAGCCTTAACATCCGCACAAACCGATTACAGCAGAACAGAAAAAACAAAACTCGATAGTCTTTTTGTAACCCCAGAACTACAAAAACGCAGCACTCCAGACGGGTTTCTCAGCATTAATACTTATGATGAGCTCCGTGAATTTTCTTATGGTGGACAAAAATATTACTTAGATCCAGACATGACTAATGGTGCTTATTTAACGTTAAATAGAATTAGCCGATTTACCTATTTGCCTAATGATAAAACGAACATTACACTTAAAGATATCGACCATTTATTATACGAAGACATTCCTGGTGACATTGTTAAAAAAGAAACCTTAACACATCCTTATCCTGGGATTAGTATCGTTAATAAAACAAAAAAAGGAGAGTTTCAGAAGTATCATATTTATGAAACACCTTTAGAAATAATTATTATAAAATTTGCAGGACGTAGCGATTTTGTACTTAAACATGAAGGTAAAATATTCAACACTTTAACACTAAAGCAACCTTCCGACAGTACAACTTTATTTGTATCACCCAAGAAAAAATTTCAAGTTAAATTTCCTAAATATTACATTACTAGTAATATGCACAACTACGGAAAGAAGCTACTCGAAGGCTATAAAAATGGTGCTTACTATTTTGTTGAAGAAGCCGTTTTAAACGACCTAACCTATATTGAAGAAGATAGTTTTGAAGCCAAATACTTTCATCATGCCTTATATAAAAACTACAAGTTAACAGAAGCCGAAGGTGGTTTTAAAGCAGGAGATTACAGAACTTACGAATCTAATGCCATTTTAGACCAAGACAGTAACAAAAGACTCTATTTAAAAACCATTGTAAAAGATGGCAGCTACTACTTATTGGGTTATGTTGGCACAAATGAGGCCGGTAAATCTCAGTTTTTCAAATCTTTTACATTTAACAAAACAGACTATTCTGGATTTGAAATAGTTAAGGACACCTCCTTACATTTTTCAGTAAAAACAAATGGAAAAGCACCGCTACCAAATCCTTATAATTACAATTACAACGGAAAAAAAGCCAAGGATTATGAACAGACCATAAACGAAACCGTTTATTCTACAAATGCCAATGAGGAAATTTCTGTATCGAGAACCAAGTTTCACGATTTACAAATGTTTCACAATGTAGATAGCCTATGGAAAAATTTAGAAGACAAAATCAATAACAAATCAAAATACTATAAGTCTGAAAAAGCTTACCACATTAGCAAGCGCTCTTCTTCAAAAAAGGGTGAGATATACACGCATCAATTTACCTATTCAGATTCATTAAGTGCCAAACACGTTTTAGTAAAAAACATCTTAAAAGAAGGTGTGCTTTACGAACTAAAAACATTGGTAGATTCTGTTAGTGGTCCATCTTCGTTTGTTACCGAATTCTACGAATCCTTTACACCAAAAGACACGCTATTGGGTAAAAGTGTATTAACTGATAAAACCAATTTGTTTTTTAAAGCATTGCAGGCTAATGACAGTTTGGTCTTTGAAGCTTATGACCTCATTAAATTCAAAAAACATAATAGTAAAGATATTGTTTCAGTTCTTAAAGATTTTGAATTTGACAAAGAACGACTAAACATTAAATCCTATCTCGTAGAACAACTTATTAAAATCGATTTAAAAAACAATTTACCATTTATAAAACAGCTCTATCACGATAGTTATTATGACCCTCAAACTCAAACAGCTATTTTAGAAGGCTTGTTAGATTCAAATAAAAAAGAAAATTATAAAATCGCATTAGAGCTTATGGAGCGCGATTTACCTCTAGGAAGTGTAGGCGGAATGTTTTATAATTACAATAGAAAAGACTCATTAGCGTTAAAAGCATCTTTATTTCCTAAAATATTAGAATACAGCACTATTTCTGAATATAAACAACCCCTTTACACCTTATTAGCAAAAGTAAAAGACAGCGGATTGGTAAAACCAAAAACTTATAAAAAGTATAAAAGTCAGCTGATAAATGATGCTAAAATGGAAATAAAGCGCAATTTAGGAAATACTAATAATTACGGTTATAATTCGTATTCTCATAATTTAGCAACCTATGTAAGATTGATTTTTCCATACAGAAAGGAAAACAAAGCTCAAGATTTCTTTGAAAAACTACTAAATGTAGATGACACCAATGCTCTTGTAAAGTACTATGTATTATTAACCAAAGAAAACGAAGCAATTCCTACTCAATTAACAGAAAAGTTGGTTAAAGATGAAGAAAACCAGTATTTACTTTTAGAAAAATTAGATGAAGCTAACCTCTTAAGCAAACTAAAATCGACTCATATTAATCAGCAACAATTTGCCAAATCAAAACTCTTATCTGATGCCAACTATGACAAAGAAACCGATTCTATTCAATTTTTGTTTAAACGCGATTTTGTAACCGACAAAGGTAAAAATGCAGAAATCTATTTCTTTAAAATTGACAAAGACGATGAATACTCTGGTAAGGTTGAAGCCTTACATTACATTTCTTTTATTAAGCCAAGAGACCCAAATCAATTGGTTGTAGATTACTATTCTAAATCTGAAAATTATGGAACGATTGTCGACAAAACCAAAGAAATAGAAGAACAGTATGCGGAAATTTTGAACCTAACGATTTACAAAGACCGTAAACGTGTAACAGCGAGCTCTAACGACGGGTATTACGATTATTAAGTTTAACTAGACGCCTGAATATACTTCTTAGGCGTGGTCCCAAATTTCTTCTTAAAAGCCGCAATAAAATGGCTTCCTGTGCTGTAACCTACTTTTAGTCCAACTTCGTTAACATTATAATCGCCAGACTCTAAAAGCTTACGTGCCACTTCCATTTTATAGTCAAACAAAAAGCTAAAAACCGAGTCGCCATAAATCTGTTTAAAACCTTCTTTTAATTTTTTTAGACTTAAATCTATTTCATCGGCAAGTTCTTGCAAACTTGGTGGTTCAGCCATATTTGCTATCATAATGTCTTTTGCTTTTTTTAATTTGGCCACATTGACCTCATCAACTAAAAACGGACATTGTTCAATATCGGCATCCTCACTTCTGTTAAAAAACAGACTCAATAATTCATAAGCTTTGCCTTTAAAGTATAAGGGTTTAATGGAATTGTTTAAATTAAAACTGATTAATTGGTTGAGAACTACAGCCATGGAAGGCGAGATTTTCCCGTCCTTATAATACTTTTTATCCTTATTATCATCGGTTAAAAACGTAACGTAGTTAGCATCCTCAGAAAACAAACCATGAAACTTTTTAATAGAAATCACCAAAGAAACCAACCAAGAATGCGGTTGAATTTCTAAATGAATCGGTAAATCACGTTGCGGATTGTATAGCAACAAAGAGGTTTCTTCATCTATATTCAGCGTGTAACTCCCTTGATTAAATTTAAATGCCGCTGTGCCCTTAGTACAAAAATGAAATTGAATATAACTGCTATCAATCTCACGTTCAAGATTTTCTACCGCATCCGTTTCATTTTTATGGGTCAACACAATAAAGCCTTCTTCAATAGGCGTTTCTTCAAAAGTTCTTGTAGCGATACTTTTTGAACCCGATTTCTGTAAATTCATTTTTATTTTATTTAGACTGATTCTAAACAAAAGCTCAAAAAGCCCTTGATTTTACTACAAAAGTATGATATTTATCATGTTTTAGTGAAAATCATTCCTAAAAAACCCGAAACGACACTTTAAGTTCCTCTAGCGTTGTTTTTTTATAAATATCAAAATTACATTTGCGCTGTTACTTTCCAAAGTCAGGTAAACGAGCGAACGCAACACATGCATAATAAAAGCAAATATTTTTACGCTATAGGTCTCAGCTATAAAAAAGCTGATGCGGAAGTGCGTGGTCATTTTAGTTTAAGCGATACAGCTAAACAAAATGTTTTGGCACAAGCTAAACAAAACGGAATAGAGAGTCTTTTAGTAGTCTCAACATGTAACCGTACAGAAATGTACGGCTTTGCAGAGCATCCATACCAACTCATTCAACTGTTATGTGACAACACTAAAGGAACCGTTGAAGAATTTCAAGATGTTGCCTACGTTCATAAGAACAAGGATGCCATTAATCATATGTTTCGTGTGGGTTCTGGTCTAGACAGTCAGATTTTAGGTGATTTTGAAATTATATTTCAACTTAAAGCAGGAGCAAGAGCCTCTAAAGATGTAGGCATGCTCAATTCATTTACAGAACGCTTAGTTAACTCGGTTATTCAAGCCAGTAAACGCATAAAAAACGAAACGGAATTATCTTCTGGCGCGACGTCAGTGTCATTTGCTTCGGTTCAGTATATTATGAAGCATGTTAAAAACATTTCTGAAAAGAATATTTTACTTTTTGGAACAGGAAAAATAGGACGCAACACTTGTGAAAACTTAGTAAAGCACACTAAGAATCCACATATCACCTTAATCAATAGAACTAAAACAAAAGCTGAGGAAGTTGCTGGTAAATTCAACTTAATTGTAAAAGATTACGAAAATTTATCACAAGAACTTAATGCTTCAGATATTGTTATTGTAGCCACAGGTGCTCAAAACCCTACCGTTTATAAATCTTTAATTTCAACAGATCAACCTTTATTGGTTTTAGATTTATCCATTCCTAAGAATGTAAATGAAGATATTAGAGACCTCTCTAATATTACCTTGGTTCATTTAGATGATTTAGCTAAAATTACGGATGACACACTCGCAAAACGCAAATCATTTATACCTGCTGCAGAAGTAATTATCTCAGAAATTACAGCAGAGTTTAATGCTTGGTTAGATACGTTAAAATTTGTACCAACCATACAAGCTATAAAGCACAAGTTGACCGATTTAAAAAACTCTGAACTCAATAATCAGCGCAAAAAGATAGCTGATTTTAATGAGGATCAAGCCGAATTGATTAGTAATAATATCATTCAGAAAATCACCAATCAATTTGCACACCATCTTAGAGAAGATGGCAATACTTCAGATGAAAGCATAGAGCTTATCAAAAAAATATTTCAGTTAGAAACTACCGATAATGTCTAAAATAATTCGCATTGGCACACGCGACAGCCAGCTCGCTATGTGGCAAGCAAAGACCGTTCAATCACAACTTGAACATTTAGGTCATAAAACCGTTCTTGTACCTGTAAAATCTACAGGAGATTTAGTATTAGATAAACCGTTATACGAACTAGGAATCACAGGAATTTTCACTAAAACTTTAGATATTGCCATGCTTAATGGCAGTATTGATATTGCTGTGCATTCGTTAAAAGATGTGCCAACTGTTTTACCAAAAGGTATTGTACAAGCTGCAGTTTTAAAACGAGGCAACATCAATGACACTTTAGTGTTTAAAGACAATGAAGAGTTCTTATCTGCTAGAGATGCTATTATAGCCACAGGAAGTTTAAGACGACGAGCACAATGGCTTAATCGCTACCCAACGCATACCATTGTAGGCTTACGAGGCAATGTAAATTCTCGATTAGAAAAGCTAGAAACTAATGAAGATTGGAATGGAGCCATATTTGCAGGTGCAGGCTTAGGTCGCTTAGGGATTACACCAGAAAACTCCATTAATTTAAGTTGGATGATTCCTGCTCCAGCGCAAGGCGCGGTAATGGTAACCGCTCTAGAATCAGACGAACAAACAAGAGAAATTCTTTCTGAGATTAATGACGAAGTTACACAGATTTGTACCTCAATCGAACGCGAATTCTTAAACCGTTTAGAAGGAGGTTGTACCGCACCAATTGGAGCCATTTGCTATATTAACAAAGAGGAAGAAGTTAATTTTAAAGGGGTCCTTTTAAGTAAAGATGGCAGCAAGAAAATAGAAGTCACCAAAGTAGTCCCTTTAGGAAAACATGAGGAAGTTGCTGAATTTTGTGCCGATTATATTATTGGTAAAGGAGGTAAAGTTCTAATTGACGAACTAACACAAGGTGATAAAATCACTAACATCTACTCCACTAAAAAACTAACGAACGATCAGGTGGCGAAATTTCATGACGCTGTGGTCGCTCAAAGTAACGATGCAATAAAAATTAATCCTAACCGGTTAAATAAAAGTATCATTAGAAATGAAATTGAAAATGTTATTATCACTAGTCAAAATGCTGTTGAAGCCTTACTAACTAACTTTTCGGCTCCAGAATTACAATTCAAAAACATTTATTGTGTAGGTCGAAAAACCAAACGTATGGTTGAAAAACGCATTGGTAAAGTGAAACACTTTGAACAATACGCTAAAGATTTAGCCAATTACATGGTAGAATATATGGATGGTACCGAAGTGACCTATTTTTGTAGTAATTTAAGATTAGATACTATTCCAGATATTTTAGAGGAAAATAATATTAAAGTCAACGAAATTGAAGCCTACGAAACTAAATTTGATGCAGAAAAAGTAGAAGGTGAATTAGATGGTGTAATGTTTTACAGCCCTTCTACCGTTCAAAGTTTCTTAAAACAGAATAAAGCAAATGGAATTGCTTTCTGTATAGGTGAAACGACAGCAACAGAGGCCAAAAAGTATTATAAAGATGTACGCGTGGCTAAAGTGCCATTGGTAGAGAGTGTTGTTGAGTTGGTGAATAAGTTTTATGAGCAATAGCAGTTAGCACCACTGTTATCATTCCTGCTAAGGCCGGAATCCAAAATAATAAAGTACAATTAAATAGATTCCTGCCTTCGCAGGAATGACAGAAACATGATAAAAAACGATTTATTTCTTAGGGCATTAAAAGGCGAAACAGTAGAGCGTCCACCAGTTTGGATGATGCGCCAAGCAGGTCGCTATTTACCTGAGTTTATGGAAATCAAAGCGAAATACGATTTCTTTACACGTTGCCAAACTCCAGAATTAGCAAGCGAAATTACCGTACAACCCATACGTCGTTATGGTATGGATGCAGCCATTCTGTTTTCAGATATTCTAGTCATTCCACAAGCGATGAATATTGAGGTACAAATGAAACCCAATTTCGGACCTTATTTACCAAACCCTATTCGCTCTCAAAAAGATGTGGATAATGTCATCGTTCCTGATGTAAAAGAGGCTTTAAATTATGTTTACGAAGCTATAAAAGCGACTAAAGAAAAACTAAACGATGAGATTCCGTTAATTGGTTTTGCGGGTTCACCTTGGACCATCCTTTGCTATTGTGTGCAAGGTCAAGGTTCTAAAAACTTTGATAAAGCCAAGAAATTCTGTTTTACCAATCCGGTAGCAGCACACCAAATGCTTCAAAAAATTACAGATACCACGATTGCTTATTTAAAAGGAAAAGTAAAAGCCGGTTGTAATGCCGTACAAGTATTCGATTCTTGGGGAGGTATGTTATCGCCTGTAGATTATCAAGAATTTTCTTGGCAATACATTCAGCAAATTATCGATGCTTTAAAAGAAGATGCACCAGTGATTGCTTTTGGAAAAGGCTGTTGGTTTGCATTAGATACTATGGCAAAATCTGGAGCTTCGGCTTTAGGAATTGATTGGACATGCTCACCAAAAAACGCACGTTATTTAACTGGAGGAAACATTACTTTACAAGGTAATTTTGACCCAACACGTCTATATTCTTCACCTTCTAAGATTAAAGATATGGTAACCCAAATGATAGACGAATTTGGAAAAGATAAGTACATTGTAAATTTAGGGCATGGTATTTTACCAGATATTCCTTTAGAAAATGCGAAGGCATTTATTGATGCAGTAAAAGGATATAAAGCAAAATAAGATTTATCGTAATTATTGTAACTTGAAGCTCCTATTTCCGTCATGTAAGAAATATGAATTATAAACCATTAGTTATGATTAAAAATATTCTAAAAGGACTACAAGCTTACACAGGTACTTTTACTTTAATTTCAAAACTAAAACTCTGGAAATATTTTGCTATTCCAATAATCATTAGTGTTGTAACGGCATTTATTATCGGACTTTCCGCTTACGGATTATCAGATAATATAGGGCGCTTTATTGCAAAAATTTGGTTTTGGGATTGGGGAAAAGAAACCTTTACAGCTATCTCAACCTTTATAGGAGGTATTGTTGTTATTGTAATTGGCTTAATCCTATACAAACACATCATCATGGCATTTTCTGCGCCATTTATGAGTCCGGTTTCAGAAAAAATTGAACATCATTTAACAGGAATAAAACCACACAATCACAGAAACACCACGTTTCAAGAACAGCTGTGGCGAGGCATAAGAATAAACATTAGAAATTTAGGGAAAGAAATGCTATTTACCATTCCCTTGCTATTATTAAAGTTTATTCCTGTGGTAAATATATTCTCAACTATTTTGTTGTTTTTACTTCAAGCCTATTATGCAGGTTTTGGAAACATGGATTATACCTTAGAGCGTCATTATAAATACAGAGAGAGTATCAATTTTGTTGGCAGACATAAGGGTATTGCCATAGGTAATGGGATTGTATTTATGTTGTTTTTATTGATTCCTGTAGTTGGAGTGATTCTAGTATTACCAATGAGTGTTACTGCGTCTTCACTTAATACCGTAAAATTAATTGAACAGCAAAAAACTCTAAATCAAAATACAGTAGTAGTGTAATGATGGCGCAATTTAATGGTTTCGAGATTAACCCAATCCACTTAGGCGATGCATGGAAAGTTTGTAATTTCTGTGTTGCCAATGAAGACCGATTAAAACGCTATTTCCCTAAAACTTTAGAGCAGAATCTTAATCCAACGTTGTCTAATTACTTTGTAGAATCTAAAGTGAAAGCTTTTGAAAACAAAGATGAATTTTTATACACATTAAAACATTCCGAAACCAGAGAACTCGCAGGTTTAATCTATCTCAAAGAACTTAATTGGGACACGAAACAAGGCGAATTTGCCTATTGTATTGGTTATGCTTTTGAAGAACAAGGCTTAACCTCTAAAGCCATTCAACTTTTATCAACACATGCTTTTGAAGATTTAGGATTAGAAACACTTCAAATTATAGCACATAAAGACAATTTAGGAAGTGTGAAGGTAGCGTTGAAAAATGATTTTAAGTGGGTTAAAACATTGGTTAATGGGTTTACACCAACAGGAGAAGCGCCTTTGGATATGGAACTTTACGAATTAGTTTCTGATTCCTGTAAGGTTTCTAAAACCTGACAAGAATTAACCCAAATGACAATAACTAAGTAGAATTTATCAATGAAGAATTAATAAAAAGAAATTGTTTGGGCACCTATAAGACCTAGCAGGTTTTAAAAACCAGCTAACAAACATTACAATCCTGCAAGGTTTCTAAAACCTTGTAGGTATAAAAACTAAATTAAATATATAAATCATAAGATATTATTATACACTTGTTATTTACCAACCAATGAATCCAATTAATAGAAACAAGTATAACCTATATAAACACCTGCAAAGTTTTAGAAACCTTGCAGGATAAGGTAACGAAAACTTTAGAACTGAAAATGAAATTAGAGAATTTAGAAAAAGACCATTATTATCATATCTACAATCGAGGAATCAATGGTTGTAACATATACAATTCAGATGAGAACAAACGTTATTTTCTTCAATTAACAGGAAAGTATCTAAATGAAAAAGCCAATATTTCTGCTTATGCCCTTCTAGATAATCATTTTCATTTTTTAATTCACGTAAATTGCAAAACCGAAGAGATAACCCAAGCTTTTTCAAATCTTTTTAATTCCTATTCGAAAGCATTCAACAAACAAAACAATAGAACAGGAAGCCTTTTTGAAAAACATTTCAAACGAAAAAAAATAGATACAGAGGCATATTTCAAAACCGTTTTTTGTTACATTCATCATAATCCAATTAAAGATTGGGAACATTATACGTTTTCTTCATTCCATTATTATATGAATGAAAATACACCTAAATATTTTTCATTAGATAAAACTTATAGCTTAAAGTTATTTGATAATATAAATAATCTAAAATATATGCATAATCAATTTAAGGATGAAGACCTACAAGGTTTCGAAAACCTCGCAGGTCATGAAACCAAAGAGCCTGAAGGTTTTAAACCAAATACAATTATCAAAGATAAATTCTTCAATTACATCCACCAATTACAAGACACTATCACTTCTAAACTAGAAGCAGTCGACGGTAAAGCCAAATTCCAAGAAGACCTTTGGGAACGCCCTGAAGGAGGAGGCGGAAGAACACGCGTTATAGAAAATGGTAATGTCTTTGAAAAAGGAGGTGTCAATATCTCTGGTGTTCACGGCAAATTACCAGATTCTATGCAAAAATACTTTGGAGTAGAAGATGCCGATTTTTTTGCTTGTGGACTAAGTTTAGTCTTGCATCCTACAAATCCGATGGTGCCAACTGTACATGCTAACTGGAGATACTTTGAAATGTATGATAAAGAAGGAAACATTGTAGACCAATGGTTTGGTGGTGGACAAGATTTAACGCCTTACTATTTGTTTGAAGATGATGCCAAACACTTCCATCAAACTTGCAAAACCGCTTGCGACAAGCATAACACAGAGTTTTACCCAAAATACAAAGCCCGTTGCGATGAATATTTTTATAATGCACACCGAAATGAAGGTCGTGGTTTAGGTGGTTTATTCTTTGATTATTGTAAAGCTACAGACGAGATGAGCATGCAAAACTGGTACGACTTTGTAACCGAAGTTGGCGACAGTTTCCTTGAAGCTTATGTGCCAATTGTTGAAAAACGAAAGCATTTAGAATACACCAAACCTCAGCGTGATTGGCAAGAAATTAGAAGAGGACGTTACGTAGAATTTAATCTCGTTCATGATAAAGGTACGTTATTCGGATTAAAAACCAACGGACGCATAGAAAGTATTTTGATGAGTTTACCTCCACATGTACAATGGGTTTACGACCATCATCCTGAAGCTGGAAGTGAGGAAGAAAAACTGATTAAAGTATTACAAAATCCTGTGGATTGGGTTTAAAGACTCAGACCTAGCTGGTTTTTTTAAACCTTGCAGGTCTATTTTGTAAAATTGAATATTATAACCAACTTAAATCCTGCAAGGTTTCAATAACCTTGTAGGTTTACTCTCTAAACAATGAACTGCTACTGCGGAAATGACAAAACTTACCAAAACTGCTGCGAAGTTTTCCATCTCAACAACGGGAAAACAGAAACAGTCGAACAACTCATGCGTTCTCGTTACAGTGCTTTTGTACTTGCCAATGGCGATTATCTTATGGCAACGCATCATCAATCGACACGACCAATAAAAGAGAAAAAAGCGATTGTAAAATGGGCAAAATCTGTACAATGGATTAAACTTGAAGTTTTAGAAACAACTAAAGGTTCTGAGAATGATACTGAAGGTACTGTGACTTTTAATGCCTATTTTTTTGAAAACGGAAAAGTAGATATCATTCACGAAAAATCAGCTTTTGTAAAAGAAGATAATCGTTGGTTTTATTTAGGATTGAGTGAATAGACATTAAAACTAAGACCTGACCTTGCAGGTTTTAAAAACCTAGCAGGTCTGCATGATAATCATAATATCACTTCCAAACCATAAGCTCTTTATTTACTTCTTTAAACGCATTACAAACATGAAACAATCGTGCTTTAAAAGCATTTTGTGATCTTCATCTTTACGTACAAAAAAACAGATTTTTCCTTTCTAGTTACTTTAAAACTTAGATCTGCTAGCTTCACCTTGGAAAAATAAATTCTAAATCATCTAGCGAATTGAAAACCCTAAAGTGGGTTTTATTGGTTAACTTTGTATGCTATAAAAACAATCATAATCCTCATACATTAAAACTTGAAAGGTTTTAGATACTGATTTAAATATAGTACAACACCTAATAGGTCTAAAAGATAAAAACATGTTTCCATTACGAAGAAATAGAAGACTAAGAACCAACGAAACCATTAGAAGTTTAATTAGAGAAACTAATATTACACCAAATGATTTTTTGGTTCCGCTTTTTGTAGTTGAAGGCAAAGGAGTAAAAGAAGAAATTGCATCTATGCCCAACTACTACCGTTACAGTCTAGATTTACTCAAAAACGAAGTAAAAACACTTTGGAGTTTAGGTTTAAAATCAGTTTTACTTTTTGTAAAAGTTCCTGATAACTTAAAAGATAATAAAGGCACAGAAGCCCTTAACCCAAATGGATTAATGCAACGTGCCATTAAAACAATAAAGGATACCTGTCCTGAAATGTTAATAATGACCGACGTGGCTTTAGACCCATATTCTTCTGTAGGTCATGATGGCATTGTAAAAAACGGGATGATTATTAACGATGAATCCGCTGAAGTTTTAGCAAAAATGGCATTAACACATGCACAAGCGGGAGCTGATTTTGTGGCTCCAAGTGACATGAATGACGGACGAACATTAAAAATTCGAGAATTATTAGAACAGGAAAGTTTTATAAACACTGGTATTATGGCCTATACTGCTAAATATGCTTCATCGTTCTACGGCCCTTTTAGAGATGCTTTAGACTCCGCACCAGTAGATATGACAGATGTTCCAAAAGATAAAAAAACCTATCAAATGGATTTTGGTAACAGAATAGAAGCGGTGAGAGAAACGTTGATAGATATTGAAGAAGGTGCCGATATTGTTATGGTAAAACCAGGACTTTCTTATCTCGATATCCTAAGAGAAATTAAAAACGAAGTTGATGTGCCAGTTGCAGTTTACCAAGTATCTGGTGAATATGCTATGATTAAAGCGGCTGCGGAAAAAGGTTGGCTTAATCACGATCAAATAATGTTAGAAACCACCATGGCATTTAAGCGTGCTGGTGCAGATATTATTGCTAGTTATTTTGCTAAGGATGTCGTTAAAATTATTAATGGTTAGATAAGCATTAAATTTTATATTAATTTGTCATTTTTAGCGTAGTCGAAAGGTTGCCAAGAATGTGGTGACATTGATTGGGTAAACCTCATCCATTTCTTTGTAGCATAAAGTTAACAGACACTTTATAATCTCTTCTTTCGTTATAATTCGGATTCAATCAATCAGGAATTTAACGTTATTTCTAAAACTGAGTTTTTTATTTAATATTTTTAGAACGAACCTCTAAAACACCATTAACCCAATGATTATCAACCACAAAAACCAACATTAAAGATTACATATTCCGTAAATACACAAAACAAATCCTGAAAAATAATTAAATATTTAACAGTTTTTTGTAAGTACTTCAAAATATTGTAGACCACCTCTTCATAAATCTTTTAGTTATGATTAGAAAGTGTACATATTTCTTAATGTCATTATTTATCTTATTCACAAGTTGTATTGGTGAAGATATTATTAATGATTTTGTAGAACCTGAATTAAGAATTATTAATCCTATTAGTTCTTTACCTGTTCCTGAAACCTATCAATTTAATGCAACTTATTTTAATACCATTGGCATTGAAGAAGAAACTACCATAACATGGAACAGTTCTAACACTAGTAGTGCTACAATTAATACTTCTGGCTTATTGACTGCAGTTGCTGAGGGCACAACAACAATATCTGCAAGTGTTCAAAATAACGATGTATCATTAATAGAAAGTTTTACGGTAACTATCTCTGAGGATGGCACAGTAATTATTGAAGAACCCGTAATTAAATCGGGAACAATTGTAACGACTAGTAGCTATTTATTAACAGGAACTTTTACAATAGAAGCACAAGATAACTCAAACGATTTACTAATTTCAGTAAACAGTGATTATGAAGCTACAACAAGTTTACCAGGCTTGTATTTGTACTTAACTAATAACCCCAATTCTATTTCTGGTGCGTATAGCGTAGGACCTGTTAGTGTTTTTAATGGTGCTCACAGTTACGTTATTCCTGGTACCAATATTAACGATTACACGTATTTACTTTATTGGTGTCAACCATTTGGAGTAAAAGTAGGAACAGGCGAAATATTAGATTAATTCATTTTAGACAATTACAATGACTATAAAAAAATCAGTTGCTACATTAGCAATCATAATTCTAGGTTTTCAATTTTCTTTCTCTCAATGGACAAAAGATAAAGGTAAAGGGTATTATAAGGTTTCGGCATGGTATTTAGAATCTGACGAACATTACACAGATACTGGAGATAAAGATCCTAATGCCACAAGAACAAATTTTAATTTTAATTTTTACGGGCAATATGGCCTGACTAAAAAATGGGATTTAATTGCATACATTCCCTTTTTTGCTAGAACAACTCAAAACGATGCTGTTTCTGGAACAACAGGACAAGTTTTAACCGAAGGTGAAGCTATAAATTCTATTGGAGATATAGATTTAGGTGTCAATTACGGCATTTTTCATAAAAATTCTTGGGCTTTATCTGCCTCGTTAAAATTAGGATTACCAACTGGAAAAAGTGAAGGCGGTTCTGATGGTAGTTTTCAAACAGGTGATGGAGAATTTAATCAATTATTACAGCTTAACTTAGGGAAATCATTTAAGTTGTACAAGCAATCTTTTTATGGAAAATTGTATTTCGGTTTTAATAATAGAACCAATGATTTTTCAGATCAATTAACCACGGGATTAGAGTTAGGTACACAGTTAATTAAGGATAAATTTTGGTTGATAGGAAGATTAAATACTGTTCAATCTTTACACAACGGAAGTTTAAATGCTCAAAATTCACAAGGAAGCATATTTGCTAACAACATTGAATATGTTGGCTTAGGCGGAGAAGTTTCGTATTACTTAACAAAAAAATTAGGCTTCTCATTTAATTATGCTTCACTTTTAAGTGGAAAAATTATTGCGGCAAACCCATCATACAGTATAGGAGTATTTTTAGATATGAAGTAATTTATTGTCGATTATTGGAAGCTAAATAAAATATATCTACAATTCAACATTCATTTTGTAACTTAGCCATATCTAAATTTTTATTTATTAATGGGCTTACTCATTTTTTACGCTGTCATTTCCATCTTTTTTTCATTCCTATGTTCTATACTAGAAGCTGTACTTTTAAGTATTACACCAACTTTTATTAATATAAAAAAGAAAGAAGGCAAAGCTTATGCCGTTGAATTAGAAGAATTAAAAAAGGATGTCGATCGTCCTTTAATTGCCATTCTTACATTAAACACCATTGCACACACCGTTGGAGCCATATTAGTTGGTGTTCAAGCTAAAGTTGCTTATGCCGAACTTTATGGTTCTACTGAAAGATCGGTATTAGGTATTCCATTTACAGAAGATTTAATGGTAGGAATCGTATCTACGATTATGACCATTCTTATATTAGTAGCTTCTGAAATTATCCCTAAAACAGTTGGTGCTACTTTTTGGAGACAATTAGCAAACTTCACATCAAAAGCACTTAATATCTTAATCTTTCCGCTAAAATATACTGGCATATTGTGGATCCTTCAGCTAACCACAAAGTTAATTGGAGGCAAAGGACACGGTAGTGTTTTAAATAGGGAAAGCTTTGCCGCTATGGCCGAAATTGCCCAAGAAGAAGGTGTCTTTGAAGAAAATGAAAGTAAGGTCATTAAAAACCTACTAAATTTTAAGGAAGTACACGCTAAAGATGTGATGACACCTCGAACTGTAATGAAGACTGAAAATGAAAACATGACGGTTGAAGCATTTTTTACAGCCAATTCTAATGTTAGATTTTCAAGAATCCCTGTATACACAGAAGATGCCGACAATATCACTGGTATCGTTTTAAAGGCTGAAGTTTTTAAAGAAATGGCATTGGGTAACGGATCTAAATTATTAGCTGATATAAAAAGAAGCATTATAATTGTAAATCGTAGCTTGCCTATCCCTACCTTATTTGAGCAACTTGTAGAAAGCAGAAATCACTTAGCTTTAGTTGTTGACGAATACGGATCTGTAAGTGGTTTAGTAACTATGGAGGATGTTATTGAAACACTTCTAGGATTAGAAATTATGGATGAAAGTGATAACGTCTCCGATTTACAACTGTTAGCACGACGAAGTTGGGAGACTAGAGCAAAACGATTAGGCATTATAGATAACGACCCTCCTGAAAATTAACCGTAGTATTGCAACAGCCACGTCTACAAACCTGCTATATTGAAACTCCGTTAGGACATGCCAAAATTAGCGGCAACGAAGACGGCATCGTTTCTATTTCAATTATAGATACGCTTGAAGACCTAACAAATCCCATACCTGAACCCTTACTTGACGGCGTAACGCAACTCAAAGAATACTTTTATGGAAACCATAGCGTTTTTAATTTAAAACTGAATCCTAAAGGCACTATATTTCAAAAAAAAGTATGGAATGCTCTAGCGAACATACCGTTTGGTAAAACCATTTCATATTTACAATTATCAAAACAACTGGGTGATACAAAAGCCATAAGAGCTGTTGCAAGTGCAAATGGCAAAAATCCATTGTGGATCATTATACCTTGCCATAGAGTCATAGGAAGTGATGGCAGTCTTACTGGCTATGCAGGTGGATTATACAGAAAACAATGGTTACTTAATCATGAAAGTGAACACAAGCAACAATCCTTATTTTAGTCAGGTTTTTACTATATTTAACGTTCAACGGTACCCTATAAATCAACATATATTATAAACAGTTTTAAATACTGAAAAAAATCTAAATATTTTCTACATGAAATTCATCAAAAACATATTTAAATGGCTCGTAGGCATCCTTGTTATACTCGTTATTGCGTCATATATTTTCGATTATGATTACATTCTAAAAGGTATACGTGTCGTGTATTTTACAGGTCATTCTACAGCATTTATTGATGATTATCCTTATTTTGAAAATGATACCATTAAGAAAGGTCCCACAACAGATACATGGCCATTACACAAAAAGTACAACTCCAAAGATGCTACAGACCGATTACAAGTGTTAAATGAAAAGTATGGGACAATCGCTTATTTAATTATAAAAAATGATAGTATTTTTTATGAAAAATACGCAGAAGATTACAGTAAAGATTCTAAAACTAATTCATTTTCAATGGCTAAAAGTATCACCTCAGCTCTACTTGGTAAAGCAATTATGGATGGTTATATAAAAAACTTAGACCAACCAATTAGTGATTTTTTTCCAGAATTTGAAGGCACAAAAACAACCGTTGGAGACCTATCTTCCATGTCGTCTGGCTTAGACTGGGTTGAGTCGTATACAAGTCCGTTTTCTATTACCGCTAGAGCCAATTACGATGATGATTTAGCCGCAACCATTTTAAATTTAAAAGTAGTTAAAACACCAGGCAAAGAGTTTGAATACTTAAGTGGAAGCACGCAACTTCTGGGTATGGTGATTAAAAAAGCGACAAAAAAACCATTGGCAGATTATCTTTCTGAAAGCTTTTGGAAACCATTAGGCGCACAGAGTGACGCCTTGTGGCAATTAGACGATGACGAAAATAAATTGGCTAAAGCCTTTTGTTGTATCTCTAGTAATGCACGTGATTTTGCTCGTTTTGGAAAGTTATATAAAGACCACGGAAAATGGAATGGCAAACAAATTTTAGACTCTACTTTTGTTGCAAAATCAACGCAATCTAGATTTAAAGGAGAACCTTATGGTTATGGATTTTGGGTGAGCAACTATAATAATAAACACACTTTTGCAATGATCGGGATTTTAGGACAATATGTTATTACGATCCCTGAAGATAACATTATCATCGTTAGATTAGGACATCATAGAAGTCCTGAAAAAGTTAATTTTTTCCCTTCGGATTTTTATGTTTATATTGATGAGGCTTATGCAATGCTCAAAAAATAATCTTATTAAAATCTCTTAGACTATTTAAATCTTTTTGAGATATAGAAAATTAATAACTATGATTTCAAAACTCAACTTAGAACATATTCTTTTTTTGGATATCGAAACGGTTCCGGAAACAGAACACTTTTCCGATTTAGACGAGACCAAACAAGGCCTTTGGGAAGCTAAATCGAGATACCAACGTAAAGATGAGTATACTGCAGAAGCTTTTTACGACAGAGCAGGCATTTGGGCAGAATTCGGAAAAATAGTTTGCATTTCTGTTGGGTATTTTAAAATGGAAGGCGAATCTCGAACCTTTAGAGTAACCTCATTTTTTGGAGACGAGATCAAAATTCTAAAAGACTTTAAAAATTTATTAATTTCTCATTTTAGCTCTAACAAACACTTATTGTGTGCGCATAACGGTAAGGAATTCGATTTTCCTTACATCGCAAGACGTATGATCATTCACAATATAGAATTGCCTTATAAGTTAAACCTATTTGGCAAAAAACCTTGGGAAGTACCACACTTAGACACTCTAGAACTATGGAAATTTGGGGATTATAAAACGTACACTTCATTAAAATTATTAACCAACGTTTTAGGCATTCCTTCTCCTAAAGATGATATTGACGGCAGCGAAGTTTATCGTGTGTATTATAAAGAAAAAGAAATAGACCGTATTATAGTCTATTGTGAAAAAGACACTATTGCTGTAGCTCAAATTTTCCTTCGATTGCGCGGAGACGAATTGCTTCATGATAATGAAATAAAGCATGTGTAATTTAGCGCATTAGATTGAAAACTTTAATTATGGCAAACTTACTTAGTGTAAATCAACTGCATATTTCCTTCTATAAGGATAAGCTTGAAAAGCAAATCATAAATAACATTTCGTATCAAATTGAAACGAACGAAATTGTGGCTGTGGTGGGCGAGTCTGGATCTGGTAAATCTATTTCTTCTTTGGCTTTAATGGGTTTATTACCTAAACAGATTTCAAAAATTACGTCGGGTTCTATTCTATTTGAAGATAAAAATCTCGTTGAACTTTCCGAAAAAGAATTCGAAGCGATTAGAGGAAACGACATTGCTATGATTTTTCAAGAACCAATGAGTTCTTTAAATCCGTCCATGCGTTGTGGTAAGCAAGTTGAAGAAATCTTACAACAACACTTCAAACTATCGACTTCGGAAATAAAATCTGAAGTATTACATCTATTTGAAAAAGTAAAATTACCAAATCCAAAGCGTATTTATAAAGCTTATCCGCATGAGATTTCTGGTGGCCAAAAGCAACGTGTTATGATTGCAATGGCAATAGCTTGCAAACCTAAATTGCTGATTGCAGATGAACCAACAACAGCACTAGATGTAACCGTTCAGAAAGAGATCTTAGAATTACTGAAAACCATTCAGACTGAAACAAAAATGAGTGTATTGTTTATCTCACATGATTTGTCTTTGGTTTCAGAATTAGCGGATCGGGTTTTAGTGATGTATCGCGGTGAAATTGTCGAACAAGGCAACACAGATACGATATTCAATCACCCAGAACATAATTATACAAAAGCATTGATTGGCGCACGACCATCAACCGAATTCAGATTAAAACAATTACCAACGATTTCAGATTTTATGACTGATAACGTTAACAAAACTATTGTTACTGATACTGAAAGAGCTGAACATCATAAAAACTTATATACGCAAGACGCTTTATTAGAAGTGATTGATGTGGGAAAAACCTATTTCTCAAAAACGGGATGGTTTTCTAAAGACCAAGAATTTAAGGCTGTAGATGGCGTGAGTTTTAAGGTCTTCCCTGGCGAAACTTTAGGCTTGGTTGGAGAATCTGGCTGTGGTAAATCAACGCTTGGTAATGCTATTTTACAATTAGATAAAGCTACATCTGGCCATATTCTATATAAGGGAAAAGATATTACTAAGTTAAGACGTTCGGAAATGCGAGAGATACGCAAAGATATTCAGATTATTTTTCAGGATCCTTTTGCTTCATTAAATCCACGTTTAACAGTGGGAAATGCTATTATTGAACCTATGATTGTTCATAATATTGGTAGTTCTAATACTGCACGAAAAGAAAAAGTAATAACTATTTTAGAAAAAGTAGGTTTAGATGCTTCAGCTTATAACCGTTACCCACATGAGTTTTCGGGAGGTCAACGCCAACGTATCGGTATTGCAAGAACAATTGCTTTAGAACCGCAACTTATTGTTTGTGACGAGTCTGTTTCGGCCTTAGACATTTCTGTGCAAGCCCAAGTATTAAATTTACTTAATGATTTAAAATCTCAATTTGGATTCACCTACATATTTATTTCTCACGATTTAGCCGTAGTAAAATATATGGCTGATCAATTATTAGTAATGAATCGCGGAAAAATTGAAGAAATTGGAGAAGCAGATCTTATCTATGCATCTCCAAAACAAGCTTACACAAAAAAGCTTATTCATGCTATTCCAAAAGGACTATAGCATGAATACTCTTTTGGCTAATTTAAAAACATTTGAGACTAACTCCAAAGTGCTTTCTAATCCTGAAAATCCGTGATCTTCATTTAAAGTAGGTTCTGGTAGATTTGATTTAGTTTTCATAAGCTGTAATTTATGGTAGATTTAGGGCAAAAAGGTAAATTTCGGTTTATGTTATAAAAATCAGGTTAACAAATTAGTTTCATTTGTATGCTGCAATATGACATATATTTTTGATCTAATCAGCTTAAATACATTATAAATCGATGAAATGCGTTTATTTTTAACATTTCACAGATAATATGAAGAATTTCCGTACAAAAAAAGCCGTTTTTTTATAACGGCTCTTACTTAATGTTTTTCAAGTCTTTACAATTTCATCTCAGGAATATCTCCTTCAACAATCAGCTCCCCTTCAGTAGCATCTTTTATCGCTTCTACTGAAACTCCGGGAGCTCGTTCCAAAAGTTTAAACCCTTTTGGTGTCACCTCTATAACCGCCATGTTTGTTACAATTTTCTTTACACAACCCACACCAGTTAAAGGTAATGAGCAGGTTTTTAACAACTTAGACGCTCCCGCTCTATTGGTATGCATCATAGCAACGATAATATTCTCTGCACTGGCGACTAGATCCATTGCTCCACCCATTCCTTTTACCATTTTTCCAGGAATTTTCCAGTTTGCTATATCACCATTTTCTGACACTTCCATAGCTCCAAGTATCGTTAAATCAACATGTTGCCCTCTAATCATCCCAAAACTCATAGCAGAATCAAAAAATGAAGCTCCTGGTAATGTTGTTATGGTTTGTTTTCCGGCGTTGATGATATCTGCATCTTCTTCACCTTCAAAAGGAAATGGCCCCATTCCCAAAACACCATTTTCACTTTGAAACTCTACTTCTATATCATCTCTTACATAATTAGCCACCAGAGTCGGTATACCAATCCCTAAGTTGACGTAATATCCATCTTGCACTTCTTTGGCAATTCGTTTTGCTATTCCGTTTTTATCTAACATAATTATGCTTTTTGTCTTACTGTTAGTTGCTCTATTCTTTTCTCGTACTTTTCGCCTTCAAAAATACGTTGCACAAATATGCCCGGCACATGAATCTGATTTGGATCTAACGCACCCACAGGCACTAACTCTTCAACCTCAGCCACTGTTATTTTTGCAGCACCACACATTACCGGATTAAAGTTTCTTGCCGTTCCTTTAAAAATTAAATTTCCGGCAGTATCACCTTTCCAAGCTTTAACAAAAGCAAAATCAGCTTTAAAAGCATGTTCTAAGACATACATTTTACCATTAAACTCTCGGGTTTCTTTGCCTTCGGCAACTTCGGTTCCGTAGCCAGCAGGTGTATATATTGCAGGAAAACCAGCCTGAGCGGCTCTACATCGTTCTGCCAATGTACCTTGTGGTATTAATTCTACGTCTAACTCTCCTGAGAGCATCTGACGTTCAAATTCATCATTTTCACCGACGTAAGACGATACCATCTTTTTAATCTGCTTTTGATGTAACAGTAAACCTAAACCAAAATCATCGACTCCTGCATTATTAGAGATACAGGTCAGTCCTTTTACATTACGTTTTACTAGGTGAGCTATTGCATTTTCTGGGATTCCAGATAAACCAAAACCACCAAACATAAAGGTCATATTATCACTGACACCCTCTAAGGCTTCAGTAATATTAGCCACTTTTTTATTAATCATATTTAGAAATATTTTGCTTTTGAAAAATACAAAACTATGTCCAAATCTTATAATTAATAATCATAAAATAAGGGTGTGATTATTGGTAGTTTCTAGAAATCAAATTCAATATTTTCGTTAGAATCAGCTTCATCAGTTATATCACCTTCATCTTTAGCGGTGCAATCTATATCGATGGTTAAATCTATAGGTTTCTCAAATTCTTCTTGAGACACATTTAAGGTTTCATCAGCATAGCACGCTTTCATATACAATCCCCAAATTGGCAAAGCCATAGAAGCTCCTTGTCCGTAAGTAATTGATTTAAAATGCGCTGCTCTATCTTCTGCTCCAACCCAAACACCAGTAACTAGGTTGGGTACCATACCCATAAACCAGCCGTCACTTTGATTTTGCGTTGTTCCTGTTTTTCCTGCAATTGGATTAGAAAGTTCATAAGGATAACCCGTCATTACTTCCTTATACATCGCCGATTTTTTTAACCATTCTGAATTATGTCTTAATCGTGCTCCAGAACCAGCTCTGGTTACTCCTTCCATTAAGTTTACAGTAACATAAGCCACTTCTTCACTTAAAACATCTTTACTTTCAGGTACAAATTGATATAGAATGGTTCCATTTTTGTCCTCAATGCGCGTTACCATTACAGGTTTATTATAAACACCTTTATTAGCAAAGGTGGCATATGCTGCAACCATTTCATAAACGCTTATATCTGCGGTTCCTAATGCAATCGCTGGAACTGGCAAAATATCTGAAGTTACACCTAATTTCTTTGCCATTTCCACAACAGGTTGTGGACCTACCTCATTCATTAAACGAGCAGTAATGGTATTTGTAGAACTGGCCAAAGCATCTTTTAAGGACTGCTCTCCTGAATAGTTACCATCAGAGTTTTTAGTGGTCCAAGGTTCTGGATTTCCAAACTTATTAGCCTCAATAGTAATTGGTGTTCTTGGAAAAACATCACAAGGCGATAATTGTAATTGGTCGATTGCTGTAGCATATACAAAAGGCTTAAAAGTAGAACCGACTTGCCTTTTACCTTGCTTTACCATATCGTACTGAAAATGCCTGTAATTCATCCCTCCGACCCATGCTTTAACATGACCCGTATGAGGATCCATAGACATCATACCAGGACGTAAAAAAGACTTATAGTAGCGCATGGAATCGATAGGTTTCATAATCGTATCAACCTCACCTGCTTCTCCATCTATCCATTTAAAAACTTTCATGTCAGTTGGCTCATAAAATGATGCCTCTATCTCTTTATCCGACTTCCCTAGGTTTTTCATAATTCTCCAACGCTCACCGCGTCTCATACCATCTTTCAATAACTTATCTATTTCTAATGTGCTAAGATCTAGAAATGGTGCTGTTTTATTTCGTTCTGGAGTATTTTGATTATCAAATTCAGCTTGTAATCTTGGCATATGCTTTCCTACAGCATCCTCCGCATATTGTTGCATTCGAGAATCTATTGTGGTATAGATTTTAAGTCCATCTGTATACAAATCGTATTTATCACCATTGGGTTTTCTATTGCTGTCATCTTTAGCCCATTCTTTCATAAACCCTCTAAGATATTCTCTAAAATATGTTGCAATTCCTTCTCTATGAGATTCTGGTGAATAGTTTAAATCTAGTTCCGTTTGTTGAAGCGAATCCCTGACAGCTTCAGTAATATAACCGTATTTAGCCATTTGATCTAATACGACATTACGCCTATTTCTAACACCAACTGGATTTTTATGCGGTCTTGGGTTATATAATGAAGAGTTTTTAAACATGCCTACAAGCATAGCAGACTCTTTTGTTTCTAGGTCCCTTGGTTCCTTACCAAAATAAATACGTGATGCAGAACGAATACCATCTCCATTGTTACCAAAATCGTAAATGTTAAAATACATGGCAATAATTTCTTCTTTGGTATACTGGCGTTCTAAACGAATAGCTAAAACCCATTCTTGTATTTTTTGAATTATGGCATTTGTAGTGCTCTCCTTATCTCTAAAACCAATAAATAATTGCCTTGCGAGCTGCTGTGATATGGTACTTGCACCTCCTTTTCTTCCGAGATAAACAAAAGCTCTCAATGTTCCTCTACCATCAATACCTGAATGATCAAAATGTCTCACATCCTCAGTTGCAATCAATGCATCTACAAGATTTTTTGGCAAATCCTCGTAACCGATTGGGGTTCTATTGTCATCAAAATAAAACTTCCCTAAGGTTTCTCCATCTGAAGAAATAATTTCTGAAGCTAAATTAGTTTCAGGGTTTGCCAATCTCGAAGGATCTGGCATTTCACCTAAAGCTCCCCATGACGCTAATAAAAATATAAATACGACGGCTAAGATGCCTCCTAAAAACACGATCCAAAACCATCGTACATATTTTGAAAAATCTAAAGTATCCGTTTTAGATTTCGTTGTTTTCTTTTTTGCCATGTCTACTATTTTTGAGCTTGTTCTACTCTAAAACCAATTTCAGTTATGCCTTGTAATTTCTCTACACCATTAACAACACCATTTTTTCGCATAGCATGCTGAATATTAACAGTATAATCACCTTCTTCTTTAAAAACAAATGGATCTTTAAACCCTTTATACCAGAGTTTGTTCTCTTTTAAATCTGAAAAACCAGTACCTAAAAGTTCACCGTTTGGTGCTGCCATTTTATATTCTAAAGTATCCTTTACTACTTTTCCGTTTGGATAGTTCATCTCTACAATAAGAAATAAATTACTGAATTTATAAGCATTAGTATTTCTTAGATTAACATATAAATTGTACTTTTTTAAAGTATCTGGTGCTTTAAAATTAAAAGTTGCAATGGAATCTTTATGCCATTCGCTAGGCACAGATTTATACGTATCAAAGACAGCATTAGCATCACAGTTGGTGAATAAGACGCAACTAATAACTACAAAAAATAACCCATTAATTTTTCTTAGCATTTGGCTTTGACTTTGACTTTACATTAGAATTTTGATTGCGCTTACGATTTCGAGTTTTATTCTTATTTCTGTTATTTCTATTGTTTTTACGTTTCTTATTTGATTTTGGATTATCAAAACGCGTTAAACTATCTTGACCTACAACGTTCTCAAACTCGTTTTTAGTGTCTTCAATATGCTCTACCGCATACATTTCTAGACTAGCTACCTTCTCTTTTTTCTTATTTTTACTAATAATTTCATTGGCTTGCTCTGTAGTGATAATGTGCCAATTCATCCATTCACCTTCATAAGCATACCACATTAGACCTTTAAAAATATCTGTTTTCTGACATACGGCATTTCCTTTTTCAGTATACAATTTAGTATCTGATTTTGGAAACGCTTTTAAAGCGTCTAAATAAGAATCTAGTTCATAATTAAGACAGCATTTTAATTTTCCACACTGACCTGCAAGCTTTAAGGGATTTAAAGAGAGTTGCTGGTATCGTGCTGCCGAAGTACTCACGGATCTAAAGTCTGTTAGCCACGTAGAGCAACAGAGCTCTCTACCACAAGAACCAATGCCTCCCAGCCTAGCAGCTTCTTGTCTAAATCCTACTTGCTTCATTTCGATTCGTGTTCTAAACTCGCGAGCAAAAACTTTAATTAACTCTCTAAAGTCTACACGTTCTTCTGCAGTATAGTAAAATGTTGCTTTACTGCCATCGCCCTGAAATTCAATATCTGAAATTTTCATTTTCAGATTTAAATCTATAGCAAATTGGCGTGCTTTCACCTTCATTGGCTCTTCTTTATCTCTAGAAGCGGACCAAATATCAATATCTTTTTGTGAAGCTTTTCGGTATATTTTTAAAACATTCTCGGTATCATCTAGTCTTACTTTTTTGCGTTTCATTTGTATTCTAACTAATTCGCCAGTAAGGGTAACCATACCTATGTCGTGACCAGACTTTGCCTGTGTTGCCACTATATCTCCAATGCTTAATGTAAGGTTTTCTGTGTTTTTATAATAATGTTTTCTGCCGTTTTTAAAACGCACCTCAACACCAATAAAGGGTTGTTGTCCGTTTGGAAGCGACATATTAGCTAACCAGTCAAAAACGGTAAGTTTATTGCAGCTATCTGTACCGCAAGTACCATTGTTTTTGCATCCTTTTGGTTGGCTATCATTTCCAGTTGTGCAACTGTTACAAGCCATAAAAATTTTATATATTAATCTAGATCATTTAAGCCTAGATGGAGGATTCGTAAATAATTAATGAGTAAAGATAAGATTATTTCCTGAGTTAGCTAAAATCTGATTTGATATTACCAATATCCTAATTTCTAAAACCCTTGTAAAACCGTATACTTACAGTTAACTTAGCTTTACCGATATGATGTTTACCGGACAAGCCTTTGAAGCATTTTCGCAAGCTTCTAAAATCTCATAATCATTAGATTTTAAAGTAAAAAAACCTTTGTTTTCCTTGGTATTTAACAGCACAGTTTTACCATCTTTTTTTGACATCTGAAATTGACCTGGAGCCATTTCTACACAATAATTACAACCAATGCATTTATGACGCTGTAACGTTACAATAACCATTAGGCTTCAACTTTATTTTCAACAATTTTATAGAGCTTATCTGACGCTCTAATTCTAAAGTCTAAAGGCAATGTTACCAAATCTCCTTTAGTTCCTTTGTCGGTTTTTGTACCATTAACCATCATTTCTGTAACTTGTATTTCTTTAGCACCAGTTGTAGAACCCGTAACTAAGATGGTATCGCCCACTGTGATATCAAAGGCTTCAATTTTAAATTCTCCTATTTTAGCTTTAGGGTAAAAATGAGTGCCTTTTCCTAAGTACACTTTCTTTTGCACTGCATGAGAACCAGATCCTGTACTCCACTCACCTAATTTTTGACCCAGATAATAACCACTCCAAAACCCTCTATTGTAAACTTTTTCTAAATCTTGCATCCAAGCAATGACTTTATCTTTACTATAAGTTTCATTTTTAACGCTATCTATAGCATCGCGATAGCATTTAATGACTTTAGCAACATATTCTGGCGCTCTCCCTCGTCCTTCAATTTTTAATACTTTAATCCCAGCATCAGCAATTTCATTTAAAAAATCTATAGTACACAGATCTTTTGGAGACATAATATATTCGTTATCAAGCTCTATTTCAAAACCAGAATCTTGATCAATTACGGTATATTTTTTTCTGCAATTTTGTTTACATGCACCTCTATTTGCCGAAGAATTATGAGCATGCAGACTTAAATAACATTTACCAGAAACAGCCATACAAAGCGCACCATGTCCAAATATTTCAATTTCTACTAATCGACCAGAGGGTCCTTTTATTTGCTCCTTTTCAATTTGCTCTGTAATGTGCTTCACCTGCCGCAAACTCAATTCTCTACTTAAGACCATTGTATCTGCAAACAGGGCATAAAACTTTACAGTTTCTATATTGGTGATATTAATTTGGGTTGAGATGTGCACTTCCATGCCGTGCTCTCTGGCGACATTAATTACCGACTGATCCATTGCAATTACAGCCGTAACACCTACTTCTTTTGCTTTTTTGATTAAGGTTTTTACAATAGATAAGTCGTGATCGTAAATTATGGTGTTTAAGGTAAGGTAACTTCTAACATTTTTGGCTTTACAACGCGTTACAATATCTTTTAAATCGTTTAAAGTAAAATTCATGGAAGCTCTCGCTCTCATATTGAGCTGTTCCACACCAAAATATACAGAATCAGCACCATTACCTAAAGCAGCCTGCAAGGATTCAAAATTTCCCGCTGGTGCCATTAATTCAATATTTTGCATCGAAATTTAGATTTTATCCGTTTTTAAAGTCTCAAAAATATTTCTTAAGTCTTTTTTATAGGGTAAGTGATCTGCACGTCCTTTTTTGAAGATATCATTACTATTGCCTTGTCCTTTTCTTAAGGCTTTTTGTTCTTCGTATGGTAATCTATTTATTTCCATGCAATTTGTAGAACAACAGTTTTCCATCTTTTCTTTACATGAATCGCATTGAATAAATAATAAATGACAAGCTTCATTTGCACAGTTGGTATGTAAATCTGCGGGCTCACCACATTGGTGACAATTGGCTATAACATCATCTGAAATACGCTCAGATCTACGCTCGTCGAAAACAAAGTTTTTGCCTAAAAATTTATTCTCTAAACCTTCTGCTTCAATTTGCCTTACGTAATTAATGATACCGCCTTCGAGCTGAAATACATTTTTAAAACCTTTGTGTTTATAATAAGCACTGGCTTTTTCACAACGAATACCACCTGTACAATACATTACAAGTTTCTTATCTTCTTTATGTTCTCTTAAATCTTCTTCAATTAAATCTAAAGATTCACGGAAGGTATCAACATCTGGAGTTACTGCATTTTTAAAATGTCCGATTTCACTTTCATAGTGGTTTCTCATATCGACCAAAACAGTGTTTGGATCTTCGATTAGCTCATTAAATTTTTTGGCATTGACATGGACACCTTTATTAGTCACATCAAATGTCTCGTCATTTAATCCATCTGCTACAATTTTTTTACGGACTTTAACCTTTAATTTTAAAAAGGCAAAATTATTATGCTCAATCGCAATATTTAATCGCACATTTTCTAAAAACGAAATGGTATCGAGATGATTTTTAAAAGCTTCAAAATTTTCGGCTGGGACCGAAAGCTGTGCATTAATACCTTCTGTTGCCACGTAGATTCTTCCTAAGACCTCTAATTGGTCCCAAGCTAAAAACAGGTGGTTTCTAAAAATTTCGGTATTGTTAATTTTGGCGTACTTGTAGAAAGAGATGGTTAAGCGTTCTTTTCCCGCTTGTTCAATAAGTTCTGCTCTCTCTTTTGCACTTAAGTTATTGTACAGTTGCATGCTATACTAATTTTTAAGGTTAAAGAATTAAATAAATAATAAGCTGCAAAGGTATTGTTTTTAATGAAAAGGCTTCAAAATAGGCACAAAAAAAAGCACATTGATAAATCAAAGTGCTTTTAGATTAACTTACTAACTTAAAACTTAACTTAAAAAGTTAATCTTCATCGGCTTCACAATTACTGAGGCAAAACAAACGGTAACTGAAACACCAAATATTATAATATCCCTATTAAATAGAAGACATCCTAGTTTTAACTAAAACATTTAGAAAAAATTGGCTACTCAACTCTAAAATGAACTTCAGAGTTGATAGTAGTGTTTTTCATAGCAATTTTTTCCTTTTTCATTTAGTAGATGTAGAAAGTGTAAAATGGTTGCGTCATAAAATTGAAAAAAAAAAAAAAATTAGACTTTAAACCGACGGTAGCATAACGCAAATAATCAACTCATTATAAATGTAATACACCACTAAAACTATATTCTATTTTTCTTATAACAATTAAGATCATTTATAAGGTTTTGCAATCGTATTGGAGGTTTTTTAATGCCTTAAAAAAATAATGCACTAAAAAACATTATTTTTATTTGGAATGAATAAAAATAGAGATATTTTTGTCAAAAATTTATACGTGTTTCAAATCAAAATATTTTCTGTTTTTTTGTTAGTCTTCTGTAGTTTTTCAGCTTTTAGTCAGAATGGGAATTTTTATGGAAAGGTGAAATACAATTCAAATGAACCCGCTGTCTCTACCTTTATTGTTTTAAAAGGAAAAGCGCTCACTAAAGAAACTAATAGCAATATAAATGGCGCGTTTAATTTTAAAGATATTCCTTACGGCACGTATACAATCGCTTTTTATGCTTTAAATGATACGCCTAAAACGGTGACCGTTGTATTGAATGAAAAAAATAAAGAAGTTAATGTAACTCTAGAAGTCGCAGCATTAGACGAAGTATTTGTAAAGTCTAAAACAGTACAACAAAAAATAGAAGATAAAGGTTTTGCTGTAAATGTTATTGAAACCAAACAAGCTGCTGTTCAATCTATACAAGTAAATGAGTTATTAGATCAATCTGCTGGTGTTAGAGTGCGACAGTCGGGAGGTCTTGGATCTCATGCACATTATAACCTTAATGGAATGACCGGAAACTCTGTAAAAATTTTCATCGATGGAGTGCCTATTAGAAATTTTGGACCTTCCTTCTCTTTAAATAGCATTCCACCTTCACTTATAAAACGTATTGAAGTTTACAAAGGAGTTGTACCACCTCATTTATCTGATGATGCTATGGGTGGAGCCATCAACATTGTGCTCAACGGAATTACTAAAAATGAATTAAAAGCGTCTGTTTCTGCAGGATCTTTTGGCACCTATAGAACCGATATAAATGGTGGCTACAGAAATAACAAAAATGGGTTTACAGCTCGAGGCTCTGCTTTTGTAAATTATGCCGACAACGATTATGAGGTTTGGGGAGACCAAGTAGCAGTAGCCCTCTCTGCAGGCACACCAGATGTGTACATACGTGCTAAACGTTTTCATGATCGTTATAGATCGCAAGGAGGAAAAGCAGAATTTGGTTATACCAATGTCTCTTGGGCAGATAAACTACTAGCAGGAGTATTACTCTCTAATATGGATCAGCAAATTCAAACAGGTGCCACCATGGAAATCGTTTATGGTAACCGGTTTACCGAGCAAAACACCAAAATGTATAGCTTAGAATACGCTAAAAAGGAAGTGCTAAAGCATATAGATGTAAGCGCCTTTGCTTCGTACTCTCGTCTCAACAGAAAAACGATAGACACTATTGCTACACAATACAGTTGGCTAGGTCATCCTACAAGTTACTATAATGATCCGGATGTTTGGGCCACTGGTGCTGAGGCTGGTGACCCTACACTTCAAAAAGATATAGATGAAACGATAAATGTACGAACTAATGTTGCGTATCATATTAATGATTATAACACCATTCAAATTAATCATCTACTTAATACGTTTACAAGAGATTCTGATGACCCTATGCTTCCAGCTGCAGAAAATGCCTTAAGAGAGGAGCGTGAATATTTAAAATCAATTTTAACGTTGTCCTTTGAAAATAAAGCTTTTGATGAAAAATTAAGAACTTCTGTTTTTGGAAAATCGTACTATATGGATAGAACATCTAAGCTACGTACCCGAAGTTCTAACACTTCTACATCTACCATATTTATTGAAGAAAACAACATTAGTTCTAATGACTTCGGTTTTGGTGGTTCAATTTCGTATTCCTTTTCACCTAAGATCACCGTATTTGGTTCTGCAGAAAAAGCCATTAGACTACCAGAAGCTAATGAAGTTTTTGGTAATGTAGCAGCAAATTTAAATGCCTCCATTAACCTAAAACCAGAACACAGTAATAATTACAATTTAGGATTTACTTACGATGATATTCAATTTAAACAACACAACTTTGGTGTCACAGCAAATGTATTTATAAGAGATACGGAAGATTTAATTATGCAGTTTCCGACAGGTAGCACCGAAGAATTTTTTGAAAACTCTAACGTTGGAAAAATTTATACCGAAGGTGTAGATTTTACACTAAATTATAACTTTAAAGAACGTTTATTCTTTAGCGCGAATACCTCATTTTTTAATGCGAGAGACTACAATGTAACTTATGATGTAGATGGTAACCCTATAACACCAACTTACGAAAGGTTAGCCAATACACCATATTTTACAATGAACTATAATCTAAAATATAATACGCAAAATTTTATTCAAAAAGGATCGCGTTTATCTACTTATACAAACTTATTGTATGTACACGAGTTTTTTAGACATAGTAGTGTACTGGGTGGTTCTGGTAAAATAGTAATTCCGTCTCAAGTTTCATTTGACGCTGGTTTTGCTTACACATTTCCTAAAAATAAAGTCTCTTTAAGTTTTGATGTTAAAAACATTCTTAACAACCAATTATTCGACAATTATGCCCTTCAAAAACCTGGAAGAGGATTTTATGGCAAACTAACGTTTTCAATTTTATAAATCAATTAATTTAATATTATGAATTTTAAATATTTATCTCGATTCGCTTGTTTATCAGCTTTATCATTAATGACATTTTCTTGTAGTGAGGATGATTCTCCGTCTTCGGAGCCATCAAATTCTTCGGATTACAGACCTTATCATTTAGTAATTGGGTCTAGTCCAACAGGTGAATCTGAAACCTATATACAAGGAACAACAGTAGAAGAACTTAATGATCCTAATAAAACGTATACCTTTAATGGTTATGGCAGAGAAGTTCCGTCTACGCGTACGGCACGTTTATATACTTCTAATGATGGAGAAACGGTTTACAATTTAAACTATGGCGGTGGTGATATTGCCAAATATGATTATATCAGCGGACAAAACTACGACTTACTTTTAACAACCGATATTCAAGCTGTTATGGGAACGTTATATCCTCGTTGGACAAAAATTGATGATAACTATGCCATGCTGCACAATGTAACTACAGAGCATATTTATGAAGATCCAGACGATGAAAATTCTCCATACCTAAGAACGGATGCTACAGTAACATTAGCACGAGTAGACTTAAATACAATGACTGTTTTAGAAAACAGATCTTTTCAATTTCCTTATGACGAAGACAATTCTGAAGAAGGTATTCATACCTTCCGTATAGATGCTCCTGTCATTGCTAATGGCAAACTTTATTATGGTGCAGCAAAGAGATTCTATGATGCCTTAACAGGTGAAAATGGCACAATGGTTTACGATAATATTGAAACCCTTGTTGTAGATTACCCATCTTTAGAAAATGAAACTACAATTGTATCTACAATAGCACAAGGATCAACAAATGGCTATAGAACACCAGTAGCTCATATAGATGAGAATGGAGACACCTACCAAATGGTTACTAATGGATCTGCAACTATTATGAAAATCAGCAACGGTGTTTACGATACAAGTTATAATAAATTCGACATTGGCTCACTATTAGGTTATAATGCAGAAGCTAACACAGGATGGTTTTACGTAGGAAATGGTATTGGATACGTTCCTGTTTTAAATACCGATTTGGGTGATAATTCTAGTTCTAACTGGAAAGTTATACGTATAGATGTATATAACAAAACAGCAGTAGAAATGAATATTCCAATCGATCTATGGTTACGTCAATACCAATGGGCTAGCGTTATTGATGGCAAATTATATATGGCTTTAGCGTCTTTAGGCGGTGTTGGTAATGTTTACATTTTTGATCCAAGCTCTACAAGTGCAGATGGTTACACTACTGGTGCGGTATTGCAAACAGGTACAACAGATGCATCATACATTGGATTGTTTTAAAACAACTTAACCGAATTATAAATAAAACCAGAGCAACGATTTGTTCTGGTTTTTTTATACCTTATATGCATAAACAAAAATAAATCGATGTGTATTATTTTTAAAAACATTACTTCCGTTTGTAGTAATTTGAAACTAGAAATGTTATTAATTAAAATAAGTGGTATTTTTGAATAATATTTTAAAAAATCTTAGAAAACAGAACATATGAGTAATGAAAAAGATGCAAAGTTAAAAGCGTTAAAATTAACTTTAGACAAGTTAGATAAAGCTTACGGTAAAGGGACAGTAATGAAAATGAGCGATCAAGCTGTTGTAGATGTAGATGCTATTTCTTCTGGCTCATTAGGATTAGATATTGCATTAGGCGTTGGTGGCTATCCAAGAGGACGTGTTATCGAAATATATGGACCAGAATCTTCGGGAAAAACAACTTTAACACTTCACGCTATTGCTGAAGCTCAAAAAGCAGGAGGTATTGCTGCATTTATTGATGCTGAGCATGCTTTTGATCGTTTCTATGCAGAAAAGTTAAATGTAGATATCGATAATTTAATTATATCTCAACCAGATAATGGTGAACAAGCTTTAGAGATTGCAGATAACTTAATTAGATCTGGAGCTATCGATATTGTTGTTGTCGATTCTGTTGCTGCCTTAACACCTAAAAGTGAAATTGAAGGTGAGATGGGAGACTCTAAAATGGGCTTACATGCACGTTTAATGTCTCAGGCGCTTAGAAAATTAACAGCTTCTATCAGCAAAACAAATTGTACGGTAATCTTCATTAACCAATTACGTGAAAAAATTGGAGTTATGTTTGGTAACCCAGAAACAACAACTGGTGGTAATGCCTTAAAATTTTACGCTTCTGTACGTTTAGACATAAGACGTTCTACACAAATAAAAGATAGCGATAGCAACGTTATGGGTAATAAAACCAGAGTTAAAGTGGTAAAAAACAAAGTTGCACCTCCATTTAGGTTGGCAGAATTTGACATTATGTATGGAGCAGGTATATCTAAAGTCGGTGAAGTTTTAGACTTAGCCGTAGAACATGATATCGTTAAAAAAGCCGGATCGTGGTTTAGCTATGGAGACACTAAACTTGGTCAAGGTAGAGATGCTGTAAAGATGATTATTAAAGATAATCCTGATCTTATGGACGAACTAGAAGAGAAAGTAAGAACACTCATTAAAGAGTCCTAAACCTTATTCTTAAAAAAAATCCTGAATCAAAATCAGGATTTTTTTGCTTTTAGACGCAACCCTTTTAGGTTTTCTACATCTACAAGGTGAAATTGATTATTTTTAATTATGAAAAAATATGCCCTTTTAGTCTTTGCTTTTATCACAGTGCTTACGTCCTGTAGCCCTGATGATGGGACTGATAATAATTATTTAGGCACAATAACTTTGCCTATAGAAAGTGTTGAAATGCCAGAATCTTTTGTTAATGGAGAAACGTATGAAATTTTAATCACTTATAACAGACCTTCTAATTGTTATCAATTCTATAATTTTTTCTACGACATCAATGAGAACGAACGTACTGTTGCTGTAATTAATACCGTATATTCAGGTACAGACTGTATTGAAGAAACTGAATCTGTAACTGTGAGTTTAAATTTTATTGTAACTAGTACAGAAACTTATTTGTTTAAATTTTTTCAAGGACATGATGAAAACGGGGAAGAGCAATATTATTTAGTTGAAGTTCCTGTGCTTAATGAACGTCCGGTTTCTGAATATGCAATAAACGACTAATTATTAATTAATCCCTTTACTAATGTGAGTTTAGACAAGCTCATAAAAAAATGTATTAAACAAGATGCTCAAGCCCAAGGCCAATTATACAAGCAATTTGCAAGTAAATTATTTTCGCTTTGTCTTAAGTACTCTAAAAATTATGCAGAAGCAGAGGATAATCTGCATGATTCGTTTATAACTATATTTAGTAAAATTGATCAGTATAATAATAAAGGGTCTTTTGAAGGCTGGCTTAAACGCATTGCAATTAATACATCATTGCAACGCTATAGAGAAGACGTTGGTGTTTTTGATATTATCAATGAAGGTAATATTGAAGATGTTTCTGTGGATATTAATGAAGAGGATGTTAGTATTGATTTTTTATTAAAGATCATACAAGAATTACCTGATCGCTATAGACTGGTATTTAATTTATACGTTTTAGATGGCTATTCTCATGTTGAAATTAGTGAATTAATTCAAATTTCAACAGGTACCTCAAAATCTAATTTGGCACGAGCGAGATTGATTTTAAAAGAAAAAATAAAAACCTACAACGCGACCCCAAGTTCGCAGAGTTTATAAAATGAATAATAAAAAAAACATAGATAGACTTTTTCAAGAAAAGTTTAAAGATTTTGAAGTCGCACCAAATGACGCACTTTGGGATCGTATAAACGAAAGTCTCCCTCATAAAAAGAAAAAGCGTAGAGTAATTGCACTTTGGTGGCAGATAGGTGGTGTCGCCGCAGCTATAGCACTCTTGTTTACTGTTGGCGTTACGGTATTTAATACTGATAATAATATTCAAGAATTTCCTATTGTAAATTCAGAAGATAAAAATACTCCGTTAGAAAAAGACCCTACAAATACTGCAACGGATAATAGTCAGCATGAGTTTAATAAGGTTAAAGAAGAATCTACCACTACAGCTAATACTAATATAAGTACTGAACAAAACTCTAAAGTAAACGATTCTGAAGAACAACCTCAGCAAAACACCAAAGCGTCTCATCGATTAACAACACCTAAATATTCGAATACAACATCGAATGCAGTGGCTAATACCACAAATAATAAAGTTAAAAATAAAACTGATAAGCGTGTTAAAAACACCACCGTTTCTAATGAACCTGAAGCTGTAAGAATTGTAAACCAGACAAAAACGTCTACTTCGCATATAAAAGAAGATAACAGCACGGAACTGGCTTCAGAAATCGAAAAACAATCTGTACTTAAAAAGAACCTTATAGACTCTAAAACAATTGTTTCAGAGCGCACAAAAACTACTACAGCAGCCTCTGAGTACAACGATGAAACTTCAGAAATAAATGACACAGAACTACAGGAATTAATATCAGAAAATTTAGAAGAGGAGACTATTGAAGATGCTATTGCTGAAAATAATGAAACTATAAGTGAAGAAGAAAAAGAAGATGACAGAAGCAGGTGGAGCATTGCACCAAATGTTGCACCTGTTTATTTTAATGCCTTTGGCGAAGGGTCTTCTCTAGACAAACAGTTTAACGAAAACTCTAAAAATTCTGATGTGAATATGAGTTACGGTATTGCTGGTAGCTATGCTATTTCTAAAAAAATAAAAATTAGAGCTGGTATTAATCGTGTTAATCTCAATCAAACCACTTCAGATGTATTTGCTTTTGTAGGGCCAGAAACAGCGGCTAGAAGTAATGATGCCTCATTTAATAATATTGCATTTAGCACAAGTAATGAAACGCAGCAGGTATCACTTATGAGTGCAAAAATGATGAATAGATCATCTACACCTGAACTTTTTAACACAAAAATTGCTGGTCAAATAGATCAACGTTTTGGGTTTATAGAAATTCCTTTAGAGATAGAATACCGTTTGTTAGACACTAAATTTGGTATTAATATTATTAGTGGATTTAGCACGCTATTTTTAAGTGAAAATGAAATTTACGCCGATATTAATGGAAGATCTGAATTAATTGGAGAGGCCAATAATATCAATGACACCAGTTTTAGTGCCAACTTTGGTTTAGGTATGGATTACCGTATTTCTAGACAATGGAATATAAACTTAGAACCAACATTTAAGTATCAAATAAATACTTTTAACAATACCACTGGTGATTTTAAACCTTTCTTTATAGGGTTATATACAGGATTAAGTTATAAGTTTTAGGTTAGGTTATTGCAATAGAAATGCTATGAAAATGCAATGATGATAAGAGCTACTCTTGGTTAGGGTAGCTTTTTTTTGTGATTTGATTCGTCGTCAATTCATCCCATATTAACGTTCGTGTTTTAGCATTTAGAGCTTTAGTATCTGTACTAGTTAAACCAATTGTAGATACAAAAGGAAGTATTTTAGCACGCATTCTGCCAGGACTACCACTAAAAAAAGTATAAGAAAATCGTTTTTTATTATCGTAGAAAGTAATTGGAACTACTGGTATTTGGTGGTTAATTGCTAAACGAAACGCTCCATCTTTAAATTCGTCTAACAAGATATGTTCTTCTGGCACTCCTCCTTCAGGAAAAATACAAATACTCACCCCTTGGTTTAAACGTCGCTGAGCTCTTAAAAATACCGCTTGCCTGCTTTTAGGACTACTTCTATCTACCAAGATACAGGTACGCTTATAAAAGAAACCAAATAACGGGATTTTTGCTAATTCTTGTTTTCCGACAAAAACAAACGGATTTTTCACAGCCACTAACATTAACATTATGTCAGCCATTGAGCTATGATTCGCTACAAACATGTAACTTTTATCAGGATCAGGAGTTTCTTCTCTTATAATTTTATATCCAAAACCCATTCCTATTAATATAAACTTAGACCAAATACGAGCGAGCATAAAAAAATACCGATACCATTCTTCTCTAGAGATTGAAATAATCAAAAGAGGAAATAATACAATAATCGGAATAGCTACCAAGATATAGAACCAAACACGATATAAAAGCCAAAATGGATATTTGAAAAATGACATAGTCAAAACTAATTAATTAAATTAAATGACTTCTAATAGTTCTGCTAAAAAATTTACCTTTGTTTAATATTACAAATTGAAGTTTAATTTAAAAAGATTTCTGCTCACGCAGGAAGTGAACATGGCAAGAATACTAACAGGAGTACAAAGTACAGGAACACCACATTTAGGAAACATTTTAGGTGCAATTTTACCAGCTATAGAAATGGCTAATGATGCTAAAAACGAGTCGTTTTTATTTATTGCAAATTTGCATACGCTAACGCAAATTAAGGATGCAGACACACTTAGAAACCATACGTATTCTGTTGCTGCCACGTGGCTTGCTTGTGGATTAGATATTGAAAAAACAGTTTTTTACAGACAAAGTGATATACCACAAGTCACAGAATTATCGTGGTATTTAAGTTGTTTCTTCCCCTATCAACGCTTAACGCTGGCTCATGGGTTTAAAGATAAAGCCGATCGCTTAGAAGATGTCAATGCTGGTTTATTTACGTATCCCATGCTTATGGCTGCAGATATCTTGTTGTATGATGCTGAAATTATTCCGGTTGGTAAGGATCAATTACAACATATTGAGATGACGCGAGATGTAGCTTCTCGTTTTCATGCCAAAATGGGTGAGGCTTTTGTATTACCAGAAGGTAAAATTCAAGAAAACGGAATGCTCATTCCTGGTACTGATGGAGAAAAAATGAGTAAGAGTCGTAATAATTTTATCAATATCTTTTTACCGGAAAAGAAATTACGTAAAAAAATAATGTCTATTGAAACTGACAGCACGCCTCTTGAAGAACCAAAAGATTGGGCAACGTGCAACTGTTTTGCTATCTACAATTTACTGGCTTCTGAAGCTCAAATAACCGAAATGAAAGCTAATTATGAAGGTGGCAACTATGGGTATGGTCATGCCAAACAAGCTTTGTACGAACTAGTTTTAGAGCGTTTTGCTGAACAAAGAGAACGTTATACATACTACATGAATAACTTAGATGAAATTGATGCAGCATTAGAGAAAGGTGCGGCTAAAGCAAAAGTAGTTGCAAACGAAGTATTAGAGCGTGTGAGAAAACAAGTAGGTTACTAATATTTCATTAGTTATTATAATAAAAAAAGACCTCTATCTTCGCAATAGAGGTCTTTTTAGTTTAAGAATTAAAATGTAATCACCTTAATTTATAAGTTTCTTACTAACTGTAACATTTCCTTCTAAAGTAATACTTGCTAAATACACTCCTTTAGAAAACTGAAAACCTTCACTTATAGTGTGAGCTTCACCGTTAGATGTATAATGCATCACTTCTCTTCCGTTGATATCAAATACTTTAATATCTCTAATACCAGATTCAGATCTTACATTTAACATATTATCCTTTACATAAGCAAAAGTGTTAGATCTTAAATTATCGTCAATTGATAACGTAGTTATATAACGTAAGTTGAATCTATCATTAATTTTTCCTTGTACTCCAGAAAAAGAATAAGGAGATTCTCTTAAGTCATGCTCAATATTTAAAACCGTATCTTCAAGATAAATGCCTACGCTAGTATCCATAAACACACTTCCATCAAAATCACCTATTGCAATTTTAAAAATTCCGCTTTCAGGTAATTCAACTCCTAGAGGCACAACATCAGTATCAACAAATGGTAATGGACGTCCTTGAATCACCATTTCGGCATTGTCGACTAATGAATAAATACGCATGGTATGTTCATCAGAATACGCATCAAAAAGTCTATCTTTTGCTAAGGTTGCTCCATCAACATAACCTACTAAAGTACTTGCAGAGGTGTTTGTATCATCAATTAAACTCAACCACAACACGTGCTTTTCAATATCCTGAGCATTGTTAACACCTCTATAGAATTCTGTATTATCGTGAGCCACATCGGCATCATCAGAACGCATAGCATTTGTAAAGGTTACTGCTCCTTCAGAAGCACTATCATCAACTTGTACAAAAAAGCCTTGACCAGATCCGATATAACCATTGGTACTTGCAGGCGGATTTGCACCTGTAAAATTATAACTTACATATTGCTCTCCATAATTATAATTTAAAGCTTGGTATGCTGCACTAGTTAAAGGTGTTGCAGCATTTGGAATAGCAGAATTATGAGCCCATATTTTTATGTGCCCTTCTAAAATAGTATTATCTATGAGTAACTGCTCTGCACTAATTGCAGAAGGATATGGGTTTCCAATGAGGTTACGATGTCTAGCTTCAAGGTTTGGAAGATTTCCTATTGATTTATATACATCAACAGAGATATCACCATTATTTGGTGTTCCGATAAAAGTTGTTGTAAACCCTGTAGAAACTAGATCTGCTGGTACATTAACAGCGTACCCCAAACCTGAATCCATAGTTCCCGTTACTAGAGCCCAATCACCAGATATACCATTAGAATTAGCAGTATTTACACTCCAATTAAAGGCATCAGTAGAAAATGCAGTGGTAATATCGGAAACATCGAAATTAGCTACTGGTGAAGACCATAATAAATAATCATTATCATGTAAATCGGTAACCTCACGTTTCACTTTAATAGAACCACTATTTTCATTACTTTCAACTTCTTTAGTTTGAATTAAACTGGCACTATCTTGAAATGTTAATGAGGCACCAGATTCCACAGTAACTTCACCATATAGTTTAAGTGTAGAACCTGAAGGTATTGTAACATTACTTCCTGTTGGCACTAAACAATCACACCCTTCTATATCTCCAGCCTCGTTATAATTAGAAGAAAACACTAATCCTCTATCTTGTGGCTCTACCACCACGCCAGCATTTTGGTACACTGGAGGTAATTCCCACTCAGATCCATTCCAATACACCGGAGTTCCTCCTAAAGAAAGACTGACAGGCACCACAACTGCTCCATATGAATTACTAACTCTTAATTTATAAATCCCTAAGCTTTCATCATTTAAAGTACTAGGAAGTGTATAAGTGTTAGATGTTGCTCCGGCAATAGGGTCGTTATACTTAAACCATTGGTAAGATAAGGCTTCTTCTGGAGCTCCTGTTGCTCCACCCGAAACTGTAGCAGTAGCTGTAAATGAAATATTAGCATCACTAGGTAATTGACATACAAATCTAGCCGCTGGATATTCTGTAAATACTGGCGTTTTGATATCAAAAGACCCTCTGTTATAAGCAAGAAAACCAAGATCTGCCGTACCACCAGCTACCATATTGACATTATTGATATCTGTAATATTAGAGTCTGTGATTTGAAAATCTTCAAACTTCAAAGCAACCATTCTTAACGGACGCTGTTCGTTGTTAGAAAAAGCTCTAGATTGAGGTGTTGCTACACCATAATTTACACCTGGAGTAAAGTCATACAAATCTAATCTCCATTGTGCTAATAAAGCATCTCCTTGTAAATCAGTTTCATCTAAAATAGTAAGCTTTACAGGTCTACCAACCACATTCTTTTCTGAATCTGTATAGTAATAAATGTCTGTACTACCTGCCATTGCTATTTGTGATATTAAAAAATCTGGAATATCATCATCTAACGCTCCTAGTTGCCCTCCTGCACTATAAAACTCAACATCCGTAGTAGCGTTAAAATTAGTAACACCTGTACCAATATCTAATCCATTTACTCCATCAATTAACACATCGTAAATTTTTGTTCCTAAAATGTCCTCTGAGATAATTGAGGTGCCTTCACCCACTTCTCCATCAATTAAATCGGCCATCGCCAAATAATTAGATCCGTATGTGGTACCATCAACACCATTAGTTGTATAAGCATAAAATAGTTGTGAACTAAATGAAACTCCATTATCGGTAAGTAATTGGTCATCTACACCTGTAGAATATGTTACACCATTATATGTAAACGCCAACAAATCGTGACTAGTATTAGGTTTTAAGTTGTTGTTTGTAGGATCAGCTTTCCATTGAGACGATCTCCAAAATCCATTGTATGTTGTAAATATTTCAGTAATCTTAGTGACATTACTCGTTTCACCATTTTTAAGCGTTTTGTGAGTAGGACTAATATAATCTATATTAATTCCGGTAGAGACACCACCCACAACAAGCTCGCCAGTTACATCTGAACTGCCTGTATGTGAAATAGCAAATAACATTTCAGTATCACTCAGTAAAGTGATACTACTGTTATTAATATTAATACCATTAATACTAATAGAAGTACTCTCTGTAAAATCGGTTCCTAGAACCGTAATTTTAGAGTTTGTAGTAATTCTCGAAGGAAAGACTTCGGTCACTGTTTGGCTAAATATATTAGCTGTAGCAGTTAAAAAAAGCGCAAAAACAGTCAGTTTAAGTGTGTTAAGCGGTTTTAAATTGAAAGTAAATTTTAAATTCATACGTTAAGGTTTAAAAAATGAAAGTACTGTCTCTAATACATTTAGAGATTCGGTTTGATTTAATAAAATGAAAATTATTGCTACTTAAACCTAGGGAGGTATTTAAAATATAAAGGGGTTAGTTTATTAGTTTTTTAGTTACTACAGTGCCATTATCTAATGTAATCGCAACGATATATATTCCTTTAGAGAACCTAAATTCTGTAATAAAAGAATTATCATTATTATTTACATTATAATTCGTAATCTGTTTACCGTTCATATCATAAAGGGTTGCAGACTTAATAAGGCTAGACGACTTAAGGTAAAGCGTTGCATTATTTATATAAGCAAAGGTATCTGACACAGCAACTTCAGTAGTAGAAAGCGTAGAAGAGTTAGTATATCTTAAGATAAAACGATCATTAAACTCGCCCGCTTCACCAGTAAAACTGTAAGGTGATGATCTTAAATCATGAACGACACCTGTGTATGTATCTTCTAAATAAATATCTTGCTCTAGCTCTTCAAATAAGTTTCCTTCTACTTTACCAATAGCAATTTGATAAATACCACTGTCTTCTATTTCAATACCTAAAGGTACTGTATTGGAATCTGCAAATGGTAAAGGAAGCCCTTGAATTACTAATTTTTCGTCTTCTGAAATTAATGAGTAGAGATTAAAACCTTCGTTATTGGTATACGCATCGTAAAGTCTATCTTTTCCTTCTGTAGCGCCGTTTGTGTAGCCCACTAAAGTACTCATTGCTTTATTGTTCTCATTTACAAGACTTAGCCATATCAATTGCTTTTCTAATACTATAGTTTCGTCAGAACTGCTTCTGTAAAACTGAGAATTATCAAATCCTATTTCATTAGCATCGTAACGCATGTCATTGGTAAATGTAACCCCAAAACTACTCGTATTATTTCTTATCTCTTTATTAATCTGAACAAAAAAACCTTGTCCAGAAGCTATATTTCCATCAAATTCACCTGCAGGATCTGAAGTACCTAAGGCATTATATGCTACATATTGATCTCCATAATTGATACCATAAGAGTCATTATAAAAAGGATCACTTTCTGAACTAGTAGCGGCTCGATTATGTGTCCATAAATACACACTACCCTCTATATCGGTATTGTCCTCTAAGAATTTTATGGCGTTGATAGAAGAAGGATAAGGATTTCCAATTAAATTCCAATCGATTTCCACTGGCTTCATAGACCCAACACTACCTGTTCTATATACAGACCAGTTAATCTCTCCATTATTAGGCACACCATTAAATGTCGCTGTATAATCTATAGCTTGTGGTACACGAGCAATATAGCCTCTACCCACAGACATTGTGCCACTGGCACTTGCCCAGTTGCCACTCGTTCCAGAAATCGAGTTTGCCCCATTAGTATGCCATTCATAAGTTACATTTCCAGGTATGGAAGAAAAAGACGCATCTTCAACTGGAGATGACCAATAGATGTAATCATTACCATTTAGTGTCGTGCCGTCTACCGTTCTTTTCTTAATGATTTCACCACTATTCTCTACATTATTAATTTGAACTAAACTCGCGTCATCTTCTAAAGTGAAGATACCGGCATCAACGGCAGGTGATGTAACGCCATCTTCTATAAATTCTGGAATTTCCTCTTCTACAGTTAGCGTATTTACAAGCGTCATTTTAGATCCACTTGGTATCGTTACAACTTTACCTGCAGAAACTGTACAATCGCAACCAAATAAATCTGCAGACTCTGAATAATTATTAGAAAAAATTAAACTTTTATCCTCATCTTTAATGGTTAATCCGTCGTAAATTGGTGCCAATATCCAATCAGAACCATCCCAATACGTTGGTGTTCCTCCTTTACTAATAGTAAAAGGAATATCTATAGCACCGAACGCATTTTCAACCCTAACTTTAAAAATTTTGTTTTCTATTTGCGCTTCCGTTAATCCCGATGCAAAAGTATATGCATCTATAGTTTCACTTTTTGCAGACATAGGTGCAAAGTTTTCAAACCATTGATAAGTAATGGTTTCATCTGAATCGGCAGGTGTAGAATAACCGCCTTCTACAGCACCTGTTGCTTCAAAGGTAATATTTGAACTTGTAGGAAATCTACAAAAGTAACGTGATACTGGAGCATCTGTAATCACTGGAGATTTTATTTCAAATGCTGCTTTATTATAAGCCATAAATGCCATATCAGAAGAACCGCCTGCCGCCATGTTTACGTTATTAACATCTTCAATATTAGTAGCATCGATACCAAAATCTTGAAGTTTAAAGGCTACCATAGTAAATGGTCTATGTTCTCGTGTTCCGAAAGACGACTGGTTAGGATAAGCATTATCGTAGGTTACTGAAGATGACAAATCTAGACGATATAAGTCTAATTCCCATTCGTAAATACGTGTTTGTGAATTGGAATCAATACGTAATCTTATAGGTCTACCCACAACGTTTCCTTGCACATCTGCGTAATAATAAATATCCCTAGCACCACTACCTCCTGGCTGAGCCATTTGCGTAATTACTAAATCTGGAACGGTATCAATTGCTCCTACATTACCATTACCACTATAAAATTTAATTTCGGCATCTTTGTTAAAATTTGTAATTCCTGTGCCTAAATCTAAACCATTAACACCATCGATAATAACATCATACACCGTAGCCAAAACGTTACTATTAAGAACTCTTCCATTTTCTACACCGTCAATTAAATCTGCCATTGCTAAAAAGTTTGAAGAATGAGGTTTACCAGTAATTCCTCTGGAAGAATAGGCTTTAAATTCTTGACTAATGTATTTAGTAGGATCTGTAATATCAATTCCTTCGTCTACTAATTTATCTTCTAATAATTCGTCATCTACTCCAGTAGAAAAAATAATATCACCACTACCATAATTCATTTTAAAACCAAGTAAATCATGTCTATCATTTGGCCAAGTACTTTTATCACTTGAGTTAAAATATGAAGATTTCCAAAAACCTTCTCCATCTCCATCGTGATCCCATGTGGTATACATCTCAACAATCCTAAAACTACTAGTGGTTGTCAACGTTTTGTTAGTTGGCCCTACATAATGTATATTATTATCTACACCAGAGTTTATTGTTGCTCCATCAACAGTTAATTGCCGTGTATAATCAGAACTTTGATTAACTGTAATTTTAATTGTCATTTCAGTAGAGCTCACAAATGTGGCTTCTGATTGACCTGAATATCCGGAATCTATATGCTCCTCTAGACCATCATAAAAACCAGTACCTAAAATAGTTATAACACTACCATTAGTAACACGGGTAGGAAAAATATCCGTAACAACTTGAGAAAAAGATAAAGCACTTAACAAAAGTAAAAACGTCGTCAATACTTTTTTAGAAGAAACGAAAGTAATTATTGTTTTCATAGGTTTAATTTTTATAAATCTTTTGAATTGATTTTAACATTATCTAGACAATGCTTATATAAGAATTCAGTGTAAATTTGGGTTTAACACTACAAAGGTCACGTAGATTAAACGATGCGCAAAAAATATTAGCCAAGGTGTAAACATTCCTCTTTTAAGTGCACTTTTACTCACTGTAACTTGCACAATCGGTGTGATTTATACCAGTAAAAACAGACACCCCTTACCAAAACATTAACAGTTATTGTTAGATTATTCAATTCTTTTTTTGTTTCGCTTTAATAATTAGGTTTAGCAATAGGGTTACAAAATATCCTACTTTTAAACCTTATATATATAATGAATGTTCTTACTGTAATTATTAATCCCTTTTTTACTTTTAATAGGAAAGACTCCAAAACAGGATTGGATTTAAAACGTTGTGTAGATGGCAACCTCATAAGCTCTATAATTTATTAAGTTTTATCAAAAAAAATAGTATAAGATAAAACCGTATTATTTTATTTATTCTACTGAGGGAAGGCCCAATATTATAAAATAAACTTGAATTAAAAAAATAAAAACACGATAAAGTGTTTAAAAAATTCGACAAATAGCACTAATAAGGTAAGAATCAACTGTCTCTAAGCGTAATACATTGTATTAGATTGCTTCAAACAATTTCCCTGGCAAAGGTCTAATCACTCCTTTTAATTCCATGTTAAGTAATAGGCTTGCAAGCTTATAAGTTGGCATTTCACATTGTAGAGCAATAACATCTAACAACGTTTTACCATGCTCTTTAAGGTAATTATAGACTATCGTTTCATCGGAATCTAACTCTACAAACAACTCTTGTTGTACCGTTGGTTTTTTATTGGTGTCCACGTCCCAATTTAAAATATAAGGGACATCTAAAGGGTGAGATAATAAATGTGCTTTCTGGAATTTTATTAAATTATTACAACCCACGCTTTGGCTATCAGTAGTCCTTCCTGGTACAGCAAAGACTTCTCTATTATAAGAATTTGCAATATCGGCAGTAACTAAACTGCCGCCTTTTTCTGCAGATTCTATAACAATAGTTGCTTCGCTGAGTCCTGCAATTATTCGGTTTCGTTTTAAAAAATTATTTCTATCAAAGGCATCTGTACTCCAAAAATCGGTATAAAAACCACCATGATTTTCAATATCTGCCACGTACTTTTTATGCACTTTAGGATAGATCTGATTAAGTCCATGTGCTAAACAACCAATAGTTTGTAAATTGTGCTTTACTGCTGCCTTTTGCGCAGTAATATCTGTTCCGTAGGCAAAGCCAGATACAATTATAGGGTTAAACGAGGATAAGGCTTCAACTAATTTTTCACAGAAAGTGATACCACTTGTTGTAATTTTACGTGCACCAACAATACTTATAATACGTTGTTGCTTTAAATTAATATTGCCAGATTGAAAAAGCACAATAGGACCATCAATACAATGTTTTAATCGCTCTGGATAGGTTTCTTCAGTAAAATAATGCGTAATGATTTTATTGTCTCTAATAAATTGTAATTCCTGTTCAGCTTCTTGGAGATGGATTTTATCAAAAAGACTTTGCAGCGTAATGGTTCCTATACCATCAATTTTTAGAAGGGTTGCATGTTTCTCTTTTAAAACGGCTTCTGCAGATCCACAATGACTAATAAGCTTTTTTGCAGTTGTAGCCCCAATTTTTGGAACATGTTGCAAGGCTAAAGCATACATAAGTTGTTGATCTGTCATTACAATCGAAATACTTAAAGTCATTAATCTACTATTTACGAATATAATTATTTAATTCTTAATAGATTAAAACTTAAACATCCTATAAAGACTTACATAAATGTACCGATAAGACCTTAAGTTCATCTAAAAATCATTAATTATTTTTTTCAAAATAGTATATTATGAAAATCAAAGAGATAGAAAATAACTTTAATTGATGTTAATAAATAAACGATAGTTCACTTTTTTCGAAAACAAAAATTTATAACTTTGCTTTCATATGCAGTTAGAGACTTACATTAGCGACCTTTTATATCGATACGATTGTGTTACTGTTCCAGAATTTGGTGCTTTTTTAACACGTCGTGTTTCGGCACAAATTCACCAATCTACACATACGTTTTATCCTCCAAAAAAGGCGTTGTCCTTTAATGAGCAATTACAACAAAACGATGGTTTATTGGCTAACTATATTGCTGAGGTTGAAAAAATACCCTACGCAACAGCTCTAAGTAAAATCTCAAAACACATAAAGTCTATAAAATCATATTTGGTTGAAGGGGAAACCATTCAATTGAAAAACATTGGAGAATTGACTTTAAATGCTGATGGAAAAATTCAATTTGATCCATCTAGTCAAATTAATTACCTTACTGATTCTTTTGGCTTATCACACTTTTCTTCTATAGACGTTACTCGTGAAGTGTACAAAGAAACTGTTGAAACCATTGAAGAAACAGCGCCTATAACAATGACGCCTGAAAAACGCTCTAACCGAAACTGGTTTAAATACGCAGCTGCCGCTGTAGTAATGCTAGGTTTAGTTGGCTTTGGTGGTGTAACATATTACAACAATACAATAAAAGACCACAACCAATTAGCACAAGAGCAAGCTAATGAGCAGCTCGATGCTAAAGTGCAAGAGGCAACATTTGTTATCAGTAATCCTTTACCTGCAGCAACATTATCTGTAGAAAAACAGCATGGTAATTTCCATATTGTGGCAGGTGCATTTAGAGTGGAAGCTAATTCTAAGAAAAAAGTTAACCAACTGAGAGAAAAAGGGTTTAGAGCACGACAAATTGGTGTAAACCGTTACGGGTTGCACGAAGTTGTTTATGGTAGTTTTGAAACCAGAGCTGAAGCCCAAAATGAACTTTCTAAGATTCGTCGAGAGTATAACCGTGACGCTTGGTTATTAATTAAAAAACTTAAATAATACCAGTCACTTAAGGTTGTCTTTACATTCCATTGGTTTTTTATTACTTTTTCACTCCTACGTACTAAAATCGTTCTATCTTTGCACAAATTATTAATAATCTATGCCTTCTAGAACCGCATTTCAGTCTAAAACTATTGTTACCGATTTGGTATTACCAAGCGAAACTAATCCTATCAATAACTTATTTGGTGGCGAATTATTAGCGCGTATGGACAGAGCAGCTAGTATTTCTGCAAGAAGACACTCTAGACGCATCGTTGTTACAGCGTCTGTAAATCATGTGGCTTTTAACAGATCTATTCCATTAGGAAGCGTGGTAATGATAGAAGCAAAAGTATCGCGTGCCTTCACTTCTTCTATGGAAGTGTATATGGACGTATGGATCGAAGACCGAGAATCTGGAGAATGTGTAAAAGCCAATGAAGCCATCTACACCTTTGTTGCCGTAGATGAAACAGGAAGACCTGTAAAAGTTCCTGATCTTATCCCTGAAACCGAATTAGAAAAAGAACGTTTTGATGCAGCTTTGCGTCGTAAACAATTGAGTTTAGTATTGGCTGGAAAAATGAAACCTGCTGATGCAACTGAGTTAAAAGCACTTTTTGAATAGTAGACTCTAATCCAAACTTCGATTTCTGTAGTAATACCGTTCTAAATGAACACATTGAATTCTAAAACACAGGTCTTAAAATAAAAGATAGACAACATTTGTTATTCAATTATTTTAAACCTTTAAATGTATTTTTAGTCTTAGCATTAATTAAATATATTAGTGATGAGATATTTTATGTATACCTTAATCTTAGGATTTGCCTTAAGTTTTAATTCTTGTGCAAAACGTGTCGTTGTCGCACAACCCACAACGGTTACTGTAGTAAAACAACTACCAAGATCATATAAAGTTGTTAGAATAAAAGGAAAGCGCTATTACTTTTTTAATGGTAAACACTACAAAAAAACTAGAAAGGGTTATGTAATTGTAAGGGTTTAATTCTTAGCTAACCACGATTCTGGATTTAGCTTTAAATTATTTTTGTAGATTCTAAAATCTAGAAGTGTCTCTCCTGTAATTTTATTACTAAATACCTCACCTATCACCTGTCCTGTTGTAATTTTGTCTCCTTTTTTAACATACAGTTTTGACAAATTGTGGTAAATAGTTAAATAATCACCATGTCTAATTAAAATGGTTGGATTTCCTCTTTTCATGATATGAATTGAAGATACAACACCATTAAACACGGCTTTAACTTCGGCATTTTTCTCAGTGGCTATTTTTACACCTGAATGATTCACCTCTATGGAACTATCGGTTAACGAGCGTGTTTTTCCAAATTTACCTTTAATAACTCCACGGGCTACTGGCCAACCTAACTTTCCTTTATTTGCAGCAAAGCTCGAGGCTAGCTTTTTAGCTTCAGGTGTTAAGACAAATTTTCCTGCCGATGATTTATTACCTGCCTTTTTATTCGATGCTGCAATCGCCTCAGCAATTAAACGGTCTATCTCTTTATCTAACTGATCTGCTTCTTTTTGTTTCTGTTTAATCTGAGACGCAAACTTACCCATATCAGCTTTAATAGAAGCCATTAAAATCTCGCGTTCCTTTAACTCACCTTCCAATTCACGTTTAGCAATTCTATTTTCTTCAACTAATTTCTGCTTGTCTTCTTTTTGCTTTGATAGTTGAATATTTAATTCTTGTAATTCTTTTGTTTTAAGCTTTATGGCTTCACCTTGCTCTTTCTGGTAGTCTCTATATTGCCTTATATACTGAAGGCGCTTATAAGCTTGCTGAAAATTGCTAGAAGATAATAAAAACATCACCTTACTCTGCTCAGATTTACTTTTATAAGACTTTACTACCATCGCAGCATAATCATCTTTTAACTCCTGCAATTGCGTTCTTAGACTTGTAATTTCTTTCTGGTTGGCGTTAATCTCTCGCGTTAATAAATTGGCTTGTTCGTTGGTAATTCTGATTAAGTTTTTTCTAACATTCACTTTTAAGTTGATGTCTTCAATAAGTGTAATTGCAGACTTCTCCTCCTTCTTTTTTGTAGACAACAAAGCGTTAATTTGCTTAATTTCTCTAAGCTTTTGCTGACGTTGTGCCTCGAGCTCCTTTTGCTTTGCGCTTTGTGCATAACCTGAAAAACCGGACAATAAAAGTCCTATAATTAAAGGGATATAAAAACGGTAATTCATTTTATTCTTATCGTGTTTTTAAAAAAAAGTATACTTCTTAATATCGTTTCGCTATTACTTATAAAGTTAAAAAATTGTCTAATTTTCTACATTTAAAAGCGAAGTGATATCATCTGTTATTTTATCACCATCTCTTTATAGCCCGAGGGAATATTAAACGGAAAACGGACTTCATCATTCAAAGATACCGATTTAAACTCCATACTTATACCAACTTCATCAGTATCTTCAACTGCGACAATACTGATGTTTTTAGGAATGATTTGTTTATCTACTTCTTGATAAGCGGCATAATCCACTTGAAGCAATCGCCTCTTTAAGACTTGTTGCAATTGTAAGCTATCCATTTTAAAATGCGAAGGGTTAATTAAATAAAATAACTCTAACAGTGCATTTTGTTCTTTCGGACTTACGGCATAAGAGTTATTGTTAACCGAAACTTGATAAGGCTTATCATTAAGACTATGGATAGTTTGACCCAAAAGGATGTTTTGAACTTTCATGAAATCGAGATCAATACCAGCAACATCACTCAATAATTTGTAATCTCCGTCAAAATATTCATTATCTATTTTATTGTAGAATCTTACTTTATCTGGAGTAATCATCATACGTGCCATACCTAAGATGGATTCACTTAACCAAATCACTTTATCCTTTTCTATCCTCAGTGTAAAACCAGCACCTTGTGAACGATTATTTTGTGTAATATCAATTTTTAATCTAGCTTTTAAGGTTTTAAAGTCCGTCTCATTCTTTTGATGCTGTTTTATGACCTGTTTAACCGACAATTGCTCACTAGCTTCACCAGAGGCTATAACGCGTTTAGCGGAACTGCAACTAAAAGCAACTGCTATGAGAAGTACGCCTAATGTGTTTTTAAAAATTTTATATGTTGGAAATGACTTCATTACTTATTGGGCTTTTAAATCTTTTGCCTTTTTAGCAAACGCTTCAGATTTACTAATATTATTTAAGGCTTTGTAGGCAATGCTTAATTCGGAATAAAAATCGGCTTCCATTTTAGGGTTATCTATTAAAAAATCTAATCCCATTTCTAAGCTCTCTATAGCTTTTTTGGGTACTTTCAAATTATTATTTGCCACCGCATTAACTAAATACAAAATAGGTTGTGCAGGATATAGCTCTAAAGCACGCTCGCTATCTGTTATAACCGCATTATAATCCTTTACATCTAACTGAAGTAATAAGACATCTTTTATAAGTTTAAAATCCTTAGGGCTTTGTTTTAATGCTTCCTTAAAATTCAAAAGTGCTTTTGCTTTGTCTCCAGCTTTTAAATAATATTGACCTAAATCACTATGCGTTTGCGCATCTTTGTCTCCATCTACTAATGATGTAATGTCTATTAAATCGGTTTGGTACTCAGGATTTCTAGCCACAAAAGCCACAAAGTCTTTAAGTACCTTCGCTTTTGCATCTGCATTGATTTCAGGACTGGTTAAAACGGTTTTTACAGAACTGATTGCCTTGTCTACCTTATTGTCTTGAAGATAAAATTTATATAAGGCCAAATGCACAAATCTAGAATCGGGCTTTACTTTTAATAAATGTTTAGCCGCTTTATAGGCATTTTTTCGATCTCCAGTTTGGCTATATCTATAAATAAGCTTTAAGTGATTATCCTCATTGTTAGGGTTATTGGCTATACGCTGTTCTAAATTATCAATACGGTCATCAGCATTACCAGTAATACTATAAATATCGTTACGCATGCCATCTCTAGATTCGCTTAAACCGTATTCTGCATCTAATTCATCTAACAGCTCTAAAGCCAATTTGTATTTCCCTTCTCTTACATACAGTGCTGCTAAATCTTCTTTGTAATCTGGGTGATACTTTACCAATTGTTTAATGGTTTTTAAAGCATTTTTAATATCATCTTGCTGAAAATAAACATCGTAAAGTTCATCTAAAAACCACGCATTATCCGGTTGCATGCTAATAGCTTCTTTTAGGTTTTCTTCTGCAGCACCAAAGTTTTTGAGTTTGTTATAGTTTTTACCTAATTCAAAATAAATAACAGGATTTTTACTATCTAAATTCAAACATTTTTGAAGTTCTTCTACAGCACGATCATAATTTTCAATTCCTTTTTGTTTTAAGGCTTCAAAAAAATGTTCCTGAAACTCGTCTTCTACATTGCCTAAATCGTCATCTGGGCGTTTGTTAAAATCAACTTGGGCGTACGAAACCTGCGGAACAATTAATATTCCGAAGAGAAAAACCAATATCAAAACCGTTGTTTTATTCACTACGTTGTGGCTTTAACAAGTCTTCAATCATTTCATATTTATCTAATACTTCAAATTTTTCATAAGCCTCTCTCATTCGATTTCTGCAATGGTGAGCTTCTTCTGGCAAATTACCACCAGCATTTTCAAACGTATGTTTATCTGGCCATTGTGCATAAGCAAAAAAATGTAATGCATCCTTTTTATGTAACCTAGATCCAAAACTGCCTTCGTATTTGTATATCAACGTAGTTAACTCTTTCCAAGCCTTAATAAACTTTTCTTCTTGATTAGGTTTAATCTTTATTGTGTACAATATGGTATACATCTTTTATTCTAGTTAAAAAACTTGCTTTTGTAGCTCTTAACGTTTGACACTTCTGTAATTGTTTTCAAAAGTTATTCCAAAGTCCTACTAGTATTTAAAATACTGAGATATTTTTTTTTGAATCTATTTTTATTCCATCAAAGTATAATCACCAATACTAATCTTAGTAAACTCACCATTGTACTTTACATGATTGCCAATCATAGCTTCATCTAAGTTAGCATTTTTAATAGTTGTTTGGTTTTGTATTAAGCTATTTTTAACGGTTGTATTTTCTAACACACAATCTTTACCTATAGATACGTTAGGTCCTACAGTAGTGTTTTTTAGAATCGTTCCTTTTCCAATATAGCATGGTTCAATGATTTTGGAATTTTCTAAAACTACAGAATCGTCAATTAATTGTTCTTCATTATCGGCCGTTAAAAACCCTAACATTTTAGCATTAGTATCTAGAGTAACATTTTTATTTCCACAATCCATCCACTCATCTACCGTACCTGTCTTAAAGATTTTTCCGTCTGCCATCATTCGTTTAATACCATCATTAATTTGATATTCACCGCCATTCATTATATTTTCGTCTAAAACCTCTTGTAATTTAGATTTTAAAACGGCTACATCTTTAAAATAATAAATGCCTATAACTGCTTGGTCACTCACAAAGGTTTCAGGTTTTTCAACCAATTCTACAATGTTTTGATCTTCATTTAATTTTACAACACCATAAGCCTCAGGATTTGCAACACATTTTGTCCAGATAACACTATCTGCCTTGGGATCTAAATCAAATTCTGCTCTAATCAATGTATCAGCATAAGCAATTACAGCAGGCCCAGAAAGCGAGGGTTTTGCACTCATAATAGCATGACCCGTACCTAAGGGTTTGTCTTGTCTGTAAATGGAAGCTTTGGCACCCAAACTTTCTGCAAGTTCAGTTAAACTTTCTACAACATCATCCCCAAAAAATGCAGGATCACCGAGCACAAATGCGACCTCCTCTATAGGTTGCTTTAAAACTTTAGCAATATCTTTTACTAAACGATGCACTATGGGTTGACCAGCAACTGGAATTAAAGGTTTTGGAACAGTTAAACTATGTGGTCTTAAGCGAGAACCACGTCCTGCCATTGGTACTATTATTTTCATCGAAAAATTGTGTTTCGTTTCCATTAAAATGGAAATCTATTTATTAATATTTTAAATGAGGCTATCTATTACAACCTCCTCTTGTTTTTAATTTATAAACAAGGTTTTGATCCCTTACTCCAGCTTAAGCTTTAGCTATTTTGTTCCGGTACTCCCAAAACCACCATCACCTCTATCCGTTTCAGACAACTCTATGGCATCTACCCATTCAGCACGTTCGTGTTTTGCGATAACTAATTGAGCAATACGTTCGCCATTTTGAATTTCAAAATTTTCATTAGAGAGATTCACTAAAATAACACCTATTTCACCTCTATAATCAGCATCAATAGTTCCTGGTGCATTTAATACTGTTATACCTTTTTTAGCAGCCAAACCGCTTCTCGGTCTTACCTGAGCTTCTAGTCCTACCGGTAATTCTATATATAATCCAGTGCCCACAATACTGCGTTCTAACGGTTTTAAAACCCTCGATTCGGATAAATTTGCACGTAAGTCCATACCTGCCGATGCAATGGTTTCGTAATGTGGTAAAGCGTGATTAGATTTATTAATTATTTTAATTTTCATATCTCAATCAGATTCTCTGTGCTTATCGCAGATTAATTTCGTTTTAATAATTGCTTTAGTTCTTTTCTTTCAAGCTGAAAAACAAGTGTTAAAAATACAATTAATGCACCAATTCCAATAACATAATTTCCTCTAAAATTATAGAAATACAACATAGAAAACACTGTAGACACCCCTAAATACAATACTATTTTTTTAAAGTTATAAGGAATGGGATAATACTTTCGCCCATAATAATAAGACAATAACATCATTGCAGAATAAGCTGAAAGCGTAGCTATAGCAGAACCTTTAAACCCTATAACAGGAATTAAGACATAGTTTAATATAAGTGTGGTAAGCGCACCAAATATGGATATATAAGCCCCAAACTTTGTTCGGTCTGTAATTTTATACCATACAGAAAGGTTGTGATAAATACCTAAGCAAAAATTAGCTAGAAGTATAAACGGTACAATCCACATGGCTTCATAATACGCTTCACTTCTTATAATAAAGGGTTTTAAAAGATCTGCAAAAACGACTACAGTTAAAAAGATAACGGCACCGAAAGCCACAAAATATTCTAAAATTCTAGCATAATTTTTTTGTGGGTTATCTGTTTTAGAATGACTAAAAAAATAGGGTTCTATTCCCAAACGAAACGCGGTAGCAAACAGAGTCATAAATAACGCCAATTTGTAACATGCTGAGTACATACCCACTTGTTCATCTGCTATATTTGCCGGCAATAATTTTTCTAGCAGAATACGATCAAAGGTTTCATTAACCGAATATGCAATACCTGCAATAAGCACTGGCATAGCATAATGCATCATGGTCTTCCAAAGTTGGATATTGAACTTAAATTTTAATTGCACATAAAAAGGCAACAAAATAAAAAGTGTTAATGCGCTTGCAATAACGTTAGAAATGAAGATATAATTAATCTCAAAATCAGGTATATAAATGCTATTAAAAACCGAATGATGTTCTGCAACATCTTTTAAGTACAATAATAAGAACACATTGAGACCAAGATTAACAGCAACGTTTAAGATCTTAACAACAGCATATCGCATTGGTTTAGCTGTGGCACGTAACCAAGCAAATGGAATAATAACCAAAGCGTCCAATAGTAGAATAATAAAGACTAAATTGAGGTATTGTAGTTCTATATTAATGATGTCTGAAATTTGATGTCGCAATAGAAAAGCGGTGCCGAGTAAGCCGAAAGCGCTAATAAGTATTGAAATTGCAGATGTGCTAGTGACCTTTTCTTGGTCTTCTTCTTTATTGAAAAACCTAAAAAAGGCAGTTTCCATGCCATATGCTAAAATAACATTAAACAGCACGAAGTACGCGAAGATAAATGACACACGTCCGTATTCTTCCACAGAAAGCACATTAGGATCGGTATATAGAGGCACTAAAATGAAACTCAACATCCTAGGAAGCACAGTGGCCAAGCCATAAATGAATGTTTGTTTAAAAAGTGATTTGAATCCGCTCAATTGGGCTAATAATTATAGACTTCAAAAGTATTAAATATAAATGAACCTTTTTCTAAGTTGAAATAAAAAAGCCTTGCTATAAAAGCAAGGCTCAATTAGTACCTAATGTTTGTAACTATTTGTCAATATTTTCGTCTTCTATAGCCACAATATCTTTTGCATTTTTCCTAGCGTAAATGGCTGGAGGGCCATTTTCGTAATACGTTCCTGCGAACTCAGTAATTTTTGTTATTTTAAAATACTTGGCCTTACCGTTTTCGTTATAAGCTACAACGCATTCATTATCCTTCAATTTAAAGGGATAATCTGCTGGAGCTTCAGGCTTTGTAAACGTATAATACGGTGAGTCAGTTTTAAGCTGTGCTGAGTACGTCCCCTTTATTTTAATCAATTCGCCTGTAAGGTTTCTAAAATAAACATGGGTGATTTCGACATTTTGAGCAACATCTGTAATAGGAAGAAAAATATTTATTCCTGTTCCACCAACTTTAATTCCTGCATACCATTCTTGAAAAGAAGCAGAATTAACTTTAAATGGTGCTTGTTTCTGAATGGTAATTCGAGCATTGCTGTTTTGGGCTACACAAAAATTAGTAGTTCCATAAACAACAATAAAAACAATGGCGTAAGCCGCATTTTTTAGTAATTTCATTGTAATGTAGGTTTAGATTTGGGACTGCAATATAAAAAATTATCCAAACCACCTATATTAAAAACATATTTATCAGACAAAATGTAACAGAAAGAAAGTTAAGTCTTACAAATTTTAAGAAATTTTAGAAAATTCTCTCATTATAAAAGGTGATTTAAGACATAAAAAAAACCTAACTCTCTAAAAGTTAGGTTTTAATATTATAAATAATTGCTTAGGTTTAGACTAAAAATGCCTATCAATCAAATATCTTTAGTTATTTAAAGCTTCTGCACCACCAACAATCTCAAGAATTTCATTTGTAATTGCTGCCTGACGCGCTTTGTTATAAGTTAACTTCAATTGATCTCTTAATTCGGTTGCATTATCTGTTGCTTTATGCATCGCTGTCATACGTGCACCATGCTCAGAAGCAAAAGAATCTCTAATACCTTTATACAATTGTGTCTTTAATGATTTTGGTATCAACTCTTCAACAATTTCTAATTTAGACGGTTCAAAAACATAGTCTAAATTTACATTATCGTCAGTTTCTACAGGTACAATTGGTAAAAACTGCTCTGTCATAACAATTTGTGTAGCTGCATTTTTAAAGTGATTGTAAACCACCTCAATTTTATCAAACTCACCAGAGACAAATTTTTCCATAAGCATCTCTGCTATTTCCGAAACATTATCAAACGTTAAGTCATCGTATAAATCACTTTTATCAGCTATAACTTTATTCGTTTTTTTAAAGGCGTCGTTTGCCTTTTTTCCTATAGCTAAATAAGAGACTTCTTTAGTCGCATATGTTTCATTAGTAAGGTGAGTAACCTCTTTAATGATATTAGAATTAAATGCACCAGCCAAACCTCTGTTAGAAGTGACCGCAACAATAAGTACTTTTTGTATCTCACGTTGCTCTGCATACTTACTTCCAGAATCTGCATCTAAAGTTGCACTTAAGCTCTGTAGCAATTCGGTTAACTTATTAGAGTAAGGACGCATTGCTGTAATAGCATCTTGAGCTTTCTTTAACTTCGCAGCAGATACCATTTTCATGGCACTTGTAATCTGCATCGTCGAAGATACCGATGATATTCTGTTTCTAATTTCCTTTAAATTCGCCATCTTTATATGATAAAGACTCTTTGCCTAAGCTCAGAGTGACATTAGCTTAATAATTGAAATTTAGAGTTATGAGTAAGCTAAATTTTAACTCATAACTCTAAACTAATAACTTTATGATCTATATTTTCCTGAAAGATCTTTTGCTACACTTGTTAATGTATCAATAACCTCATCAGTTAATTTACCAGCTTTAAGCGTATCTAGAGTATCTCTATGCTTAGCATTTAAGAATTCTAAATAGTCGCGCTCAAACTCCTTAACTTTTTCTACAGGAACATCTTTTAATAAGTTCTTAGAACCTGCATAGATAATAGCTACTTGATCTTCTACTTTAAATGGATCGTTCTGCGCTTGTTTTAAAATTTCAACGTTACGCTTACCTTTATTAATTACATTTAAAGTCACGGCATCTAAATCTGATCCGAACTTAGCAAACGCTTCTAATTCGCGGAACTGAGCTTGATCTAATTTTAAAGTACCAGATACTTTTTTCATTGACTTAATCTGAGCGTTACCACCAACACGAGATACAGAAATACCTACGTTAATTGCCGGACGCACACCAGAGTTAAATAAATCTCCATCTAAGAAAATCTGACCATCTGTAATGGAGATTACGTTAGTTGGGATATATGCAGAAACGTCACCTGCTTGTGTTTCGATAATTGGTAGAGCTGTTAAAGAACCACCACCTTTTACCATAGGTTTTAAAACTTCTGGAAGGTCGTTCATCTCTCTAGCAATCTCATCATTATCGATAATCTTAGCTGAACGCTCTAATAATCTTGAATGTAAATAAAATACATCACCAGGATATGCTTCACGTCCTGGTGGACGTCTTAATAATAAAGATACCTCACGGTAAGCAACTGCTTGTTTTGATAAATCATCAAATACAATTAAAGCCGGACGACCAGTATCTCTAAAGTATTCACCAATAGAAGCACCTGTCATTGGTGCCCAAACTTGCATAGCAGCAGGATCAGAGGCATTAGCAGCTACAATAGTTGTATAAGCTAAAGCTCCTTTTTCTTCTAGTGTTTTAGCAATTAAAGCTACTGTTGAAGCCTTTTGACCTACAGCAACATATATACAATAAACAGGCTCACCTGCATCGTAAAATTCTTTTTGGTTTAAGATAGCATCGATACAAACCGCTGTTTTACCTGTTTGACGGTCACCAATTACCAACTCACGTTGACCTCTACCCACAGGGATCATGGCATCAATAGCCTTAATACCAGTTTGTAATGGTTCTGTTACTGGCTCTCTATAAATAACACCAGGTGCTTTACGCTCTAATGGCATTTCATAAGTTTCGCCAACAATTGGTCCTTTACCATCAATTGGATTTCCTAAAGTATCTACAACACGTCCAACAATACCTTCACCTACTTTTACAGAGGCAATACGTCCAGTACGTTTTACTGTAGAACCTTCTTTAATTCCTATTGCAGTTCCTAAAAGTACAATACCTACATTATCTTCTTCAAGGTTTAATACAATACCTTCTGCACCACCTTCAAATTCAACTAATTCGCCATATTGCGTATTAGCCAATCCGTAAGCACGTACAATACCATCACCTACAGTTAATACTGTTCCTACTTCGTCTAATGAAGCACCTGCTTCAAAACCTGAAAGTTGTTGTTTTAAGATTGCTGATATTTCAGCTGGTTTTACTTCTGCCATCTTTTTTAGTCTTTAGCTTTTAGCTGTTCGCCTTTTGGGCGTATCTAAAACTATATTAATTTAGTGTAAATTCTCTTTTTAATTTATGGAGTTTATTAGCAATACTAGCGTTATACTGAATATCTCCAACTCGTAAGATAAAACCACCTAAAATGGTTTCATCTATAATATTTTTTACTTCTGCGTCTTTTCCTGTAAGTTCTTTAACCTTAGCTAATACTTTTACTTTTAACTCTTCGGTTAATGCTACAGCTGTTGTAACTGATGCTAGTTGGCGACCTCTTAACTCATCGTATAACTGCACATAACTTAATGCGACGTCATTTAATAAAGATAACCTTTTATTAGCAATTAAAGTATCGATTAAATTAGTAGTTGCTACATTAGAATCTGTAAATACTGCTAATAATACTGCTTTTTTATCTGAAGATCTTACAACAGGACTTTGAAGCATTTGATTTAAATCTTTACTTTCAGCAATAGTGTTTATGATTAATTTCATATCACTATTCACTGCATCAGCAGATTTTTGATCTGTTGCTAAACTTAAAACCGCTTTAGCATATCGTATTGCCGCTCTTGATCCTGACATCTCTTACTAGTTTAAAGTTGCTTCACCTAACATAGACTCTACTAACTCTAGTTGCTTGTCTTTATTAGATAATTCATTACGCACTACTTTTTCTGCAATATCTAATGATAATCCAGCAACATGACTTTTTAATTCTGCCATAGCCGCTTTCTTTTCACTTACAATAGCTTCTTGAGCTTGTGCAATCATTTTATTAGCTTGCATTTTTGCTTCTTCTTCAGCATCAGCAATCATTTTAGTTTTTAACTCACGTGCTTCTTTAAGCATCGTTTCTCTTTCTAAACGTGCTTCTTGTAATAACCTTTGGTTATCGGCCTGAAGATTTGCCATTTCACGCTTTGCTTTTTCAGCAGCGTCTAAAGCACCTTGAATACCCTCTTCTCTTTCATTTAAAGAGCTTAAGATTGGTTTCCAAGCAAACTTCACCATAAGGGCAATTAAAGCCAACATTAATATTGTTGATACTACGAATAAACCTGGTGAAAAATCGTTTAATAATGTTTCCATTCTATTAAATAATTAAATGTTTTGTCTTTTTTTAATTTAAAAACACATCCTGCAACCAACCGTTGCAGGTTTGTGTTCTTGTAATTTAATTCGGTTCTTATTTTCCTAAGAATAAAGCACCAAATGCTAAACCTTCTAAAAGAGCGGCAACAATAATCATTGCTGTTTGAATCTTACCTGCTGCTTCTGGCTGACGAGCAATACCTTCCATTGCTTTTCCACCGATTTGACCAAGTCCGATACCTGCTCCGATTACGATTAACCCTGCTCCAATTAAATTGTAAGTTACTGGTTCCATAAAATTGATATATAAAATTAAATTAAAAAAATTCGTCTTAAATAAAATCTCCTCTAACGTCTTCTACATCCGAAGAAACTTCATGACCATGATCTTCATGTTCATGGTCGTGTTCTGCCACAGCCATACCTATAAACAAAGCGGAAAGCATTGTAAAAATATACGCTTGTAAAAACGCTACTAATAATTCAATAAGTAACAAGAAAAATGATAATACAAACGATAAGCTTGTTGCACCAACAGTACCTAAAGAATCTTTAAGTGTAAACATAATGGCTATTAAGCTCATTAATACAATATGACCTGCTGATATGTTTGCAAACAATCGTACTAATAACGAAAATGGCTTAATAATAAAAGCACCTACCAATTCGATTACTGCTAGTATTGGTTTTACAAAAATTGGCACTCCTGGCATCCATAAAATGTGCATCCAATAATCTTTATTACCACTTGCGGTATAAATGACTAATGTAAATATGGCTAAGCATGCGGTAACGGCTAACTGACCAGTAACGTTAAATCCTAAAGGTGTTAAACCAGCTAAGTTTAAAATCCATATAAAAAAGAATACTGTTAAAAGGTAACCTGTAAATTTACGGTAGTGTTTTTCTCCAATATTTGGTCTTGCAATTTCATCTCTTACATAAAGCACAAGTGGTTCTAAAACACGACCAAAACCAGTAGGAATTTGTTTTGTTTTGTATTGTTTTGCTAATCTAGAAAACCAGAATAACATTAAAAGCCCTATTAATAAAATACCGACAACACTTTTAGTAATAGAAAAATCTAAAACCTTTGAAGCGTTAGTCGCATGATGATCAGCATCAAAACTAACCGCTGTAGCTCCTTTTTCTAATTCGTAGATTTTAGAGTGAATCTTTGTAAATTTTTGACCGTCTTTTTCTACAATTACTTGCCCATTGTCATCATGGTGAAATTCCGAAGACATAAAAGTCACTAAACCTTCAGACGTCCAAAGTATTACAGGCAACGCCACACCAAAATGTTTACGCTCACCAGCATCGTTGGTATACGAAAACAAATTAAAGTCGTGCGAGTCTTTAAGGTGGTGAACAATATATTCTTCTACCTCTTGTTTACCAGAAACTTGACCTCCATCTACTTCCGCATTAAACGCAAAATTAGATGTTGGTAAAAACATCAAAACGGCTAGTACTAAAAACTTAAAACTTTGATTAACTATCTTCATTCTAATAAAATAAAAAAAACCTCTTCTCAAATTCCGTGCAAAAGTACGCAATTTATTAAAATAACAATGTCTTTTTTGAATCTAATATTTAAACCCCATTTTTGATATGATTTTCACAATAAAAAACACCTCTAATACTAAAAATAAGAGAATTGGGATTACAAGGCTTAACCGCTCGGGTGTATTTAAAACTTCAATATTAAAAACCGTGTCTTTAAATGCCACATAAAATAGCACTCCTTTAATGAAAAGTGTGGGTAAATAAATGAATCCGAGCTGCGTTTTTAAACTATTAACTAATGAAAAAACCTGAAAATGTACACATATCATTAAAGAGGCGATAGCCATAAAAAGGTTAGTATCCCAAAGATTAAATCTTATAATGCTGTTGGTTTGATTGATTATAAATTCTTGCAAAAAATGAACAATGACGAGTAGTGCAAAAAAAGATACTACATATACAATAAAAGATTTAATCATCGTCTTTAGACATTTTTATAACTTGGGAAATCACCAAATACATGGAAATAAATACAGAGAGAAGTGTGATGGTTGTTTCTAAATAATCCTTGTGATACTTAACGTCTAGCCATTGACCTAAATAATTTCCAAGAAAAATAGTGCCTCCCATCTGAAACGCAACGGATGTAAACCTAATAAATTTGTTAGGTCCTTTATTTGCTTTGGACACTTTGGGCTTTAACAGATTCTATTCTAGCTGGCTCATTAGATAACGATTTTACTGTCCCTTTCATGCTACAAGTTGCATTAAACGTTGCACCAGGTTCTACAGCCAACTTACTTATATGTACCTCTCCTTCAATATGTGCTGTAGATTTTAAAGATAATGTACCAGACAAAATAAGCTTACCCGAAAATTTACCTTCAAAATCCGCATTTTCACCTTGCAAAGTACCTTTTATGTAACCAGACTTACCTACCACAACTTTACCAGATGTTTTTACGTTACCTTCAACAGTTCCGTCGATTCTAAATGGGCCTTGACTTGCAATGTCTCCTACAATTTTAGTGCCTTGTGCTATAACATTTTGTTGAGTAGTTGATTCCATAATTGAATGTTGTTTTGTTTTTTTTCTATCTGGAGAAAACATGTTGATTTGGTTTTAAATTACTGTAATTCTAAATACGCATTTAAGTTTTTATGTCGTTGAATAATTGCATAATTTGAAGACGATATAGCAAAATAAGGTCGGGTAATTTTTGGTTTTACCACACGCCCTCTTTTGTCTTTTTCTCCAGATTTAAGCAATTCTCCAAACCCCTTAGCTCCACCTATACTTTTTAATCCATGTACCACAACAAATGTAGTATTTTCATCGTAAAGATCTTTTGATGTTGTAAGATCAAAGTACTTTATTTTTGCAACTTCTTCATCTAACGTTTTTATAAAAGCGTCAATATCTTCACCTGAATTGTTTTCAAATTGAAATATAACATTAAATTTTTGAGCATCTTCATCAGCCACAAATTCCTTTTTTTGCAATACAGGAAAAGCTTCCTTTATTATTTCTTTTGCACGTTTACCTTCTTCGGTATCAGCATAGGTTAAGGCAATATAGTTGATTCCTTCTTTATAAGCTTCAAAGCCATACAGTCTACCTTTTGCAGATGCTTTTAAAATTTCGAACTTTGGCACAAAATCATCACCTTCAAAACGCTTAATCTGCGCTTCCGCTTCTGCAATAACGGCAGCATATTCCTCATTTTCAAATTGTTGATATAGGTTAGTATAAATAAATTCTGGACTGTTTTTGTCTTTAGATAATTCGGATTGTGGGTTTAATAAAATTTCCGCATACCTCGAATCAGGATATCCTTTAATAATTGCCGTCTTCATAGTTTCGGCTTCATGATTTAAACCTAATTCTACATAAATACGATATAAATTATACTTGGAAGGTAAAATTAAACGGTCTTCCGGATTGTTAACCAACAGGGTTTCTAGTTTAGATTTAGCTAGCTGAAACTCTTTAAACTTTTCCTTATATATAATTCCCAATTGGTAGTATGCATAATTTCGTTCTTTAGCGATACTATCAATTTCAACTTGTTCGGTTGGCAATGATGCTAAGTACGTTTCAGGGTCAAAACGTTTGTCCTTAACCGTTTCTCCTGCCAATTCACCTCCTTCACCAGTAATCTCTTGAGCAGCGTCTGCACGTTGGTTATTTAACCTCCAGTTATCTTGAAGCTTACGGTCTCCCCAAAGTTTTAAAAATTCATTTTTACCATAAGCAACTGTCGTTGTATTATAAAAATAAAAATTACTATTACTCGCTCCGTTAGGCTGAAGACTTCTAGAATTTCCTGTCAATGCTCCTATACTTCTGGCCGGAGACGCTGATTTTCTACTTTGATCTAAGCGTGTTGCAGGAGCTGTATTATTACCCTGCTTTTTCAATGCTTCTTCTCGCTGTTGCTGCACTTCTAACGCCTTTTTTTCTAATTCTTCTGCATATGTTGTATAGATGGCAAGTTGCTCTGATTTCGGGAGACTCACCATTTTGAGAATACTGTCATTGGTTTGCGCAATACCTTCGTAATAAATAACATCATCAAGATTTTCACGCTTCTTTTTTATGATTCGGTAGGGCTTGGTGTTTACCACCATGGCTGTCATTGTACTATCGTAGTACGCTCCTGCTGTTTTATATATATTTTTATCAAAATACATATTACCTAAAGTTTCGTAACTAAGAGCTTTTAAATATTTATCTGACGTTGTTTTTCTAAGCGATTTGTTATAATACACTTCTGCTAGACTATCTGATGTATGCTTGCGATGATATTCTGCGATGCGATAATAAATTTTATCTAAAAATGGTCTATTCTCTCTGTTTTCCTCTAAGTCCGTGAGGTATTCTTCAAACTCAACCTGATCTCCATTTAAGACATCATAATTGTTCGATTTTTCAATATGTGCATTGATATAAAACGACCTAGGAATCTGGCGATGCATATCTATAATAGCATCAAATTCTAAATTAGCGCTATCTTTTTTTCCGAATTCATTATATAACTGCCCTTTAATAAAATGGTAGCGCGCCTTTTCTCGCTTAATTTTTGTGTTCTCGGCCGCAATTGTAAGTTGTGCAATGGCGCTGTCTTTAGATTTTATATTGATATAAGCTTGAGCCAAAGCTGCAGATGCATCGGCTAAATCTTGCCCTTCTATTTCTTCTTCTCTTAATAGGCGCGTTAACTTTTCAATAGCACCAGCGTCATTATCTAAACGCATACTAGTTTTTTCGCGCCAGATTTTAACTTGGTTAATTTTATCGCTTGTTGGATATTTATTTAAAATATTATTGAAAGCCGCCATCGCAGGCACAAAACGTTTATCAAAATATCGTGCTTTGCCTAAAAGTAAATAAGCTTCGTCTATCTGAGGGTTTTTTTCTTTTCCATTAAAACTCATTCCATGTACTTGGATGGCTTTAATAGCTTTTTCTTCAGCACGCTCAAAATCTGCATTTTTGGTTTGTCCTGGTAAAAAAATATCCTCGTCATCTACCTTCATACGTTCTACAGGCAGAAGCTCCCAGAAATTTTCGGTAAACTCATTATTTACTCCATCTTTTCCTCGCTCTAAAGCGATATTGCCATTATACAACACATTATATTTGGTGCCTAAGGCATGAAACTGTCTATTGATATATTTATCTTTTTTAGTAGAACAGCTTTGCACAAGCATTATAGTGCAAAAAAACAGTAGTATTATTTTATAATCGGTTTTCAAACGTTGGTTCTATTTGGTTAATAGATAACTGAAAAACACCTTATTTAGTGTGTTAGATGGTAAAAATAAGCATCTTTTTGAATTTCTAATGTTATTTCGAAGTTTTTCGAGGTAACACCAAAGGTGAGCGCACAAAAAAGCTCGTGAAGACCTAGTTCTTAACGAGCTTTATAGTATTAATTTTAACACTTATTCTTCTTCTTGAGAAGCCATGGCAGTACTTCCAAAATGCGCTTCTAATTCTTTTAATGTGGCAGGATTGGTCTCTAAATCTTTAATCACATTTCCTTTTTCTAACACAACGATACGCTCGCAAACGTCTGTGACATGCATTAAATCGTGACTAGAGACTAAAACGGTAACTCCTTGTTTTTCGGCTAAATCTTTAATGATTTGTTTTAGTCGGATTTGAGTTGTTGGATCTAAATTAGCGAAGGGTTCATCTAATATTATCACTTCAGGATTTCCGATAAGTGCCGCTATAATACCAGCTTTCTTTTGATTTCCTTTACTTAAATCTCTCAGGTATTTTTTCTTACCGATGATTTCGCCGTTGAAAAAATCTTCAAACTTTGATGTTAAATTATCGACATCAGCTTTATTCTGACCTCGAAGCTCTCCAATAAAATAGAAATACTCTTCTGGTGTTAAATAGCCAATGAGGAAGCTTTCGTCAATAAACGACGATGTAAAAGGTTTCCAGTCTTCACTTTCATCTACGACAACGTTATTACTTGTAATGTTTCCTGTGGTTGGTTTTATTAAATCGAGTAATAAACTGAAATACGTTGTTTTTCCTGCGCCATTATTCCCAACCAAACCAAAACTTTGGCCTTTAGGTATGGTTAATTCTTCGATATTTAAAACTGTGGTTCCGTTATATGTTTTTGAAAGGTCTTTTGTATATATCATGATGTGTAATCTTAAAGGTTAATTAATTATCTTGACTAAAAGCGTCAATCATTTTGTATTTTGAATTGAGATATTTTTGAGTAATGCCTTTCATTAATTTTTTATGAAATACAATACCTAAAACTCCGAGAACAATTAATAAAGCTATTGCTGCAGCAAAACCTGCAAGCCAATTTACCAATCCAAATAATCCCATAGGCACTAACATAAGTGGAATACCAATTAACCATTGTACAGCGCCAGTACCTTGATAGTTAAAGGCTGCTTTTTTATCTAACTCTATCTTTTTACGATTATAAGAGCCTCCCCAAAGTATGACGTGCGTATTAACGCCAATATTGTAAATGGCTGCAGCAAAATGTGCTATTAAAATTTTATATCCGAAATACACATATGGAATACCGAGGACAAAAAGTAGCACCACACTAATCACCATTAAAATAAATTTGGAACGTAAATACTGCTCGTATTTAATATTCTGACTCATTAGCAGTTTGTAATAACCGCTATCCCAAGCCGGAATGAATTGGCCGAAGTTGATTAGAAAAAATCCTGTTGAGAAAATCCCAATAAATGCTGACATAAAGGTCATTTCTCTATACATGGGTTGTGGATAGAAAAACAAACCATACAGCACCCCTATTAATAACAAAAAGGCCATTGATTTTGTACGCTTGTTTCTCCAGATTAATTTTAAATCGAGCTTCATAAATGGTGCAATGTCTCCAAAACGTTCGGTCCATGATAAATCGGAAGCATTCACCTCAGCGACTTTCGATTTTAATGAGCTATCTAAATACAGTTTCTTAATTAATGTCTTATAGTTAAAGACATAACAACCAATTAAAATTGCAATAGGAATTAGAATAAAAATAGGATGATTCGCAATGGCTAAAAATCCGTTACCTATGAGCGACGTCATTGGTAGAACTTCAAAATAATTTAATCCAAACAAAACACTGACCACTACCATAATAGGCAGAAATGACAATTCTGATTCTGTAGAAAAGGCTTCAATTATAAAATTCAGGAAGTTAATAATGAGCACTGTTATAATCATGGCCAACATCCAAGTGAGGACCATAGCGGTATCGTAATCTTGATTGATAAGTACGATGCTAAACGGAATGATAGCAAATAAGGGTAAAAAATTAAAAAATGAAAGCGCTGATTTCCCTAAAACATAATTCACCACGGTAGATCGCTTAATTGGAAGCGTTAAAAGTGGTTTTACACTCATTACTGGTAGCTTTTGCAAAAAGAAGCGCATTAATAAGTCGCCAATAATCCAGTAAAACAGATAGCTATTTGCAATAACAAATGGATCTTGATCTGGAAAAGTTTCTTTTAATAAAAAGAACAAGCCAATACCTAATCCTAGAAAAACAGCAATAAAATAAAGCGCAAAAAACACCATAAAGATGTTAATCGCTATATTTTTTTGCCAATAAGACGAACGGAAATATTGTTTCCATTCGAGATTGAGAAAATGTTTTATCATAATGTAATGATGGGTTGGTTTATGTAATAGGTGTTGAAAAACAGAAATTTGTTACAAACTAAATTCTGGGTAGGTTTCGTTGAGTAGTTTTTCGGCTTTGTTTGGAATCACTTCTAAACTGATATAATTTATTAATGTTAAGACGGTAAAAGCTAAAGAAAAGAGCAGCAAAAACAACGTGTTTATTTCAAACTTATCGGGAATTGTAAACACATTATAGAGTTGCGACATAAAGATTAAAGATGCAGCACCTGCTTGCTTAAAAATAAGCTCTTCTAACATCCATTTTTTATTAGAGATTTCTTTTCGTTTTCTAAATTGCCTGTTTAATTGTGTGCTTTTATAAATACACCATCCTGAAATTATAATGTAAAAAATGAGGGAAAAGATGGCGGTAAATTTTGAAGAAAACGTTATATAAAAAAACACATACAATGCTATCGTTGCAACGATTTGTGGCATCTCAAACCATTTTTTAATTTCATACCACAAATAACTTCTGTAACGCTTATTCATGGCCTTTTGTTTCTGCTCAATGGCATCCATAAAGCCAAAAATGCCAAATTTTTTAAAGGCTTTGTTTTTGGCTTCTTCAAATGAAAGTTTAGGTTCAGACTTCCACATCATTTCTATATCATTCGCTAAATGGTCTACAAGTTCGGTTTGTAAATCATAATGCTCTACAAAATGTTGTCTTGTAAAAGCGTAGAGGTCTTGTATTTGGGATTCGGTTAGTTTCATAATTCATTTACAAGTTGGGTATATTTCTCTATAATTTTTCTTCTATTGTTTTCAATTACAATTACCGCAGAAAGACTTAATAAAATTGAGACACTAAAGTATAAGACTAATACCATCGGTGTTTCGAATAAATAATCTTTTAAAACACCAAACGTATATAAAAATACAGAAGGAAGTGACGTTATGGTAAATAATGATTGTACAGATTGAACTTTTTTTAATGTTTTAGAATACCTCATTTGATAATATATAGGATAAAGCATCAAAATTGCCTGTATAGTTAACCAGAAGAAACTAAAGGTCTTTAAACTAAAAACGTTAAATGCCGTATATCCAATAATTGCTAATACAATAAGTATTCCTATAAATTTTAATTGATAAAAGAACTTTGCAAACTGAACCCAAAGCAACCTTTGATAACTCCAGTGAATAGCCTTTTTTTGTTTTTTATCGAACTCTAATATAAAGTCTACTTTACTTAATAAAAAATCTTCAATAAATACATAGGCAGAACGTTCTTCGAACTCCGTGGCCAAATGATCTATTAACTCAACTCTAATATCTAGATGTTTTATCTTTTTATTTTTGAGAAAATCATCTATAAATTTTATGTCTTCTTTGGTTAGTTTCATTTTAAATTTTAATACCTACAAGGTTTTTGAAACCTTGCAGGATACGTATTTATGCTAATTTAGGGTTCACTAAAGCTTGCATCGTTTTAATATAGTCTGCTAATTCTTCTAATTTATTTACGGTTTCTTTGGTTCCGGTTTCGGTAAGCTTATAATATTTACGCAATCGGTTATCCACTTTGGCCACTTCAACATCTAACAACCCTTCTGCTTCTAACTTATGTAATGCCGGATATAAGGCACCTTCTGTGATTTTTAACTCTCCTTTAGTTAACTCCTTTACCTTTTGGGTAATTTCGTAACCATACATTTTATCGTGCTCATTTAATAGCTTGAGAATGATAGTCGTTAAACTCCCTTTATATAATTTTGAATTGCTCATCGTACTACAAATATATACATAATTTTCTTATGTATAAGAAACTTAGGTATGTTGTGTATTAAAAAAAGACCTGACAAGCTTTAAAATCTGTTAGGTCTGTAATAGAAATCATTATCTTTGCACAAAATTATTTTTAATGTCACAATTTCACGCACTCACTATAAAATCGATAGCTAAGGTTACAGATCAATCTGTTGCTATTACCTTTGATATTCCTGAAAATCTTAAAGAAACATTTAGTTTTAAAGCCGGACAATACATCACTTTAAAAACAACTATTAATGGCGAGGACATTCGTAGAGATTACTCTATTTGTGCCTCTCAAAATAGTGGAGCTATTACCGTAGCTGTAAAAGCAGTTGAAAACGGCACATTTTCTATTTATGCCAACACTACCTTAAAAGCGGGTGATCTCTTAGATGTTGCGGCTCCTAATGGTCGTTTTACTTTTGAAGCCAATGCCGCCAAAACAAGAACCATCGCTGCTTTCGCTGCCGGAAGTGGCATTACTCCTGTTTTAAGTATTGCTAAAACGCTATTGGAAGACGAACCGTTTAGTAATTTCATTTTGGTATACGGCAACAAATCGTCTAAAAACACCATGTTTTTTAGAGAGCTGGTAGAATTACAGGCACAGTATGGTAACCGTTTTCATGTTCATTTTATTTACAGTCAAGCGCGCGAAGAAGGTGCATTATTAGGCCGCATAGAAAGAAGTACGGTAAACCTCATTGTAAAAAACAAGTACAAAGGTGTTACTATTGAAAATTTCTACCTCTGTGGACCAGAACAAATGATCCATACGGTGAAAGACGTATTGATTGAAAATGGCATTAAAGAAAAAGCTATTAAATTTGAATTATTTACAGCTCCTGTAGAAACCACAGCCGAAACTACGACCAATTTACCATCAGGTGAAACCAAGATTAAAGTTGTGGTGGACGAAGAAGAATTTGAATTTAATATGCCTCAAAAGCAAACCATCCTTGAAGCTGCATTAAAACAAGATATTGATGCACCATATTCTTGTCAAGGTGGTATTTGTAGTAGTTGCATTGCAAAAGTCACAGAAGGCACTGCAGAGATGCGACAAAACAATATTCTAACAGACGGCGAAGTAGCAGAAGGCCTCATATTAACTTGCCAAGCACATCCAACCTCAGCTTCTATTGCTGTAGATTATGATGATGTTTAAAGAAAGATTTTAGTGGTTAGACATGAAGACCTTTCAGATTGTAAAATCCTGAAAGGTCTTTTTGTTTTCTAAAAGGTCTTTAGACTAAATTGTAAAAGAAAAAATTAACTTGAATTAAGATTACTTAAGTGATTTTTGATCCATGCAATAATAGTAACAAAACGTATTATAAAACTGCTTTAATTTTTGAAATGATTTCAGCTTCAGAAATACTACTTGCGGCATTCTCATACCCTTCCGGAAACTTATTGCCATAAACAGACGTTGGTATTAACGGAAACTCGTTTCTATCTGCTGTGAGCGCAAAATCTATAGGTTGATTGAAAGGAGCAAAACCAGCAAAAGGATGCGTTACTCCCCAAATAGTGATTACTTTTTTACCCAACATGGCAGCCATATGGGCATTTCCAGAATCCATAGCCAACATAAGGTCTAAATTTGAAATAAGCGCAAGCTCTTCGTTTAAATTTAATTTTCCGGCAATAGATCTTACATTTTCAAATTTTGCTTCTAAGGTGTTTAAAAATGTGATTTCTTTTACGCCTCCTCCGAATAAGATAACATTGTATGCTTTAGACATTTCGGCAATAACCTTTTCCATTTGGTCCAAAGGGTACATCTTGCTATGGTGCGCAGCAAAAGGAGCAATACCGATTGTTTTAAAATTTTTATTAGGAATAAACGCCTTCAGTTTATCTGTTAAAACTTGAGGTTTTGGAAACGTCGGATGAGATAAATCGATAGAATAACCTAGGGTTTCAAAAACCTCCGCATAGCGTTGATGCGTGGTTTTTAATTGTTGAAACGAAGCGCCTGAAGTCAGTGCTTTTTTTTCAGCTCTACCTTTATCTAATTGCACCACTCTTTTTCCGAAGAAAAATGATTTTAAAATTTTGCTACGTAGTACATTGTGTAAGTCTGCAACGGCATCAAAATGAAGTTTTCTTAATGCCTTGGCTAATTTGTATAAACCAAACACACCTTTATGCTTTCCTTTTAAATCGGCTTCATAAAAGTTTACGTTTTCTAAATCTTGAAAAAAAGGTTTAAAAAACGCTCTAGAAACAACAGTAATTTTTATTCCTGGATGTTGTAGGGTTAATGCTCGCAACACAGGTACTGTCATTGCTACGTCTCCCATGGCAGAAAACCTAAGAACTAATATGTGTTTGGGTTGTGACATAATGATGTACAAACCTGTCGGGCTTTAAAAGCCCAACAGGTTTACGAACTATTTCTGCCCTCTCAAAACAGGATTTAGTTCATCGTCATTATACATTTTCATTTGCTTATACACTTTCATGTATTTATCTCCATTAGAAATATCGTTAAGCAAATCATCAATAGCAGTACTTAAATCTACACGTTGCTCTAATAAGACGTTTAGTTTTGTTTGGCAAGCTGCTTTGTGAGCATCACTAGCATCTTCTCTTACAGTTTCGAGATGCATATGGTAAATTTTTAAGGCCAAAATAGAAAGTCTATCAATAGCCCAAGCCGGACTTTCAGAATTAATTTTAGCATTAGGCTTTACTTCAACGTCTTTATATTTATCCAGGAAATAACTGTCTATAAATTCAACAGTATCCGTTCTATCTTGATTAGACGCATCAATCATTCGCTTTAATTTTAACGCTGCTACTGGGTCAATGTTTGGGTCTCTAATAATATCTTCGTAAGCCCATTGCACCGTATCGATCCAGCATTTTCTATAGAGTAAATGTGCGATTAAATCTTCGTCCTTATTGTATTTATTTATAAAGGGTTGATCTACAGTATTTAACACTTTATAGGTTTTAATAACCTCTTGAAATATGGAGTTTGCTTTTTCTGAAAACATAATGAAATCGATTTATTGTTTACAAATATAGTTTGAATTATTAACTTTATCGACCGAACTAATTTACATATTATGCAAATCCACAACCTTTCTGAAACACCTTCAATATTAAACACCTTTATGTCTGAATTAAGAGATAAAACAGTTCAGAAAGACAGCATGCGATTTCGTAGAAATATTGAACGTATTGGTGAAATTATGGGTTATGAGCTCAGTAAATCATTACAATTTAACCCACACACCATTGAAACTCCACTCGGTAAATCGGAAACGGTTTTACACAAAAAAGATATTGTTCTTTGTTCAATTTTACGTGCGGGAGTACCGCTTCATAATGGCTTACTCAATTATTTTGATGCTGCTGAAAATGCTTTTATTTCTGCCTACAGACAACACAAACACAACCCTGAAAGCTTTGAAATTGTAGTCGAATATTTAGCCTGCCCAAGTTTAGATGGCAAAACTTTAATCTTAGCAGATCCAATGCTTGCCACAGGTCAGTCTATGGTGGCAACTTACGAAGCCTTAAAGCCATTCGGCACGCCAAAAGAAATACATTTAGCAAGTGTTATTGGTGCTCAGCAAGGTGTTGATTATGTGTCTAAAGCTTTTGGACCAGAGGTGAAATTATGGATCGCAGCTATTGACGATACCCTAAACGACAGAGGCTATATTATTCCTGGACTAGGCGATGCAGGTGATTTGGCATTTGGAAACAAATTACAGCAGTAAGCTTACAATTGGTGCTAGAAGTAACAAGGCTACAAATACTTCTTTAAACCAACGTTCGGAAATGATTTCAATATAATTTGCCATTATAATTGAAAATGGTGCGAACAAAAAGAGAAATTCACTTCCATTTTTTAAAGGAGCAATAACAGCTACCAAAACAGCTATTATTGAAGTCCAAGCAATTAGGAAATAAGAGGGTTTTAATTTTTTATTTTTATCAGGCAAATTTTTAAAATAATAAACTAGCGTCCAGATATAAGAAGTAAATAACACTGTAAATTTTAAAATATTATCCTTGCTATTATATGACGTAAAATCCAAACTCGCATAACGTTTAAAGTTACTAGGTTTGAGATATACATCATCTACAATAATATTATAAACTAACAGCAACATAAAAACGGCGGCTACTCCAATAAATGGAATTACAACATTCTTAAAATCATTTTGGGAATGATAAATTAATGCCACAATTACCAGAGCAAAAAATAGAATAGACCAAAAATAAAATAAGGCTGCAAGTGCAATCCAAAATGCTGCATCAAACAACTTTTTCTTAATATGCAAATTAGAATGCAGGCTAATTAAACGCCGTAAAGCAAAGACAATAAATAGGTTAGCAATTAAAAGACTAGTATGTTTCATCGCCTCTGGAAACATACCAAACAGCAAACCAAAGGTCATAATTGCATAACTATTTCTTTGTGTTAACTTGTTTTTAGAAACAATAAAGTCGAGTAAGAATACTAAAAATAATGTAATAGCCCATTTAAAAAGGATTGTTAAAGAACTATTTAGATCTAAAAAAAGTAGCGAGTAGTTAGTTACTATAAATAGCAGACAAACATAAACTGCAACAAAGATGAAGTTTATAGGCTTAGATTTACTAAAAATACTTGTAATCATTAACTCTTTTTGTATTTTTGCTGCTCAATCCCAATTCGAAATTAGAATTGGTGTAAATTTATAAAGTTATGAATGATTTCTTTAACGGAATAGCGGATTTATTTGTAAATGTGTTATTTGCACCATTTGACGCACTTAAAGCATTAGAGTTAGAAAGCTGGTTTGCTGCTAACACCATTTCTTGGATATTTATTCTTATAGGTTTTGTTGCATTTGTATATTGGATGCTACAACTTAAAAAATACAATGAGAACGGAGAAGAAGATAAAAGTATCTCTTCCCATTCTTATTTATAGGTCGAAACCGATATCCTTACGATAATACATCTTATCAAAATGTAGATTTTCTATACTTTGATAAGATTTTTTTATGGCTTCTGTGTATGTATTACCGTATGAAGTCACCGCCATAACACGACCACCAGAAGTCACCACTTTTCCCTCTTTTTCTATTGCTCCTGCATGGAACACAATAGAATCTGAAACTGTTTCTACTCCAGTAATTTCTTTACCTTTTTCATACGCTTCAGGGTAACCACCAGATACTAGCATTATAGTTGTAGCCGCGCGCTCATCGATATCTATAGATACTTTACTTAGTGTTTGATTCGCCATCGCTTCAAAAATAGCGACGAGATCTGTTTTTAATCTTGGTAAAACGACTTCGGTTTCAGGATCTCCCATTCTTACATTATATTCAATCACCTTAGGATCGTCTCCTACTTTAATTAAACCAATAAAAATGAACCCAACGTAAGGTAAGTTATCACTTTTTAATCCTTCGACAGTAGGTTTTACAATTTGGGTTTCTATTTTATCTAAGAATTCTTGGGTTGCAAAAGGCACCGGAGAAACCGCACCCATTCCACCAGTATTCAATCCTGTATCTCCCTCACCTATCCTTTTATAATCTTTTGCTGTAGGTAAAATTTTATAATCTTTACCATCAGTTAATACAAAACAACTAAGTTCAATTCCATCTAAAAATTCTTCGATAACTACTTTGGTACTTGCCGCTCCAAATTTAGAATCAACAAGCATACTTTTTAGTTCGTCTTTAGCTTCTTGTAGGTCATTTAAAATTAAAACTCCTTTACCAGCCGCTAATCCATCTGCTTTTAACACATATGGCGCATTTAACGTTTCTAAAAATGCATAACCTGCTTCTACATTATCTGCAGTAAAACTTTGGTATGCCGCTGTAGGAATGTTATGACGCATCATGAATTCTTTTGCAAATTCTTTACTGCCTTCTAATTCTGCTGCCGCTTTTTGAGGACCAATTACAGCAACATTTTTCAATGCCTCATCTTCCAAAAAGAAATCATGAATACCTTGTACCAAAGGGTCTTCTGGACCCACAACTACTAAATCAATGTTATGTTCTATAACGGCTGATTTAATGGCTTGAAAATCCGTAACACCAATATTTAGGTTGGTAGCAATAGCTTGTGTTCCAGAATTTCCTGGAGCTACAAAAAGTGCTTTACAACGATCGCTTTGTGCTAATTTCCATGCAAATGTATGTTCTCTTCCGCCAGAGCCAAGTACTAAAATATTCATCTTAAAAAATTGTTTGAGCAAAAATAATTGGTTTTAAGTTTAAAAAACAATTAATTTACGGAAACCTTAAAGGCAAAAAAAACACTTTGCGATTATTCGATTTTTCTTTAAAAGTTAATGGCTTTGATATTGACAAGGCTAAAAAGGTCTTAGCTGAAATTCAAGCGAAAAGTGATTTGGATTTTGAGACCTATATTGAAGATCAGAAAAAAGCCATTATTACCTATCATTTAGAGCATAATTCATTTTATAAAACCTTAGGAACATCAATTGATATTAATGATTGGGATTCGGTACCAATAATTACCAAACGTCATTTACAACAACCGTTAGAACAACGTTTGAGTGATGGATTTACACCAAAAAATGTTTATATAAATAAAACATCTGGTAGCTCTGGTGATCCTTTTATTTTTGCAAAAGACAAATGGTGCCATGCTCTCACTTGGGCAGAAATTATGAACCGGTTTGGTTGGTATGGTATAGATTTTAATACATCGAAACAAGCGCGTTTTTATGGGATTCCTTTAAATAAAAAGAGCTATTACAAGGAACGCATAAAAGATTATTTTAGTAATCGCTACCGCTTTTCTGTATTTGATTTGAGTGATGCTGCTTTTGAAAAAGCTTTAGCAAAATTTAAAAAATCTGAATTTGACTTCATCAATGGCTATACAAGTTCAATAGTTCAATTTGCTAAATTTTTAAAACAAAAAGATTTGGTTTTAAGTCAAATTTGCCCAAATCTAAAAGTTTGTATTGTGACTTCAGAAATGTTATTTGATGATGATAAATCTCTTATGGAAACTTATTTTGGTGTGCCTGTAGTGAACGAATATGGAGCTTCAGAATTAGATCTTATCGCGTTTCAAAACCTAAAGGATGAATGGCAAGTTAATAGTGAAACACTATATATAGAAATTTTAGATACTAATGATAATGTTTTACCTTATGGTGAAGAGGGCAGAATTGTCATCACCTCTTTTTACAATATATCACACCCTTTTATTAGATACGACCTTGGAGATATTGGTGTGTTATCTAAAGACAGTACATTTAGAAAACCAATTCTAAAAAAACTAATTGGAAGAACAAATGACATTATCGTTTTGCCGAGTGGTAAAAAGGCTGCTGGACTGACCTTTTATTACATTACCAAAAGCGTCATAGAAAACGATGGAAATGTCTCAGAATTTGTAGTTGAACAAACGTTTTTAGATGCTTTTAAAATTAGTTATGTTGGTAAATCAGAGCTTTCTGAAGCAAAGAAAACAGTTATTACTAATGAAGTTATACGTTATTTAGAACCTAATATTACCATTACTTTTGAGTGGCTTGAAAAGCTCCAACGCTCAACTTCTGGAAAATTAAAACAATTTACATCACATTTAAAATAAAGCATTTTTGAAAAAATTAATGATCATCACTAGTTATTTTCCACCAGAAATTGGTGCGGCTTCTAACCGTATTTTTCATTTGGCTGAAGGTTTGAAAACAGATTACGATGTAAGCGTTGTGACTCCACTCCCAAATTATCCAACTGGAAAGATTTTTGATGATTACAAAGGTAAATTCAAATCTAAAACCAAAGAAAATGGAATTACTATAAACCGTTTATGGATTTATGCTTCGGTTTCTAGAAATAAATTTTTGCGCTTAATCGCTATGCTTTCCTATAGTTTTAGTTTGTTGTGGTTTTTTATATGGAACAAGATTCCTGAAAAAGTTATTGTACAATCTCCTCCACTTTTAGTATCTTTTACTTGCATGTTTTTCTTAAGATCTAGAAAACGACAATTGATTCTGAATGTAAGTGATTTATGGCCAAGTGCTGGTTTAGAATTAGGCGCTTTAAAAGAAGGTTTTGCCTATTCTATGCTAAAGAAGCTAGAAGCCTTTAACTATAAAAAAGCAAATCTTATTTTGGGGCAAAGCAACGAAATTTTGGCTCATATTAAAACCATCACTACCACACCGAAATTATTTCTTTATAGAAATTTTCCTGAAATTAAATTTCCACAACTTACAGAAAGTACATCCTCTAACGGTAAAATAAAATTAGTTTATGCTGGACTTTTAGGTGTAGCACAAGGAATTTACAAGCTATGTAATGAAATTGACTATAAAACTATAGAATTTCATATTTATGGATCAGGTGCAGAAGAAACAGCGATTAAAGAACTCATTGCATCAAGGAATGATTTGCCGTTGTACTTTCACGGTCGTGTTGATCGGACCGAGTTACATCAGGTACTTCTAAATTATGACCTTACCATTATTCCACTTTTAAACAGAATTTACGGCTCAGTACCTTCTAAAATCTTTGAATATGCAAAATTAGGGCTGCCAATGCTATATTTTGGAGGAGGTGAAGGAGAAGACGTTATTGAGGAAAACGCATTAGGATGGGTTGCTAAAGAAGGGGATTATGAGTATTTAAACACCATACTTAGATCTATTTCTAAAGCTGATTTAAATTATGGTCTAAAATCAGCCATACAAACTACAGCAAGACTACATTTTGATTTTGAGAAACAGTTAGCATCGTTAAAGCAGGTGCTTTAATATGCTTTTTCATCGCCTTTAAGGACATTAATAATAGTCTGACCAATAATTTTAAGGTCTAATAATAGCGACCAATTTTCTATATAAAAATTGTCGTATTTTACTCTATTAATAATATCCTCGTCTCTTTTAATCTCTCCTCTATAGCCTTTAATTTGAGCTAAACCAGTGATACCTGGTTTTACATTATGTCTATAGATAAAATTATACTTGTTAATTTTCTTAGAATAATCGTCGGTATAGGTTAACATATGTGGTCTTGGACCCACAACAGACATTTCACCCTTTAATACATTTACAAACTGTGGTAACTCATCAATACTTGTTCGTCTAATAAATTTACCTATCGTAGTCACACGCGTATCATTTTGTCTTACGTAAGTACCTTTAGACTCTTGGGTTGTGGTAAGAGACCTATATTTATAGCAATAGAATGCTTTGTAATTAATACCTGTTCGTTTATGCTTATAAAACAATGGTCCTTTAGACTCTAACTTAATTAAAACAAACAAAATAATAGAAATCACAGGTAATATAAAAATGATTATTAGCAGAGCAAAAACAATGTCAAATACACGTTTAATAAATTTGTTTACTTCATTGTTGAGAGCAACCTCTTGTATAGATAATACAGGAATGTAATTGTAATAATCAGTTTTATAACGTTTATTGATTAGCTTTTTAGTATTAGGAATAAACTTAATGTTACAGTGATTTATATTAGCATATCTTACATATTCATTGAGTTCTTTCTCTGACAGATCAGCAATTGAACAGTATATTTCATCTATATTATCATTATTCTTCGCTAAATAAGTAAAACTATCTTCAATATCTCCTGAATTATTTTCATCTTGAGTATTGCTAAACACAGCCTTTATATTATAACCTAATTCTTTCTTTTCTCTAAATATTTTCTTTAATGCATTAACACTTTCTCCATCTCCTATGACAATAATATTTCTTAAATTTCCTTTGAGATATACCCTAATACTTTTTAAAATATAATAGCTTAATAGTTTTACAAAGCTTATAGCTAAAAATGTATATATAAGATAATTAAGCGTTACTGAAACTTCTATATTTATACTTCTAAAAAATCCTTCAAACGCATAAACCAGTATACTGTAAACAAAAAATTGTTTTAAAATTAAGGAAAGGATATTTAACAACGACGTGTACCGATAGACCTTATAAAAATTTATAAAATGTGTAGATAAAAGCCAAAAAACTATAGAATAAAAGAGATATAAAATATTTTTATTATTGAAGAATTCGTAAGAGAAAAAATATAATTCTTGGCTATTAAAATTTAATAAATAGAATGCAAGACAGTTTATAATAAAGAGATCATAAACAATCAAAAACGGCCTTAAAATCCATGAATATCTTCCTCTTATAAATTCCATATCTATTTAATCGTCTTAAGACTTCATTAAAGCGGTTTTAAATGAAGCTTAATTAAAATCACCTCATCAATGTTTAGTGTGTTATGATTAATATGCTTTATCTTCTCCTTTAAAAATGTTTAAAACCGTTTGACCAATAATATTTATATCTAATAAAAGAGACCAATTTTCAATGTAAAAAATATCGTATTTTGTTCTGTTTACGATATCATCTCTAGTTTCAATCTCGCCTCTATATCCACGGACTTGAGCTAAACCTGTAATACCAGGCTTAACATAGTGTCTTACCATATATTTTGATATTTTAGTACCATACATCTCATTTTGTCTCCACAGATGAGGCCTTGGACCTACTACAGACATAGAGCCAAAAAGTACATTAAAAAACTGTGGTAATTCATCTATGCTCGTTTTACGAATAAACTTGCCCACTCGTGTTACCCTAGCATCATTTCGAGTTGCTGATTCCTCTGTCGTTGAATTTACTGTCATGGATCTAAACTTATAGCACAAAAAGCCCTTTTCTTTAATTCCTGGTCTATTTTGATGAAAAAATATAGGGCCTTTACTTTCTAAAACAATTATTAAACCGACGATAGGAATGAGCCAAGACAATAAAAAGCAGATTATAAATAACGCAAAAACAATATCAAAAAGGCGTTTAAATCCACTTTTAAGAGGATCTTCTAATGGAATTTGCCTTAAGGATACAACGGGAGTTATATCATAATAATTTAAGTGAAGATTCTTCGCAAAGAGCCCTTTATTATCTGGAATAAATTTTAAAGTTTTATAATTAGTATCGCAAAACTCAATAAATTCTTTTATGCTATTATTAGATAACTCTTTAATAGAACAGTAAACTTCATCGATATTATGTAATAGAATATACTCAAAGCTCTCACTTACAGAACCTAATTTATTAGAATCTGATGAATCTGTAAAGAATCCCTTAAACCTGTAGCCAAATCCAACTTCTTTATTAAAAAATTCCTGAAGCTTTTTAGTAGAACGATTTGCACCTATTATTACAACTTGTTTGTAATTACTTCCGGTAATGGATCTGTATTTTCTGAAAAGAAAAAACAAAGAAATCCTCCAAAAATTAAGTATTAGAAAAATTAAAACAAAAAACTTTAAAACGATGCGAGGGCCGATACTTGCATCTATAATGTATAAGAAAGATAATATTGCCAGAGTAAATAAAAAAATCTGTTTAAAAAGTAAAGAAATTATTCTTATCAGTTTTGTAAATCTATAAACCTCATAAAATGAAAAAGAGATGGATAAAATAAACCAAAAAGAAACAAAACAAGTGATATAGATTAAATTACTCGTTAAAAAGAAGTATGACAGCAACGAAATAATCAATAAATCTAAGACGTAAAGCGCTGGTCTTATTAAGTATGAAAATCTTCCTTTTTTAATCATGAATAATCTATCGCAATTGATGAGCAAATATAAATATTCCGATTGATTTATTTTAGGCTCAGTGCATTATTGTTATTTACGACAGTAACTTAAATATAAATGTTCTAATGCCTTTATATTATTATCTAAATTGAACCTTTCATTAAAAATTTTTTGAGAATTATCTTCAAAATTTAATCGTTTCGAATCGTTTTTAATTAACTCTATTATTCTGTTACTCATTAAGACAACAGCATCTAAGTCTAATAAAAAACCATTTTTTTGATCTGTTACTAAATCTCTATTGCCGTCACAATCCGTTGCCACAATGGCCTTAGATAATGATAAGCTTTCAATAACCGCATATGGTAAGCCTTCGTAACGTGCCGTAGAAATATATAGTTTTGATTTAGAAATGATATGAAATATCTTTTCACGCTCAATCCATTCAATCATGGTTGTGTTAGACTCTAAACCGTACTTTTTAATAAGTCGTTTAACATTTTCGGTATTTGGACTAACGAGTCCCACACCCATAATAACTAGATGAATATCTGGTATTTCTTTTACTATTTCTCGTAAGACTTCGATCATCATTTCAATGTTCTTTTGATACGATGGTCTTCCGACCGTACAAATATATTCAGAGGGAAGGTTGTAACTAGATAAATCACTAAACTTCGGATTGAGTACAACTGGAGAAATACAATTATTAAAAAGTGCTGTTTTCGATCTTTTATATTTTACTTCATTTAATCCTCTTTCTAATTCTGAATTAGATGATGCTAGTAATATTGAATTTCTATTTTTAAGAATGCGCTCTATAAAGACTAAAAAGTGCCGTTTTAGACGATTCTTGGTACTTAAAAAAGAATACGCTTGCGGAGTGTGTAAAACTTTAATTCCATCAATAAAAAAACCTATTGTATTACCTATTAATCCGCCCTTAGCACTATGTGCATGTATTAAGTCTGGTTTTTCTCTTTTTACAATTTTATAAGCCTCAATTATAGATTTAAAATCTTTAACAAAGTGAATATCGCGTTCTATGGGAATTTTATACTCTTTAACAGCTGTATTTGTAGCATCTATAAAGTTAGAACTGTCTTTTGTACCATGTATTACAACATGCTCAAACTTTGAGGCATCCATAGCATTAATTAACACTCTAAGCGAAGTATCTACACCTCCCACAGAGTGTAGAATATGAATAATTTTAATTTTCTTCATTATGACAATTTAAACACCTCACTGCTTCTGGATTTCTAGAGATTAAAATTAATACCATAGCAAACAAATAAACGCCAACCTGTCTATGAAAACAGTTTTCTACAAGAAAGACAAATATAAATGTAAGTATAATGGAGACATTGATTCTATCTTTTCTATTTCGATACAAACTTACTATTAAAAATACAGTAAAAAGAGAGCAACCTATAAAACCTATAGATATTAAAACATCAAAAAATTGATTATGTGTGTTATACTTTGTTTTTAAAAACCATTTTCTTTTAGTAAGGTCTTCAATAGACGTAGAATAACAATTCTCAAGAGCTCTATTTGTTCGTTTAAACGAACCATAACCAAAAACTTTTTCAGTTATAGATTGTTCATTAAATATAGTGTATACACAGCTCCAAATCTCAACTCTAGGTTCCCATTTTTTAAAATTTTCAATAAAAGTGGACTGTTTATTATTATATAAAAATCTATGTTTCAGGTTTTCATTTAACATAAACGAAGCGCTTAACACTACAGAACTTAAAACTATACCTACGAGTAGGATTTTATATTTTCTTAGAATGATTAAATTATAAATTCCGATAAAAACTAGTGAAAGTAGTGCCATACGAGCTGAAACTAACAAAATAAAAAAAACAACCATTATACAGTTAGCGATAAGGAATGCCTTTTTTGTTTTATTTGATGTTCTAATTAAATCAAGTGAAAACACAAAACTAAGCACTGCCATAAGCGCCAAATAAATTCGTTCAGTAATTAAAACCTCAGTAACAATGCCACCTTCCGAAAAATTAAAGTCTGAAGTTTTAAGGATATACCCACAGATATTAAATACAGATATGAGAATGGCGACCAAAACCCCTAAAATAAACGAAAACTTTACATTTAAGTTGATATTTATTGGTAAATAGAGTAAGTAAATAACAATAATTATTAATAACTTTTCAACAATAAATATGTTTTCTATTAAACTTTGAGTCCATAAAATATTAATAATAAGATAGCCAAGAAACGCTAAAAAAGTAATGAAAATAGAATTTTTACATGGTTTAAAATCTGTTTTCTTAATAACAAAAAAATATAGAGAACCAAGTAATATTAATATGATATTAGGCACTACCCTTAATTCTCCTTCTAGTGGTAAAAAGAAAATTAAAAAACAGAATAAATATTCGTAATATTTAATAATGATATTTTTCAAGCCCTAAAAATACGTTTAATATTATGACTTGTTTTTCGAGAAATAAAATAAAGCAAGACGTTTCTTACCAAACCATAAATCGGATAAAAACCAAACCTAAAGTTGTATAATATAACTCTAATTCTGCTTTTTACTTGTAATTTTCTTTTTGTTGATGAAATAGACTTATCATCAATTACATAATTTAAAAGTGCCTCTGGTAAATTTTCAGATTTATAATTGTTTACTATTCTGAAAAAAAACGCATAATCCTCTGCAGCCTTATAGTTTGTAGGATAATATCCTACATTTTTTAAAATCGATTTTCTAAAAACAACAGATGGGTGAACAAACATACTGTTCGTAAACATTTTCTTTTTTATTTCATTATAACTTATAGGGTGTTTTAAAACATAAGATAGTTCTTTATCTGCATTAATGACATTTACCCATGTACCAAGTAAATAAGTGTCCTTATTGGTCTCTAAATACGATATTTGTTTTTTAAACCTATCTTTTATACAAAAATCACCGCTATCTAATCTACCAATATACTCGTAGTCCATGGATTCTATAAGTTCTAATCCTCTGTTTAGAGCAAATTCTATGCCTTTGTTCTCTTCTAAAATGTCTAAAAATATTTTTCCGTGCTGATAAAAATTCTCTAATTCCGATTTTACAGGAACGCTACTTTTACTACCATCATCCACGATTAAAATATCGACATTAATGCTTTCATTAATAGATTTAATTGACAGGATTAAATCTTCAAAATTATTATAATGCGGAATTAAAACTATAATCTTAGTCATTTTTCTCTTTTTTTAGCATAATTAATATTGCCAAGCAAATCCAAAATCCATAAAGTCTAAATGAATCTATTTGCAGCCAATTTAAAAAATAACCAAAGAAACTAATGATTAATGCTATAACAATATAGTTGTATCTTTTAATGGTTTTATAATAGATAAATATCCTCTTAATAATAACATATAAAAAAAGTGAAAAACCTATAAAACCTACGATACCTGTTTCTGTTAGTATCCGTAAATACATATTATATCCTGGTGGAAAAGATTTCACCTCTTCATTTAAATACATGGTTTTAAACTCATAGTTGTGTTTTAATGCCCAATCAGGATAATGATCTAATGCTTGAAACGTTTGCTGTCCCCAACCAGTCCCGAAAACAGGATTTTCCTTAAATACTTGAAAATTCGCATATTGAATACCAAGCCTCGATTTATTAGAAACAGCATTCTCTGATGATTTAAACTCTAAATTATTCGCAAAATTCAAAGCCTCTATTCGTTCTTCAATACTAGAGGCAATTTCTTTTCCCTTAAAAACAACACCTAATACCAAAACAACCATACCTAACATCATGGCTTTAGTGAAAAGTGTTTTAAATTTAGGATACTTATTATACGAATAATACACCCCAAAAACAATCTGAACTATTATAATTACGAATGCTGTTCTTGACTTGGTTAAAAGTGCTAAAAGCACAACCATTAAAAAGGGTAAAAATCTCAATGGTTTTTTTGAAGTAAATATGTAACTAAACATAAACCCAGATATCGTTAATAAATACGAGCTTAATGCAGGAGGTTCAAAAGTAGTAGACGACACCCTTCCTAGTCTAAAATCTAAATAGATATCCACAAACGGCAGATAATCAAATAGTTTTACAACAGGAATTAATTCTTTTAGATTAAAAGTTATAATAATAAACTCTATTATTCCACAACTAAATACGATTATAAAACTTATAAAAAATATTTTTCTTAGCATAAAGAAAAACTTACTTACACCATATTCTCTACATACATTTATAAAGACAATAAAGAAAACAACACTTATCATTAAAAGAGATAACAGCTGCCTTATAAATCTATTTATTCCTGTAGTTTGCTTAAAATAATAATCTAAAATATGGGGTAAGTTAATTATAGTTGCAAGTCCCAACAAGAGACAAAATATTAAGAATAAATTATACTCTAAAGACTTTAATGGTATATATATCTTACCTTTTAATAAACTATAGAATATTAGAAATAAAAATGATATAAGAAAAAATATTGGTGATGAATCTGAGCTATATTCCCCAAGGAACCCAAGCCATTTCGGGATTTGAGAGTTAAACGGAAGAAAAAAAACTCCTAAAACAAAAAAGAAAATGTAGGCTTTTTTAACCATATTCATTTAAAATTTATTTCCAAGTTGATAGATCTCTTCCTAAAAATCTTTCAAGATTATCAATATCCTCTCGGAAAAATGCATCCAATTCATTTTTGGTCTCTTTACTAATTATACTTTCATAATTTGTCTTGGCATTTTTTGTATTTGCATGAATGACAAAAAAGCGCAATTTGGCCCACCTTTCTTCGGAAAGAAAAACTCGTAGAACTTTTCTTATAAAGAAATTTCTAATAGGGCTATCACCAAATCCGATTTTTTGAATCCATTTATTTCTAATCTGCCCTGTATTGTTTAAGGTTCTAAACTCGGGTAAGAACGTATTATTAACGTCTAAAAAACTAAATAAATCTTTTACTACTTTTTCTGGATTTTCAGTTATATCTTCATAAAGTATAATATGTATTTGCTCTCTATTAACAATTTTAAGAAGCTCAGCAATTTGTTTATAATACAAACCGTGAGTTTTATATGTTAGCTCAGATAAAGTTCTAATATCACCCGTTTCAATTCTTTGGTCCTCCATATCGAAAGCCTCCTCAATAGGAAGATCTTCATAATTAAACTTTACTGCATAATTATAAGCAGATATAGCCCTTTCTATTGGATTTCTAAGAATTAATACAAACTTTGAGTCTGGATTAGCAATCTTAATTCTTTCTAAGGCTTCTTTAAAATAAATATAATGTACACTTCCTTGAAATATTATTTTTTCATCATTGTAAACCTCTTCGTAAAAACTAGACAATAAGTCCTTATTACTGTAAAACTCCTTTCTTGTAAAGTATTCATAATCTTTAACAGATAAGGGAGCACAAATTTCTGGGTGTTGTGAAGCCCAATCATATATAGATGTTGTTGCACATTTTTGCGCACCAATTAAAAATGTATTAGGTATTATTTTGTTATTAAAACTATTACTTTGAACCATAAAAAACTGATCTATTAATAAATAATAAAATTTTATCCTTTTTGTAGATATAAATTACACCCGTTATATTCCAAACAATTAAACTAATCGACGTACTTATTGCTGCACCAACCATATCATAAACAGGAATTAGTGTTAAATTTAAAAGCACGTTAATAACTAATGTAACTAAAAGTATTCTCTGAAATACGAGTTGCCTTCCAGTCATGTTCAAATATACTCCAACTGACCCAGAAAAAACATTAATAATTTGACCTAATAAGATTATTATTAAAACATTACTAGAGTCTTGATAATTGTCCCCAAAAAAACTTAATACAAACTTGGGGAAAATCAGTAAAAGTAAGATTAATGGGAGAGTAAGTAGGAAATTTAACTTTATAGATTTGTTCATTAATTCTATCAAATCTCGTTTTTGTTCTGAAAAAAACAATTTAGAAATTAAAGGAGAAATTATGGCATTGATAGACATTAAAACTATGCTTATTAAAAAAGAAACTCTCATAACAACGCCATAGTAAGCCACAATGTGATATTCATAATAATTTTTAAGCATTATAACATCTATACTTTGCATAATTAAAAGTGCCAAAAAACTAATTGTCATTGGTAAGGAAACCGATAAAATTTTCTTATAACTTATTCTAGTCTCTCCAACAGCTTTTTTAGATGTAATTTTTTTTAGTATAATTATAACATTGATACTTGTTATTATAGCCGTGAGGATAAATGTTGCTATAAATAAATCTAAAAAAAGATCTTCCCTATCTAAATAGATTAAGATAATTACCACAACAAACAAAGTTCCAAATCTTAAAATATTTCTATAAAATTCTGATTGTATTAGCTTTTTAAGTCCACGAACAACTTCATAATTTAATAAACTAATGGCATAAAAAAACAATCCAATAAATGCTTTTTCCAAAATCACATTTATTTGAATTTCCTTTAAATATTCAGAAATGAGCGGTTTAATTAAAAGATATATACTAATTAATACAGCACAAGAGATAATTAATATTTTTATTTTCTTTTTATAAATATTTACAACCTCTTGAAACTCGTTCTGAGCATCAAGCATTCCAGAAAACTGTAAAAAAGAACTATTCATACCCAATAAACTAATTGAGCCTAATACGACTAAAATAGAGTTTAGATAATTATATTTACCTACTAAATCTTCTTGGAAGTTGTTGGTTATTAATAAAAGCGTTGTAAAACTCAAAACAACTCCAAATACCCTAATAGAAAGTACTTGAAAACTCTTATTTGCAAGATCGTTATCCTTAAGTCTTTTTAAGATACCTTTAACCATATTAATAATTTTGAATTCTAAAGAGTGTTTTTATTTATAGGTTATTAAGTTTCATAATTTGATGCCTATAATTATTTGTTGAAATGAAGTTTATAAAGGTTCTTATTAAAATGATATGCGAAAGTAATGGAAACTATAAGTATATCCTATTCATTATATCCACTTCCTTTGTTTTAACCAATTGGTTTAGCTTATAAAGAATAGTTTATTTATACTTCTAAAGACTTACATTATGAAGTGTTGTATGCTCTTAATTAGGTTTGTTGCAATAGTTGATAGAATTAAAATCTTTGTTTAAAAAAATATATTAATAACAAAGCTATTAGTACTACAAAAATTAAAGGGTTAAATTAAAACCAGTACTCTTGGTTATAGGTTTACTTTACTACAATCCATTTCCACATATCTTGTACAAATAGTTCTTTGTCAGAACTTTCAATTAAATGAAAAATCTTATACTTACCCTTTTCTAAAAATAGCTTGTTAATGCTAAAGCTATAACCACTTTTTTTATAATCATTGCCATATTTATTGATATTATGATGAGCTACTCTTTCTTTCATTTCCTTACCTGATAAAAAAATAAAATCATCATTTTTTTTTAAGGCTAATAGTTTTTTAGAATGATTTAGATTTATGTCATTTTTATACATCCACCCTTCAATATTAATCATCTTGTCGTGTTCATTAATGATAATTTCATTTTGGTTATTTACCTTAATAATTTTGTTGTTTTTTACTTGATATACTTCACCTAAAAACGTAGAATCTTTTTCAAACTCTGTTTTATTATAAAGCAATTTTTCTGGATAAAGTGGCTCTAAATTAGTAATAGATTTATTCTCTAAATCATATTCATTATTAATATAATTGGCCATTAAATTGCTCGTTTTAATTATCCCCTTATAGTTTAAATGTTGGTTCTGTGATACTTTACCATCCATAACGTAAGTGTAATTTAGACCACCTAATTCACTATTAATATCAAAGAACCGTACATTACTATTATCTTTTTCAATATTCTTCAAGGTAGTCGCTATTTTTTCAAATCCGGGTTTTGTTTTATTATAATACTTATCATAAACAGGAGTTGAAAATAATAGTAATTTAAATTTGTGATCATTTGATAATTCTATAATTTTATTAAGATAAACTTCTTCTTGAGCAGACAAATACATGTCATCATAGTCAAATGTCTTAGACTCAAATTCCTGTATCTTGTGTGATGGTAAAACCCACAATCTTTTATTAAAATTATAATTAAGTTTTTTTCCTTTATGAGATAACTTACTCTCTAGTGATTGAGAAATACTACTTAAATCTGACCAATTTTCATGAAATCTAAAAAAATTGAACATATTATACATCTTGTTGTCTGGATAGATCGAACCAATTTCCTTATACTTCGGCACTCCAAATCGCTTAAAATATTCTCCATTAAATGGGTGAACTAACAATCGGTTATTTGAGTCAAAGAGCGTATTATTTATATTTGTTGGTTCAATTATTGGCCATATCTCTATAGCGACCAATTTAGGTGATTGATTTGTTAAAGCTTCTAATAAATTGTAATATACCTGAACTATATTAATTCCTCCTGCCGATATTTTAATAGAATTAACATTACATTTTGCATCAATTATATAAGTATCAATGCCTTTATTGAGATGAGAACTTCCTAAAAAAAGCACATCAGTTGAATTCTTTTCAGATTGATATAACGAATTAAATGTACTTACATAAGTGTTTTGATTTTTAAGAAAAAAAGAATCTACATACAACAAGAGAGAAAGTAAAATCCCTAAAAATAAAAACACTTTTAAAACTAACTTTTTCATATTTATATTTTAAAACTGAAAATAAATAAACTCTTGAATATTTCTGTCACCATAAATACCAAACACAATTATTGTTAACACAATATTTAAATAAAACAACCATCTAAATACCGTTGATTGATTATTTAGATACGTTATAATATTATGCTTTCTCTGCAGATATTCAAACATAAACAACAATAAAATAGCAATACTAATTATCTTAAACTCATTAGGTTTAAAACCTATTAAATAGGTGTCTTTTTTAAATATATCTCCTAAATTAAAATCATTGAAAAACCCTGACGCTATTTGAAAGGAATCACTTAAAGAATTCGCTCTAAAAAACACCCAGGCAAAACATACAATACTAAAAATAATTAAACCAAAGAAAAGATGATTTGAAAAGTTGTTTTTTAGTAATCCTAATTTATTAAATATGTTTTTTCTTATCTTAAAAGTACCCTTTTCTATCATTAATATTACACCATGGATTGCTCCCCAAATTATAAACGTCAGAGCTGCTCCATGCCACAACCCACTTACTACAAACACAATAAAAATATTAGCATAGGTCCTAAATTTACCTTTTTTATTACCTCCTAAAGGAATATAAAGATAATCTCTAAACCAAGTAGATAACGAAATGTGCCATCGTCTCCAGAACTCAGTTAGTGATTTTGAAATATAAGGGCTGTCAAAATTCTTCATTAAATCAAAGCCCATAGTTCTCCCTAACCCAATGGCAATATCCGAGTACCCAGAAAAATCACAATAAATTTGAAATGCAAAAAGGACTGTAGCATATATGTAACCTACACCTCCATAATCATCCACATTATTATAAACTTGATTAACATAAAGCGCAGCTCTGTCTGCAATAACCATTTTCTTAAACAAGCCAAAAGCCATTAGCAATAGACCAGATTTTACTAACTTGTAGTTGAAGGTATAAGTTTTATAAAATTGCGGTAATAAATGTGAGGCTCTTTCAATAGGACCTGCTACTAATTGAGGAAAAAACGATACAAAAGCACTAAACGCTAAAATATCATGTGTTGGTTTTAATTGTTTTCTGTAAATATCAATAGTATAACTTAATGTTTGAAACGTATAAAAACTGATACCTACAGGTAGAATGATATTTAATGTAGACACTTCTAGTTCATTACCAAATAATCGGAACGAATCTACAAACGATTCTATAAAAAAATTAGTGTATTTAAAATAAACTAGAAACCCTAAATTGACGAACAAACTGACAAGCAACAGCTGTTTTCGTTTTCCCTTATCTTCTACTTTATGCATTTGCTTGCCGACATAAAAATCGACTATTGTACTCACAGCAATTAAAAACAAAAAACGCCAATCCCACCAACCATAAAAAGTGTAACTAGCCACAAGAATCAGAACATTTCTTAACGTGAGATTTCTTGCCACAAGCCAATAGAGTGCAAAAACTATAGGGAAAAATATAGCAAAATCGAGGGAATTGAATAACATATATAAAAATGTGATTTAAACTTTTTGTTTTAAAAGATTAGAATATACTTTTTCTAAACTCACTTTCCAATTAGGTATTTTAATTGATAGTAATCGACTTATTTTATCTGTATTCAAAATGCTATATTTAGGTCGTATTGCTGGTGTTGGGTAATCCTTGGTTTCTATTTTATTGAGCTTTACACTACTTCCGCTAAGTCTGAATATTTCTTTTGCAAATTCATACCAACTGATCTCTCCTTCATTACTATAATGATAAATACCATAGTGAGTTGTTTTCAACTCAATAATTTGTAATATAGCTTCTGCTAAATCCTTAGCATATGTGGGACCACCAACCTGGTCACCAACGACACCCAATTCATCACGTTGCTCAGCTAACCTCAACATCGTTTTTAAAAAATTATTACCATATTCTGAGTACAACCAAGAGGTTCTTATTATAAAATAGTGTTTTAGCGTTTTTAAGATGGCTTGTTCTCCTTTGAGCTTCGTTTTACCATATACACCTAAGGGATTAGTAATATCACCTTCTAAATACGGTACTGTTGCTTTACCATCAAACACAAAATCTGTAGAGACATGAATTAAAGTGACATTAAATTTCTTACAAGATTCTGCTAATAGTTTTGCTCCTATATGATTTACCTTATCTGCTAACTCTATTGCTTCTTCGGCCTTATCTACAGCTGTATAAGCGGCACAATTAATACAATAGTCAAATGAATGTGAACCAAATGCTCCTTCGATTTTAGCTTTGTTTGTAATATCTAATTCAGAAGATGTTTTAAACACAAATTCAATATCAGCATACTGAGGTGCCAAATTTTGAAAACACTGCCCTAATTGACCGTTCTTTGCCGTTACAAGTACACGAATCATAGTTGTGCATCTTTAAATTTAGGCAATAGAATATCTTTATCGGAAAGTATAAATTCTGAACTTGGCAATTGCCAATCGATATTTAGGTCTTCGTCATTGTACAAGATACCAGCCTCTGAGGCTTTATGATAAAAATTATCACACTTATAACTAAAAATAGTTTCATCTTCTAAGACAATAAACCCATGTGCAAAACCTCTTGGAACAAATAATTGTGTTTTATTTGCTTCAGATAGTTCAACAGAAAAGTGTTCACCAAATGTGGTTGAATGTTCTCTTAAATCTACAACAACATCTAAAACCCTGCCTTTTATGACTCTAACTAATTTCGCTTGTGCATATTCTCCTAATTGGTAATGTAAGCCTCTTAATACACCTTTAGAGGATTGCGATTCGTTATCTTGAACAAACTTAACCTCTAAACCCAATGCATTATTAAACTCCTTTTGATTGTAATTCTCAACAAAATAACCGCGTTTGTCTTTAAAAACTTGAGGTTGTACTATAAAGCAGCCTTTTAACGTCGTCTCTATTACATTCATATTATTCAGAAACTAAACTTAATAAGTGCTTACCATAACCACTTTTTGTTAACGGTTTCACCACTTTTATAAATTGTTTTTTATCAATATATCCCATTCTGTATGCTGCTTCTTCAATAGACCCTATTTTTAAGCCTTGACGCTCTTCTATAACTTGTACAAATTGTGAAGCCTGCATTAAAGATTTAAACGTGCCTGTGTCTAACCAAGCTGTTCCTTTATCTAGTACACTTACCTTTAATTTTCCTTGACTTAAATAGGCTTTATTAACATCCGTTATCTCTAACTCACCGCGTTTACTTGGCTTAATATTTTTAGCGATGTCTACTACTGAGTTATCATAGAAATAAATTCCGGGAACAGCATAATTAGATTTAGGATGTTTGGGTTTTTCTTCTATAGACACTGCATTATCATCCTTATCAAACTCAACAACACCATAACGCTCTGGATCGTGCACGTGATAAGCATATACAATACCTCCATCTGGATCGTTATTTTGTTGTAATAATTCAGCTAAACCTGTACCGTAAAAAATATTGTCTCCCAGTATTAACGCCACCTTATCGTTATCAATAAAATCTTCTCCGATTATAAAGGCTTGTGCTAAACCATTTGGCTCTTCTTGTACAGCATATTCAAAGTTACAGCCAAACTGTTTACCATCTCCTAGCAATTTTTTGAATAAAGGCAAATCTTGAGGTGTCGAAATAATCAAAATATCCTTAATTCCAGCCCACATTAAAGTCGATAAAGGATAATAAATCATCGGTTTATCATAGATAGGCATTAACTGCTTACTGACCGCCAAAGTTAATGGGTGCAATCTTGTACCAGATCCACCAGCAAGTATAATTCCTTTCATATTAACTATTATATTTATTGAGGTACCAGTTTATCGTTTTCAATATACCAGATTCAAAATTCTCATTGGCTTTCCAACCTAGTTCGTTTTCTAATTTTGAAGCGTCTATAGCGTATCTAAAATCATGTCCAGGTCTATCTTTAACAAAAGTTATTAAATCGGCATAAGAACTCGAGTTTTCTCTAGGCTTTATCTCATCTAATATTTCGCAAATTTTATGAACGATATATAAATTATCGCGTTCATTCTTACCTCCAACATTGTAAGTCTCTCCAGCAGTTCCGTATTTAAATGCTAAACCAATACCCTTACAATGATCTTCTACATATAGCCAATCTCTAATATTCTTTCCATCTCCATAGATAGGAATAGGCTCATTACGTATAGCCTTTCTTATTATAGTTGGAATCAGTTTTTCATCGTGCTGTTTTGGGCCATAATTATTACTGCAATTGGTAGTAACCACATTCATGCCATAAGTATGAAAATAACTTCTTACGATAAAGTCTGATGATGCTTTTGATGCGCTGTAAGGACTATTAGGTGCATAAGGAGTAGTTTCAGTAAATAGACCTATTTTACCTAATGTTCCATAAACCTCATCGGTAGATATATGATGAAATCTATTATTCTCGCAACCGTCTTTAAATTTAAACGGAGCCTCCATCCAATTTTTCTTTGCGATGTCTAATAGGTTAAATGTGCCGTTAACATTTGTTTTTATAAAAGCATCTGGATTTTTAATAGAGTTATCTACATGAGATTCTGCAGCAAAATGTATCACTCCAGAAAAGTTATAAATATTAAAAAGTTCATTTACCAGCTCTGAGTCACAAATATCTCCTTGAACAAACGTATAATTAGCATTGTTTTCAATTTCCTTTAAATTAGAAAGCTCACCTGCATATGTGAGCTTATCTAAATTAACAACTTTAATATCTTTATTGTTTTCTAAAAAATAAACTATAAAATTTGACCCTATAAAACCTGCTCCACCAGTAATTAATACAGATTGTGTTTTATTCATAATCTTTTATAAATTTAAATACTCTGATGACCATAAAGCCTAGAATAAATAGTAAAATGGCTAAAATTGGAAATATAACATAGTAACGTGTATGCAGTTTTTTATCTTCAACACCCAATTTATCAAAAGGTGAAACAATATCAAAATAAGTATCTTTTTCAGCAACCTTCTTATTTAAATAATTAAGGTTTCTTCTAATTTCTTGTTCTTTCAAAAACAAATCATACTCCTTAGTTATTGAATTTTCTTCTTGAAGAGGGAGTCCTGTGTTTATTCCAAACGATAAATCTTTCTTTTTAGATTCGTTCATTAAGACTTCCAGATATGTTTTTTGAATACTATCTAAACGCGATAATTCTGTTGTTAACGTTAATCTTTCAATGTCTGCTAAAGTGTCTCTAATTCGTTTTTGTCGCTTTGAAAAATCATTTTCAAATGTTTTTCTAAATCCTTCATCAAGCTTCAAAAATATATCTTGCTTATTTGCTTTTGCAGTAATAGTATAAATACTACCAGATAACAAATCTCTATTACTAACATACTCTTCATATTCTAATTGATCTACTAATGAGGTGTCAATAGATTTTAAATAAGTGTCGTACTCTACAAACAAATCATTCTGTGTTACAGGGCCAGCATCTAACTCAAAACCCTTTAATTTACTTGTGTATGCACTATCTAATTCAAAGATCTCTGACAACTCCGCAATATTATTCGATTTAATTAAAGCATTAAAATAATCGATACTACTAACTAATTCATATTTAGAATCGAAATGCGCTTCAACAATCATTTTGGAGGCATACATAGGACCTGATTTTTTATCTAAAATAAAACCAAGTATAATTGCTATTAAGAGACCTACTGCAACGAATTTAAAATAAACTATTAGTGGCTTTATAGTGTATATAATAGCCGAAAAAATCCCCTTAAAGATACGACCAATAAAAGCAAAGAATTTTTCAAATACTCTACCGATTGCATTAAATAATTGCCCTAAATCAACCTCTTCATTGTCGGGTTGTTGTGGTAATTTCTCACTCATTGTTTATGAATTAAATATTTGTTCTAGTATTTTTTTTGTAATAACATATGTTGGTTTCACTCCAGAAGTACCTAAACCTCCAGAGGCTAATGTACCTCCTGTTTCTAAAGGATTATCACTGGCATAATACGCATATCTTACTTTAACATCTTCGTTTATGCTACCTCTAACTCTAGAGGCTGCTTGTATGGCTTTTTGATAATGCGCTCCTTCCATTTCTAAACCAATAACATTCCATGTCGATTTTTTAAAGAATTTTAAAATTTCTTTATTTTGAAGCGATGTCCCTAAAACGGTCACCATAGTCCCTTCGTAAACAGACACACCACAGTCGGTTAAATCTTTTTTGCTCAGCTCATTTTTAAAAGGGTAGTTATCTGCTGTACCTTCAAAAATATGTGCTGTAGGAATCATAACATCTCCCTTACCTCCTTCTAAGATGCCAGCTTTACCCATAATAGAGATCGATTTTACGTCTAAATGAACCGATTTACCATCTACATTTATAGGTTTTAAAAATTCATCTAAAGTTTCATAAGCCTGCTCTCCAAAAGCATAATCCATGACAAAAATAACAGCTTTATTTTCCTTAACTTCTTCTAAATATTTAAATTCAGTTTTAGAAAAATCAATTTTAGCCGTGTCAAAAATCTGAATATCTATATTCGTTCCTGAGGTGTCTTTGATTTGAATCATTCCATTTTGTACAGCTAGCTTTTCAACTTTACTACGTAGGTCTGAGTTTTTGGAATCACTTAACGCCTCATAAGTTTCAAAAATATCTTTTTTAGCATTAGCACCTTTAAGCGCTCCTTTAGCAAATAAAGAGTTCATAACACTATGCATATTAGCACTGATAATATGAATCGGACGCTCTAACAAACCATGTTTATGTAATTCAGATTTTATAGTATCTGCCCAAACCTCACCATGTATATGGTGCCCTAAACGCTCTCTTAAGACAGGGCTAAAAGTAATGGTACGTTTAGAGTTATTAATGGTTTCTTCTATTGCCAATTTTCCTAACCAATATACAATATGGAGTAAGCGCTCTGGCTGCCCTTCAATTGCAAATTTAGGATAGGCCTCAGTAAGTTCGTTAAATGTTCTTCCTAAAATATTAGCCGTATGCGTAATGGCTATTTCGCGTTCTTTTTGTGTTAACTTTTTTGTAGAAAGTACAGCGCTCTCTAATTTTTGCCAGTCTCTAACCGTAGAACCATCTTCACTAATTATAACGCGTTTGCTTATTTTATGAGACTCTACAAACAGAAATGTAAGGTGTGTTAATATATCGTAAATCTCTGAGCGACCTCTAGTGATTTCAATATTCATTTGTTCATCGTCAATACGATAACAATTACGTCTTCGTTTTGGAGGAATTATAGCTTTAAAGTGTGAATTGCCATAACCTTCATCACTGGTGAGGTTTATAAACGTACATTCTTCTATTCCTTGAGGTAAACGATCTACAACATAAAGCAACCCTTCCAATTCTGCTTTTTCTTCTCCGATAGAACCATAGATTTCTGGTCGTAATAACAATAACGCTTCTCGTAAGGTTTCTCCCGAAACTCCCATAGGCTTATAAAACCCACGATTGAAGAGGTGTCTCATCGTTATATACATGCGTTCTATAGCGCTAGAACTCTCTTGAGCTCTCGTTCTTCCTTGTTTCTTTTTGTTCGTAATCATATCTTAATTTGACCTACAAATATAGGTTTATTTGGTTAATTTAAGTTGGTGCATACTATCTGCAATTTTTCTATCATTAGAAAGTCGTGGAATTTTATTTTGACCACCCAATTTCCCTATAGATTTCATATAGGTTTGAAATCCATCTTTCTTAATTTTTGTAATTTTTAACGGTCTCAGTACTTTACCTTCGATTAAATCTAAATAATAACTATTTTGTTGCTGTAAAGACTGATCTAGAGCTTCAATAAGTGTGGCTTCATCGTCAGGTTCGTTTTCAAATTCAATTAACCATTCGTGATACGGTAAGCCTTCTTCCGGACTTATTTGAGGAGCCACCGTAAACTCATTTACAGAAATTGATGTTTTGGCGGTAGCATCCTTTAAGGCTTGCTCTACTTCTTTTCCGATAACGTGCTCTCCAAAGGCAGAAATAAAATGTTTTATGCGTCCGCTTACAATCACTCTATAAGGTTTTAATGATGTAAACTCTACTGTATCGCCAATATTGTATGCCCAAAGGCCAGCGGTTGTAGAAATAATCATGACGTAATTTACGCTTAACTTTACATCGGCAATGGTGATCCGTTTAGGGTTCTCATCAAAAAAATGTTCGGCTTCAATAAACTCGTAAAATATACCCGAATTTAACTGAAGTAACATCCCTCGCTCTTGCTGTTTATCTTGATAGGCAAAAAAGCCTTCACTAGCCGGATACAATTCTATACTATCTACTTTTCTCCCAATTAGGTTTTCGAACTTAGCTCGGTAAGGCTCGTAATTAACACCACCAAAAATAAATAAGTTGAAATTTTTAAATAGTTCTCCTACTGGTTTTCCAGACTTTTCAATAAGTTTTTCAAAGTACATTTGTACCCAAGATGGAATCCCAGAAATGATACTCATGTCTTCATTTATAGTTTCGTCTACCACAGCTTCAACCTTTGTTTCCCAATCCTCTATACAGTTGGTCTCTAAACTTGGTAATCTATTTTTTTGAAGATATTTAGGGACATAATGGGCTACAATTCCCGATAGCCTCCCTAACTTAATACCGTTCTTTTCTTCTAAAATGGGACTGCCTTGAAGGAAAATCATTTTGCCATCTACAAATTTTGAATGTCCTGTTTCATAGATATACATTAAAATCGAATTTCTGGCTGCTTCAATATGTGTTGGCATGCTTTCTTTTGTAATAGGAATATATTTTGCACCAGAAGTCGTCCCAGAGGTTTTAGCAAAATACAATGGTTTGCCTTTCCAAAGAATATCTTCTTCACCTGCGACAACGCGTTCTACGTAAGGTTTTAATTCTTCGTAGTCCCTTATAGGCACGTTCTTTTTAAACTCGGCATACGTCGTTATGCTCTCAAAATTATGATCTTTACCAAATGCTGTATGCTTGGCTTTAGATATTAAATTTTCGAAAACTTTTTGTTGTGTTTCAACAGGTCTCGTAGACCATTTTTGAATCCGTTTTGCCACATATTTAGCAAACGGTTTAGAAAGTGCAGCTTTAAATGAAGGCATTATTCAAAATTGATAAAATTAGTTGGATCTACAGCATATCCCTTACTCCATAACTCGAAATGAAGATGTGGTCCTGTGGTGAGCTCTCCTGCATTACCAGACATGGCAATGACTTCACCCGACTGTACAACATCTCCTTGAGATTTAGTAATAGCTGAATTGTGTTTATAAACCGAAATCAATTCTCTGTTGTGCTCAATAATTACAACATAACCTGTTTCTACGGTCCATTCTGCAAATATTATGGTACCATCTGCAGTTGCTTTTACTGGTGTATTTACAGGTATAACAACATCTACAGCATAATGTTTTTCTTCTAAATTATAGCCTTCGGAAATAGTACCGTTTACTGGTGGAAATAAAATATAACTAGAATCATCACCAGCAACTTCAAACAAATTGTATTTATCTTCCTTTGCTACTTTTTCTCGTAAAAGTGAATCCTCTTTATTTGTAGGTACCTGTAAAATATCTAAATCATTTTTAGCAGCTTCTATAACGGAATCTCTATCAAAATCTAACGTAGCTACATCACCTGTGAGTACTTTTCTTATAGATGCGTAATACCGTTTATTTAATTCTAATTCTTGTACTAAAGAATCTGTTTTATAATTTAGCATGGTAGCCTTCTTTTTTAATTTGGCTGAAGAATACCCAGGAATATATTCTCTCAATGGAGTAAATGCAATTAATAATACCGTAAAAAACACTAATGAAATAGCTGAGAGTGATGACAAAATAAAAACGTTTAATCGCGTTAATTTAATAGCAAAACGTTCTTCAAAAGTATCTTCATTTAAAATGACCAAACGGTACTTATGAAGTAACTTTTTTGTAAATTTTTTCTCTTTTATTTTCTTCTTTGCCATCAAAACAAAATTAATTAAAATACTGAAATAGTATCATGATAAAGTCTTAAAGTTGCTATAACAACGCTATTATTAAACTATAATTACTTAACTTTGCAGTCTAAATTAAAAAATTATGAATTTAAGCATTATACCTTTATTCGTTGGTCCATGGCAGTGGGTTATTATTGGTCTTGCAATTCTTTTATTATTTGGTGGTAAAAAAATTCCGGAATTAATGAAGGGATTAGGAAGCGGTATTAAAGAATTTAAGGACGCAAGCAAAGACGAATCTGCTGACAATAAAGAGAATAATTAAGTAGAAACAATGGATTAGATTCCATTGCACATAATAAAAAAGGTCATCTAAAATATAATTATTTAGATGACCTTTTTTGATATATCGGATAATTAAAAAAAACTACTTTATAGTAATAGATTTAATAATAGATTCTAATTCAAAAATATAATCTCGTTTTTCTAAAGAAGGTGCATATACATACCCATCTGCAATTAAGTAACGATTGTTTATTTTATCTTCTATTGCATACGTTATAAATGGACCTGCCATGGTATAACCTTTCATTTCCCACATACCTCTTATTTCGTATGCAGGTTTGTTGTCTATTATAGTTTTAAACATAGATGGAGCATAAGCATCTTCTACAGCCATATAAATACCATCTTCACCTGGAATTTTAGATTTTGTAATCTCATCTCTCATTTTCACGATATCTACAATAGTGCTGTCTCCTTTAGAAATAGTTTCTAATGGTACTTCATAAAACATTAACTCCATCGTCTTAGAATTAGAAAGGTTTTTACGAACCCAGAAAAAATCTTCGTCAGCTTTACTAATTCTATACACTGAAGGGATATGTATTGTAATACCCAATTTATTTTCCATTTGTTTATCCTCTAACAACGACAAATCGATACGACGTTGCTTTTCTTTCACTTCTTCTTTTGTAAAAGCATCAATAATTTTATCCTTATTTTCTTCTAATTGAGCGATAATCTCTTTATCCGTTTTACCACCAACAACAGCAACGGTCTGTGGCTTAGCAAAGGCGTCTGTGACAATTTTTGTTGTAGCTTCAATATCTCCTTTTTCAATTTTAAGTACAATTCTACTTCTTGCAGCAAAGCCATCGAATACTTGAGTAGGGATTTGCCTCATATTAAACAATGGTTCTTCAGTAGGTAAGCCGTCTAATGGAGCTGCAAAAATATCTCGCACGCGTTCTCCTACTCCTCCTTCCCAGACTAGATTATCTGCGACAACAGAAATGGAATTTAAATTTCCGTTTGAAGCTGGTAGATAGATGGATTTATCGGCTTCTTTTTTATCTCCACATGCTAATAACAACACACAAATCAATACAGTATATAGCGCTTTCATAAATTTATAATTTTTGTTGGTTTATTATTTAGACACAATAAGCGTCATTCCAATTTTTAGTTTATTACCACTAATATCGTTCCAATCTTTAATATTTTGAACTGAAACTCCAGAAAACTTTTGAGAGATGGTCCAAAGAGAATCTCCAGACTTTACTGTGTAGGTTTGTTTTCCAGCGCTATTCACCACTTTTTTTACAGGTGTAGAAGGACTAGATCCACCATGTGTTCTAGGATAAATCGTTAAGCGTTGACCGATACTAAGGTTATTACTTCTTAGGTTATTCCATCGTTTTAATTGGCTTACTCTCACTCCATATTTCCTAGCTATTTTACCAAGATAATCACCACTTCTTACACGATACCTAATTTTAGTATCGTCACTAACTAGCTTCGGCAAAGGTTTTTCTCGCTTATTAAATTCCGTATTTGCATATTCGTAAATCTTATCTTCATGAGTTACAAACTTACCAATGGCTTCACGAGGTAATCTTAAAGCATACGTTTTACCTTTAACCTTAGGAATAATGTCTAATTTATATGATGGATTTAAAAACTGTAATTCTTCAATTTTAATGCCTGTTACTTCAGAAACATGATGTAACGAAATCATTTGTTTTACATGCACAGTATCGGTTTGTATCAATTGAAAAGGAGGACGCTCTGGTTTAAACCCATGTTCTTTTGCGTATTCAAAAATGTACATTGTGGCCAAAAAAGCAGGCACATAACCTGCTGTTTCTCTTGGTAAATTATGTCTAATATTCCAGTAATTTTTAGAACCTCCAGACCTTCTAATCGCTTTATTAACATTACCTGGACCAGAATTATAAGCAGCTAAGGCTAAATCCCAATCGTTAAAAATACGATATACTCTATTTAAGTATTCTGCTGCTGCAGTCGTAGATTTTATAGGATCACTTCTATCATCGACATAACTACTAACACTGAGTTTGTGCTCTTTTCCGGTGCCATACATAAATTGCCAAATTCCTGTTGCACCCACTCTAGAACGTGCTCTTGGTTTTAATGCCGATTCTACAATCGCTAAATATTTCATCTCTAAAGGAATGTTATGTTTGTCAAATTCTTGCTCAAACATTGGAAAATAGAAATGGCTTAAACCCATTAAACGCTCTAAAGAATTCCGTCTATGCTTAAGATAATTTTTAATCACATTTTCTAAAGACGCGTTATATTCTACATTAAACGGTGTTCTAGTATTAAGTCTTTCTAACCGCGCTTTTAATGTGTCGGTAGAAAGTTCTGGGTAATCTACAGGTTCATAGTTTAGCTCTGTAACAGATTTATAGATGGTATCGAAAAGCGAATTGCTATACAACTCATCGAGCCATTTTTTATCGAGCTCTGCGACCTCAGGCAAATCTGTAAGACTTTTAATATCAACTGAATCTATTATAGCTTCAATCTTATTTTCAGATTTAAAAAGTTTACCATCTAAAACTGTATCTTTTGAAGAAACGACGTCCGATGATTTTTTTACAATACTATCATTAGTGTTTTGTGCATATGCATTGACACCAAAAACAATTGTAAAAAAACATAATATTATGTATCGTAACATATTAAAACAGCATTAGTTAAGCTTTATAAAATAAAGTGTTAATTGGGTGTAAAATAAAAAATTGGTGAATTTCTGGAGTGAGGTTCTCCTTCTATTCCTTCCTTTATCAACTCACCAGTAGTGGTATTTATTGTGCCCACTTCTTCTCTAGCATCTCCTTCTACAAAATATTCAAAGGCATTATCATTAGCATCATAACCAATAGATGCACGACCTACAAATGAATAACGATCTGTATTATTAGAGATAATATTTCCTTGAATATCTGTTAAATACTCATGAACTTCAAAACCAGATTCTCTTCTTCCTATTAAAAATTGATCTTGTTCATTTCCAAAACTACCAAAATAATTATAGTTAAAACTGGTGTGTTCTCCTATTAAATTAAGCGTACTCAAATCAATAATACTCGTTTTCTTACTAGAAGAATTAAACACATCTTGAATAAACACTAGCTTATTAGAAGCCTGTAAATAATCAATTCCTTCTACACCAAAGTTAACAAAATCAAAGGTGGTTGTTAAGTTATGCGTTTCAACCAATGATCCATTTTCGTAAGTTTTTAAAAGGATATTGTAATCGTCTTCCGTTACTATAAAATGATATCTATTTTCAGATTCCATCATGGCTCCAGACATTAAATAATCGTCTGAATTGTAATTGATATCTACAGATGTAACCGAATAGTAATAATCTCTCGTTTCAAAAAGCTCTTGCAAATTAATATGATGCAATTTAAAACCCGAATAAAAATCACTCCGTGCAATAAAATACAGAGAATTAGTGGATGCATCGTGATAATAACCTAATATACTTAAATAATAGTCTATAGAAAAGCTTTCAAAAATGACTTTATTCGTTTGATCTCCAATAAATACAACATCTCCTTCATAATTAAATAGAACTTTATACCTTGAATCTACCGCTTCGGAGTTTCCATCATCACTGCCAGAACAACCCAACAAGGTCATTATGGCAGCAATAATTAAAACTTTAGATATTCTCATGGTTCTTTATTAATTCAAAATCGCAGCAATACCTGGTAAGGTTTTACCTTCAAGACTTTCTAACATAGCTCCACCGCCTGTACTGACGTAACTTACCTTATTTTCAAAACCAAATTGTTTTACCGCAGCAACAGAATCACCACCACCAACTAAAGAAAATGCTCCGTTTTTGGTTGCATTTGCAATAGAATCACCAAGAGCAATGGTTCCTTTAGAAAAGGTTTCTAATTCAAAAACACCTAAAGGACCATTCCAAAGTATGGTTTTAGACTGATTTACAACTTCATCAAAATTTTCTCTCGATTTCGGACCAGCATCCAATCCTTGCCATCCATCAGGAATTTCAGTGACATCGCATACTTGCGTGTTAGCATCATTACTAAATGCATCTGCTGCAATGACGTCTACAGGTAAATGAATTTTAACACCTTTAGCTTCAGCTTGTTTTAAAATATCTAAGGCCAATTCCATTTTGTCATCTTCACAAATAGAATCTCCTATTTTTCCACCTTTAGCTTTTATAAACGTAAAAGTCATTCCACCTCCAATAATTAAGTGGTCTACCTTATCTAATATGTTTTCTATCACCGTAATTTTAGAAGACACTTTAGCGCCACCAAGTACTGCTAACACGGGTTTTTCACCATCTTCTAAAACCTTTTTAATACTTTCAATTTCTTGAGCTAATAGGTTTCCAAAACATTTATGCTCAGGGAAAAACTCAGCCACAATGGTTGTAGAAGCATGCGCTCTATGAGCAGTACCAAAGGCATCGTTAACATATATATCTCCTAATTTTGACAACTGCTCTGCAAAATCTTTATCTCCTTGCTTTTCTTCTTCATGAAAACGTAAATTTTCTAGCAATAATATTTCACCAGGTTGCAAGGCATTAGCTTTTTCTTCTGCCTCTGCTCCTACACAATTACTTGCAAATTTTACTTCAACTCCTAATACATCTTCAATTTTTGGAATGATATGTTTCAGTGAAAATTCATCTTGAACACCTTTTGGGCGACCTAAGTGCGACATTAAAACACAACTTCCGCCATCTTCTAAAATTTTAATAATTGTCGGTTTTGCAGAAACTATTCTTGTCGCATCAGTAACCTGAAAATCATCATTTAAGGGCACATTAAAGTCTACGCGTATTAATGCTCTTTTATCTTGAAAGTTAAAATCGTTAAGTGTCTTCATATTTATTGAGTTTTGAAACACAAATATAAAGATTAGAAACAGAATTTTTTTATATAGTTTTGCTTTATGCAATTTTCTAAAGTTTTAGGTCAAAAACACATAAAAAATCACCTCACTACAAGTGTAGATGCAGGTAGAATTGCCCATGCGCAATTATTTGTAGGTCCTGAGGGTTCTGGCACACTTCCCATGGCATTGGCATACGCACAATACATATTATGCGGCAATACAAATGGTGAAAATAGAGGAGGAAATGAATCTTGTAACATAAAGTTTCAGAATTTTTCGCATCCAGACTTACACTTCGCCTTCCCTGTAACCACTAGTGATAAAGTAAAAAGTAAGCCTGTTTCTAAATACTATTTAGAAGAATGGAGACAACTTTTAGACCAACAACCTTACGGAAATCTTTTTGATTGGTATAAGCTTCTAGGTGTGGATAATAAACAAGGACAGATAGGTGTCGATGAAGCTCTTGATATCGTAAAATCTTTAACTTTAAAATCTTATGAAGGAGGTTATAAGGTGATGATTATATGGATGGCTGAAAAATTAAATACCCAAGCCGCAAATAAGCTCCTAAAACTTATAGAAGAGCCACCGGAAAAAACAATCTTTATTCTTATAGCTGAAGACGAAGAACAGATTATTAACACCATTCGTTCACGATGTCAGATTCTACATTTTCCACCGCTTGCAGAAGAAGCTATTTCTGAAGCTTTAATTAAAAATTATCATATTGAGCAGTCTGTAGCAATTAAAATTGCGCATCAATCTAATGGTAATTATAATAAAGCCTGCGACCTCATTTACCACGATAGTGAAGACATTCAGTTTGAAAAATGGTTTGTTTTCTGGATCCGATCCGCCTTTAAAGCCAGAGGTAATAAAGCAGCTATTCACGATTTAATATCATGGTCTGAAGACATCGCTAAAACGGGAAGAGAAACGCAAAAAAAGTTTCTTAACTTCTGTTTAGATTACTTTAGACAAGCATTATTACTCAACTATAAAGCCGATAGCTTAGTATATTTAGAACCAAAATCTGAAGATTTCAAACTCGAAAAATTTGCTCCTTTTGTTCATGATTCTAATATTTTAGACATCTCAAATGAAATACAAGATGCTATTTATCATATAGAACGTAACGGAAATTCTAAGATTATTCTTACAGATTTATCGATTAAGTTAACTCGTTTATTGCATAAAAAAAGCCAAGCATCTTAGGCTTGGCTTATTATAAAAACGAGATAAAAGTTACTATTTTTCGGTTGTAGTGTCTACAGCTTTTTCACTAGAATTAGCTTCATCTTTTTCACCGTAAGCAGCGTTAAGCGCAGTAGTTACTTCTTCAGTAATATCTTTGGTTTCATCACCATAAACTACACTTCCGGCCTGATTCTTTCCTAATATAAACGTGTATCCGTTCTTTTTACCGTAATCTTCAACAAAAGCATTAAATTTTGAAAGCACAGAATCGATCTCAGTTTTATACATCTGATCCATTTGCTGTTGTTGCATTTGCATTTGTTGTTGTACAGGTTGCCATTTTTGAGAAAATGCTTGAGATTCCTCTTGTTGTTTTTGAGGAGACAATGTACTTAAACGTTGTTGAATTGATTGCATTTCCATTTGATATACACGCGCAATACTATCTCTTTGTTTAGTGAAGGCTTCATCTTGAGCCTTAAACTTATCTTCAATATCTATTTTCATTTGATATGCGTTGATAATTTCACCATTATCAATAAATCCAATTTTTTCTTGCTCTTGACAAGATGCCGCAGAAATTAAAATCGCTACGCTTAAAATTATTTTTTTCATGTTTTTTTATTTTGTTTAAATAATTGTTGAGCTTTAAAAGCCCTTTGTGATTACATTTTTAATTAAGTTGTGCAAATGTATAAAAGTTAGATTGTGATTTACCTAATTTTTAAACTATTGATAATTTCAATTAAATATAATTCGGTTATTTTTATAATCTATTAAAAATAGCTTTAAATAAAGCGATTTAAGCGTAGTTCTAAGATTTTACTTAGTTTGGGTTAATTCGAATAAATATCCTTTAATAAACGTCTTTATTTTAATAATTAACATTCTTTAATACGTAAATATGCGAAGAATACTCATTAGTACGCTTTGCTTTACGATTAGATAGCCATCCTACCCAAAAAGCCTTCATTGGATTCATAATACCAGATTTATATTTTTCTGAAAGTAGACATACATAATAGGCATCAAATTTCATTGGCAACAGTTTCATCAATTCCATCTGTTCTTTACTAAATAATTTTGAAATCGAATTTTTAGAGAAATGCCAAAGGTGTCTTGGCACATCATATGCTGCCCAAAAGTTTTTATAATACTCCGCATCGTAACTTTTATAATTAGGAACAGCAATGACCAAAGTACCATTTGGTTTTAAAAGTGATTTTAACAATGCCGTATGCATTTCTAAATTTGGCAAATGTTCTAAAACATGCCAAAGGGTGATAACATCAAAACTGTTCGATTTTAATTTTGACAATTCTTCGGTTTCAAAAACAGCATTATTAGTTTTAGAATTTGCAATTTGTCTAGCACTTTCGTTGGGTTCTATTCCGGTAATTTTCCAATTATCTTTTAAAGCTGTTTCTAAAAAATCTCCTGTTCCACATCCAATATCTAAAAGTGTTTTGGATTCTGACTGAAATGAATTAATAAGCTTAAGTTTTCGCCTTAATGAAATTTCTCTCACTTTGTGGTATACAAATTCTAATAGATTTCGCTTCGTGTCGGTGTGCGAAATATAGTCTTCACTTTTATAATATTCAGACAATTTTTCGCCTTGAGGTTGAGGAAATGTTTCTAACATATCGAGTTCTTCATTATATAATAATTGAAACTCTTCTTTTGAAACGGAGTGATCTTTTAGGGTTAAGTATGTTTGTTTTTTGTTTGCCACAAATTAGAAGGTAATTATGATTTATCAAATAGTAATTTTGAACTTGAAATAAATTTATTCTTATATTATTAATCGTTTTTCTATCACCCCTAAAGTCCCCCTCAAGGGGACAATTTATATTTTAAAAATTTTATTAATTGATAATAAAAGGTGTATTTAAAACAAATTTTTACAATCAGAAGCACTAAATATTATTAGAACCATTGTCCCCTTGAGGGGACTTTAGGGGTGTTTATTTGCACCAATAAAACAATTGTTTCACGTGGAACATTAAAATAATGATTCATGAGATTAGCTTCGCTGAATCTTGGATATCCTTTTTCGCAGGAATTTAACGACCCAAATAAACCAATAAAACAGAAATATCATTAGGATTAACTCCACTAATTCTTGAAGCCTGAGAAATAGTTACTGGTTGAATTTTTGTTAATTTTTGTCTAGCCTCTATACTCATAGATTTCAATTTTGAATAATCAAAATCAGTCGGAATTTTTAAATTCTCTAAACGATTAAGCTTATCAGCATTATTTTTTTCCTTCTCGATATAACCTGCATACTTCACTTGAATTTCCGTTTGCTCTATCACTTCAGTATCCAAATTTTGCTCATCAATATATTGCGATACAGCTTCAAACTTTCGCACATCATCAATAGTAATATTAGGGCGCGCATATAACTTAAACATTTTATCTTGTTGTTTAACAGTAGCAGATTTCTTTGCTTCTAAAACCGGATTAGCCTCTTCTGGAGTTACACTAGTGTTTCTAAAAAACTCAACAAAAGCTTCAGATTTAGATTGCTTTTCTTCCATACGCTTTAAACGTTTTTCGGAAGCCAATCCTAGTTCATAACCTTTTGGAGTTAATCTAAAATCTGCATTATCCTGTCTTAAAAGCGTTCTGTACTCAGCACGCGATGTAAACATCCTATAAGGTTCTTCTGTTCCTTTTGTAATTAAATCATCAATTAAAACACCTATATAAGCCTCATCGCGTTGTAAGGTAAACACCTCCTTTTCTTGTACTTTTAAGCTTGCATTAATACCAGCCATTAAACCTTGAGAAGCCGCTTCTTCGTACCCCGTTGTTCCGTTTATCTGTCCTGCAAAATATAAGCCATCGACCAATTTAGTTTCTAAGGTATGTTTCAATTGAGTCGGAGGAAAGTAATCATATTCAATAGCGTAACCAGGTCTGAAGAATTTCACGTTTTCAAAACCCACTACAGAACGCAATGCTTTAAATTGAACATCTTCTGGCAAGGATGTAGAAAACCCATTTATATAATATTCGCAGGTATTCCAACCTTCAGGCTCAACAAATAATTGATGCCTATCTTTATCTGCAAAACGATTAATCTTATCTTCAATTGAAGGACAATAACGTGGTCCTACACTTTTAATTCTACCATTAAACATAGGAGAACGATCAAAGCCTTCACGCAGTAAATCATGAACCAATTCACTCGTGTAAGACATATGACAAGAGCGTTGTTCCGTTAGAGGTTTGGTAATATCTAAATAGGAGAATTTTTGTGGATCTGCATCACCTGGTTGCTCTATCATTTTAGAAAAATCTAAAGAACGACCATCCACTCGTGGTGGTGTTCCTGTTTTCATTCTACCAGATTCAAAGCCTAAATTAACCAGCTGTTCTGTAATTCCGGTTGCCGCTCTTTCACCTGCTCTACCTCCACCGAAGTTTTTATCTCCGATATGAATTAATCCATTTAAAAATGTTCCGTTGGTTAATACAACCGACTTACCTTTTACCTCGATACCAAGTGAGGTTTTAACACCAACAACTTTGTGATTTTCTACTAAAAGACCAGAAACCATTTCTTGGTAAAAATCTAGATTTTCTGTTTTTTCTAACAGCATTCTCCAATCCTCAGCAAAACGCATGCGGTCCGATTGTACTCTAGGACTCCACATTGCAGGACCTTTAGATTTATTCAACATCTTAAATTGAATAGCAGACGTATCAGATACAATACCACTATAACCACCTAAAGCATCAATTTCTCTTACAATTTGCCCCTTAGCAATTCCTCCCATTGCAGGATTACAAGACATCTGTGCAATATTTTGAAGATTCATTGTAATCAACAAGGTTTTACTACCCATGTTTGCAGCCGCAGCAGCAGCTTCACTACCAGCATGACCAGCACCAACAACTATAACGTCATAAACTTCGTTAAACATATCGTTATTAATTTTTGTTCCACGTGGAACAATTAAATTCCTGATAAGACAGGAACCCTAATATTATATTTATTCTTCTTTGTTAGAAGAATACCTAATTCATTTTTGAATTTGCAAATATACAATGAAAAAGAAGTACTTATTATCGCTTCGCTAGGTAGTGGTCTTCTTTAGAACGCATCACTTTTTCATCCGCATCAGTCTTATCTTTATAACCGCAATAATGCAATACACCATGAATAATTACACGCGCTATTTCATCGTTAAAAGACACTTGAAAATCTGATGCATTTTCCTTCACTCGATCTACAGAAATATAAATATCGCCATGTAGTTCTTTTCCTACTGAGTAATCGAAACTAATGACATCCGTTAAGGTATCATGGTCTAAAAAATCTACATTTAATTTATGCAAATAATCATCCGAACAAAAGATATAATTAATCTCTCCTTCCCTACAGTTTTCTTCTGTGATGGTATTAGAAATCCATCTTTCTAACTGGTCCTTGTTTTCTAATATAAAATCGGTTTCGTAGTTAAAACTAATCATTGCTGCTTTTAAAATACTCTTGAATTTTCTTCTTAAAATGATTTTGCAAAGGTAGTGCTTGTCTGTTTAAAATTTCAGTCGTGTTGAAATATTGTTTTGCCGTAGGGATTTGACTTGGACTTGTAGTATTAAATTCTTCCTTATTCGTTTCAGACTTCCGTTTAGAATCCTGCCCTTGCATAAAGGTTGCATTTTCTAATTTTAAAAGATTATGCTGTAAATCCATCATCTTTTGTAAAGTTTTATTTGTGAATCCACTATTAAGCAAATCAGATTCAATATCCTCCATTTGTCGAATTAACTGTCCTGCAGACTGAATCTTTCCATCTTTAGCTAAACGATCTTCTAAAGCCTGACGTAATTTAACTTGTTGTTGATAGATTTTATAAAGTTCAGCATTCTGTTCTTCACTTCCTCCTTCACCATAACCTAAATTCTCATCACCTTCACCATCTTTTCCTTCAGCACCATTTTTTCCACCCTTTCCATTATTTCCATTATCCCATTGCTCTCCATTTCCTTCACCTTTGCCAGATTGGCTACCTTCGTTACCTTGCTTTCCCGATTCACCATTTTTACCAGACTCACCCTTTTGCCCTGAATCACCAGATTGACCTTTGTCACCAGGTTTTTCACCTTTACCTTGCTCTCCTTCTCTTCCTTTTTCACCAGGTTTTTCCCCCTCACCTTCTTTTCCATTATCTCCATCTTTTCCTTCATCATTTTTTTTAACCCCTTCTTCCATTTGTTTATTTAATTCTTCTTGACTCATAATAATATCAGGCAGTTGTTCACCACCTTGACCCGCACCAGGAGAAGGATTCATTTCCATTTCCATATTATCTAAAACATCACTTAGGAAACTCGCTAATTCATTAGTTGCAGTCACCGCATATTGTTGTGCACCCACTCCTTGATATAATCTATTTTCTGTTAAATTATCTAATGCTTTATCGATATTAAAATAAACTTCTGTAATTTGAGAATTTACATGTTCTGAAATTTTAGGTTGCCTTAAAGACAGCGCAAATAAGCTATCGTCAATGTGTTCAAAATGGGTTCTGAGATTACTCTGAGCTATAATGTACTTACCGTATTTATTGTTATTAGTACCAATATTATCGAAAGTTTCCATAAGCTCCTCTTGATCGAAAGAATATAACAATAAGTTCTCTAAAATCTGTCTTAAGGCATCAACATCCTCAGCCATTTGTTCACCTCCTCCTCCGCCTCCATTTGCGGCTTTTTTCATCATATCGCTCATTTGCTGCATTTTCTTTGCAGCATTCTTTTGCTTTTCTTTAGCCTTTTTACCTTGTGATTGAGCTTCTTGAGGTTGCGATATTAATTCGCTACCTTCCTTCTTTTCCAAAGCTTCTTTGGCTTCTTTTTGGTCAAATTTAATCTCGTCTTCTAAAAACGCATCTCTAGGAATATCCATTGGTTTTTGAAGTTGTCTATCTTCACGCTTTAAATCTTCTAAATCTTTTTGAAGTTTATCAAACTCCTCATTCAATTTCTCTTGAGCTTCTTTTGTGTTTTCTTTATCCTTTTCAGATAATTTTTCTTGCTTTTCAGATAGTTTTTCTAACGCAATAGAAACCTTTTCAGCTTTCTTCATCACATAAAAACGCTTGGTTAATTCCAATAGCTGTTTCATGCTGCGCTGTTTATTTTTATTTTGCTTAGCTAGTTCCTCAAGTTTTTGAGTGAACTCTTCTTTATTAATTTTGTCCTGTAATTTTTCCAGTTCCTCTAATAGCTTTTCATCTTTTTTAAGTTGCGCTTCATTTTCTTTTAAACGCTCTTTTAAGTCTTCTTTAAATTGGTCTTCTTTTTCTTCCTCTTTTTGAAACTCCTCTAAATTATCTTGTAATTTTTTGTTGAAATTTTTCATCAACTGTTCCTGATTTTTCTGACGTTTTAAAAATTCTTCAAATTTCTTTTTATCATTAAAATTCAGACTTTCTTTTTCTTTTTGTGTTTTAGATAATTCTTCGAGCTTTTTATCTTGTTCTTTAAGCTTATCGAAGGTTTTACTAATATCTTTTATGGTTTCATTTTGCTCATTAAGTTGCTTCTGCTCTTCTTCATCTTTAGTTAATTTTCTATAGCTAAAGGTTGAGCTTTTGGAACGTTTATAATTATGAAGTGCATCGTTATCGAATACTTCAAAATAGAGTTGGTAACTGACTCCTTCCTCTAAATTATACTGATTAGGAAACGCACTGACAAATTCAGAAAAATTAGAAGTTGAAATTGGAATTGGTTCCACCATCTTTCTAGAGTCGTCTTCTGTTGGATAATACACTAATTGTAGTTTGCTTAAACCGTAATCATCAGTCGCTTGTCCATAAAAATAAAGCGATTGCTGATCTATAGAATCCTTTTGTACCTTGATGGATAATTCAGGATATTCATCTTTAATAACATTAATATTGTATGCAAGATTTTCATAATCCTTCAGGTCATTATTACTGGTAGTAATGCTGTAATTAAAATTTTTAAACAATCGTTTTGAAGCTTCAAAACTACCCTTCTCACCAGATTTAAAATTTAAAGTATCTTCTGCATAAATCTGAACATTGGTTGTAGATTTCGTGGTTGCTCTCCAAGTTACGTTGGTACCTTCAGGAATCACCGCTGAACCCGTACTTTTTATTACCTCATCTTGTTTTTTAGTATGTACAGGATAATCTAAAACCATTTCAAAATTCACCAAATTAGGTGTGTTTAATACAGCTAGTTTATATGGTTTGGAGCTAATACCATTTGCAGATAAAGTAAATTCTATAGCCTCTTTTGGAAGGCTGAACGTATACTGAAATTCTCCTGGTGCCACTTGTTGTAAAAAATAAGATTGTCCATTGAATTTAATTTGAGCATTTTCAGGAATCACATTTCCGGCAGTAGAAACCTGTAATTTAAAATCCTTATTTTCAACAGCTTGCAAAGATTCATTTAATACAAAAAATTGAAAAGGTGCGGGTGGTTCGTAAGCAGTTTTATAATTTACTACCCGCTCATAACTATCACTAAACCAGTTTATTTTTCCGGAAATAAAAGATAATAAAAGTATGGCCACAGGAATTGCAGCATACTTTAAGTATTTGGTATTAGATTTAAAGTTAATTGCAGATTTAAAAGGAATGGGTTGTAACTCTTGTGACTTCTGCTCTATACTTGCTAATAGCAAATCGGATTGTTGTGGATTTTGATTAAGTTGAAGTACATTTAATAATTTATCATTGACTTCAGGAAAATGATTTCCGATGAGTTTAGAAGCTGTTTCAAAATTTATGCCTTGTCTTAAATTAAATAAATGGGCTAAGGGAATGACAATAAATTTTACAAACAAGGCTAATTCTACAACAATGAATGTCCAAAATAAAATAGTTCTAGCCGTTGGATTAAGCCAAAGCACATATTCTACAAAAAGGGTAATTATAAAATATAGCAAACCCATGGAGAAGAATAAAATGGCTCCTTTAAGCAGTTCATTGGTATAGTACCTTTTTATAAACTGTTCTAGTTTTTGCTTTATGGTTTGGAAATTGCTCATTCTGATTTTAGCTCTTAGGCTTTAGTGATTAGCGCTGGACTAATTACTCAACATTATTATTAACTGACTAAACTACGATTTTATTTTAAATGTAATTTCTGAAAAATTGGTAAGATTCTGTTAATATCTGCCGTATTTCATGTTAATTTCGGTTTAACAGACCATTTTGTAAGCAGCATTCCAATTTATAGAAAACTTAGCACTTCGTTCTTCCTTCTTAAAATCTATAATTTTATCTTTGCGCGAGATTCTGAAATAAATTCAGAAGAACAAACAATTTCTATTTTACGTTATGTCTAAAAAAGTACGTGTGCGTTTTGCACCTAGTCCAACAGGACCTTTACATATTGGTGGTGTAAGAACTGCTTTATTCAACTATTTATTTGCCAAAAAACACCATGGTGATTTTGTATTAAGAATTGAAGATACAGACCAAAACCGTTATGTAGAAGGCGCTGAGGATTATATTGTAAAATCATTAGAATGGTGCGGTATTTCTTTTGATGAAGGTCCAGGTAAGAATGAAACATTTGGTCCTTACAGACAAAGTGAACGTAAAGATTTATACAAACAATATGCCGATGAATTAATTGCTAATGGGAAGGCCTATTATGCTTTTGATACCGCTGAACAATTAGATGCAGAACGAAAAGGCCATGAAGCTGAAGGCAAAACATTTATCTATAACTGGCACAACCGTGAAAAAGGGCGTTTAGTAAACTCATTAGTATTAACAGAAGCAGAAACAAAAGCGAAAATTGATGCTGGTGAACATTATGTGGTTCGTTTTAAATCTCCACAAGATGAAACCTTACACTTAAAAGACATTATTCGCGGCGATATTAAAATTGATACCAATGTCTTAGATGATAAAATTTTATTTAAAAGTGATGGTATGCCCACCTATCATTTAGCCAATATTGTAGATGACCATTTAATGGAAATTACACACGTCATTCGTGGTGAAGAATGGTTACCATCTTTAGCACTACATCAATTATTATATGATGCTTTTGGTTGGGAAGCACCTGAATTTGCACATTTACCACTAATTTTAAAACCAACAGGTAAAGGAAAATTAAGCAAACGTGATGGTGATAAAATGGGATTCCCAGTATTTCCATTAGAATATACAGCACCAGACGGAACCGTTTCTAGAGGTTACAAAGAAGATGGTTATTTCCCAGAAGCTGTGGTTAATTTCTTAGCGTTTTTAGGATGGAATCCTGGTACAGAACAAGAAATTTTCAGTTTAGAGCAATTGGTTGCTGATTTTGATTTAGCGAGAGTAAATAAAGCAGGTGCACGCTTTGATCCGGATAAAACCAAATGGTTTAATCATCATTATATGCAACAGCAATTAGATTTGGATTTAGCCGAACAATTTAAAGCTAAAAATATTTTACTAAAAGATATTGATATTAACTACATCGCACTCGTTGTTGGTTTAATAAAAGAACGTGCTCATTTTGTAAGTGATTTTTGGGAACTGAGCCACTTTTTCTTTATAGCTCCAACATCTTATGATGAAAAAGCGTCTAAAAAAGCATTAAAAGAAGGTACAACCGACCTTATGACGAAGGTGATAGAACTTGTAAATAACACTGATGAATTTACAGTTGAAAACCTTCAGACAAACATTAAAGGTTGGATAACGGATAACAACATTGGTTTTGGTAAAGTAATGATGCCTTTAAGACTTGCTTTAGTTGGTGCATTACAAGGTCCGGATGTGTTTGATATTATGTTTATGATAGGAAAAGCAGAAACCGTAAAACGTATTGAAAATTTAATAGCATAAATTCTATTATATAAGATTATCTAAAACTTCTAAGTATTTCTATTAAGCCTTTAGGATACACATCGGTACGATTTACGGTGACTAAGCCAATAGAATTGCTAATGTGAACAATACGAAATGACGCTTGGTGAGGTTGAAGTATAAATACCGTTCGCATTTTATCAATTTCTGGAAAATCTTTAAAAAAAGGTAAATCCCAAAATGTAATAACAGCGATAATTAATAACCCATTTTCAGTTTCTCGTTTTTCAAAATCGACAATGCTGATATCAAATGGATAGTTTATTTGTTTATAATCTACATGAAGGGCTTTTATCCAGCCTTCTTTATTGTAGATATTTTGACTTATACCATCTAAACCTATAAAATTATCATCAAATAGTGGAATGACTTCAAGGTTTCTACTTGAATACAAGTCAAAATAATTTTTTATGAAAGCCCTGCTTTTATGCGTATTATTTTCTTTCATAAAAAAATGTAAAAAATTGATTTTCACTAATATACTGAATTTTTAAATATTAATCTTAGACCTGAATAAATTTTACTTAAATTTAGCTTCCTAATCAATCTTAATTAAAAAACTCACTATGGGCAATTTTCTTTTAATTCCAATTTTATTTATTGTACTGGTCGTTTTTATCTCTTCCTTTTTTGTAGTGAAGCAACAAACCGCAGCTATCATAGAACGATTTGGTAAATTTCAAAGTATCAGACAATCTGGGTTACAACTCAAAATACCACTTATAGACAAGGTTGCCGGACGATTAAGTTTAAAAATTCAGCAATTAGATGTTATTATAGAAACTAAAACTTTAGATGATGTATTTGTGCGTTTAAAAGTGTCCGTGCAATATCGTGTCATTAGTGAAAAAGTGTATGATGCCTTTTATAAACTAGATTACCCACATGAGCAAATTACCTCTTATGTTTTTGATGTGGTACGTGCTGAAGTCCCTAAAATGAAACTCGATGATGTCTTTGTAAAAAAGGATGATATTGCACTTGCTGTAAAAGCCGAATTAAATGATGCCATGCTCGATTATGGTTTTGATATTATTAAAACACTGGTAACTGATATTGATCCAGATGCACAAGTGAAAGAAGCGATGAACCGTATTAATGCGGCAGAACGAGAAAAAACAGCAGCACAGTTTGAAGGTGATGCTGCAAGAATATTAATTGTAGAAAAAGCCAAAGCTGAAGCCGAAAGTAAACGATTACAAGGTCAAGGTATAGCAGATCAACGACGTGAAATTGCTCGTGGTTTAGAAGAATCTGTAGATGTTCTTAATAGGGTTGGTATCAACTCGCAAGAAGCCTCTGCCCTAATTGTAGTTACGCAACACTACGATACGTTACAAGCCGTAGGCCAAGAAACAAATAGTAATCTCATATTATTACCAAATTCTCCACAAGCGGGAAGTCAAATGCTTAATGATATGGTAGCAAGTTTTACGGCGAGTAACCAAATTGGAGAAGCTATGAAAAATTCGAAAAAAAAGAATGCTAACGATGAAGAATAATCTAAAAAATACGCTGATATGCCTTTTAATAACGGCTAGTTTTAATTTATTTGCGCAAACTAAAACGGATGCTTTAAGAGATGCTCAGCTCACCTCTACAGCTAGTTTAAATATGGATTTTGAAACCGTTTTAAAATATACCCTACCATCCGTGTTAGACATGATGGGAGGAAAAGAAGCGGCTTTAAAAGTTATCTCTTCTACTTTTGAAGGGATGAAATCTCAAGGATTTGTTTTTGAAAAAGCAGATATCAATGGAGTTTCAGATATTGTAAAAGAACAAGGACAATTTCGCTGTGTGGTAGAAGGTTATAACCAAATGGTAATGTCTAATCAACGTATTTCCTCTAAAAGTTATCTTTTAGGCATTTATAATAAAGTCGATAAATATTGGTGGTTTATTGAAGCTAAACAATTAAAAAACGAAGCGTTAACCAATCAAATTTTACCAAATTTTGAAACGGCTTTGGAAATTCCTGATGACGACCTAAAAGTAGAACCTATCACAGATTAAATAAAAAAAAACCTCATAACTAAAATTATGAGGTTTTTTAATAAATATTTACTACTTATTATTTTTTAAAAAGCATTTAAACCTCATTAGCCTCAGTAACTAATAATTGATTTTTATCTTCTTTAGCTTTTGCAATAAACGCATCAATGGCATCATTGCGCTCTAAGCCATTTTTAAGCATTTCTTTTAATGTAATTAAAGTTGCTATACGTGTGCCTGCTTTTTTAACAGCGGTTCCAAATAACGGCTCTAATTCATCATAAGACACTTCATTGGCAAGTGCTTGTATTTCGGACTTCACTTTTAGTTGTTTTTCTTCATTTAAATTGGTGTATTTTTTACCAAATTGCTGAATTAAACTAATAGCAGAGCGTTTTTGTTGTTGCGCTTTTCCTTTATTCTGATTTTGATTGTTCTGAGGTTTAGGCTTTTGTTTTGCCCAACTATCTCTTAAACCTACCGTCTTATTAAATACTAACTTTTCAGATGTAGAATCATCATCCACATTAAAATAGCCTAAACGTTGAAATTGGAACCGCTCTCCTACTTCAACATCAGCTAAACTTGGTTCTAAGTAACCCGTTTTTATAGTTAAAGACTTCGGGTTTACAAATTCCATAAAATCTTTATCCTTTTGGCTATCTGGTGATTCGTGCATAAATAAACGATCGTATTCTCTTATTTCAGCAGTAATCGCATGTTTTAAGGACACCCAATGAAGTGTTCCTTTTACTTTTTTAGACGTATCCTCATCATAGGTACATTGAATTTCTAGTATTTGACCAGTTTGATCCTTTACAACATCATTTGCTTTGATGATGTATGCATTTTTTAATCTTACTTCACCTCCAAGTTTCAACCTAAAATATTTACTTCCTGCTTCTTCTTTAAAATCATCTCGCTCAATATAAATTTCTCTAGAGAACGGTACTTTTCTATATCCAGCAGCCTCATCTTCTTGGTTGTTTTCTGCTTCTAACCATTCTTCTTTATCTTCAGGATAGTTAGTAATCACTACTTTTATAGGATCTAAAACGGCCATAACACGGTTGGCTGTTTTGTTTAAATCCTCACGAATACAGAATTCTAAAAGTGAAACATCAATGACATTTTCGCGTTTAGCCACACCTACTTTTTCAATAAATTTTCGAATTGAATTTGGTGTGTAACCACGACGACGTAAACCAGAAATGGTAGGCATACGTGGATCATCCCAACCAGATACAATACCTTCTTCTACTAAACGTAATAATTTACGTTTGCTCATGATGGTATAACTAAGGTTTAAACGTGCAAATTCGCGTTGTTTTGGAGGCAATGGTAAGGCTTCTTTTGCATAGTGGTAAACATGATCTCTAAACCAATTATAAAGCTCCCTATGTGGTTTAAATTCTAAAGAACACAAACTGTGAGACACTTGCTCTATATAATCACTTTCTCCATGGGTCCAATCGTACATAGGATAAATACACCAATCGTTACCAGTTCTATGGTGTTCGGTATGCATAATACGGTACATCATAGGATCTCGCATTAACATATTAGGACTTTCCATATCGATTTTAGCACGAAGAATATGTGTACCAGCAGGAAATTCTCCAGCTTTCATACGTTGGAATAAATCTAAATTTTCTTCGATACTACGGTCTCTATACGGACTAGGAGTTCCAACTTGTGTTGGTGTACCCTTTTGTTCTGCAATGGCTTCTGAAGTTTGACTATCTACATAGGCTTTTCCATCCTTAATTAATTGCACTGCCCAATCATATAACTTCTGAAAATAATCTGAAGAATATAATTCATTTTCCCACTGGTAACCTAACCAAGCGATATCTTTTTTTATAGCATCAACATATTCTTGCTCTTCTTTCGCAGGATTGGTATCGTCAAATCTAAGATTTACTGGTGCCTTGTACTTCTCTCCTAGTCCAAAACTAATGCCTATAGCTTTGGTATGACCAATATGTAAATAACCATTTGGCTCTGGTGGAAAACGGAAACGCAATTTTTCTTTAGGTAAACCATTGGCCAAATCTTCTTCTATGATATGCTCAATAAAATTGAGTGACTTTGTTTCTTCTGACATGTATTGGATATTAAAAAATAGGGATTAAGATTGAGGCTAATATCCTACTTCACTTAATCGTTGGTAAAATTAAGCAAAATGTAACATTTATACATCATTTTAGACTGATAGTGTGAATCCTTAAATGCAATTTAAAATGAATTATAAATGTCCAAAATGTGATAACACAACTTATGAAGTTGGAGAAATGAGAGCAACAGGTGGTACGTTATCTAAAATATTTGATATTCAGAATAAAAAATTTAGCTCTGTGACTTGTAAAAGATGTCGTTATACTGAATTTTATAAAGCCAAAACAAGTGCATTAAGTAATATTTTTGACCTATTCACAAATTAGAATATTATTATAAGCTAAAATAACCTTCAATTCTAAAATTTCTGTAGTGATAACTGATTAAAAAATCTATCTTTTTTGTATCTTAATTTTATAATGAGACAGAAATTGAATTGATATATTTGCTAAAAATTAAATGTTTTGGGAATAATAAAAGTAGAAAATATAAGAGTATTTGCTAACCACGGTTGTTTAAAAGAAGAAACCGCTATTGGTAGTGATTATCGGGTAGATATTGAAGTAAAAGCTAATTTACAAACTTCAGCTTCATCTGATGAATTAAGTGATACGGTAGATTATGTATTACTAAACAAAATTGTTAGAGAAGAAATGGCAAAACCTTCAAAGCTTTTAGAAACCGTTGCAAAGCGTATTTTAAACCGTGTTTTTAACGAAGAAGCCTTAATTACTAAGGCAACAATTGCCGTTAGTAAAATTAATCCTCCGATAGGTGGTGACGTTGAGATGGTTACTATAAAAATGAGTCAAAAGCGAAAAAAGCAAACCTATTTAGGCTAAAACATATATAATTTTTATATTTGCGCTCTCGTTAAATTTAATGAGACGACTAAAAGGTGTCGTGGCCGAGTGGCTAGGCAGTGGTCTGCAACACCATCTACAGCGGTTCGAATCCGCTCGACACCTCAAAAAAGAGATACTTAAAAAGTATCTCTTTTTTTATTTTATATTCTCTTGCTCTAGTTGTATCGTATTTCTTCTATCGACTATGAAGTAATCGAAAATTAAAAAAATACTAAGTAATAACACTCCAAACGTAAACAACAACGATCCATAAGGCCAATGTTGAATTTTAAAAAGTATTCCGAATACTAATGTAAAAATTGTTAATCCAATCAAAATATAGTAGACTGCTTTTAAAAATTTATGCTTCCTAAATGTTCTATTTTTAAAATACGAAATACCTTCTACATAAAACCAATAAATAAAGAGTACAAAAAGTAGTATTTCAAAGATATATGGAACATAAAAAATATGGAATACATTTCCTAAATAATTGAAAACCCAAATTAAAATCATAGCCAATTTAGTATAATCTAAAATAGATTTCTCTTTTTTATAAACAAAGCGAATAGCATATAACAACCCAACTGAAGATCCACCAATCAACATTAAACTATATGAAAAAGGCCAATGCATAATTTTGAATAAGGCACCAAAAATTAAGCTAATAATGGCCAGACGTAAGGGAAAAGTTAAGATTTTAGAATTCATTTATAGATTTTATTAATCAAGCGGATTAACATTCTCTATCTGTTCAATCCCCTTTTCATAAAGATCCGGAAAAAGTCCTTGACTTAATAGTATAATACCAAAAACTAAAATCACTAAGGCCACTATTTTTTTGGTTTTAAAAATACGGCGTGGCGTTAATTTATTTTTAAGTCGTTTGGCAGCCGCTATTTTAACGAGATCCGTTAAAAAATAAGAAATTAACATGGTTACAATAAAGATAAAAACACCGTTTTCAGAACTTGTAATAGACGTTCCAATAACAATAAAACCTAACCAACCTAATAAGACACCAATGTTGATAAAATTAAGCAGAAACCCTTTAATAAATAGCTTACCATAATCTTTTTTAGGTAACTCAATTCTATGATGTTCTCTTACAATAGAACGAAATGATTTAGACGTTTTTATAAAACTAATAAGTCCATAAATCACCAATAAAGTCCCACCAAAAACCAACAATTTTGGATCGTCTTTTATTTTTTCTAAGAGCGAATCGGTACTTTTAAAAATGACGAAAATAAAAACAATATCAGCGAAAATAACACCAAGATCAAATAGCACAGCACTAGTAAACCCTTTTGTAGCACTAGTTTCGAGTAATACGAAAAAAACTGGTCCAATGGTAAAGGCTAAAATTATTCCGAAGGGAATGGCTGTTAAGATATCGTCTAACATGTAAAACTTGCGATTTACACAAATGTAAGAAACTCAACGGAAATTACATACGTTTTATTCGTCCACCAAGAATTGTATTTTCATCTATCTCTTTTGGATCTCCATAAATATAAACATTACCTCCAGCTTTAATTCTTACATTGGCTAATGTTGTAGCATATATATAAGCTTCACCTCCAGCGTTAATACTCACTTCAGCATTTTCAGTTATAAATGCTTTAGCGTTTACATTACCACCAGTATAAATAGAAATATCTTGATGTTTTGAACTTCCGGTAATATTAATAATACCACCTGTAACGGCTCTTATATTTGCATAACTCGTTTCTAAATCAGTGGTGATTTCGGCTCCTTCTTGTACTCTTAAATCTATTTCGTATTGTTTAATTGTCTCTTTTACCGTAACCTTAGCCCCTTCATTAGCATCAATTTCATCTACAGCTGTAAAATACAGTAAAACTACAGTATCATTACCATCATAACTCTCTCTAAGATTCATACGGATTTTTAACTTACCATTGTTATTAACAATTTCAACATCCTTGCGGTTCTTACCAGAAATTACAACCTTATTTTCGTCAGAGGCAATCATTTTAAGATGAATTAAATCGAACACTTTAACAGTAGAAAATTCACCAACATTTTTTTCAATAGCATCTTGTGCAAAACTTGTAAAACCAAGTATTAATGCGAGTATGAGGATATTATATTTCATGTGTATATTTTATTTTAAGATAATTATCTTTTTACTAAACAACCATTTTAATTGAATTTCATCACCAGATTGTTTTTTAGCAATTCGTCGTTGTGGAGTTAAAATCACAGTAATTACAGCAGATAAAACTGCTAAAATCATTTGGTTAATATCTGTAAAAATAGCTTGAATACTAAATCTTACTATGATATAAATAACGGCGAATATTATAAAAACGTATAAGCCAGCTTTTGTACTTGTTTTCATGTGTATATTATTTAAACAGCAACTTTTACAGCTGTTCCTGTAATTGAAACAATTAAAGTATTTGTAGTTGCTAGTGTTTCTATATCAATTTGAACACCCACAACGGCATTAGCACCTATAGCTTTTGCATTATCTTGAAGTTTTTGAAACGCTTCTTCTTTTACAACTTCTAAACCTTTAGCATAGGCATCATAATATTTTTGTGAACTAAACATATCCTTAAAAGACATGCTTTTCCCTTTATAAGAATGTGTAGAATTAAAAGAAATACCAGTTACTATACCTAAATAGTCAATGATGTTATGGTTTTCTATAGAATTAGTTGTTGTAAGAATCATATGATAAACGTTTTACTATAAGTCTTATTTTTAGTAAAGATGTTACTCTTCACTAGTTTCAGGTTTTCCTACCATATAGAAATCGAGATGCTTTTTAGCTAAATCTGCATTTTTAACTTTAACAACGACTTCATCACCAAGCTGGTACATGGTATCAGTGTTTTTACCAATCATAGCATACTGATCCTGGTCAAATTGATAGTGATCATCTTTTAAATCTCTAACACTTACCATGCCTTCACATTTATTAGAAATAATTTCAATATAAATTCCCCAATCGGTAACTCCAGAAATAACACCCAAAAATTCTTCATCTTGATGATCTTGCATAAAGCGAATCTGCATGTATTTAATAGAATCGCGCTCTGCTTTAGTTGCTAAATATTCCATGTTACTAGAATGCTTACAACGTTCTTCATAAATGTCTTCATTGGCAGATTTTTCGCCATCTAAATAACGTTGTAATAAACGGTGTGCCATGACATCTGGATAACGTCTAATTGGTGAAGTAAAATGACTGTAATACTCAAACGCTAAACCATAATGCCCTATATTATGTGTTGTGTATTCCGCTTTAGACATGGTTCTAATTGTTAAAGTATCTACTAAATTCTGTTCTTTTTTACCAACAACATCCTTTAGTAAATTATTTAAAGAGGATGCAATACTGCCTTTATCTTTAAAATTTAATTTATGTCCAAAACGTGCTACAACGGTTTGAAGTTGTGCTAATTTAGATTCGTCAGGTTCATCGTGAACACGATACACAAATGTTTTCTTTTGTTTACCTACAAACTCAGATACTTTTCGGTTAGCTAATAGCATAAATTCTTCAATCATCTTATTAGCATCCTTACTAGTTTTAAAATGAATACCGATTGGATTAGCTTCTTCATCTAAGTTAAATTTTACTTCAACTTTATCAAAAGAGATAGCTCCTTCTCGCATACGTACCGATCGCATTTTTCGAGCCAATTGATTCATTTTTGTAATAGCTTGTGCAATATCTATATCTGTTTGATAACTTTTACCAGTTAATGAAACCTCAGTAGGAATTGTTGTATCTATTTTTTCTTTATGTTTTAATACATCAACGTTATTAAGCGACGCATTATTTTCAATTATGGCTTGTGCTTCTTCATAGGCAAATCGCGCATCAGAATAGGTCACGGTTCTACCAAACCATTCTTTTTTAATTTCGCATTTATCGTTCATATGAAACACAGCAGAAAAGGTATATTTTTCCTCATGTGGACGCAGTGAACAAGCTCCATTACTCAATATTTCTGGTAACATTGGTACAACACGATCTACTAAATAAATGGATGTAGCACGTTCGTAAGCTTCATCATCTAAAACCGTTCCTGGCTGTAAATAATGCGATACATCTGCTATATGGATGCCTATTTCATATAAGCCATTATCTAAAATTTTAAAGGATAAAGCATCATCAAAATCTTTGGCGTCCTTAGGATCTATCGTAAAGGTTAAATCTTTACGCATATCACGTCGTTTCGCTATTTCTTCAGGTTTAATTTCTAAATCAATCTTATTAGCAAAAGCTTCCACTTCGTGCGGAAACTCTAAGGGTAATCCGTATTCTGCTAAAATGGCATGAATTTCGGTACTATGCTCACCTGGTTTTCCTAAAACTTCTATGACTTTTCCGTTAGGAGAATCAGCCTTTTCTGGCCAATCTTCTAATGATACCAACACAATATCTCCATCTTCTGCTTTATTAGTTTTGTTTATTGGAACAAAAATGTCGGTGTACATTTTACTACTTTCAACAACAACGAAGGCAAAATTCTTTTTATCATGAATTTGAATACTTCCAACATATTCCGTTTTAGCACGCTTTATAATATTGGTAATTTCTCCTTCTTGTTTGCCTCTGTGTTTTCTTTTATAAGCGTAGAATTCTACTTCGTCACCATGTAAAGCTTTGTTCATATTGTTTGAAGCGATGAATATATCTTCTTCAAAATCGTCTGAAATTACATAGCCATTCCCTTTAGAAGCTACATCTAAAATACCAGTATGATATTCGGTATTAACAATAGCTTTAAACTTACCACGATCTACTTCTTCAATCTCTTGTTTAGCTTTGAGTTGTTGTAGTTTCTTTATAATTTGATTGCGACTACTAGCATCGTTAACACCAAGTTTAGCAGCAATTTGTTTATAATTAAAGGATTGGTTTCTATCTTTTTTTAAAATACTAAGAATTGTATTTGTAAGGTTAGAAATCTTATTACTTCTAGATTTCCTTTTTTTCTTTTTTGTCATGTATAATTGTAATCATATTCATTTCCTATAAGTGATAGGAATTCTTATTTAAAACTTAATAAAAGCGAAGAGAGGAGATTAAGTTTACTACAAAGTTACGGTTAAATTATTTAATAGTGTTTAGCTAAGGTTAAATTAATAAAAAACGATGTTATCAACATATATATACATATCATCTTTTTTCTTTTAAAATTTTAAAAAATAAATAGTGGTTATTATAGTCTGTTAATAGTGGCTATAACTTTTTGAAGTTTTATTTTGATTCTTCGTAGTTTACATTTTACAACATTTTAGTTAACATTAAATTTACATCTAATCGCTTCATTTCTAAGCTTCCTTAGAAAGCTATTAACATCTGTTAATAACGATTGTTAATAGAATTGACTCATATGTATTTTTAAAAATACTGTTGATTTCATAAAATTTTAGTTTGATAACTTATTTTAAAAAAATGGCTAACTAATTAGGATTTTAACTTTCTATTCTGGTTTGGAAAAATATGTGGATAATCCTAATTTTTATTTTCAAGAGTTGTGAACAGTTATTAACATTTAGTTATCATTAGAAGTGATACTTATTAACATCGTTTAATAACGTCAACTAAAAACGGACACATCAAAATTAAAACTTATGGATAAGTATAACATTATTAGTTATGCTTACTTATAATCAATTGTTAACTTTGAAGTTTAATAACAAAGACCACGCAATTATGACTATTTCAATAGGAAACGATCACGCAGGACCAGATTATAAATTTGCAATCGTTAAGCATTTAGAAGCCAATGGACATACCATTACTAATTATGGAACCGATAGTTTAGATAGCGTAGATTATCCAGATTTTGTACATCCAGTGGCTAAAGACGTAGAAGCTAAAAAAGTAGATTTTGGTATTCTTATATGTGGAAGCGCTAATGGTGTTGCTATGACAGCTAATAAGTATCAACATGTAAGAGCTGGAGTATGTTGGACAAACGAAATTACCGAATTAACACGTTTGCACAATAATGCTAATATTATTTGTATTCCGGCGCGTTTTACATCGATTCCACAAGCTATTAAAATGGTAGATACATTTTTAAATACTGAATTTGAAGGTGGTCGTCATCAAAACCGTGTGGATAAAATTCCAGCATCATGTTAAATGAGTCATTCCCATCTTCATAATCACGCTCATGATCATAAGGATTTAAAAGGCCAGAAACTGTTAATATCAATAGTATTAAATATTGTTATTACAGTAGCTCAGGTTATTGGTGGATTAGTTTCTGGAAGCTTATCATTATTAAGCGATGCTTTACATAATTTTAGCGATGTAATATCGTTAATTGTGAGTTATATAGCCTCACTATTAACAAAGCAAAAGGCTTCAATAAATAGAACCTTTGGGTATAAACGTGCAGAAATTTTAGCTGCTTTTATTAACGCAAGTACTTTAATTGTCGTTGCTGTATTATTAATTATTGAAGCTGTAAAGCGGTTTAAAACTCCCGAAGAAGTAGAATCTGGCTTAGTGATTTGGCTTTCTATTGTTGCGATTATAGGAAATGGTTTAAGTGTTCTATTATTAAGAAAAGACTCTAAAAATAATATTAATATGCGTTCGGCATATCTACACTTATTTACCGATATGTTAGCAAGCGTAGCTGTTTTAGTTGGTGGATTATTAATGAAATATTACCAAGTATTTTGGGTAGATAGTTTACTCACCTTATTAATTGCATTATATTTAATTTGGGTAGGTTACGATTTACTTAAAATATCTACAGGTATGTTAATGTTGTTTACTCCTACAAATATTAATATTAAAGACGTTGTAAGAGCGGTAAATAAATTACCTAAAGTTAATAAATTACACCATGTGCATATTTGGAATTTAAGTGACCATGAGTTGCATTTAGAAGCACACTTAGATTTAAAGGAAGATATTTCTACCACAGCATTTAATAGTTTACTTCTAGATATTGAAACGATTTTGCATGAAAAGTTTAATATAAATCATGTTACTATTCAACCAGAATTTAATAAAGAAGACCCGAAAGAGGTTATTGTACAAGATTAATGATACATATTACAACTAAAAAGTTTAATGCTTTAACTACACAAGAACTTTACAATATACTTCAATTACGAAGCGAAGTTTTTGTGGTTGAGCAAGATTGTGTTTATCAAGACATAGATGGTAAGGACCAAAAAGCACTACATATTTTTGGTTATAAGAATGATAAAATAGTAGCCTATACTCGTATTTTTAAAGCAGGCGATTATTTTAAAGAAGCTAGTATTGGCAGAGTAGTCGTGGCACAACAAGAGCGGAAATTTAAATATGGCTACGATATAATGAAAGCTTCTATAAATGCTATTAAAACGCATTATAATGATACCATTATTAGGATATCTGCACAAGTATATTTAAAACAGTTTTATAATAATCTAGGATTTATAGAAGATGGGGAAGACTATTTAGAAGATGGTATTCCTCATATTAATATGCTTAAATCCTAACTATTTCTCATAGATACGTGTTACTAGTATTTCTACACGTCTATCTAGTTCGGGCTTACCACCTAATGGTTGCTTTCTGCGCATGCCTACAAACTTCATACGGTAGTGTTTAACACCTTTATCTACTAAATAATCATAGATGTATTTGGCACGTGCTACAGATAGATTACGTTTTTTGGTTTTACGATCTATAGCATCTCGCTGACCTTGTGTACAACACACATGTCCTTCAATTGTAAAATAAACATTAGTACGCTCAACTAAAATTTCTGCAATTCTATCGAGTACAACTTTAGATTCTTTAGTTAAGTAACTATAACCAGTTCTAAACAATAAGTTGTCGAGTAAAATTTTATCTCCTTCTTTTAATTCTCCTTTTAATAAGTCTTCGGTGGTATTTACAACTGGCTTTTCTTCTACAGGTTTCGGTGGAAAAACAGGAGTTACAATGATTTCAACTTTACGGTTAAGTCCACGTATTTTGTTTAAATCATTTTCTTTAATAATATTGACTAAAATTTTACCTTTTCCATCCACATTAGTCATTTTAGTCTCATCAAACTCATTATTTGAAAAGACTTCTTTAATGGCATCCGCACGATTTTGTGATAAAACAAGATTATAATTATCACTTCCTCTATCATCTGTAAAGCCATAGATTGATACTTTTTCTATGTCAATATCTTCAATTTCTGATAAAAAAAGTAATAACCTACTATGCTCAGTTTCAGGAATAACATGCTGATCAGTTTCAAAATACACCTCGTGTTTCAATTCTTTTTGAGCAAAAGAAAGTTGAAAAATTAGGCATAAAAGGATAATTAGGGGTCTCATCTTAAATTATAATTTTCGCACTTATAGAAAATAAGTATGACGTTAAATATAAATAATTTTAACGCTATCTCAAAATACTCGCATACTGTGACGGGTTATTAAGAACGCTTAAGGCTTTTTTGATTTCTGCATTATTAGCAGTGTAATATGTATATAAACCTTCACTATAAAAATAGCGTTTTATAATCTCGTCTGTAAGCAGCGCTTTTAATTGGGTTTTATTATCGTCTATAGCATTTGTTTTATACGCTTGTAAAGCTTTAGTTAAGGCTTTATATTCCGAATCAATTTCTGTATCTAATGCTTCTTCTTTAGCAATGAGAATAGCATTGTGTAAAGCTGTTTCGGTTTTGGTTTCAAAATTAAAACCGCTAGATTTAATATAATTTTTAAACGCTCTAAAGTCAGCATCCGAAAGTGTAAAGCTCTTTAAATCTTCAATTTGATTATTGTAGTAATAATTTGTGGCAAAATTAAATACTAAATTTTCATTTGATATGGCTTTAGTAATGGTTGAGAGTTTAGAATATTCAACTTCTATATCTGGTTCTACTCCACCTCCATCAAATACGTTGCGTCCATTTCTGGTTTTAAAGGCATTATAATTTTCTTGTCGTGTTCTTGTAGCATTACCGTTTTCATCACGATTCCAATAATCTAGTGCCTGAATGCAGCGACCAGAAGGTGTATAATATCTAGAAATTGTGATTTTCATTTGTGTACCATAAGTTAAAGGTTTTGGTCTTTGTACCAATCCTTTTCCAAAGCTTCTGGTCCCAACAATTACAGCGCGATCCATGTCTTGTAATGCCCCAGATACAATTTCGCTTGCCGATGCACTTTTACCATCGATTAAAACAACTAAAGGAATTTCGGTATCTATTGCTTCACGTTGGGTATAATACGTTTTATTATATTTTTTTACTTTAGATTTTGTGGTGACAACCAACTGATCTTTAGGTACAAATATGTTGGTAACATTAACGGCTTCGTGCAATAAACCACCAGGATTTCCTCTTAAATCTAAAATTAATTGGGTTGCTCCCTGGTTTTTTAGTGCTTTAATAGCTCTAATCGTTTCTGAAGAGGCTTTATCATTAAACTTTCTCAGTACTACATAACCCGTTTTTTCATCGACCATAGAATAATGCGGTACGGCTTTAATTTCTAGCGATTCTCTAATAATTTTTACGGTATTGGTTTTTCCTTGTCGTTTATAAGTTACAGTAACTTCTGTACCTGCTGCGCCTTGTAATAAGTTGGCCGCATCATCTTTAAAATCGGCAACGCTTACCTTATCTACTTTTATAATTTCGTCGCCTGCTTTAAGTCCGGCTTTATCAGCAGCATAATTTTTATAAGGCTCAACAATAACCAATTTATCTTGTAAGGTTAATACTTTAGCACCAATCCCAGTATAATCGCCTGCATTGTTAATTCTAGAGGCTTCTACATCTTGTTCGTTATAAAATTGAGTATAGGGATCTAAATCGTCTAACATACTTTTTATAGCGGTGTCCATTAAATCACCAGGATTGGTATCATCCACATAATTCATATTAATTTCTTTAAATAGCATAGTAAAGATTTCAATTTGTTTTGCTATTTCAAAGAAGTCGTTTTTAAAAGCTGTGGTGCTAAAAAAAATAAGCACAGCTAAAACAGGGATAAATATTTTTTTTTGTAAACGTGTTTTCATGTGTTTATTATTCAGAAATTTTACAATCTGATGGTTTTTCTAAAGGTTCGTTTTTAGCTAAAAATTTTTTAAACAACAATTTAATGCTGTGATTTAGTTTATCAAAAGTTGTTCCATCTTTACTGAGGTATAAAATCATAAACGCATAAGATGCTGAACTATTGTTAAAGTAAAGCGGTTTATTAAGCCTATAAGCTTCACGTATTAAGCGTTTAATTTGATTCCTAGACACAGCCGTTTTATGCAAGCGTTTGCTTACGGATACACCTGTTTTAAGTTGCGAGCCATCTATAAAGGTGGTTTTAAGATATACCAACCTTAGCGGATAAGCGGTTACGGCTTTACCCTCTGTAAAAAGTTGCTCTATCAGCTTTTTACTTTTTAGTTTATCTTTTTTTGAATACTTAAAGTTCACTTTTTGTTCATCTAGTTTAACAAAAATAAAAAACCGCATCAACATGATGCGGTTTTGATTCATTTATATTGCGACTGTGACTTATTTTGTAAACACATTGTTAGTTCGGTCTACATCTGCCATCATTTGAGAACTATCAATTTCTACTGATTTTACAACCTTTTTTGCATCAAAAGAATAGGTAGGCATTGCCCAAGCCCAATCGTTAATAATGGTTGCTGAAGTCGGCTTTTCTCCGCGCATCATTTGCAATGGTATATAAAAATCTTCAGTAGTACCATCTGTATAGGTTACAGTAAGATCTATTGGCATGGGCATTAGACCTATGCGCTCTAAGGTAATTTTTTTACCATCAACCGAAGAGATACCGTAATCAATAGTATTTGTAGTTTGTGCAAAATCAGTAAAATACCAATCGAGTTCAAAATCTGTGATACGTTCTGCAGTTCTAATAATATCGAATGGTTTTGGATGTTTAAACTTAAAATCTTGATAATATTTTTTGATGGTTTTATCTAAATTAGCGTCACCAATAACATAACCTAATTGCGCTAAGAATACTGCACCTTTGCTATACGCAGCTGCTCCATACACCCTGTTTGAAGCGTAACGATCAGAATGCGTTGTTAAGGGTTGTTCTACTCCAGAATTAGCGAGCGCATAATAACCTCTATACGACCCAGAAAGTGGATTAGAATTTTTATTTCCGTTTAGTGAATGCATAGCTAAGTTAGAAATATAACTTGTAAAGCCTTCATCCATCCACTCGTGTTTAGATTCGTTAGAAGCTAACAAAAATTGAAACCAAGTGTGTGCTAACTCGTGTGCTGTAACACCTAATAAGCTACCGTATTTACGTTTACCGGTGATTAAAGTACTCATGGCATATTCCATACCTCCATCTCCACCTTGGATTACAGAATATTGATCGTAAGGATATTCTCCAATATGCTCATTAAAAAAGTCCATTAATAACGCTGTATCTGCTGGTAATTTTTTCCAATTATCTAAATACACTTTATCTAATGTACTCTTATAATAGAAGTGAAGGGTTGGTCCATTTGGCATTTGAAACGTATCGTGAATATAATCAGGATCAGCAGCCCAAGTAAAATCATGTACTTTAGGAGCTATAAAATGATACGTTTTTTTATCAGAAGTTTCAGTGGGTTCTCCTTGAAGATATCCTGTTCCGCCAACTACATAATCTTTGTCTATAGTTAATTTAACATCAAAATCACCCCAAACACCGTGAAACTCTCTTCCGATGTACGGATCTGCATGCCAACCTTCATCATCGTATTCTGCTAATTTTGGATACCATTGTGACATGGATAAGGCTACTCCTTCAGCATTATTTCTACCAGAACGACGAATTTGAACAGGTACTTGAGCATCAAAATCCATATTAAAAGTGATTTTTTCACCAGGTTGAATAGGCTTGTCTAATTGCACTTCTAAAACGGTACCGACAGTTTTATAAGAAACAGAAGTTCCATTTTGTAGTAAAGAATTAACCTTTATATAACCAATTTCATTGGGTTGAAGTTTACTTATACGATCTCCCACACGACGGTCTGGATCATCGATAGTACGAGAGCGTACATCCATTTCACTTCCTGGTTGAAAAGCATTAAAATACAAATGGTAGTATACGCGATTAAGCACATCTGGTGAGTTATTAGTGTATACCAATTTTTGAGTCCCTTTATATTGATAATTATTAACATCCATGTCTATTGCCATGGTATAATCCACGTGTTGTTGCCAATAGCCATTTGTTGCATTATTTGCTGAGTTAGTGCTTTTAAAAGCTTGTTCAGTAGATCCACAAGAGATTAAAATTAAAATAGAAAGAAGACCAAGAATAGAATGTTTCATACCAATTGTTTTTTTAATATAAAGACGTTATATGTAATTGGGTTACCTAGATATTCAACTAAATAACCCAATTATTGTAATGAAATCCAAAAAGGATTATTATAATTTTGAAGCCATAATTAAGGCGTTGTATGCATTAACAATTTTACCAGTTTTTGATAAATCTAAAAATGGTTTTACGTTAGAAGCATCTCCACCAACGACTACTTTTGTTGTTAATGGTAGTCCAGATTCTAAAATAACTTGTTTTACCTGAGCCGCAGTTAATTTAGGGTAATAAGAGCGTACTAAAGCTACTACACCAGCAACAGCAGGCGATGCCATAGAAGTTCCACTTATACTCTTATAGTCATTCTCTGGAAACGTTGAATAGATGGCAGATCCTGGTGCAAAAACATCTACATTTTGTTTTCCATAATTAGAAAACCCTGAAACAATTTTAGAACCGTATTTAGAGGTTAAAGAACCCACTCTAATATATGAATTTGAAACTTCAACGAAATCAACATTATCATCAGGAAAGTTAGGTTCTACATCAATATTTTCACTAGAATTCCCGGCAGCGTGTACAAATACTACATCATTATCCGAAGCGTATTTAATGGCATCTCTTACCCAATCAGCATGAGGAGAAAATGATTTACCAAAACTTCCATTGATTACCTTTGCTCCATTATCTACAGCATAACGAATCGCTAAAGCAACATCTTTATCGTATTCATCACCATTTGGTACAGCTCTTATAGACATAATTTCTACGTTATTTGCTACACCATTTGCACCAAGTCCGTTATTTCGTTCAGCAGCAATGATTCCTGCAACATGAGTTCCGTGAGACTCTGATTTTTTAACAGGCTTAACGTTTCCATTTCCATAACCGATATCAGATAAATCATTGATATCATCATTAGTAGTACGACCTGAGAAATCTGGATTTAAATTATAGTTTAAACGTTCGTTAAAGCTTTCTAATTGTCCACTAATTTCTGCACTAGCTTCTTCAAAAGTACCACCATTTGCATTGATGTTTTGTGCAATTTGAATGGCTTGGTTTAATGATTCATCTTCTGTTTTTATTGCCTTAACTTCTTCTATAGAATAGTCTTTTTTACCAAGGTGAGCGGCTAACAATTCATCGGCATTTTTAATAACGTTTAATATTTGCTCATAGCGAGTTTTAGCTCCCATATAAGTATCATATTCTTCTTTTTGCAAAGCTATAGCTTCATCATAACGTGGATTAGAAGTGTCTCCACTTGCTACCAAACGTACATATTCTAACTGTTCATCGTAACCGTCTCCTAAAAAATTCCAACCATGTACATCATCGATATAACCATTTTTATCGTCATCTATTCCGTTGTTTGGAATTTCGTCTTCATTGGTCCAAATTACGTTTCTTAAATCCTCGTGATCAATATCAATACCAGAGTCGATAACAGCAACAATAACTTTTTTACCTTTTTTATTCTTTATAATTTCATCATAAGCTTTATCAACACTCATACCAGGAATCGTATCTTTTACAAGATCTAAATGTCCCCAATGTTTTGCTTCGGCTTCCGTTAATTCTGTAACTTTTAAAGGAGCTGAATCTATATTTTCAATTGGAGTAGAAAGAATTTTTCCTGTGCTACATCCTAAGAATAGGGTTCCTGCAAACCCTAAATAAGCTATTACTCTGTAATTAAATTTCATGTTTTTATTTATTGTTTTTAATGGTTACATGTTCCATTCATATCTGTTTGCTTTTGGCTATCAAAAGTAAGATATGTTTGTTTCATGTCTTAATTTATAGTTGTTATTAAAATTTTAGTTAAAAAGGTCGTTTGTAGTAAAGGTTTCATTAAGTCTTACTCCTTTCTCCGTGTGTTTTACGGTTATAATTTCGTTATGTGCATCGTGTTCTAGAAATAAATAGAAATTGTTATCTGCAGCTTTATTTAAAAACAACTCTTTTTCGTCAAGCGTTAATAATGGTCTGGTATCATAACCCATTACAAAAGGAAGTGGTAAATGCCCTACTGTGGGTAATAAATCTGCCATAAAACAAATGGTTTTTCCTTTGTAATGAATCATCGGAATCATTTGTTTATCTGTATGTCCATTGGCAAAGAAAATATCAAAACCAAGTTCCGAATTTTTTAAAATACGATCATCAGGCACTGAAGTAAATTTTAACTGTCCACTGTCTTCCATTGGCAAAATATTTTCCTTCAAAAATGAAGCTACTTCACGCCTATTTGGTTCTGTTGCCCATTTCCAGTGGTCTGCATTACTCCAAAAGTGTGCATTTTTAAACGCAGGTTCGTAACCTGTTCGGTCTTTGTTCCATTGAATGCTGCCACCACAATGATCAAAATGCAGATGTGTCATAAAAACATCGGTAATATCATCTCTGTGAAATCCGTGAGATGCTAAAGATTTATCTATACTATCGTCTCCATAGAGAAAATAGTAACCGTAGAATTTTTCACTTTGTTTGTTACCCATTCCGGTATCTACCAGGATAAGACGATTTCCATCTTCAATTAACAAACAACGTGCTGCAATATCTATCATGTTATTGTTATCAGAAGGATTGGTGCGTTGCCATATAGATTTTGGTACAACACCAAACATTGCGCCTCCATCGAGTTTAAAGTTGCCAGATTGGATTGGATATAACTGCATTTTAGATTTTAATTTGTAAGTCTTGCAAATTACTAAAAGCTTTAAGACTAATTGTTGTTAGTCTTCATAAATTAGAGGATATTTAACAATTAAGCTTTGTATATTCTCTATTCTATTCTAAAAAATATTTACTTTTAGAAAGGTAAAATAAATTAGTAATGAAACGAATATCGAAGTCACCGTTAAAAATGAAGAAAATTAAACTCTTGCGTTTTGGTCGCGATTTTAAACCAGATCAGCAAGTTATTTTACGAGATTATTTAGCAATAGAGCGTACCAGATTGGCCAACGAGCGCACACTTTTATCTTATATTCGTTCGTCATTATATTTGCTACTAGGAGCCATTGCCTTATACCAATTAAAAGAGTTTGCTAATTTTAAGTACTTGGCACTGACAGCCATAGTATTTAGTGTGGTCTTTTTTGTTATAGGTATTTATAGATTTACTTTACTGAAAAAAAGTTTAAAACGTGTGTATTATAAATCTGAAGAAAAAGACGCAAACGACCAAGAGGGTTAATGTATTTTAATAAACACAAGGTAGCTAAGGTTTTAAAAAACGTCTTAAACCGTAATAAGATACATAAGAGTTGTGAAATTAAAGCCTTTTATAAAAAGAGAATTTAGTATTTTCACGCAAAAAGTATTTTAGATGTTAGAACTCGCAGGAATTATAATCCTTGGTATATTGGCACAGTGGGTGGCTTGGAAATTTAAAATTCCGGCTATTTTACCCTTGATATTAATAGGATTATTAGTTGGTCCTATTGCAGCAGAATTTTTAAGTGAAGATAAAACCAAATGGATAGAACCGATTTGGAATGGTACAAAAGGGTTATTTCCAGGTGATAGCTTATATTATTTTGTTTCCTTAGCTATAAGTATAATTTTATTTGAAGGTGGTCTCACCTTAAAGCGTGCTGAAATAAAAAATGTAGGCCCTGTAATTACCAAACTTATAACTGTAGGTTCTGCTATTACATTCTTTGGTGCTGGTATTGTTGCACATTACACATTTAATTTAAGTTGGGATTTATCGTTTCTTTTTGCGGGTCTTATCATTGTAACAGGACCAACAGTAATTACACCTATTTTACGAAACATTCCTCTTAAAAAAGATGTGTCAACGGTTTTAAAATGGGAAGGTATTCTCATAGATCCGATCGGAGCCTTAGTGGCCGTTTTGGTTTTTGAATTTATAAGTGTTGGTGGAGATAGTGGTTTTACTAAAACAGCCTTAATGGAATTTGGTAAAATTGTATTGTTTGGTACCACCTTTGGCTTCACGTTTGCACATGCCTTAGCTTTTGCTATAAATAAAAAATTAATTCCGCATTACTTATTAAATGTAGTCTCATTGTCAACAGTGTTACTAGTGTTTGTAGAATCTGAATTATTTGCGCACGAGTCTGGTTTATTAGCAGTTGTTGTTATGGGAATGGTTTTAGGAAATAGTAAACTAGATAACCTAAAGGAGTTGTTATATTTTAAAGAGTCGCTTAGCGTCTTGTTAATTTCTATTTTATTTATCCTTTTAGCGGCAAATATTGATATTGAAGATTTAATGTTACTCTACACTTGGAATACAGCTATTCTTTTTGCAATTGTTGTTTTTGTAGTAAGACCTATTGCCGTTTTTGCAAGTACTCAGGGTTCTAAATTAAACCTAAATGAAAAACTATTTATAAGTTGGGTAGGACCTCGTGGTATTGTTGCAGCAGGTATTGCGTCGCTTTTTGGTAGTAAGCTAATGCGACAAGGAGTAGAAGGTGCTGAATACATTACACCTTTAGTGTTTATGATTGTTTTAGGAACCGTTTTATTAAACGCCACCACAGCCCGTTTATTTGCAAGATTAGTAGGAGTATTTTTGAAAAAATCTAATGGAATATTAATTGTAGGAGCGTCTAAGCTCTCTCGTTTATTAGGACATTATTTAGTGAGTAACGGTAGGCACGTTGTGCTTATTGATAGTAATCAAAATAACATTGATAAGGCTGAAGAATTAGGACTTGAAGCCTTAAGTAGTAATATTTATGCCGATACGCTTTCCGATAACATTGAGTTAAATGATATCGGTTATATCATGGCTATGACTGGAAATTCGGATATTAACGCTTATGCCATTGAAAAATTCAGTAAAGAATTTGGTGAAAATGGGTCGTACCGACTAGTGACTTCAGATGAAATGAATCACCCTGAAAAAAGCCCAAAAGAAGGTTTATTTTCTCCAACTGATGATTATATCAATTTAATGGAGGTTACTCGTAAATATCCAGCAATCCAAGAAATTGAAATAGATAATAAAGAGCATTATGCTAGTCTTATGGAAATGGCGCGCAAGGATAAATATATGATACCATTATTTTTAAAAGATGATGAAGGAGAACTTCATATTATATCAGTACACAACAGAAAAGAGGATAAGATAGGCCAAGATTTTAAACTGGTGTACTTGGGAAAACCTTTTGATGTTGAAAAAGTAGCAAAAGAAGAGTAAAATAATCTGTACCTTTTAAACTAAAAAAGATTCCTGCTTATGTAGGAATCTTTTTTAATTTATAATAATATTAGTATGTAATTGTAAACACTGTTAATCGTTCAGTTTTAATACTGCCATAAATGCTTGTTGCGGTATTTCAACATTACCCACTTGGCGCATACGTTTTTTACCTTTTTTCTGCTTTTCAAGTAACTTACGTTTTCGAGAAATATCTCCACCATAACATTTGGCAGTAACATCTTTACGCAGTGCTTTTACCGTTTCTCTAGAAATAATTTTTGCTCCAATAGCAGCCTGGATCGGAATATCAAATTGTTGTCTCGGTATAAGTTCTTTTAACTTCTCACACATCTTTTTACCTATGTTATGTGCGTTATCTGCGTGTATTAATGCCGAAAGGGCATCCACAGGCTGAGAATTTAACAAAACGTCTAAACGTACAAGTTTAGAGACTTTCATTCCTATTGGATGGTAATCAAAAGAAGCATAACCTTTAGAAACAGTTTTTAAACGATCGTAAAAATCAAAAACAATTTCCGCTAAAGGCATTTCAAAAATCAACTCTACACGTTCTGTAGTTAAGTACGTTTGGTTAACAATCATACCACGTTTTTCTATACAAAGACTCATGACGTTACCAACAAAATCTGATTTTGTGATAATGGTCGCTTTTATAAAAGGCTCTTCAACTCTATTTACCGTTGTTGGCTCTGGTAAATCACTAGGATTGTTAACAATAAAAGCTTCATCAGGATTTTTATTGGTGTAGGCGTGGTAAGATACGTTGGGTACGGTTGTAATAACCGTCATATCAAATTCGCGCTCTAAACGTTCTTGGATAATTTCCATATGTAACATCCCTAAAAATCCACAACGGAAACCAAATCCTAAAGCTGCAGAACTTTCGGGCTGAAAGACTAATGAGGCATCATTAAGTTGTAATTTTTCCATGGAGTTTCGCAACTCTTCATAATCTTCGGTGTCTACAGGATAAATACCAGCAAAAACCATTGGTTTTACATCTTCAAATCCTTCAATGACGTTGGTTGTAGGATTAGCGAAATCGGTAATAGTATCACCTACTTTAACTTCTTTAGCCGTTTTTATTCCTGTAATTAAATAGCCTACATCACCAGCTTTTACACTTTGTTTTGGTACCTGATTAAGTTTTAATGTTCCAACTTCATCTGCAAAATACTCTTTATCGGTAGCAACGAATTTAATTTTTTGTCCTTTCTTAATTTCACCATTAAACACTCTAAAATAGGTTTCAATACCTCTAAAAGTATTGTAAACGGAATCAAAAATTAAAGCTTGTAATGGCTCATCTACATTTCCTTTTGGTGCAGGAATACGTTCTATTATGGCTTTTAAAATATTTTCGACACCAAAACCTGTTTTACCACTGGCATGGATAACTTCTTCTGGGTCACAGCCTAAGAGGTCAACAATATCGTCAGTAACTTCTTCTGGATTTGCACTTGGTAAATCTACTTTGTTTAAAACCGGAATTATTTCTAAATCATTTTCTAAAGCTAAGTACAGATTAGATATGGTTTGTGCTTGTATACTTTGAGCAGCATCCACAATTAATAAAGCACCTTCACATGCTGCAATAGATCTAGAAACCTCATAGGAAAAATCGACATGTCCAGGAGTGTCAATAAGGTTAAGTACAAATTTTTCGCCGTTAAGTTCATAATCCATTTGTATGGCGTGCGATTTAATGGTAATGCCACGTTCGCGTTCTAAGTCCATACTATCCAAAAGTTGTGCTTGTTGTTCGCGAGCGGTTACAGAACCTGTAAAATCTAATAAACGATCAGCTAAAGTACTTTTTCCGTGATCTATATGTGCAATAATGCAAAAGTTACGTATGTTTTTCATGTTTATTTTCTAAGGAAACAACTAATTGGCAAATATAATCGATTTCTTGTGCTTTGCGACATCAAAAAGCATAATAAAAAGAGCTGAGTAATAGAAGTAATTATGGTTTTATTACGGAAAAACCTCAATAAAAAGTTAAAAACTATTTATATATTGCAATATAAACCTATTTCATGATTGTTTGCCTACGGTATTATTTTATTCTATTTTTTTTAAACCTGTGTATTGTCGGTTATGCACAAGACTTTTCAATTTTAGGTCAGGTTGTGGACTTAAATGATGAACCTGTAGCTTTGGCTAATGTGATTGTTTTAGCAGAAGATGGGAGTACATTTTATACTGGGACTTCAACAGATGATAACGGACAGTTTATAATTAATAACCTTTCTTCATCGACATATATACTTAGAGTAAAATTTATAGGTTTTAAAGATTTTACACAAAAAATTATTCTAACAGGTCATCTAGATTTAAAGCGTATTCAACTTCATGAAGTTCCAGAGGGTTTGGATGAAGTCACTGTAATTGCTAAAAAGCCAACCATAACACGCAAACCAGATCGTTTAATTTTTAATGTTGAAAATACTGCTTTAAGCGAAGGCTCGACGTTAGGTGTGCTAAAAAATACACCAGGAGTTATTGTGACAGAAAGTGGTGTTAATATTAAAAGTTATCCAGCTGACGTATATATTAACAATCGTAAAGTACAACTAACCTCCGAAGAACTTATTACTTTGTTAGAAAGTGCGCCAGCCAATAGTATAAAATCGGTTGAGGTTATTACAAATCCACCAGCAAGTTATGATGCTGATTCTGGCTCAGTAATAAACATTGTAATGAGCAAAAACCTAGTCACTGGTTATAGAGGAAGTGTATTTAACAATTATACCCAAGGTGTCTTTCCGAGATATAATGCTGGTACAAGCCATTATTTTAAAAACAATAAGGTAAATCTTAATCTTAATTATAGTTTCACAAAGAACAAAATTAATAGAGACCAAGAGGATACAGTCAATTATTTAGATAATTCAAATAACATAGAAGAAATTTGGACCTCTAATATTAATAGAAACACGTGGTCCGAAACTCATAATCTTAATCTTAATTTTGATTATTATATTGATGATAAAAACACTTTAAGTCTCACAAGTACAGGCCTATATACACCGTATTTTAAATATCTTATTAGAAACAATACAGATATTAGAGATAATACTTCCGTTTTTAAAGGACGCTTTTCTAGCAATAATTTATCTAGAGATAATAAGTATAATATTGGCACGGATTTAATTTTTAGACACGATTTTGATAATAGTGCCAACCTTACATTTAATGCACATTATACGATTTATGACTATGAGCGTGACCAAAATGTACTTACCAACAATTTTAATGATAATAATATGTTTAGTGGAGATTCAGAGTTTAACTCAACTGCTAACCAGAAAACCAATATTATTACAGGTAAAATAGATTATAGTTTACCTCTTAATGACAGTTCTAATTTTGATGTTGGTGTTAAATTTTCTACTGTTAATACAGAGAGTGATATTGAAAAGTTAGATGTTGTTGGAAACTCAGAAGTTATTGACCTTAATAATACAGATGCTTTTAAGTATAATGAAACAGTTTTTGCTGCATATTCTAACTATGCTAAATCTTGGGAGGCATGGGAGTTGAATGTCGGTGTAAGATTAGAACATAGTGACATTAAGGGAGAATCATTAACAATGAATGAGTCTAACACACAAGATTATTTAGATTGGTTTCCTAATGTAAGTTTATCTCATCAGATGCTCGAAAACGTTTTGATATATGGAAATTATAAACGTAGTATTTCTAGACCTAGTTATACGGACATAAACCCATTTACGTTTTTCTTAAATGAAAATACAGTTGTATTAGGTAATCCTAATTTAGTACCAACGTATGTTGATCATTTTAAAATAGGTACTAATTTTTTAGAGAATTTTACGGTCGAAGCTTATTACATGAATTATGATGGTGATATTGTAGAGCTACCTCGACAAGATAACCAAACTAACGAAATCGCTTATACACCTATCAATTTAGATAAAAAAGTAGAATACGGTTTTGATTTTATCTTTGATTATTATCCTACCAGTACCTGGAACCTTTATTTTGTAACTTCGTTTTATAATAGTTTAGAAGAATCTGATTTCGGAGAAGGATTTGTAGAGCAAAACCAATGGTCTAACTATAGTGTTTTATCAAATAGTTTTGCTTTCTTAAAAGATCAAAGTTTAACGGCAAATCTAACGTTTACTTGGATTGGTAAAAATTTACAACAATTTCAAACGGTTGAAGATCGTTTAGTTTCTGAGCTGAGTTTATCAAAAACTGTTTTTAAGAAAAAAGGTGTGATATCTCTCGCTGTTGAAGATTTCTTTAATCTCCAAAACTATGAAGCCTCTACACATTATTTAAATCAGTCGAGTTCCAGTTTTATAGATAGAGATACCAGATATATAAAATTAGGGTTTCGTTATAAATTTGGTAATACAAAACTCAGCACTAATGAGCGTACTACAAGTGCTGAAGAGCGTCAACGCCTTAAAGATATGCAGTAGGGCAATAAACGTTTAAAGTGCTTTTAAGATTTTTACAATTGTGCCTTTAGGTACAATATATTGGTTAATCCTGCCATTCTGCAATAAACAAATTAGTATCACGGCCTCCACCATTATTCCGATTAGAAGAAAACGCTAAGTATTTTCCATCGTTAGAAAACACAGGGAAAGCATCAAAAGTAGTACTATGTGTAACACGTTTTAAATTCTTTCCATCAATATCAATCATATATAAATTGAAAGGAAAACCACGTTCAGATTCAAAATTAGAAGAGAATAAAATTTTCTCACCAGAAGGATGGAAAAACGGACTCCAATTGGCGTTACCTAAATCGGTTAATTGACGTAAATCTGAACCATCGGCATTACAGATATACAATTCCATTTGCGTTGGTTGTACCAAGCCTTCGGCCAATAATTCTTTATATTCTTTAATCTCTGCTTCGGTTTTAGGACGCGAAGATCTGAAGATTAATTTACTGCCATCTGGCGAAAAGAAGGCTCCACCATCGTAACCTAATTCGTGTGTAATTTGTTTAACGTCAGAGCCATCCAAATTCATGGTATATAGTTCTAAATCGCCACTTCTAGTAGAAGTAAATACAATTTTATCGCCTTTAGGAGATACGGTTGGTTCTGCATCATAACCTACTTCGTTAGTTAATTGGCTTACGATATTACCTTCCAAATCGGCAACAAAAATATCATAGCTATCATAAATTGGCCAAATATATTTTCCGTTTTTCTTAAGTGGTGTATCTGGGCATTCTTCATCACCAAGATGTGTAGAAGCATAGATAATATGTTTGTTATCTGGCATAAAATAAGAACATGTGGTTCTACCTTTTCCGGTGCTTACCATAGGAGGTGCAATACTATCTGTAAACGTTTGGTTAGCATCCATTAAAAACATTTGGTCGCATTCCACATCCCATTTGGTATTATTAGACTGAAACACCAACTGTTTGTCATCAAAACTCCAATACGCTTCTGCATTATCACCACCATAGGTTACTTGTCGCATCGATTTAAAATGGACTTCTTCTGGATAGATTAAAGAATCATATTTTTTAGTCGCTCCCGATGTTGTTTCAACGGTGCCATTAGATGTTTTAGAGCGGTCATTTTTACAAGATGAAAACGTAACCAATAGAATTAAAACAGCAATGATTCTGTTCATAATAAAGAATTATAATAAGTGATATTTAATGCCTAATTTTGTGCAAAAGTAAGATTTAATGGTGAAATACGCGACGAAATAAAGCGGATAAATAATTCACTGTTCGACTACAAAACCGCTTTCTCATAAAACATTAAAAATATATTCTGACATGAAAAATGTATTGATTTTATTCATTTTATTAGGATTTCTATCTTGTAAAAATGAACTTAAAGTTGCCGAAAACAACATTAAAGAAGATGTAGCATTTTTAGCCGATGATAAATTAGAAGGTCGTCAAACGGGTACCCAAGGCGAAGTTTTAGCGTCGGAATATCTTATAAAACGTTTTAAAGCGATTGGAATACAACCCAAAGGTACCGACGGGTATTTACAATCGTTTTCATTTAAACCTAAAACAGATCCGCATAAAGAAGTAGAGTTTACAACAAATGCAGACAGCACCATTACAGGTCATAATGTTATTGGGTATATAGATAATAATGCTAAAACCACTATCGTTATTGGTGCGCATTACGATCATTTAGGTTTTGGAGGTGAAGGGTCTTTATATCGTGGTGAAGATAAAGCCATACATAACGGAGCTGATGATAATGCGAGTGGAGTTGCTGTAATGCTAAATCTGGCAAGCCGATTAAAAGTGAAAAATGACCAGTCTGAAATTAAGGACAAAAACAACTATTTATTTTTAGCATTTTCTGGTGAGGAAATGGGCTTATTAGGCTCTAATTATTTCTCGAAAAACCCAACATTAGATACTGAATCTATTAACTATATGATAAATATGGATATGGTTGGTAGAATGAAAGCCGATAGTACTTTAGCGGTTTATGGTACAGGGACTTCTCCAATGTTTAAGCAAACATTAAAATCTAATAATGATAAATTCAAAATTGTTGAAAATGAAAGTGGAGTAGGACCTAGCGATCATACGTCTTTTTATTTAATTGACATTCCGGTGTTACATTTCTTTACAGGTCAGCACGAAGATTACCATAAACCAAGTGATGATGCTGAAAAGTTGAATTATGAAGGCATGGATTTAATTTCAGATTACATCTATAATATTATTAACGATTTGGATGATAATGGAGAATTGGCGTTCCGTAAAACAAAGAATGAAAGTGAAGAAACACCACGTTTTAAAGTGGGATTAGGTGTGGTTCCAGATTATTTATACGATGGAAAAGGCATGCGAATCGATGGCACACGAGAAGATACTCCAGCTTTTAACGCAGGTTTACAAAAAGGAGATGTGGTCACAAAATTAGGAGATAGCACTATTACAGATATGATGAGTTATATGCGAGCCTTATCTGTGTTTGACAATGGAGATGAAGCTGCTATTACCGTGAAACGCGGAGAGGAAACAATTGATACTAAGGTGCGGTTTTAAAAACTAAAGTTGAATTTAAACCCCTAAAATTTTAGCATCTACTCTAAACTTTGTATCAACTACAATATTATGAGTTTCGCTAATGGTTTCGTCGGTGATTGTTTTAATTCTTAGATTAAAATTATCTTCTTTTAGATAGGCTTTTAATTCTTGGCCTAATACATCTAATTCTATAACATTAGAATTTGTATTATCATGAATAACGGTATTCGCAATTTCGGTTTCTTCTAGTCCATCGGCATTGATATACACATAGATTTCTTTTAAAAAATTGAAATTACCATCTTCAGGACTCTCTATAATCATTTTTATAGTTTTCAATTTTATACTCTCAATTAAATCTTTATGCGTGTTATTATTTTCAAAAGAAGATTCTGAGTCTGTAGTTATATCAGGTGTATCTAAACTAAATGGAGTATCGATTAAAATTGTGGGAGCAATGGAATAATTTGTTTGGTAATCCAAATCGAATTTAGTTAATTCATCAATAACATCACAACTGGTTAGCATAGCAAATACTATGAAAAATGAAAGTAGGGTCTTTTTCATGATATGTAGGTTTTTGTTAAAAATACGAATTAAAAAATAATCCATTTTTTATATAGTTTGTAAAAGCACTAAACAAAGATTAATAAAAACCTTAATTTTGCATCAAAATTTATACACTTGGTTAAAATAGGCGACATAGAATTACCAGATTTTCCACTGCTTTTAGCACCTATGGAGGATGTAAGCGATCCACCATTTAGAGCACTTTGTAAAGAGCAAGGAGCCGATGTGGTGTATACAGAATTTGTATCGAGTGAAGGCTTAATCCGTAACGCCGCAAAAAGCGTTATGAAATTAGACATCTACGAAAGAGAACGACCAGTTGGCATTCAGATTTTTGGGGCTAATATGGAAAGCATGTTGCAAACCATAGATATTGTCGAAAAATCGAATCCAGATATCATCGATATCAATTTTGGTTGTCCGGTTAAAAAAGTAGTATCAAAAGGTGCAGGAGCAGGTATTTTAAAAGATATCTGTCTTATGGAACAGTTAACGGCCGAAATGGTAAAACGTACCAATTTGCCAGTGACGGTAAAAACCCGATTGGGTTGGGATCACGATTCTATAAAGATTGTAGAAGTGGCAGAACGTCTACAAGATGTAGGTTGTAAAGCCATTTCAATTCATGGCAGAACCAGAGCGCAAATGTATAAAGGCGAAGCCGACTGGAAACTGATAGCTGAGGTAAAGAATAATCCTCGTATGCATATTCCTGTGTTTGGAAATGGTGATGTGGATACGCCCGAAAAAGCAATGCTTATGCGCGATTCTTATGGATTAGATGGCGCTATGATTGGTCGTGCTTCAATTGGCAATCCTTGGTTTTTCAAACAAGTAAAGCACTTTTTTGAAACCGGAGAGCATCTCCCTCCAATTTCTTTAGCAGAACGCGTAGAAGCCGCGAGACGACATTTACAAATGGCTATTGATTGGAAAGGTGAGGTTCTTGGTGTTTTTGAAACCCGAAGACATTATACCAACTATTTTAAAGGTATTCCACACTTTAAAGAATACCGCATGAAAATGGTCACTAGCGATGACTCTAAAGATGTATTTGCGGCTTTTGATGAGGTCTTAGATAAGTTTTCGGATTATCAGTTTCAGTAGAGTCCAAATCACTAAGATATCGTTATACAGAAGAATACCGAAAAAACTAATGCATTAGTAAGCGTGTATTAGTAGAAGAGGTGTTCTTAAGCCTCACTCTGTATTAATCCAGAAGTAATGCGTTGCGAAGCAATTTTAGAAGCCACAATTCCTAAAGCAAAAATAGTAGCTAAGACAATCAATAAATTCAAAAAGTTAATTCGAACAGGATAAGCTAAATCTGGAGTTAACATTACAAGCTCAAAAGATTGTTGTATAAATACAATTAGTAATCCTATTGTAACACCAATAAGTCCACTTACAATAGTCATTAAACTACCTTGTAAGAAGAAAATGTTTTTAATGGTTTTAGTTTCTGTACCCATATTAAAAAGGGTATTAATAGATTTTTTCTTATCTAAAATCATCATGATAATGGCACCAATAACATTAAATAAGGCAATGATAATCACTAAAGTGAAGATGAGGTAAATGGCAAGGTTTTCAGTATTCAACATTTTAAATAAAGCATCATTTAATTCGGCTCTATTCTTAATGTTAAATCGATTTCCAAAGGCGGTTTTAATCTCGGCTCTTATGGCATCTTCATTAGCTTTAGGCTTCAATTTAACTTCAATAGCACTGAGTTGATTATCTTTATAATTTAGTAATTTTTTGGCGAGTTTAATGTCCGAAAACACATAGTTATTATTTAATTCTTCATTTATATTAAATAAACCAACATTACTTACATAAACCGAATTGTAATACCCTTGTATTGATGTTGCTTGACCCTTTCCTACTTTAGGAACATAAAACGAAAGTGGTTTTAAATAATCTAAAACACCAAAAGAAAGGTTATTAGAGATGCCCCAACCAGCTACGACTTCATTACTGTTAGGAGTAATCCAACTGCCTTTAGTAACCATAGAGTCTATGCGTGTAACATTGAGGTAATTTTCATCAACTCCCTTTAGTGTTGCGATATGATTTTTGTTATCGGATTTAATGAAAATACGTTCCTCAATACTTTTTGAAGCAGCCACGATACCTTCAATATTTAAAAGGGAAGCGTTATCATTATCCGTCCATTGAAATGATTTTCCAGAAGTAGGAATTAATTTTAAATCTGGATCTACAAATGTGGAAAAATTAAGACTATAATCTTTTAAACCGGCAAAAACCGATAATACAATAAACAGCGCAGCTGAAGCAATAATAACTCCACCCGAAGCAATTAAAGTCATAATATTAATAGCATTATTACTGCTTTTAGAAAACAGATAACGTTTTGCTATATATAAAGGGAAATTCACTTAAGATTTTTTACGCTTGCCTAATAAGTCAGGATTCTCTAATGGATTGTCTTCTCCTTTTAAAGAACGTTCAATACCATCAATATATTCTAGAGAATCATCTATAAAAAACTCTAATTGTGGCATACGTCGTAATTGATGACGTGTACGCTGTGATAACTCGTGTCTAATTAAAGGTTTATTAGATTTGATACCTTCTAATAAGGTTTGTGCTTCTTTATTCGGAAAAATGCTAAGATAAACCTTTGCCATAGAGAGATCTGTAGTAACATTAACCTTACTTACTGAGATGATAACACCTCGTAAACCACCATCAGTTGCCGCTTTTTGTAAAACGTCTGCTAAATCTTGTTGAAGGATACCTCCTATTTTTTTCTGTCTTTGTGTAAATTCTTCCATGATGATTATTATAACTAATCATCTGCAAAAGTAGAGGTTATTTAAGTATTATCTTATTTTTGAGAGCAAATTATTAGCGAGAACATTGCTTTTACCATAATAAAAACGGATTTATCGCATTAAATAGAGAATAAAACTTAAAAATTTTTCATGAATAAAATTGAACATATAGGAATTGCCGTTAAAGATATCGAGGAATCTAATAGTCTTTTTAAAAGCTTATTAGGAAAGGCTCATTATAAAATAGAAGATGTTGAAAGCGAAGGCGTAAAAACATCATTTTTTCAATGTGGTCCAAATAAAATTGAGTTATTGCAGGCCACTAATGACGAGAGTCCGATTGCAAAATTTATAGAGAAGAAAGGAGAAGGTATTCATCATATGGCTTTTGCTGTTGATGATATTGAAGCAGAAATAGAGCGTTTAACCAATGAAGGTTTCACTATGATTCATACCCAACCAAAGCGTGGAGCCGATAATAAATTAATTGCTTTTTTACATCCAAAATCTACTAATGGAGTTTTAATTGAGTTGTGTCAAGATATAAAGGACTAAAAATTCTTTGACAGTTTTAAAATATGTAGTAATATTGCAGACTCTTTTAAATAAGAGATATAATTAACAGCAATGTTAATTGGTCCCATAGCTCAGTTGGTTAGAGCACCTGACTCATAATCAGGTGGTCCTTGGTTCGAGCCCAAGTGGGACCACTTTTTAAGAATGTAAAGCCTTGTAAACGTTAAGTTTGTGAGGTTTTTTTATTTTAGGGGACGAATTAGGGGACGAAAAAAATTAAATAATTTATATTTTTAAGTGTGATTCGGAAGATTATTTTTATTTTGCTGTAAACTAATCAATTAATATATGGGAAGTACAGGTACTGGAAATTTTAGTGACTATTCTTCACAAGGTTCGTCTGGAAATGGGAAAACAGGCGGTACAAGTGGGGAAAATAAGTGCGATAAGGCATTTTCTACAATGCTTGAAGAGGTTAATAGGTGTGATTACTATTTAACTAATAAGACATTACCAAGTGTTGGCGATATTGTCAATATTGGTTTTAATGACAGACCGACAGCTATATCAGAAGGAGGATTAATAATCGGTTATTTACCTACAAAATATAATTATATTAAACTTTGCATGGATGATGGGGTAAATTACTCAGGTCGTGTTGTAAGGTCTATGCGGGGAGTTATAGCGTCAGTTAGTATTGATGTTGTACCTGTTTAGTTAATATGGATTCTAAATTTTATTTAGTTGGAGATATCGTCATAGATGTTTCTTTATTTGATAATGCGGAAAAAAAAATGCGACTTGGTGGTATTGCTCATGCGATGAGGGGATTTTGGGCATTGAATAGAGAGTGTGTAATAAGTTATTTTGTTCCTGAATTTTTAAATAAAGAAGTAATTCAATTTTCAAAACATCATGGATTCGATAAAATAGAGCAATTAGGAACTGTTATTGGTGCACCTTATGTTTTTCTTATTGGTAGTGTTAAAGAAACTGGAGACCAAGAATATGATTTTTTACTAAGAGAAAAGGTTGAAATAGAATATAATTATGCATCCTTAAAAACCACAAAAAATAACGATAATATTCTTTTCATTGCGGGTAATTATGACGTCTATGAATTAATAGAAAAGCGTTATAAAAAGTCTAAATTACATATCGATTTAAGTAATAATATAAATACATTCTCAGATATTCCTAATTGTAAATTTGAGACGATATTTATATCAACTTCATCTAATCTGTTTTTAGATAACTACAATGATTCTTTTGAGGCTTTTTGTGGTTTATTTGAAAAATTTTGCAATGTATTGGTCTTAAAAGAAAATAGAGGAGGCTCTAGAATATATGATTTTGTATCTAAACAGAATTATAAAATCCCGTCAATTACACAACCTATAGTGCACTCAGTAGGAGTTGGTGATGTTTATAATGCATGTTATGTTTCCCATTATGAAAAGAAAGGAATTGAGCATGCTGGATATCTAGCTTCTTGGGTTGCATCAGAATACGCTTTAACAACGTTTCCAGATGATTTTAAGAAAAATATAGCTAGAGTTTTACAGGCACAGATAAAAAATCTTATTTCTATGGGAGGGTGCTCATTGCCTTGGGAGAATAGAAATTCATGTTCAATTTATATTGCCGCACCCGATTTCGATTATTTAGACACAACGATAATTGATAACTTAGTTTCTGCACTCGAGTATCATAATTTCAGACCTAGAAGACCTATTAAGGAGAATGGGCAAATTTCAGAGAATAGTACACGAGAAGAACGTGGATTAGCATTTGTTGAGGATATAAATCTAATTGCTGAGTGCAAAATATTAATAGCAATTTATATGAATGACGACCCAGGTACGATGATTGAACTTGGTTATGCAAGAGCTAATGGTATACCTTGTTTGTTGTATGACCCATTTAGTAAAGCTAAAAATAATATGTTAATTGAAATACCAAACACTGTGTCTAGTGAGTTAGATGTAATTATATCTGAAGTATTTAATTTAATTTCAAAAATTAATGAGTAAAAAAGTAGTTTTATTGGCATCAGGTGGCTTAGATTCAACAACGATGGCATATTGGTTAATAGATAAAGGTTATGACGTTGTGCCGCTTTTTATTAATTATGGGCAACATTGTGTTAATACAGAATATGAAACATTGATTGAAGTATTGCCAAAATCCTTGAAAGAAAAAGTGGAAATATTAAATATTTCCGATGTTTATAAATATTCGAAAAGTAGCTTTATAAATGAAAAAAATCTTTGGGAAAATGAAATGACTGCGGATGACTTGTATATTCCATATAGGAATATTTTGATACTAACTATTGCTGCATCTTTCGCTCAATCAATAGACGTAGGTGAGGTTTATTCTGCGTTTATAAATAGTAATCATGCCAAGGAAATAGATTGTTCTAAGGAGTTTTTTTCTAAGATGGAAAATATGTTAGGTGAATATGGTTCCGTAAAAATTAAAATGCCTTTTTTAGAAATGTCTAAACTTGATGTTGCAAAGATAGGTATAGAAGTGAAAGCGCCAATTGGAAAGACGTTTTCCTGTCAAGCTTCATCGATTATACCATGTGGAGCATGTCCGAATTGTGTTGATAGATTAGAAGCGATAAGAAAACTTTAAAAAATATTTGTATGCAAATAATTGAATCAGCGAGGAATTTAGCAGAATTTATTAAGTCAAATGAAGAAATTAGCTTATTATCTGAAAGAAGGTATTATGAGAATAATCACGTAGGAGCATTATTTACAGATATAGTTCTTCAGGCAGGGTTAAATTATAGAAGTGTTGTACAACCAAGAGTTATAAGAGTTAAAACTCTCTACCCTGAAGCGTATAATATAGAAAACTTAGAGAAAATACTTGATTCCGTTTCATTAAATGAATTTCTCAATTGGTCTCACCCAACAAAATTAGACCGTTACAAGCTTTTAATAATATTTTGCCATAAAAATGAAATTAACACAACTGATGATCTAAAAAGCTTCTTGAATAAATCTCATAATAGAAAAACTTTTCTAAGCATTAAGGGAATAGGAGACAAGACACTCGATTACCTAATGAAATTACTTAATTTTGACACTATCGCAGTTGATAGGCATATTGTTGGGTTTTTGGAAACAGCTGGTCTTCATCATGTAAGTTATTATTATACCAAACGTACATTTGAGTTTGCTGCAGACTTACTTGAAATACCTCGCTCTTCTCTTGATGCATCTGTTTGGAATTATATGTCTAAAGTAGCAGTCGAGGAGCCATCCAATAATCAATTAGCTATGCAATTTTAGTTTTATGTATCATTTTTTAATTATTTGAACAAATCTATTAAGCATTGGTAAGATTTGTCTGTATAATTTTTTACCCCCAATTATGAGCAATAGGCATAAGTTTTTAAAAAAATTTATTAAACTTTTTTTAGAGCAATCTGTTAAAAGAAGAAGTTCCCGAAACACTATCCGTGGCATTACTTTAGATATTAATAAAGTTACGAGGAAGCAATTTGATAAAAAGATGAAATTCACCGAAGAGGAGGTTAAGAAAGCTTTTAAATCATGTGGCTACTCAATAATGAATAGTTTTGACCAAGAAATGGATTGGGAAAAATGGAAAATTGGTACAAACCTTCCACGAACTGAGTTTGTCAATACTAAACCAGCCAAGCTAAAAAGACTTATATCGGCAGGTGTTAATTACTCTGAGCCTAATTGGAATCCTGAGACTATAATAGAAGTAGATAACCTTAAAGTTCAATTAGAAGAGTTTTGGAAAGAAAACAGTTCTATTTTAAAATAGAATCACTTAATATTTTCTGATTTTTATCATCTAATCGTTTATACATTGGCAATGTTTGTCTATTTAGATTAATCATCTTAATATTTAAGAAAGGATGTTTGTTTTGGTCTTTAATCTCAATTTCCTTTAATACAGCCCCCATTTTTTTAAACTGGTCTGTAAACTCAGTCGTGGTGTAAAAGTCCGTGTAAAGTTCTGAAATACGCTTTGAGCAGTTCCAAACTTGGCATTTAAAACTTGAGTCGTTCTTTGTTACGTATTTTGTTACGTAGGAAGCGATAGAGCGTATGTTTTTTGAGTTTAATTGCCTAACATCAAAAGCAGATGAAGGTCTGTAATCTTTGTCCCTTGCTTTAATTCCGTTTTTTTCTTGTAAGTCAATCCAATAATTCCACCATTTATCAATTTTCCAATACTTGTTGGTAATCATATGAAAATGAACGTTACCCTCAAAGACATCATTTTTAGTTTGTCGTTCTGCAACCCAAACATATTGAAAATCATCACTACGTTTCTTAGCATTATCCACAAACTTGCGTAATAAATTTATAGCTTGTTCATCACTCACTTTGTTTAAAAAAGTGAGTGTGACAAAGCTTAATCTTTTGTAGCATCGAGCAAAGCAAGTAATCTTTTTACGAATCTTTCGTTTTGAGCGCGGAGACAAGGTGCGCTCTTTTGTCACCTTGCCTTTACTTTCCTTTTTTTTTGCTTTAGTATCTTTCTTTTTTACGGGTTTTTGACGTTGCAGTGCTGAACCAGTAAATTCATGTTTTGGAATTCTGCCGTATTGCTTAGTTGAAAAAGCGACGCTTGAACCGTATGTATTTTTTACTATCATAATCTGAATCGTTGCACATTAATTAAAACCATTTAAAGGTTATTTATTAAAGGTTTTACTTAAAGGTATTTTAAAGGTTAAAAAAAAGAAAAACTACTTGAGAGTTTGGGGAATGAATATTCCCTTTTTTAGTTGTTTCATAAACTGTCCCGAACGACGATTATAAACGTTCATATACAGCCAACTAGAGTGTTTTTTGTCTAAGAACATTGCAAAGCCATTTAGCTTATGCACATATTCCCATTTCTTTGGTTTTGTTTCGTTCTCAAAGAAGACAATAACAGAGTAATCATTTTTACCTTTTAACATGATTTGCCCCCTCTCTTTACTCTTGGATTAATTAAAGTCAAAGCGTTTTCAATATCCTCTAATTTATAGAGAACTCGACTACCTATTCGATAAGCTCGTATTAAGCCCTCAAGTGTCCAATCGTGGAGAGTTGGAAGAGATATGCAAAGCTTTTTTGCAGTTTGCTTTCTAGTGAACATGTCAGAATCCGACGATTTAGGAGGACAGTAATGTTCAATAATTGCCCTTTTTACAGCATTTCTTATTGCTGTGTCAAAATCAAAATCGACATTTGATTTGTTTGAATTGTTTGTGTCTGCATTTACCATTATTTTATTGTTTTTTACGTTAATAATGGTGCAAAATTAGAAGTAAGACTAGCGTTTTTTACTACTGTAGTGACTACAAGAGGTAACTACAACTTTCTATTTTATTGATTGTAAGTCTGTTGTGATTTGAGCTTTTATTTCTTCAAAATCATTGTCTTCAAAAAGGACTAATAGCCTTTCAAGGTTTTGTTTTGTCCTAACTTTATTATCTTTTGAATTAAAATATACGAAAGGAAGATTTGTTCTAGTGTTATGGTTATCAAGGTCTAATATTTGAGCAATTACATTTCCTGCTTTTACATCAGCGTATTGTCTAACATCTAAACCTAAATAATGAAGTGCTAACATTTTTTGTTTATGACTTAAACTGCTTGTTCCTTTTTTCTTTTTTGGACTTATTTGAAGTTCCTTAAGCCAATAATAATATTCGCTAAACTCAATAACAGTTTTTTTATATTGTTCAGGTCTTAATAAATTACTCTTTAAGTCAATCTTACCAAAAGCATTGTATTCGAAAAATGATTTATTGAAAATGTTTTTTGAGGGTAAAGTACTTCCGTTAAAGACGCTATTCGTTGAATTATCATATCTACTCATGCCAGATGCAAGACTTGAGAACATTGACGGAGTATCATTTGAACTTGTAAATGTTTCAATTTGTTTAATTTCATTTTCAATTAAAAAAATAGAGTTTTTCGTTTTTTCTAATTCAATTGTAAAGGCTTCTATAAATGGATTTGGGGTGTTATTCATAATTAGTTGAAAAATGGGTGTGTTAATAATTTGTCTGCGTTTTCTTTTTGGGTAACCCTTATATATTTCAAGAAGGATTGTTCCGTTTTATGACCTGTTATTTTCATGATAGAAATAGTTGGTATTTCTGCCAAATATAAATTAGTCGCAAAACTTCGTCTAGCTGTATGAGTAGAAATTAATTTATATTTTGGTAAAACCGTTCGTTCAATTTTACCGCCTTTAGTTATTGATGTTTCAATTAAATCTTTAATTCCCGCCAAGCTTATAACTTCTTTTAAATATCCGTTCATGGTTTGATTTGCATAGGCTTTAGGTAAATTATTATTATATTTTTTTAAAATATTTCTTACTGTTTTGTGTAGTGGTATTGAAATTCGTTGACTTGTTTTTTTCGTTCTTACTTCAATAAGTGAATTATTCGAAGTTATGTTTTCGGGTTTAATTTGGGTGAAATCTGAAAACCTTAAACCAGTATAACAGCCGATTAAGAATAAATCTTTCACTTTATCAAGTCTAGGGCTCGCAGATAAATTCAGTTTTTCAATTTGTTTAAGTTCGTCAATACTCAAATAGACCGTGTCAGCTTCTTCGCGTATGGTTTTAAACTTTCGTTTTCTAAAATCAAGATTATCGTTTAATCCTCTATCAGTAGCTTCATTCATAAAGGATTTAATTGTTTTAATATGTTTACCTACTGTATTTGATGCTAGATTATAATTTAGACTTAAATGGGTAATATAATTACTATAAAATTCGAGGGTTATATTTTCAAAGTCTAGGTTATGTTTTTTGGAATATTCTTTTAAATACTTGTGTGTGGTATTGTAAACTTTAACTGTTCCCTCTGATTTTTTCAATTTACTTTCTTCTATATAATTTTCAATAAATTCTAAAAAAGTAGTTTTCTTCGGTTTTAAGATATGGTCTGATAATTCCTTTTCTAAAGCTTCTTTTAGTTTCTTGTTATTCGGCTGAATTCCATCATTTAGTAATTTTCTAAAAGCGTTGTTTATTCCGTTTTCAATTTTGTCTAATCTTGCATTAAATTCGGGATGCTCTGGAAAGCTTTTGGATGATTTAACACGTTGGTCATTTTTATTCCAAAATTTCGGATTTATTTTTTCAGATGTAGAATATTTAAATCTACTATATTGGTAATTGTAAACTAGATAGATTAAAGTATCTGTTTTTGCGTTCGGTTCTTTTAGTATAAACTTTGCTTTTGCCATGCCCAAATATATTAAAAAAGTATATCTAGGGGACGAATGAGGGGACGAATAATTTTAATTTAGCTTAATTTAGCCTTATTTAGCTTTACTTTAAAATCTACTGTTTATAGGTTTTAAGGTGCTTAAATACAATAAAATACAGTAAAACAAGATAAGTATTCAAGTAGTCCAAGTGGGACCACTTTTAAAATCAAGCCTTACAGAGATGAAGGGCTTTTTTTGTTATGTAACTAAAGTATTTTTTATTCAGTATTTAAGCTATTCAGTATTTAAGCCTGACAATTCTTAATTAAATCAATTCATTATTAATTCACCTATAGATTCAAAAAGTTCCTTAATTATGTGCTGTTGATGACTTGGTGTAACTTCTTTAAAATAGTTAAGTAAATCTTTACTTGTTGCGTACCTGTTCGTTTTAGTTTTTAGTTTTCCATTTCTAGTATTCCAATCTCCAAGAAATCTCTTTAACGCTGTATTTATTTTTTCTTCTCCAATGATTTCCTGAAGTTTATACATATTAATGGCACCTTTAGCATAATAAATATGGTCTTGATTATCTACTAATGCTAGCGTTGGTTCTGCTCCAGATTCTCTGAGTTTCCCTTCTTCGTATTTCTCTAATTGCAACTCTAAAAATTGCTGAACCTTGTCTTTTGGATAGTGCGTTTGTAGAACCATCATGGCAGCATATTGAGAAAGCGTTTCCAAAATAAAGTATTGCCCTTTTACATTTGCGGCTTCTACTTGCATAGCAAACCATTGATGTGCAATTTCATGTGCAGTTACATAAAATGCCATATCTACATCGGTTTCATCATCAATATCTAAAACAAAACCTATAGACTCTGAGAATGGAACAGTGCCCGGAAATGATTGTGCAAATTGCGCATAACGTGGAAATTCCATAATACGCAACTGTTCATATTGATACGAACTGAAATTTGTGCTATAGTAATCTAATGAGGCTTTCATAGCCGTCATCATTCTATCTATGTTGTACTCATGACCTTTATGATAGTAGATTTCCAAATCTACTTGTTTCGAAATAGCATCAGATTTTGAAATCCAGCTGTCTTTTTTTATGTCATACCTTGCTGAAACAATTGAGTAAAAATCAATCATTGGAATTTCCATTTTATAATGAAAATAATTGCGATTATTTTCTGTCCACTCCCTCAACAAATTACCAGGAACTAATGCTGTTTGGTCAATGTCTGTTCCTATAATCATTTCAAAATTAATACCATCAGAATCACTACCAGATCTTGCATTAACTAATTCTTTAGGGTCATTTCTATTAGCTCTATTGGTTCTTTCAGGCAAATTATATTCTGAACGTTCATCCCTATCACTTAGCTCATATTTTCTGTTGTAACCTAATGTTGGAAAGTCTTTATTGTTAAAGAATGTTCCATTTTCAACAATATTAGCATTTGAATTACCTGCTTCAAATCCATTCGTAGTAAATGATTGCTTAAAGTTCATTTTAATTGAATCTCCAGGATTCAAAGGGCTATGCAACTGATAGATGGTATAATCGTAGCAAGTGTATGTATTATTTTCTGTTGCACCTCTATCAAAAGTGACAGCATCTAATGTGATATTCTCTTCGATTAGTTTCTGAATATGAATCTCATTAATGGGTTGCGCGTTGGTGTTTTTTAATATATAATACCCTTCCGCAGTATAATCTCTTGATGAAGGATACAATTCCACTTTTAAATTCACATCTACTATTTTGGGCTGTGGTATATATTCAAACTGTTTGAGTTCTTTTTCATACGCTACTCTAAATTCGGTAGCTTCAGAATTGCTCCAATATTCATTTAAAATATTCGTATTGTAAAATATAAACCCTCCAATAATGATAAAAGCAAAAAGAATGATGTCAGTAAATTTTATGAGCGGTTTGCTGAACTTATACTTGGCAATTCTTATTCGTTTTATCAAATTTGTTTCATTTCCTCTAACAGAAACTAAAGATCCTATGATTAATAATAGTATTCCGAAGAGAAACCAATATGATTTAATTAACAGATAGGGTTGTAAAAAATGCCCATAACCATTCATATCAGAATACGTTCCTAAAGCACTTCCTCCGAAAAAATATAAATCGTGATCAAACCCGAATAAACCTAAAGCAACATTGGCTATAAAAAATATAATCACCAACATTATGCCTACAAACTTATGGTTTACCACAGATTGAATAAAAAATGCAATGCATGTATACAGTGCTAAAAACGGTAAAATCTCTAAGAAGAATCCATAAAAATAGACTTGGAATTCATATTTGTAATACCCACTTAATGTTTGAAATAGAATTCCTGAACCAATTAAAGCGAGCATTAATACTACATACACTACGTTTAATCCAATGTATTTACCCATTAGTTTGATAAAACTAGACATTGGTGTTGCGTCATAGATTAAATCTAATTTAGCACCTCGCTCTTTCCATACCAATTCACCTGAATAAAACACTAAAATTATTATGAAGAAATAAATAGATGTTTCTTTGAGTTCTTCAACAATAAAATAGGTTGCTGGATAGCTATCAACACCATATACAGTTCCAAGATTTACGGAATTAATGAGAATAATAATCATCCCACAAATAACAATTCCCCAAAATGATGCTTGCTTGCAAATACTGATAAAGTAAAACCAAGAAAATTGTTTTAATTGATTCCACTTTGAAAGTAATCCATATTGCTTTCTAGCTTCAAGAATTTCTATATCACTAACAACACTAGTGCTTTTACTAACTAATTTTTCAACTTGCTTTCTCTTTGATTGCTTTTCTTTAACAACATTAAAATTGAATTTTTTATACCCATAGATTAGCGCCAGTATTCCTAGAGATATCCAAAATAGTTTGTTATACAGCAATGCTCCAATAAAAGGAAGTTCTTGTGTACTTTTTTCTAAAGCTGACCAAGACTTTGTCGCAAAAGTGGTTGTTGTTAGCGAAAATGGATCTAGAATGGCTTGCCAAAATTCATTAGTGATAGCTTTGGTTAGCATAAAAATCACAAATAAAATAATACCTTGTGTATAGACTACCACCAGGTTTCTGCTTAAAGCACCTGTAACAAAAAATAAGGAAGCTCCAAAAAACAACGTTGGCAGCGTTACCATTAAAAACGTCTTTATATAAACAATGGCATTAAACCCTAATAGATCTTCTGGATTATGCCATGGCATAAATTCGCTTAGCATCATGCCAAATAAAATACCTGTAAATGCAAATAGCAAAACTGCAAACGATCCTAAAAATCGACCTAGTAAATAATCTTCTTTGTTGATTGGTGCAGAAAATAGCAATGATTCTATATTGTATTCAAAATCTCTTAGTACGGAAACGCCCATTATCATTGACGCTAAAATCATAAATATACCGGTAATGGCTCCCATAGTTTTTGCAATCACTATGGGTGAGTTTTTTTTCATAAGACCCATTTCTGAACCTTGAAAAATAAAGTCAACACCAACAATTGAAAATAGAAATAGAAAAAGGAAGAACACATACGTGTCTGGTCGTTTAATTCGGTATTGTATTTCGAACTTAAAAATAGTATACCACATAACTAATTAGATTTAAGGTTAGTAGTATTGAATATTTCCGAAAAATAGACATCCTCTAATTCGGCATTAATAAGCGAAAAACCGTCTCCTGGATTTGTATCACTTACGATATGAATGGTTGGTTTTCCAAGAAATAATCGTTCACTGATGACCTGATAATTTTCTTTATATAGGTTCAATTCTGATTTTTCGATTGTTTTTTTATAGACTTTGTCTTTTAGACCTTCTAGTATTTGCAACGGCTGCCCTTTTAAGCATACTTGCCCTTGATTAATAATGGCCATATTTGTGCAGAGTTCTTTGACATCGTCAACAATGTGTGTGGATAAAATAACCACGGTATGTTCTCCGAGCTCGCTGAGAACATTGTAAAATCGATTGCGTTCAACAGGATCCAATCCTGCTGTTGGTTCATCTACAATAAGTAACTTCGGATTGTTAAGTAAAGCTTGTGCAATGCCAAAACGTTGCTTCATTCCACCAGAAAATCCTTTCAGGTTTTGTTGTCGCACCTCATACAAATTTGTTTTATGTAAAAGCGCTTTCACTAATTCTTTGCGTTCATTTTTTTGAGTGATGCCTTTAAGGACTGCAAAATGATTGAGTAAAACTTCGGCAGATATTTTTGGATACAGACCAAATTGTTGAGGTAAATACCCTAAAACCTGTCGCAATTCATTTTTTTGTTGTAAGACATCGATGTCTCCAAGAACAATGGAACCAGAATCGGCTTCTTGCAGTGTTGCAATAGTTCGCATTAACGTAGACTTGCCTGCACCATTTGGACCTAACAAACCAAACATTCCTGTAGGTATTTCTAATGAAATGTTTTGTAAAGCTTTAATTCCGTTTGAATACGTCTTTGATAGATTGTCAATTCTAAGTTCCATACTGTTCGTTTTTTGATTGATTGAGACAAACATATAAGTGTTTTTAGCCTTTAAAAAGTGTTAGTGACACAAGTACTTGTACTGGTGACAAACACATTTTTTTAAGTTATAAAGACTCCTCAAAACACATTTATGTTTGTTTGTCACTGAATAGATACTGTTTGTCAACTAATTTGTCTGAGGTGTTTTATTTAATTAATATTGATTTATGAAATTGAATTTATCAGACAGAAAAAAGAAAACTATCAAGCGGTTATATAAAATAGCGCTGGTTATTATAGGCTTAGTCGTCGTCATTTTTAATGACATTTTTGGAAAACTAGAAGGGTTTGTAGAATTTATTGCATTGTACTTTATCCTTGTGTTTATTACCATTGTACATTGGCTATTTAAACAAATCAAATCACTTATCCGATTAAAGAACGAAAAGGCAAAAACAGAATTAATGCATTTAAAAAGTCAAATGAGTCCACATTTCTTTTTTAATATGCTTAATAACCTTTATGGATTAGTGGATAAGGATTCTAAGAAAGCTCAACAGCTCATTCTAAAACTTTCTGATATGATGCGTTATAGTATTTATGATGGCGAAAAAGAAACGGTTTTATTGTCTGAAGAAATTATCTATCTCGAGAATTATATCGAACTTCATAAAATGCGTTATCATAAAGCGATTGATATACAATTCAACATTGATACAAACGATACTGATTATGAAATACTGCCGCTTCTGTTTATTATTCTTTTAGAAAATGCCTTTAAGCATGGTGTGGAAAATTTAAGGGAAAATGCGTATGTTCATATCACATTAACAGCGCATAATAATGAAGTGACCTTTGAAATAGAAAATAATTTTGATGAAGCACAAGATAATCCTGAGACAGGAATTGGATTAAAAAACCTAAAACGAAGATTAGAACTGGTATACCCAAAAAAGCATACCTTAACACTATCTAAAACAGATACCATCTATAACGCTACATTGAATATTAAAGGCTTATGATTACATATATCATTATAGACGACGAACATATTGCACATGATATTATAAAAGGCTATTGTGATATGCTACCAAATTTAGAATTCAAAGCAGATTGTTACGATGCTATAGAAGCTATCGACTACATAAGCAAAAATGATATAGATCTTATTTTTTTAGATTTGAACATGCCTAAATTAAAAGGCTTTCAATTTTTAAAAACACTTTCATCACCACCAAAAGTTATTGTAACCACTGCGTATAGTGAATTCGCGATTGAAGGCTATGAATTAAACGTTGTTGATTACTTGTTAAAACCGTTTAGTTTTGAACGCTTTTTAAGTGCTATTAATAAAGTGAACTCTTCTGATACTACTACAATAAGAAAAGAAAGTAAAGAGGTTGCAAAGCCTGAAGGAAAACATATTTTTTTAAAACAGAATAATAGTCATATTCAGGTAGATGTAGATGATATTCTATTTATTGAAGCTTCAGGTAATTATACCAAAGTTGTTACTAATGACAATACCATAAGTATTCGTGAAAAAATATCGGATACCATCCAATTGCTTTCTGATAATGATTTTCTTCAAGTTCATAAGTCATTTGCCGTTGCAAAAAAGCACATCGATAGGGTAGAAGGTAATAGAATTTATATTGGCTACCATATTGTACCTATTGGTAAGCTATATAAAACAAATATTAATCAACTTTTTAAATAATCTTTAAGATTCATTTAAAAAATTGGTGCTTCAGCAAAACTATTTTAATTCGTGAAAAAATCGAAAATATTACTCAAAGCACCCGTCTTTGCTTTAAAGAATTCAGTATAAGTATATTTTTTACAGGTCACTGACGTAAATTTTTTATTCTGTACATCAAATATTTTCGACAACGTACCACCTGTGGCTCTCATTTCTCCAATTTCATAAGTGGTATTATCACACTTCGGACATTTGTATTTCATAGTTTTATATTTTTTGAGTTGATACTATATGGCTGTAAAAGATTAACGCTGATATTCATTGCCTTTTATTTTAAAAACTTAAATCGAGGTCTATATATCACCTCTTTATCATTGTTTATTCTCAGTGTATTGATCAATATTAAAATTAAATTGGCGACATACAAAAAGCCAATAACCATAAAAAATGTACTTAACGTTATTTGGTCTGTGAGTCCAATTTTTGATATGGTGAACAATACTATAGGGATAAAAAATAACAGAATGGTCCACGTGATTTCGAAATTGATTAAATCTTTACCCAGCTTATTACTGTTTTTTATCTTACCTTTTTTTGATGTCCAAAGTATAAATGGAATTAAAACCCCTAGCAATGGAAAGACCAGAAATAACAGTGCAGAGAGATTGAGATACGTTAAATACTTTTTATCTTCTTTTACGGACCAATCTATCAACTCATCTGGACTTACATTTAAGGCATTGGCTAATCGCTTCAATGACTCACCTGTGGGGTTTGATTCCCCTTTTTCAATACGCTGTATTGTTCGTAAACTTAAACCAGATTCTTCGGCTAGAAATTCTTGTGACATCCCTTTCTGATTTCTTAATTCTTTTACTCTTAAAGCCAAATAGCTATTATCCATTTTCTACAGGTTTGTTTTTAGTTAAAGTTTTTCTGTACCTCATTATTGCAATGGTTAATGTTCCTAATAAAAACCCAGGAATCAATTGAACTAACGAACCATATATAACATGATTTAATAGCGCTTGTCCAAAATTATCAAAATATAATCCATAATGTGTACCTATTTCCCATTTTGTATCTACCCACCAAAGTATCGCAACAGGAATCCTTGAAATAGGCGAGTAAATAAGTAAGCTTAATAAAAGAATCTTGAATGCTTGTTTATGGTTAGCTATTTTAATACCTAAATATATCGAAAACCCTAAGGTAAGCCAAAGTAGGCCAATAATAAAAATTGCATTTTCAGGCAATCCAAATAATTCTAAACAGTATCTAACAGGTGTTAGGATTAGTGCAATTATTATGGGTGCTTTAGCATAATATATGGCTTGTTGTAAAGTCGTTTTTTCGTTATTTTTCATACTAGTTCTTTTTAGCGATAATTTTACGACCAGATTGATTCATTGTTAAGCTAATAACATTATTCGTTTCATTTTTATTAAACGTGATTTCTGCATCTACAATTTTTACAAAAAAATGATTTTGAGTTTCAGCAAAAAGTTCAACCTTTTTAGTTTGACCCGGTGCTAATAAATATAATTGATTTGTGTTATCTAAACCGATTGTAAGGTTTACGTTTGGTTTAACCTCATAAGTACCTGTATAGTTATTCAATATTTCGGCCGAAACAGCAATTGACTTCTTTTCTTGTTCAATGGTTTTAGTGACTGCTGAAACTTTATTTACGTCAGGGCTAGTAACAAATAATTCCGCAACTTGTTTTGCAACGTTATTTGCATTTTTACAATTGCAGTTGGTTAATACAGTAATATACATGTTTTCTTGAGGTAAAAACAGAGCAATACTGGTAAAACCCTTCGTACTTCCTGTGTGCGCAACTACAGGAGAATTTCCCAATCTTGAAAACCGAAAGCCATAACCGTAAGGTATTTTTTTTCCACTATTTAATAGGGTTGGTGTCATAGCTTGCTTTATACTAGACTCTTTTAAAAGAGTGTTTTGAAGTAATGCGTTTTGCCATTTTAAAAGATCCTCTGTGGTAGATAATATAGCTCCTGCAGAATATGCTAATGACAAGTTCATATAATCTGATTTTACAAATTCATTTTGTTTAATGATATAGCCCGTAGATCGGTTTGGAATAACTTGTTTCATATCTCCACAATATGAAGACGTCATTCCTATTTTATCAAAAATATTTTCTTGAATAAATTGACCATAAGATTGCTTAGAAATTGTTTCAATAATTTGTCCCAATAAAATATAACCTGCATTACTGTATTTAAATTTTTCACCAGGCATAAATGCCAATGGTTCATCTTTAAAATAGGTGATAAGTTCTTTTGGAGACCTATCCATTCTCGAGGTATAATTCTTTTCACTTAAAGGCGTTTTGTTTTTTATTCCCGAAGTATGATTTAATAAATGATGAATGGTAATATCTCTTCCAACCTCAATATATTCGGGAATATATTTTCCAATTTTATCTTCGATATTGAGCTTACCTTGCTCTGCAAGCATTAAAATTGAAACTGCAGTAAACTGTTTTGTGATTGAACCAATCTGAAATACACTATTAACCTCTATAGGTATATTTAATTCCAAATTTGATTTCCCTAAGGCTTTTTTATAAATGGCTTTACCGTCTTTAGCTACCAAAATTGTAATACCTGGCTCATTAGCGCTATATTGTAAAGAAACTATAGAGTCAATTTTTGATTCATAGCTCTGACTGAAGCTAAAATATGTAATGAAAAGAAAAGTGAGTGTTGTAAAAAAATTATTCATTGATTTGTATTTAATGTTCAGTGAACAAAATTAAATACATTAGCCATTGACACTTGCGCCAAGCTTATGACATCTTTATGACATCTGCGCTTATTCCTTTCAATAAAGGCACATTTAAACTTTATTTTACTTAAGAGATGAGATTATAACAGGTATTGAAATCAGTTCCAAATTGGCAAAGAAATACTGCTGTTTCCTGTAAAAATTATCTCTAATGGAATTTCAGCATCTTTAATACATTCTTTATTAACATCCTTTCCAGTACCATAATTAATTTGAGCATTATTGTTTTTATTGACATTAACCACCACTACAATGCGACTCCCTTTTTCTAATTTTTTACTGATTAGTTTCGAATTGTCGAAAGATATTTGCGTCTTTTGATTCGGTGTAAGTAAATGTCTGTGTTCACGATTTTTAGAATAACTCGCTCTGCCTATATAATAGCTTAAATGAAAATAGTTCCCTTCAGGTGTTAATTGATATACAATCACAGAATAATCAACATCCTTTTTATTGATTGAAAATTCAAGATTCCCGAAAAAAGAACCGTTGATGATAACTTCTTCTTTTAAAGGTTCAGATTTAAAAATTAACCCATCTTTAAAATTGATATTCTCCTTTTCTAATGGCCAAGGGTAATAGTCTGTGTTGGTCATGTTTTTACGATCTTTAAAATCAACAGACATTTTAATTTCTGAATTATTTGCTTTCGATTTTAAAGCATAAAAATCGTATGTTTTATCAGCACTTAAATGAAAGGTTAAGGTATCATTGGTCATAGCACTTAAAGTTGGTTTGTGCATCCATGTATTGGTGCCCATCACCTGAAAGTTGACTTTATCTTTTAAAATACTGGGTTTTGATTTTCCTTTTAAAATGTAATCAAACCATTGGTAAATTAGATCTTCTTCAATGTTTATCAAAGCAGTGTTATCTAATTTGTAATTTCTTAGGCTTTCTTCGGGTTTGGTTTGGGCAGTCCAATGGTCATATGGTCCAACTAACAAATAATGATTCGGATTTTTTGCATATGTGTGATGTTGATTGTAATAATACATAGCGCCTCGTTGTGAGTCGTCATAATACCCTGTAATTGTTAAAATAGGAATGTCAATTTTAGCAAATTCTTGTTTGTATGGAATCATTTTTTTCCAAAAATCATCATAACTAGGATGTTGCATATAGGTGTTCCATAATGTATTTGTCCGTCCATCTAAACTATCTAACTTGTTAAACGCAACGCCTGTTTTGTACCAGCTATTTTTTAAGGTATTCCAACGCTTAAAATCATTTGAAGCCTCAAAATCTAAAAATTTGTTATTGGTGACATAATAGTTCCATGAATACGAATAATTGTGAAGGACATTATTTTCCATCGGGTAATCAATTCCTGGTGCAATAGCAACCATGGGTACAATGGTTTTTAAAGCTGGATGCACTTTGTGTTTCATAGAAGCCCATTGTGTAAAGCCATTGTAACTACCTCCAACCATGGCTACTTTTTGATTGGACCAGGCTTGTTTACTAATCCAATCGATCACTTCATAGACATCAGTATGTTCATATTCAAGAGGTTTTATGTCGCTTTTACTCAATCTCTTTCCTCTTGTATTGGCAATAACGCCTATATAGCCTTTAGATGCTGATAATATAGCAGAAGCTTCATTGGTGCCTGCGTAAATAGAGGACACTAGTATGGCAGATTTTTTAGCTGTTGAATTTCCCTTTCGTTGAACGACTACCATTGAAACTTCTGCACCATCTTTCATAGGAATGACGATACTATCATTTATGGCATACCTGCGCTTATGATCTTGTTTTATTTCTTCAAAGAAAATGTCTCTGGTTGATGAAAATACAGTGCTTAAAAAATATTTTTTTAATAAGTCTTGAGCTGTAACATTTGAAATTTCTTTAGCGGTAATATTTTTATAGGTATCATTAAAATTAGAAATAAAATAATCAGTTCCATCTCTAAGAATTAATATTTTATCTAAATTAATGACCTGAACATCATTAGATTCTATTAAATAATTTTGATAAGCATCTTTGAATGTTTCTTTAAAGTCATTAGACAATTTCGCTTCTACATAGTGTCGATATAAATCCAAATAGATGCGTTCTTCTTGATGTGTTTCTTTTATTTTTTTTTGAATGGTATGTAATGCATCCTTATAATCACCTCTAATTACTTGGAATTTAAACAGGTCTAATTCTGATAAATTTTGAGTATCACAGATTGAGGCTAATTGCTGCATTTGATTTTCAAGTGCTACTGAATCTGATGGTACCTCCTTTTTAAATGGCAATTCTTGTGCAAAAGAAGTCGTGCTAATCGCGATTAGAAATAATACCAGGACTAATTTTTTCATTGTTTCATTTTTGATAGAAATCTAAACTATTTGGTATTTGGGTCTATGTACTGGATTAACTCTTCATTGTACAAAAAGCCATCTTGAATTTGCGTCATTTTAATAAAGTTTTTTATTTCTGGTGCATACAACCAAACTTCATCCGTTTGTGCGTTGTATCCTCTAGAATTAGAAACTGTTCCCTTGTATTCTATGGTATACGCCATAAAGGTTCCAGCGTCTACTGTTTCTTCTTTGTAGGATAACACTTTTGCATCTTGACTTTGTGTTCCTGTGGTACCATCCTGACTTGTCCAGTTTTTTTCATATCGCCATGTTTTACCAACCTCTAAAGGCCATTTGTATCTTGGTGTTTCGCTTTCTTCTGGCTTTACAATGTCCGAAACTGGAATCGTATCTTTTGCAATGACCATACCTAAACCATCAGCTATATGTACTATTTCTCTTGTATCTTCGCCTTCTGAACGTACTTCGCCTTCAGTGGTTACGCCTTTATACTTCCAAGTCCATTTTTCTCCCACTTTATAATCGGCTAAGGTTGGTTGTTCTGTTACTGAAACAGTGTTTTCATTACAAGATATCAACACTGAAATTAGCACTAGATATACGATTCTTTCTATATTAAATACTGCTTTTAAATACTTCATAATAAGGTTTTTAAATTAATTTCGTACAAAGTAAAGACGTCTGTTTCTATCAAAAAAGGAAAAGTACATGAGCGTAAATAAAAGTCAATGAACGTTAGAAAACTTAGTAATTTTTTCTTTATAAACTATTCCAGTTTTTAAACTTAACAGACTGCCTGCTAGACACTTCTACTTTTTCACCAGTGGTTAATATAATTTGTAATTTATTATTGAAGTAAGGGTGAATCTCTTTGATGTAGTGTATGTTAATCATTTGACTTCGATTCACACGGAAAAAGACTTTAGGGTCTAATTTTTCTGCTAATAAATTTAAAGAACGCTTTATCATTGCTTTATCCGAACCAAAATAAAGACGTGCATAATTTTCTAAAGATTCAATAAAATAAATATCTGTTAGTGGAATAAAATGACATTTTTCACCATCTTTTATAAATATCTTTTGATGCATCGGTAATGTTGTAGGTTCTAATTTTACCCTATTAGAAAGTTCTTCCTTTACCTTTTCAATAGTTTTAGAAAAACGTTCATCTCTTAAAGGTTTTACTAAATAGTCTAAAGCATTCATCTCAAACGCTTTTACAGCATATTGATCATAGGCCGTTGTAAAAACGACGTCAGGCACATTGGTTAGTTCTTCCAGTAAATCAAACCCAGATTTCCCAGGCATATGAATATCTAAAAACAATAGGTCTGGTTGTAAATCTTCAATTAAAGTTATGGCTTCATCTACATGACTAGCCTCGCCTATAATTTCAAACTCTTTATGTTTTTCTAATGCACGTTTTACTTCTTCTCTCGCCAAACGTTCATCATCAATGATTATGGTTTTATATCTTTTCATCGTTTATATGCATTGGAATTATGAGTGCTGCACAGACATGGTTATTTTCAGTCTCTGTTAAACTAAAACCAGCCTTACCTTTATATTGAATTTCTAAGCGTTTTTTTAAATTTTCGAGACCTAATCCAACACTTTTATTTTGATTAATTATTCCAGGATTTTCAACTGTAATATGAATATGGCTATCCTTCTTTTTAATTTTTAAGTAAATAATACCACCATCTACTATTAAATCAATGCCATGTTTAATGGCGTTTTCTATTAATAACTGAATACTTAATGTAGGAATCTTATAATTAATAAGGCTTTCATCAATATTCGTTTTGAGTTGCAGTCGTTCTTCAAAACGCAGCTTTTCTAATTCAATGTAATCATAAACTAAAGCCAATTCATTTTTAATGGGTGTTAAACCGTTGTCTTTTTCATATAATGATGAACGCAACAAATCTGATAATAAATCAATAGCTCTTCTTGCAACGTTTGGGTTTTCGATGACTAATGATTTAATAGAATTTAAAGAGTTGAATAAGAAATGCGGATTTAATTGCGCTGATAAATTATCTAACTGGGCTTGTTTTGCGATTAAGGAAAGTTGCGCATTCTCTCTTGCCGTAACCACTTCTTTTTGATAATAATGATACAAGTGATACGCCAATATCCAAATAGACATTAGTCGCAGTCCTGTCAGTAAAATTGGATCCCAGTACATGATGGCTTCAAAGAAATTTTTATCCTCGCCTGCAATAAAAGTCCAATACGTATACCATTTTAAGTTGTTTATTAACACGTATAGAAGCGCTAACAAAAGGATACTTGGAATAACACGAATAAGTAACTTTTTAATTGGCAACTGACTCCAGTTAGCTTTTAATGCATATATTCTATACATATGTGTTAAGAAAATTCCAATTGCCACATCTAAAACATAATTTGAAAATGTAGAGACAATTCCATAATTATCTCTGGTATATACGGTGTATGCCCAATAAGTTGACACCAAGCACCAGCCCATCAATTGGCAAAGCCAATATAAACGGGTTTTTGATATTTTATTGGTATAACTTAAACTCATATGAACAGCAAAGCAACGTATTTTCTTTAAAAATAGAAAAAAGAAATACATGAGCGCGAATAACAAGCGATAAGCGTTTGTTATTTATTTTAGGAATTTAGGCTATGGAATATTTAAGGTTTGGATTAATTGCTAAAAAAAATACAGATTTAAGACAAGAGAATTTATGACTTAAAGATTGTCTTTCTTCATGATAGTCTCAGTAGAGGATTGCGCTAATTTTTGTATACGGTGTAGACAGGAGATGTTGTTTTATTACCTTAGTTTTTTTATAACTTCTGTACTTACCCAAAAAATATCTACATTTTCAAAATCGTCTGAACCTACATTTCTGCTAAAGAAAAGGTATTTACCGTCTATTGATATACTTACGCAAACTGCACACTGTTAGTGTCAGTATTTTTAATCTACTGGATATATTATAAAGCTATCATGTATTTGTTTTGTCGGTGTATCTCCCAATTTTGTTAGAGCATTTGAAAGTTCTTTTAATGTGAGCACACTTAACGGAAGTTGGTGTTCTTTAGGCTGGTAGATACTTCCCATGGGATAATCAACTCCAGCTGTTTGAGTCATTTCAATGTGATTTCCAAGTATGGTTGAAACCTCATTAATGTCGGTGAATTTTACAAGTCTTTCAATACTCATTTTAAAAGCAATCCAATCATTTATATATAGTCTACCAGGATAAAAAGTGTCTCCAGTCAAGAGAATTTTCGTCGAAGTATCATAAACCGCAATTGAAGACGCTTGGTGTCCAGGAATTGGTATTATTTTCATCATGCGATTTCCTAAATCATAATCTACAACTTCTTCGGGCCAGTTTGCTATCTTAAAAAAATCTTGTACATCGTTAACCTCAAGACCGATTACAGAAGTGTTTGGTTTTCCTTTGAATTGTGCATCGCCAGCATAATGGTCTCCATGCTTATGCGTATGAGCCACAATTAATTCAACTTCTCCATTCTTTTTAGACCAGTCGTTAATAATTGTATTTACAGTTTTATAAAGCGGAAAAATATCATCTTCTTGAGTAGCTCCAGTATCCATTAATAGCGCTTTGTTCTCACCAAAAAACAAAAACATAAAAGGCGCTTCATAATTTGTACACTTATTTTGACGTAAAATATAAGTATGGCTATTGTACTTAACGACCTGAATTGGTGGGTCCATATTATCTTCACAGTTTTCAGAACCATGAATCCAATTTTGAACCTTTAAATCAACAGTGTCTTCGAATGATGGTTGGCATGACAAAATCAAAGTTAGTATTGATAGTAAGATTGTGATTTTTGTTTTCATATGTTGATCTATAATGGCTTTAATGTGATTGTATAAGATTCGTTGCGTGTTTAATCACCTGATTTAACAAACAAATCATAGATAGACACGAGCTCAGCGAACTGGCGAAGCAATTATACACGGTATTAGCCGCTGTGTTTTTCAGTTATAATTTTTCTTTAATTGCTTTTCTCCAAAAGTAAATTCCAAAAACGCAAGTCACAATTGCAAACATAATTCCGTTTTCGCCAAGCCAATGTTCCGTTCCTTCATTTTTAATGGTTAATTCAGGTAATATTTTTTGAATATATACATTGCTTACGGCGTGAAAAATTACTGCTGGCCATAGACTTTTAGATTTAAATGTGTAATACGTCATAATAAAAGACATAGAAATAATTACGATGAAGAATGTTATAAATTCCAATAATACATTATTACTATAGTAAACAAGCAGCGGCCAGTGCCAAGCAGCCCAAATAAATCCACTAAAAATAGATACACCAGTAAAGGAAAGCACCTTTCTCAATTCATAGATAAAAAACCCTCTCCACCCAACTTCTTCTCCTAAAGTTGTTGCTGAGGCTCTTATTACTTCTACAGTACCTATTAAAATAATGGCTATTATTGTTATTGCCGTTGGATTTAATGTTCCTATTCCAAACAAACCAAGTTCTTTTCCCCAGTCTATAATTACTTCTTCATTTGCTAAACTTCCAAATCCGAAACTCCAGATTAGTATATAAGTGATTAACCCACATAAGGCAGGAATGAAATAAGACAATCGGATATATTTCCAATTTCCCCAATTCCAATTTAAAGATGAAATTTTACGCCCTTTTATTTTTAAGGTAATAAATGCGGCAATTGCAGGACACCACATAATTGCTCCAACATATATTCGTGATGGATATAAATTAACTATGGCATAATGGAAAGGTGAAGTAAGAAGAAAAACGATTGAAAGGAATAGAAAGATTGTTTTCCAAGTTTCTTTTCGTTCCGTTGATTTTTTTTGCATTTAAGTTTTTGATTGGTGTGTTAATTAGAGACGATGAATTCGTAGTTTTGTTACATTGTGCCTAATGCGATTGTATAAGATTCGTTACGTGTTTAAGCACCTGTTTTTCTGTTTAATATTTTAATTCCAAGTGTTATTAAGATTATTATTAATGCAATAAAAAATATACTTGTTGAAATGCTTTTTATAACTGAAAATATGTTAATCGTTTCTACTGAAATCTCTGTCAAATCAGGATAGCTTTTTAACATTGTAATAATCCCGATATTTTCCAAATAATCTGCAATTCCGGCAATTATCGGAATTACGCAGAGATAAATATATGGAGAATTTAATTTGTTTAATTTTTTCAAGAAATAACCCAAAAGCAGACAGTAAGAAAGTCCGAATAGCAGTGGGTAAATCATATCAACAGGTATTTGATTGGTCAGATACGTCAAACGGCCATTTTCTCCAAGCGAAATGAATAATTCATTGACATATTTCAAATCATATCCTGTGGGCATCATATCCAATAATTTCATTCCGTTAGAGAATTCCATTGTTTTGGGAATGGTGACTGTCAGCATAAAGGTGTAAACTAGATTGGTCAAGATAAAAAGTCCTAAAACCTTTTTGCCTGAAATATTCTTTTCTATGAATTTTATTAATCGTTTCATTTTTTTCTCAAATAAGTGCGAACGATAAATTGCATGAGTAGTGGTAGATTACGTGGTAGTTTCCTAATAATACTTCTACTTCTACTTTGGTATTACTTAAACCCGCATCATGAATTAGAAAATCTATTACGAACCAAAAATACTGCAAATCAGCCACTTCGTTTCGTTATCTTCTCTAACCATAGCTATGCTATGCTTTTCAAATCTAACATCCTGATTTATTGTGTTTTTGATTCTCATAACAAAGTTCTAATGCATAGGTTATACAAAATGTTAGCCTTTGTTATTTGTTTTTTAGTTCTTGAATTCTGTTTTTATAGTATTCGTCATTACTTAATTCAGCAGCTTTTTGCACAAACCTTAGTGCATTAGTAATATCATTTTGTGCTTCATAATAGTCTGCCATTGAATTATAGGCACTTGCGCTGTTGGGGTAATAATCAATATTCGATTTGAAAAACATAAATGCTTTTTCAGGTTGCCCCACTTCTAAATTCATATAGCCATAGCCACTAAACATTTCCTCAATCATTGGAGGGAAGGGATAACCGAAATGCGTTGAATAGATTTCTTCTTGTTTTTCCAATAGCTTAACCAATTCTTCTACTTTTGTTTCAGGATTATTATATTTTTGCGGAGATTTAAACTGGTACCATTTAAAAAGAAAAATCAATCCATCTCTCATCGTTGGGAGCGGAACAGTACCATGTAAATCTTCATTGTACACCTTCCATGAGAAATTTAATCCATTCTGTTTTTGAGAGGTCGCAAAAGTTGAAAAGTCAATGATTGAACGTGCAAACAAAGTGAATTCTGAAGCGTCGTCCATAATATTATCCATGGTTATTTCTTCATTCCACATATGTAGCTGTTCTGCTGCTAAAGACACATAAAGAGATTTGCCTTTATAACTTTCTAAACTCAGCTTTTCTTTTGCCTCCTTCAATAATTTTTGGTGGTCCCAATCCAAACTTGGATCTATGGCTATATAGTTTTGAAAGAGATGTTTATGATTAACCAGCATATTTATAGTAAACAGTCCTGCATAAGAATGCCCAATTAAGGTACGATAGGTCGTGGTTGGATATTTATTGTCAATGTATGGGATTAGTTCTTTTTCAATACTTTGGGTGAAGTTTTCCGCACCACCAGTTTCTTTATTCATTGCTTGCCCACGCCTCATTTTAATCTGAGAAGTAGTTAAGTCCCGTATCCTGTTAGTTTTGTTAGAAATTCCAATTAGAATCATATGAGGCAAATAATGTCCCCAATAATTATCATAAATTTCTTCTAAATTTTCTCTCAGAGAAAATCCATCTAATAAATAAACAACAGGATATTTTACACTACTATTTGGGTTATAATTATCAGGGAATTTAACCCAAAACTTTCGATATTCTTTGAATACCTCTGAATAAACAGAATCAATAATTTCTGTTTGAAATTCACTCGATTGATTCAACTTCGATTGTGCCGATATTTCTTGAAAGACAATAAGGAGTCCTATTGTCAATACTATTTTTAATCCTTTGGTCATGTAATTGTCTTTAACCCTTCTTATTTTGGCTTTCATAATTGATATTAATGTGTTAGTGCGATGTATAAATTTTTTTCATAACGTTAAACCTAAAGCTAAAATATTCATATTTTGATTTGAAAAATATGAAAAGCGATATATAACAGAATTTTATAAGGAATTAGCAATTTTAGCTTGTTGAATAACATACCTCATATCTAACTTGTAAGTCGAGTCGTGTTTCAGGGTTATGTAATCCAAATTAAACTGAAAAATCAATCTAATTGATATTTAATAGATTTTGTAATCTCATGAGTTACATTTCCTGTATGCAAAGCTGATTTATTTTCAATAAGCATTAAATGGCATTCCTTTTTAGAACTGACTTTATGATTAATTCCTTTTTTTACAATGAACAAATCCCCTTTTTTCATTGTAAATGGTTCTTGGTTTTCTATTTCAAAAACAAGACTTCCTTTAAGCACATAAAATAATTCATCTTCATTTTTATGGTGATGCCAAGGCACTTTGTTTCCCTGTATTTTTACAAGTTTTATAAAAACATCATTTACTTCACCTATTATTTTAGGAGAATAATAGTCTTTTATGGTTTTAAGTTGATCGTTTATATTCATAATATAAAATATTGAAGTTATTGAAGAGAGACTTATTAATGAGTTTACATTTATAAAATAGATTCAAAAATTAATGCTTGTTTTATAGTCTCTAGCAAATTCTGATCCCTCTCTATAAAATTACCATTCTTGTTCCTACTTCTTTTTTTAACTATTAAATTCTGCCAACCATTTTAAAATTGATTGATTTGTTTCTTGTGGTAATTCCTGTTGAATGTGATGGCCACAATCTAAACTAATCACATCTAAATTCGGAACAAAATCCTGTAGCCTTTCAAATTTTGGTATCATATCTAGATTACCATAAATCATAAGTGTAGGCTGTTTGATGATTGGGTTAATATCTGCTAATAAGTGCCAGTTCCGGTCGAGGTTTCTATACCAATTAATAGCGCCATTAAATCCGGAATTGTTAAAGGCCTTTACAAAAACAGACAAATCATCGTCGTTCATAATAGGATCACCAAGAGGCTTTACTGCTTTTGCAAGATTTATCATTAACATTCCTGGCTCTGGTGGTGCAAGAGGTACATTCTTACGAAATAAATTACGAAGAAAATTTTCTGTATGGTTTTCTAATACAGCATCTGCAACTCCTGGGTGTTTATTAAAATGAACAAAATAGAAATCGTCTCCAAAAAACGCTTCCATCAACTCAATCCATGGTTTTTTGCCGCGTTCTTGATAAGGCAATGCAAGATTTATGACTTTATTGACACGCTCTGGATGTAAGAGTGCAAGGTTCCATACTACATTTGCACCCCAATCATGACCCACAAAAACAGCATCTTTGTAGTTGTAATAATCAAGTAAAGCCACCAAATCACTTGTTAAATGGGTGATATCATATGCTGTTACGTCTTTAGGGCATGATGAATTGCCATATCCTCTTTGATTTGGAACAATGACATGATAACCAGCTTTAGCAAGTGCTGGGATTTGATAACGCCATGAAAAGGCATGTTCGGGAAAACCATGACAAAAGACAATTGGATTACCAATATTTTCTTTACCTGCTTCAAATACTTCTAACTCAATTCCATTTATTGAAATTATATTTGGATTAGGGAATTCTAAAGATTTTATTTCTGCTATCATTTTAGTATCCGTTTTTATCAATAATTAAATCCTCTATTTTTTTGAAATTCTTTGAACTTGGTACGTGTTTAGCATCTTCAATCAAAACAACGTCTTCTATAGAAGAAAATATTCGTTTGGCTCTCTTAATCAATTTTCTACCAGGAAACATAATATCGTTTTCACAGGCGAAAATAGTAATAGGTGTTTCTATTTGTTGAGCAGATTTTTTAGCTATTACAGGTAATGGTGAAAAGTCCATATTACAATTTTGAAAAGTGGTTCCCATAAACTGGATGGCAAAATCATCAGCTTCACTAAAAAGAACTTTTATGACTTTTTTTAGATAGTCATCATTACCCGTTTTTATGAATTTCTTTAAAGGAATAAACATCTTAAATAAGCCTACAAAAGGATTACCATTTACGATGTAAACTGGCGCTATTAAAAAAACGTGTTTTATGAGTCTTTGGTTAAATTCTAAAGTCTTGAGAGAAATAAAGCCTCCAAATGAAAATCCAACTAAAGTAACGTCTTTTAAGCCTAGTAAAATAATAACTTCCGTTAACCATTCTCCATAATCTAGAGACTTCATATCTAACCTGTTTTCAGCACTTTTATTAGGTTGCGCAAGCACGTCTATGGCGTAAACACAGTATGTTGAGGATAAATTAGGGAATGATTCTAAAATTAGAGGGGAGCAACCACCTGTACCATGAATAAGGAGTAGTGGTGTTTTTTTTACGTTTCCTGTAATAATAACATTTGTAACGCCAAACTTTGTTTCCACCGATTCCTCGGAATATTCAATATTGAGCTCATTTAACTTCTGGTTGTAAAGGGATAAAATTTTGTCTTTTCCTTCTTTTGATTTGAAAAACATATACTGTTCGTTTTTTGATTGATGATTGTAATTCTTTCTTTAAAAGATATGTGGCTATTTTTAATTTAATACTTTTTAGCCTAAATTTTATTTTTCAATGATTAAGTTTTCTAAATACCTAAGCGCAGTAGCTATTAGGTTCTTTCGGTTTTTAGCCTTTTCATTAAAAGAATCTAAAGTTTCTCTATTTAATTTTCGTCCTTTTACAAAAACAAAGTTGGGATTTTGTAGTGACGACAGCTCCTCAAGCGGATTTTTATCTACTAATATCAAGTTAGCAATTTTGCCTTCTTCTATAGTTCCTAGTTGCTTCATCATTGTATGCGCTTGAGAGGCATTTACAGTAGCTGTTTTCAAAACTTCGTAATTAGAAAGTCCAGCCTCTTTGTAAAAATTCAGTTCTTTATGAATTGAAATACCTGGAAGTGTAACCCCAATTCCTGCATCAGTTCCACAAATTATAGGCACACCCGCTTCATGTAGTTTTTTAACAATGGTCATGTGAAAATCGTGCTGTTTTTTTATCCGCTCAATTGTCGAAGGGTCTTCTTGCTTGGCATTATACCAACGCTCAAATTGTCTTTTGCTATCGTCCATTATAATGAGTGGATTCATATATTTCAATGGCTCTGAATCTAAAATGTCATCATTCATCATCATTTGATAGATATTGTTGAAGACCGTAAGTGTAGGACTATAACTTGTATGTTTAGACGCTGAAATAGAGTCAATAACAAATTGAAGCTTAGGGATGTCTAAATCAAACTGTAAAGGTTGCTGGACAATTTCTTCAGCATGTTCAATGGATTTGATTTTTGGATGTAAATGATATGAAAATGGTACTTTTTGAGAAGGGTGAGCAATAATATCTATTTCAGAAACCTTAGCTTGTTCAATAACAGCATCAAAAATCGCTTTATCTAATCCATAATACGTTTTGATGAAGTCGTAACCTCTGTCTTTATATGAAATCACCTTGTTTTTAGCTTCACTCGGATTACTTAGATTTAAATTGTCATCACCAATAAATTCTGAGCCCGTTAATTTTGGGCCTGTAGTAAAAAACGATGGTGAAAAAATATTGTCTTCCTTGACATCTTCTTTAATTCTTAAATGCATAGGCATACCCCAAAGATTTCTAACTGCTGTTACTCCGTTGGACAAGTATAGTCCGAGTTCATATCTATCCCACACATGAACGTGCATATCGATAAGACCTGGTGTTAGATATTTGTTCTCAGCATCAAAAACTTGAATTCCATTGACCTTGATTGTATCTGCAATCCTTTGAATAATCCCCTCTTTTATATACACCATTTTATTTGCTAAAACAGTATCTTGGTTCATTGGAATGATATTGACATTCTTAATGAGGTAAGAATTATTGGATGCTGATTCATTCTTATTGATCTCTAGATAATTAGTTTCTGATGAATCAATCCAAAGTATAATGATTCCTAGTAGCACAAGTAAGCCGATGATAGCGAAGACAATTTTTAAAAGTCGTTTTACTATTTTCATTTGTATAAATTTAAACAACGGACTATATCTCGTAGAGATACTTAGTTGTTGCGGTTTTTATTTTTGATTTTGTTCCTTTCTCATGATTAACCAAATAGCAAAAGTTACTTCCCAGAATCCTGCCAATATTAGTAAGTACATACTCCATTCTCTGCCAAACAACTCCATTAAAAAGCCAAAGGCCATAACAGTGTATCCAATAAGCCCACATAAAGCCAGCCATTTTGGTAAAAAATTGTGCTTGTAGTATATATAACACATTGGGATACTACCAATTCCTAAAAAAAGCATTGCAATAAAATAACCAAAGTCTAAAGAAATATTGACCGCAGGAATTAGGTTTAAAAGAATACTACTAAGTGCTAATGCTTCGATTACTCTTGACAAGAAGTAAGTGTTTCCTATTAATAGATTACCCTTGATTATGGTTTTTCTCAGAAAGAAACCAATAAACAATACGACAATTGAATTTATGAAGATTAGTACAGAACCTATGTGTTTTTGGATCTCTAACTCACTTTCAAATAAACTTCGCCCAATACCATAAAATAAAAAAGCCAAAAGGAATAAAACACCAATAACTCTTGATTTTATAAATTGGGTTGTTTTGCTATACTTTTTCATTTGATAATTTCTTGATTTATTTGTCGAAATTCCATTTAAAATCAAATCTGCTCTTTCAAAACAAAAAGATTGAATCGTGTCCGATTTTAGTTCTTTGCTGGATGTAGTCCTATTATATTTTCATATTCATCGCCTCAGTGACTTCACTCAACGTTTCAATAGCTGTTTCTCTCGCTTTACTTATACCTTTAAGAAAAATATCTCTGACATAGTCTTTATTTTTTTCAAGCTCTATTCTTTTTTTTCTAATAGGCTCAAAATATGTGTTTATTGCTTCTGCTGTTAACTCTTTAAGTTTTCCTGAACCTTGGTCGCCAATTTTATCAGCAATATCTGTTGGACTTTTATCTGAACATAAGGAAGCTAACTTAAGTAAGTTGGAAACCTCTGGTCTGTTTTCGGGGTCGTAAGATATGTAACGACTTGAATCAGTTTTGGCAGATTTTATTAGTTTTGCTGTTTCGTCTGCTGTTGACTTTATCATAATTGAATTGTTGCGACTTTTACTCATTTTTTGAATACCGTCTAACCCAAGAATAGTAGGGGTATCAGTAAAAAATGCAACTGGTTCGGTAAAAATATTTTTATTGAATTTGGTATTAAAGCGCTTTGCAATTTTCCGAGTTAATTCTATATGGGGAAGTTGATCTTTTCCAACAGGAACCACATTACTTTTACAAAACAAAATGTCAGCAGCTTGATGAACGGGATAGATATACATTCCTGCATTAATATTACTCAGTCCTGAAGCAGTAATTTCTTCTTTAACAGTTGGGTTTTTGTTTAATTCTGAACTGGAAACTAATGTCAGAAATGGAATAGTTAGTTGATTTAATTCAGGAATATGACTATGTGGAAAAATATGAGTTTTATAATTTTCAGGGTCTAATCCACAGGCTAAATAGTCTAAAGTTAGTTCATAGGTGAATTTTGAAATTTCATTAAAAACATTTCTATCTGTCAACACTTGATAATCAGCAATTAAAATATAAGTCTCAATTCCTAAGCTTTGTAATTTTAATCGGTTTATAATTGAGCCAAAATAGTGTCCAAGATGCAAATTACCTGTAGGTCTATCTCCCGTTAATACGCGGTACTTTTGAGGATTCTTATACAAATCATTTTCTAATAACTTGCTTTGCTCTTTTGCTTTTTCAAAACTTTTGTTTTTCATGTATAGATTAATGATTTATGGATTGATGATAACTACATTACCTACTTTACGACCTGTATCAAGATGTTGATGTGCATATCTTATATCCATAAGGTGATATTTTTTGTCGATATGTGTATGCAATTTTCCTTGTTTAAAGAAATTTACTAAATCGTTTAATAAACGTTTTAAATCTTCGGTCTTCTTTATACCAGTAGCCTCAAACTTTACTTTTTTTGGATGCCGTAACATTTGCCATAGTAATCCAACACGTAATACAGGTGTCATAAAAATACCATTTGCTTTTAATACATTTTTAGTGTTGCTATAAGAAAGCTTACCAACAGTATCGTATACTACATCATATTTACTTTGCAGCTCATTCACTTTTATTATAGTATAATCTAATACCTCGTCTGCACCTAACGATAGTACAAAATCAATATTTTTAGTGCTGCAAACACCTGTAACTTTTGCACCCATTATTTTTGCCAATTGTACTGCAGCTGAACCTAAACTACCAGAAGCTCCATTAATTAAAACATGCTGACCTTTTTTAAGTTTGGCATGCTCCTTTAAGAAGTTATATGAGGTTAAAAAACCATCACAAATTGGTGCTGCTTCTATATGAGAAATATTCTTTGGTTTATTTTCTAGAAGTTCATTTTCGCTCATACATAGGAAATCCGAATTACTACCAGTACTAAATAGTTTTTCTCCAAAAACTTCATCACCTACTTTAAATTTTGTGATTTGCGAACCTATAGCTTTTACAACACCTGAAAAACCAGTTCCTAAAGCTGTGTTTTTTGGCTTAAATAAACCTAAAAACAATCTGCCAAATTTTGGTATACCTTGGCGCATCATTGTATCTGCTCTAGTTACAGAAGAGGCTTTAATTTTTATTAAAACCTCATTGGATTTGGGTGAGGGAATTTCAACATCAACTATCTGAATAACCTCTGGCGAACCGTATTTTGTATAAATTGCTGCTTTCATAATTATTGTATTTTTAGCAAAGTTGATTTTAATTGAATTAATAAAGGTTTGTGTTTTATAAGCGGACACAATTTCTATAAATAGGGTGAGCCAACCACATGAAAAACCAAATCCCAAACAACATGAACAATTATAGCAACTAATAAACCACGTCTCCAATATACCCAACCAAAGAAAGACCCTGTAATAAAATTGCCAATCATAGTAGTGCTAACAGTTACAAAAGTGAGATTTGAAAAGTTTTTTGATAATGGTAAGTGGATTAAACCAAAACATATTGCCGTAATAATTATACCTATCCAAACTACGATTGTTGAGGGTTTAAATTCCTTTTTAAAAAATTGAATTATTGCTATAATTAGAGACATTAATCCTAATCGGAACATAATTTCTTCTGTAATACCAGCAGAAAATGATACGATAGCATAAAATAGTTTAGAAGGTCTTTCAATAATACTCGTTACAGGATAGTGAGCCCTAACTAATTTATGAATAAAAAGTATTACCAGTGCTAAACACACGCTAAGACCGATAGAATATAAAAGTTTTTTAGTGAAAAATGGATATTTTATTTTTTCACTATTTGAAAAAAAACTTTCTACTACAGGTGCTCCCAACTTTGCTTTTCTTGATAACCATAAGCCAACAAAAACTAAAATTGAACCTAAAATAAGGCCATATATTCCTGTTTGTACAATCTCAGTAGTTACTGAACCTGATAGTTTTACTTGAGTATTACCAGCTTCAATTTTTAATCGTTTTAATTCTCTACTAAATGGAATGTTTAGAAGCGTGCCAATTATAAATAAAGCAACTATAACACTCGCTGTTTTAACACGCGTATAATTATTTATTTCCATTTTGCTTTGCTAATTTAAATGCTTCTGTTCGCTTAATCTGCTCTTCTAAATTCCATTCTAAATCTACGCGTTTACGTTTTAAGAATTCTGATATTGTTTCCATACCCATTTCCGCTCTTCTTTTCTCTAAATTTTTTGGGTCTTTAATTGGCCAAAAATTAAAACTTTTAGTTTCTGGATAGTATTTCATTTGTCCGCCATAAATTTGAAGTTCATTTTTATCGGTTGCTATCCTATCTACTGCCCTAACTAAAAAACGCGCTGACAATTCTTTGTCCTTAACCGCTTTTCGCATTAGGGGCAAGTATTTTTCGCGTACTTCTAAACTAGAATGTTGCAATACATTACAAATAGTTAAGTTACCCTGTTCACCAATTATTTTTTTACTAGGCCAACCCATAGAATCTAAGATTTGCATAACTTTTGTCTCGTTTATGTCATGATTTTTGTGATAAATCTCATTTTGTGTTTTAAAAGCCTCTGATTCAAAACCTTGTGTTCTACCAATAGAATCTCGTAATCTTATTGGAAGCTGTTCAGCTTTCCAGATTGTATCTAAAACGGCAATTAGATTTACTGGTGACTCCTTTTTTATTGATGCCTTTTTAGGCTTGGATGAATTAGTACATCCCACTACTATTACTAAACTGATTATAAAAATATATTTCATTATTTCATTAGTTTTTTGAACTGTTACATCATCTAATAAATTCCTTTGAATTTTTGTTTTTTAAATTCAGAAGTCATTAATTATACCAGTCATTGCAGCTCGTTTTACTTGTTAGAACTTTCAACTTCATATAATAGGTTATCTAATTTTTCTCTATCAAACCATTGTCCCTTAATCATTACTCCAGATATAGTTCTAGTATTACTAATATTTTCTAATGGATTTTTATCTAATAAAACTAAATCGGCTAATTTTCCTTCAGAAATAGTTCCGCTTTGAGAGATTGCATTAAAATACCTAGCAGGAACTACTGTTGCTGTTTTAAGTGTTTCGTAGTTTGAAAGGCCTGAGTTTTGTATTAATTCTAACTCATGATGCAAAGAAAAACCAGGTAGGAATAAACCATAGGTGTCGCTTCCGGCCATTAATGGTATACCTTGTTTATGAAGTAGTAATGTAAATTTCTTTTGCCACTCTAATTCATTTTCAAGTCGGATTAACGACTCTTTATCTGTAAACCATGAATGTTTTCTGTAATTAATGCTATCTGATTTCCAATAATCTGAATAATGTTTTGGTAGATATTTAATGTTTTTGTTGCTATTCAATAACTTTGATTTCTCTTTATCGGCATACCTACTTATCATTTCAAAAATTCCAAGCGTAGGCGACACATAAATACCACTTGTTTTAATTTCTTTTGCTGCTTTTTGTAGATAGGCAATAGAGTTTCTTTCCTCTTTTGAAAAAATATTCATAAACTCTTCAACATGCGCAATAGATTTAATTCTCAAAGAAAATTCTAATGGTAATTCTCTTTGTCCGTGACCAACAATTTCAATATTTTCTTTTTTTGCTGTTTCTAATAATTTCAGATAAATATCTTTTGGAAGATTATCGGCAATTTTTAAGTAATCATAACCCCTTTTTTTATGATACCGTACAATGACATCAACAGAATCAATATGCTTAAAATCATGTCGCTTTAGATAAGGTCCGGTTGAATAATAATGAGGGGACAAAATAGTATTACTCTGTGCAAGTTCTCTTATTTTTATATGGTTCTGCCCCTTGTATTCTGCCATATTTCTTGCAGAAGTGATTCCGTTAGCAATTAAAAGTTTGAATTCATTTTCAATATTATTTTGTAGATGGTAATGCGTTTCTACTAATCCAGGAATTAAATATTTGCCTGAAGCATCTATTGTAATATCAATATGATTGGTTATCGTTTTAGATACTGGTTCTATTTTCAGTATTTTACTATTCGCAATAATTACTCTTTGATTAGTAATTAATGTATCAATATTCATAGGAATTACATTTACGTTCTCAAAAGAAATTATTTTAGTTTGAGCTATGATAGTAGAACATAATAGTAGAATACATAGTAATAGATGGTTTTTTAGTGATTTCATTTTGCTAATTATTTATATTTGTCTTAAAGCCAGCTAAACCCTAATCCTATATTAAAAATTACTGCATCTCTATGGTCATCTCCATCTAAATTTGCACGACCAAGCACTAATTTAGACTGCACATTAAGTGCGAAATTTTTCTTTTTATAAATCTCGTAACCTGTACTTGCCATAACAGCACAACCAAAGTTCCAATCGTCATTTACATCGTCTTTAATATCATATAGTGCTGGCGCATCAATTGCTAAACCAATTCCTCCATGAATCCACCAACGGTCTTTTACCCAATATTGTAACGATGGAATAAAACCTCCGAAATGTCTGTCATTATCCTGAAATTCATAAATGTTTCCTGGTATTGCGGCAGTAATGGCAAGTTTTTCGTTTAACATGTAACCTAATTTTAAATCTGGAAAACTGAATGCGCCTTGCGATTTGTCAAACGTTTGAATACCTGCACTATCTTCTAAACTGATGAGACCTCCTCCTACTGAAAATTCAATAATAAATCCTTCTCGCTCTGTTGAGGTTTCTGGATTTGTGTTTTGTGCGTATGTTATATTTGATACTAATGCAAAAGCTACGCAAGCCATTTTTAATAAAGTTTGTTTTTTGATTGTTTTCATTTTAATTGATGTCATAATTGCTCGTTTTTTGATTAATGAATATGATTGATGTATTTTTTGAATTTTGTAAGGAGCAAAGAGTGTTATTTCTTATTCTTTGATTTTTATTGTTAATCGCACAATTTTAATTTTTACAAAGATCTGTTAATAGGTGATTTACTTCTAAATCCTTATGTAGCCTTAAGTATAAAGTTTCATGATTAATTGAAAATTATGACGCAGGTATATAAATTATGATGCAAAAAGGGGTTTTATCAAACTAAAGCTCCTTGCTACACTTTCCAAATATATAGAGTAGGATTAGTGTTTGTTTTTAGTTTATATATGTAATAATTTACCTTATATGCTCTAAAATCCAATTAGAAATTTCTTTTAAAGCAATTGGAGAAAACGTTTGTTCTATTTTTCGATATTCATCCATCTTTCCTGTTTCGCACTCTTGAAAGAAGTGATTTAAATTTTCTAATTCTACTATTTTATAATCTTGATTACCACCTTTAGTCAAAGCTTGACGTATTCCATTTTGATTTATTTTGGCGTTAACTTGTGTGTCTTTGCTACCATTTAAAGACAATACAGGGATTTGTAATTTTTCAATTTCATCAGCTGGATTGTATTGTAAAAAGTAACGTGACCAAGGTTTAATACTGGTGTTTACTTGACTATCTATAAATGCATTTATATTTTCCTTTGGCACATTTAAATTGCTTAATATTGGTCTTAAAAAATTGTTATAGTGCGCTGTTAATTTTGTTTTAATTTCTTCTTCACTTTTATCAGAGGTAACAATAGCAATGGCTTTTCTTGAATTTTCCTCAAACGCTTTTTCGTCTTTCACCGGAAATTGACGTAACGTTTTAGATTGCATTACCGATAATTCTGTACCAGAAATTCCAGTAGAAGCAAGCAAGACCATAAAGGCAACATCGTTTGTATTATTAGCAGCTAATGGTGCAATGATACCACCTTCACTATGTCCAATTAAACCAATATTCTTTTGGTCTATTTCTTTTCTAGTTTTTAAGAAAGCGATGGCGCTTAGTACATCTTTAGAAAAATCCTCTGTGGTTGCACTACCAAAATCGCCAGTAGATGCTCCTTGACCACGGTCATCGAAACGCAATACACCAATACCTTGCTTTGTAAGATGATCTGCCAGAACTAAAAAGGGTTTGTGACCCATGAAGGTTTCATCCCTGTCCTGCGGACCACTTCCGCTAATTAAAATTGCTACTGGAAATATGCCGTTTTTATTAGGTAACGTTAAGGTACCAGCCAAGGTTATATTTGCTTCGTTATTTTTAAACATTACCTCTTCTTCATAGTAAGGGTAGGGTTTTACAGGTTCTTGTGGTCTACGTTGGTCTGCAATCTTTACAGCACCTTTTTTTAAATTTAGTAGCATTTCTATTCCACCTTCCTTGTAAGTCCCTTCAAATTCTTGCAATTCTGAATTGAAGTTTGCTATATAGGACATTCCTAAATTTGAACCATCAATTGTTAGCTTTCCGTTTGTAAACGTTGTAACTGATGGTTTCATACCTGAAATTCTGAACGTTGGTACATTCATTACAGATGAATAGTTTGCGCCTTCTTTTTTAATATTAAATACAAAAGTGATTTCCTTATCTCCTCTTTTGGCTTTTCCGCTCCATTCCCCAGATATATCTTGAGAATATAAGTTTACTATTGATAGTATAAATACGATTATAAATGTTGAAATAATTTTCATTTTAGGTTGTTTGTTTCTTGTCGAGTACTATTCGACTATTAATTTTTAAAAAATTATAGATTTGTTTGCTATTAAAAGATGATGATGATAATAAAAAAGATTATGATTCTAATTCCTTTAGTATATCGTTTGCCGAATTAGTTGCTTTCTTATATTTTTTTAGAACCCACTGTGAGAATATAAACAAGACCCCAATTCCAGAAGGCACCAGCCAGTTCAGTTTTTCTGAAATGGTAAATACATCAATGCCTTTCATGATTTTGCCAAATACAATAATCAAAGCTATAAGCACCAGAAAACTTGCGTAAAAGCTTATTTTTTGAATTTTCATAAACCTGGCTTTTTCTTTAGCATATGCTTCAACAGTTTCTTTAAACGTGCTTTTAGATATGTGCACAGACTTCATTTTCTGAATTGACTTTAAAGACAATACAGGCAATACCAAACAAGTGATGATTGCAATCATACCTGTAAGTTGTAAATACCACATATTTAATGAGTAAAAATTACTAATAATATAAATTACAGCAGCAAAACAGATGAATGCAGTTATTGATTCTGGAATTGAGATAGATCGCATTTTAGTATCAAAGCGTTCTTTGGTCATGTCCTTAATTAATTGATCTGTCAATACTTTTTGTTGGTCAACTTTCTGACTCATATCCTCCCATAAAGATTTTATTTCTTCAAGTTCCATATTAATGTTATTTATTAATTTGTGATTTTAATTTGTTTTTTATTCTGGCTAAACGTGTCCCAATATTGGTCACTGTAAAGCCTGTGATGGTAGCAATTTCGTCATAGTTTTTTCCTTCTAAATGAAGCAGTATGATTCCTTTTTCTACAATACTAAGTTTTTTTATATGCGCATATAAAAGTGTAATTCGTTCTTCCATAGCTGTATCCACCTGATCGATTTTATTCAAAAGAAAATTGTCTATGGATACTCGAGTTCCTTTTCTCTTTTCTTTTTTTAAATTGCTGATTGCAGTATTTAGTGCAACACGATACATCCAAGTGCTAATTTTAGAGGTGGCTTTAAAAGAAGGGTAAGATTTCCAAAGTTGATATACAATGTCTTGATATACATCTTTTTGATCTTCGGTACTATTGGTATAAAGCCTTGCCACTTTATAAATAATGCCTTCATTCTCTTTGATAGCTCTTATAAATTCTCTTTTTGTATACATCTAAAGATTAATTACACTCTATTAGTATTTGAAGTATTCAAAAAATCACAAAAAAATATTTTTATTTTAGGTGTATAAATCATCCTTAAAGCATATTTCCAAATTCTTTAGCTTGAGCATCTTTGCCACGACCCATTATAGAACCTATTACCATTCCTCCAATTAATCCTAGAGAAATGCCTAACGAACGTTCTAGATTTGATAAAATTGCAACTCCAAAAAGCAGACCAAAGACTAACCCTAAGCTACCATATAAACGAGCGTAATGCCCTTTGGTAGTTAAGTATAATGTCTCCTTTAAATATTTTTTAAATTTATTTAGTGCTTGTTTAAGGTGTTTTTTTCTATTTTCTAAATTTGATTTTAAATTTAAACGCTCAAGCTCTGTTTCTATAGACCGAATTTCATCAGTGGTGAATGTTCTGTTTTCTAATTTTTTAAGAATTTCAATAAATTCATTGTAAACTTTAATTTCAGATTTTTTAGAGGATTCAGCCTTTAGACTTTCAAAAAAGTTAATGGTATTTTTAAGTGTCATAATTTTTAGTATTTTATTGGTTAGTGGAAGAACATAAAATTTATTACACTTAAAGTTTATATTCTTTAAATATCGTAATAACGTTCCCTAATTTTGGGCGTTTAACTTCTTAAACTTTCTATATCAGTCATCAATTCTCCTAGTTTTTTGAATATTCTTCCATAGACTAGTTTTAAATCCCATTTATAAATTTGACCGCCAAAAAGGGCTAGTAAACCAATTATTATTAATGCTATAACGATTCCTATTGCGGGAATTCCAAATACGAGATACGTTTCGGGAAAACCAGTAAGTATTTTACTAACAAGTCTTTCTCCCAAGGGCTCACCTTCGGCATCTTTAAACCAAAAGCCTAAAACCAATGACATGAATATAATTGGGTACAAAAATTTTGAAAATCTTTTATTGATGGAAATCTGCTTATTTATCCATTGGTTAAATGCTTTTAAGTATTGATAACTGCTAATGCCAATATCAATTTTCTCTAAATCATTTAATAACTTTTTATTAATAACAACAAGAGCTGAAAGGGTAACAAAAAATATGATACCAGTTATGGGAATGCCTACAAAAAATGAGATAAATAAAAAAGCAAATGAGAATACGACAATAGCAATCAAATTTATTTTAAACATTCTTTTAAATTTATCAATAATATGAATTGATTTTTGGTTGTATAGGTTGTTTATTTTTGGTGCTACTAATGCATCGCTTTCTACAAAACCTTCTCTCCATATGTTTTCAATTGATTTTTCCATCTAGTATTTTTTTTAATCTAATTTTAATTCTTCTAACACGGACACCAATATTATTGGGATTTGTTCCTATAATTTCAGCAATTTCCTTTTGTGATTTTTCTTCTAAATAAAGCATGATAACGGCTCTATCTATTTCCGATAGTTTTCTTATAGCATCATATAATAAATTTAGAGATTCATTTGGAAAAGCGTAGTTGTTTTCGGTTTCTTCAGCAGTTATAGAATCAGATACAAAATGTTGAACATTATTTTTTTTCTTCTTAAGTAATGTTAAACAGACGTTTAATGAAATGCGATATATCCACGTACTCCATTGTGATTCTTCGCGAAAGTTGTCTTTGCTTCTCCAAATTTGTAAACATACTTCTTGGTAATAATCTTCAAAATCTTCTTGCGAGTTAGTATACGCTCGACATAATTTGATAATTATTCCTGCAAATGGTAAAATGGATGATTTATAAAAATCGCTACTCAAGAGTGATGTTTTACTGGTTAGTGTCTTAAATTACGAATTATTACAGGCTAATGATTTATTTATAAAAAATAATTTATTTTTTGGGTCTGAATTAAGCACCATATTTGACGTATCCTTAATACTGTAGTTTAGCTGTTAATTTAGCTAAAATCTATAGCCTATTCTCAAGTGCATATTTAATTCCATTTCACTTTTGTTCTTTACGTAACCAGCGCGTTTAGCAAATGTGTAACTAAATCCTGCTCCAAGACCTGCTTCAAAATCAAAATGTCTCCCTATATGTCGTCTAATTCCCCAAGTGGGTATAATGGAAAAATCACTTACAATAGGAGCATTGTCTGTATTGAACAAGACAAACCAATCTGGATGATAACCCATTTTTAAAGCAATAAAATTGCCACTATTTCCATCAATCCTTTTTGAGTTTTCAGAGCGTTTTTTGAGATTGTAATAGAATCTTGGCTCCACAACTATAACAGGTGTTAGTAGAAATGGAGAATCATAATCGTCATAAAAAGTAGTTTCCCAAACACCAAAATCAAAACCAATCTCTGTTCTCAGTGCCACGGTATTTGATAGTTTTGTTTCATTATATGCCCAGATGCCTAAAACTCCAGTTTGTAATCCGAATGTTGATTTTTCTACACTTGTGTTTTGAGCTTTGGTGATGAGTGTTAGTCCGCACAAAGTCAAAGTAAGTAAAGTTTTCTTCATGATGATGTTTTTTTAATTAATGATGATTATTGATTGATATTTGTATGAAGTTTACCTTCTTGAAAAAGTTGAATTAAATAATAGTTTTAGTTATTTTTTTTTTTTGAAATGCTTCCTTTCGCTTTATTTGTTCTTCGAGATTCCATTCAAAATCAAATCAAAAAGTGTGGTTCTAATTCTTTGTCTTTTACAGCCTGTCTCATCATTGGCAAGTATTTTAATCGAACTTCATTATCTGAATGTTGAATAACATTGCATATCGTCCAATTGCCACGTTCACCTGCCATTTCTTTCGTAGGCCATCCATATATTTATCTAGAATATTCTTTACTTTTCTTTCATTGACGATATGGTTCTTCTCATAGATTGCCTGTTGTTCTTTAACTAAATCCGATTCAGTTCCATATATTTTCATAAGTGAATCTCTTAAGGTGATTGGTCGCTGTTCAGCTTTCCAAATGGTATCGAGAACTGCAATCAAATTTTCTTGATTCTCCAATGTTGTCGAGATTCTTTCTGACTTGGTTTTACTAGAGCAACTCATAGTTAATATTAGACTGATTAATAAAATATTTTTCTTTCGTTAATAATTTTTTTCATTTTGTTGCTAATGAACGCCAACGATCTCGGCTATGAGTAGTTTCTTGGATAAGCACTTAACGTTGCAAGTATAAACCAAGCTGAAAATCTGTGAGGATTTTCAGAAGTAGGATAGAAAAGCAATTACTTATAGTCACTGTTGTGTTCCGTTTAATTTAATTTTAATTATCGCTAGGTCTAATTCCATAAATTAGCAAATAACCAATCATCCAAAATTCTCCAATGGTTGCAGGTAGGGTAAGAAAATTATTGTAGCTAAAATCAATTCCTATGTAGTGTATAACTGTAGAAATTAGATAGCCTATACCACCTAAAATAATTATTCTTCCTAACCAGACAGGCAACCTTTTAGATTTGATAACTATGTATCCCATTGGAAATAGCCATAACCCGAAAAATAGGCCACCAATACCCCAAGCATTCGAAATAATATTTTGAAAAACCTGAATTAGTAAAACTTTGTCTTCCATAGCACTTATTTCAGAATTTGCAATACCTATTGCTGAGGCGATTGAAATTGCACTTATCATAATGGCTAAAGCATTTACCATTCCCCATATACCTAGAGTCCAAGCTTCCCATTCATAATTATCTTTAAATAATTTGAAAAACCAAACTGCGGTAAGAGCCTGAGAAATTACTATGCCAAATTCTAATAGCAACCTAATTCTTGCTGTAGATTCTAATTCTACTAAATTTGTTAGCGTTTGTTCAGGATTACCAGACACAAATATTTGAGAATGAAAGACCATAAACCCTAGAATTCCTGTAATAGCCATCATTAAATACCATAAGCCAGTTATTCTAGCGGTCTTAATTAAATTTTTCTGTTCTGTATTTGCAATCATAGATTACTTGTTTTTATTATTTTATACTAATTCTGACTCTGTAAAAGGGTAATTGTTAAAGTTTTGCCTTAATGGCACTCAACGTGTTTATATATGGTTTGTTACGTGTTTTAAGCAACTAATTACCGACCAAGAAAGTCCGCAAGGACTTTCGCAAATAGGCAAAAAGCTAACAATAAATTATAGACAGTGTTACCAAGTGTATTTGTTGATATTACCAGCTTCGAAATCATTCCTCTCGATTAATATATTTTAACCCTTCGTATAAAGCTACTAATGGTACAGAGCGATGGTTTTCTTTTTCAAAATATTCTATTTCGATATTTAGAGGTTTATCCGATTTCTTTGTTATTAAAGTATAAAGAGAGTCGTGTCTTTGTTTATTCCTTTCGTAATTAGCCTCTCCTTGATTGGCAGTAGCGATATACAATTTTTTATCTAATGATATTGAGGAAATAGAATCAACTTTGTTTTTCATCATCTCCTCATTCCACCAAATACTTGGGTCTATAGAAATGTAAGCATTGAAAACGCTATTTTCATCCATATAGGAATTTAGTGTAAGTAGTCCTCCTAAAGAGTGCCCAACAAGAGTTCTAAACGGTTCTGTCTTATACTTTTTATCAATATAAGGTACTAGTTCTTTCTCAATGAAATTCAAAAAAATCCTTCCACCTCCCATAGTATTCGGTCGTTTGGTCTTAATTTTTGTAACTGTAAAATCTCGTTCTCGGTCAACATTCTCTATGGCTATAATAATACTTTCAGGCATTAAATTGTTTCGATTCCTATTAGAACTCATAAAATGTACTATTCCAGATGCTGTTTTAAAATGAGTGTATCCATCCAATACTATGATAACCGGATATTTTTTATCAATTTCAGATGAATTATTGTATGAATCAGGAAGACTTATTAAACAGGTTCTTTCTTCATCTAAAATATTAGATTTAATAACGAATTTACTTCCTACTATAATATCTGTTTCATTCTGTCCAAATGTGGTTTGTACTCCTGAAAGAAGAATATATAAAATTACAAATGTCAAATTTTTCATAGTTTGCTTTATATGTTTGGTAACAGTAGAATATATGCAATAGATAAATTTTTATAACCAACTAAACCCTAACCCTACATTAAAGATTACTGCATCTCTATGTGCATCTCCTGTTAAAGACGTACGACCCAAAACTAATTTAGACTGAACATTAAGTGCGAAATTTTTCTTTTTATAAATTTCGTAACCTGTGCTTGCCATAACAGCACAACCAAAGTTCCAATCGTCATTTACATCGTCTTCAATATCATATAGTGCTGGCGAATCTATGGCTAAACCTATTCCTCCATGAATCCACCAACGATCTTTTACCCAATATTGTACAGAAGGAATAAAGCCACCAAAGTGTCTGTCATTATCCTGAAATTCATAAATATTTCCTGGTATAGCGGCAGTAATGGCAAGATTTTCATTTAACATATATCCCAACTTTAAATCTGGAAAAACAAACGTTCCTTGAGATTTGTCGAAGGTTTGAATGCCTGCACTGTCTTCTAAACTGATTAGTCCTCCTCCTACTGAAAATTCAATGATAAAGCCTTCTCGTTGAGTTGTTGTTTCTGTATTTGTGTTGTTTTGTGCGTATGTTAAACTAGATACTAATGCAAAGACTACACAAGCCGTTCTTAATAAAATTTGCTTTTTGATTGTTTTCATTATAATTGATTTCATGATTGTTCGTTTTTTGATGGTGCAAATTTGAGATATAAGAAGACTGTAAACGTCCGAGATTATAATTTCGGACGAATTCAAGTATGAAAATGAAAGCTGTTTGAATTTTAAATTTGTTAGGTAAACTCTAGTGGTGTATAGGAGTAAAATAATTTTAAAATCTAAATATTAAGTAAGAATAATGCATCTAAAAATTAATTTAACGTCTATTAACTGAGATAAAGGACTTGTAACTTTACGTTATTTAGTATTAGATTTTACCCATTTACTAGGTGTAGTGCCCTCTGTTTTTTTGAAGTACGTGTTAAATACGCTTTTAGAATTAAAACCACTGTCATAAGCTAAGCCAAGAATAGTTAAATGTGAGTTTTTTGGGTCTATGGCTATTGATTTAAAATGATTTAAGCGATATGAATTTACAAAGTCATTAAAATTAAGATGAAAAGCTTTATTTATTACGTAGGATATTTTATTAGTATTTAATTCAAACACATCAGCCACGAATTTTAAACTCAATTGTGGATTTAAGAAAGGTTCGTCCTCTTCAAAATAAGAACGTAATTCTTCTTTAAGCGTTTCTATTTGTTGAGCATCTAAAATGATTGATGATGGTTTTTCTTCGTCTATTTGATGGTAATTAACGTCTTCAATGGACAAATTAGACTTGTGTAGCTCGGAAAACGCTTTGGTATTATGTAAGGGTTGTAAAAAAGGTTCTTGTCTATAGTTTATCACTTGTCCACGTCTTTGCTCAATCATTTCTTTTAAGCGTGTAAACCCTTGTTCTATATAACTTGAATTGCTTAAAATAAAAACATCATAGGGGACTGGCATCGTTTCTTCGTTTTGAAATTGTAACCATTTTGTCATCATTTGCTCCGGAACTTCAACATCCTTATTGTTGATGAGTTGAAATAATAGATTTTTCTCCTCTTCTAAGGTAGTGTCCTGAATAAAATATTGAAACTGTTGACTTTTGTTTAGCCATATTAAACAGAAACATTTCAAATGATGTGCTAATGCTAAATCAGTATTAAGTGTTAGAGCGTAGTTTACATTTTCTAATGCTTTATCAAACTTGCGTTGGTAGTAGTAAATGCTAGCTAATGTGTAATGGTTATTTGCGGATAGCGGATCTACTTCTAATAATCTGTTTGCATACGTTAAAGCCTTATCAAAAAAGCCAAGCGCTATAGAAAGCTCTGTCATAGCTTCTAATCCATCAATATAATTAGAATTAATATCTAAAGTTTTTTCTATATGTATATATGCATTTTTAAAATCCCATTCACCCCAAAGAAACTTCCCTACAAAGGATAGCGGATATTCGGGTAGTGCTGTTTCTATTTCTTTAGCTATTAATAGATTGTTAACGGCTAAATCCATAGCTTCTTGGTAAGGCATATAACCCCAAACGGCCAATAACCCATAGCATTGTAAATTGGCATAATAAGCTTTAGCATAATTTTTATCTAAGTCAATAGCTTGATTATAATATGATATTGCTTGATTTAGACTTTTTGGTGTCCATTTTAATTGTAATGAACGCCCTTTTAAAAATAATTGATAAGCCTCGACATTATTTGTAGGTTGTTTAATTAAATGGTCTTGTACTTCAAAATGCCCAAAATTGTTTCGGACTTCATCTGCTATGGCAAGACTCACTATATCTTCCAATTCGAAGATATCTACTAATTCTCTATCGAACTTTTTAGACCAATATTGTGTACCATATTTTGTGTCTATTAATTGACCTGTTATGCGAATGCTATTGTTTGATTTTCTAACACTTCCTTCTAAAACAGTAGCCACACCTAATTGATTTCCAATATGTCGAACATCAATATTTTTATTTTTAAATGCAAATGAAGATCGTCTTGCAATAACCTTTAAGCCATTTATTTTTGATAAGGCATTAATTATTTCTTCAGTAATACCATCACAAAAAGATTCGTTGTCAATATCATTACTCATATTGACAAAAGGTAAGACAGCAATAGATTTCTCGTTGATCAAAATGATGAATTAATCACACAAATTTATAAAATTAAAACTTTAAAACTATGAGAGCCAACGATTGTTGTGCAGTTTATTAACTAAGTTTAGATATAAAAGAAAATAAGACTATAAACAAATCGATAATTTGGACATTTACTACACTATTTACGCATTCTTCTTGATAGGGGATGTTGAAGTGTTGTAGTTTTAAAGCTTTAGGACTTGTGTTTTTCCATTAAATAGCATGAATTGTTCGTTTTTCGATTGATGATTTCTGTTTTTAATTAAATGTTAAGAAGCATTTCAAGGAATTTTGTTTTCCCAACTTTTCCTACCGCGTAATCAATGACTTTTCCTTCAGGATCAATGAAAATTGTTGTTGGTGTAGCACCAATATTGTATTGTTTTACTAGAGTTTCAGAATTCGGGTCATCAATATTAATTTCTAGTGATACAACTTTAGCGTCCATAGCTTTCGTAACTTCATTATCAGCAAAGACTTCACGCTTCATAATGCGACAAGGAGAGCACCATTCCGTAGTAAATAATACCATAATATTTTTATCAGAATTATATGCGAGCTTTTGAGCAGATTCCAAGTTATCTTTCCAAGTAATATCATTTGAGGGTGCATAAAATGAGTGCCAAGCATACCAAAGTGATACGACAAGAAATGTTAGCCAGAAAAAACTCCAAAACGGATGCGTTTTCTTTTTTGATTTAATTTTTTTCATGATTCTATAGTTCTAAATTGTTTAATTTTTATTTTGAAGTTCTGTATAAGTGTCTTTTAGCTTCTTTAACGATTCAATGCCGTTACCGTAAGCTTCTCGATTTTGCGCAATCGTAGTCATTCTTGTTAAGACCATATTTTCAAAATAAATGTCTTTTCCGTAAGTGTCTGAAGAAATGCCCATATCCCTAAATTTAACGTTTCGCATTAAAAAGTTTTCATAATACGCTTCAATTGCTTGTTGTTCTGAAGCTTCAAGTTTTCCTATAGGGTTGAATGTCTCGTATGTTTCAGAGATAGCGTTGCGTAAGTTCAGATCATCAAATAATTTTAAATCACCAGAAAATTTTAAATTTTCATAGGTTATCATAACTGGATAAAACTTTTTAGACATGATTAAATAGAATGATTTTGTCGATAATTTTGGGTTATCATAATCTTTATATAATAAAATTTTAAATACTGTATCTAATTCTTTGAGCATTTGCAATGCCTCATCGTCTAGAAGCGTTAACTTTTTTAGGTTGCGATCTGCTTCATCATGCAATTGAATTAGGTATGAATTTCGTAACTCTAATCTCTTCTTATCATTTGAATGCTCGTTGATTGCCAGTGCGATAAGGATTCCGAGAATAACAAGAATAATTTCTCCAGTTGCATAAGCAAAATAGTTGGCGAACTTATTTTTGGAGAGCATTTTTTGTCTATTTTTTCTAAATAATTTTATCATGGTTTCCTGGTTTATCACATTGAAAAACAGTGTTTTGTGTGGTATTTTGAATCCTATTTGATTTTTTCTGTACGACGCTTTTAAATTTCCACTTAAGTCCAAATAATGGTCTTAAAATTGTAATTCTTTTTAAGATGAATTCATAGATAAGAAAACAGACTATAAACGTAAATAGCGTGATTCCTATATACGCTAGTATAGGATGAAGGTTTAAAGGCAGAATAAATAATGCACCTGCATATAATACAAACATGTGAATAATATAAACAGGATAGACAGCTGCACTCAAATAGCTTAGTAAGGCACTTGGTTTATTAAGGTAACTGTATCCTATTCCAAATAAACCCAATATCCAAGTATTAGATTCTATAGTGGTGATATACATATTTGATATGGACTCATATCCTGTAAACCGAATAACAAATAAAACAGACGCTATGCCTATATATAACCATTTCCATTTAGAAACGGTTAGCCAGAATGCTTTACCACTATACACAAAAAGAAAACCAAAAAAGAAAGCAAGTAGCCCTATAAAAAACCCATGCCAAGTTTGAGCGTACAGTTCAAATAGCTGAGGTTTAACAAAACCTATTTCTATCATAAAAAATACGGATATTGATAATGGTCCTAAAGCATAGGTCATCACTTTTGAAATGGCTTTCTTAAATTTTCCTTCTTCGTTAGTCTTCAAATAGTAAAACACAGGTGACAACACTACGACATAGACAAAAATGTTTCCTAAAAACCATAAATGTCCCATATGCGGAAAATAACTCAATGGCATATTATAGTAGTTTTGAAAGACTAAAAAATGTAACGGAGTGATAGCTAAAATACCGAAAACAAAGGGTAAAAGAATTCGTTTACTGCGCTCTATGAATAATTGCTTCCAATTTCTTTTTTTCATTGCAAAATATAAGCCCATTCCCGATACAAAAAACAGTAAGGGTATCCTCCAAACATTGAGCATGGTCATTGGTTTCCAAAGTCCTTCTAAAGCGTCTTCACTTCTTATAAACCCTATAAACATGGCCCAAGGTTGAAATATAATCGCTATATGGTAAATCAGTAATAAACCTATAGCAATGACTCTAAGCCAATCAATATCGTATCTTCTTTCTGTTGTCATCTTGTTTTATGTTTATTGTAGCATCATTGCAACAACAGGACGTGCCTTTTGTAATTCATCAAGATCTAATGTAAATCCCATTGGTTTTAATTGCTGAATTAACATTTCATAGATAGGTTTCATTTGAGCAAAATCTGCCATTGCTGTTTCTCTTGCTGTAGCTCCATAATTATTACGAACCGTTTTATCTGCTTTTGCATCAATAAGTAATTGTACTATTTCGATTCGTCCAAAGAATGCTGCCGTGTGTAAAGCTGTACCACCATCATTATTTTTTATAGACAAATCTGCATTTGCATTGATCAATACTTTAGCGATTTCAGGTTTATTAAAAGTGGCTGCAGACATTAAAGGTGTAGAACCAGACATGGCCTCTTTTTGATTAATATCAGTCCCAGCTTCAATATGTTGCTTAACTGCATCCAAATTTCCCGTTAAAACAGCTCCGTGAATATCTATATCAGGTGCGTTTACTGTTTTTGTTGCTTTAGCGGAATCATTTGAACTTGTTTCTTTGTTAGATTGTGCGCATGAACTCATTATTAAAAGCGTGAAGAATAACATTTGAATAGTCATTCTAATTGAAGTGATTTTAAGTGTTTTCATAATTTAAATTTATAATAATTAATAATTTGATTTTTGTTTCTACAAAGATGCGATACTAACTTAGTTGGTTGATAATCCGCATGAAGCCTGTTGTGTCAAGTTTGGTGAGAGATTGAAAATTATGACGCAGGAGTATAAATTATGACGCAAAAACTCATTTTTTGATAAAGAACTTTCAACTATAAGCGACATAGTGTTTAAATAAAAATTTCTACTTTTGGAACAGTACAAAGCAACATGTCTAACATCTCACATCAAGAAAAATTTATTGAGCAAGCTCAGTCGCTTATTTTAGAGAATATCTCTAATGAGCAATTTGGAGTTTCAGAATTGGCAGACCTCATGAATATGAGCCGATCAAATTTGTTGCGGAAGATTAAGAAACAAACACAAGGTAGTGCAAGTCAATTTATTCGTGAAGTTCGACTTCAAAAAGGGATGACGATGTTAAAAGAGACGGAGCTTACTGTTTCTGAAATTTCTTATGTGGTTGGGTTTAGTAATAATTCCTATTTCATCAAATGCTTTAAAGACTATTATGGGTATTCCCCAGGCGAGGCCAGAAAAAAAATAGGTGAACAAACAGAATTTGAAGATGAATTTGAAGTTGAAGGAGATCACCAAAACACAGAGATTATTGAAGTTACTAAGAAAGGTTTTTTTCAACAGTACCGTATTCAGATAATAGTAGGAATGGTCTTGGTTATAGTACTAGTACTATTTTTGCTTCTTCCAAAAGAAACAATCAATTCTGAAAAAAATGTCGTCAACCTTAAGAAATCGATAGCAGTATTGCCGTTTAAAAATATGAGTAGTGATTCTGATAATCTGTATTTCGTAAACGGACTAATGGAGTCGACGTTAAACAATTTACAAAAGATTGAAGATCTCCGCGTAATCAGTAGAACCTCTGTCGAAAAATATAGAAATACAAATAAAACGGTTTCGGAAATAGCAGATGAGCTCAACGTCAATTATTTAATTGAAGGAAGTGGACAACGCGTTGATGATCAGGTGGTGTTAAATATCCAATTGATTGACGCATTGAACGATACACCTATATGGGCACAACAATACAACCACAAAACAGAAGACATTTTTTCTGTACAAAACGAAGTGGCTAAAAAGATTACTGAATCTATAAAAGCGACAGTAACACCAGCAGAAATACAACAAATTGATAAAAAACCAACAGAAAACTTGTTGGCTTATGATTATTACTTAAAAGGGCTCGAATCGCTTCAAGAAGAAACTAAGGAGAGCTTAGAATTTGCTATTGCTTTATTTGAAAAAGCTATCGAACAAGACACGGAATTTGCGCTCGCGTATTCTCAGATTGCGATAACATATTATTATTTAGACTTAAACCAAGCTGAAAAACGGTATACAGATATTATAAATAACAATGCAGATAAAGCGTTGCTTTATGATTCTAAATCTGCTAAGAGTCTTATCGCAAAAGCACTTTATTATATTAATGTTAATGAATATAGATTGGCGATTCCGCATTTAGAAAAAGCCTTAGAATATAATCCAAATTCAAGTTCTGTAGTTCAAATACTTGCCGATTTGTATTCACGCGCCACTCCTGATACAGGTAAATATTTACAGTATGCGCTAAAAGGTTTACAGCTTGATATTGAGGCAAATGATTCAATAAATAAAAGTTTTATGTATTTGGCATTAAGCAATGCTTTTGTTCAAAATGGTTTTACAGATGAAGCACAGAAGTATTTAAAATTATCTTTAGATTATAATCCACAGAATTATTATGCTCCTTTTTTAAAAGTTTTTATACAATACGCACAGCATCAAAATATAGAAAAGGCTACAGATGCATTAGTGAAACTATGGAAAAAAGATACAACGCGTTTAGATATAATGCAGGAAGTGGCAAAGTTCTATTATTTTCAAGAAAAGTATGATAGTGCTTATTATTACTATGATAAATTTGAAAAAATCAAGGAAATTAATGAGTTCAATGTATATCCACAAGAAAATCTAAAAATTGGAATAGTATACGATAAAATGGACTTTCATGAGAAAGTTGAAGACTTTTATAGAGCCTATGCAGAATATTGTGAAAATGATCAATCTATATACCAACCACTTAGTTTGGCTATGAAATATTTACACGATGGTAACCAGAATCGCGCTATTGAGCAATTAAAGTTGTTTGCGACTAAAAATAACTATCAATATTGGGTTTTATTGTTTCTTGAAGAAGACCCACTGTTGAAATCCTTAAAACACCATCCCGACTATGATGAAGTTATTCAAAAAATTAAAGATAGATTCTGGGAAAATCATAATCAATTGAAAATATCCTTAAAGGATAAAAAACTTATATAATCTTATAACTATATTATATCTGTTAGTCAAATATTTGGCTTCAAATTTTTTTTCAATAGAGTTAAATGTAAGTTCGAATTCTTTAATTAGAGTAATTAGAGATTTAATCAAAACGTCAATTGATACAAAGTTTTATATACATATAATGTGCCATACATCTATATTTAAAACCCAATTTTACTCCATATTATGCAGTTTTACTATATCATATAGAATCGTAAATAAAAAAGCCTGACAGAGATGTAGGGCTTTTTTATTTTTATGAGATTATAGTAATAAGATGGATATTATAATGGTATCATGATCCATTTTTCCTATAATAGGATATTAAGTGATAGCGTGTCTAATTATTTATAAACTCAGAAGAATATTTCCTAAAAAACAGTTTAATATCCAAATAAACCTGGCAACCATAAGCTTAATTCTGAAAAATACGTAACCAAGAGTAAGGAAATGATCATGGCTGCAAAAAGCGGTAAAAGTGGCTTAACCACTTTCTCTATAGTTGTATTTGCTACACCAACTCCTACAAATAATACCGACCCTACAGGTGGCGTACAAAGGCCAATGCATAAATTTAGAATCATAACGATACCAAAATGTACAGGATCCATGCCAAGCTTTTCTACGATAGGTAAAAATATTGGAGTAAAAATGAGTATTGCTGGTGTCATATCCATAAATATACCAACTACCAATAATATCAAATTAATAATTAGTAATATCACTATAGGGTTATTGCTTGCTCCTAATAAAGCTGTACTAATATCATTTGGAATATTCTCGTAAGACATGACCCAAGACATGCTCGTAGACGCACCAATTAAAAGCATTACAATCGCTGTAGTGCCGCAAGCTTCTAACGATATTTCTGGTAAATCGTTAAGGGTGATCTCCTTATACCAAAAGCCTAATATTAACGTATAAAGAACAGCAATAGCAGATGCTTCTGTGGCTGTAAAAATACCGGCTACAATACCTCCAATCACAACGACAAGTAACATTAAACTAGGAAAAGCTCTAAAAAATGTACGTCCAACGTCTTTTAATGAACTTTTCTTTCCTACATTGTACCCTTTCTTTTTCGCCCAAAAAGAAGCAACAATCATAAGAAATAATCCTGTTAAAATTCCGGGAATATAGCCTGCTAAAAACAAGGCAGCGATAGAGACACCTCCACTTGCTAAGGAATATACAATGAGCACATTACTTGGTGGAATTATTAGTCCTGTAGTGGAAGATGTAATGTTTACAGCTGCTCCAAATTCTTTTGAATAGCCTTCCTTTTCCATTTCGGGTCCTAAAATACTTCCCATAGCTGATGCAGATGCCATGGCTGATCCTGCTATGGCTCCCATTAACATGGCGGCAATGACATTAATTAATGCCAATCCACCGGGAAGCGCACCTACAAGTGTTTTAGCAAAATCGATTAAACGGTGTGCTATACCTCCTTTATTCATAAGTTGACCAGAGAGTACAAAAAACGGTATGGCTAACAAAGCAAAACTATCTAAACCTGTGGCCATACGTTGCGATACAGTGGTTAACGCAGGAAGCACGGCTATACTTGTCATCATTGTTAATAATGATGAAATGGCAATACTCCATCCTACAGGAACACTTAGTAATAATAAACCAATAAAACTTAATACTAAAACGAGTATAGGTAGATATTCCATTATAATTGTTTGTTTATAATATCAGAAAGTTTGTAATAAATAATCAAGATGCCACTAATAGGAATTATCGCATAAACCACAGCTAATGGAATTTGTAATGCAGGCGAAGACTGTTTTAATGTAAAGGTGATATATACTAAACGTAATCCTCCAATTACAAGTGCTGCAAAGCAAAAAACAATAATAACCCAATTAATAACCACCTTTAAATTTGTTTGTCCTTTTTTACTCAATCGCGATGGCAATAAATCTATGGCAACATGTAGTCGCTTTCCAGAAATATAAGCAGCTCCTAAAACACCGACCCAAATCATGAGATATCGTGCTAATTCGTCTGTAAATGAACTTGGAGTGCCCATGACAAATCTTGTAAATACCTGCCACAAAACGTTTATAACCATTACGCCCATAATTAGTGCAAGTGATGTGCCCAATACTTTATCCACTTTTTGTCTTAATTTCATAATTATTGGCTTTCTTGAATTCGCTTAATAAGGCTATACATCTGTGCATCATCTTTATAAGATTCATAAATAGATTCTACCTTATTTTTAAAAATCGTTTTATCTGGTTGAATAACGGTAACTCCCGCTTCTTTTACAGCTTTTAAGGCTTCTAATTCTGCTTTTGCCCATAGCTTTCTTTGGTATGTTACAGAAACATCTACAGCTGATTGTAGCCATTCTTTTTCTTGAGCACTCAAGGTTTCCCACAAATGCGTACTGATAATTAATACATCTGGAATCGTAGTATGCTCATCTAAAGAAAAATACTTACAGACTTCATAATGTCTTGAAAGATAAAATGTCGGAGGATTGTTTTCTGCACCATCTACAACACCTTGCTGTAAAGCGGTATATAATTCTCCTGACGATATTGGAGTAGGAGAGCCTCCAAGACTTGTAACCATGCGCATGGCTGTAACGCTTTCCATAACTCTGATTTTTAAGCCTTCTAAATCTTCTAGAGTTTCAACGGTTTTTTCTTTAGTGTAAAAACTGCGACTTCCAGCATCATAATAGCCTAAACCTTTCAGCCAATATTTTTGTCCACCATCCAATAATTCCTTCCCAATAGCACCATCTAAAACATTAAACGTATGCTCGCGATCTTTAAAAATGAAAGGGAGACCAAACACTTTCATATCTGGTGAAAAATTTTCCATCACTGCTGCAGATACTTTAGTCATATCTAAACTTCCTATTTGAAGCAATTCTAAGCATTGACGCTCTGAGCCCAATTGCTGGTTTGGATATATTTCTAAGGTTAATTTTCCTTCGGAATTTTTGTCGAGCTCTTCACCCATACGTATCATGGCCTTATGTACAGGGTGATTCGTGTCTAATCCGTGAGCTAATTTGATCGTTTTCTCGTCTTGTAATGTTTCACAGGACGTAAAAGTCAAGACTAATAGAAATGAAATAAATATTGGTACAATTGTTTTCATTGAAATCATTTTAATTTAAGCCTTCACTTTTTTGATGATTGACGTTCTATTAAATTCGAATCCATTATGATGGTTTGTGCGTCTAATGCACCATTTTTAGTCGTTATATGTTTCAAAAGCAATTCTGTGGCAGCCTTACCTATTTCAATTCCTGGCTGATTAATCGTGGTTAAAGCAGGATTAATAACTGTAGAAATTGGTTCATTACTAAAGCCAACAATTGCAATATCTTCAGGGATTTTAACACCGTTGTCAGTTAAATATTTCATGGCTCCAATAGCAGCCACATCGTTTGCAGAAAATATACCATCAACGGGATTTGGTAGAGCTAATAATTTCTCAGAATTTTTCCTACCATCTTCTTCCATTAATTTTGATGGAAATACAAGTGCTTCTTCAAAGGGCAAATTATGTTTTGAAAGGGCATGCTTATAACCTTTAAATCGGTTTTTATAAATTTCTAGGTTTTGCGGACCAGAAAAATGAGCGATATGTTTACATCCTTTTAAAATGAGATGTTCTGTCGCCTCAAAACCACCATTAAAATCGTCAATTAATACATTAGAATAATTAGGAATGTCGCAATGTCTATCAAAAAAAACGAGTTGAATGCCTTGCTTTTTTAAGACTTCTAAATGCTTATAGTCTTTAGTTTCCATTGAAATGGACATGAGCACACCGTCAACACGTTGCCCCAAAAGTGTGTTTATAATTTTTTTTTCACGATTGAATTGCTCTAAAGATTGACAAATAATTACCGTGTAGCCCGCTTCATATGCGGTCTCTTCAATACCACTAATTACAGATGAAAAGAAATGACGCGAAATTCTTGGTACAATAACTCCAATGGTATTTGTTTTACTTTTTCTTAAACTAGAGGCTAAATGGTTACGTTGGTAACCCATTTCTGCAGCCTTAGCTAAAACAATATCTTTAGTTTTTTGTATCACTCTTGGGCTATCGTTTAAAGCTCTAGACACGGTTGAGCTATCGAGATTTAAGGCCTTAGCAATATCGTGTATGGTCACCTTATTGTTTTGCATTTGAATACGTTTTGGTAAATAGTTTGCGCCTCCTAGATTACGTAATTTTTTAGCTGTAATCAAGCAATATTATATAACAAATATATGATATTCAAAATACAATCGATTGTATTTTGGATATTTTTATTACTTTTACAAAAATTAACTTAAATATATTTGGCAATGACAACTCACTATCAAACACGATATGCGGCATCACCACAAGACGTGAAAAAATACGATACGAATAGATTAAGAGATGAATTTTTAATTAGTAACGTCATGGAAAATGATGCTATAAATTTAGTTTATTCGCATTATGATAGATTTATAACTGGAGGAGCAGTTCCAGTGAAAAATGAATTAAAACTTGAATCCATAGAGCCCTTAAAAGCAGATTATTTTCTAGAACGACGCGAATTAGGAATTATAAATGTTGGTGGTAAAGGCACTGTTTCTGTTAATGCTGTAGCTTATAATTTAGATTATAAAGAGGCACTATACATAGGTAGAGAGACTAAAGACGTTAGTTTTAGTAGCGACGATGCTACAAATCCGGCAAAATTTTACTTAAACTCTACACCTGCTCACAAAACGTTTCCAACTAAAAAAATTAGTAGAGAAGATGCCGAAGTTGTAGAACTAGGAGCATTAGAAACTGCTAATGCTAGAACGATTAGAAAACTAATTGTAAACAGTGTGGTTGAAACATGTCAAGTACAAATGGGTATGACTGAGTTAAAAACAGGAAGTGTTTGGAATACTATGCCAGCTCATGTACACGATAGACGTATGGAGGTTTATTTTTATTTTGAGGTGCCAGAAGATCAGGCTGTTTGTCATTTTATGGGAGAACCAGAAGAAACAAGACATATCTGGATGGCCAATAACCAAGCTGTAATTTCTCCACCTTGGTCTATACATTCAGGCTCAGGGACGAGTAACTATATTTTCATTTGGGGTATGGCTGGAGAAAATTTAGACTACGGAGATATGGATCACTGTAAGATCAATGAGTTAAAATAATTAATTAAAAACAGTAATTATGTCAATTAACTTATTTGATTTAACAGGGAAAATAGCATTAATAACCGGAGCTACGCATGGTTTAGGAATGGCAATGGCTAAAGGTATTGGAAATGCTGGTGCTAAAATTGTTGTAAACGGAAATTCGTCACAGACAAAATTAGATGAAGCTGTTGCAAATTATAAAGAATCTGGTATTGAGGCCTACGGCTATCTTTTTGATGTTACAGATGAGGTTGCTGTAAAAGAACATATTGAAAAGATTGAAAAAGAAGTTGGTCCCATTGATATTTTAGTCAATAATGCAGGGATTATTAAACGCACTCCATTAGTAGACATGGAGGTGGTTGATTTTAAAGCGGTTGTTGATGTCGATTTAGTCGCTCCTTTTATTGTTTCTAAACATGTTGTGAAAGGAATGATTGAAAGAAAAACTGGCAAAATCATTAACATTTGCTCCATGATGAGCGAGTTGGGTCGAAATTCTGTAGGTGCTTATGCAGCTGCAAAAGGTGGACTTAAAATGCTGACACAAAATATGGCTACAGAATGGGCTAAACACAACATTCAAACTAATGGAATAGGTCCTGGGTATTTTGCCACAAGTCAAACAGAACCTATTAGAGTAGATGGTCATCCTTTTAATGATTTTATTGTTAATAGAACACCATCAGGTAAATGGGGAGATCCGGATGACTTACAAGGTGCGGCTATATTTTTAAGTTCTAGAGCTAGTGATTTTGTTAATGGTCAAGTTGTGTATGTTGATGGAGGAATCCTTGCAACGATTGGGAAGCCAGCCAACGAAGATTAATAAATCTAATATTATTATGAGAATCATAAAAAAACCTATTGCTTTAGTATTGATAGTGCTATTATATGCTTGTGCGCAAGAGAAAAATAGTACCGTTATTAGCGTGAAAAACACATTAGATTTTGAACGCTCTTTTGAGACGGTAGAGATTGATATAACGTCATTAGATGTAGAAAATTCATCAAATATTGGTATAAAAGATGTGAATACAGGTGAGCTTCAAGTGACCCAATTAGTCGATAATGATGGAGATGGCACTATGGATGTCATTTTATTTCAACCTAAAGTGACTTCAAAATCTGTAGCTAAATTTGAGGTGGTGACAATTACCGAAGAAGAACAACCTAAAGCAGCAGATTTGTGTTATTCGCGTTTTGTACCAGAACGAACCGATGATTATACTTGGGAAAATGATAAAGTCGCGTTTCGTGTATATGGACCAACGGCACAACAAATGGTTGAAGATAGTGTTCCAGGAGGTACGCTTTCTAGTGGTGTTGATGCGTGGTTAAAACGAGTTGAATATCCCATTATTAATAAATGGTACAAAAAAGAAACTGAAACAGATGGAAGTTATCATATCGATTCAGGAGAAGGATTAGACGATTTTCATGTTGGTGCTAGTCGTGGAGTAGGTGGTATTGCTGTTAAAGCGGATACGACGTATTATACCGCTAAAAACTTTACCAATTGGCGTACAATAACAACGGGTCCTCTTAGAACTAGTTTTTATTTGGAATATGAAAATTGGGATGTCGGAGGAAACACTATTACAGAATCAAAAGTAATCAGTTTAGATTTAGGTCAGAATTTTTCAAAATTTAATGTGTCATTAGAAGGTGTGAAAAACATTTCAGCTGGTTTAACCTTGCATGAAAAAGATGGTGAAGTTTCTGGTAATAAAGAAGAAGGCTGGGTGAGTTATTGGCAGCCTCATGCCGATTCAGAATTAGGAACTGCTATTATCGCTTCTAAAGATTATTTTAATGATTTTGAGACTTATAATAGTAATATAAAAGACCTTAGTAATGCCTATGCGCATCTTAATGTTAAAGACAATAACGTTATTTATTACGCTGGTTTTGGGTGGAAAAAAAGTGGTCAGTTTACGTCTGAGAAAGCGTGGGAAGACTATATAGCTGCATTTTCAAAATGTGTAAACAACCCTTTGGAAATTAGCTTGAATAAGTAGAGTATTAATCAGATGTCATTAGGAGTTTAAACTTGTTTCATTGAAGATAATTTATTGAAGTATGGTTTAATTTCAGAACATTAAAAAAAACTTAAAGCCATAGTTTTACAACATTAAAGCTATGGCTTTCTTCTAATTTGTCCTGGAGAATATCCCATTTTATTTTTAAATACTTTTGAAAAATAGAATAGCGAATTAAATCCTGTTTTAGCTGAAATTTCCTTTAAAGAAAGCGTGGTATTCACCATAAGTCGTTTCGCATGTTCTAGTCGTTCTTGAATAAGATATTGCTGTAATGAAACACCTGTATTATTTTTAAAAACCGTTCTAAATCTGTTGTAACTTAAGTGATGCTCACTAGCAAGTTTTTTGAAGTCTACTTCAGTATTAAGATTCTCTCTAATAAAATCAATTATTTTTTTACAAAGCTCTTCTTCTCGATTACCAGTTTCTTGGTTTTCATAAGAAATAACATAAGCTACCAACTGTAAAACGATGCCTGCTAAAATTTTTCTAAATCCTGGGCTATTTCTTTTAACTAATTTTATAGATTGATTAAATAAAAATATGAGCTCATCCTGATATCCCATTTGTTTCACATAGGACGTGTTATTAGGAAATAAATCTTTAAGTATTTTATTCGATAAAACCTCACCTCGTATTCCCATCCAATATTCTTCCCATCCTGTGTCTTCATCGGGTTTGTACTTATGCCATTCTCCTGGGTATAATAACATGACATCTCCTGAGTTCACTTCCCATTTACCAGATTTTGTCTCTAGTGTACCCTTTCCTGTAGGCACATACACAAGATAACATCCAGGTAGCGTTCTTCCCATGGCTTGTTGAAAGTCATGTGTATCTGGGTGACCTTCTAATGGGTATTGAGCTCCAGGGTAAATATGTTGATACCCACAAGTAGGCACATAAACACCCCAAACCTCGGCTTCAGGGTCGTCAGCTAAATAGTGAAAAAAACTGTCCATATCTAATCAAATGTAGACATTTTGAACAACAAAACCAACAAAACGTCTATTGTTTGGAATAGGTGATTCCTCTAAGTTTGTAAATCACCCATATTGAATAAAGTGTTTCTCAAGGCGCTATAATCAATTTTCATCGCGTCAATTTAAAAGAGCAAAAATTAACCGTTTGCAAATTTGACATAAGGTATGAAAACAGTAAAAAATTAAAATGATAGATCTAGAACCAAAGGTTGTAATACAAAAAACACATAAAGAAAAGACTTTGGCTCATGAAACGTCTATGTCAAATCCTCAAATTGAATTAGACTATTCATTAACAGGGAAAAATACTGCCAGAGCTATAGAATTAGGACTTGCTGAGGCAGATTGGTACCAAACTCCTGTGCCTCGCAAAACAATGCGAAAATTATTGGTAAGAAAAGATGGACCTGCCATTATGGATACCATACTTTTAGTTGCTATTTTAGTCAGTACTGCGGTAGCTACCATTTTACTTTGGGGAACTTGGTGGGTTATAATTCCTTATCTTATTTATGCTGTATTTTATAGTACAAGTTCAGACTCTAGATGGCATGAGTGTAGCCATGGAACAGCGTTTAAGACCGATTGGATGAATAATGTTGTTTATGAAGTAGCCTCGTTTATGGTGATGAGAGAATCTGTAGTTTGGCGTTGGAGTCATACACGTCATCACAGTGATACTATTATTGTTGGACGCGATCCAGAAATTCAAATACCACGTCCACCAAATATCAAGAATCTTATTTTGTCTCTATTTAATTGGGGAGGTTACAAAACATTCTTTCCAAGTTTAATTCGGCATGCATTTGGAAAAATTACAGCATCCGAAAAAACCTATATTCCAGAAACTGAATTTGGGAAAATATTTAAAATCGCACGTATTTACTTAGCCATATATGCTGTAGTGATTTGTACATCCATAATTTTACAGACTTGGATTCCCATATTTCTATTTGTATTACCTCAAATTTTTGGGACTTGGCTCATGATTGTGCACAACACAACGCAACATGCTGGCTTAGCAGAAAATGTTTTGGATCATCGTTTAAATTGCCGTACCGTTTATATGAATCCAATAAGCAGGTTTATCTATTGGAATATGAACTACCACACAGAGCATCATATGTTTCCGCTTGTGCCTTACCATGCGCTTCCCAAGTTACACGAACTTATAAAAGACGACTGTCCGCCAGTGTATACGTCTATTTACGCCGCTTGGAGTGAAATACTACCTGCCATAAAAAGACAAGTTAAAGAACCTGGTTATTACGTGAAACGTAAATTACCGGAAGCAAAAAGTGTAGCACCAGAAGGATTGGTGAAATCTAATGTATTACCCGATTCTGAAGGTTGGTTAGAGGTTTGTGCAAACAAAGATTTGGAGATTGAAGACATTATTAGATTCGATCATGTAAAGAAAACCTTTGCCCTTTTTAGAGATAACCAAGGCTGTCTATATGCTACAGATGGTATTTGTACACATGGCAATACGCACTTAAGTGAAGGCCTAATTAAAGGTAAAATCATAGAATGTCCAAAACATAATGGACGTTTTAATATCGAAGATGGCTCTCCTGCTCGTGCTCCTATTTGTCAAGGATTGGCAACTTATCCCATTGAAACTCGAAATGATAAAATCTGGCTTAATATTGAAAAGGCAGGTGGAGCAGGAGCGCGCAAGAAAAAAAGCTATGATTTAAAAGTAATTAGTAACCAAAATGTTTCAACATTTATAAAGGAACTTATTCTTGAACCTATAAATACGAATGAAAAAATAGAATTTGTGCCTGGAGATTATATGCAAATTAACATTCCAGAATATAATAAAATACCATTCAATCAATTTGATATTCCAGAGCCTTATGCTGCCGTTTGGAATCATCAAAGAATGTTTGATTTAAGTTGTAGTAATACAGAGGTTGGTCGTGTCAATAATTATTCATTAGCCAATAACGGACTTAAAGAACACACACTTAAATTTAATGTTCGTATAGCAACTCCTCCACCTGGTCAAGATTGTCCTCCAGGCATTGGTTCTAGTTATATTTTTAATCTAAAACCAGGTGATCGTGTAACAGCTATTGGTAGTTTTGGGGATTTTCATATAAAACCGACACAGAGAGAAATGGTTTATATTGGAGGTGGAGCTGGTATGGCGCCAATCCGTTCTCATATTGCTCATCTATTCGAAAATGAATCTACCCATAGAAAAGTGAGTTACTGGTATGGAGCACGCTCTAAACAAGAAATTTTTTACGATGATTATTTCAAAAGTATTCAAGATAGACATACTAATTTCAATTTTCAAATAGCACTTTCTGAGCCATTAAAAGACGATAAATGGGAAGGACAAACGGGTTTTATTCATCAAGTCGTTTTTGACAATTATTTAAAAACGCATCCTAATCCAAAAGCTATAGAGTTTTATCTATGTGGTCCACCAAAGATGATTAAGGCCTGTACCAAAATGTTGACGCAATTAGGGGTGACAAGTCATCAAATTGCTTTTGATGAGTTTTAATACTGAACGATATGAACATTGTTAATGAAACAATAAATACAGCTTCTAAATGGGGACTATACGACCAAATGCGACCTCAGGAAATTGAAGCGATTCAAAAGAAAACACCTATCGCTTATTTGCCTTGGGGAGCCATTGAATATCATGGAAGTCATAATCCTACTGGTCTTGATAGCATAAAAGCGTTCAGTATGTGCAAAGACTTAGCAGAAAAAAATGGAGGTCTTGTTTTTCCTGTTGTTAGTTTGGCTGCTAATTTAATTAAATCCTATCCTGGTGTCAACTTCCCTAAGCATTCTATTGAATTTTCAGAGAACCTCATTAGGCTTGCTTGTGAAGAATATTTAGAACAACTGGTTATACAAGGTTTTAAAATTATTGTTTTATTATCTGGACATGCTGGTGAACCTCATTTCACCATTTTAAAAACTGTAGCAGAAACGTTTAATAATAAATATCCAGATAGGAGATTTTGGGCATTGGCAGAATTCGATATTTTACCAGATGATGTATTGGTCGCTAACCATTCGGCTATAGGTGAAACATCTTTACAATTATACTACGCATCTGAAACGGTAGATTTAGAGACCTTACCAAAGGATAGGTCAATTACCCTAGAACTAGATGCTGTTTCTGGTGAAGATCCACGATTATCAACCAAAGCGCTAGGTGAAAAGATTGTAAAATTATTTTTAAGAAATGCATCTTTAATTATAGAAGAGTTAAAACGAAAATATTTATGAAGTATAGAAAATTAGGAAGAACAGGTATAGAAATTAGTGAAATCAGTTTAGGTACTTGGGCTTTTGGTAATAAAGTTTATGGTGGTGTTGATGAACAAGATGGGATAAATACCATTCATGCAGGTATTGATATGGGTATAAATATTTTTGATACAGCACCTCAATATGGTACTCCAGAACAAGATGGTGTTGCCGAAATAGTTCTAGGAAAGGCACTAAAAGGCAAACGTGATAAGGTGCATATCTCTACAAAATTTGGACGAAATCCGACTATTAAAAATGGAGCATCTCAATTCTATAAATCGCGTATTGTAGACTCTGTAGAAGAGAGTTTAAAACGGTTACAAACCGACTATATAGATGTGCTATTTTTTCATTCCCCTTTTTCTCCTGAAGAAATCAATGATGATGTTTGGGAAGGAATTGAACACGTTAAAAAACAGGGTAAAGTACGTTTTATTGGGCATTCTATTTCCATGTTTCATCAGACCGAAAATATGGCACGTCAATGGGCAAAAGAAAGTAAAATAGACGTTATTCAAGTGGTATTGAGTTTAATGAATAAAGAAGCTCAGCAATTAATTGAAGAATTACAAACATACCCTATAGGAGTCTTTGGGAGAGAATGTTTGGCTAACGGGTTTTTATCAGGAGCTATTACAAAAGATACAAGATTTGCAGAAGGTACATTGAATGCACGTTATTCGCGTGAAGACATTGCAGAGCGCGTTGATCAAGTAGAGGCTTTTAAGTTTTTATTGAGAGATGACGTTAAAAATATGCCACAGGCAGCATTACGTTGGGTTTTAGATCAAAAAGGGATTTCAACAGTTTTATCAGGGGCCAAAAATATAAGTGAGTTAAAAGGTGCAGTCTCTGCCTCAGAAGCGAAGCCATTTACAGAAACTGAATTAAAACTGGCCAAAGATGTATTGAAAAAAGATTTTGAACCTGCATAAAATCGGCTCATTTATCTAGTAAAACATTAAATTAATGTTTTACTAGAAAGCATATAATTTAAAAACCTCCATTACAAATTTATAAATCTGTAATGGAGGTTTTTTAGTAAATTACTCAAGTGATGAGCGTCGTTTACGGCTTTTACTCATCTTCTAAAGTTACTGTTAGAATAGGAGCGGTTGCCCCTGATTCAGCACTGTCAAATTGTAGATGTGCCCAAAGTGGCATGTCATTTCTGTTAGCACCAATTCTAAGAAACATAAATTCTCCAGCACTTGCGCCATTATCATATTGGTCGTTCATAAAGGATGCTAAGTCTATCCCTGATGGATCGTCCATAACATATTCTCCAAGAGCATCTCCATCTGTAATAAATCCTTGTTGAATTGCAGTAGCATTTGCATCGGTGTCATAATCTCCTGCAAAATAGTCTGTCGAAAGAACTTCGGAAGTTGACCTAGATGCTATAGCATATATATCGTATTCGACAACCTCCCATGAATTATTATTAATGACATTGACCTTTAATACGGCTGATTTTACTCGTTTGCCCTCAGGTATTTCCGGTAAAGCAAATGGTATCACTCCAACGACCTGATCATCGCCTCCTATGCCTGTGGCAACATGCCCACCAAATAACTGAGTCCATGTAGCATCCACAGAGCCTCCACTCCAAATGGTAGCATCTCCTATGTCCGCAGTTACATCGAAGGCTGCATTTGGATCCACAATCTCAATCGTGAAAGTTAACTCAGAGGACTCTACGCCATTGGTCGCAACTATGGTAATATCGTAAATGCCTAAATCACATCCTCCACAATTCGTATAAGGATCAAAAGTTATAACGCCTGAGCCAAAGCCGTTATCCACAAAGTTTGCGAATTGTGGTAAATCGTTGGCTTCCATAGTAATATTACCACCTAAAGGATCCACAGCTTCAATTTCTACGTCTAGAACGGCTCCTTCCGCTAATACAACATCATCCACAGCTAGAAAAACTGGAGCTTGATTTTGTGTTAGTGTCGTGATTTCCATATTTAAAACTCTATGCGTTCCAGGATCATCCAAATTAAAATTACCAGCGACCATAGACCAATAATCTTGGTGTGTAATTTTACGCCTAAATTTATAGTTTTCGCCAATTTGAACAACCTCTCCACCTTGCTCATTCGCGTATATATCATAAGTCATTGTAACAGCATCAACATCCATTTTTACATGATATGTTACGCCTGCATGATATTCTAGCTCGTTATCTGCTGCGTATCCAGTATCATCATAAGCATCTATTTTTCCTGAAGGATTTAATCTTACAATGCATGAGTTATCTGAATACGTTGTTGCGATACCATCTAAAATACCAACAACACCATCCATGATGTCTTTACTAGGAATCATATCAAACTCAACAGTAAATGTACCTGTTTGAGTGCCTTGCGGAATCGGAATAGATTGCCATTCGTTAATTCTACTCGTATAACCATCGAGATTACCTCTAAAATTAAAGACTACTGTTTTTTCATATCCGGAAGGTCGGGTCGCAATAAAATTAACCCTTTTGGACTCTTCTTCGGTAGGAGCGTAAGTATAGTTTAAGTCATTACTTAATACTTCACCAGTTTCATCGTCCACCCATTGTACCATGGTGTCTTCACTAGGTGATACTTGTAGGTTTAAGTCTAATGTTTCTCCTATTAAAACATCATAACCCTCCCATGCAATACCGGTTATATTATCTCCTTCACCCCAAAAATAAACGGTTAAATCCGTGTCAGATAGTGTTGGGTTTTTTACATCGTCTTGACTGCAAGATGATGTAAGAAGTAATAAAAGACTAAAAATATAGGCACTATAATTCTTTATTTTCATAATCTGTTTTTTTATAAATCAACTCCTCTTGTTAAACTATTATCCCACCAAACAGGTGCTCCCCAAAAATTCACACCATTATCCAAATGTGCTTCTAAATTGTCGCGATTAAAATTCATTTCACTATTAGGATATGGTAATTTTCTAGGAATTAAACCATTTAGTGTTTGGTCCGTATAAGGGTTGTCAGTTGTTGGTTTAAGTACAGGGAAACCTGATCTTCTCCAGTTTGCGAAGCCCTCTATACCGTTATAAAAGTTATTAATATAATGTTGCATGTTTATAGCCTCCATTTTATCTGAAGTATTGTTCCATAAATTTTCAGCATAAACATCTGAATTGATATCTAAATTAGGTTCAGCACCTAATATTGTTACTAGTTCATCAATGTTAGCAAAAATGGCATTTTTATAATGGGTTTTAGCATCACCACCAAAATTACTCCAACCTCTCTGTGCTGCTTCTGCCAGCCAAAGTTCTACTTCAGAATAGGATTGGTATATTGATGGCAAATCTATACGTGTTAAGTCTCTTCTTACTTGAAGTGATTTAAAATATTTATCAATTTGAACGGTTCTTCCATTTTTTTCAACAAAGCGTGGAGACCAAACATCGGCCGGTGCATCTTCAGCGGCTTCAAATAAGAAGTATCCAGGTGGATAGCCTTCAATAACTCCGTAAGTTGCTAAATATTCATCTGTAATCTCTACACTTGTTTCTGTTGAAGATTTAGAATTATAACGTGATGTGGCATCTTCTTGGTAAGCAGCGTACATTCCGAACATCATTAAGAGTCTAGGGTCATCGTTGTCTCGCAAGTACGAGATATAGGTCTCACAGGCCACCATTATTTCCTCTGAAAAATTTTGGACTTGTGAAAATCCATTTCCTCTTATTTCTGAGGCACCACTTGTACTCACCGTAAAATCGCCATGTTCTACTTTTGCAGCGTCATCAACATTTTCCATTACACCGTCTTCAATGGCTAATACGGCTTCTGTTTCAGCTTTAGACAAATTAACATTGACTAATCTCATGGCATATCTTAACCTTAAAGAATTTGCAAATTTTCTCCATCTTTCAACATCACCATTATACATTAAATCACCTTCTAAAGCTTTAGAGTCATCTAATTGAGCGGCAGCTTCTTTCAATTCCTTAAAGAAATCATTATAAATATCTTCTTGATTATCATAAGCTGGATGTAAATTATCCTCTTCTGCTTGTGCACCAGCTTCAAAATATGGTAAATCGCCATAGGTGTCTGTGAGTTGAGCGAAAATCATGACTTTTAATATTCTTGCTACGGCTTCATAATTTACAAGTTCTGGATTCTGTTCAGCTTCTTGAATAGCGTATGTTAAATCACTGATTTCACGGTAAGAGCTTTTCCACATATACTCCATATAGCTTATATCGAGCTTGTAAGTTTGCCCATGTGATACCGTCCACCCGTCTGAAATCATTTGCGTAATAGACATGTGATACGCAGCTAGAGACCTCCATTGCGTTTCTCGATCTCCAGAGTAACTTGTTTGTACTTTAGAAATTAAGGTTTTAGGATTGGCAATTGTTGAGGTTGTTGGATCAACATTTAAGTCGTTAAAATCTTCGCAACTAGTGGTTAGTGTTAAAGTAGACACTAGTAATATTAATATCTTTATACTTGTCTTCATTTTTTAAAATTTTGCAGTTAAGTTAAATCCGTAACTTCGTCTTTGTGGTAAAGAACCATATTCATAGCCTTGCCCATTACTAATATTGTAAGTTGACTCTGGATCGACATTAGGTACATTTGAATGAATTAACCATAAATTTCTACCAATAATAGAAAAGGTTAAACCATTTAGGAATTTAATGTTTTTCAATTGTTCTGGGCTTAATGAATAAGACAAAGAAACTTCTCTTAATTTTACGTACGACGCATCGTAAATGAATGGTTTTATAATATGTGAATTTGCAATACTGCCCCAATAATCTTTAGGATCTACATAAACATCATTGGCTCTATAGGTTGGGTTTCCATCTGCGCCAACGCCATCCTCAATAACACCTTGTGCTAGATAACCACCTGTGGCAACCCAACTACTAGGTAATTCACCAGCACTTTCTCGTTCTGACTCGGATAGTGCCCATCCTTCTCGTCCTTCTAAGGTTCCAATATGTGCTCCTTGTTGATATAACTTCTGATTAGTCATGGATAATATATCTGCGCCAGATTTAATTTGAATTAAAGCTCTTAACCTAAATCCTTTATATTGAATGCCGTTAGTTATACCTCCAGTGAATTTATATTGCCCATTGCCTAAAGACACTTGTTCGTCTGATCTTATCGGTAATCCATTAGCACCTAAAATAGGAGTACCATCTTCAGTACGTTTAAAGTCGTATCCTACAATATCTCCATAAGAACCGCCTTCTTCTGCAGTAATCAATGAGCTGATCCAATCTGCTCTTGCAATGGTTTGTGTTTTTGCTTCTTCATGTAATTTTACAATTTTGTTCTCATTATTGGCAAAATTGAATGTTAAATCCCAACGTAGATCATCTGTTTTAATAGGTACGATATTTACCATAACCTCCCATCCTTTATTGTTGATTTCACCTGCATTAATACTAGCAGATTCAAAACCGTTTGAATTAGAAATAGGAATATTCATTATTTCGTCATAGGTAGTTTGATTGTAGTATGTGACATCTAAACCAACTCTCCAATTAAAAAGTTTTGCATCTAATCCAAATTCATATCCTTTTGTTCTTGAGGGATTAATATTGGTAAAATAGGTGATATCATTTACGGTTGAAAAATTTGCTCCGTTTGACGAATACGGGTAATCGAAAAAAGTATTATATGCATATGGGTCTGTATCACCACCAACTTCAGCATAGGAAGCTCTTAGTTTTGCATAAGATATCGTTTTCGACCTTAAATTTTCTATGGCCTTGGTTAAGACTAAAGCACCTGTAAATGATGGATAAAAATAGCCATTGTTTCCTTTTTTTAATGTAGAAGACCAATCTTGTCTGCCCGTGACATCCAAAAAGGCATAATCTTTATAGCTAACATTGGCAAAGCCATAAAAAGACCTTACTTCCTTTCTTGGGTTTTCTCGTCCTACAATAAATTCGTTATAATTATTTATAGAAATTACATCTTCTGAACCTTGATTTTTTCCAAGTATATTATTTGTTGAACTTTCATAATTCATAATGTTTCCACCAAGACTTGCTCCAACGGTCCAATTATCGTTAAGCTCTTTATTCGCAGAAAGTAGAAATTCAGTATTAATTTCAGTAGTTCTTGAGTCTATTTTTGTTAGTTCTCCCCATTCAGCTAAAGGTGTTGTTCTTGGTGAATAATTATAATAATCATATGTAAATGTATCTATACCAGATTTGAATTTGAAATCTAACCAATCTGTGATATGATAGTTTAAAGAGGCATATCCTAAAACTCTATTCTTATTAGATTCATTTTTCATGTTATACAATGAATAGTAAGGATTGATAATTCGTGTTGCAGAATTCCAAAACACATAATCACCGTTGACATCCGTTGCACTATCTTGTAACCATTGCTGATCAATATTTCCTGGTAAGCCCAAAAGTGCTAATGCCGTATTTGCACCAGAATAACCCAAATAAGGTCTATTATCTACATCTTCTAGAGTAAAATTAACTTTGGCATCTAAAGTTAATTTCTCCCACATTTTCATATGCCCTTTTAAAGTGAAGTTATTTCTATGTAAACCGCTATTTGGAACAATATCCTCCATTTTTACATCTGATGCAGAAAATAATAAGTTGGCAGATTCATTACCACCAGATAAAGAGATAGTATTTTGAATGGTATAACCTGTTCTGAAAAAGGACTCAATATTATCTTTTTTTACACCATAATCTCTATACTGTCCATCGAAAGAGATGAATTGTAAATTTGGATCCATTTTACCACCCCAACTCCACATACCTGTAGCGTCACCTATATCTCTTGGAGGTGTTCCGATACCTTGACCATACACATGTTGAACATCTTCGTATCCACTTATGACCTCATCAAACGTAGAGTTTGTTGAAAAATTAATATTAAATTTAGATTTCGAATTCTTTTTAAACGATTTTGTTGTAATTAAAATGACACCGTTTCCACCTCTAGAACCATATAACGCTGCTGCTGCAGGGCCTTTTAAAACAGATATCGTTTCTATGTCATCTGAGTTTACAGAAGAGATACCATCTCCTAAATCTTGACCACCATATTGTCCGGCTTGCCCAAAAGAGTTGTTATCCATTGGTACACCATCAATGACGTATAGCGGTTGATTAGAGCCATTAAATTTTGTGTTTCCACGAATAATAATTTTAGATGAACCACCCGATCCTGTATTTGGTTGGGCAATATCTACACCGGCAACTTTACCAGCTAATGAGTTGACTGCATTAATACTTTTTATTTCAGCGAGTTCTTCTCCATCAACCTTAGATATAGCATAGCCTAAAGCTTGTTCCTTACGTGAAATTCCTAAAGCAGTAACCACGACTTCGTTAAGTGCCTCAACAGATTCAACCAATTGAATATTAATAACGGTATTATCTCCTATAGTTACCTTCTGTTCAGAGAAGCCAATATAGCTAAAGCGAAGTACGTCTCCTTTTTCTGCGTCTATTGAATAATCACCATTAAAATCAGTATTCGTTCCTTTGTTCTTACCTACGACAATGATCGATACACCTGGCATAGGCATTTCATCTTCTAATGAAGTCACTTTTCCAGTTATTTGAATTTCTTGAGCATGTAAAATTGAAAATGATGTAATTATAAAAACACAGAGAAACGTAGAGAGTTTAAAATGTTTAATTCCCATAAAAAATTGAATTTAGAATTATAAGGCTTTTAAAGAAACGTCAAAAAAGTACCCCAAAAAGTTAGTTGTTAGTAATATAATAGCTAATTATTATAGTATTCTCAAATATATATATAAAAACTTCTAAATTCATAATATTATACGGCTCAGCAATGAATAAAAGACAAAACTTATAAAGGTTTGAGCAGTATGTATAAATTTCCGTTTTTAAATGATACCGTTATATATTAGACCATCGAATTAAAGCCTCTAAATAGTAGTAGTCAGCATAATTTAGTGGAGCATCGGTTTCATTATTTTCATGAAAATTGCCTACAGAATGTTTTAAGATAAAGCCTCCGTTTTCATTTTTTTGAGCTAAATAGTCATCAGATGAAAGCGTTCTTAAGATGGTTTCGGTGTAATCTAAATATTCATTTTTACGCGCTGAATCAAATGCTTGTAATTCCAATAATGCTGATGCCACTATAGCTGCTGCTGAGGCATCTCGAGGAATCTCTTCTGTACTTTCGGCATCATAATCCCAATAAGGAATATTATCATCAGGAATTTTATCGTTATTCATTATATAATTAGCTATCTTCTTAGCGTGCTCTAGGAATATTTTATGTCCCGATTCTTTATAAGCTTCCGTATAGCCATATAAACCCCATGCCTGTCCACGTGCCCAAGCAGACTCATCAGCGTAGCCTTGAAAATTTACTTTTTTACGTACGTCTCCTGTAATATGGTCGTAGTCTATAATATGATAACAACTATAATCAGGTCGATATTGGTTTTTAATCGATGTGGTTGCGTGTGCATTTGCAATATTTGAAAACGTTGAATCTGCCGTGTGCTTAGTGGCTTGATATAGTAAATTCAGGTTCATCATATTATCAATAATAATAGGCATATCTAACCCTTTACCTTGAATCCATGGGGCATCTGTATCCCAAGACTGGATGACTTTTGCAACAGGTCGGTAACGTGTACTTAAAGATCTTGCTGCATCAACAACGGCTTGTTTATAAGTTTCATTTCCGGTAAGACGATAGCCTTGTCCAAAAGAGTTTTGTATCATAAATCCAACATCGTGATTCCATTTTACAAATTGAGCAGAATCTAAGGCCTCTGTAAATTTTTCGGCCTCTATTTTCCACTTATTATCATTTGTTTGCTCGTATAAATACCATAGTGAACCTGGAAAAAAACCACAAGTCCAGTCTTGTTTGTAAGCCATTCTAAGCGACCCATCCTTGTTTAAACTTCTAGGGTTCAATAATGGTGAAATAGTATCTATTTTATTTATTAAATAATCATACTGATGTTCTGCTAACGAAAAAACCCGTTTCACGAGTTCTTGCTTTGTTTCCTCAGTGTGTTCTTTAACTTCAACTTTATTTTTACACGATGTTAAAACTAAAATCGAAATTGTGATCGCTATAAATCTTATTGACAATGTCATAGTCTTTTAATTTTTTACAAAATTTATTGTTTTTCTGTTAGGGCTCTTCTCGATTTCAATTCACCCTCAATTTTATCCATGGTTTTATTATCAAGTGGATAGAAACTCATAATACCAGCAACAAGGAAACTACCAGCAGCAGGAATTAAACTTACCATTAAAAGAATTCCAAAAGCAGATTCTGTTGTTTGAACTGTATTAGCCTTAAATCCATAAAAAGCTAATATCCAACCTGCGAGCGCTGCTCCAATAGTAAGTCCAAATTTTTGAGCCATGGTAGAAGCCGACATAATTAAGCCAGTAGCACGTCTGTTATTTTTCCATTCAGAATAACTTGCCGTATCCGTATACATCGCAAATAAGATTGGTGCTGGTGGACCTGAAGCTAAACTTACAATGATATTAAGAGCGAATATCATAGTAATATTAGATTTATCTACAAAGAAGAATAGGGCTGTAAACGTACCAGCAATGAGTTGGCAGGCAATTACAACTTTCTTTTTACCAAATCGGTTGCATAGTTTCTCTGTAAAAGAAATAGCAATGATAGTGACTATAGTTCCTGACACTAGAAACGAACTTACTAGTGATTCATCTTCTATGTAGTATTTAAAATAATACATAACGGACCCATATCTAATGGCAACGTACGCCAAACTTATCACTCCAATAACTAAAAGCACCAACCAAGGCTTATTGCTAAATAAGTCTTTAAAGTCATTTTTGATATTTGTTTTCTGCTCTTTGGGAGGCGAAACACGCTCTTTAGTGGTATAAAATGTGGTTAGAAACATGATGATGGACATAATTCCAAATACAATCATGACCCCTTGAAAGCCTTTAGCTTCATTAACCACCTGAACTGATATTTCCTTAGATGAAATAGTTTCGTCAAAATAGGTTGAAGGATTTAAAGTATGGGTTCCAAAACCTTCTTCGAGATATAAAATATCTGTTGTATCATCTATTTCATTTTTTAGATCATTTTTATAAACGATTACGGTAACGTTTTTAGTTAACAGGTCTTCTTCTCCTATATCTGCATTTAAAACTAATTTTGAAGCTCCAACACCATGTTCAGTAATCACAATTTGATTGGTATTTAATTCTGCTGAAAACACACTGGTATTATCTCCACCGATACTATTGACTAATGGAAGTGTTAAGGCTTGCACAAGCAATCCGCCAGTAAACGCAAACATAAATCTGTATTGTGAAAAACTAGCGCGCTGAGAAGGACTTGCAGAAACAACTCCCATCAATGAAGAATAAGGAATATTTATAGCCGTATATACCATCATCATAAGCGTATAGGTTACATAGGCGTATATAATTTTGCCTGTTAGGCTAAAATCTGGTGTTGTAAAAGTGAGTACACCTACCAGTGCAAATGGTAAGGCTAACCACAAAAGAAAAGGACGGAATTTTCCCCATTTTGTATTGGTGCGATCGGCAATAAGTCCCATTACAGGATCGTTTATGGAATCCCATATTTTTGTTATTAAAAACATGGTTCCTACGACAGCTGCTGGCAAGCCAAAAATATCGGTATAAAAATACAGTTGAAAAATCATTAAGGTCTGCCACACCAGATTTGAAGCTGTATCGCCTAAACTAAAACCAATCTTTTCTTTTATCGATATATTTTCCTCTACACCAATATTTTGTTTATCTAACTCCATTTAATTCGTTTTAGTTTTTCCGATTTGAAAATCTATAGAGATTTCCTTTTTGTTGAGTCCATATTCAGGTACTTCAATAAAATTATCTGTTTGTTCTTTCCCGTCAACCAACATATTTTGTAGATCACCTCGTTTTATGGTGACATTGAATGTGGTTCCTCTGAAAACTCTTGTATACGTTACATTGTCCCAAAATGAAGGAATTTGAGGATCAATTGTAACTCCCTTTAAGGTTCGTTTAAAGCCTAAAAGGTTATCAAAACAGTTGAGCATATTCCAAGCTACAGTACCTGTTCGCCATGGGTCGTCAGAGACGTGTCTATCTTTTCGTAATGCCGAAGGTCCTACATAACTATTGGGTTGTGCATAAGGTTCTGATTTCTCCTCAGAAGGTAGAATTCTTTTAAAGGTTTCAAAGGCTTTATCGTTTCGTCCTGCGGCATAATCTGCGGCAATCTTAAATGATGCGGCATGACAATAGACGTTTCCATTGGTAAAATTACCTTGTGGAATCCCAGTTATAGAGCCAATGTCTTTATTGTATTTTGTAAATGGTGGCCAATTATGAACAGGACCAACAGGTGTATCTACCATAGGTTCCACTTTTTTCATGATATCCTTATATTTTTCAGCATCAATAATGCCTGCAAGTACAGCCCATGACTGCGGATTTATGAAAACTTGCCCTTCTTCTGAGGCATTATCACCGACCTTATTTCCGGCATCCGTGTAAGCGTAGATAAAGTGATCTTCATCCCAACCGTATTTTAAGATATTCGCTTTAATTTCATGATATCTTTCTGCACATTGTGCTTCTATTTTGGTATCACCTTTCCAAGCTGCAATTTCTTCAACAACTTTAAGCGCTTTAGCAAGAGCTATACTCATCCAAACTCCTTCTCCTTTTCCTTCAGCACCAACGCGGTCCATTAGGTCATTCCAGTCTCCATGTCTTATTAATGCTAAGCCGTGCTCTCCTCTGTCGTTCCAAAGAAAATCTAAAGCTTTTAAGTTGTGATTCCAGATGGTATCTTCTCCGTTATCAGAATAGGAGACAACTTTATCTAACATGCTAAGATCTCCAGTTTCTAGAAGTATGGAATATGTGGCGTGACTGATCCAACTTGGTGAGTCAGAATAATGTTTATCTGCTGCTGCAACCTCCATAGAAGATACTCTAAATGCTCTTGGACAAAATCCATTACTTTTTTGATTTTCTAACGCTTTTTCTAACATTTTTAAAGCGCGGTCAGGGTCTATAATAGCAACGCCTGCGGCATCTTGAAGTGTATCGCGATAGCCTTTAAAATAAAATCTAGCCCAATCTGCCATAAGATGTAACTGATGTTTCATCCAAACATTAAAGAGGTTATTAAAATCGGCATCGGGAGTGTTTAATTCTGTAAGGCCTAATCTCGCTATATTTTGTTGTTTTATAGTTTCAAGTTCGGCATCAATACGAGCACTATTGGCATATAAAGTCGTAAATTCATCGGCTTCAGCTTCATCAAATACAATACCCATGACAATATTGATACGTTGTTCAACTCCATCATTCAGATTCAAATTGTGCTGTAAGGCAGACACCATATATTCTGTTGAAGCATCACTATCACTTAATTGTCCTTTAATTATACATTCTGGCATTTCAAAACTAAGGTTGTGACCTAAAAACACATCTCGGCTAATATCAAAGTGATCAAAAGGCACATCGGTATACGTAAATGCACGATATTTCTCTGTCATAACACTTACCGATCGGTTTCTAAAAAACAAGCGTTGTTTTTCTCTATCGTGATAACCATCAACGGCAGAATTATACCCATAGGTTAGATTTACTCCATCTAAAATCACTTTTGCTACGCTAAATACAGATATGTTTCGTGGTCTACCTGACTCATTCAATACCTTTACAGACCAAATTTCTCCTGCTTCCTTACGAGGTACAAATATTTGAAATGATACTTTGATGCCATTTTTTTTACTCTCTAAAACAGTGTATCCCAATCCGTGAGTACAACTATAGTCATCTAATTCAACACCAGTTGTATTTGGTGCAACGGACCATACGTCGTTCGTCTCATTATCTCTTAAGTAAATATGTCGTGGCGCACTTCTATCATCTTGTTTTCCAAATAGGTTAGTAAGAACGCCTGCTTCATTTTGATATAGCGAAAAGCCATTAAGGTTTTGTCCTACACTGGCTAAGTATTTTGGGTTCCACAACATGTTAAACCAATCGCGAGGAGGTTGTGAATTTGTTATTTTATATTCAAGTCCGTTATTTATATAACTACCGTATTTCATATTACTGTTTTCTAAATTTTTATAATGCTATGTTTTGTTTTCCCCCAACAAGCGAAACCGATTGTCCTTGCCATTTAAATTCACCTGTAAGATCTTCTGGCATTGAAATCTCTGCATTTATATTATTGTCATTTTTTGAATAGCGAATTGTGATCATACCCTGAGGATGCGGGAATTCGACATTAAGTGTTTTTAATTTTCCTAAATTTGGTTCTATTATAACTGATTTGAAACCGTGTTCGCCTGGATATATGCCAGCAACAGTATGAAGAAAATCGAAGTTGGGACTCGAGCTCCACGCATGACATTCTGAACGTGGATTAATATCCGTTTCTCCATAGGTCGTCATACCATCATCAATCATACCTCTCCAAGATCCTAATAAATCGAAATACAAATCTCCTAAACCAACCTTTTGTAAGGCTCTAAATAGATAAAATTTGAAATAAATGGTAGCTTGAAAAAGGGTCTCGTCTTCAAGTACTTTTTTCATTATGTCAGATTGAATATCTTGTTTAAATGTATCGGTTAATATCCCTAAGATATTTGTGTGCTGTGAGAATTCTTTTTTATCAGGTGTTTCGGCAATAAGTCCCTTTTTTGTATCAAAACAGCGTTCTAAAACGGACTTTTTAATTCGTTTAGACAGTATTTGATACGAATCGACTTCATGTTCCAAATTAAAATAACGGAATACAGCTTGGGCATGATCTAAGGTCTTTGCAAACTGCAAGGCAATATTTGCGGAATAACCATCGTCTGCACCTTGTGGAATGCCACTTGGAAAATCGATAGTCCAATCTGTGAAATTCCACCATTTTAAATTGGTAACCATACCAGTTTCATCAACACGAGAGGCAAACCAATCTATTACCGATTTAATCCCTGGAATGAATTGACGTAAAAATTCAGGATCATTTCGATACATGAAATAATCATAAATCATATCGACCCAAATCAATGAAAACGGTGGTATAATTTGAATTATGTTTGAAGGATATCGACTTTGGGTTAACCCTTCTGAGGTGCGTGAGTCGTCAAATTGTTGTATGGCTTTTCGCATTAACCGATCATCTCCAGATACATAAATTGAGATTAGCGATGCTATTTTGGTGTCGCCTATATATTGTAAATTCTCATAATAGGAATCGTAATACATTTCGTCTGCAGAATTGCGTAATGTTCTCCATGCTGCATCCCAAATTTTAGTGAGAGAAGGATCTCCTGTTTCTACTTTTGCTTTTTCTTCAAATGGGTATCCTGTGTAAACACCATGGTAATCTTCTAGAATTAAAGCTTCTTCTTTTGTGGTTATTTCTAGTTCTACAAAACGATACGTTCGTCGTGAAAGCGGCTTGTAAAATCTATTCTCTCCTCCATCTGGAAAGAGCATATCATAATACCCGAATATGGATTTCTCTTCAAAATCATTGCGATTACCTTTTAAATCAACGAGATTTAAATTACCGTCAGAAACTGTTTCATCTGGATTTATATCTTTGACCAAAGCCTCAGCATAGGTTATTTTTAGTTCACTGTTCTTTCCATGGCTGTACGTTAGTTCTGGATATCCTGTAGTGTGATGTGTTTGATCTATTAGGATTTTTACATGTGAGTTTTTAGGAATTATTGAGGCTTTGTTTTTTAGAAAACCGTCATTCTTTTCAATACCACTCACCCGAATAATTTCAGGAAATCGTTCTACTTTTTCTTCCATAAAAGGGATGGTTCTCGGTACTAAATGCCAAGCTCCTCCATATAAAAAACCTCTACCAACAGCGAACTCCGTTGTTGTACTTTTAGGGTTCAACCAGTTGTCATAATTAAACTGTAATTGGTTCCAACTCCAAGGATATTTTGAATCATCAACATGGTCACGCGGTCCGGCGGCATAATAAGCATTCATCATCTCGCTTGTAATCTTAACTGGTGAAAATGCATGGTTTTTAATCACTTTCCAATCGGCACTTCCTGTATTAATATCTAAGTTGAGGTTTCGGTCTGCCTGTAAAATAAAAGCCGTTTGATAAGTCACTTGTGACACACTTCTGTACTCTCCAAAATTTACGACTTCAGCAGCAATAACATTTTTACCCTCCTTTAAATGAGGCGCTATATCTAGAGTTTCATAGCGTTGGTGTGCTCTATCTCCAATGGATGGTCCGTAACAAACACGTTCTCCATTAACATAAAGTCTATAACGGTTATCGGCAGATACAAAAATGATGAACTCACTCATTTTCTCTTCGAGAGTAAATACATGTCGAAAAAGGAACACACCATAGTCTAGCGTTGATGCACTGGGATGTGTAATCCATTGTGCTTTCCATGTATGCTTAAGCAAGTTAATATCTTTACCGGACCCATTAACTTTTACTGTAGACTCTGGGTTTATCATATTTATTTTCAATATTATCTTTTATTAAAGTTCCTGAAAGAGGATTAATAATTAATCTATTTTCGTTCGAAAAGTTGATACAGGCAATCCTTTATTTGAGGTTAAATTAGCTTCTGTATAGGGCTTCCAGGCGTATCTTACATAAAATGGTTTTTTGTGTTTATTTGGTAAGCTAAACGCTATTGTTTTGCCTTCAATTCTAGGTTCTAATTTTTCAAAATGTTTGTTGTCCGTACTTATTTCAAAACCAATAATAGCTTCTGATGATTTTGTTTTTAAACTACTAAACTCCCCTTTAAAATGAATCGTATAAGTGTTGTTAGAATAGGTGATTTTATCAAACACCGGACTTTCATAATCATTAGCTACTTTATAGGTGTCTCCGAGTGCTAAGAGTGCCAATCTGTCTCCAACAGGTTGTTTGTTTTTTGCATGTGTGTCTTGCCGATCACCAACATCAGTTATAACAACCATTTTAGAATTTGGGACTTCATTTAATAATTCGCTTTGCGCAAATCTAAACTCTGGCCATGCAGGTCTATCTTCTCTACTAGTTAATTGTGTAGAATAAAAAGGGAAGTCTTCATTAAAATCTGATCGCCATAAAGCCACCATTTTTTTAAACATAGCTTTGTACAAAATAGGAGCTTCTGCATTGGACTCGCCTTGGTACCAAATAACTCCTTTGATGGGGATGTTTTTTATAGGTAATATGCCATTCTCATAATTATAACTTGGCATCCATGGGTGTTTCTGATTGGGATTTTCACTTAATGATATTTGATGTTTTGCTACTGAAATCATCGCATCCTTTTCGTCTTCTTTAGCTTTCCAACGTTCTTTTATAAAACTTGACATGGTAGAATCTTGTTCAATTTCTTTTTTAGACAACCAAGATTCAATGGGAGAACCCGGAACGGCATTATGAATAATACCGATGGGAATATTTAATTCACTTTGTAGCTTTTCCGCGAAATAATATCCTACAGCAGAAAAATACAAGACCTCTTCAGGAGTTGCTTTTACCCAGCCTTTAGTATTAAAATAGTGATTGTTTTGAATTTTATTTAATTCTTCTAAGGTATGAACACCGTCTTTACCAGTTGGGTAAGTGGGTTTCATGTTATAAATTCTTAGGTTCGGATTGTTTGCATTTTTTGCAATGCTATCTCCATTTAAAGTGCGTTTTAAATCGAGATGCATGTTAGATTGCCCAGAAGCTAACCAAACGTCACCGATTAAAATATCTGTGAGTTGAATAGATTCATTTGTGGATTCAATACTTAAACGGTACGGACCTCCAGCTTCTAATGCCTCAAAATTAACGTTCCAGTGACCTTCACTATTAGCTATAGTGTGAATTGTGATATCTTTTAAAGTTGCAACTATTTTAGTATTTGGCTTTGCTGTTCCCCAAACAGGGATGTTATGATGCCTTTGCAAAACCATGTGACTAGAAAAAACAGGATCCACTTTAAAATTGCTTTGTGCACCTAAAAAAATGGAATAAAAACTTAGAAAAATGAAAAAAGAAACATTTTTAATTTTCATAAAATAGGGAGTATGTCTTACTTAAAATTCGGGTTTTAATGTTGTCACTTTTATCTTATCAAACAACGCAAAGGAATCGTTTTGTGGAGCCCAATCTTCTGTAGCGCCTCCGTGAAAAGTTGAAAAATAAAAAGAATCAATATCACCTTGATCCCATAAACGATAGCGGACTTCTGTATCATCAATTACTTTTACGCCATCGATCCAAACCTGCATAATTCCGTTTGGTAAGTTGTTTTGATTTAATTTTATTCTTTGGGTTAAGCGGTACCATTTTCCGGTTTCAAAATATATTCCAGAATCTACAGAATCTCCATATTCTGAAGTCATATCCATATAATAAAAATAGACTATGGCTTCAACGCCAGCATTTCTATTGACCCACATGTATCGTGCGCTCCAGCCTTCACCATTGTCGGGATGATTTCCACCCGTGTACGTTGAACCACCACTGGTTAAACCAGGTAGTTTACCACCTTCTCTAAAATCGAACCCTTCTTCGAAATATACATAATAGTCCAAATAATATTCATTTGAAGCTGGTAAGGTTTTAATGAATTGAACACCATTAGTTTCTGGTCCAACAGTGTCTTCAGGATAATCTACTTTTAAAACGTGTCCTTTTTCTCCGTCAGGATCATCAACAATATTGGCGTTATCACCAAGTAAAGACCAACGGATATCTCCTCCTTCACTTATTAAATTTTGTGTTGTATAGGTTCCTTGTGCTGCGGTTTCAAAATCTAATTCAAAAATTATATTTTCAGCAATAGGTGTTTGTGGGTCTTCATTGTAATCCTCAACGCTTTCCTGAGCACAAGCATTCAGCATAATGCCATTAAAGAATACTATAAATAAGATTGTATTTTTCATAATTCTACTATTTGGTAATCCCTAAGTGTTTATAGATAAAGTTTTTTGTGTTCTTAACTGCTATTTTTGATTCTGGAATATCATAATGACCTTGCCAAACATGCCACATCCCTTCATAAATATCTAACTCTACATCTTTATTGTTTTCTTTTAGTTGTCGATACATTCTAAGGGAATTACTTAAAAATATTTCTTTACTTCCCACTTGAATTAGAGTAGGGGGAAAGTCTTTTGAATAATCGCCATACACTGGCGAAACGTATGGGTTTTTCCATTCCGATCTTGGGGCATAAGCTTCTGCACAATTTTCTAAAAATCCTTTATAAATTAATGTCGGGTCTGTGTCTTTTAATGTATGATAGGAGTCTCCTATCTCATCTAAATCTAACCAAGCCGACCATAATACAACTGAACTTGGTAAATTTATTTTTAAATCTCGCATTTTTAAAATTGAAGCGACAGTAATTGTGCCTCCAGCGGAATCACCATATATGGCAATATGTTCTGCTTTATAAGTTTTTAATAATGCTTTATAAGCTGTAATAACTTCATCTAATATCTGATTAAACTTTGCTTGTGGTGCTAAGGTATAATCAATGGCTATGATTCTTAAGTTGCTTGTATCTGCTAACGGAACACTTGATAATAAAGTGACATCAGCAGGATAAAAAACGAAACCTCCTCCATGGATGTAGATAATGACTTTGTCGGATTCTTGGTAATTCTTCGGTTTAATGTCAATTGCTCTAATGCCATCAAGAAATATGGTTTCTACACTAGGTTGATATACTTCTAATAACTTAGCTAAAGGTTTTTCTGCTTCAATTTGAAACTCCCGTTGTCTCTCCACCCACGCTGAAATTGGAGCATCATATTTTGGTAAATTTGCTCCAGCGTTTCTACCTTCAATTGTCCAATTTCTTAACATCGTTTTGGCCTCTTCAGAAATTGTAGTAGGTATGGCTAATTCGTTTTCAGCCTTGTGGTCTATATTTCTCTCTTCTTGAGATGAAGTTAAAGTGCTATTAGGGATTTGTTTCATTTTTAAATATACTTCTTAATCAATTAACGATTAATTTTTGAGTAAATATTTTTGATGTATTTCTTAATTTCAGAATGTATACTCCAGAATTCAATTGTATGTCGGCATGCATTGTATTAGATTGTGTTGGCTGCACATGCTGTTTAAATACTAAACGACCTGTTAATGAATAAATTTCAAGAGTAGATTTCTGATTTAACATACGACTAGAAATAGTAACTTTACCTTCATTAATAGGGTTTGGGTAAACACTTACAGTTGAATTTTCTATTTCAAGTATTTCTTTTGTGTTATTGTTATAAGCTTTTCCTAGAGTGAAGGCTGTATCAAAATTTAAAACAGGTCTATAACTTGATGTTGTATGGTCTTGAGATGCGATATCCCAATAGTTATAATTCCCTGATCCATTATAGTCTAAACTAAATCTGAAAAATATGAAGTCTCCTGTAACAGCTCCGTTATCTAATTGATTATTGATATAGTTAACAATATTTTGAGACGACGAACTTTGAAGATTCCCTTGTGGTGAATTTAAATCTAAAATATCATCTTCTATTGCCGTAGCTGTTAGGTCTGTATCATAAACTCCTGCATAATAATCGGTACTTAAAATAGTACTACTACTTCTATATGGCAACCCATAAAGATCGACTTTATGCGCTAGGTTTCCACCATTTTGTAATAGGTGAAAATTTAAGGTAGCAGAGGTAAGCCTTTCGTTTTGTGCTAACGTTGGAATCTGAAAAGGAATTATAGCAGATGTTTTATTGTTTGACCCTATTCTATGCGTATGATATCCTACCCACTGCATTCCTCCATTATCATAAACCGTTTGGTCATCCATAACTGCCTCTACGATGTAATTATTTTGTTGAGGTAAAGCATAAACTTGTATATTTAAGATAGCGCTATCATTTAATTCCCCATCGTAAACTGTAACAGTTATGTTTGAAGTACCTTCATCTCCTGAAATAGGAGATAGTGTTATTGTTGCTGTTCTGTCTCCATTGTCAACAAGAGTTGCATATCCAGGTGCATTGTTGATTGCAAACGATAATGCATCAGCATCAGCATCTGTTGCAGATATATTTATGATTTTAACGTCATCAACATTTAGAGTTTGACTTACTAAAGTAGACAATACAGGTGCATTATTAGCCGTAGTTGAGTCATTATTAACTATAATATTTAAGGTTTCAGTATCAATAGTAGTACCATCGTTTACAGAAATAGAAATATTATTTGTTGATGCATCTCCAATAGCTGGAGCAATAGTTAATGTAGCCGTATTATCGTTATTATCTATAAAGGTTACAAATGAAGGTAAATTGTTTGCTGTAAAACTCAATGTATCTCCATCGGTATCTGTAGCAGAAACAATTATATTTAAAATGTCACCTTCAGTGATGGTTTGATTTCCAATTGGTAATAAAACAGGAGCGGTATTTGTTGGCGGTGTATACCCTGATGTATTAATAACAATTTCAGAATAATTATTCCACCCATTAACATCACTTCCTGAACCTACTATTCTAATATATTTTGCTGAGACATCTACAAAATCAAAATGTTCCGCAGCTGTTGTAGTTCCTGTACTCGTAGCTGAATGTACTTGAGTGAAATTACGTCCATCTGTTGAAACTTCGATTACAAAACTATAAGCTCTTTCATCACCTAAACCAAAGCTAATATCTACTGATTGAACTGTAACAATTTCGCAAAAGCTTTTTTGTATCCACTGATTACCCTCAGCAGCCCATTTTGTTTGATTATCTCCATCAAAAGCATTTGATGAAGGATTATATGCCCATTCATCATCTTGATAAGTACTTGCCCAATTGGTATCACATTCATAAATAAAAGTAGCAGAAGAATTAGAAGCTGTATTTCCAGCATAGTCTTCTACATTGTTGGCTGTAATTGTATAGGTCGTATTCCCATTTAAAGCAGAACAGGTTAATGTTACCGTTTTATTATCTTCTGATAAAGAGGCTGAACTTATAGTTGCACCTCCGCTTAAAGTATAATTTCCTGGCAACTCTGAAGAAGCGTTAGTCACACTTTCGCTAAAAACAATAACAAATTCATCATTAAAAAACGTATTATTTGCATTTACAATAACCGGCGAAGTTATATCTGCACTTGCTTGAAGTTCAAATGCGCCACAGTCCACTGCTGCACCAACAGATCTTGGGTCTCCATTAATATCTAAAGTAGTAAGACCTGCATTAACACCAGCATCAATTGCAGAACTTCCGGCTTTTAAATTAAAGTCCAAATTATTAAAATCCTCATAAGTATTGATAGCGTCAATTGCAGATACTACAATGTTATATTCTACTGTATTAGTTGTTTCATCATAAGTCCATGGTGTATATTTTGCGGCTATATTATTTCTTATAATATTCCCTGTACTTCCGTTACCTTGCTTATCATTTTTTATTTGTATCCAAGGAATGGCATCGGTTACAGGATTGTAGGACGTAGGGGTTTTAGAAACTGTATTATTCTGAATTTTACAATTAATAGCTCCTGTAAGGGTAATGCCATGATAGTGATCGGAAACGACTAAATTATTTTCCACAATGACATTTTCGGTATGACCGTCGGTAATAATAATACCTTGCATGGAATACCCTATTAAATTATCATTAACCATCGCCTGAGTTATAGGGTCTGCAAAGTTGAATATTTTATTATTCCTAATAACGACATCCTCTATGGTTCCTGCTGCAACATTATCCTTGTCGTACATCTGTATACCATCATCATGATTTATATTGTAATCTTCGATATAAGCATCTCTAATAATATTATTTTCGTAAATAGCGTGCGAACCTAATGCCCTAATAGCATCTGCGCCAAAATTATCAATTAAGTTATTTCTAATTTCAGCATAATCACCTTCTATTTGTAATGCAAAATACACATTTTTGATGGTGTTGTTATTAAAGATTATATTATCCCCACGAATAATAACAGCATCTTCAGAATTTGCATACCAATCGTTTTTAGACCAAGTTGAAGAATCATTTGCACTAGAGAACGTACAGTTTTCAATTTTTAAATACGTGGCATCGTCTTTTGTTAAAAACATGTAATCTCTTGCGAAATTACCGCCAGATCCATCAGTTGAAAATGTTAATCCATCAAATGCCCAATAAGATCCATTTTCAACTTGGACAGAGGCTAAAACTGGATGCTCTCCACTTAACGGCTTTATAGTTACATAATCTGAATGCGTACCAGTCATATAAGGGCTTCCGTGAGCCCCTGAGAGTAAGTAAATTACATCACCAGAATTAAACGTTTTTTGAGCAGTAAATACGTCTTGTAAGCTTTTCCATGGGCTAGCTAGTGTTCCAGGATTACTCATAGATCCATTAATTGGATCACAATAATAGGCCGTTCCGGCTACATTAATTATTTCAGAAACACTAACAACAAAGTTCAATGTGGTAGTATCTATAGTATCTGATGCTTGAACATCAATGGTATAAGTCCCTGCATCACCTTCAGAAGGTGTAAATTCAAATAAGGCTGTACCATCACCATGGTCTGTAAATGTTGCAAAATTTGGTAAGCTTGTAGATGTTATTGTTAAGGTATCATTATCACTGTCGGTTACCGAAATATTTACATTAAGTATATTATCTTCTTCGACAGCTTGGTTTGTTACATTAGCAATTATAGGAGCATTATTCAAGGGAGCCGTTCCCTCTGGGTTTATAGTTACTAGAATAATTTCTTCAATTGAATCCGTTCCATCGGTTACAGAAACGGTTATATTATAAGAATTAGCATCTCCTATTTGTGGAGATAAAGTTAATGAAGCCGTACCATTTCCATTATCAACAAACGTTGTAAAATTTGGTGCGTTTGTTATTGAGAAAGTTAAGGTGTCATTATCTGAATCAGTAGCAGAAATTGAGACTTCTAAGGTTTCAAGTTCGTTCATTGTTTTGCCTCCAATTGAAGCTAAAATAGGGGCATTATTTGCTGGAGGAGCTACTGTGCCTGTATACTCGTAAGCTCCAGCATCTACACTAGTTCCCATAGATCTAGGATTGCCCTCTAAATCTGTTACAGCTAGGTCTGTATCAACACCTGCATCTATAGCAGGGCTCGTAGCTGATAAATGAAAATCATTAGTTACATAATCAACAAAATAATTACTATAGTTAGCATAATTACTACCATCTATGGTTATATTATGTTCTACTGTTGAGGTTGTGTCATACGTCCATGTTGTATATTTTGCTGAAATATTATTTCTAATGACATTATTAAAATTAGTCTGACCTGTTTTGGTTTGATCTGTTAACATGATCCATGGGACATGATCAGCATCAGAATATAGAGGTGATTGAACCACAGTATTATTCTGTACTTTACAATTACGCGCGCCGTATAATGATATACCATGATCTTGATTATTACTAACAATATTATTTTCTACAATCCAACCATCAGCGTAACCATCGGTAATTATTATTCCTTGCATTAAACCTCCAATTAAGTTATTTGATTGAACAAAAGGAGTTACTGGATCTGCAAATAACATAAACACGTTGTTACGAAGTGTAATGTTTGAAATTTTCGGATCACTTTGTAAGTTATAAGCTTGAAAACCATCATCATGCTGAATAGCGTAATCGTTAATATAACAATCTCTAACAGTATTGTTTTCATATGTAGAATTACTACCTAGACTACGTATAGCGTCTCCAGCGAAATTATCAATTAAATTATTATGTACTTCTGTAAACTCACCTCTCACTTCTAAAGCGTGGTACGTGTTTTTTATTACATTATTTTCTAGAAAAGCGTAGTCACTTCTTATTTGAATACCACTAGTCACATTATTGTACCAATCTGTTTTGGTCCACGTTTCTATATTTTCTGCAGAGGATATTGTTGAGTTTACGATTTTAGTATGATGCGAATTTACATCCGAAGAAAATAAAACTTGTTCTTTAGTTTTATTATTATTTGTACCATCAATCTTAATACCATCAAAAGCCCAATACGAGGAATTTACTAATTGAATTGATTTGATTACTGGAGCATTTCCGCTTAAAGCTTTTACCGTAACGTAGTCGTTAAAAGACATATTGTTAATATATGGATCTCCATGATCACCAGACATTAAGTAAATTATATCACCAGAATTAAGGGGTTTATTTGTATACACTACTGCAGCTAGCGTGCTCCATGGGTTTGCTTGTGAACCGTCATTGTTGATATTTCCGTTTATAGGATCACAATAATAAACTCCAGCCACAGGTGTTTGGTATGCTGATATGACAATAGAAATAGTTTCAGTAACCGTTTCAATACCATCACTAACAGTAATGGTTACTGAATATGTTGATGCGTCTCCAAGTTGTGGATTTAAAGACATGACAGCTGTACCGTCACCATTGTCGATTAAAGTTGCAAAACTTGGTAAGGTGCTAGACGTTATGGAAAGTGCATCACCATCCATATCACTTGCGCTAATGTTTACATTTAAAGTTGATTGTTCTTGAACATTTTGATTGCCAATAAAAGTAAGTGTGGGTGTTGTATTCGAGGTATTGGAAATAGCGATATCCAAAATAGGCCTATTACTAGTAGTTCCATTATCTTGCGAAGCTAAATTCCATGTTTCTGAACTATTAGCGTCTGCACTAAAACGAATAAAAACAAAATCCCCTCCTACAGCACCAGCTGAGTATTGAGCATTTAAATATGAAACTAAATTTTGCTGAGTATTGGAGTCTAAATTTACCAATCCAGTGACATTATCTTCGAATATATTATCTTGAATTAATGTTGCTGAAGTATCTAATGCTCCCACAAAATAATCAGTATTTAAATCTACGGTAGATGTTGTTCTAAAGGGTAGACCGTATAAATCGATATTTGTATTACTTGGTTGGTTACTATAAGAAATAACTTCAACAGCTAAATCTGCAGTTGTGATAGATTCTCCAGGTTGTAAAACAGGTAATTGAAATGGAATAATATAGGCTTGTGCATTATTATGGCCTAACCTTGCGGTTGTTTGACCAACCCATCCCCAAGAGGTGTTATCGTTTTTAATGGTAATATCGTCTGAATGCGCTGAAATAATTTGAGAATTTTGTGCCTCTGCAGATATAATTCCTATTAATATCATTATAAATGCATATTGAAATTTTATGATGTTCATAATAAACTATTTTTAGTTAGACAATCGATTGTATTATTGTGAAAATGTTTTTAAAAATTTGATAACACTTTGCTTGAGGCTACACTAAATTATCAATAGTAATATTTCTTAATCCCTTTTGTATTTTATGCCAATACTTCACTTAATTATAAGGTTAGATAGGTTTAATTAAGTCAATTTGTTTGCTGCATTTACTTTTTAATCCTTAAACGGTTATTTGAGAAGTTCCTATTTTAGAACATGGAAGTACTAGATTACTTAAATAATAATTATTAAATAGAAAACGAGGGCATATATTAATCCCTCGTTTTCAAAAATTGCTATTAATTACTGAATGATTAATTTTTGTGTTTTAGAACGCGTTCCATCTTGAAGTTTAACGATATACACACCTGATTTTAAATTTAATGTTGTGTTAAAAGAATTTGCCAAATTTGCTTCAACTTTTTCAGAATGGACTAACTGACCTGTTATTGAGAAAATAGTTAATTTAGAATCATTACTAAATCCGTTTGATGTAATTGTTAACTTACCATCAGTTACAGGGTTTGGATATAATTTTAAAGTTGATTTTTCTACGCTATCTACAGATAATTCACCATCTATAGAAATTGATAACGTTGGTGCATTAGCAGTTGAACCATCGTCAACTCCAAAATAATGAGCACCAGTAGTTGCTGGGTCATCTACATTTAATCTTAAAAACACATAATCACCTTCAACTGCACCAGCATCATATTGCGCATTTAAATAGTCTACTAAAGCATTATCTCCATTAGCATTTGTTTCTTCAAAACGTGCAGTATCTAAAGATCCAGCATCTACATTTTTTGAAAAGTAATCATCCTGAATTGCTGTAACATCAGCTGTAGCATCTGGATACGCGCCATCATAATGGTCTGCAGGATAAATAGTGCTAGCCGCATTATAAGGAAGTCCATATAAATCGACATTAGAAGATATCCATTCGCGACCATAATTGACATGTACTTTTAAATTTGCAGAAACTACCAACTGACCTGATGGACGCGCAGGTAATTTAAATGGAATAATACCACTTGTTGTAACTGGGCTTCCGTCTGCAGCACTTGCTCCTATTTTTAACGAATTTATTCCGCCAACATTATTTCCATTCAAATAAGGATTGTTAGCAGGCAAAGCAGTTATATCAGAAACAATACCATCAACGTGGTAAGCTTGATCTAAAACCATCTCTGGCACCAAATCATAATCTGTTGTTGGGCTTACCTCAGCATCTTCTACTTCTATAGTTAATGTTGGTGCGTTTGCAGTTGAACCATCATCAACTCCAAAATAATGAGCTCCAGTAGTCGCTGGGTCATCTACATTTAATCTTAAAAACACATAATCGCCTGCAACCGCACCAGCATCATATTGTGCATTTAAGTAGTCCACTAAAGCGGTATCTCCACCAGCATTTGTCTCTTCAAAACGTGCTGTATCTAAAGATCCAGGGTCAACATTTTTTGAAAAGTAATCATCTTGAATTCCTGTAACATCAGCTGTAGCATCCGGGTAGGCATCATCAAAATGGTCTGCAGCATAAATAGTGCTAGCCGCATTATAAGGAAGTCCATATAAATCGACATTGGAAGATATCCATTCACGACCATAATTGACATGTACTTTTAAATTCGCATTAACTACTAATTTTCCTTCTGGGCGCACAGGTAGTTTAAAAGGTATGATGGCACTTGTTGTATTTGGGCTTCCGTCTGCAGCACTTGCTCCTATTTTTAACGAATTTATTCCGCCTACATTATTTCCATTTAAATAAGGGTTATTTGCAGGCATAGCAGTTATATCAGAAACAATACCATCGACATGATAGGATTGATCTGTAACAATTTCTGGTGTAACATCATAGGATGTTGTTTGGGCTTGTAATGCAAATGGTGTCACACCTAATGCAATTCCCAATAAAGAATTTAGTAGCGTTGTTTTCATAGTTTATTGTTTTAAAGAATTAGTTTATTGTATGATTAGTTTTTGTGTTTTTTGGGCTATACCATCGGATATCTTAAGAAGATATAGCCCAGCATTTAAATTCAAATTTGTTTCAAAATTTGAACTTGAATTGCTTGTAATTATTTCACTATGAACTAAACTACCTGTTAAAGAATAGATGTTTAGTTTCGTGTTTTCTGATTTAAATCCTTTTAATACGATGGTTAATTTGCCTTCTGTTACTGGATTTGGATAAAGGCTTACATTTGATTGATCGAAAGCATCAACGCTTAAAACATTTTCAATTTCTAACGTTAAAGTGGGTGCTTCTTCTGTTGATTCATCACTTATACCGTAATAATGGGCACTTGTAGAACCTGCTGTAGCATCTACACTTAACCTTAAAAAAATGTAATCTCCTGCAACGGCACCTGCATCGTATTGCGCATTTATGTATGCTGCTAGGTTGGTATCACCTTCCGAATCCGTATCTACTTGTCGGTCTGTTAAAATTAAGGTGCCAACAGGTTCATTGCCATCTACATCTCTAACAATAAATCCATCTTGTAGTCCTGTTGCTGTTCCTGTGGTGTTAGCAAAAGAGCCATCATAAAAATCATTTGGAGATATAGTGTTAGAGCTATTATATGGTAATCCGTATAAGTCGATGTCAGAAGAAATCCAGTGTCTTATGTAGGCAATGTTCACATTTAAATTAGCGGCTGTTACTAATTTACCAGGTGGACGAACAGGTAATTGAAAAGGAATTATAGCATTTGTTGTAAATCCACCACCAGTTGATGCACTTGCTCCAACTTTTAAGACTTTGGTGCCATCGATGTCGTTTCCATTAAGCCATGGATTTGTACTACCCTCTTCTAAATTAACAACATCAGATATGATACCATCACCAGTAGGTGTTATTATGTATTCTGTCGTTGGTTCTCCACCAGAATCAGGACTAACCGTTAAGTTAAAAGATTGTGATGTGATACTCCTTCCATTATCTGCAATGACGGTAATATCTTGGTAATCACCAGCATCTAAAAGTGCAGGTGAAAATATAATGCTTCCAGTATTGTCGCCATTGTCAGTTAAGACTCCAAAACTTGGTAGGTTAGATGTTGTAAAAGAAATGGGATCATCACCAACTGTAGCTGCTGAAAAATCTAATTGTAATGTAGCTTCTTCAACCATAGATTGATTTTCTATAGAAGGAGAAATTATTGCAGGGTCCGAATCTGCAACACCTGCTATTGTAACTTGACCTGCGTCTGGTACAGTTTTTACTAACGTATATTTTTTACCATTATGTGTTATGATTTCAGAGTCTATAGGCTCTCCATTTTGTATGGCGGTAACATTGACCCAACTATTGTCAATTCTTATTTTAACAGTTAAAGGAAAATAAAAAGCGGCGTCTAACATGTCGTCTGTTAATGTGTATTTTATTTCACTTTCTGAAACATTATCTATGGTTAAATTATGCGTTGCAAAAGATTGAGAGTATTGTGTAACCTCTGTAAATCCGGCAACCCACAATTCTGGTTTGTTTGCTAAGTATTGTAAAAATTCATTAGTGGTAATTTCACCAGCCTCATCTAGACCATGGAAATGTGTACTGCCCCAACCACGATAGTAATTTGTGCCGTATAATGTATTTTCGTTGTCCAAAAGTGGTAATATATACTGGTCTCGGTCTGTATCGTTACCGTAAATATGAACATTAGAAATGCTATTAACATCTAAATAATTAACAGTGTTAGATTGATTTAGAATGCCTTGGGTGCCTCTAATTCCAATAAATTGTGTTCTAGCAATGGTTTCATTACCTTCTCCATAAGGATAGGCATAGGTTAAACATTTATTAGAGCCAGAAGTTACTTCTGTATCAATAGTGGCAACTGTGGCTTGTAATTTTGCGAGATAATCCGCATCAGACAGGTTGGTTTCTCCTTCTGCTGGGTTAGTATACCAATTTCTATCATCGTGTCCATCTATTTGACTTCCTAAAGCCGCAAGGTCATTATAAAGACTCCAATCTTGAACATTATATGCCGGATCTGCCTCAGTAATCACAAACCACGAAAAATGGAACCCATATTCAGCAATCATCGATGTCCAAAAAGGAATATCTTGTTCGTTATTATCATCAATGGTGATTGTGAATGCGGCTAATTTGTCATCATTCCATAAGCAGACATCTCCTTCACCTACGACTTCTGGCCAAACTTTATCTGTTACTGTAAACCTTGTTCCGACAGCCGGATCGAGATTAAAAGTGTTTTGTCCAATCGATTGTATGAAAATCATTAAGAAGACGAAAAGGGTAATATTTTTTTTAAACATTTGATTTTTATTGGGAATTATTATTTGCTTCTGTGTTTGATATAGATATGGCTAAAAACAGAAAGCGCTACTCTCAAATATAAATACAAATAGCTGACTAATCCTAGTGTTTTCCGTGCTTAGCTCAATAAAACAGACAAAACTAACAAACAATTAAACAGATAGTATAAACTTCAATTGTGCTTTTTGAGAATAATTGGTGAAATGTAGATAATTTTTATGAGAAATTTAAATTTTGCAAAATCAATTGTCAATTTAATAACTTTTAGGTGTGATTAAGTGTAATTTGTTAAAATTTAATTATGTAACATCATCAATTACCAAACGAAGAAAATTTGTTTTTTTGTTTCACCTTCAGTAGTATATTCTAATAAGTATTTGCCAGTAGGTAGTTGTAATTTTTCACTTCGAAAAACATCGCCTGAAAGGTCAGAAGTATTTATAGTCTGTTCAAAAACCTGCTCACCTGAAAAATTCAGCAATTTAAGTTGTACAGTTTTACCTTGTTTAAAACCTAAGAAGTAAACATTAAATTCTCCATTATACATAGAGTTTGGTGCAATAACGACATTATTTTTAATAGATTCGATATTGTTGGTGGCCTCTTCATTAAGTTCAGGGTATCCAACAGTAATTTCAAGTGTTGGTTGGTTTTCTTTTTTGTTACCGTTAGCGCTTACAAAGTTCCATCTATTATAATCTGAAACATCCTTGGAGTTTGGGTTCATTCTTAAAAAGATATAGGCCTCAGAGTTTGTTTCTGCTTCAAAAATGGTGTTCAAGTAATCTTTGAGTCCTTTTTGCCCAAGGTTATTTGTTTTAATGTCTCCAGAATACATATTGGAGTCTACAAAATTATTCTGAATGGGTCTTGCCGAAACATCTTGTCCAAAAGTACCTTGATAATAGAGGTCTTCAGTAACCCAAAAATTTGATTTTGGAGGCAACGCATATAAATCAATGCCTCCTTCTGGTTGATTATCTATTTTAGACAAATACACTTTAAAATTAGCAGATAGAATTTTTTTGCCTCCAGGGATTTCTGGAAGCTTAAATGGGAAGACTCCAGCACCGTCAATATTTTCGCCAACACCTCCAATACGAATTTGTGGTTGGCCATCCCAGTCTCCTTTACCTTTGGAGTGAATCTGTCTATCTGAAGCTTCCGAAGGTATTTCAAAAACCTGATTAGCCTCATCAATTTTAGTATACTCAAAGGCTCCAATATTAACAAAGTAACCTAAGGACCGTTTGTTTTGACTTGCGTCTAAATTTGGTGCCATATCCGATGTTCCACTGTTCAGAGCTTTTGAATTAGGGCCTAAAGAGAAATCAAACAAAGCCCAATTATTAAAGCATTTGTCATAATCATGTACGGAGACAGGAAGCGTTAGATTATAATCAGCAATCCCTTTTATGTTCTTAAATAGGACATCATTAGACAGGTTATTTCTTATAAACAGATTTGAAGAATCATTTTCGCCAATGATCTGTATGGCAAGTGGTGCATTTGTTTCGCTTTTATCGTTGAAATTTAAACCAAAATAGGGATTTACAACTGTATTATTAATGATTTTTAGATTGTTCAATTGACCAGTAAGAGATATCCCTTTTATACCATTTGTAATAATAACATTATTCTCAAATATACTTTCTGAAATAATGGTTTTCAATCCATAAATACCATTTAATACTCCTATTTGCGCTCTATTTGATTTGGTGAAATTGATAATTGTATTACCTCTAAAAATGTTACCTTTTGTTTCTTTCTCGGTAAAATATATACCAGAATTTACTTCAGCATCTGTGGCTATACTTTCTTTAATTAAGTTGTATTCTAATAAATTATAATCTGCTAAAATCGTAATGGCATTATGGCTGAAAAACTCGATACGGTTATTCCGAATTTGAGTTTTTTCACCAGAAACTATAATGCCGTTTTTGTAATTCGAAATGACATTACTTTCTATTTTACATTGCTTACCTTTGATCTCAATCGCAGTGTAATGGTTGGCGTTTGAAATAAAATTATTTTCCGTTAATCTGATCTTAGAACTATTTTGATGTATAAAAACAGTATTTGAATGTAGGGCTCCATTGAAAGTAATGTTATTAAGAATCCACTTGGATGCAGGAGATTCTTCAGTTCCAAATGTTATAGCATTTATTGTAGGATTTTGGCCTGTAAGTCCGGAAATAGTAATATATTTTTCGTTTTGGCCTATAACTTTAACGTCTCCATGATTTCCGGAAAGTAAGAATATAGCATCACCTGCTTTAAATTCTATTCCTTTTCCAAAAACACTTTCTAAGCTTCCCCAAGGATTAGCTTTACTTCCGTCGTTATTTGTATTCCCGTTTACCGGGTCACAATAGAAATCAGTTGCGTAGGTCGCTTGTGCGAATAAGAAGAAAAGAAAGAAGTAGCCGTAAGTTTTCATAGTAATTAAACGTTATTGGTTGATTAAAAAATTCGGAAAATCTTCTGTTTTTTCACAGTTCAATTGTTCCATTACTTGTTGTAATTCCGTTTTTAATAACGATATAGTATGGTCTCCTCCTTGTTTTCCTAATGCCGAAACACCATACATAAATGAACGTCCTAAAAAGGTGAATTTTGCACCAGAAGCTAAAGTCCTAGCCACATCTGGACCAGAACGAAGACCGCTGTCCATCATAACCTCAATCTTATCTCCATATTTCTGAGCAATGGTTTTTAGCGGTTTTATAGTGGATTGTCCTGCGTCTAGTTGTCGTCCACCATGATTGGAGACTATTATGCCATCTAAGCCTAATCGTATGGCCTCTTCAGTGTCATGCTCAGAGGCGACACCTTTTAAAACGAGTTTTCCTTTCCACATATCTCTAATAGGCTTTATTTTTTCTTCATTTAATCGTCCACTAAAGGTTTGATCCATAAACTTACCTAATTGTCTTAAATCTAAACCTTTTGGCATGTAGGGTTTTAACGTTTCAAAACTGGGTTGTCCGTGTTTTAAAGTTTCTAGAGCCCAATGTGGTTTTCCTAAAATTTGTAAAATATTTTTAACAGACATTTTTGGTGGCATAGCTAAACCATTTCTGATATCACGAGGTCTGAATCCAAACGTTGGAACATCACATAGTATAACAAGCACAGGGCAATGTGCAGCTTCCGCACGTTTAATAATATCATCTCGCAATCGATCTTCTGTTGGGTGATATAATTGAAACCATGCTTTACCTTCCGTAAGCTCACTAGTACGCTCAATACTTGTTGTGGTAACTGTACTGAGAATAAACGGGATGTTGTGGTTAAATGCCGCTTTTGCTAATATTTCAGGGGAATTTGGCCACATTAAACCTTGTAAGCCAACTGGTGCAATGCCGAAAGGAGCATCATATTCTATTCCAAAAAGTTTCGTTTTTAAAGAAGCACCAGAGTGGTTTTTTAAATAATTAGGTTTTAATTGTACGTCTCTAAGCTCAGATGTATTTCGGTGCAGGTTGACATCTTCATTGCAGCCACCATCTAAATACTCAAAAGCAAATTTTGGTATTTTTTTTTGGGCTTTTAACCTTAAGTCAATAACCGACGGATATTTCGTGTTTATCTTCAAATTCATCGTGTTTTACCTTAGAATAAAGGGTATATGTTTTTTCAATCCGTAATTCTTTTTTAAAAAATTAGAATCTAATTTACCATCCATAATTACTATAGCGGCTCCTAGTGCCGAACCTAATGAAGAGCAAGTTGATCTCACTTTCAGGTTACGTAAACGATGTGTCAATAATTTTATAAATACATCATTATCGCTAAACCCTCCATCAATATACAATCGTTTTATTGAACTGTTAGTGCCTAATGTGGTTTTTATGCTTTGTATTTGTAGATCAATAAGCTCTATCATTAATTGATGATAGGCGTCTTGATAATTGTCAAATTTGAGGTTCGTTTTCTCTGGTGTTTCAGTGTTGTCTATATATTTCCACTTAAAACATGGATCAAAATTATGTGATAATCTGTCGAAAATTTGGCTATTAAATGCTACCGATTTATGTTGATCTAGTGGCACATCAAAATATTGACTTAATTGTGTAATTTGATGTATGTATTCTTTTCCTAGTAACAATTTTGCCGATTTCACAGGTTTACCATTAACCTTCATGTAATTAATGGTGTCATTTTGAAGGGCTTCGTTGGTTAATGATACGTCGGAATACGGATTAAGTGATACACTCCAAGTGCCAGTAGAAACCAAAACAAATGGTTTTTTAGACCCTTTTAAATAAGGTATGAGTGCTGAAGAACTATCATGAATACCCACTCCAATTTTTATACGTTTTCCATTATAGTATTTAGAAATACATGTTTCAGTTGAAACAATTGGAGGAAGTATTTGGTCAATGTCTTCTTTATAAACCCAACTGTGATAATCTTTTTTACCATAATCCCAAAGTGAGGTGTGGCAGCCAATACTTGTAAATTCACTAAGCGGAACACCTGTAAACATATAACTAAGATATTGTGGCAAGTGCAAGGAATACGAAATGTTTTTGAATACGTCTGGTTGCTTATATTTTAGCCAATACAACTGCATTCCTGAATTTAACATGCCAGATGGTGGTGCACCTGTTTCTATAGAAATATCTCCATACGTGTTATTAAACTGTTCTAAGATATCTGAAGGAATAGGCTTTAAATAATTATAAAGCGGTGTTAGTAGATCCCCGTTTTTATCTAAATGAACAAGACTTGCTCCGTATGTAGAAAAATTAACAGCTGTAATAGTGTATGTGTTGGAATCTAAAATATTTTTAAATACTAATTGTATCCATTTTTGAAGCGCATGAATATCTTCTGTTGGAAACCCATCTTCATCAACAATTTCTTCTAAAGTGGTGTACTCTTTATAGACTTCGTTATAATTAGTATCGAATAGGAAAAACTTTTTATTAGTCTTCCCTATATCGAATATTGCTATAACCTCTTGTTTTATTGGAGTACTCATAGTGTTTTTACAAACCTGTTGCAGTAGAATTCATTCCTCTTTCTTTAATCAATACATTTCTAACATCAAGCGACCTATATGCTGAAATAGGATCAATGGCTCCATTATTCCTTAATCGGGCTTCTGCTAAAATTGTTTTTACGTCTGTGTTAAAAGCATCTTGTAAAATGCGTTGTGCAGTTACAACATCATTTTTCAATTGTGCTTCTTCAAGTGCTTTTTGGTTAATTAACAATGCTTTTGCATAAGCCGTTTCAATGGCTTCAATAGACTGAATTAAATCCTCTAAAGGGTCTTTTAAATTATGGCTTGCATCAATCATCCAAGCGGGAATTGGGTTATTAGCTGGATTGTTTTCCATTCCAAAAACCAATTCATTGAATATTAAAAATAACTGATAAGGTTTCATAACACCAACACTTAAATCATCATCACCATATTTACTATCATTAAAATGAAAACCACCCAACATGCCTCTTGTCATTAATGTGGCTACAATATGCTCAATATTTGTGTTTGGTAAATGATGACCTAAGTCTACCAAGGTATACGCTTGTTCACCTAAATCTTTAGCCAACATATGAGATGTTCCCCAATCTTGTATGACCATAGAATAGAAATTTGGCTCGTAAGGCTTGTATTCTATAAATAGTTTCCAATCAGCTGGTAGATGAGCATAAATTTCTTTTAAACTTGCTAAGGTGTTTTCAAAAGCACGTCTAAAATTGAGCTGTCCGGGAAAATTAGATCCATCTGCTAACCATACAGTCAAAGATTTTGAACCTAAGGCAATTCCATAATCAATAACGGCTTTATTGTGCGCCACGGCTTGATCTCTAACCTTTTTATCTGTATGACACAGAGATCCAAACTTGTAACTGTATTCTTGGTTGTCTTGATCTTGAAACGTATTAGAATTCATGGCATCAAAATGAAGCCCTAAATGTTTTGCTTTTTCTTTAATGGCATTAGCATCTTCAGGAATATCCCAAGGAATATGTAAAGACACTGCATTTGCAGATTTGGTTAAAGCATTAATAACACCAATATCTTCTAATTTTTGTTCTAAAGTACTAGGTTCACCTCCAAAACCGAATCTTCCAAATCGTGTGCCTCCGGCGCCTAATGCCCAGCTTGGTATGGCTATATTATAATTTGAAATGGTATCAATTATATGTTCTAAATTGTCGTGTTTTTTTGACAATTGTGTCAAATTTTCTTTATGCTCAACTAATAAATCTTTATTTAAGCCTACTATTTGATTTTGATGTATTTGCATTGTTATAGTTTTAAAGGCTGATTATCGCACAAAAGCATTTGCCATGCCTCCATCTACATTAATAATGTTTCCTGTACTTTTATCTAAAATAGCAACTAAAGAAAATACACCATTTGCAATGTCAGCCGGATAAATAATTTCATTTAATAAATTTCTTTTGGCGTAATGTGCAGGTAATTCTTCAACTGTAATGCCATAGGCTTCAGCGCGTCCTTTTGCCCATTCGCCTTCCCATATTTTACTGCCAACAATAACACCATCTGGATTCACAACATTCACTCTTATTTTATCTGCCCCTAATTCTGCAGCTAATAATCTAGACATGTGTTGTTGTGCTGCTTTTGCTGTACCATAACCTACATTGTTAGGCCCTGAAACGAGACCGTTTTTACTAGCTATATTTACAATATCTCCACCTAATTTTTGTTTTTTGAAAATAGTAACAGCTTGTTTTGCTAATTCAAACTGACCTTTAACTAATACATTTTGCAAAATATCCCAATCTTTATCTGTGGTTTCTTCTAGTGGTTTCGAAATTGCTAATCCTGCGCTATGCACTACAATATCTACGCCTCCAAAAGCTAAACAAGCTTGTTTGTAAGTGTTTGCAATAGAATTGCTATCTGTAACATCTCCTTGAACATAAATTGCTGTATCATTTTTATACGTTGCGATGGCTTCTTTTAAGCGGTCTTCTGATAAATCCGTAAGTACAACATTGGCACCTTCTGCAGCTAACTTATCGGCAATGGCTTTACCAATGCCTCCACCAGCACCAGTTATTAAGGCTACTTTTCTAGACAATGCTCGTTCTTTTGGCATGCGTTGTAATTTAGCTTCTTCCAATAACCAATATTCAATATCAAAGGCTTCTTGTCTAGGCAATGATGTGTATTCTGAAATGGCTTCAGCACCACGCATCACATTAATGGCGTTTATATAAAACTCACTCGCTACACGAGCTGTTTGCTTATTTTTTGCAAAACTGAACATGCCAATGCCTGGATACAAAATAATGACTGGGTTTGCATCTCGCATTGCAGGACTTGTGTCGTTTTTACAAGTCTCGTAATAGGCTTCATATTCTTTTCTATAACTATCAAATGCAGGCTCTAGTTTTTCAAAAATGAGTTCCGTGTTATTTACATCTTCTGATGGACTTAAATTGAGTACTAATGGCTGAATCTTGGTTCTTAAGAAGTGGTCTGGACACGACGTTCCCATGGGAGCCAAACGTTGCAAATCTTTACTATTTATAAAATCTAAAACTTTATCGTCATCTGTGAAATGGCCAATCATTCTGTTTTCAGAAGCACATAAGCCTCTTAGTATTGGTGCTAATACGGCTGCTTTTTCTAGGCGTTCTTCTTTTGGAAGACTTTCAACTGTTTGGCCGCCAAAAACCTCTCCATTTTCAGAAATTTTGTTTTCGATATAAGCAGATGCCATCTCTATGACTTCTAAACTGTTGATATAGCAGTCGTATGAGGTATCTCCCCAAGTGAATAACCCATGGGAACCTAAAACAATGCCTCGAATGCCTGGGTTGTCTGCTAAACATTGTTCAAGCATTAAACCCAATTCAAAACCTGGTTTTTTCCAAGGCACCCAACCCATGGTGTCTCCCCAAATTTCTTTGGTTACTTTTTTACTGTCTTTTGCAGCAGCTACGGCAATTAAAGCATCAGGATGTAAATGATCAATATGCTTAAAGGGTAACAATCCGTGAAGTGGAGTATCTATTGATGGTGCTTTGCTGTTTAAATCAAAAATACAATGATTGAAAAGTGCCACCATTTCATCCTCATAGGCAACACCTCTGTATACTTTTTTTAAGTCTCTTAAGCGATCGGTATATAAGCCTGCAATTCCGCTTCTTGTTAGGGTGCCAATATCTCCTCCAGAACCTTTTACCCACATAACTTCAACATCTTTATTTGTTAAAGGATCTTTTTCAATGGTTTTACAACTTGTATTTCCTCCACCGTAATTGGTAATTCTTAGATCACTACCTAAGATGTTAGAACGATATAAAAATTGTGCGACTTCATCATTTTTTATTTTTTCTACTTTGGTGTCGTCCCATAGATAATCTACATAACGGTAATTTTTTATTGACATATTTGTGGGTTTGTATATTAGAAAAGCGTCGTTTTTTACAGGTTTAAAAAACTTCGACTCTTCTCAAAAGTACATAAATAGCCCACTAATCCTAGGGTAAACAGAGCCTGTCCTATCATAAAAGACAAATAAAACAAGTAATTAATCAGATTGTATAAATCTTATTACTCGAATTAAATTGAAGTGAGTATGGAGGTGTTAATGAATAATAATATTGGCCAATTATTCATTTAACTATAACGATGTTCTTTTAACAACTTTATGTAAAGTTGAAGTTTGAAAGTGTATAGCGTCTATAAAAAAATGTACTTGTATCGTCTGATAAAATAGACTTTATTTGATTGCATAGCGAGTGATCGGAGTATAGTATTTAAATAATAAAAGGGAATAGTGAAATGCTTCAAATAAAATACTCTATTATTTTTTCAGATTTAACATACTTGGTGTGGCTACAGTTCTAAATCCCATATGGTCTGACCCAGAATCTAAGGAAACACCCATTTTTGCAGAAATTCTAAAACTCGCGCAGTAAGAGGCATGACATAAAAATGAACCACCTTTCATTACATGTTCTACCTGATAAGGATTATTAGGATTAAAAGGTGAAGCAGCTCCTTTTGGATTTTTAATAGGTGTAGTGGTGTCTAATTCTTGGTAATATTTTACATTAAAATAATCACTAGTAATTTCCCATACATTTCCAGTCATATCGTATAAGCCAATACTATTAGGTGGGTATGATTTTACGGGTGAAATAAATTCAAAACCATCTTTAGATTCATTAATTGTTGGAAAAACCCCTTGCCATGTATTGGCATTTGTATTTAGTTGATTTATGTCATTTCCCCAAGTAAAAATAGTGTTAGTGTTTTTTCCTTGAGCGGCAGATTCCCATTCCGCTTCAGTTGGTAGTCGTCTGTTGGCCCATTTACAATAAGCGAGAGCATCTTGGTAAGCGATATGTACTACTGGATAATTGTCTTTACCTTCTATAGTAGATTCGGGACCTTCAGGATGTCTCCAATTAGCACCTGTTTTCCAGGTCCACCATTGTCCATAGTTTTCCATGTTAACAACTGCATTAACATTTTTATTAAAAATTAAACTACCTGGCTGCAAAATAGAATCGTGGGGTTTTGGTGTATTTGGAGGTAATTCTTTTTTCATATCCTCCCAATCAATCTTACGTTCTGCAATAGTCACATAACCTGTTGCGTCAACAAACGCTTTAAATTGTTTATTGGTAACTTCAGTAATGTCTATGAAAAAGCCATCTACCGTGACTAGATGAGCAGGTTTTTCTCTTGGCATTGCATGGGTGTCAGAATCTTTAGCACCTTTTAAAAAGGTTTTTTTTTCAATCCAAACCATACCTTCAGGTGCTTCTATTTTAGAAATTTTTATTATTTCTTTCGATTCCTGCCTAGTCTTATTTTTACAGCCAAAAGCCATTGAAATTATCAATAGTAAAAACGAGGTGTAAACAAATTGATTTTTCATAATACGTTTATGTTGAGTTAAAAATACTTGAAGAAAATTAAATAGTTACTTTCATTTGAAATTATTTCATTCCATTGAAAATTTATTTCACTAATTTATACGTTTAAGTAAAGATTTACCTGTGTAGTGGCAGTAGAATAATAATAACTTTAAGATGTAAATAAGTCCTTATGATTTTGAAGTTCTTTTACAGCTGCCGTATAGCCCAAATTAAAAATAACATCCATATTACTCATCCCAAAAGTACTATACTTAACCAGTTCTTGAGGTGAAATAACCATATCACAATCAGGAAATTTATTAGAGGACTCCGCGGCAACTTTAATTTTATATGCGCGTTCTATAACGGAATAAGAATGTCTCAGATCCTTTATGCTTACTGTTTTTAAAGGATTAACACAAACACCTATAATTTTGTCGCATTTATTTTTTAATGGTTCTACCGGAAAATTATTTAAAGTTCCACCATCAACATAGAAATTGCCATCAATTTCGGTCGGAGTAAACACACCTGGAAAAGATGCAGATGCAATGATGGGCTTTATCAGAGGACCTTTACTAAAAATGGTTGAAGTGCCATCAATAATATTGGCCGCAGGAATAAATAAAGGTTTTTTTAAATCTTCAAAACTATCTTTCGGTAAATAGGTTTTAAGATCATCATAAAAATTTTCTGAATTTAAGAAACCAGGTTTTTTTCGCGCAAAGCGTTTAGCGTGAAAAAGAGGAATGGTTTTAAAGAAAGTTAATATTTCTGACCAATGAACTCCCGCAGCATATAAAGCTCCAACAATGGCACCTGCGCTGGCGCCAGAAATGTGTGTGGCAAAAATGCCGTGTTCTTCTAAGGCCTTAATAACACCAATATGCGCTGCGCCTCGAGCACCACCACCAGAAAGGACTAAACCTATATTCATGATATAAAAATACAAAGTTGCTTCGAATTATGTAGTGATTTTTGTGATTTCATGTAATAACTGATTTAAAATTATTTTTTATATTATGAGAGCATCGGAATTTTGTAACCTTTCCCTTAACTTATCGACACATATTAATAAATAACAATCCTTGAATTTGCAAACAAATATTATAACGCCAGAAGATAAAGCTGCCTTAATGCGTGCAAAATCGAACATGCAAAATTTAGGTTGGGCCATTCGTAATGTGAATAAAATTGGTAATACCGTGGAAACTGGGATTTCTTACGTTCCTGAAAAAGTGCTAGTGAAAGTGGAAAAGATTACGGAAAAAGTTTTACTTCAGATTATAAAAGCCAATTTGCTTACCATTCAAAAACATAAAACATTTAAAAAGCCTTCGAAAACGACTTATAAAAGTATAGTGACAGGCACAGGAGCGGTTAGTGGTTTTTTTGGAGCGTCTACAGGTTTCGGAACTGCTATATTTGCTTCCGAAGTCGCTATAACAACTAAGTTTTTAATGCGAACTATAATGGATATCGCACGAAGTGAAGGTGAGGATATTTACACTATAGAAGGACAAATGGCCTGTTTAGAAGTTTTTGCTCTTGGTGGTGACTCTAAGGACGATGACGGTATGGAAATGAGTTATTACACGACACGTATGGCATTAAATTCCGCTTTGAATAATGTATCAGTCGCCAGCATAAAAATGGGTATAGATAGTTTAGTAAAAGGAGTTGGTACGTTAGGGTCTAATGTGGTAAGCAATTTTTTGTCAAAAATTACTACACGATTAAGTCTTCTTATTAGCGAAAAATTTTTGGCACAAGCTGTGCCAATTGCTGGTGCTATTGGAGGTGGTGGGTTAAATTATGTCTTTGTTAATCATTTTCAAAATATGGCAACTGCACATTTTACCGTACGACGATTAGAACGAAAATATGGTGAAGCTGAGGTAAAATTGGCTTACGATAATGTAAAAATAGATTTAAATTAAGGGGCTATAAACGTTCTCAACCTTTTTTAGAATATCTAATCTCAAGTCGCTTATTATTAGTATGTAAATTTCCATTACTGGTCATTTTATTATCTGGAATTTTCAGAATAATTTTTATGGCAATGTTTTACTTTTTATATTGAACTTGTTGGTAGTTAAACGCTTATTTTGTGATTTGAGCGAGTTCAGTGTGTCCTTTATATAATTTTAATATTATATTTGCATTAAATAGTAATGAAAAATGTAGGTAACTTCCCTAATTTAACCCCATTTTATGCATTTTATCGATTAAATTTACCGTTTGAAGATGTTTTTTAGTAATTTTAATTTTGTCAACTCAATATTTTTAATACTTTTACACCATAATTAAATAGAATGCATAAGAAAAATATGTTTGCCTCTGTCTTAGTTTTTTTCGTTGGTTTTGCATCTATGGCTCAAGGTACTACAGGAAATGTACCTCCACCGCCTGCACCACCAAATCCACCTGGTCTTCCCATAGATAGCGGTATAGTCGTTTTATTTTTACTAGCTTTAAGCTTTGGTGTATATAAAACGTATAAATTATCTAAACGAGCAGCTTAGTTGCGTAAGTCATTTAATCGCTTTACATACTTTCCAATAACATCAAATTCTAAATTAATAGTATCACCTATGTTTAGAGATTTAAACGTTGTATGATTAAACGTGTAAGGTATAATAGCTACAGAAAAACTATTTAATTGAGAGTGTACGACCGTTAAACTCACTCCATTAATTGTAATAGATCCTTTTTCAATAGTAATATTATTGAGAGATCTATCATACTCAAAAGTGAAAATCCAGCTGCCATTTTCATCTTTTTTATCAATACATATGGCAGTCTGATCTACGTGGCCTTGAACAATATGTCCATCTAAGCGATCACCAAGTTTCATTGCGCGTTCAATATTAACATCTTCATTTTGTGTAAGTAATGCTAAATTTGTCTTGTCTAGGGTTTCTTGTATAGCTGTAACGGTATAAGTATCTCCTTCAATACCAACAACCGTTAAGCACACACCATTATGAGCAACACTCTGATCAATTTTTAATTCATTTGTTATAGAGCTTTGTACTGTAATATGAAGATTCCCTCCCTCTCTATTTAAGCTTTTTATGGTGCCAAGATCTTCTATAATGCCTGTGAACATAATTTGTACTTTATTTAGTTAAATTTGCAGTTACAAAGTTAAAGACAAAAAATGAAAAAAGACGAAAAGATAATTGTTGGGATTTCAATCGGAGATCTTAATGGTATTGGTGCAGAAATAGTCATTAAAACATACGAAGATCCTAGGGCTTTAGAATTAAATACACCTGTAATTTTTGCCTCGGCGAAAACCATGCAGTTCTTTAAGAATCATTTTAAAAGTAAAATTAATTTTTATAGTATAGACACTCCAGATAAAATGGTTCATGGAAAAGTTAATGTTGTTAATGTTTGGAACGAACCTGTAAAAATTGAATTTGGAAAAGAAGATAAAAAAATTGGACAATACGCTATAAAGTCTCTCGAGGCTGCCACCAAAGCTTTAAAGGAAGGTACGGTTGATGTTTTGGTTACAGCTCCGATAAATAAGCACAATATTCAGTCTGAGACATTTAATTTCCCAGGTCATACCGATTATTTGGCGAAAGCTTTAAATGGAAAAAGTTTAATGTTTATGGTGTCTGATGAGTTACGTGTAGGCCTATTAACAGACCACGTGCCACTTAAGGATGCAAGTAAGACCATAACGGTAGATCTCATTAAAGAGAAGATAACCACGGTTACGAAATCTCTAATCGCCGATTTTGGAATTAGAAAACCTAAAATAGCAGTTTTAGCTATTAATCCTCATGCTGGTGATAATGGTGTTATTGGTAATGAAGATGATACGGTATTGAAACCAACGTTAGAAAAAATTAAATCTACAGGGACTTTAGTTTATGGGCCATACTCAGCAGATAGCTTTTTCGGTTCTAATACATATAAAAATTTCGATGCTATAATTGCGTCTTATCACGATCAAGGTTTAATTCCTTTTAAAACCATTGCTTTTGGGAAAGGAGTTAACTATACTGCAGGTTTAGATAAGGTGCGAACTTCGCCAGATCATGGAACAGCCTATGAGATTGCGGGTAAAGGACTTGCCGATGAAAGCTCTATGAAACAAGCTATAGTTCTGGCAATTGAAATTTTTAGACACAGAAAAGAGTATAATTACTACAGTAAAAACCCTTTAAAAAAAGGATCTAGATAGTTATAAACAAAATTTGTTGATATCTAGGCGTTAAATTAGGAAAAAGTTATATATTTGCACGCTCAAATTGAATGTGATAATGAAGGCATTAAAATCTTATACTATCCCTTTTGTAGGATTAAAGGTGGGAATGCATCATTTTGATTTTCAAATTGATAATGAGTTCTTTGAGCATTTTGAATATGATGAATTTAATGCAGTTGACGTTAAAATTGACCTAGAATTCGAAAAAAAATCAACACTTTTAGAGTTGTTTTTTTCGGCTAAAGGTTCAGTAAATGTAAATTGTGATATTACTAATGAACCTTATGATCAAGCGATTAACGACGATTTTAAATTAGTTGTAAAGTTTGGTAATGAGTATAATGATGATAACGAAGATATCTTAATTATACCACATGGCGAATATGAAATTAATGTCGCTCAATATATATATGAGCTCATTATTTTAGCGGTTCCTATTAAAAGGATTCATCCAGGTATAGAAGATGGTACATTACAGTCTGATATACTTTCAAAATTAGAAGAACTAAGTCCAAGTGAGGACCGTAAAGAAAAATCATCTGAGGATATAGACCCTCGTTGGAATAATTTAAAAAAACTATTAACGGATAAATAACATTTAAAATGGCACATCCAAAGCGTAAAATATCGAAAACAAGAAGAGATAAAAGAAGAACACATTACAAAGCTTCTGTACCTCAAATAGCAACTTGCCCAACTACTGGTGAGCCACACTTATACCATAGAGCACACTGGTTCGAAGGTAAATTATATTACAGAGGTCAAGTGCTTATTGACAACTCAGTTGAAGAAGAAAACGTAGCATAAGTATTATGCACGCATACAAGAAAACGCTCCTATGTGAGCGTTTTTTTTGTTATTATTTTTTGAATACAGCAAAAACCACTTACTTTGCGTTACTATTTGCCAAAAAACGGGGAAAATTGATTTAAACATTACTTTTTTTATCAATTTTTCATACTTTTAATTAATCTAAAAGCTAATAATGAGTAAAATCACAGCGGCAATTACAGCTGTCGGAGGCTATGTTCCTGAATATGTTTTAACGAACAAAATCCTCGAAACCATGGTCGAAACTAACGACGAGTGGATCACCTCAAGAACAGGGATAAAAGAACGTAGAATTCTTAAAGAAGATGGAAAAGGAACTTCGTATTTAGCCATTAAAGCGGCCGAAGACCTTATTCAGAAAAAAGGATTAGACCCAAAAGAAATTGACTTGGTTATTGTCTGTACCGCATCTCCCGATATGAAAGCGGCTTCAACAGCAGCTTACACAGCAACAGAAATCGGAGCGGTAAATGCATTTTCATACGATTTAGAAGCAGCTTGTTCTAGTTTTCTTTTTGGTATGTCTACGGCATCTGCTTATATCGAATCTGGTCGTTACAAAAAAATCCTTTTAATAGGAGCCGATAAAAATTCATCATTTATAAACTATAAAGACAGAGCAACATGTATTATCTTCGGTGATGGTGCAGGTGCTGTACTTTTTGAACCTAACGAGGAAGGTTTAGGTCTTCAAGATGAATTGCTTCGCAGTAATGGAGAAGGGAGAGAGTTCTTACAAGCAACCTATGGAGGTTCTTCTTACCCTATAAATAAAGATACCTTTGAGGAAGGGAAACACTATGTTTTCCAAGACGGAAAAACCGTGTTTAAAAATGCCGTATTTAATATGGCAGATGTCGCAGAAAAGATTATGAAAAGAAATGATCTTGTAAACGATGACATAGCATGGTTAGCAGCACACCAAGCTAATAAACGTATTATTGATGCGACAGCTAATAGAATAAAATTAGAAGACGATAAAGTAATGATGAACATACAGAGGTATGGGAATACCACTTCTGCAACGTTGCCATTATTATTGTTTGATTACGAATCACAACTTAAAAAAGGTGATAAAATAATATTTGCCGCCTTCGGTGGCGGATTTACTTGGGGCTCTATTTATTTTAAATGGGCTTATAACTCCTAATTAAAACTAACTAATCAAAATATCTAAAATTATGGATATCAAAGAAATTCAAAACTTAATAAAATTTGTTGCCAAGTCTGGGGCAAACGAGGTTAAGTTAGAGATGGACGATGTTAAAATCACTATTAGAACAGGTTCAGAAAACGAGACTACAATTGTACAGCAAGTGCCAATGCAAGCAGCACCAGTTATGCAACAACAAGTGCCAGCACAACCTGCTGCCGCACCAGTTAAAGAAACAGCAGCTCCTGCAACAGAAGATTCAAAATATATAACGATTAAATCTCCTATCATTGGAACATTTTACCGCAAACCTTCACCAGACAAACCTGTATTTGTAGAGGTAGGTACTGATATTAAAGAAGGTGATGTGCTTTGTGTAATTGAAGCCATGAAATTATTTAATGAAATTGAATCAGAGATTTCTGGTAAAATTGTAAAAGTATTGGTAGATGATGCATCTCCAGTAGAATTCGATCAGCCATTATTTTTGGTAGATCCATCATAACCAAATTTAAAATTCCAAAACATAAATCCCAACCCGTTGGAATTTGGAATTTGAAATTTTAAATACTTAAAAGTTATGTTTAAAAAAATATTAATTGCCAATAGAGGGGAAATAGCACTTCGTGTTATTAGAACTTGTAAAGAAATGGGCATTAAAACTGTTGCGGTGTATTCTACCGCAGATGCAGAAAGTCTTCACGTTAAGTTTGCTGACGAAGCCGTTTGTATTGGACCCGCTCCTAGTAGCGAATCATATCTTAAAATAGCTAATATCATAGCTGCTGCTGAGATAACTAACGCAGACGCCATACATCCCGGTTACGGGTTTTTATCTGAAAATGCAAAGTTTTCAAAAATATGTGAAGAGCATGGAATAAAATTCATCGGAGCATCTGAAGAGATGATTAACCGAATGGGAGATAAGGCTAATGCCAAAGCGACAATGAAAGCTGCAGGTGTGCCTTGTGTACCAGGTAGCGATGGTATTATAGAAACGTTTGAAGATTGTGTAAAAGTCGCTAAAGAAACCGGTTATCCTGTAATGTTAAAAGCATCTGCAGGTGGTGGAGGTAAAGGTATGCGTGCCGTATGGAAGCCAGAAGATTTACAAAATGCATGGGAGTCTGCTCGTTCAGAATCCAAAGCTGCATTTGGTAATGATGATATGTATATGGAAAAGCTTATTGAAGAGCCTCGACATATCGAAATACAAATTGTTGGAGATTCTAGAGGAAAGGCTTGTCACTTATCAGAACGTGATTGTTCTATCCAAAGACGTCATCAAAAGTTAACAGAAGAAGTGCCTTCTCCATTTATGACTGATAAGTTGAGGAATAAAATGGGTAAAGCTGCTGTTAAAGCTGCTGAGTATATTAAATATGAAGGAGCAGGTACAGTAGAGTTTTTGGTAGATAAGCATAGAGATTTCTACTTTATGGAAATGAATACGCGTATCCAAGTAGAACACCCAATAACGGAACAAGTTATTGATTTCGATTTAATACGTGAGCAAATATTAGTAGCTGCAGGAGTACCTATTTCTGGTAAAAACTATACACCAAACCTACATTCAATAGAGTGTAGAATTAATGCTGAAGATCCGTTTAATGATTTTAGACCTTCACCAGGTAGAATTACAACACTTCATGCACCAGGTGGTCATGGAGTTCGTTTAGATACCCATGTGTATGCTGGTTATAGTATTCCTCCAAATTACGACTCTATGATTGCTAAGTTAATTACAACTGCTCAAACAAGAGAAGAGGCAATTAACAAAATGAAGCGTGCATTAGATGAATTTGTGATTGAAGGTATTAAAACCACCATTCCATTTCATAGACAGCTAATGGATCATCCAGAGTACTTAGCAGGAAATTATACTACTAAGTTCATGGAAGACTTTAAGTTAGATAAACAAATTGAAGAATAAATAAAAACCCAAACATTATGTTTGGGTTTTTTTAGTTTTAAAGGTTGTTAAATTGTACAGCGTTTTTAGGGCTTAAGACGTTTTTTAATTTAATTAGTGTAACTTTATAAGCTACAAATTAAATAAAAAATTATGCTTAAGAATTACATTTTAAAAATAAGCACAGTTGCTATTGTGCTTATTTCAATGTCTGCTCAAAGTCAAAACTCTACCGAATTATGGGCGCCAATTAGTGCAACAAAGGCTAATCAATCAGAACAAGTTTTAAGAAAAATTGAGCTCAAGACCGAACGATTTTATCAGTTAAATATTGAAGAATTAAAAAGTGCCTTGGTTAATGTTGGAGATAGAGAAAACCCAGGTAATACCATTGTAACTTTTCCTAATGCAGAAGGTCAACTTAATAAATTTAGAGTTTTTGAAGCTTCAGTTATGGAGCCCGAGCTTCAAGCCCAGTTTCCAAATATGAGATCATATGCTGGTCAAGGTATTGATAATCCTACTGAGATAGTTAGATTTAGTATCACTCCTAAAGGTTTTCATGCTATGTTTTTAGGGACGTCTAACGGTACTCAATTTATTGATCCATACTCTAAAACAGCTAATATTTATACCGTTTATGCGAAAAAGAATTTAGAGCCATTAGATTTTACTATGGAGTGTGGATTTGAAGATACCATAGGTAAATCTAATAATGATAATATACAGGCAAAAAATGCTAATGACGGTACGTTAAGAAACTATCGTATTGCTATAGCATGTACAGGTGAATACACTGCGTTCCATGGGGGAACTACAACGGGTGCATTAGCAGCAATTGTCGTAACCATTACTAGAGTTAATAGTGTCTATGAAAGAGACCTTTCTATCACAATGACTTTAGTAAACAATAATAGTAGTATAATTTTTACCGATGCGGATACGGATCCTTTTAATAATAACAATGCGAATATCTTAATCAATCAAAGTCAAACTCAAATTACAAATATCATTGGTGCTTCTAATTTTGATATTGGGCATACTTTTAGTACTGGTGGTGGTGGTTTAGCAAGTCAAGGAGTGTGCTATAGTAACCTTAAAGCTAGTGGAATTACAGGTTCTGGTCAGCCTGTGGGAGATGCCTTTGATATTGATTATGTGGCCCATGAAATAGGACATCAGTTTGGTGCACCACATACCTTTAATGGTACTGTTGGTAACTGTTCAGGAGGTAACCGATCTGCAGCAAATGCTTACGAGCCTGGGAGTGGCTCTACAATTATGGCATATGCCGGAATTTGTGGCTCGGATAATATTCAAATAGGAAGTGATGCATATTTTCACCAAAATAGTATTAATAAAATTTGGTCTCACGTTACTAATGCAGGTGCTTGTCCAGTAGATAGAACTTCTACAGGCAATACTGAGCCAGTAGCAAATGCAGGAGCTAATTATACTATTCCTCAAGGAACTCCTTATAAATTAGATGGGAGTGGCTCATCTGATGCAGATGGAATGTCTACACTAACATATACTTGGGAACAATATGATTTAGGTACAGCAGGACTGCCGACTGAAACTTCAGTAACAGGACCATTAGTTAGGTCTTTTGAAGGTACTGAAAACCCAGTAAGATATGTGCCTAGACTTTCGGATGTTTTAATAAATGGAGGCACATCTACGACATGGGAAAAATTGGCAACAGTAAATAGAAATTTAAATTTTGTACTAACTGTAAGAGATAATGATGCACGTGGTGGACAAACTGATGCCGACCAAATGGTAGCTACAGTAACTACTGCGGCAGGTCCTTTTACTGTGACGTCACAAAATACAGCAGGAGTGTCTTGGGATATCGGTTCTACTCAAACCGTGACTTGGGATGTTGCTGGCACAACAGGAAATGGTGTTAATGAGTCTAATGTCAATATTTTGTTATCTACAGATGGAGGTGTTACTTTTGATACCGTATTGGCTTCAAATGTGCCTAATGATGGATCACATAGTATAGTTGTGCCTAATCTTTCTTCTATTAATTGTAGAATCATGGTAGAAGCAGCAAATGGAATATTTTTTAATGTTAATAGTAATAATTTCTTTATAGGCGCTAGTGTTGATTGCAACACTTATAGTGATAACAATGTTAATACAGCAATTGCAGATGGTACAGGTACAACCACACCTATAAATGGAACTCCTTTGATAAGAACAATAAATGTACCTGATAACTTTACTATTGAATCTCTTAAGTTTAACTTAGATATAGAACATACTTATGTCGGTGACTTATTAGTAAGATTAATACATCCTAATGGGACTACGGAAGTAAATGTATGGTCTGGTAATTGTACTAGTAATGATAATATACTTATTGATTTTGAAGATAACTCGCCAGACATCGATTGTTCATTAACTGGTGCTGGTAATACCTATGCTCCGGCAGAGCCTTTATCTGCCTTTACAGGTCTTAATTCTCAAGGTGATTGGACTATTTTAATTGCAGATTTTTTTCAAGGTGATACGGGTGAATTAAAAAATTGGTCGCTAGAATTCTGTGTAGAATCTTTAAGCATAGTAGAAAATGAATTAGACCAATTAAGTATTTATCCTAATCCAAATAATGGAGAATTCAATATTGAGTTTAATTCCAAATCAGGTGAAGCTATTTCTGTTGCTGTATATGATATTAGAGGACGATCAATTTATGCAAAAAACTATGATAGTGTTGGTCGATTTAACGAAGCAATTCAACTTAATAATGCACAATCAGGCGTCTATTTGTTAACGATTATTGATGGTACACAAAAAGTCACTAAGAAAATAATAGTAGATTAAAAATTTATTTTATTACTTTAAAAGCTCCTAATTAAGGAGCTTTTTTTATGTTATGAATTTATCATATTGGGAAATAAAAAATTGGCTTTCTCACATCGATTATGTGATTGTTGGAAGCGGTATTGTAGGGCTTAATTGTGCCTTACGGCTAAAACAGCGATTTCCTAAATCTAAGATTCTTGTGCTTGAAAAAGGAATGCTACCACAAGGCGCAAGTACTAAAAATGCAGGCTTTGCATGTTTTGGTAGTATAAGTGAAATTATCGACGACTTAAAACACCACTCGGAAATTGAGGTATTAGATTTAATTAAGAAGCGAATTAATGGACTTCAATTACTGCGTGAAACACTTGGAGATAAAGCTATAGGTTATCAAAATCTTGGTGGTTATGAGTTGTTTTTAGATTCTGATGATGCCTTGTATGATTCATGTATAGATAGGCAAGACGACATCAATCAGTTTTTACAGCCACTATTTAATACTAAGGTGTTTTCCTTTAAAGTAAACAATCTCGGCTTTAAAAAGATAAAATCTAAACACTGCTTTAACCCTTACGAAGGACAGATAGATACGGGAAAAATGATGGATGCTTTATTACAAAAAGTACAATCTTTAGGTGTAAAAATATTAAATAATATTACTGTCAAAGCCTTTTCTGAAACTTTAAATTCGGTAAAAATTGAAACAGATCATTTCGATCTTACAACCAAAAAACTATGTATTGCTACTAACGGTTTTGCAAAGCAACTCAATATATCAAAAGTGAAGCCAGCAAGAGCTCAGGTCTTAATAACAAAGCCAATAGATAATTTGCATATTAAAGGAACGTTTCACTTAGATGAAGGGTATTATTACTTTAGAAATATCGATAATAGAGTTTTGTTAGGAGGTGGACGGAATCTCGATTTTAAAACTGAAGAAACTACTGTATTTGGAGAAACAGAAATTGTTCAAAATAAACTCAAAAACCTTTTAAAAACTACAATTTTGCCAAATACTAATTTTGAAATAGATCATCGATGGTCTGGAATTATGGGTGTTGGTAAACAGAAAAAAGCTATTGTAAATCGGGTTTCGGATAATGTGTTTTGTGGCGTACGTTTGGGAGGCATGGGTATTGCAATCGGTAGTTCTATAGGGAAACAATTAGCAGAATTATTAGATTAAAGGATGAAGTGGTTTTTTCGATTTGTAATGAAATTATGTTTTTGGAGTTTACTAATCTCTATTGGGTTAGTGCTACTTTTTAAGTATGTTCCTGTACCTGTAACTCCACTTATGGTGATAAGGTATTTTGAAAATACTGAAAAATCAAATTCGTGGGAGCATAATTGGGTTCCTATCGAAAATATATCGAAAAATATGCAACTTGCTGTTATTTGTAGTGAAGATCAAAAGTTTGTAACCCATAATGGTTTTGATATAGAAGCTATTGAAAAAGCTTATAAATATAATAAGGAAGGCAAGCGTATTAGAGGCGGAAGTACTATTAGTCAACAAACTGCAAAAAATGTGTTTTTATGGCCAGAGCGCAGTTGGTTACGAAAAGGGTTAGAAGTTTATTTTACATTTTTAATAGAAACCCTTTGGAGTAAAGAACGGATTCTTGAAGTGTATTTAAATAGTATTGAAATGGGACCAGGAATTTATGGTGCAGAAGCCGCCTCTCAATATTGGTTTAAAAAGTCTTGCGCTAATTTAACAGCACTTGAAGCTGCTGCAATAGTTTCAGTTTTACCCAATCCAAGAAAATATCGCGCAAATCCTGCAACGACATATATTCATAATCGAAAAACATGGATAGTAAAGCAAATGAGATACTACGGTAAATTAGACTTAAATAAGAAAAAATGACTGTAAAAGAAGCCTTATATCAGTCTTGTTCCGCATTTTTAGAAAACCGCTTGATAACGGTAAGAAATACCATTTTGGATATTCAGACATCATTACAATCCGAAACTAAAAGCAGTGCGGGAGATAAGCATGAAACAGGTAGAGCTATGTTACAATTAGAACGTGAAAAAGCAGGTTGTCAATTGGCAGAAATAGAAAAGCAACAACATGTTCTTCAGAAAATTGATATCGGAACAAAATCTAGTAAAGTAGGTCTTGGTAGTGTCGTTAAAACCACACAATTTAATTATTTTATTGCCGTTAGTGCTGGTGAATTTACAATCAATAACACGTCTTATTTTGCGATTTCTTCTGCTACACCAATAGCACAACTATTGTTGTCTAAACAAATTGGAGATGAGGTTGTATTCAGAACTCAAAAATTTAAAATCATTGAAATTATATAATAAAAAATCTGAACCCTTAGTGGATTCAGATTTTCTTCATCTATAAATAACGTTGTTATTTATTATTTTGCTTCAGCATAACGTCGCTCAACTTCGTTCCAATTAATAACGTTAAAGAACGCTTCTATATAGTCTGGTCTTCTGTTTTGGTAGTTTAAGTAATAGGCATGTTCCCAAACATCTAATCCTAAAATTGGCGTACCTTCACATGTTACACCTGGCATTAATGGATTATCTTGATTTGGAGTAGAGCATACTTCAACTTTACCACCTTCGTGAACGCACAACCAAGCCCAACCAGAACCAAATTGCGTTGCAGCAGCTTTAGAAAATTCATCTTTAAAAGCTTCAAACGAACCAAATTCAGCTTCAATGGCATCTTTTAAATCTCCAGACAAACGACCTCTTCCTTCAGGATTCATAACATCCCAAAATAATGAGTGATTGTAAAACCCACCACCATTATTTCTCACGGCTTTATTATCCATATCTAAGTTGATTAGAATATTCTCAATCGTTTTTCCTTCTAAATCGGTTCCTTCAATAGCTGCATTTAATTTATTAGTGTAGCCTTGGTGATGTTTAGTATGATGAATCTCCATAGTACGAGCATCAATATTTGGTTCTAAAGCATCATAAGCATATTTTAATTTCGGTAATTCGAAAGCCATAATAGTATTGTTTTAGTTAATTTAAAAATTGTCTTAACCCAAATTTACAATATTGTGGGTGATTTTCTCTTAATAAATTATTAAGATTCCCTATTTTGGTATAAAAATTATCTTTTGCAAAACTCAGCTTTCAAAATATACAACGCTTCTGCCGGTAGTGGAAAAACATTTACACTGGCTAAAGCTTATCTGAAAATATTAATTCAATCTAAAAGCTTAGATCAATTTAAGTCTATTTTGGCAATTACATTTACTAATAAAGCTGTAGGTGAAATGAAAGAGCGGATTATAAATATGCTTACATCGTTTTCTGCAGACCAAAGCTTAGTGAAGCCACATCCTATGTTTATTGCTATTTGTGACGAATTACAAATAGCACCAGAGTCGCTTCATGAGAAGTCTAAGCACATTTTAAAACATATTATACACAATTACGGTGCATTTGATATTTCTACTATAGATGGTTTTACACATCGTGTAATTAGAACTTTTGCTCACGATTTAAAATTACCGCTAAATTTTGAAGTAGAATTAGACCAAGAACGACTTTTAAATGAAGCTGTGGATAGTTTAATTGCCAAGGCCGGAAGTGATAAAATCTTAACAAAAGTCCTAGTGGATTTTGCAATAGAAAAAGCTGATGATGACAAAAGCTGGGACATTAGTTATGATTTTAACAAGATCTCCAAATTGCTAGTGAATGAAAATGATGTTTTTGCTATTGGGACTTTAAAAGAAAAAACACTTGATGATTTTAGAGTTTTAAAACAACAGCTATCTCAAGAGATTGTTAAACTCGAAGAGAAAATTGTGAGTACCGCCCAGACGGCTTTAACTTTAATAGCAGAATCGGGATTAGAGTTTAATGATTTTAATAGGAGCTCTCTACCAAAACATTTTGAGAAATTGAGTACAGGTCAATTCTCTGTAGGTTTTGATGCAGCTTGGCAAAACGATTTAATAGAAGGTAAAACATTGTACCCAAAGCGTGTGGATGATAGTGTCGCTTCGACTATAGAAAATATTCAATCTCAATTGGCCTCGTGTTTTGAGGAATCTAAAGCAGCAATATTTGCTATTAAATTAAAAAAAGGGTTGTATAGAAATGTAACTCCATTATCCGTTTTAAACGCTATTAAAAATGAGTTAGAGGTCCTAAAAGCGGATCAGAATAAAATGTTGATTTCAGAATTTAATACCATAATTAGTAATGAAATTAAAAATCAGCCTACACCCTTTATCTATGAGCGTTTGGGAGAAAAGTTTAAACACTATTTTATAGACGAATTTCAGGATACTTCTAACATGCAATGGGAAAATTTAGTGCCTTTATTAGAGAATGCTCTTTCGACGGCTAATGGTTCTGCTATGTTGGTAGGAGATGCAAAACAAGCTATTTACCGTTGGAGAGGAGGAGAAGCAGAACAGTTTATAAAGCTGTATAATAAGATAGATAATCCTTTTCAGCTGGGAGCTGAAGTTTTGGCTTTAGATACCAATTACAGAAGTGCTAAAGCGGTTATTGATTTTAATAACTCATTTTTTAAGTTTTTAAGTACTACAGCCTTTAGTGAAACGGCGTATGCAAATCTCTATGAGATGGCAAAGCAAAAAACACATAGTGAGTCAGAGGGTTATGTAAATCTTAATTTTTTAGATCCTCAGAAAGATGATGATGTGCATGAAATGTATGCGAATAGAGTGCTTCAAACCATACAAGAATGTCAGGCCAATGGCTTTCCTTTAGATGATATCTGTGTGTTAGTTAGAAAACGAAAAGAAGGTGTTACTATTGCTAATTATCTCAATGAACATGGTATTAAAATAACCTCTTCCGAGACCTTGCTTTTAAAAAATTCGGATAAGGTTATTTTTATCAATTCGTTCTTAAAGTTACTTATTCAGCCCAATAATGACACGCTAAAAGTTGAAGTGTTATCCTATCTAGCAGAACAACTTCAAACGGAAGATAAACATCTGTTTTATATTACATATCTGAAAAATAATTTAGATGAAATGTTTTCAGAATTAAAAAAACTAGACATCTTCATCGATAAAAATCAATGCCTCCAACTACCACTATATGAGTTGGTAGAGCATATAGTGAGGTTGTTTAATCTTAATGAAACGTCTGATGCCTATTTACAATTTTATTTAGATGTCGTTTTAGAATTTACGCAAAAACAGAATGCGGATGTTGCGGCATTTGTAAATTATTTTGAAAAGAAAGCAGATAATTTAAGCGTAGTGACACCTGAAAACATGAATGCTGTTCAGATTATGACGATTCATAAATCTAAAGGACTAGAGTTTCCTGTAGTTATATTTCCATATGCAGATCTTAATATTTACAGAGAATTAGAGCCTAAAGTTTGGTTTCCTGTTAAAGCGGAAGAATATAACGCTTTTGGGACTTTGCTACTTAATTATAATAAAGATGTAGCACACTTTGGAGAAACAGGATCACTACTTTACAATACACACCAGTCGCAATTAGAGTTAGATAATATTAACTTGCTTTACGTGGTATTAACTAGAGCGGTAGAGCAGTTGTATATTATTTCAAAAAAGGATATAAGCTCTAAAGGTATTGTAAATAATAATACATATGCCGGTATGTTTATTAACTTCTTACAGCAACAAAATAAATGGGTTGAAGGCGAATTGAATTATAGTTTTGGAATATTAAAAGCAAACCAAAACCGAGTGGAAAAGGACATAACGACTAAACCATTAAAATTAATTTCTGTTCCTAAAGAAGCTCATAACTTAAATATTGTTACCAAATCTGGTTTGCTTTGGGATACACAGCAAGAAGTAGCTATTGAAAGGGGTAATCTAGTACATTTGGTATTATCTAAAGTTAAAACTAGTGATGATATAGAATTTGCATTTAATGATTTGCTGATTTCAGGAGATATAACTGAATCGGCTTTGTATACACTTAAATCTTTAGTTGAGGACGTTGTAGAGCATCCAAAATTAAAACCGTATTATGCTAATGGTTTTAAGGTTTATAATGAACGCGATATTATTACCAATTCTGGGCAGCTTTTAAGACCAGATAGACTTAATATCAACTCTAAGAATGAAGTCGTTATAATCGATTACAAAACAGGCGATGTGGCAGCGTCTCATAGAACTCAATTGAAGGCTTATGAAGCTGTATTAAATAATATGAATTTGAAAGTAATAGGTAAATTACTCGTTTATATAAATGATACAATCGAAGTTCTTGAAGTCTAATTTTTCATAGTATCTTTGTTTAACTTTTTAAAAACAAAGTCGTATGTACGGAGATATAAAAACACATTTACAACAAGAAATAGAATCTATAAAAGAGGCTGGTCTTTTTAAAGAAGAGCGCATTATTACATCACCACAAGGTGCTGAAATAACTCTAAATACAGGACAAAAAGTTCTAAATTTTTGTGCTAATAATTACTTAGGTTTATCATCACACCCAGAGGTTGTGCAAGCAGCCAAAGACACAATGGATACGCATGGTTTTGGTATGTCTTCAGTACGTTTTATCTGTGGAACACAAGATATTCATAAAGAATTAGAACAGAAAATTGCAGATTTCTATGGTACTGAAGATACCATATTATATGCCGCAGCATTTGATGCTAATGGAGGGGTTTTTGAACCTTTACTTACCAAAGAAGATGCTATTATTTCAGATTCACTAAATCATGCATCAATTATTGATGGAGTGAGACTATGTAAAGCGGCAAGATATCGTTATCAAAATAATGATATGGCGGATTTAGAAACACAATTAATTGAGGCTAATGCTAAGGGTGCGCGTTTTAAAATTATCGTAACCGATGGAGTGTTTTCTATGGATGGTTTAGTAGCGCCATTAGATAAAATTTGTGATTTAGCGGATAAGTATGATGCTATGGTTATGATTGATGAGTGCCATGCCACTGGGTTTATTGGTGAAACAGGAATAGGTACTCTTGAAGAGAAAGGAGTATTAGGTAGAATAGATATTATTACAGGAACTTTAGGGAAAGCTTTAGGAGGAGCCATGGGAGGCTATACCACGGCGAAAAAAGAAATTGTAGAGTTGTTACGTCAACGTTCTAGACCCTATTTGTTCTCAAACTCTTTAGCACCTGCTATTGTGGGTGCCTCTATTAAAGTGTTTGATATGCTTAAAAACGATACCACACTGCGAGATAAAGTAGCATGGAATACGCAATATTTTAAACAAGGTATGAAGGATGCTGGCTTTGATATTGTGGATGGTGATTCTGCTATAGTCCCTGTGATGCTTTATGACGCTAAACTGTCTCAAAACATGGCTAATAGGTTGCTACATGAAGGTGTTTACGTGATTGGATTCTTTTTTCCAGTAGTTCCAAGGGATAAAGCTCGAATTAGAGTGCAACTCTCTGCGGCTCACGATAAAAGCCAACTCGACAAAGCTATTGCAGCATTTACTAAAGTTGGAAAGGAACTAAATGTTATCTGAAATGGACATAAAATTAACTCAAACGCTCTATTTTAGGGCATTTTTGCAATATTTTTATATATTTGTCTTTGTTTATACAGTATAACAACTTATTTTTGCCAACAATTAACACTTAAAATTAAATTAATTAGAATATGAAAAATCTTAGCAGATTATTTTTTGTCGCAGTGCTTATCGCAAGCTTTAGCACATCTAATGCACAAGACAAGAACAATCCATGGGCCATTACTTTTGGAGCCAACGCAGTTGACTTTTACCCAGTAGGAGAAGACACACCTCAAGGAGAATATTTTGACGAGTATTTCAATGTATCTGATCATTGGAACATACTTCCTTCAATTTCAACACTATCTGTATCAAGGTATTTGAGTGATGGTTTTACATTTACTGCAAAAGGGTCTATCAACAGAATAGATAAATTTGGTTCTAACTTTGATCCAATTACTGGAGAAGAATCAACTAATAATGTTGATGATTTAACATATTACGGTTTAGACGGTAGAGTTTCTTATAGCTTTATGGATATCATTAATTCTAAAACAATTGACCCTTATTTAGGTGTTGGTGGTGGTTACACTTGGGTTGATGACATCGGAGCTGGAACTGTAAACGGAACTTTAGGATTTAAAGTTTGGTTTTCTGAAAAATTAGGTTTAGATGTTCAATCTACTTATAAGCACGCTTTTGAAGATTATTTACCAACTCATTTCCAACATTCAGTAGGTCTTACTTTTAAGTTTGGTGGTACTGATACTGATGGTGATGGTGTTTATGACCAAGACGATGCTTGTCCAGAAGAAGCTGGATTAGAGATCTTCAATGGTTGTCCTGATTCTGATAACGATGGTATTCAAGATTCTAAAGATGATTGTCCTAATACTGCTGGTTTAGCTGAGTTTAACGGTTGTCCTGATTCTGATGGTGACGGTGTAATGGATAAAGATGATAAATGTCCAGACGTTGCTGGTTTAAAAACTTTAGCTGGTTGTCCAGATGCTGATGGTGATGGTGTTTCTGATGCTGATGATAACTGTCCTAACGAAGCAGGTCCTGCTGCAAATAGTGGATGTCCTTGGCCAGATACTGACGGTGACGGTGTGTTAGACAAAGATGATAAATGTCCTAACGAAGCTGGTACAGTAGCAAACAACGGTTGTCCTGAAGTTAAGCCAACTGAAGAAGTAATGGATACTTTAAATGAGTACTCTAGATCTATCTTATTTAACTCTGGTAAAGCAACTTTCCAAAAGCAAACTGACCAAGTATTACAGTCAATGGTAGCGATCTTTAAAGAATATCCACAAGCTAACTTCTCTTTAGAAGGTCACACAGATTCTGATGGATCTAAATCAATGAACCAGGCTTTATCTGAAAGAAGAGCGAATGCAGTTAGAGATTACTTAATCGCTAATGGTATTAGTTCAGAGAGATTAACAGCTGCTGGTTTCGGAGAGTCTAATCCTATCGCTAGCAACAGAACAAGTGCTGGTAAAAAAGAAAACAGACGTGTAGAGGTGAAGTTGAAAAACTAATCACATCTAAAATATATAAAAAAAACGCTCCGATATTCGGGGCGTTTTTTATTTTTATAAAATGATAAGTTTTATAAAATCTGTACTTATAGATCTTCAGAAAAAAGGCTTAAACCTAGAAGATCTCTATTTTATTTTACCCAGTAAACGCGCTGGTGTTTTTCTTAAACATCACCTTTCTACACTAATAGATCATCCAATATTTGCTCCTCACATACTGAGTAGTGAAGAATTTGTTGAAGAACTTTCTGGTTTACAAAACCTACCTAATACAGATTTAATATTTAGACTGTACGAGACGTATATTTCATTAACAAGTAAAGAAGACCAAGAGTCTTTTGAATCTTTTTCTACTTGGGCACAAATACTACTGCAAGACTTTAATGAAATAGATCGTTACCTTATACCACAAGATCATATTTTCGATTACCTAAAAGCTATAAAAGAGCTTAATCATTGGTCTTTGGAGCCAGAGCAAACAGATCTTATTAAAAACCATTTAAAGTTCTGGAAACACCTTAAAAGCTACTATACGGCCTTTACTGAAAATTTGTTAACGTCTAAACAAGGCTATCAAGGTTTAATTTATAGAGAAGCCGTGGATAATTTAGAATCTTACATGGAAAACAGTAAAGCTATGACACATGTTTTCCTCGGTTTTAATGCTTTAAACACTGCAGAATCTCAGATTATTCAAGGCTTGTTAAAAAATGATTTAGCACATATCTATTGGGATATAGATAAAGCTTTTATTGATGATAATGTACATGATGCTGGTTGGTTTACAAGACAACACAGATCAAAATGGAATTATTTTAAATCACAATCTTTTAATTGGGTAACTCAGCACTATACGGAGCCCAAGCAGATAGAGGCTATCGGAATTCCTAAGTTAGTTGGACAAGCAAAATATATTGGGCAACTTTTAGATGAACTAACAGAAAAAGATTCCAATGTCTCTAACATTGCCGTGGTTTTAGGAGAAGAGCATTTATTACTACCAGTTTTAAATTCAATCCCTAATCACATCACAAAGTTGAATGTTACCATGGGTTTACCTTTGCAATTTGTTCCATTAGCTTCTTTTTTTGAAGAATTATTAAGTATCCATAAAACGAATCCGAAACAGTTTTACTATAAGGATGTTATCTCAATTTTATCTCACCCATCTATTTACCCGCTGTTTGATGCTGAAACCAGTAATGTTTCAGAAGATATTGTAGCATATATTCAAAAAAACAATATTGTGTACATGACAGTAGGTGAGCTAAATCAGCTTACAACGTCGCATTCAAAACTTATAGATTTACTCTTCAGTTCCTGGAATGATAATCCTAGAAAAGCTTTAGAACATTGTTCGGAACTTATTTTGAAAATGAAATGGAATTTTGAAGATGATAAACAAAACCACAGTTTAGAGTTAGAATATTTATATCGTTTTAATACGTTATTTAACCAACTTTCTCAATTAGAATCAACTTATAAATATTTAAAATCCATTGTAGCATTACAATCAATTTACAGAGAATTATTAAGTTCTGAAACTTTAGATTTTAAAGGAGAACCTTTAGAAGGTCTTCAAATTATGGGAATGTTAGAATCGCGTGTTCTAGATTTTGAAACCGTTATTATTAGTTCTGTCAATGAAGGGATTTTGCCCTCGGGAAAAACCAATAATTCTTTTATTCCGTTCGATGTAAAAATTGAAAATCATCTACCGACATTCAAGGAGAAGGATGCTGTTTATACCTACCACTTTTATAGACTTTTACAACGTGCAAAAAACGTGTATATCTTGTATAATACAGAAATTGATGCTCTAAAAGGTGGTGAGAAAAGTCGTTTTTTAACACAGTTAGAAGTCGAAGGTATTCATGATATTAAAAGTAGAATTATATCACCCGATGTTCCAATTATAGAACAAAAGTTAACTGAAATAATTAAAACACCTTCGGTTATTGAGCAAATAAAAGAATTGTCTGGTAAAGGGTATTCGCCATCGTCCTTAACCAATTACATTAGAAACCCAATAGATTTTTATTACGATAAAATATTAGGTATTAAAGAATTCGATGAGGTTGAAGAAAACATCGCCGCGAATACGTTAGGATCCGTGATTCATAATTCGCTTGAAGATTTTTACAAACCATTAGAGGGTTCCATATTAACTGTAGATCACCTTAAGGATTTCAAAAAATGTACTAAAGCTATGGTGACTAAGCACTTTGAAAACTTATACAATAAAGGAGGATTCTCACAAGGAAAAAATCTTATCATTTTTGAAATTGCCCAACGTTATATTTTAAATTTTTTAAACTTAGAAATAGAAAGCCTTAATCAAGGTCGTGAAATAAAAATTTTATCTATAGAATCAGATGAAAGTATAGACATTGCCATAGACGGATTAGATTTTCCGATTAAACTAAAAGGTAAAGTTGATAGAGTTGATATGTTTGATGGTGTGGTACGTGTTATTGATTATAAGTCTGGCAAAGTCGAACAGAATAAGGTTGAAATAGTCGATTGGGAAGATATCACTACGGACTACATTAAGTACAGTAAGCCATTTCAGATTTTATGTTACGCTTATATGATGCGACAAAATAACCGTATAAAATTACCGATAGAAGCCGGAATTATTTCATTTAAAAATCTAAATGAAGGCTTTCTGAAATTTGGTAAAAAGCCTTCATCGCACTCCAGAAAGAAAGATCACTTAATAACAGATGAAACTTTAGATAATTTTGAAATAGAACTCAAGAAACTCATTTCTGAAATTTGTAATTCTAAGCTTAATTTTATTGAAAAAGAACTTGACTGATGACAATTGAGAAAAACATAATATTAGAAAGAGAGACTAAAAAACCAATACTTATTGATGCCTTCTATTCCAAAAATCTAACCAACCAGTCAATAGTTATATTTTGTCATGGCTATAAAGGTTTTAAAGATTGGGGAGCTTGGAACATCATGGCAGAAATGTTTGCACAATTGGGCTGCTGCTTTATAAAATTTAACTTTTCACACAACGGAGGCACAATGGAAAACCCAATTGATTTTCCAGACTTAGAAGCTTTCGGAAATAACAATTACTCCAAAGAATTAGAAGATCTGGACGCTGTTATAACTTGGTCTCAAAATCGTTTTGCATCTAATAAAACTATAAACATTAATAACATAAGTGTGATAGGCCACAGTCGTGGTGGAGGTATTGCCATACTTAAATCTTCAATAGATACAAGAATAGCACAACTTATAACATTAGCCAGTGTAAGTAATTTTGAAAATAGATTTGGTACTGAAGAAGCTATTAAAACTTGGAAAGAAGAAGGCGTTAAATATGTTGTAAATGGAAGAACCAAACAACAAATGCCTCATTATTATCAATTTTTTGAAGATTTTAAAGCTAATGAAAATAGCCTTAACATAGAAGCTGCTATAAAACAGATTGAAATTCCTATTTTAATTCTTCATGGTGATAAAGATTCTTCGGTAAATATTAGTGAAGCTAAAGCTTTGCATCAATGGCAGCCAAATAGCCAACTCACCATTGTCGAAAATGCTGATCATGTATTTAACACCAAGCACCCTTGGGATAAAAAAGATCTGACTAACGAATTAAAATTGGTGGTAGAAATTATACTAAAGTTTATAACTGAGAAAAGCGTGCACTAAACACGCTTTTGTGGAGAAGATCGGGCTCGAACCGACGACCTTTTGACTGCCAGTCAAACGCTCTAGCCAACTGAGCTACATCCCCAAATTATAATTACATTTACGATTGTAAAAGTAAACAATATAATGATTCGTTTAGCAGAAGAAAAAGATATTACATTTATTTTAGAAATTACAAAAGCCTGTGCAACATCGATGATAGATAAAGGTATTTTTCAATGGAATGCGCACTATCCAAATGCTGAGGCTTTTAAAAACGATATAAAACGAAATGAACTTTATGTCTTAGAAAAAGAGTCTAATATCGTTGGATGCATTGTTGTTTCCACCTTTATGGATTCCGAATATAAACCTATAAAATGGTTAACCCTTAACGAAAACAATATTTATATTCATCGGTTAGCGGTTCATCCAAAATATCAAGGCAAAGGTTATGCCCAGCAGCTTATGGACTTTGCGGAACATTTTTCAATAGACAATAACTATAGTTCTATTCGATTAGATACCTTTTCAAAAAACAAAAGAAACCAAAAGTTTTACGAACTTCGCGGTTATAAACGATTAGGAGATATTTACTTTCCAAAGCAAAGTGATTTTCCTTTTCATTGTTACGAATTAGTATTGTGAGTACTTCTATAACCTTAAAACAAATTAACAAATTAGCGATTCCGGCATTAATTGCAGGTGTGTCTGAGCCTATTTTGTCTTTAACAGATGCGGCCATTATTGGAAATATGGAAGCCAATGCCACAACATCTTTAGCCGCTGTAGGTATTGTAACCACATTTTTATCCATGTTAATTTGGGTTTTAGGACAAACACGAAGCGCTATCTCTTCTATAATATCTCAATATTTGGGTGCTGGAAATATAGAAGCTGTAAAAAATCTTCCTGGTCAAGCTATTTTTGTTATTACCACCTTAAGCCTCTTAATTATCGCAGTGACATATCCGCTAGCGTCACATATTTTTAAGCTTTATAATGCCGATGGTGCCATTTTAAATTATAGCGTAGATTATTACCGCATTCGTGTCTTTGGCTTTCCATTTACCTTATTCACTATTGCTGTTTTTGGAACGTTTAGAGGACTTCAAAACACGTATTTTCCCATGCTTATAGCTATTTCTGGAGCTTCAGCAAATATTATTTTTGATGTTATCTTAGTTTATGGCATAGAAGGTTTTATTCCAGCTATGCACATTGAAGGAGCAGCTTATGCCAGCGTTTTTGCACAACTTATTATGGCCTTACTTTCTGCGTATTATTTATTAAAAAAAACCGACATTCCGTTGATTGTAAAATTTCCTTTCAATCCTGAAATGAAACGTTTTACGTTAATGATTCTTAATTTATTTGTAAGAACCATTGCTCTGAATATTGCGCTGTATTTCGGTACTAGTTTTGCCACAAAATACGGAGGTAGTTATATTGCAGCATATACCATTGCTATTAACTTGTGGTTTTTAGGAGCCTTCTTAATTGATGGTTATGCCAGTGCTGGTAATATTTTATCGGGAAAATTACTGGGTGCAAAAGATTATAAAAGCCTAATTGCTCTTAGTAATAAATTAATTAAGTACGGTATTATCGTTGGACTTATAATTGGAACCATCGGAGCCGTTATCTATTATCCTTTGGGGCGACTTTTTAGTAATGACCAAGCGGTATTATCTAAGTTTTATGAGATCTTTTGGATAATATTAGCCATGCAACCGCTATGCGCCTTAGCTTTTATTTTTGACGGAGTTTTTAAAGGTTTAGGAGAAATGAAATATCTAAGAAACGTATTATTATTCTCAACTTTAGTCGTTTTTATTCCTATCATATTTTTAACCGATCAGTTGGACTATAAATTGTATGGCATTTTTATTGCCTTTACTTTTTGGATGGTAGCACGTGGTTTGCCTCTAATTATAAAATTTAGAAAAACATTTATTCCTCTAGCGCAAAACACTTAAATTTGATTCGTATTTTAAATTCTATAAATGAGCTTTCTAATAACACTTTTACAAGACGTTAATATAGACGAAAAATTAAAGAATGCGCCAGATAATGCCTATAGTATTGGTGTTTTTATTGGTACACTCTTACCATTTGTAGTATTGGTTATAATAGCATTTTTAATTTATAGATATAACAAAAACAGATTTAAAGACGAATAGTATGGATATTCTAAGTTTTTTAGGCGGAAACGGCTTATTCCTTTTATTAGGGTTAGTTCTAATAATTGTATTTTTTTATAACAAATATAAAAGACGTTAATACAGCTTTATCTTGTTTTTAACCAACCTGTAATACTTAGTCTTTGGGTATTAACAGGTTTTACTTCGTGCTCTAATTCTTGACTTTCAAAAATAACAATTTTCCCAGGAAAAGGATAAATTACTTGGTCTTCGCGATCTAAATAAAGTACTAATTCTCCTCCATTTTTAGGTTGCCAATCCTCACTATTCAAGTAACATACAAAAGACAATCGACGTCTGTCATCATTTTGAAACGTATCTAAATGACGTTGATAGTAAGTGCCTTTAGGATAAATTGCATAATGAAACTCTTTCTGATTAATCCCGAGAAAACAGGTACGATTAAGATAGTCTTTTAAATCGTTGATTTTATTAAAGAATAATTTCTCAGCAGTATTTACCACATGTTCATCAATCCAAAGGATAATATCACCACGGACTGCTTTTTTTATCAATGCATTGGTTTTATTTCCAATTGCCGATTTTTTAAAAGCATCTTCTTCATATTTTAGAAGCAATGAATGCCGCAAAGCAATCACTTCATCTTCTGAAAAAAAATCATCAACAATACTATATTTTTGCGATGAAATGTCTGAAATTATTCGCTCATAAAGCGGATTTTCAACAAACGGAATAGCTTCAAAAAGGCTATTCACCGTGACTTCTAAAGAAATTTAATAGAATCATATTTCAAAATATATTTAAAAAAAGTGCGCAAATGTAATCTAAAAAGCCATTCCTTTTACATTTATAATATCTTTGCAAGATAATTTAGAACTACATGAGCAAAATTCGCATAACAAAACAATTTTCTTTTGAAACAGGCCACGCCCTTTACGGTTACGATGGGAAGTGCAAAAATGTGCATGGCCATAGTTACAATTTACACGTAACGGTTATTGGTACTCCAATAGCTGATACTTCAAATGTGAAATACGGCATGGTGATTGATTTTGGTGATCTGAAGAAAATCGTAAAGGAAGAAATTGTTGATGTTTTTGATCATGCTACCGTTTTTAACAAGAACACACCTCACGTGGAGCTGGCTAAAGAATTAGCTGATAGAGACCACAATGTATTGTTGGTAGATTACCAACCTACAAGTGAAATGATGGTTATTGATTTTGCTAAAAAAATTAAAAACCGTTTACCAGAAAACATAAAACTACATTCCTTAAGATTGTCTGAAACAGCGTCTTCTTACGCAGAATGGTATGCTAGTGACAATGCATAAATCTAAACACATACAAATCGCTAAGGGGCAAAAAATCTATTTTGCATCCGATAACCATTTAGGAGCTCCAACATCTGAAGCGTCAAAGCCACGTGAAAAAAAATTTGTGGCTTGGTTAGACGAAATAAAAGAAGATGCCGCTGCGATTTTTTTAATGGGAGACCTTTTTGATTTTTGGTTTGAATATAAAACCGTCGTCCCTAAAGGATTTACAAGAACGCTGGGGAAACTAGCCGAAATTAGTGATTCTGGGATTCCAATTCATTATTTTGTAGGCAATCATGATTTATGGATGAGTGGCTATTTTGAAGAAGAACTCGGAATTACGGTATACCATAAACCTGAAGAATTTACGTTTAACCAAACAACCGTTTTTGTAGGTCATGGTGATGGTTTAGGTCCGGGAGATAAAGGCTACAAACGCATGAAGAAAGTGTTTACAAATCCTTTTTTTCAATGGTGTTTTAAATGGATGCATCCCGATATTGGGATTAAAATCGGGCAATATATGTCTGTAAAAAACAAAATGATTTCAGGTGATGATGATGCTAAATTTTTAGGTGAGGATAATGAATGGTTAGTGGCGTATTGTAAACGTAAACTACAAGATAAACATCGTGATTTCTTTGTGTTTGGTCATAGACACTTACCTTTAGAAATTCAATTAAATAAAACTTCTAAATATATTAATTTAGGCGACTGGATTCACTATTACACTTATGGTGTTTTTGATGGTGAAAAATTTGAGCTGAAGAAATATTAATTCCGTCCTGTTTTTACTTTAACAGAAGCATAGGTCGATACAGAATAAGGCACCACAAAGCATAAGCCAAGTTTTAACCAATTTACTTTTTCAAAATTGAGATGATATAACAAGTCTCCTTGGTTGATAATATTTAAAATACAACCCACTACTATTGCGACTTTAATTGAAGAGATAACGATATCTTTTTCCAATGCTATTTTAAGCAGTTTTAGAATCATGCAAAATGAACTATTAAAAGTTTGATGGCAAAAGTAGTAAAATTGACAAGGCTTAAAAGTGATTTTACACTCCATCTTTTTCGTGTTCCTCAATATCTTTAGAGAGATCGAGTTCGCGTAAAGAAGTGTTTTTAATACTCATGGTTGTCACAGTAATAAGCGTTACTGTACCACCAAGAATTACCGCTAAAGGAGCACCAAATAGTTTTGCCGCAATACCACTTTCAAGCGCACCAAGCTCATTAGAAGACCCAACAAACATAGAATTTACAGCACCGACCCGTCCTCTCATGTCATCTGGAGTTTTAAGTTGAAGAATCGTTTGACGAATCACCATAGATACTCCATCAAATACACCAGATAAAAATAAAGCAATAAGACTAAGCCATAATAGTTTTGAAGCTCCAAACACAATCATAAAGATTCCAAAACAAAACACTGAAATTAAAAGTTTTTTTCCCGTGTTTCGTGTAATCGGAAGATAGGTGGTAGCCACCATGGTAATTATACTTCCAGAAGAAAGTGCAGCGTTTAAAAACCCGAATCCTCTGGGACCTGCGTCTAAAACGTCTTTTGCAAATACGGCAAATATAGCAACAGCTCCACCAAACAGAACAGCAATCATATCTAAGGTTAAAGCTCCTAAAACCACTTTATCGTTGAAGACAAATTTTAGCCCCACTTTTAAACTATCCAAAACCGATTCGTCCGTTCTTTTATTGAGAATAGGTTTCTTTTTAATACCAAAAACTAAGATTAAGGACAGCATTACTAAAAGAAATATAATTCCGAGGGTATGATGCACACCAATCCAAGCAATTAAAAAGCCTCCACATAAAGCTCCAAATACACTGGCTCCTTTCCATGTGCTACTGCTCCACGTTGCCGCATTAGGATATATTTTTTTTGGAACTATAAGTGCAATAAGAGAGAAAATAGTAGGCCCAAAAAAGGCTCTTAAAACACCACCAAAAAACACTAAACCATAGATGCAGTATAGAATATAGTTTACTTTTAGCGAACTTTCAATAGTTTCTGAAGTGAGCCAAAACAGTCCAAAACTTATCAATGAGAATAAGGCTATACAAATGGTGAATAAGTTGCGCTTTTCCTTTTTGTCAACTATATGACCCGCAAAAGGAGCGAATAAAAATGCCGGTAGAAATTCACACAGGCCAATGATGCCAAGGCTTAATTTATCATTAGTTAATGCATATACTTGCCACTCAATAACAATAAATTGCATAGACCAACCAAACACCAAGGCAAATCTAACTAGCAGAAATATATTAAACTCTTTGATTCTTAAGGCTGCGTAAGGGTCGTTTTTTGCCAATTTCTAGTCTATTATTTTAAACGTTACACGTCTATTTTGTTGTTTACCTTCTTCTGTGTCATTGGTAGACACAGGTTGCGAACTTCCATAACCAAAAGATTCTATTCTCGAAGTATTTAGACCTTGTAAAATTAAATAATCTGCCACAGCTTTTGCACGTTGCTCAGATAATTCTTGGTTTCTATTTTCTGAACCTATAGCGTCTGTATGACCATAAATTTCCACCTTAAAATTAGGATTTCTTTTTAAATGTGAATATAACTGATTGAGTTCTTCTATTGATTCCTCTAACAATTCAGCTTTGTCAAAGTGGAATAATACATTTTTTAAGGTGTAGATTTCGTTGGTTTTAATGGTAGGTTCTTCAACCGTTTCTAAAGTTTCTTTTTTAACGTACTCTTCTTCTTTTACTAAGGGTTCTATTGAAACATCATCGATATAGTAATAGGAAAACGATTCATATTTAGTTTGTCTAGCTTTACTTTTTTTAGTGTCGGCATTCGTATTAAAATTTCCTATAGCAAAGTAATTTTCAAAACCGTGTGCAGTATACACAAAGGAAACCTCCATCCAGTCTTTGTCGTTATCGTAAAACTCTTTGTGGAAAGTTGGTCGAAATGTTAAATTAGGAATTCGTTTCGCAAAGTTTCTTGCATTGATACTTGTTTTACTTTTGGATGCATTGAATTTTTCGGAAGTCATCATCATTCCCAATTCTTTAAGTGCGTATCTTGAATTTTCTGCTAAACTGATATAGAATTTTACTTGATATTTCTTTCCTCGTTCTAAAGTAGATTTTAAGGTACCTTGAATATATTCTCTATAGTCTTTCTTAAAATACGCATATATTCCAGCATAGCCATTTCCAGTCCTAGCTTTTTGATAACCATTGAAGTTTTGAACTCCCATTTTCTCACTACAAGAATTAAAATAATCTGTTGTACCATTATTAGGAATCGTCCAATTTTTTACATTTCTATGAAAAAAACTGATGCCATTTGGGCAATCGTAGAAATCCTCAAAGCTTGGATTTTCAACTAAGTTTTGACCCGTTGCTATAAAACCACAAAAAAGTAAGAGCAATACGATTAGTTGTTTCATGTTCAATTAACGGAAAAAAGGTGTGTTATATTTTAAATCTTCATGGTTTCAAAAAACTTGAAAGATTTATTATTCTTTTATATCCTTCAGTTTCAATTGTAAACTCACATTGCCATTCCAATGGTTTTCATCAATAGCGTAGGCAGCACTAAATGGTCTTTTGCTTTTAATAATCTCTATTTTATTACCTAAGCCAAAACCTATACAAACCATTTTATCATTAAAAGATTGCGTTGCGGTAATGCGTAAATGTTTATTGTCTTCACCGACGCATTTTCCCCAACCTGTGTCTTTAAGATTTTGAGACATAAAGGTTGGTGACATATTACCAGGGCCAAAAGGTGCAAATTGTTTTAGAATTCGCATTAATTTATCATTGATTTGTCCCAGTTCTATTTCCATATCAACGTTAAGCTCTGGTGTTAATAACTTAGGGTCTATAGTTTCTTTAACAACGCTTTCAAATTTGGCCTTAAACGCGTCATATTTTTCAGGTAATAAGGTTAAGCCAGCAGCATATTTATGACCGCCAAATTGTTCTATATGTTCAGAGCAAGCTTCCAAGGCATTATACACATCAAAGCCTTTTACAGATCGAGCAGAAGCAGCTAACTTATCTCCGCTTTTTGTAAAAACAAGAGTCGGTCTGTAATAGGTTTCAATTAAGCGCGATGCTACAATACCAATTACTCCCTTATGCCATGATGCGTCGTAAACAACCGTAGTAACCCCCTCTTGTTCCTTGTTTTCTTCTATTTGTATCAAAGCTTCTTCCGTAATCCGTTTATCGGTTTCTCGACGGTCGGTATTAAAATTATCGATTTCTACGGCATATTTTGCGGCAAGATTAAAGTCCGTTTCGGTTAATAAAGTTACAGCATGGTTGCCATGCTTCATTCGGCCTGCAGCATTAATTCTTGGAGCAATGATAAACACCACATCAGTTATGGTTAGTAGGTCTTTTTTAACCTCTGCAATAATGGCCTTCATTCCTGGTCTAGGGTTTGTATTTATAACCTTTAATCCCATATAAGCCAAGGCTCTGTTTTCTCCTACAATAGGTACAATATCTGCTCCGATGGCTGTAGCAACCAAATCGAGATATGCGGTTAAATCTTCTACCGTTTGCCCTTGGTTTGAGGCTAAAGCGGTAATTAATTTGAAACCCACTCCACAACCACATAATTCTTTAAATGGATAATCGCAATCGTCGCGTTTTGGGTCTAAAACCGCAACAGCTTCTGGAATTTTATCACCTGGTCTATGATGATCACAGATTATAAAATCTATACCTTTTTCTTTGGCATAGGCGACTTTATCTATAGCTTTTATACCACAATCTAAGGCCACTATTAGCGAGAAGCCATTATCATCTGCAAAGTCAATGCCTTGGTAAGACACACCGTACCCTTCGTTATATCGATCTGGAATGTAAGTGGCAACCGTATCCGTTCTTGTTTTTAAATAGGAAGACATTAAAGCCACAGACGTTGTGCCATCGACATCATAGTCACCATAAACCATTATATTTTCACCTACCTCAATAGCCTTTTCAATTCTGGTAACAGCTTTATCCATATCTTTCATGAGGTAAGGATCGTGAAGTTCTTTAATACTAGGCCTGAAAAACATTTTAGCAGCATCATAAGTTTCTATACCTCGTTGCAATAATAAAGTAGCAACAATATCATCTACCTGAAGTGCTTTTTTTAAAGCTTCAACTTTTTCTGAATCGGGTTTTGGTTTAAGTGTCCAACGCATCTTTGATATCCCCTCGAGCGCAGTCGAGCGGTTAATTTAATATGAATTTAAGGTCTCGACTGCGCTCGACCAGTGAATTCTCGTTTAATTATTATGAAAATGAATATGTGTTTCGACCTTAGCAAAACGACGAAACATTTCCATAACTCCACAGTATTTTTCAACCGATAAAGTTACAGCACGTTCACATTTTTTTTGGTTTAGATCTGCTCCATAAAAATGATAATCTACAACCACAGTATGATAATACTTTGGGTGCTCATCGGTTAATTCTCCTGATACATCCATTTTAAAATCATCAATTACCACTTTCATTTTATCTAAAGTAGAAATAACATCTAAGCCAGAGCATCCTGCTAAAGACGATAACATCATGGCTTTTGGTGACAGCCCATTTCTGTGATCGGTACCAGCGATGTTCGTATCCATAAGGACGGTTTTTCCACTTGGATTATCAGATTCAAAGGTTAATCCGCCTTTCCAACTTGTTGTGATTTTATGTTGCATAATGTATAGTTTAAAACGTTATAAGTATTATCTTGTTACTTCAAAAATACGACTTAAAAAAAATAAATATGGCATTAGTAACTCCATTATCTGCTGAGCACGATCCTGAGACCAAAGAATTAGCTGAATTTTTTAATGAAACACTTGGGTTTTGTCCAAACTCAGTACTAACTATGCAACGCAGACCCGCTATAAGTAAAGCTTTTATTAATTTGAATAAAGCGGTTATGGCTAATGAAGGACGCGTAACTTCGGCCTTAAAACGAATGATTGCTTGGGTGAGTAGTAATGCTACTGGTTGTCGCTATTGCCAAGCGCATGCCATTAGAGCTGCAGAACGGTATGGAGCAGAACAAGAACAGCTAGATAATATATGGGAGTACCGAACACATTCTGCTTTTAACAACGCAGAACGTGCAGCTTTAGATTTTAGCTTAGCCGCAAGCCAAGTGCCCAATGCTGTTAATGCAGAAATTAAACAGCGTTTATATCAATATTGGGATGAAGGTGAAATTGTTGAAATGTTAGGAGTTATTTCGTTGTTTGGTTACCTTAACCGCTGGAATGATTCTATGGGAACCACTATTGAAGAAGGTGCTGTAGAAAGCGGCAATCAATACTTAGGAAAACATGGGTTTACTGTTGGAAAGCACGATGGATCTCTGTATTAATTTAACGACATCTAACTATGAAATTATCTAAGCTTACTTTTCTATTTTTAATACATGTTTTATTGGTACTTGGTTGTAAATCTTCTGAAAAGGATAAGAATGATGATTCTTTTACTTTTATTGGAAGAAATGCCTATACTATTAATGTGTATAATGGATTAGAATATTATAGACTAAATGAAACTCAAAAGTTTATGGATGGTTATTACGTTGTTGGTGATAAGATGTCTAAATGGGAAGAATTTGAATTTAAAGACGGTTTATTAAATGGAGATTATATTGTTTTTCATCCTAATGGCGAAATGTTTTCTCATACAAAATATTCTAACGGTAAAAAAAATGGAGATGAACTGATGTATTATCCTAATGGAGTTTTAAATAGTAAAAAGACCTATAAAAATGATGTTTTAGTAGGAAATAAGTATTCTTATTTTGATAGCGGAAAAGTACAGTCCGAATCTAAAGTTGTAGATGGTGAATCGGTTGAAACACTTCATTATAATTTATTAGGAAATATTGTTTCTCAGCGCTTTATAAAGGATAGTAGAACAATTACACAACGAATTGTAGAGGGTAAAATTTATTCGGAAATGGTGTCTTCTAATTATGACAGTTACGAAACTATAAAGTTTTTTAATGAGGATGGAAGTACTAAGATTTATCTGCAAAAAGAGGAAGTAAATGGAACTTTTTATATTTTAGAACTCGATGATAATGGAGATGAAATCTTAAGAGTTGATGTAAAAGCGAATCCAGATGCTGCGATGAAATATTTTCAGTACTTGAAATAGGTAGATCTTATAATAATTCTGAAATTTTTTCTCTTAGTTGAGGTACTACTAATTCTTCAAACCAAGGATTTTTAGCGCGCCAAAACCGGTTAGTTGGTGATGGATGTGGTATAGGAAAATATGTAGGTAAGTAGTTTTGATAATCGCCAACACGTTCTGTTAGCGTTTTTTTATCCTTTAAATAATAGTTTTGTGCATAAGCTCCAATTAAAAGAATTAGTTCAACATGAGGCATCTTATCTAACAAGGCTTTGTGCCACTGTGGTGCACATTCTTTTCTTGGAGGTAAATCTCCTGTTTTACCTTTTCCTGGATAACAAAATCCCATAGGCATAATAGCAAAATTATTAGTATCGTAAAATTCTTCTTCTGTAACATTGAGCCATTGTCTTAATTTTTTTCCACTTTGATCATCCCAAGGAATGCCCGAAGCATGTACTTTTTTGCCTGGTGCTTGGCCAATTATTACAATTTTAGATTTTGGATTTGCGGTTACCACAGGTCTCGGTCCTAAGGGTAAACAGGTTTTACAGAGGGTACATTGGCTGATGTTGCGAAGTAATCCTTTCATGTTTTAATCGACATCGTTAAGCATGTTTTTTAAATCGTTAGTATAGGATGGATAGGTAAATATTAGCTTCTTAAATTCATTAACCGTTAAGCCCTTGTTTATGGCTAAAGTAAATATATTAATGGTTTCATTGGCCTGTGCGCTTAATAAATGTGCTCCAACTATTTTTTGAGTACGCTCGTTAACTACAATTTTATAAGCGTAGGCAGCCGCATTTTCTTTTTTAGCGTTGTACCAGTCGGAAGCATCCTCTTTATAAATGTTTACATTTTTATATCTGCTTTGGGCTTCTTCTTCTGAATATCCAACACTTGCTATTTGCGGTTTTGTAAACACAACTGATGGTACTAATGGGTTTTCAAATTCTTTAGTATTCCCTTGGATTATGTTGTGTGCTGCTATATGCCCTTGTAGTCCTGAAAGCGGTGTTAAAGCCAAAGATTTACTAGAAACATCTCCACAGGCATATACATTATCGTTACTTGTGCTTTGCATAAAATCGTTAACTATAATTCCAGATTCATCACTTTTTATTTGAGCTTTTTCTAAATCTAGAACTTCTGTAGCTGGTACACGACCTGCCGTATTAAAAATTTTTCTAGCCTTTATCGCTTTTGTTTTACCGTCTTTTTCATACGTCAGTTTTAAGTTTTTCTTCAACTTTTCTATTGAGATGGGTTTGGTCTTAAACATAAATGTGACTCCATTGTCTTCTAAAGTCTTCATTAATTTCTTAACCAAATAAGAATCAAATTGACTTAATGCCGTATCACCAACCTCAACCATGGTTACATTGCAGCCAAGTGTAGAAAGCATGTAGCAAAATTCCATACCAACATATCCTGAACCTATAAAAATCGCTGATTTCGGTATTTTTTTTAACTTCAAAATAGCATCGCTTGTTTTTAATAAATCCGATCCTTTAAATTTTAACGACCGTGGAACATAACCTGTAGCAATAACAAACTTGTCAGCAGAGATGGTTTTACCTTCAACGATAACTTCATTTTTACTAATAAATTTTGGAGACTGATGGTATAAATCAATACCCAAATCTATTAAGTCATTTTCGGTCGAGGATGGTATGGGTTTAGTAAAAGAAGTTTTAAATTTTTGAACTTTTTTCCACTTAATTTTAGGTGCTTTTTTTATTCCTAAACCTTCGAGTTGATGGGAGTGTTTTACTAAATCTGCAAATTGCATAAGTATCTTTTTAGGATCGCAACCTCGTGTGGCACAGGTACCTCCAAATTTACGGTTGTCTGAAATTGCCACAGTTAATCCAGCTTTTGCACATGTTGTAGCTGTGGTTTGTCCTGCAATACCACTGCCAATTACAAATACGTTATAATGTTTAGTCTCCATAATTTTAATTTGAAGTAGAAAATTAAAGAAAGTAAAAGATTACGACTGATGCTGTAGCTTTAAAGGTTAACCCAATTGCTAAAGGTATCTTTATTTTTTTTGTAAAGGAAAAGTTTCAAAATGTAGCCCGTTGAAGCCTGTTTTTATAAAATTTCGGATGTTTTGATGTCCTTTTCCATCCGGATTTATTAAAACATCTTCAAAATAATACTTGCCAAAACAAGCTAAGGTTTCTTCTACAGTTAATTTTTGATCCATAGCAAAAGCAAACAATTTACAAGAACCTGAATTTTGATTTTTAGCATTTTCTAAAGTTCCATTGGTGAAAGCTGTTGGTGTAAAATTGTAATGGGCTTCTATAATTTGCATCGTTTCAGAAAATTCAATCTCACCAGGATTAGATTTTAACTGAGTTAAAAAAGCGTTTAAAGTCATAAGTCTATTTGTGTTTCCCTGCGACAACAATTACAATTTCGCCTTTTGGTGGCTTATTGGTGTAGTATTCTAAAACTTCTTTTGCAGTGCCTCTAATGGTTTCTTCGTACAACTTTGTTATTTCACGAGATACAGAGACTAAGCGGTTGTCTCCAAAATAGTCGCAGAAATGGCTGAGTGTTTTAATTAGTTTATGCGGACTTTCGTAAAAGATGATGGTTCTTGTTTCTTCGGCTAGAAGTCGTAAGCGTGTTTGTCGTCCTTTTTTGACAGGCAAAAAGCCTTCAAAAACAAATTTATCGTTTGGTAATCCGCTATTGACTAGAGCTGGAACAAAAGCAGTAGCGCCTGGTAAGCAATCGACTTCAATGCCTTGTTCTACACACGCTCTTACCAATAAAAAACCAGGATCTGAAATGGCTGGAGTACCAGCATCACTAATGACTGCGATAGTCATTCCTGCTTTTAGTTTTTCAATTAATTGGTTCACCGTTTTATGCTCGTTGTGCATATGGTGACTTTGCATCTGTGTAGTAATCTCAAAATGCTTTAAAAGTTTTCCAGACGTTCTTGTGTCTTCAGCCAATATTAAATCGACTTCTTTTAAAACGTCGATTGCTCTAAATGTAATGTCTTTTAAATTTCCAATAGGTGTAGGAACAAGGTATAGCTTCATGTTTCAATAAACTTAATATCAAATTTACAATCTTTTCTATATCTTAACGCAACCAATTGTAAGAATCTACATCTTATATAAAAAACTATCTGTGTTAAAACCGCTTAATATCTTACTCGTTTTACTATTTAATATTTGTCTGTCGTATAGTCAAACTGCAGACTTATCCATTGCAATTGAAGCCCAAAATTTAAATGGAACAGCGGTCTCACAGGTGAATATTTATGAAGATTTTCAATATGTGATTACCGTATTGAATTCTGGAAACTCGGTTGATAACGCTTCAATATCTATAAATTTTGATACGGATTTAACGATTAATTCATATGCTTCTCAGAACAATATGAATGGAGCATCTGATATTAACAATATTAATATTGTAAATAATGTTTTAACAGCTTCGATAGCAACAATGCCTAATAATTCGAGTGTGGAATTGTTGGTGTTGCTTACGGCTCCTACTAATTTAGGCGGTATTGCCGCAAATGGAACAATTAGTCCTCCAGACAGCGTTGAAGATATTAACACAAGCAATAATCAATCTATAATATCTATTGATGTTTTGGATATAGATATTGATTTTGAGGTTACGCATACGCAACTTATACCGCAAGAAGGAACAGCGATTAATGCTTGGGGTGATTCAGTGACTTATCAATTTACAATTACAAATAATAGTGCTATTGATTTTCCGCTAACAGAGATTCAAGGTAATTTGATTTTAGTATCGCCAAATGAGAATGGTCAGCCCTTTGTGGAATTTATGTCGTTAGAATGTATTGGGACAAGTAACGGCACGGTGTGTCCTGATTTATCAGATGTCTTAGGTACTTCTGCAACTGTTTCTGGTTCAAGTTCGTCACTTCCAACCACACTATTTTTCAATGATGTTGAACTTGAAATAACATCTGGTGGAAGTATAACATTTGAAATGGTTTATCGCTACTCAAATTTTTCGTGTTCTGTAGATCCTATGCCAATTCAGGTGAATAGTTTTATTAAGATTTCGATAAATCATCAAATGCTCTCATCAGTAAATTCAAATTTTGTAACGACGCATTTATTAGAGGCCAACTTATGTCCAGAAACTGATATTTGTATTGAAACTGTTCAGGTGGATCCTGTGCCTAATGCTACTATAGATTATAACCAGGAAATTACGTTAATAACTACTGTGTGTAATATGGGTTCTGTAGAAACACCAATGCGGTTTTTTCTTCAGAATTTAAGTTATCCTATAGTGACATGGAATATTGTGTCTGTTAATTGCATGGGCACATCTGGGCCTGTTTCATGTGGTGACTTTACTCTAACTACTGAAGGACAAGTTTGGACGAGTAATAGTTTTATGTTACAACCCAACACGACCATTACTATAGAGACCGTAATAGAATATGTTCAACCAGAATGTAATACAAATGCTTCACCTATTCCTGTAGTTATAAGAAGCGGTACTAATATTTTAGACTCACAATTGGTGGATAGTAACCCGATGAACAATTATTTTTCAAATGAATTACAATTACCTCCTGTTCTTAATGCTTGTGTTGCATCTGATTTGCAAGTAACTAAAGTGCAAACAAGCCCAGAATTACCAAACGGCAGTTCCACCAGTAATACCATAGAATGGGGTTCAGTGTCTTATGAGATAACGGTTTACAATGACGGAGATGCCGATGCCATTATTGAAGTTAGAGATTTCATGCCAAGTGTTAATAGTGAGGACGTTTCTATATATGGACGGTTAATTTCTGTAGAATGTTCAGGTACAACAGGCACAGCATCTTGTTTTAATATGGAGCATGTCAATGTTGGTGAGTTATTAGATGGAGTAGTTGAAGACGGAGTCGCCGATACGTTTTGGCAAATTATACCTGAAGATAATTGGGAGTTGCCAGCAAATAGTTCTGTTAGTTTTAATGTAACTGTAGATTGGTTGCCTGAGTGTTCAACGAGTGCTATTAAGGCGACTAATCGCGTTTCTGCCTATTATGTGAATGATATAATTGATAGTATTATTACAAACAATGAAGCCGACGTTGATACTTATTTTGCTCCTTGTGTAGATTTAGTAACCCAAACTTACCCAGAGTTTACACAGGTGAATACAAATCAAATATTTAATTGGGTTATCGATATAAGTAATAGTGCAACCAGTTCTAACGCTACAGATGTTCTTTTTGAAGATACACTTAATGACGCGTTTACTATCGTTGGAGATCCTACTTGCAGTGTTGCTTCAGGGATAGCATCATGTATCTCAAATTTTGAGATTACAGGAAATTTTGTTTCGGGAATAATTCCTAATATGGAAGCCGGTTCCACAGTTAAAATTGTTATTCCTGTATCTGCTCCAAGTTTTGGTGGAGCCTTTAATAATATAGCGGAAGCTATACCTAGTGCTGAGAATAACGAAGAATTAACACCTGAGACTAACATTTCTATAAACAGCGTGCAAGTTATAGCTCCTGTTTTGCAAAAGTCATTTGTGCCAGAAACTATTTTTGAAGGAGGTGAAAGCGAGCTTATATTTACAATTTATAATATTGCTTCTAATCCAGCCCAAACCCAAATCTCTTTCACAGACAATTTACCTAATGGTGTTTTACTTTCGAGTGTACCCAATTGGATTGAGTCTAATGGAAGCACAGCTACACTAATAGGTGCCATAGGTGATACTTTCGTCGGTGTTGAAAATTTAGTTTTTGCAGAGGGAGTTGAAAGCTGTACGTTTTCGGTAATGGTAACTTCGGAATTTGCAGGTTCTTATCTCAATAATTTTCAGAATTTCTCTGATAACAATAATATAGACACATCTCAAACCAGCGCTACTTTAAATGTAATTGTTGATGCCTCTGATGTTGATATTGAAATTATTAAAACGGTAACTCCAACTGATGTCGTTTTTGGTGAAGAGGTGTATTTTACAATTACCGCAACAAATTTAGGCACAACGACAGCAACTTTAATCGAGGTGATTGATATGTTGCCTCAAGGCTATGAATTTGTGTCAGCAACCGTTAGTTTTGGAGTTTTTGATGAAGCTTCGTTTATGTGGCATATTCCATATTTAGAATCTAATTTCTCAGAGACGCTTACCATATCGGCTAAGGTCTTGTCTTCGAATAACCTTACTAATTTAGCCGTATTGCAGCATGTTAATGAAATCGATAGAGATTTAACCAATAATGAAGATGAGGCTACGGTTGAAATTTCTAATTGCTTAATTATACCTGAAGGTATTTCACCTAATAATGATGGCAAAAATGATAAACTCGTGATTCCGTGTATAGAAGATTACTCCGAGAATACATTTAAAATATATAATCGATACGGCACGCAAATTTACGAAGCAAAAAATTATGTAAACACCTGGGATGGCAAAGCCAATATGGGACTTTTAAAAAGCTCCAAGATGTTGCCAGTAGGCACCTATTTCTATGTGTTAGAGATTAATGGTATACAACAACCTTTTGTAGGGTATGTGTATCTAAATTATTAATTAAATCGGCCTTCAACAAGTTCTATAAAACGTTCTTCGTACTCTTCTTTTCCCTCCCAATTATTATAGTCTGGTTTTACCATTTCTAAAATTAGTTTTCTAGCCTCACCTAGTGTAGGTGTTGTGTTAATTTGAGAAATAACACGATCATAATCTTCACTTTTACCTTCAAATAGATGCTTTGTAAAGGCTAGTTTGTCGTTGAGACCTATACTTAAGCGTTTACCTTTTAGCTTATCGTTAAGGGATTTTTTTTCAGTTTCAGATTCCCGTTTTTTAGCTTCATCAATAGGTTCAAATTCAGGTATGGTATCAAAACCAGAGGTAATCGATTCAAAATCTGAAGAAGAAGGAGATGAAGGATTTTTTTCAGTAGGTATGGCTTTTTCTAAAATAGGATCTTTTGGTGTCTCTTCCTCTGGCATGTGTGCCACTAAGTCTTTAATTTTAGACATTACAGGTTCCATGATGTCATCGTCCTTAACCTCGTCTACATTAATATACGTTCTATCTTCAACTTCAACGTTATCACTTACTTTATTGTTAAAGGCTGTATCTAGCATATCAAAAAAGGAGGAGTCATGGCCTATCGTTGGCATTCGGTCTTCAAAATTTTCTTGAGCAAATTTTAAAACGGTTAGTTTTTCATACAACACGGCAACTTCCTCATGCATTTTATAAATATCTTCTCTACCTTTTAATTTTAGAATTCTATGGGCAATACTAACTAATTCGGACTCTAATTTCTTTTTCATAGTTCTAATTATTTTTTATTGAAGAATTATTGTGTTCACCAAGCATTGGAAATCAACTTATAATTCTAATATCGAAGGAATATAATTTCTTTATTCTCTTTTCGTAAGTTTTGCTTTTGATTTTTAATAAATTTGCGTGACCTTTATAAAAACGGAGTTAGACTCCGATTTAGTGCTAAAATTACAAAATGTTTCTCGAAAATACAGTAAATCATAAAGAACAATTTGGGTGGATTGAAGTCATCTGTGGATCCATGTTCTCAGGTAAGACCGAAGAGTTAATCCGACGACTAAAACGAGCGCAATTTGCAAAACAAAAGGTGGAGATTTTTAAGCCGGCTGTCGACGTACGTTACGATGAAGATATGGTTGTCTCTCACGATGCTAATGAAATTCGTTCTACACCAGTACCAGCTGCAGCAAATATTCCAATTCTAGCAGATGGCTGTGATGTGGTAGGTATTGATGAAGCTCAATTTTTTGATGACGAAATTGTACGCATCTGTAACGATTTAGCCAATAAAGGTATTAGAGTCATTGTGGCTGGTTTAGATATGGATTTTAAAGGTAATCCGTTTGGGCCAATGCCTAATTTAATGGCAACAGCAGAATACGTTACTAAAGTCCATGCCGTTTGTACTAAAACCGGAAATTTGGCACAATACAGCTATAGAAAAGCGCTAAGTGACGATTTGGTTTTACTCGGAGAAGTTGATGAATACGAACCGTTAAGCCGAGCAGCATATTATAAATGCATGCAACGCGAAAAAATAAGACAAATGAAGGTAAAGGATGCCGAGGAAATTGATTCTAAAGACGAAAATCCTAATGTCTAATGCTTTAGAAACCATACTCGAAATTGATTTAGGTGCACTTACACATAATTTCAATTATTTAAAGTCGAAGGTTCAACCACAAACAAAATTTTTAGCTGTTGTAAAAGCCTTTGCCTATGGTAGCGATTCTGCAGAAATAGCAAAGCACCTCGAAAAATTGGATGTTGATTATTTTGCAGTTGCTTATGTAAAAGAAGGTGTGGCTTTAAGAGATGCTGGTGTAACCACACCGATTTTAGTACTGCATCCACAGTCTGTTAATTTTAAAACACTTATTGATCGCTGTTTGGAGCCAAATCTTTATAGCGCTCATGTGCTCGATGAATTTATAAAAATTGCAGAAGGCTTATCGCAAAAGGGATATCCAATTCATATCAAATTTAATACTGGGTTAAATCGTCTTGGTTTTAAAGAAAGCGATATTGAGTCCATTACGTCTAAAGTTAAAAATACAACAGCAGTGGAAGTGAAATCTATATTTTCACATTTGGTAGCCAGCGAAGACAGTAATGAAAAAGATTTTTCTAAACTTCAAATAGAAAGATTTAATGCTATTGCTAAAACCTTTGAAGAAAAAATAGGGTATCAACCCTGGATGCACTTATGTAATACCTCTGGTATTTTAAATTATCCTGAAGCACATTTTAGTATGGTCCGTTCTGGTATTGGACTCTACGGTTTTGGTAATTCTACCAAAGAAGATAAAAACTTAAAGCCAGTGGCTAGCTTAAAATCTGTGATTTCTCAAATTCACGAGATTGAAAAAGGGGAAACAGTAGGTTACAATAGGGCTTATGTATCAGAAGGCTCTGAGAGGTCTGCTACTATTCCGATAGGTCATGCAGATGGAATAAACCGCATTTATGGCCATGGAAAAGGCTACGTTATTATTAATGGCGAAAGAGCTCCTATTATTGGCAATGTTTGTATGGATATGATAATGGTAAATGTTTCAAATATAGCTTGTAAGGAGGGAGATGAGGTTGTTGTTTTCGATGCGACTTATCCTGCAAGTGACTTAGCAGAATCAGCGCAAACCATTTCTTATGAAATTTTAACAGCCATTTCCCAACGTGTAAAGCGTATTGTAAAGCCCGAATAGGAAATCGTTTTTTTAAAATGTGACTTTTTTAATTACCTTGTGTCTTATTAACTTAATAACTAACTATTAAAAACACGAGATTATGTTAAAAGAATTTAAAGAATTTGCAATGAAGGGCAACCTTATAGACATTGCAGTTGGTTTTGTAATGGGTGCTGCTTTTAAAGAAGTAGTCACAGCATTTACTGGAGGTATTGTTTCTCCATTAATTGGTATGATTTTCGATTCAGACTTTAAAGCATTGAGGTACCAATTAAAAGAGGGAACGCTAAATGAGGCTGGTGAAACAGTAGGAGCAGTTTTCTTAGAATATGGTACATTCTTAACTAATGTTATAGACTTCATAATTGTTGCATTTGTAATGTTCCTCGTTGTAAAAGGAGTTAATAAAATGAAGAAGAAAGAAGAACCAGCTCCAGAAGCACCTGCAGGTCCATCTGAAATAGATTTACTAAAAGAAATCAGAGATTCTTTAAAGAAATAATTTATAGATAGCGTCACCGCTACACTACTTAAATTTTAACTAAACCCAGGCCGTAACGGTCTGGGTTTCTTTTTGTATTGTAAAATTAATAATTAAAGGATCTTATTTTTATTACATTTTTAAGACCTATTAACAGCATTTACTTAAAGAAATATTATAATTTTGAAAGTTCTAAATAAATGATTTATGAAAGTAGCAATTGTAGGTGCAACAGGCATGGTAGGTAATGTAATGCTCCAAGTATTAGAGGAACGTAATTTCCCTTTAGATGAACTATTATTAGTGGCTTCAGAGCGTTCTGTAGGTAATAAATTAAAGTTTAAAGGAAAAGAGATTGAAGTCATAAGTATCCCTTCTGCTATTGAAAAACGTCCAGATATTGCATTGTTTTCTGCAGGTGGTAATACGTCCTTAGAATGGGCACCAAAATTTGCTGAGGTTGGTACAACAGTTATTGATAATTCTTCTGCTTGGCGAATGGACTTATCTAAAAAACTTGTGGTTCCAGAAATTAATGCGCATACATTAACTCATACAGATAAAATTATTGCTAACCCTAACTGTTCTACGATTCAAATGGTAATGGCATTAGCGCCACTTCATAAAAAATATAAAATTAAACGAATCGTTGTGTCAACGTATCAATCCGTGTCTGGTACAGGTGTAAAAGCAGTTGAGCAAATGGAAAATGAAATTGCTGGTAAAAAAGGAGAAATGGCCTATCCATACCCAATTCATAAAAATGCGATTCCACATTGCGATGTCTTTGAAGATAATGGCTATACCAAAGAAGAAATGAAGTTGGTAAACGAAACGCAAAAAATTCTTAATGATAAAACTATTGCAGTAACAGCTACAGCAGTGAGAATACCAACAGCAGGAGGTCATAGTGAAGCTATTAATGTAGAATTTGGAGAAGATTTTGATTTAAGTGAAGTAAGACAATTACTTAGTGAAACTGATGGAGTAACGCTTCAAGATAATCTAGATGTCAATTTATACCCAATGCCAATGTATGCACACGGTAAAGATGATGTTTTTGTAGGTCGTATTAGGCGCGATGGTTCACAACCCAACACATTAAATCTTTGGGTAGTAAGTGATAACCTTAGAAAAGGTGCCGCAACAAATACGGTTCAAATCGGAGAATATCTTATAAAAAACGGTTTGGTTTAGTACTAAAAACGTATTCTCATAGATTTTAAGATTAGAGATATAATCAAGCATTTCAACAAATTAATAATAAAATTGGTTGAAATGCTTTCTGTATTTTAGTACCATACTTAGGGTAAGTTTTTAGTTGTTTAATCAAATCAAAATAACTAAAAGCTTATATTTGAAGTAATATTGTTTTATTTCAATCCATCTAATTATGAGAAAATTACTTCTTTCTGCTTTAGTGTTAACATTTTTTGTGTCTTGTAAAAATGAAACTGAAACCGTGAAAAAGACTACTATAAATTACCCAGAAACCCATACAATTGATACCGTTGACACTTACTTTGGTGAGGACGTAAAGGATCCTTATCGTTGGTTAGAAGACGATAGAAGTGACGAAACGGAAGCATGGGTAAAAGCTCAAAACGAAGTTACGTTTGGATATTTAGACCAAATTCCATATCGAGAAGAATTAAAAGAACGCCTAAGAAAACTTTGGAATTATGAGAAAATTGGAGCTCCATTTGTAGAAGGTGATTACACTTACTTCTATAAGAATGATGGTTTACAAAACCAATATGTTATTTATAGATACAAAACAGGTGAGGACCCTAAAACAGCTGAGGTATTTTTAAACCCTAATACCTTTAATGAAGATGGGACCATTTCATTAGGTGGTACAAGCTTTTCTAAAAATGGTAAAACCTTAGCTTATACAATTTCTGAAGGAGGAAGCGACTGGAGAAAAATTCTTATAATGGATGTCGAAACTAATGAAATTATTGAAGATACATTGGTTGATGTAAAGTTTAGTGGCATGTCTTGGTATAAAAACGAAGGGTTCTATTACTCAAGTTACGACAAGCCAGAAGGGAGCGAATTATCAGCAAAAACAGATCAGCATAAAGTATATTATCATAAATTAGGAACAAAGCAATCCGAAGATGCTTTAATATTTGGAGGGACACCTGAAGAAAAACACAGATACATTGGTGCCGGAGTTACTGAAGATGACAAATATCTTATTATTTCAGCGAGTGTTTCTACCTCAGGAAATAAATTATTTATTAAGGATTTATCCAATCCTAATAGTAAACTTGTTACTATTTTAGATCATACCGATAGTGATTCTAACATTATTGAAAATGTTGGTTCTAAGCTTTATATAATGACGAATTTGGACGCTCCAAATCAAAAAATTGTAACCGTAGATGCTTCGAACCCTACTCCAGAAAATTGGGTAGATTTTATACCTGAAACTGAAAATGTTTTAAGCCCATCAACTGGTGGAGGTTATTTTTTTGCTAATTACATGGTAGATGCTGTTTCTAAAGTTTTACAATATGATTATAATGGAAAGTTAATACGAGAAGTTGAATTACCAGGTATTGGTACGGCGTCTGGTTTTGGTGCAAAGAAAGACGAAAAAGAATTATATTATTCCTTTACCAATTACGTAACACCAGGTAGTATTTATAAATATCATATAGAAAACGGTACATCAGAGTTATATAAAAAGCCTGCTATTGATTTTAATCCAGACGATTACGAAAGCAAACAGGTGTTTTATAATTCTAAGGATGGTACAAAAATACCAATGATTATTACACACAAAAAGGATTTAAAGCTCAATGGTGAAAACCCAACAATTCTGTATGGTTATGGCGGGTTTAATGTTAGCCTAACACCTAACTTTAGTATTGCTAATGCAGTTTGGATGGAACAAGGCGGCATCTTTGCTGTGCCAAACCTAAGAGGTGGAGGTGAATACGGAAAAGCATGGCACGATGCAGGTACTCAGCTTAAAAAACAAAATGTTTTTGATGATTTTATCGCGGCAGCAGAATATTTAATTATAGAGAAATATACCTCGTCAGATTATTTGGCTATTAGAGGTGGTTCTAACGGTGGTTTATTAGTTGGTGCCACAATGACACAGCGCCCAGAACTAATGAAAGTAGCTTTGCCTGCTGTGGGTGTTTTAGATATGCTTCGTTATCATACATTTACAGCAGGTGCTGGTTGGGCATACGATTATGGAACTGCTGAAGATAGCAAAGAAATGTTCCAATACCTTAAAGGTTACTCTCCTGTACATAACGTAAAAGAAGGTGTGGCATACCCAGCAACCCTAGTAACCACAGGTGATCATGATGATAGAGTGGTGCCTGCACATAGTTTTAAGTTTGCTGCAGAATTACAAAGTAAACAAACAGGTAATAACCCAACGCTTATTAGAATTGAAACGGATGCTGGCCATGGAGCTGGTACTCCTGTGAGTAAAACTATTGAGCAGTACGCAGATATTTTTGGATTTACACTTTATAATATGGGATTTAAAGTGCTACCGAGTAAAATTGAAGAAAAAGTAAGGGGCTAATTATTAGCATAATAGTATTTAAATTAGTTTATTTGGTATAGTGCTTACATTAGTAACTATGAAGTGATAAGGGTGTAAACCTTTTGTTTTCGGAGTAAATTTTGTCTTTTTTTAAACTTTTGTAGGGCTTTTTGGAATTAAGTTGTCTTATTAATAGAGTGCTGCTATTGTCTATGAAAAAAAACTACATTATATTTTTTATTCCATTTTTAATTCTGTTCTCATGTGGTAGTGACGACGGTTTAACACCATTACCTATTGAAACTACAGCGGATAGTATAACTATTCTTCAAAATTCAGAAATTGAAATTTTTATATTTCTAAACGATTTTAATATTCCTTCTTTAGGAGAGTTATCAATAAGTCAACCTACTAAAGGAAATGTTACAATTGTAGATCCAAATACTACACCAAATAATCCAAGCGACGATTATATATTATATACTGCAAATCCGAATGAAGTAGGTGTAGATAGTTTTGAATATACCATATGTAGCAGTGTTGGTGATAGTGATTGTAAAACAGAAATAGTAACAATTACAATAACGACGAGTTCTAGCGTACTTTACGAATTAGAAAACATGCCTTTTTCAACATTATCAGAGTATCAGTTTTTTGAAGGAGATTTAAAAAATTTACAACCGACATCTGGTGTTGTACCATATACCTTAAATGCTACATTATTTAGCGATTATGCTAAGAAAAAACGTTTTGTTTGGATGCCAAATAACAGTAAAGCATCGTTTATAAATGAAAATGAACTTTTAGAATTTCCTACTGGTACAATTTTAATAAAGAATTTTTACTACGATAATGTCCTTCCAGAGAATACCACTCAAATATTAGAAACCCGTTTACTAATTAAAAAACAAGAAGGTTGGCGGTTTGCAAATTACGCATGGAACGAAGAACAATCGGAAGCCGTTTTAGATATGAATGGCAGTTATGTAGATTTACAATGGGAACAAAACGGCGTAACGAAATCTGTAGAATATAGAATTCCATCGGAAGCAGAATGCCATACATGTCATAAGGTTTCAGAAATAGCTAATCCTATTGGTCCTAAACCTAGAAACTTAAATCTAAGTTATGAGTATAGCGATGGAATGGCAAATCAGTTAGAAAAATTAGTGAACCTTGGGTATTTAGAAAACACATTACCAGAACTAATATCGCGTATTCCAGATTATAATGACAACAGTTTTACTTATGAAGAAAGGGTAAGAGCTTATTTAGATATTAATTGTGCACATTGCCATTCGGAAAGCACGCATTGTTCATATAGACCAATGCGATTAGATTTTATATCTACCGAAGACCTAACTAATATAGGTGTTTGCGTTGAGGCTGATACAGATCTTGGTTTTGGTCTCGGACATATTGTAGAACCAGGAGATGCTAGGAATTCTGTAATGCATTTTAGAATAAGCGCTATAGCTCCTTCAACCAGAATGCCTTTGTTGGCTCGCACAATAGTACACACAGAAGGCGTTCAGCTAATTGAAGAATGGATCAACTCATTAGATATTAATTGTAATTAAAAAAAACGGATATGAAAAAACTTTTACTCTTTACATTACTTTTACCTTGGTTTTGTGCTCATAGTAATGCGCAACAATTAAATCAAGATGCTAATTGGCCCAATACGCAATGGACGCTTTCAGGCAGTTATGATGGAGCGTATTTAATTGAAGATCCTACATCTTCAACGAGTGGATTATTTTCATTTGATGATAATTTAGCTGGAGGAGCTTCTAATAACACCATTTCAGCAGAGTCTCCGGTTATAGATATTAGTGCCGCTTATACAGCAAATGAAACTGAGTTAAAGGTTGTATTTCCTTATGTTTTAAATATATGGCAGAATGGGCAATCTTTACGTCTTCAGTATTGGGATGCAAGCTCTAACGAATGGGTAAATTGGGGAAATGAACTTGATGACAATTCTACGGTTTCTGTCAATTTTTGTAACGATGCTGTATCTAGTTTTTTAAGTGAAAGCTTAGATATCTCGTCGTTTACGACTGCGCAATTAACTGGATTTAAATATCGAATATTTTATAACGATAATAATACATATGGTTGGGGATTTTGCGTAAGTTCTCCCTCAATAAGTTCGGCGTCTCCTCCTGCTTGTCCCAATGTAACTTCATTGTCCGTAAATAATATTAATGCTGTAAGTGCTATATTGAATTGGGAAGCAGGTTCGTCAGAAACGTCTTGGGAAGTTGCTGTAATGTTAGCTTCTGAAGGGCTTCCAACTTCTGGAAATACCGTTAATACAATGACTTCTAATTTAAATAATTTATCTCCTGAAACTAATTATATAGCGTATGTAAGAGCAAATTGTAATGCTGGAGGTTATAGTAATTGGGTCGGTCAAAGTTTTACAACCGGAATAGATCTATCTACTTACCCTGTTGCGTTTACAGCAAACCCTATAAGCACAACAGGAGCTTTCGATATTGCGCTTGTAGACTTAAATGGTGATTTTTTAGATGATGTAGTTTCAGTGAGTTCCGATAATATAAATGTACATTATCAACTAACGTCAGGAGGGTTTAATATAAGTAATATTGCGACTTCAGTAGTAGGAAACACACCAGATTGGAGCTTGGCAGCAGGTGATTTTGATCGCAATGGTTATAACGATCTTGTTTACGGAGGTTATGGTGGAGTTACATTTATGAAAGCTAACGATACTGGCACGGGTTATACCGAAATATCTGGATCCGAATATGTGTTTTCTCAGCGTTCTAATTTTGTTGATATCAATAACGACGGTCATTTAGATGCTTTTGTTTGCCACGATGTACAAGCTAATGTGTATTATATTAATGACGGAACGGGTGATTTAACGTTTTATCAAGGTCAAAGTACAGCACTACCAAATGGTCTTGGTTTAGTACCTGGTGGTGGTAATTACGGTACCGTTTGGATCGATTTTGATAATGATAGAGACATGGACCTATTTATCGCAAAGTGTAGAGGTGGTTCCTCTATTAGTATCAATGAGCTATGGAGAAACGATGGGAATGGTGTATTTGTTAATATTGCAGATAGTAATGGGTGGCACAATACTAATTATCCAAGCGTAGGTCATAATAATTCTTCTAACTTGGGAGATTTAGTGCAAACTTGGTCTTCTGCTTGGGCGGATTTTGACAATGATGGAGATATGGATGTGTATGTTGGAGCAAGCAGTACGGTAGATGGTGATTCTAAATTAATGCGTAATAACGGTGATGGTACATTTACAGATGTCACCGTTGGATCTGGAGTTTTAGATGCCTCTTTAGGAAGAGAAAATGCTCCAGCAGATTTTGATAATGACGGTTATGTAGATATATTAAGTAATGGTGATATTTTGTTCAACAACGGTGATTTTACGTTTACAAATTACTCTAATTATATGCCGCCAAGTGGTGCAATAGGCGATACTAACAACGATGGCTTTTTAGATGTTTTTCGAAACGGAAACATCTATTTAAATAATACCAATGCTAACAATTGGATTAAAATCAATACCATTGGGACACTAAGTAATATTAATGGCATTGGAGCTAGAGTAGAAATAGAAACTCCTTCAGGAACACAAATACGAGATGTAAGAAGTGGTGAAGGGTTTGAGTTTATGAGTTCGCTAAATACACATTTTGGTATTGGTACAGATGCCACTATTAATAGTATTACCATTTATTGGCCATCTGGTACTGTAGATTTTATTGCAGATCCAGAGATTAATACAACACATGCCATTATAGAAGGCTCAGCTCTTACTGTTATAGATGAAACTTTGATAGATCTCACTGTTTATCCTAATCCTGTAGAGGCAGAACTCACGATTAAGACTAAAGGAGATGTTATAAATAAAATTGCAACAATCTTCGATGTGAACGGTAAACGCATACTAAATCAGAGACTTAAAAATAACACCATAAATGTTTCAAATTTAAGCAGTGGAATTTATATTTTAAGATTAGAATCTGAAGGTAAAATTATAAAACGAAAATTTGTTAAGAAATAGTTTTTAATCTATAATTAGTATAAGAAACCGTTTGAGAAATCAAGCGGTTTTTTTATGACAATTCTGTAATGATATAGTACTTTTGTAATATGCTTCACGTAAAAAATGTCACTTTCGGCTATTCTAAAACTAAGGTTTTAGAGGCTATTGAATTTAAAGTAGAAGAAGGCAAAAACCTTGCTATTATTGGAGAAAGTGGTTCGGGGAAAAGTACTCTTCTCAAACTTATTTATGGCGAATACGATTTAAAGGAAGGTCATATTTTTTGGAAAGATGAAGAAATACTTGGTCCAAAATACAATTTAGTTGTGGGATACGAATTTATGAAATACGTCACTCAAGAATTTGATTTAATGCCTGTAACTACAGTTGAAGAAAATATTGGTAAACATTTATCGCGTTTTTATCCTGAAGAGAAGCAAAGACGAACAGATGAACTTATTAAGGTTGTAGAACTTGAAGCCTTTGCTAAAACCAAAGTTAAATTTTTAAGTGGAGGTCAAAAACAACGTGTCGCTATTGCTAGAGCATTAGCAAAGCAACCAGAAATTTTGTTGTTAGATGAACCCTTTAGCCATATTGATAATTTTAAAAAACAATCGCTGAGGCGAAGCGTTTTTAAATATCTAAAAGACAATAATATTGCCTGTGTGGTTGCTACACACGATAAAAATGATGTCCTTGGTTTTTCAGACGAACTATTGGTAATTCACGATTCTAAAATCATAGAAAAAGATACTCCAGAACGCATTTATAATAATCCAAAAACACCTCTAATAGCCTCGTTTTTTGGGGAATTTAATGTTATAGAGCCTTATGGTATTGTGTATGCTCATCAGCTTCAAATTGTGGCGCAATCTCATCTAAAAGCCACAGTAAATAAATCTTATTTTAACGGTAATTCGTGGCTGATTGAAGCAAATTATAGATCAGAAACTATATTTATAGAACATCATGATGAATTAAAGGAAGATCAAGAAATTCATTTTTTAATATCTTTATAGTTGATGGAACTAGCCGTTAGCCATTTAACGAGAATTGGTAGTATCTTCTTAATGCTGCAAAATATCACCTGATTTATGTGTATAAATAAAAAAATATAGACGAATATGACTGAATTATAGTTGTAAAGTCTGATATACTTGTGACAGAATAATATTAATAGAATCCTAATTTTTGGATAAGTATTAATGTCTTGGTGTGCTCGGTAGTGATTTATTTGGTCATAAAAAATGAAAAAGGATGAACAGTCGTTCATCCTTTTTGCCCCAAATCTACCATAAACTTAACCTACTTATGTTATGGTGAGTCAAATATAAGAGGACAATTTTGTAAGTATTGCATTTTTTGGATAAACGACCTATATATTAGTCTAAGCGTGGAAAGTGTAATAATTAAGAGATTTTAAGCCAGAAAACGCATTTTATTGAATTACAGCGCTTAAGGTGCTGTTTTGAAAATAAGGTATAAAAAAAGGTGAACGAAGTTCACCTTTTTTTGCCCCAAATCTACCATGAACTTAACCTACTTATGTTATGGTGATACCAATGTATATTTAATTTGTTAAAATAAATCAATAATCGGACGAAATACATTTTAATCCGATAAAACACTTGTTTAATCGGATTAAACGTGTTTTAAACCTGTGTTTTAATACGCACGTCTATTGTTGCCTTCATAAAAATTAATAAAAGCTCTATTTACAACTCTATTCCCGCCAACTGTTGGATAATTACCTGTAAAATACCAATCTCCTAAGTTTTTAGGACATGCTTTATGTAGGTTTTCAACCGATTGGAAAATAATTTTAACTTCAGCATTAATATGTTCACCACCTAATAATTCTGAAATCTTATTGGAAATTTGTTCGTCTGTAAATTGTTCGTATATCTCCTTAACATGATTTACAACATCTTTATCTTTCATGTTAACCTGTTTTAGACACTTATGATAAACCTCTTCTACAATATGATATTGATTATGTTCTTTTAATAACGCTAATGCGGCTTTAAAAGCAATAAGTGTTTCGAGATTTGCCATATCAATACCGTAACAATCAATATAGCGTATTTGTGGAGCCGATGACACTACAATAATTTTCTTTGGGTTTAGTCGGTCCATCATTTTAATAATACTCTTCTTCAATGTTGTACCTCTTACAATACTGTCGTCAATAATTACTAAATTATCTGTTGGCTTTATAACTCCGTAGGTTACATCATAGACGTGTGCTACTAAATCATCTCTACTACTGTCTTCTGTAATAAAAGTTCTCAGTTTAACGTCTTTAATGGCAATTTTTTCAATTCTTGGACGCTCTGATAAAATTTCAGTAACCGTTTCCGCAGATAATTGGCCATTGCCGTTTAATATTGATGCTGTTTTCTTTTCATTGAGATGGTCTTCAACCGTTTCAATCATTCCATAAAATGAGGTTTCAGCAGTATTTGGTATGTACGAAAATACGCTATTTTGCGTATCATTATTTATAGCATCGAGCACCTTAGGCATTAATAAACGTCCTAGCATTTTACGTTCTTTGTAAATCTCTGCGTCACTACCTCTTGAGAAGTAGACACGCTCAAAAGAACAGGCTTTACGTTCTAAAGGTTCTAATATTTTCTTTATTCGAGTTTCACCAGATTTCTTAGTAATGATGGCGTGTCCTGGTTCTAGTTCTGTAACCGCTTCAAAAGGTACATTAAATACCGTTTGAATCACAGGCCGTTCTGATGCTACCACAACTATTTCATCATCTTTGTAATAATATGCTGGTCTAATACCAGAAGGATCTCGCAATACAAAAGAATCTCCGTGCCCCAATAAACCTGCCATAGCGTAACCGCCATCCCAATTTTTAGCAGCACGTTTTAGTATTTTACCTACTTTTAACCGCTCAGCAATTAATGGAGAACATTCGTTTTTATTGTATCCTTCTTTTTTTAAATCTTTATATATTTTTGAAACCGCATCATCTAGAAAATGACCGATTTTTTCCATTACCGTAATAGTGTCTGCTTTTTCTTTTGGATGTTGTCCAATTTCAATAAGGTTGTCAAAAAGCTCGTTAACGTTAGTCATGTTAAAGTTTCCAGCAACAATGAGGTTTCTGTGCATCCAATTGTTTTGTCTTAAAAACGGATGAACACTTTCTACACTATTTTTTCCATAGGTGCCATAACGTACATGTCCTAAGAGTACTTCGCCTATATAAGGAATTTTACTTTTTTGTAATTCAACATCATTTTGATATTCAGGATGCTTTGTTAACTCATCATTAATACGTTCATTAATTTGAGCAAAAATATCTTGTATGGGTTGTTGGGCAATAGATCGTACACGGCTTATGTAGCGCTCACCTGGTTTTACGTCTAATTTAATGCTTGCAAAACCAGCTCCGTCTTGTCCACGGTTGTGCTGTTTTTCCATCATTAAATACATTTTATTAACGCCATAAAAAGCACTTCCATACTTTTCTTTATAGTATTCTAATGGTTTTAAAAGTCTAATAAGTGCAATTCCACACTCATGTTTTAACGCATCACTCATGATTAATTTTTCGCTATTAATTTTTTATAATGGAATAAAAAACGCGCTCAATTTCTGAGCGCGTTAGTTTATGTTAATTCGATATCAAATTGGGTTAGACTCTTAAATTGGTCTAAGCGTTTGTAAATTTCTTTGTCTGTTAAATTTTGCATGCGTTCTGTACCAAATTTTTCAACACAAAACGAGGCTAAGGTTGAGCCATAGATAACGGCTGTTTTCATGTTTTCAAAAGAATAATCTCCGGTTTTAGCTAAATAACCTGCGAATCCGCCGGCAAACGTATCTCCTGCGCCTGTAGGATCAAAAACTTCTTCTAATGGAAGCGCAGGAGCATAAAACACATTACCATTATGAAACAATAGTGCTCCATGTTCTCCTTTTTTAATTACAACATACTTTGGACCCATTTCGTGAATCTTTCTTGCGGCAACCACCAAAGAGTATTCACCAGATAATTGTCTAGCTTCTTCGTCGTTAATAGTAATAACATCTACGTTTTTAATTACAGAAAGTAAATCATCCAAAGCAATGTCCATCCAAAAATTCATAGTGTCTAAAATGGCTAATTTTGGTTTTTTAGTCATTTGGTCTAATACTCCTTGTTGTACTGCTGGATGTAAATTTCCTAACATTACCACGTCTGCATCTTGGTAACTTTCTGGTACTTTAGGATTAAAATGCTCTAAGACATTGAGTTCTGTTACTAAAGTATCTCGAGAGTTCATATCGTTATGATATTTTCCACTCCAAAAGAATGTTTTACCATCTTTTACAATTTCTATACCTTCAATATCTATATTTCTATTTTCTAAAAGATCTAAATAATCTTGTGGGAAATCTCCACCAACTATAGAAACTGCAGCAGAATCAACATTAAAATTTGAGGCAGATAAACCTATGTAAGTTGCTGCGCCACCAAGGATTTTATCAGTTTTACCAAAAGGTGTTTCAATGGCATCAAAGGCTACAGTGCCAACAATTACTAATTTACTCATAGAAGTATTTTGAATTAAAGCGCAAATTTACGTAAAAATAATTCCTTGTGAAACATGAAATTTTACAATACGTAGAGGTGTTATGTTTTAGAAGAAGCTATGGCGATATATGATATGAACTCAGAAACTAATTCGTTGTTTAGAGATGAGTATAAAAAAAAGCTGCAATTTTTAAAATTGCAGCTTTTTGTAAGAATAACTTAAGTCTAAGGGATATTATAATTTAACCATACCAATATGTAATAAATCTCCAGGCACGTTACTTGCAGTGTTACCAATATAATAACTGATATCTACGATATCGTCTTCAGCAAATACATGTTGAAATGTTCCAGAAGCACCAAAATAATCATCTGTAGGTAGATTAACTACACCTCTAGTCATATACCCAGTGCGAGTTCCATTTTTAAATACAGCAAAAATATATTTTACACTTCCAGACTCTAGATCTCTAGTTGCCCAACTAGCATTGATTGAATAGGTTCCTGCTTTAAGGATTTTTATTTTACCATTACTTACAACTTCAAAATATTCTGAATCGATTTCAGTGACGTCATCAGCATCTAAAGGGAATTGATCAAAATTAGTAGAATTACTAGATGTTGTAAGGTTTGCTCCATTCATAGCTCTATACATCGTTAAAGATGGTGTGCCATTTTCTTCTTTAGATAAACGTTTCCAACTTGTTGAACTTAATTCGTAGACCTCAAGACTCTCTGTAGTTGTGTTGTAAATAGTAAGACCTTCTGCTGGTGATGAAATACCATCACGTTGTGCAGTTGTAAGTCTTGGCAATAATAGGCCTTTATCTGTACTTTGTAGCTCTAAAATACTAGACTCAGCTGGGTCTTCTGTTCCTATACCAACTTGGGCAAAACTTGCAGTGGTGCATATTAAAAATGCGCCTAAAAATTTTAAAATGGATTTCATAACTTTAAATTAATTAACTTTAATATAAAGACAAATTAACATTAAAATTTGTAAAATATCTAATTTAATAATTTTGAAGTGATAATATGAGGTTGCGTTTTAAGAACATAATCTATTTATGGACATTGGTAACTATATAGTTATTAGGTTTATAGAGTGTGGTGGTTAGGCTTTGTTATAATGTTTTTTTTTAAGTGTTATTTTTTTTAATGATAACGCTGTTAAGTATTAAATCATAACTATAACTTAATCTCAATCATATTAATTTATGAATTTTATGTTTATTTTCTTGAAAATTAAAAATTATTGGTGTTTATTGCGTGTTACCTTATTAAATACGGATTAAAATGAAATATCGTTTTCTTGCATTACTATCAATTTTTTGTTTAAGTATTAGTGCTCAGGACTTGTCTCGCACAATGACTGTTACTGCTGGTACCTCTATGATTATAAAATCTGGCACCTCATTAGATGCTAGTGAATTAAACCTTAAATCAACTTCAGATCGTTTTGCAACTGTTTTAGATGAAACAGGAAGTGTTTCTTCTGGAACTGTGGTTAATTATGATAGGTATGTTAATGTTGTAGGGACTAGTGCAGGTGGTGGTAATGATTTAATTTCGTTGCCAGTGAAAGCTACGGGTGCTACTTTTGGTGATTTTTTAGACTATAACACGGATGGTACTACAACAACAGCTAATTCTGAGTATATGGCTAATTCGGGTACGATATATGCTTTTGGTCCATACAGTAATGTTCAAAAAGCTTACATAAATTATAATGCAGCTACAGACTTGGCAGTTTCTCTAGAACGAGCTGTCGGATACAGAGCGGCTACAAATAGTGGTCAGACTTTAAGATTTACAGGTACAATTTCTACCGAGACAGAAACAGTAAGTATTACTACAGTTGACGATTACAAATGGAACTCGGTTGGAAATCCATATCCTACTTATATAGATTCTCAAGCATTCTTAACTGCAAATGAATCGAATTTAGACCCAGCATCTACGGCAATATATGCTTATAATAATGGTGCAGGATCTGGACCTGGAACAATAGGTGATTTTACCATAATAAACTATTTAACAAATACATCTTTAAATATAGCACCTGGTCAAGGATTTTTATTGGCTAACTCTGGGACTACAGCCCACGATATTAATTTTACCACAGCAATGCGCTTATTTAGTGGTGAAGATGATTTTATAGCAGGAAGAAACGACAACATTCAGCAAATGTTGAGATTAAAGGCAGAACATGCAAATGCAGATTTTGCTACAGAGATTTATTTTAATAATTTTTCTACTCAAGGTTTAGATCCTGGTTATGATGCTAAATTGTTTGGAGAGGCATCATTAAGTTTTTCATTATTTTCTCATTTAGTAGAAGATAACGAAGGGGCTAGTATGGCAATCCAAAGTTTAGAAACTTTAAATGAAGAAGTGGCTATTCCGCTTGGGCTTAAGGTTGCAGAAGGTGAACAAGTAACGTTTAGTATTGAGAATTCTACTTTATCAAGCGATATTGAAGTATATCTTGAAGATAATTTAACAAATACATTTACCTTATTAAATGATGGTAACTATACGTTTGTGGCAAATACCGAAATCTCAGGAACTGGAAGGTTTTATTTGCGATTAGGTAATGTAACCTTATCTCAAATAGACAATGAAGTCAATAGTCTTAACTTATATACAGCTAATCAGAAAATTTTTGTAAAAGGACAATTATTAGAAACAACGCAAGTGAGTGTTTATGATAGTTTAGGGCGTTTAGTAATGGGTTCTAGTTTAGAAACAGGATCTAATGCAAATGAAATTGATGCGACACAATTAAGCACAGGTATTTACATCGTTAAATTAACTAATGGTAAACAGAAGCTTACTAAAAAAGTTATACTTAAGTAATTTTAAGAAAAAGAAATCATTTTAGAAATGGGTTAGTAGTTAAATAAAGATTTAACTACTAACCCATTTTTTTTTGAATTTTTATCCTAATGAATTTCTGGAACTAATAGTATAGTAAAATAAGAAAGGTGGTATATTTAGTATTATTTTCTTCCAAAATCTGCTGGTATTTCTCCCCAAGCTTTGGTTTCCCATTTTACAATAGTAGTACTATAATCGTTAGTTTTTAACCAGTGTACGGCCCGATCTACTAAATCGAAAACAGGTTTGTTTTTTAGATTACGTTTTAACTTAGAATTACATGTTTTTTTTCGTACCCAACTCATAGCGGTTCTAGAATCTGTGTACATAATGCGGTCGCTATTATGTTGTTTTAAAAAAGCTAAACCATGAACTAATGCTAAAAATTCACCAATATTATTTGTGCCTTGCTCAAATGGTCCTTGATGAAAGAGTTGTTTTTTTGTCTTCGTATCCACACCTCTATATTCCATAATACCAGGATTTCCGCTAGAAGCAGCGTCAACCGCAATAGAATTGTAGTTAGGTAGACCTATTTTTTTTAGTTCTGCATCGGAAAGCCCACTTGAAAAAGTTTTGTTTTTTCCTATATAATCAAAGTAATTCCCTTTTAGTGCTTTCTCGGCTTCATCACGAGTTGTGAATGATTTGTATTGAGCGCCTTGGTAATCTTTTATTTGAGCTTTGCAGGCATTCCAAGTGTCATAAATCCCTTTTTTATGACCTTTCCAAACAGTATAGTATTTTTTTTTCTTTTTACTCATGTTCGCTTTCCCTGAAACGGGAGTCTCTATGTGTTATTTAAATAATATCGAGAATCTATTAAAGAGGCTTCGTCAAGCTTATTAAAAAGCTATTTATTTAATATTTTTTTAACCACTAAAGGAAAATGCTCCATTTCTAATAAATGGATTTTATTGGCAACATCTTCTGCAGTGTCCTGAGGAGAAACATCACATTTAGCCTGAAAAATTATAGCACCTTCATCATAATTTTCATTTACATAATGAATGGTGATGCCTGTTTCTGTTTCCTTGTTGTTGACAACAGCATTATGAACATGCATACCATACATGCCTTTTCCGCCGTATTTTGGTAATAGCGCTGGGTGTATATTTATCACTTTATTATGGTATTCTTTTAATATAAATTCAGGGAATTTCCATAAAAAGCCAGCTAGAATAATAAGATCTGGTTGCGATGCTTTTAAAATATTTAAGACATCATTAGATTTAGAAAAGGCTATTCTATTAAATGATAATGCGCTTACATTTAGTTTTTTACAGCGATCTATAACTTTGGCATGAGGATTGTTAGTTAATACCTGAATAACAGACGCCGTATCGCTGTTGTGAAAAAACTTAATTATATTTTCAGCATTAGAGCCACTTCCGGAAGCAAAAATTACAACACGTTTCATCAATAGGTTTATATTTTAAATTATTATTCGATGGACTCTGCTAATTAAAATTACAGAATGCAATGCAACCTTTATAACAAGCCCATTTCATATACAGCTATAGCACTTCTAATTATTCGAACAAAAAAAAGAATAATAATTAACAATTAGAGTAAATTAAAAATACTTTATATTTATTTTTACTAAATTACAAACACATTTTAACTGTAAAGATGATTATTCAAATAAAGTTTTTTATTTTTGCCATCTAATTAAAACTTAAAATTAAAAAATTATGTCAGACATTGCATCACGAGTAAAAGCGATTATCGTAGATAAATTAGGTGTTGATGAAAACGAAGTTGTAACTGAAGCAAGCTTCACAAACGATTTAGGAGCGGATTCATTAGATACTGTAGAATTAATAATGGAATTTGAAAAAGAATTCGATATTCAAATACCAGACGATCAAGCTGAAAATATAGCAACAGTTGGTCAAGCGGTTTCTTACATAGAAGAAGCAAAATAATAACTCAATTTTTATGGAATTAAAGCGAGTCGTAGTAACGGGTTTAGGTGCACTTACACCAATAGGGAATACCAAAGATGAATATTGGGACGCTCTTATTAGTGGAAAAAGTGGTGCCGCAACGGTCACACATTTTGATCCAGAAAAGTTCAAAACGAAGTTCGCTTGTGAAGTAAAAAACTTTGAAGTTACTGACTTTATTGATAGAAAGTTAGCTAAGCGAATGGATAAATTTTCGCAGTATGCAATGGTCGCTTCTGATGAAGCTATTGTAGACTCAAAATTAGATCTAGACGCTGTAAACAAATTGAGAGTAGGAGTTATTTGGGGTGCTGGTATAGGTGGTTTAGAAACATTTCAAGATGAAGTGTTAAACTTTGCTGCTGGTGACGGAACACCTCGATTTAACCCATTCTTTATACCTAAAATGATTGCTGATATAGCACCAGGAAACATATCTATAAAATATGGTTTTATGGGACCTAATTATGCCACAGTATCTGCATGTGCTTCTTCTGCAAATTCAATGATCGATGCTTTAAACACAATACGTTTAGGGACATGTGATGTTGTAATTACAGGAGGAAGTGAAGCTGCCGTTACTATTGCTGGTATGGGAGGGTTTAATGCTATGCACGCTATGAGTACTCGTAACGATAATCCACAAACGGCTTCTAGACCATTTGATGCAAACCGAGATGGTTTTGTATTGGGTGAAGGAGCAGGTGCGATTGTGTTAGAAGAGTATGAACACGCAAAGGCAAGAGGAGCTAAAATCTATGCAGAAGTAGTAGGTGGAGGTTTATCTTCAGATGCGTATCATATGACAGCTCCACATCCTGATGGAATTGGTGTTGTTGCAGTGATGAAAAATTGTTTAGAAAATGCTGGTTTAAAACCTGAAGATGTAGATCATATTAATACTCATGGTACATCAACACCATTAGGTGATGTGGCCGAACTGAAAGCTATATCTGAAGTGTTTGGCAGTCATGCTAAAAATATAAATATTAATTCTACAAAATCTATGACCGGACACTTGTTAGGTGCTGCTGGTGCTATTGAGTCTATTGCTTCTATCTTAGCTATGGAACATGGTATTGTGCCACCAACAATTAACCACGAAACGGTTGACGAAAACATAGATCCAGAATTAAATTTAACACTCAATAAAGCTCAGAAACGAGATATTAAAGTCGCAATGAGTAATACATTTGGATTTGGCGGACATAACGCTTGTGTATTATTTAAAAAACTAGATTAAATCCTGAATGAGCTTCATTCGTAACATATTAAATTCCCGTTCTCCAGAAGACGGGAATTTTTTTTTAAAAATGAAAGAGATTGTTGGGTTCAAACCTAAGTCTAAGTCGCTATATATCACCGCATTTACGCATCGTTCTATGAATCTAAAAGACGATAAAGGTAATACCATTAATTATGAGCGTTTAGAGTTCGTTGGTGATGCAATTCTCGGTTCAGTAATTGCAGCTTATTTATATGAAAAAGTACCACATGGAGACGAAGGATATCTTACCAAAATGCGTTCTAAAGTGGTAAGCAGAGAACACCTTAATAAGCTAGGTGAGGAATTAGGACTTATTAATTTTGTTGAAAGTAGGATTCCAACATCAAATTTTGGAAATAATATTCACGGTAACCTTTTTGAAGCCTTAGTTGGTGCAATCTACTTAGATAAAGGTTATAGTTTCTGTGAAAAATTTATTTATAAACGTGTTATCAATCCGCATGTAGATATTGAGGCGTTAGAAGGTAAGGTTATTAGTTATAAGAGTTTATTAATAGAGTGGTGTCAAAAAGAAAAGCACACCTTCAATTACGACGTATATGAAGATACAGGTAAAGATGAATTAAAACATTTTTCTGTAAAGCTCACTATTAATAATAAAGTGGTTTCTAAAGCGCGAGCCACATCTAAGAAAAAGGCAGAAGAGAAAGCGTCTAAACGTGCCTTTTTTGCATTTCAAAATCAAATCACTAAGCTGTCCTAAGATTTATTTTCTAACTAAATTTTTTCAACCTTACTATAACGTTTTCGTAGAATTTAAAGCCTAATCTTAGCATATTCTTAATAAACATAAGCGATTAATGTACTATATTTACCGTTCAAAGTTATAATAGTATGGCTTTACACAAACTTCAGGTAAATGATTTCTATGATGATGCCTATAAACTAATTGCGATTCATTGTAGGTTAGAGGATTATCGATTGGCTTATTTGCTTAATAAGCATTTAGAGCTGAAGTTAGAACGTAAGGATAAAGATATAGACTTTAAATATTTAGAGTCTTCATACAGTATTTTTGAATGGGATAATGAAACGGAGTACGTATTATGGAATTTAATTTCTAATGTATGTAAAAAAGAAGAGGATAGTTTAAGTAGTACAGGAACATTGTTTAGCAATACTGAAAAAGTACTCAAAACATTTCATTTAATTTCCGAATATAAGAAAGTAGATTATTTCATAAAAATTTCAGACGAGATACAAAATGTAGACGAGAAATTTATCCTAAATAAGTTACAAGCTATCCCACAAATAATAACAAGTTATACGGTAGATCCGTTAAAAATAAAGTCGAAAGACCATTTAATATTTTGAATTGATGTCAACAAACAAGAAAACAAAAATAGTAGCCACATTAGGTCCCGCAACAAGCACTAAAGAAGTATTAAAATCCATGCTAGATGAAGGGTGTAATGTATTTAGAATTAACTTCTCTCATGCCGATTATAAAGACGTTGAAGAACGTATAAAAATGATTAGAGAACTAAACGAGGAGTATGGATATAACGCCTCAATTTTAGGAGATCTTCAAGGTCCTAAATTGCGCGTAGGTACCATGAAAGGTGAAGTTATTGTTAACGAAGGTGACGAAATTATTTTTGCAACCGGAGAACGTTTTGAAGGAACTAAAGAGCGTGTTTACATGACTTATGATAATTTTCCTCAAGATGCGCAACCAGGTGAACGCATATTATTAGATGATGGAAAATTGATTTTTGAAGTTGTTTCTACAGATAAAGTTTCTGAGGTTAAAGCAAGAGTTATTCAAGGAGGACCATTAAAATCTAAGAAAGGTGTTAACCTTCCAAATACCAATATATCGCAACCAGCCTTAACAGAAAAAGATATTGAAGATGCAATTTTTGCAATAGGGCAACAAGTTGATTGGATTGCATTATCCTTTGTACGTCATGCTGAAGATTTAATGCAGTTAGAGCAATTAATTAATGAGCATAGTGACCATAAGATACCAATTATTGCCAAAATTGAAAAGCCTGAAGCTGTTGAGAACATTGATAAAATTGTAGCATATTGCGACGGTTTAATGGTAGCTCGTGGTGATTTAGGTGTTGAGATACCTGCGGAAGAGGTGCCATTAATTCAAAAACAATTGGTGCTTAGAGCAAAACGTGCTAGAATTCCAGTAATTATCGCAACTCAAATGATGGAAACCATGATTACGAGCTTAACACCTACACGTGCTGAGGTTAATGATGTTGCCAATTCTGTTATGGATGGTGCAGATGCTGTAATGTTATCTGGAGAAACATCTGTTGGGCAATATCCTGTTCAGGTTATACGCCAAATGTCTAATATTATTCGTAGCGTAGAGGATTCTCCACTTATTGAAGTGCCACAGTCTCCTCCGCATATTCGTACTAAACGTTATATTACTAAGGCTATTTGTTTCCATGCGGCTAATATGGCCAATGAAATTAATGCTAAAGCCATTTCAACATTAACAAATAGTGGTTATACCGCTTTTCAGATTTCCGCTTGGAGGCCTTCAGCTCATATTTTAGTATTTACTTCAAACAAACGTATATTAACGCAACTTAGTTTACTTTGGGGTGTAAAGGCGTTTTATTACGACAAATTTGTAAGTACAGATGAAACTATCGAAGATGTTAATGCCATTGCTTGTAAAAAAGGATATTTAGACGTTGGAGATATGCTTATCAGTTTAGCCGCTATGCCTATACAAGAGAAAGGTATGGTGAATACTTTACGTGTGTCTGAAATAGAGAGTTGTAGTTTCTAAACTTCAAATAAGACTTTAATAATTATTGAAATGCAGTATGGTTTATTAATTATACTGCATTCTTATTTTTACGTGGTATATTTATTAAAAGCTAAATTTTAATTGAACATTTATTTCTAAGTTATCTGCTTGTAAAGATTTTGATGTTTTTGGTTGTTCTGTGTTTAAATTAGATAATGCTATGCCTAAGAGTCTAACAGAATTGTTTAGTTTATTTTGATAAAGCAAATCTTTAGCCGTTTCTAGTATAATTGATTTATCACTAATAAAATATGGTAAGGATTTGCTGCGCGTTTGTAAAGAAAAGTCACTATATTTTATTTTTAAAGTAATTGTTTTTCCAGAAATGTTATTTTTTCTGAGCCGTTTTGCCACCTCTTCAGAAATCTGTTCTAATTTTTCTAACATAAAAATTTCAGAAGATAAGTTTTTGCTAAACGTGCGCTCTGCGGCCAACGATTTTCTAATTCGGTTTGGTTTTACTTCGCTTGTATGAATGCCTCTTACCACATGATAATAATAACTGCCTGATTTGCCAAAATTATCTTCTAAATACCTTAAACTTTTAGATTTTAAATCCTTCCCAGTAAAAATTCCTTTTAAATACATTTTTTCAGCGGTGACTTTGCCTACTCCGTAGAATTTTCTAATGTCTAAATCTTCTAAAAACGATAGTAGATCTTCTGGGTTTACAGTTTTCTGGCCATTAGGTTTATTATAGTCACTCGCTACTTTTGCAATAAATTTATTAATAGAAATGCCTGCGGAAGCTGTTAAGCCTACTTCATTAAAAATACGTTGTCTTATTTCTTGGGCTATTAAAGATGCGCTAGGTAGTCCTATTTTGTTTTCTGTGACATCTAAATAGGCTTCGTCAAGAGATAATGGTTCTACCAAATCTGTATATTCAAGAAATATCTTTCTAATCCGGTTTGAAATTTCCCTATAACGTTCAAAATCTGTTTTTACAAAAATGAGATCGGGACACAGTTTTATAGCTAACCGGCCAGACATGGCGCTTTTTACACCAAACTTTCTTGCTTCGTAGCTTGCGGCACTAACTACACCACGATTTCCACCGCCTCCAACAGCAATAGGTTTACCTTTAAGATCTGGATGATCCATTTGTGCTACAGAAGCGTAAAATGCATCCATATCGACATGAATTATCTTTCTTATTGGTAAATCGTTTATCATACTGTAAATTTAAACATTTAATACCTTTTAGTAGTAATCAATAAAACCTGTGATGATTGAAATAGAACGAAAATTTTTAGTCAATTCTGATGCTTTTAAAGCGGAGGCCAATACGCATTATATTATAAAACAAGGATTCTTAAACAGTGATAAAGCACGAACAGTAAGAGTTCGATTAAAAAATGACAAAGGTTATTTAACTGTAAAAGGAAAATCTTCGGCTAACGGTTTGTCTCGATTTGAATGGGAGACAGAAATATCTAAGTTAGAAGCCGAAGCACTCTTAAAACTGTGTGAACCAGGTATAATTGATAAAACGCGATTTGAAGTGACGAAGCATGGACATATTTTTGAAATTGATGTATTTTATGGTGAGAATGAAGGTTTAATTATGGCAGAAGTTGAGCTAAACTCCGAATCTGAAACCTTTTTAAAACCAGAGTGGTTGGGTAAAGAAGTGACTGGAGATATTAGGTACTATAACTCGATGTTAAGTAAGCGTCCATTTAAAGAATGGGAATAAAAAAAGCCTATTCAAATAATTGAATAGGCTTTTTTCAGTATTAAATGTGATGAGTTGTTTACTCTGATTCAGATGTTCCGTCTACAATAATAAATTCCGAACGTCTATTTTCAGCATGTTGTTCTTTAGTACAACTAGAACCACAATCAACTTTAGGTTCTCCTTCTCCTTTACCTTCAGCAGATATACGAGATTCGTCAATACCTTTAGAGATTACATATTGCACGGTTGTTTCTGCTCTACGATTAGAAAGGGCTTCGTTATATGTTTCAGACCCTCTATTATCTGTATGTGATGTTGCCTTGATAACCAATTCTGGATATTTATTCATAATTTGAACAAGTTTATCTAACTCAAAAGCTGCTTGTGCTGTAATGTTAGACTTATCAAATTCAAAGAAAATTGGTTCTAAATCAATTGTTTCTGTTGCGATAAGTTTTTCAATTGGGTCTAAAGAAATTTGAATATTATTTTCTTCTTCATTAGAACCTTTTACTTGTACTTTTTTACTATCAAAACCGTCCATAAGAACTTCAAGTTCTGTATCTTCTTCACACTCTACAATAAATTCAGCAACACCTTCTTCGTTAGTTGTTTTAGATACTACTTTGTTACCTTCTGTATCATATAAAGAAACAGATGCACCACTAATTGGCTCGCGTGTTGTATCGTCTAGTACAGTAGCACTGATTAATACGTCACATAGTGGCTGTAGTTTTTTAAATGTGTATACATCGTCACTACCTTTTCCGCCAGTTCTGTTAGAAGATACAAATCCTTCGTCGTTCTCTTCATCAATAGAAAAGGCGAAATCATCTGAATTACTATTAATAGGAATACCTACATTACGGATTGGCGCTAATTTACCATCGATTTCTTTTGTGTAAAATACATCTAATCCACCAAGACCTAAATGACCGTTTGATGAAAAATATAGAGTGTTATTACTACTAATATATGGGAACATTTCTTGTCCTTCTGTATTTACTTTTTGGCCAAGGTTTTCTGGATCACCTAAAGTACCATCTGCATTGATAGCAGCTTTATAAATATCGAAATTACCATAACCACCTGGCATATTAGAAGCAAAGTATATTGTTTTACCATCTGCACTTACTGATGGATTCTTTACAGAATAATTTTCGCTATTCACAGCTAAGCTCTCTACAGTATCCCAATCGTCACCTAGCTTTGTGGCTTTAAATAAATATAATTGGCTATACTTAGCACTGCTGGTAGAATCTTTTTCAAAGTCTCTTTCAAAAAAACTCTCTCTAGAGAAATACATGGTTTTACCATCTGGAGTAAATGACACTAAGCCTTCATGAAATCTAGTGTTAATTTTGTTATTAGCTAACTCAGCTTCTTGATAAGTATCATCAGAATTTTTAGTGATCGTATAGATATCTAAAAATGGTTGATCGTTCCAACCATAAGTTTTACGGCTATCATTACGTCCAGAAGTGATGTATAATTTACCATCGCTCATAGTACCACCAAAATCGGATTGTTCAGAGTTGAAATCAGCATTCTGAACGTTAAACTTTTTACCTTGTTCTAAAATTTTAGGAAGGTAATCAGGGTTTTCTCTAAAAGCCGCAGCTCTATGGTCAGAAGGACGCATAGATGCAAATTTATCCATTTGCTCATTAGAGGCTTCATATTTGCCGTTAGCTTTAAGCATTTGCGCGTATTTATATACTATTTCAGCATCATTCGATGTTTCTAAAGTTTTAGCGTACCAACGTTCAGCTTCTTCAGTATTAAAAATGTTATAGTAACTTTCTGCTAGTTGACTATAGACATAAGCATCACCTTTACCATTGTCAATAAGCTTATTATAACTCTCTATGGCTTTTACAAATTGAAATTGCGAAAATTGCTTATCAGCTTTTTTAGTGTCTTTATTTTGAGCAGTTAGGCAAAAACTACTCATCAACGTAATTAATAATAATATTTTAAAGTTTTTCATAATTGATTTTAGCTTAACTGATTAAAAGTATCTTGGTGAACGAGAAACACGTTTTGAAAAATTAAGATCAAATAATAGTATGACCTCGTGAGATGCTGGCGCATATGCTTTAATATCAGAAGATATAGCATCATATGCGTAACCAATCCTTACAGATGGTGATATAGCAAAATTTACTAAGCCAGAAAATGAATCGTCGAGTCTATAAGACGCACCAATTTCAAATTTCTTATAAAATCTTGCATTAACATTAACATCAAAAGATGTTGGAGCATCAAATGCAGACTTTACCATTACAGATGGTTTTAGTTCTGTATTTGGTGACAAATCAAACACGTAACCACCAGTTAAGAAATAGTGTTGTGTTTCAGAACCTATTTTATAACCATCAGCATCTAAATGTACTGATGACAATAAATTTGGAACGGATAATGATACATAATACTTATTAGTATAGTAAAAGAAACCTGCTCCAATATTAGGTGTTGTAGTGTTCACATCTTGTGCAAAAAATGGATCAGTGTCATCTACCACATTGACACCAGAATTTAAACCAATATCATGAAACGTAGCTCCAGCTTTTACTCCAAATGCTAATCGGTGTTCTCCACCTAATTGAAGAGTATATGAAAGATCTACATAAGTATTGGTTTCTTTTACAGGCCCAATTTGGTCTGCAATAATTGAGACACCTAACCCAAGATTACTTCCAATTGGTGCATGACCGAAAAACGTACCTGTTTCTGGTCCACCATCAATTTTTGACCATTGATTTCTGTATAATAATCCAAAAGAAAGATTTTCTCTTGATCCTGCATAGGCAGGGTTCATAATATTCATATTATACATGTACTGTGTGTACTGTGGGTCTTGTTGCCCATGCATTTGAAACGCGAAAAGCAAAACCGCTATAATAGAGAGTTTTTTCATTATAATAAGTTGATTTTTTTTAGTTGATTATTTGTTAATATATACCCAAGCACTTTTAGTCTTTGCTCCACCTTCGTAAACCACAGTATAGAAATATGTACCTACAGGTAACTCATCACCATCATTGGTTTGTCCATGCCATTCATCTGTATAATTATTTTTTGAATAGACAAGTGTTCCGTTTCTGTTAAATATTTCAAGTTTTGTAACATTAAAGCTACTTAAATCAAATGTATCATTTTGACCTATAGAAACACCTGGTGAAATACCTTCAGGGAATATACAAGACTCAGCTTCTACTACATCAATACTAATTGTATTAGAACATGTTGTATCATTAAATGTTATAATAGCCGAATATTCACCTGGCAACAATACAGAATCTAATGTGGTTCCACTTCCATTTATTGGGTTGCCATCTAACGACCAATTTACAGTAACATCTGCATCCGAAAAGTTAGAAGGAGTGATGCCAATAGTAATTGGTACTGTTGCGTTAGGACATACAATGTAGTTGTAATCTAAATCAAATTCAGCTAGTGGTACAATATTAATTTCTAAGTTGAAAGATGTAGTTTCATAACAGCCTGTAATAGTGTTCTCTGCTCTTACAAACAAAGTCTCTCCTGAACTATTGTAAGGACTAGTTAATGCGCCTGTTCCTTCTTCTGCTGCATCTAAAGACGTATGGTAAGTAATAGCAACATCAGCTTCAGTTGTAATTTCATCGTTTATTGAAACTAAATCGAAATCAGTCATACCATCTACTGCACCATCCAAATCGTCACACACGACAAAATCAGCTGGTTGATTGATAACAGGTCGAGGATTTACAATTAATTCTAATTGAGATAATTCTACACAACCTAGATACCCATCAGCTACAGCATCTTCATCTTCAATTCTTATAATAAGTACTTCGCCTGTAGAATCGTAAGGAGATGTTACAGCATTCATAGCTTGAGATGCATCAGTAGGATTTAAATAATAACTTACTGAAAATCCGTCAAGGTTAAGAGATGCAGTAAAGGCATCTAAATCAAATGACTCTGTTCCATCAGATTCTGGGCCATCACACATTTCAAGTGTTTGAGGTGCTAATGGATCTGGGTCGTCATACATATTTATTGTAACATATTGAGAGTATGTGCTTACACCACATTGATCATCTATTGCTTGCACTAAGTAGTTAGTGGCACCTAAACCAAAACCTCCATCTGGTACTACCAATGTACTAGAAGTTTCATTAGGAATCACAAAATTATCCTCGAACCAAACATATTCATCTGCAAATGGTGAATTAGCTTCTAAGGTTACAGAGTCGAATCCACAAACTGAAACTTCATCATCTTCTGTTGGATCGTTATTTGGATCAATATACACTTCTTGGCTCTCTATTTCTGCTTCTATTTCTGCAACGATGCTTCCACTGTCCGTACCTCCGATGTTAGTTTGCTCAATAGTAATATTACCAGCGCCACCATTGTAGTTAGTCACTAATAAGATATACACTTCACCTTCTAGTGCATCATTAATTGTAAGATTTTCAGTTGCTGAGGCAGAGTAGCTACAATCCACAATATTTCCAAAAGGATAGAAATCAGAGTTTGATGTATTGTTAGGACAAGAAGGACAATCCTCTATTGCAATGTCAATACAAGCGTTATTAACTGAATCGAATGGACCCCAAATTACGAAATCGACATCTAATCCATTACCATTATCATCTTGTTGGTTAATTTCCATTTCAATGGTTCCATCTTCGCCTACTTGAATAATATTCCAAACTGGGTTTGGAGTTGTTGCTAAACAAGCTACTGGTCCAACACCTTCGATACCAACAATATTTGGTGTAGTTAGGGTACCATCTTCAGAACAGAAGTTCTCAGCATTTTCACAAAGAAGATTGCTTGGTGCTTCTCTAATACATAAATCAAATGTTGAAGTTTCAGTTGAACTACCACCACTAAATACACGAATGTAATATGTGTTTCCAACTGTTAAGGAGGTAGTAACACTTGAGTCATCAGATGAACAATACAATTCAGTTAATGTACCGCAATCACCTTCGTAGACTGCATGGTCTATGTTAGATGTACCTCCTGTGATATTAATAATTGAGATAATTTGTACTTCATTTAACGCTGTAAAAGTAAACCATACGTCATCGTTAGGTGTTCCATTACAAGATCCTGCGTCGATCCCTGAAGGAGTAGCTGCTAGAATTGTACCAGGTGTTACGCTGTCACATAATGCGCCATCATTTACTACGGCATCTATAGCACCACTACATTCATCATTACTTGGAGGACAGGCCAAAACTTCAAACGTTTCACTGCTAATAACACAGTTATTATCTTGTTCATTTGTAACAAATATTCTAACGTCTGTTCCAAAATCAAATGGACCAACCGAATACACATCAGTACTTGTTACTATTTCCGTATCCGTATTAAGCGTGTTTGAAATTTCTAAAGAAGTTGCATCACCAAAGTCTAAAATATTAACATCAATTGAGAATTGATCGTTATCACAGTCAGGTACCACTGTATATTCTGCATTGGCCAGCGTACAGTTTAATTCTTGTACGTTAACTGTAAAATCTAAGGTTACACCCCAAGAACCATTGTAACAAGGGTTAGCAGGTGTTTGTTCAAAATCTGTCGTAACAATACGCAGTCTGTGCTCTCCTAGAGGAGCAGTATCTGGCATTAAGAATGAAGCATTTTGATTGTGTGGATTATCACCACCTTCAGAAACACCCTGATATACAAGTTCTGTTTCATCAAATACTAAATCGTCGTTAAAGTCAATCCATACGTTAGTATTATAAGTAGCTGAATGACCAAACTCAAGTTCAAGATTAGTATCTAGACCTTGGAAGACATTTACTACTGGTGAGGTATTGTTTTCATAAGTTACATCACCGGCACTAGGAAATTCAGTTAATCCTAGAGTGGCATTAATAACACCGTCACCATCGTTACTTGATGGTTGCGATTCACAATAACCAGTGTAGAATTGGAAAGGACCATTAAATGAACTTTCGTCTCCAGGGCTACAAATAGCTTGTACATAATACTCATAATTAGTATCAGATGTTAAATCAGATAAAATATATGGGTTGGTGTCGATATTATATTCAAATGTACCAGAACCTAGTGTAAAACCAGCTTCACCATATTGAATGTTCCATTCAGAAGCAGATCCGCTTTCTGTCCAGCTTAATTCAGTAGACGTTAAACTTAAATTAGTAGCTGTTAAGTCTGTAGGCTCAGGACATGTAGGAATACCTCTTACTCTAAAGTTATCAACAAAAATATCGTTATCACCACCAGAAGTAGTTCCACTTGTAGCATAAAATGCGAATTGTACAACTTGACCACTGTAGGCTGTTAAATCCATTACTGGATGTTCACCATTCTCAGATACTGTAGATGTGCTGTCATAAGTTATTAATTCTGACCAAGTAGCTCCATTATCAGTAGATATTAGAAACACTACTAAATCATCATCACCTAATGTTCCAACATTTGAATTACCCCAAGTTGTTATTCCAAAATCGAATTCTACTTGGAATGGACCACCTGTTAAGTCAAATTGAGGTGATAAGATCCAGTCACTTATAGCTGTTCCGTAAACATTTATTCTATATGCTCCGGTTGTACCATCATTAAGAAATCCGTCAGCTGCCCATGAACTATCACCTAAATCCGTAGGACCAGTAGTTAAGTCACCGTTGCTGGCTTCATCCCAACAATCGGGAGTGATAGTTGAAAAGTTCTGAATGTAATCTGGAATAAAGATATCACATAATGTTGTGAACGAAATTGGACCTGTCCATGCACTAAAGTCACCACCACAATCTGATTGTACATAAAAATCATAAGAACTAACAGCATCGAGACCAGAAGCCATATAAGGGTTTGAAACGTTTGTAGCTGTTGGTGTACCTGTAGGTGTTGCTCCGGCTTCAACTATTTCTATATTCCAAATGTCAGAAGTTCCGGCTTCAGTCCAAGAGATTTCCGCACCTTCAGACGTTATATCTGTTACGGCCAAGTCATTTGGTTCAGGACATTCAGGTACTGCTCTTACTTGAAAATTGTCTACAAAAACATCCACATCATTGCTGTCATCAACTGTTCCATCTGTTGCGTAAATTGCAAATTGAACTGTTTGGTCACTATATGCAGATAAGTTTACAACAGGATGCGCTCCATTTGCTGGGACAGTAGAAGAACTGTCATAAGTTAATAGAGTTGTCCATGTCGTACCACCATCGGTTGATATTAAAAATTGTATCATATCATCAGAACCTAAAGTTCCTGCATTAGCATTACCCCATAAAGTAATACCAAAATCAAATTCAACTTGAAAAGGACCACCTGTTAAGTCAAATTGAGGTGATAAAATCCAATCATTTAAAAAAGTACCATATACATTTATTTTATATGCTCCGGTTGTACCGTCATTAAGAAATCCATCAGCTGTCCAAGAACTAGCACCTAAATCGGTAGGACCCGATGTAAGGTCACCGTCATTAGCTTCATCCCAGCACTCAGGTGCTACTGCGAAAGTAACATCTTCGAAGTTTTGCATATAGTCTGGAGTAAACACATCACATGGTGTAGTAAACGTATAAGGCCCTGTCCATTCACTTAATTCACTACCACAATTGGCTTGTACGTAAAAATCATAACTTGTTACACCTTCTAAACCAGTTGCATTGTATGGGTTAGAAATATTTGTGTCTGTTGCTGTTCCTGTTGGTTCAGTACCTGCAGGTACAATTTCAATATTCCACTCATCTACATCACCTACCTGATTCCAACCAAGTATTGCGCTTATCGCTTGAATGTTAGTAGCTGTTAATTCACTAGGTGGAATACAATTTGGAGCAGCTGTAACATTGATTGTAAAATCCATTGTAACTCCCCAAGTGCCACTATAACAAGGGTCTGGTGCATCTGCAGTTTGATTAATATCTGCAGTACCAATTCTCATATTATACAATCCTAATGGTACATCTGGCATTAAAAACGAAGCATTAAGTACTGTTGGGTTGTCTGCTTCACTTGTTCCTTGGTATACGATTTCTGTTTCATTATCAAACACTAAATCATTATTGAAATCTATCCAAACATTGGTGTTGTATGTTGGGCCAGTTGTAAAAGTGATTTGTAAATTTGAAGTTACTTGCGCAGCCAAATCAACTGTTGTTGCTGTAAAATCCTCATAAGTAAGATCACCTCCTGAGGTCAAAACCTCAGTTCCAAATTCTACTTGTGAAATACCTTGACCATCATTTGAGCTAGGCATTGATTCACAATAACCTGTATAAAAAGTAAATGGACCAGCCCATTCGCTTAGTCCATCATCCGTACCACAATCTGCTTGATAATACACGTAATAAGTAGTGTACTCGGATAATCCAGATATTGATGTCTCAGGTGTACCTGTAACACTTAAAGCAACTTCTTCTTCACCAGAACCCGGTGTAAAATCCGCTGAACTATTATACTCTATATTCCAAGTGGTTTCAGAAAAACCTGAAGTCCAAGCTAAATCAACGTCCGTTGTTGTTAATGTTGTAGTTACCATACTTGAAGGTGTAATACATGTTGGACTTTCAAAAAGTGTTACTACAATATTTGACCAATTGGCATCTGACTCATCGTAATCTTGATTAGGTATAATTTCTAAAAAACCATCTGTTGTAGGGTCATATCCAGCAGGTAGCTCACCTTCAAAAGTTAGTGTTGTATCATCAGCGTTGAAGCCTGCGCCAGTAGTTGGCTCTTCTATAAATACATCTCCAGCGGTTGTCGACACTGTTAGTTGTGCTTCAATGTTGTAAGGGAATCCTTCTCCTGCAGTCCAGTCAGCTGATACCGAAAACGATAAGTATGACCCAGAAGAAGATGCAGGTGCGCCTGCTGTATTAGCTGCATCATTAATGTTGATACTTGCATTTCCTCCCGATACTACATTTATCGGTCCCACTATAGGTGGAAAATCATATTGAGCGCTAGCTGTAAGGAAAGAACCTAGCATGATTAAAAATAGAGTAATTTTTTTCATTATTAATCGGTTTGTTAAAAATTATTTATATCGCTTTATAATCCTTTGATTACAAAGTGGTTCGTTAGTTTCTAAGAAAAATTGTGATGTATTTCGCATGGTTAACGTTGGTTGGTACGATTTAACTATGCGAACTCGAATATATAAAAAATGGCTATTAACATGTTGTTAACATTGCTAAAATAGATTAACTACCGTATTAATCGATAAAGGGTTTGGTAATTTTTAAGGAAGTTTTCAATTGTATAAAAACAGGGAAATGATCACTATATCCACCTTTATATTTAAGCCCAACATAGGTCCTAAAGGGCTGCCCTTTATATTTATTTCTGTATTGTGTAAGAAATTTACTATTAAATATCTTTGCTTGACTGAAGACTAAATTTGAATTAGTGCTATCAAAAAAGTTTGTTGAGAATAATATTTGATCGAATAGATTCCACTCAAAATTATAGCTCAGACTTCCGTTGTCCTGAGACCAAACCGTTTTAAAGGGATTAAAGAGGTGACCTTCTTTTTCTAATATTTGTAAACTTTCACTATTTGGATTGTCATTAAAATCTCCCATTACTATGATTTTAGTGTTTGGATCTGCTTTTTTGAGATTATTGATTATAAAATTAACCTTGTTTGCAGCGGCTATGCGTTTGTATGCTGTTGCTTTTTCCCCCTCTCTTCGAGATGACCAATGATTAACAATAACAGTAATTAGTTCGTTATGTAATTTGCCTTGTACTAAAAGAATATCTCGAGTGTAATCTTGTTCCCCTTTTTCATTTATAAGATGTACCGGAAACACTTCTGAATGTAGAACTTTAAAATCATCTTTCTTATAAAGTAATGCTACATCAATGCCGCGCTCGTCTAAAGAGTCGAAATGTACATAATCGTAGTTTTCGTCTATTAAATTTTTGCTATTAATGAGGTCTGAGAGTACGGTTTTGTTTTCAACTTCTGCTAAACCAACTAAAACAGGAGCGATGTTTGTGTCTTGTGTTCCTATTTTTGAAATTACTGTTCCTAGCTTCATTAATTTGTTTTGATAACGTTTCTTGGTCCATCGTTTTGCCGAAGTTGGTAAAAAATCGTCATCATTTGTGTGCGGATCGTTTTCTATGTCAAATAAATTTTCGATATTATAGAACGCAATGGTGTAAAAAACTGTAGAATTATTCATAGGATTAAATATAGGTTTTATAATAATAATAGGACGCAACCATTTGCTTAACTTTGTACTTTGATTAATTATGATAGAAAAAAAAGATATAGAATTAGAGAAAGCAGTACTCATAGGTGTCATTACCCAAGATCAGGATGAGGAAAAATCTAAAGAATATTTAGATGAATTAGAGTTTTTAACATTTACAGCAGGCGGTGAAGTCGTTAAACGATTTACTCAAAAAATGACCATGCCAAATCCTAAGACTTTTATTGGTACGGGTAAAATGCAAGATGTTACAGACTTTGTAAAGGAAAATGAAATTGGTACTGTAATATTTGATGATGAATTAACTCCGGCTCAAGAACGAAATATTAGTAAGATTTTAGATTGCAAAATTCTGGATAGAACAAACCTTATCTTAGATATTTTTGCACAACGCGCACAAACTAGTTATGCTAGAACCCAAGTAGAATTGGCACAATGCGAATATTTACTACCAAGATTAAAAGGAATGTGGACACACCTAGAGCGTCAAAAAGGTGGTATTGGAATGCGAGGACCGGGAGAAACTGAAATAGAAACAGATAGACGTATTGTTCGCGATAGAATTTCACTGTTAAAAGCTAAAATTAAAACCATAGACAAGCAAATGTCTGTACAACGTGGCAATCGTGGTAAAATGGTACGTGTAGCATTGGTAGGTTATACTAATGTAGGTAAATCTACCTTAATGAATGTGATTAGTAAAAGTGCGGTCTTTGCAGAAAATAAGTTGTTTGCAACTTTAGATACTACGGTTAGAAAAGTAGTTATTGGAAACTTGCCTTTTTTAGTTAGTGATACCGTTGGATTTATTAGAAAACTACCAACGCAGTTAGTTGAATCTTTTAAAAGTACATTAGATGAAGTGCGTGAAGCCGATTTGCTGCTTCATGTGGTTGATATTTCGCATACCAATTTTGAAGAACATATAGATTCTGTTAATCAGATTTTGGATGAAATAGATAGTAAAGATAAACCTACAATTATGGTTTTTAATAAAATTGATGCTTATGAAGCGGAGCCGTTTGATGAGGACGATTTAGTAGAAGAACGTACCAAAGCCAATTATACCATTGAAGAATGGAAAAAAACATGGATGTCTAGGTTAGATGGAAATGCTTTATTTATTTCTGCATTAAATAAAGAGAATATGGATGAATTTAGAAAACGCGTTTATCAAGAAGTGAGAGAAATTCATGTTACACGTTTTCCATACAATCATTTTCTATATCCAGACGTTGAGGATATAGAGTAACGAAGTTTTTATAATCTTTATGAGTACATATATCAGTTCAGTTAAAAAAGTTTTTCGGAATAAATGGATAAAATGGATTGTTATAGTTAGCTCTCTTATCCTTCTTTTTTTAATAGGTCTTTATGTTAGTATATATCTAGGTCTGTTCGGAAAAGTACCAACCGTAGACGATATAAGCTCTATAAAGCAAGAGCAAGCCACCCAATTATTAGATAAAGACCAAACCTTAATTGGCAAATACTATATTTTCGATAGGCAACCTATTGCATATACCGATTTACCAAAACACCTTATCGACGCTTTGGTGGCTACTGAAGATTCTCGTTTTTACGAACACGATGGTATTGATAATATCAGTTTAATGCGTGTGTTTGTAAAGAGTTTAATTCTAAGAGATAAATCTGCGGGAGGTGGAAGTACAATTACACTTCAATTGGCTAAAAATCTATACGGCAGAAAGCACTATGCAATATTTAGCATGCTAATCAATAAATTTAAAGAGTCTATTGTGGCCAAACGTATAGAGTCTGTGTATTCTAAAGAAGAGATTATAACATTATATCTCAATACAGTTCCGTTTTCAGATAACACGTACGGTATTGAAAGTGCCTCTCTTAAATTCTTTAATAAGTCGGTTAATGATATTTCTATTAATGAAGCAGCAACCTTAGTAGGTACCTTAAAAGCTAATACCTATTACAATCCAAGAGTATATATAGAGCGCAGTAGAAATCGAAGAAATGTTGTTTTAAAACAAATGGTTAATTATGGGTACCTTTCTAAAGATTCATTAGATTATTATTCTAAGCAAGAACAACGTTTAGATTACCGTTCCTTTAATCATGATTTGGGGATAGCTCCATATTTTAGAGCCGAAGTAAAAAAGCAATTAGAGTCAATTATAGATACATTAAAAACACCAGATGGAGAAAAATATGATCTCTATAAAGATGGCCTAATTGTGCATACCACTTTAGATTTTAAAATGCAGCAATTGGCAGAAATGGCCATGAAAGAGCACATGAGTAAGCTTCAAGCTGATTTTGAAATTTCGTATGGAAATGACTCTCCGTGGAACAAAAATTCGAAACTTCTAGAAAGTGCCATTTCTAAACTGGCCAAGGTGAAGTATTATAAAGAAAAAGGGTGGTCTCAAACACAGATTAAAGATTCGTTACAGCTAAAACGTCCTATCGATGTGTTTAGCTGGAGAGGTGATACGATTAAAAATTTGTCAGCCATAGACAGTCTAAAACATTATTTAAAGTTTTTAAACACTGGCATGTTATCAATTGAGCCAACCACGGGTGCAGTAAGAGCGTATGTTGGCGGCATAGATTACAGATATTTTAAATACGATCATATTTCGCAAAGTGAGCGCCAAGTAGGTTCTACTTTTAAACCCTTTGTGTATACGGCTGCGATTGATAATAATCTAAGCCCTTGTACATACTTTTCACTAAATAAAGTGACTTATACTGATTATGATAATTGGACACCCACAAACTCTGGAAGCGGAGAAGAAGACCCATATATTAATTATACATTAGAAAATGCCTTGAGCAATTCGGTAAATACCATTTCTGTTAAAGTTTTAGAAGAAATTGGTATCCCTAAAGTTTTAGAGCAAGTAAAAAAACTAGGAATTTCTAAAACACTACCCAACGAACCGTCATTAGCACTCGGAGTGGCAGAAATAAGTTTAAAGGATTTAACTGGTGCTTATGCGAGTTATCTCAACAAAGGAAAATCTGTAAAGCCTTATTATATTACTAAAATAGAGGATAAATTTGGAAATGTTATAGCAACTTTTGAACCCGAAATTTCTAAAGAAGAAGCCTACAGCGCGTATACCAGACAGGTTCTTTTAGAAATGATGAAGTCTACTGTGAATAAAGGAACAGCAAGACGATTAAGAAGTACCTATGGGTTAGAAAATGAAATTGCAGGAAAAACAGGAACAACGCAAGATAACAAGGATGGATGGTTTGTTGGATTAACACCAAATTTGGTGACTATTACTTGGGTTGGTAACGACAATCACGCTATAGGATTTAAGTCTACAAGCTTGGGTCAAGGTTCTAATTCCGCTTTGCCGATTTTTGCTAAGTTCTATCAAAAGTTAAATAAAGACACAGACTTTAATTCTATTACTAAAGCGCAATTTGAAAAACCTTCAGAACAAGTGCTAAGTGATTTAGATTGTGAGCCTACAAAACGTGATGGTTTTATTAAACGACTCTTTAAAAAGAAGAATAAGAAGAAAACCTTTAACTAGGTTAACGATTAAGCAAAAAAAACCTGTCTAAATTTTAATCTAGACAGGTTTTTCTATTTTATTTAAACTAATGTTAGAACGCGTAAGTTAAACCAACAGTATAGTAAGATTGTATTTTGTTATCTACAGAATCAAATGTTTCAGTAGTGTTACCTAAGGTATTAATAGAGTAATCTAAAGCCTCTTGCTTGTTGCTACGTAAACCAAAGTCAAAACCAACACCAATCATTTTCCATAACTTGTAACTAAATGAGTTGGTCCAAGTTACGTTAGATAAATCTGAAGATTCATAGCTTTGAAATGCAGATAAGTTAGTTTTAAAGTGGATAGCACCAATTTGTCTTGTATAATCTGCTACAATTTTAGCACCTAGAGAAGATTCAAAAATAGTATCATCATCAGCAAAAACGAAGTTGTAGTTTAATGGGTGAACTACTACGATTAAATTTTCTATTGGAGTCCAAGTCGCACCAACACCAAGGTCTAAGTATCCTGGGTCATTAAAGTTGTCTAATACCGTTGTTCTATACTCACCTAATGCAGAAACTGCAATTTTTTCAGTTAATTTATAACCGTAAAGTGAAGAGATATTAAAAACATCTGTTGTAGATTCAAAAGAATCACTGTCTGTTGCGTCATCTTTATCATCTAATTTTACCCATGCAAAATTTGTAGTTAATGCGTTTCTCCAAAAATATTTTGCTTCAATTTTATTAGCAAATGCATTAAAAGACACACCAATGTTACCAGAACTATTATTTGGTGTTCCTTGTGAGTACCAATCGTTAAATTCAGATAAGCTTCCTCCAATAGTACCAAAAGCACCTACTCTCCAACCTGGTAAGGCATCAATTTGTGCTTGTAGTGCATTGGCTTCTCCTTGAAATTTGTCCGCTTGAGCTTGTTTCTCGGCTTTTTGAGCTTGAAGTTCTTCTTTTGTCTGAGAAAAACCAAAGCTAACGGCAAACATTAAAGATGCTGATAAAAGTAATTTTTTATTCATATTCATAATAAGTAATTTTTAATTTTTAGTTGTTTTAGGTTACATTAATTAACTTACTTTATTCTTAGACACGGCTTATTAAATGAGGTCACATTTTATAAGCGTTACATAAAACATTCTAAAGGCTTTTTTTACTTCTTTTAAGAACTCTAAAATGTAAAACTATTTTGTTTCTTTTTATAGAGCAAACACCAAAATAGTTTTTAATAAAACTTTAAGGTTTTAAAGATTTTAGCGTTTTTTATATAAAGGAACCGATGAGCACGCTTCTCCAAACATAATAGATTTTGCAAAAGGTTTTAACTTTTGAGAGAGTAATATTAACGCATTTGATGGGACAGGTTTATGAGAGCATCCTTTAATTATTACAGGTAAGTCTTTATATTCACTTACCTCCAAATTGCTAATAATTTGCGTATATAAAATGGATTCTAAATCATTAAGCGATCCAATGATAGTAAGCTTAGCATGGTCTCTAAGGGCAATAGAAATAAGCATATATGCCCAATCTGGTACTATGGCATCGGTAGAACAATGTAAGGCTACGTAGCAATCTTTATACTGCTCCCAATTGTGCTCCGAAACAAACACTCTAAAGTCTTTTTCTCTAAGAACTAAACCTTCTAGCAACCAATCTTTAATATCAAAAAGAACCCGTTCTCCTTTAGGGTAGTAGTCTTCTAAATCTATAACTTTTAGTTTGCTATTTGCAACTCTATTAATTATCTCTTCTTTCATAATACAAAGGTAATTGATTTACTGATAGCCTTCTGCCTGTAGTGTAAACAATTCTGCGTATAAGGCTTCGTTTTTCATGAGTTCTTCATGGGTACCGATTTCTAATACTTTGCCATTTTCTAATACCAGAATCCTATCGGCTTGACGAACCGTACTAAATCGATGCGAAATAATAATACTTGTTTTGCCTTCGGTTAAACCGATAAAACGACCAAAAACGTCACTTTCTGCTCTGGCATCTAGAGCTGAAGTTGGTTCGTCTAAAATCATAACTTCAGCGCTTTTCATATAGGCTCTGGCCAAGGCTACTTTTTGCCATTGTCCACCTGATAATTCTTGCCCGTTAGAAAAACGTTTTCCAAGTTGCTGATTGTAGCCTTGCTTTAACTCTGCAACAACATCATTGGCTAAACTTAATTCTGCAGCATTTTCTATTTTTGATTGATTATCTAATTCGTCAATATTTCCAATGGCTATGTTTTCTCTTACAGTAAATTCGTATCTAAAGAAATCTTGAAAAATGACTCCGAAAAACTCTTGATATTCAGCCAAATTAAAACGGTTAATATTAACGCCATCCAATAAGATTTCGCCTGAAGTTGGTTCGTAGAAACGCAATAACACCTTAATTAACGTGGTTTTTCCGGCTCCATTCTGTCCCACAAAAGCGAGTTTTTCTCCAGCCTTTAACTCAAAGTTAATGCCTTTTAGGATTTCATTATCAGAATTTGGATATGCAAAGTGAACATTTTTAAATTCAAAACCAGTTTTAATGTGTTGTGGTAAAGGTAAATCTTCTTGTGTTTTGGGCTTGACTGAAATATCGATAAAATCGAAATAATCCTTTAAATACAACGCGCTTTCAGAAATACGAGTGAATTTAGAAAAGAAGTCTTGAAGGTTACGCATTAAGCGATTAAAAGAGCCTGATAAAAAGGTTAATTCACCTAGTGTAATTGCGCCAGAAAGCACACGGTATATGATAAACACGTACGCTCCATAGTAACTTAATGATCCTAATACATTAAACAAAAAGCCCAAGGCAGATCGCTTAATCGAAAGGGTCTTATTCAGTTGGTAATATTCCTCTGAAAGGTTTTTAAATCGATCTACTACGAAATCAGTGAGTCCAAAAAGTTTAATCTCTTTAGCTGTTTTATCATTGGCCCCTATAAATCTTAAATAATCTAACTCACGACGCTCAGACGTCCAGCTTCGGGCTAATGAATATTGTCTTTGGCTATAACGGATTTCATTTATAAACGATGGAATAATACTCAGTACAAGTAATATAATTAAATACGGTTCAAAGTAAATTAAACCAGCAATAAGCGTAGTAATAGAAATGGTGCTCTGTGCTTGTCCTAAAACGTTAGACATTAAGGCAACTCTGCCTGTGGTTTGGGTTCTGGCACGTTCTAATTTATCATAGAATTCCGAGTCCTCTAATAGGCTTATGTTAATCTGGTTGGTTTTTTTTATAATAGTTACTGAAGTAGCAATGTTGTATTCATCACCAAGTAAACCATCTGTTAAAGCAATAGCTCTGCTTATTAAATCGGAAAGAATGATTAAGCCAAATTCTGCAGCAACATAGGTCCAGAGTGTATAGTAGTCTGGATTATCTAATGAAATTTGTAAAACAATTTCATCTATAATGAGTTTACCTATCCATAAAATAATAACAGGAAGCAATGCGCCTATGAGTCTACAAAATGCAGATAATAGAAAAAGACTTTTATTTACTTTCCATATTTCCTTAAAGAATCTAGGAATATAAACTAGAGCATCAAACGAAGATTTAATGCTCTTTTTTTTATCGTCTTTTATGGAGGTAGGATTGCGTCTTGGCATTTATAAGTATTAGTTAAAGCATCCCAAGCTCTAACTTGGCTTCTTCACTCATTAATTCTTGAGACCAAGGTGGATCGAAGGTGATTTCTACTTCAGCATCCTTAACCTCGTTGATAGATTTTATTTTTTCTTCAACCTCAAGTGGCAGTGTTTCAGCTACAGGACAATTTGGAGTTGTTAAGGTCATTAGAATTTTAACTTCGTAATCTTCGTTAATAAAAACATCGTAGATTAATCCCAATTCATAGATATCTACTGGAATTTCTGGATCGTAAATTGTTTTTATAACCCTTAATATTTTTTCTCCTAATACTGCTGTATCTATAGTTGTGTCGCTCATGTGTATAGTTTTAAATATATAACTGTTTTGTTAAAGCAAAGGCTTTTATAATGTTATACACTAATTTAATTGTGTTTGGTATGCAATCGCATATAGTTTTAATTGTTTTATCATACTTACCAAGCCATTAGCTCGCGTAGGCGATAAGTGTTCTTTTAAACCTATTTTATCTATAAAATCGGTGTTGGCATTAATGATAGCTTCTGGGTGTTGATTAGAAAAAGCTCTAATTAATATGGCTATAATACCTTTGGTAATAATAGCATCGCTATCTGCAGTAAAGTTTACCTTGTTGTCTACCATATTGGCGTGGACCCATACCTTACTTTGGCAACCTTTTATAATATTATCTTCAGTTTTATATTTTTCGTCTATTAATGGTAAGTCCTTACCTAGGTCTATCATGTATTGGTAACGTTCTTCCCAATCTTCAAACATAGCGAACTCATCAATAATTTCGTTTTGTACGTCTTCAATGGTCATAGTCTCATTCTTTTCTACAAAATTACAAAATAGCTACTGTTTTACAGTTTTTTCTTTTATCGATAACACTTTATTAACTAAAGGTTTGATTTCTTTGGGTGGATTTCCATGGTCAAACGCAATTGATGGATATTCTATATCTCCTATTTGAATAGTTAAAGTCGCTTGAGGAGATCCGTCGAATTGATAGTTTTGAGAAGGTGGTTTTAATTTTTGAAGCGTTTCTAAATTAACAGCCTCTATTAAGGTTTTAAGAACGGCCCAATCTGAAGGAGCAATGCCGTGAGTGGTAATAGTTTGAAGATTTTGATCAGTTGAAATTAAAATTTCGTCTTTTGAAATTAATATAAAATCAAACGCTCCTCGTGTTAATGTTTTATATTTTACAGCGGTTTTATAGGTGTCGCTGTCGTTTGAAGTCGCGCTTTTTTTTGAGGCAACCATATGGCTTGTTGCTTTAAATAAGGTATTACCATTTTCTGAAAATGAAATAGTAGTATGGTCTATTGAAATCGAATTTGTTGAATTTAAAGTTTTTAAGAATTGACGTTCAACTGTTGTTATGTCTTTTTGACACATTTTTTTTGAAGTTGCAATATTGCTAAATGTTATACTGTTATTTTCTAAAGAATAACTTCCAAAGAAACTATTGCAACCAGCAAATCCAGTTACTTTATTTGTTGTTTCATCAAATGAAATAACGAGTTTGTTAAGCGAAACATCTGTGTTTCCCATTTGAGTGATGTAATAAGTTCTTGAAAGTGTATCTTGCATAGTTGCACTGTTTTCAATCCCTTTTTTAAAGGAGTCACAAGAGCTAACGGTTAATAAAAGAGTAAATAAGCTAATTATAAACTTCATGTTGCATTGTTTTAAATAATCAGTAAGATACACGTTTAATGCCAAAGTCTATGATAGCATCATAACTGCCTTTTTAAGCGCAACAATAAAGGTATCAATTTCTTTTTTGGTATTGTAAAACATAAAGGATGCTCTTACAGTTCCAGGAATGTTATAAAAATCCATGATTGGTTGCGCACAATGATGACCTGTACGGACAGCGATTCCCATTTTATCTAAGATAGTTCCAATATCATAAGGGTGAATGTTACCAACATTAAATGAAATCACTGAGGTTTTTTCTTTGGCCGTTCCGTAGATTTTTAAACCTTCAATTTTTTGTAATTGTTCGGTTGCGTATTCTAAAAGTTCATGTTCGTATTTGGCAATGTTATCAAAACCAATAGAGTTCATATAATCAATAGCAGCACCAAAGGCAATACCACCACAAATATTTGGTGTACCAGCTTCAAATTTATGAGGTAAGGCTGCGTAGGTCGTTTTTTCAAAAGAAACTTCTGCAATCATCTCGCCTCCACCTTGGTATGGTGGTAGTTTGTTTAGCCAGTCTTCTTTTCCGTAGAGCATACCTACACCTGTTGGTCCACATAATTTATGAGCAGAACACACGTAAAAGTCAACATCTAAGGCTTGAACATCTGGTTTTATATGCGGACACGATTGGGCACCATCAACTAAAACAGCGGCACCAACCTTGTGAGCTTCGTCTATAATGTATTCAATTGAGTTTATAGTGCCTAAAGCATTTGAAATATGATTTACAAAAACCAGTTTTGTATGGTCATTTAAAAGCGCATCGAAATCAGACAAGATTAATTCGCCTTCCTCATTCATAGGAATCACCTTTAAACTTGCGCCTGTGCGTTCGCAAAGCATTTGCCAAGGTACAATATTGCTGTGATGTTCTAAGGCAGATACTATAATCTCATCGTCTTTTTTTAATAATGACGAAAAACCATTAGCAACTAAATTAATACTATCTGTTGTGCCAGACGTGTAGATGATCTCGTGAGGATGTTTAGCATTAAAATGCTTCTGAATTTTTATTCGTGCTTGCTCATAAGCATCCGTAGCTTCTTGACTTAAACTATGGACTCCTCTGTGAATATTCGCATTGTAATTACTGTAATAATCCACAATAACATCAATGACTTGCTGAGGGGTTTGCGAAGTTGCAGCATTATCAAAATAGATGAGTGGTTTCCCGTTAACTATTCGGTTAAGGATTGGGAAGTCTTTTCTTATGTGTTGTACGTCTATCATAGGTTTCTTTAAAACTGAAACCTCAAAGGTTTTTAAGTCTTTGAGGTTTTTTTTATTAAAATTTTAAGTAAATAAGTGTCGCTAGTGCGTAACACTAACAATTCATATTTATACTTTATAAATTAAATCCAATATTCACCCCTAATTTCTTAGCAATAATCTTAGTAATTCTATTTTTAATTTCAGGAATTTTTACTGAATCTAAAACGTTATTACTGAAAGCAAACATCAATAAAGCGCGCGCCTCTTTTTCAGGAATACCTCTTGAACGTAAATAGAACATGGCACTTTCATCTAATTGCCCAATGGTACAACCATGAGAACATTTTACATCATCTGCAAAAATCTCTAATTGAGGCTTAGTGTTAATTGTAGCTTTATCGCTGATTAAAATATTGTTATTAGCCTGAAATGCATTCGTTTTCTGTGCTAATTTTTCAACGACCACTTTGCCATTAAACACTCCTGTTGCATTTCCATCAAAAATACCTTTATAGTCTTGGTGACTTTCGCAATTAGGTTCAATATGATGGACTAAAGTATTGTGGTCTACGTGTTGCTTATTTCCAATAATGGTAATTCCTTTCATGGTAGAGTCTATGCGCTCACCATTTTGATAAAAGTTAAGATTATTTCGAGTTAATTTACCGCCAAATGAAAACGTGTGCACTTTCGCTAAACTTTCTTGTTTTTGATTAACATACGTATTATCAATTAAAGAAGCGCTCTGCTGATCATTCTGAATTTTATAATAATCTACGATGGCGCGTTTGTTGGTAAAAATTTCAGTTACAGAGTTGGTTAAAACTGGGTGGTCTGTTAAACTTTGATGACGTTCTATAATCTGAACGTGTGCATTTTCATTCACCACAATTAAGTTACGCGGTTGTAACATTAATGCTGCTTCATTTCCTGTTGAAAAGTGAATAATCTGAATTGGTTTTTCAACGACCTTATTCTTTGGGATATTAATATACGCACCTTCTTGGGAGAATGCCGTATTTAAAGAGGTTAAGCCATCTTTAGAAGCAATTTTATTGAAATAATTATCAATTATTACTTTGTATTTAGGTTTTGTTAACGCTGCAGACATTAAACAAACATCTAAGCCATCATGTGTGGTTTGAGATAAATGTGAAGAATATTTACCATCGACAAAAATGATTTTATATGAATCAATTTCATGAATAAAATATTTCTTTATGTCTTTAAATTCTAGTGCGTTTTCATTTTTAGGAAACACACTGTAATCATGTTTTAAAACTGAATTTAACGAAGTGTACTTCCAATCCTCTAATTTCTTAGTAGGAAATCCTTCGGCTTCAAAACTCTTTATAGCTTCAGTACGGATATCATGTATGGTTGAGTGCACGTCTACGGTGTCCTCAAATGCCATAAATGATGATACTAATTTTTCTTTTAATTCCATATTTCTGTCATTCCTGCGATGTCAGGAATCTTTTTAATTTTACGTTAAATCTCGGATGAATTCCTGCATTTGCAAGAACGACAAACAGAGATTTAGGCGTTTACTTCTTCTTTTATCCAGTCGTAACCTTTTGCTTCTAGCTCATGGGCTAATTCTTTCCCTCCTGATTTTACAATTTTTCCGTTGTATAATACATGAACAAAATCTGGAACAATATGATCTAGTAATCTTTGGTAATGTGTAATGACTATAACTGCGTTATCTTTAGATTTTAATTTATTAACGCCATTAGCAACAATACGAAGTGCATCGATGTCTAAACCAGAATCGGTTTCATCTAAGATGGCTAATTTTGGTTCTAACATAGCCATTTGAAAGATTTCATTTCTCTTTTTCTCACCACCAGAAAACCCTTCATTGAGTGAACGCGATAAAAATTTACGATCAATTTCTAGAAGTTCAGATTTATCACGGATCATTTTTAACATATCCTTTGCAGGCATGTCTTCCAAGCCTTTTGCTTTACGAGTTTCATTTATAGCTGTTCTCATAAAGTTAGTGACACTTACTCCAGGAATTTCAACAGGATATTGAAATGATAGAAAGACTCCTTTATGAGCGCGTTCTTCTGCTGATAATTCTTCAATATCTTCATCGTCTAGCAATATATTACCTTCGGTAACTTCATATTCTTCTTTACCTGCAATTACAGAAGCTAGTGTACTTTTTCCTGAGCCATTAGGTCCCATTATAGCATGAACTTCTCCTGGTTTTACCTCAAGATTGATACCTTTTAATATACTTTTGTCCTCTACATTTGCATGTAAGTTATTGATCTTTAACATAGTTTTAGTTTGCTAATTTTATAACGTCTTCTTTATTAGGGTCTGGTGCTTCCACCTTTAAAATTTCTTTAATTTCTACGCGGTATGGCCAGCCCTCTTCGTTTTTTTCTTTTTTAAATTTTCTAACTCTTACTGTTACGGGCACCATATCTGTTGGTTCGGATTTAAATGCTTTGGCTTGCTTGTTTAAAACGTGCATATTCTCATCGATTACAACACCATAAATTTCCTTTGGTGTTTGTAAAACGGCGGCATCTGCGAAGTATACAAAATCTCCTTTTATGGTAATGAATCCATCATTTTGGTCGTAAGACTTGGCTCTATTTTCTTCTAAGTCAACATTTTGTTTGGTTTCGTTTTTACAAGCGAAAATTGTTAACGCTAAAATGATAATGAGGTTGATTTTTTTCATTTTATAATAATTCAATTAGATTATCCGACAGAACCTTCTAAGCTGATTTCTAATAATTTTTGAGCTTCTACCGCAAATTCCATAGGTAATTTGTTTAGAACCTCTTTACTAAAACCATTGACGATAAGTGCAATCGCTTTTTCGGTATCTATACCACGTTGGTTACAGTAAAAAATTTGATCTTCTCCAATTTTACTTGTAGTAGCTTCATGCTCAATCATGGCACTTTTATTCTTGGCTTCGATATAAGGAAAAGTATGCGCTCCACATTCATTACCCATTAACAAACTATCACACTGTGAAAAGTTTCGTGCATTTTCTGCACGTGCGTTAATTTGTACTAAGCCTCTGTATGAGTTTTGTGATTTACCTGCAGAAATACCTTTAGATATAATGGTTGATTTAGTGTTTTTTCCTAAATGAATCATTTTAGTGCCTGTATCAGCTTGCTGATAATTGTTGGTTACGGCAATAGAGTAGAACTCTCCAACTGAATTGTCTCCTTTTAATACACAACTTGGATATTTCCAAGTTACTGCAGAGCCAGTTTCAACTTGGGTCCATGAGATTTTTGCATTTTTCTCACAAAGTCCTCTTTTGGTTACAAAATTAAATACACCACCTTTACCTTCGGCATTACCTGGAAACCAGTTTTGTACCGTTGAGTATTTTATTTCAGCATCATCTAGGGCAATAAGTTCTACAACTGCTGCATGTAATTGATTTTCATCTCTACTTGGTGCTGTACAACCTTCTAAGTAAGAAACGTAACTACCTTCGTCTGCAATAACCAGTGTTCTTTCAAACTGTCCTGTTCCTGCTTGGTTAATTCTAAAGTAGGTAGATAATTCCATTGGGCATCGTACACCTTTTGGAATGTAACAAAATGAGCCGTCACTAAATACCGCAGAATTTAATGCTGCATAAAAGTTGTCTTTTTGTGGTACAACTGTACCGAGATATTTCTTAACTAACTCAGGGTGCTCCTTAATAGCTTCAGAAATACTCATAAAGATGATACCTTTTTCACCTAAAGTTTCTTTAAATGTTGTAGCTACAGAAACGGAATCTACAACGACATCCATTGCAACACCAGCCAGTTTCTTTTGCTCATCTAAAGAAATACCTAGTTTTTCAAAAGTGGCTAATAATTCTGGGTCTACTTCATCTATACTATCATATTTTGGTTTGCTGTTTGGTGCAGAGTAATATGAGATAGCTTGAAAATCTGGTTTGTCATAATTTACATTAGCCCAATCTGGCTCAGTCATTTCTTTCCAAACTTTAAACGCCTCTAAACGCCATTGGGTCATCCACTCTGGTTCTTCCTTCTTTTTAGAAATGGCAATTACAATTTCTTCATTAAGTCCAACAGGAAATGTTTCAGATTCAATATCTGTATAAAAACCGTATTCATATTCTTTGGTTTTTAACTCTTCCCTTAAGTCGTCTTCAGTATATTTTGACATGTTTTTGTTTGAATTTTTTAAAGTGAAAAGGATTCACCACAACCGCACGTTCGGTTGGCATTAGGGTTATTAAAAACGAAACCAGTTCCGTTTAAGCCTCCAGAATATTCTAGAGTAGTGCCAATAAGGTAAAGGAAGCTCTTTTTGTCAACAATGATTTTAATATCATTTGCTTCAAATACCTTATCGTCTTCAGCCTGTATTTTGTCAAATTTTAAATCATATGACAAACCAGAACAGCCTCCACTCTTTACACCTACTCTAACGTAGTCTGTGCTTGGGTCGTAGCCATCGTCAGTCATAAGTTCTATGACTTTATTTTTTGCGTGATCAGATACCTTAATCATATCGTTTAACAAGATTTGTTCTAAATAGAATGCAAATATACGATATAACAAGGGTTTTACCATAGGTACTAACATTATATTAGCATATGGTTTCATAGTGTTTAGCTATATCAGCTATAACAAGAAGAGGGTAAAATTATACCGCAACTTTTTCTTTGGATAAACGTCTCGTAAGACGGTATAATTCTTGCAAAGTATCTGCAATTTGCGTGTTAGAAACTGTAATAGTTTCAAAATTTCCGTGGCGATCTGTCATTACAACCGTATCACAGTGCGAACATGTCATTTCTATTGTGTGATCGATATTGGTTTTAGATCTTTGATAATTATGGCCAAAAATGGCACACGGTAGTACTTTAGTAGGGTTTGGTTTCATTTTCGTAAACTTAGGGTAGGGCAATTTAAAAAATGATATCTAAAACAAGTCCAAATACACGATTTTTCGATGAAATGCATGTAATATTTTAAAATCTGAGTTTTTTAGCACTATTTTTTACAAAAAACCAATTAAAAATATGGTCTTATTAGTCTAGTAACGAGGTGGGAAACAAAATGTTTTTGGGTTTGGATTACTATATTTGAGTTAAATAAGTAATAAATAATTCTTTATATGCAATCTATTCAAAAAAAGCATAATATTTTTGCACTATGATTGAAGATAAAAACCCACGTCGTACTCCTTTAAGTGAATTAGGAGAGTTTAAGTTAATTGAGCATCTTACGGATCATTTTAAAGTGACTCATAAATCTACTGTAAAAAGTATAGGTGACGATGCTGCTGTCTTAAATTTTGATAAAAAGCAAGTCGTTGTTTCTACGGATTTGCTTGTAGAAGGTGTCCATTTTGATTTGAGTTACGCACCTTTAAAGCATTTAGGTTATAAGGCTTTGGTAGTTAATCTTTCTGATATCTATGCAATGAATGCTGTAGCAACGCAAGTAACAGTTTCTATTGCTGTTTCTAATCGTTTTCCATTAGAGGCATTAGAAGAACTTTATGCAGGGATTACTACTGCTGCTCAAATATATAACGTCGATGTTGTAGGTGGTGATACAACGTCTTCCAATTCTGGTTTAATTATTTCGGTCACAGCAATTGGTGAGGTCGAAAAGGGAGCTGAAGTATTAAGGTCTGGCGCTAAGCCAAATGACTTGTTAGTTGTTACAGGTGATCTAGGTGGTGCTTATATGGGATTGCAAGTTTTAGAACGTGAAAAGGAGGTTTTTAAAGTAAACCCCAATAATCAACCCGATTTATCAATGTATACTTATATCATTGAACGTCAATTAAAACCTGAAGCTCGAAAAGATATTGTAGAATTATTGAAAGAGTTAGAGGTAAAACCAACAAGTATGATCGATGTGAGTGATGGTATTTCTTCTGAGGTCATACATTTATGTAAACAAAGTAAGGTTGGTGTAGATTTGTATGAAGCAAAAATCCCTTTAGATCCTCAAGTGATTTCGACCTGTGAGGAGTTTAATATAGACAGTACCACAATTGCTTTAAATGGTGGAGAGGATTATGAACTGTTGATGACAATTTCCCAGGAAGATTTTCCTAAAATAAAGGGCAATCCAAATTTAACAGTTATTGGCTATATGACAGAAGAAGACAGAGGCATGCACTTAGTGACAAGAGCCGATGAGAAAATACCGATTATTGCTAAAGGTTGGAATGCACTTAAAGATCAAGCATAAAAAGTTTTTGTCCTTTTTCTAATCGCTTATTATGGACACGGTGTAATACGCTATTTATTTCTTTAAACTTTGGAGTGAGAGGGATAAATTTTCCATTGCCATCAATGGTCATTTCTGTTTTACAATTTTTACACTTATACTCTTTAACGTGATAAGTAACATTTTTGGAAACTTTAAAATCGTGACCAAATAATGAGCAATAAAGGTTTTTCATTAACTAGCTTTCTTAGAGATATTATCAACTTTATGTAGGGATTTAAATATAAGAAAATTAGCTTCTAAAAAGTTATTAACAATTAATAAATCGACGAACTGAGTCTTTTTTGCTTTAAACGCATCAATTTATTGTTATATATACGCTCTAATGCCGAATTAATATCTTGATATTTAGCCGTTAACTCTGTAAGCGTGCCGTTGCTGTTTGTGGTAAGTTGTTTTTTACAGCATTTACAAGTATACTCTTTTACATGGTTAGTGACGTTTTTGGTAACTTGATAATTATGTCCAAATAGATCACAGTAGATTTTGGTAGGTGTCATAATAACATGGTTTACAATTTATTAAATAATCTCTGTAGTAAACTTAGAAAAATATTTGACACAGAACGTTTAAGTGGTTTATTTTTCGATAAAATGTAATAATTTGTAAGATAATTCTTTTTTATTCTCAATATAGCTCATATGCCCTTCAGAAAAGACTGTAAAATCAATGTCTGTATTTTTTACTTTTTCTTTAATTGTGTCGATATCAATAAGGGTGTCCTTTCTGCCAACAATAATTAATTTTTTGCTTTTTAAATTATGAAATGTATCAAATCGATCTGGTCTACGTTTCATGCCTTCTTGTGCAGCGATATAGCCTTGTATCGGAGTGTCTAGTGCTATGGAAAGTGCTTTATTGTATGCATCATCAAATTTTATTTTGCTTTCTGGTACAAATAAATTAGCAAAAGACATCTTTACGAGTACTTCATAATTTTGTTGTGCCATCGCAGCGGCACGCGTTCTAATTTGTTTTCTTTCAATATCATCAGCCTCAAAAGTAGAGTTCATTAAGCAAAGTGCCTGAAACAAATTTGGTTGTTTCTCGGCAAGTGCTAAGGCTACATAACCTCCCATAGAATGGCCAACGACATGTGCTTTTTTAATATCTATATGTTCTAAAACCGCGAAAACAGCTTCTGCCATAGCTTCCATAGTGTGTATATAGCCTATGCAATCCGTTTTACCGTGTCCTAATAAATCAATACATATCACCTTGTAATGTTTAACAAAGTGTAATGTTAGATCTTGCCACATATCAACGTTTTCTAAAAATCCATGAAGCAGAACAATGGCTTCACCATCACCTTCAACAGTATAATGAATACTGCTATTTTTGTAATCTAAAATCATAGCTGCAAAGATATATTTTGAAAGTTGTTCTCGTCATCAATCATAGTAACTATTTAGTATCTTTGGCAACATTCAATTTTAATTATAAATATAATGGTTTTAAAACGGCTCTGCATACTGTTTTTTATGGTTGGTGCATTCTTCTTAAATGCGCAAATCAAAGAAAAACATCTCGATAAATTAATAGAAGAAACGCTAAGTACATTTAAAGTCCCTGGAATTTCTGTTGGTATCTATAAAGATGGGCAAATTGTTTATGCTAAAGGACATGGTGTGCGGTCTCTTAGCAATAAAAAGAACATGAATGCTGAAACTTTGGTTGGTGTGGCGTCTAATAGCAAGGGATTTACATGTTTTGCGTTAGCTATGATGGTAGATGCTGGTAAACTAAACTGGGATGATAAAGTACGGAAGCATATTCCTGAATTTCAATTGCAAGATGCTTGGGTTACAGAAGAGTTTACTGTTAGAGATTTGGTGGTACATCGCAGTGGTTTGGGGCTTGGTGCTGGTGATCTAATGTTTTTTCCTGAGGGTAGCGATTTTACGGTTGATGATATTATCAATAATGTAAAATATTTAGAACCTGAAAGTTCTTTTAGAAGCGAGTTTCAATACAATAATAATATGTTCATTATTGCAGGTGAAGTACTTAAGCGAACCAGTGGATTGTCTTGGGAAGAGTTTATAGAGACCAAAATTATGAAGCCTATTGGGATGGTGCACAGTAAAGCTTCTTATAATAGGGTTACGGATCGATCTAATATTATTGACGCACATACTATGGCTGACGGTGAGTTGGTACAGATTCCGCATGATTGGAGTGAAACCGCAAATCCCGCTGGTGGAATTGTCAGCAACGTTACAGATATGTTAACTTGGGCAAAATTCCTAATGAATGATGCTGTAACCGAAAATGGAGAGCGCTTATTAAGTGCTAAACAATTTTACGAGTTATGGCAAATGCAAACTCCATTAAATGTAAGTCCTAATGATGCCTATGATTCTAATTTTAAAGGGTATGGTTTAGGTTGGTTCGTCGCGGATGTTAAAGGCGGATATAAACAAGTATATCATACAGGAGGATTGTTGGGTACAGTTACTCAGTTTACTATGATTCCTGATTTAGATTTGGGAATTGTGGTATTAACAAATCAAATGAATGGATTTGCATTTAACACTATTACCAATACCATTAAAGATACGTATTTGGGTTATGATGACCGAAACTGGTTAGAAAATTATGGAACTAAAAATGCTAATTATATTAAGTATAACGACAGTATAAAAGCCGATGTATACGCTAAGGTTGAAGAGGCTAAAAGATTAAAAATAATACCAAAACCGGAACACATAATTGGTACTTATACAGATGACTGGTTTGGTGATGTTGTTGTTTCTTATAATACAAATACAGGATATACAATTAAGAGCATTCGTTCTTCTAGATTGTTTGGGACTTTGTTGCCATTAAATGCTACAACCTTTGTGGTAAAGTGGAATGATAGAAGCTATGATGCCGATGTATATGTAAAGTTTACTTTTAATGAGAAGGGTGAGGCTGTATCTGCAACCATGGACTATATAGCTCCTATAACTGATTTTAGTTTCGATTTTGGTGATTTACAGTTGAAAAAGAATAGGGATTAACGCATGAAATACATGGGAAGCAAAGCGCGCTTTGCAAAAGATTTATTACCAATTATTCTGAAAAATAGAAAAGAGAATCAGGCTTATCTTGAGCCTTTTGCCGGAGGTATGAATATTATTGATAAGGTTGATGGAATAAGAATTGCCAATGACCAGCATGAAGAACTCATGGCAATGTGGCAGGCTTTAATTTATGAAAATTGGGATCCACCTCAGTTAGTGAGTGAAGACGATTACAAGCATATTAAATACAATCAAGATTCCTATCCTAAGCATTTGGTAGGTTATGTAGGGTTTAATTCTTTCGGAGGAAAGTGGTTTGCCGGTTACAGACGCGATAAGCAAGGTAAACGTGATTATTGGGGAGAACATTATAGAAACATAACCAAACAAGTGCCTAAGTTAAAAGATGTTATTTTATCTTGTAAATCGTATACAGAGCTAGTAATTCCTAATCATAGCATTGTTTATTGTGATCCACCTTATGCTTTAACTACAAAATATCGAGACGCTTTTAATCATGAAGCATTTTGGGCATGGTGTCGATTACAGAGCCAAGCAGGTCACCAAGTCTTTATAAGTGAATACAGTGCACCCGATGATTTTGAATGCATATGGGAAAAAGACTCTAAAACAACCTTTTCCTGGCATGCTAAATCGATTTCCACTAAAAAAGCTGTGGAGCGTTTGTTTCGGTATAAAGGTTAACGTCAAATTTAAAATGTTATATATTTAACATTTTGTATAAAGTTATACTAAATTTTATATTTTTAATGAATTCACTCTTGTCGTTTCTACATTTGCTATCTAAAATGTAGAAAATGTTAGTATATAAATTTGGAGGAACGTCGGTAGGTTCGGTTGTTAACATGAATCATGTTAAGGATATTATTAATACAAAAGAAAAAAAAGTTGTAGTACTTTCCGCTATGTCAGGTACTACAAATGCTCTTGTAGAGATTTCTGAACTGATTAAGGCAAATGCCTTGCAAACGGCGACAACTAAAATTAAGGCTTTGCAGCAAACCTATAATGCTACTGTTGTAGATTTAATTTCTGATAAGGCATTGCGTCGAGAAGTAACCACCTATGTGGTATCTGTTTTTTCTGCTTTATTGAAAACAGTGCATCAACCTCATTCTATTGGACTACATAATACCATTGTGGCTAATGGAGAGTTGTTATCCACATTTATGTTTAGTAGATTGTTGCAACAAGAAGGGTTGAAGGCTGGTTTATTACCAGCTTTAGACTTTATGCGTATTGATAGAACTAACGAACCGGACCTATTTTATATTAAACAAAATTTAGAGCGTTTAATGCTTCAAAATCAAGATGCCGATATTTATATTACACAAGGATTTATATGTCTCGATGCCGTTGGGCAAGTGACTAATCTTCAGCGTGGAGGTAGTGATTATACGGCAACAATTATTGGTGCAGCTATAGCAGCGGATGAGGTTCAAATATGGACAGACATTGACGGTTTTCATAATAACGATCCGCGTTTTGTAAATGATACTAAAGCTTTATCACATTTATCTTATGATGAGGCTGCAGAACTAGCATATTTTGGGGCTAAAATATTGCATCCGCAAACCGTAATGCCTGTTCGAAGTTTAGACATTCCGTTACGCCTAAAAAACACAATGGCTCCTACTGCACATGGTACATTAATCACCAACCAAACTCATGGAGAAGGTATCAAGGCTATTGCAGCCAAAGACAATATTACTGCTATAAAAATAAAGTCCGTTCGTATGTTATTGGCGCATGGGTTTTTAAAGAAAGTATTTGAAATCTTTGAAAAATACGAAACGTCTATAGACATGATTACGACTTCGGAAATCGCGGTTTCACTAACTATTGATAATACCACGCATTTAGAACCGATAACCGAAGAATTAGAGAAATTCGCCACCGTGGAAATCGATGACTATATGAGTATTGTTTGTCTCGTTGGAAATCAAATTATATATCATCCTGATACACCAGAGCTCTTTCAAGTGCTTCAAGATGTTAATGTGCGTATGATTGCTTATGGAGGTAGTAACAATAATATTTCGCTCTTAGTCAATACAAGTGATAAGTTAGAAACCTTGAAGAAGTTACAACGATATGTGTTTGAAGAAAGCGTGGTGGTGCATTAAAGGAAAAGGTGCAAATTATTGCACCTTTTTTTTATACATTTTCTTGTAATACTAAGAATTCATCAACTCCTCAATTTCTTCAGCTTCAATAGGAATATTACGCATCAAATTAAAAGGTTCACCTTGTTCTTGTATCACTACATCATCCTCTAAACGGATACCAAAGCCTTCATCTGGAATATAAATACCAGGCTCTACAGTAAATACCATGTTGGCTTGCATTGGTTCGTGTAATAAACCATAATCGTGTGTGTCTAATCCAATATGGTGAGAGGTGCCATGCATAAAATATTTTTTGTAGGCTGGCCAATCTGGATTCTCATTTTGCACATCGGCTTTGTCTAGTAATCCAAGTCCTAATAGTTCGGAGGTCATCAGTTTGCCAACTTCAATATGGTACTGTTCCCACAGTGTGCCTGGAACTAGAATTTTAGTTGCTTCGTTTTTTACTCTGTTTACAGCATTATAAACAGCTTTTTGTCTATCGTTATATCTACCTGAAACAGGGATCGTTCTACTCAAATCACTAGAGTAATTAGCGTATTCTGCTGCAGTATCAAATAGAATTAAGTCACCATCTTTACATTGCTGATTATTTTCAATATAATGCAGCACATTGGCATTATTACCTGAGGCAATAATTGGAGTGTAAGCAAAGCCTTTAGAGCGGTTTCTTAGAAATTCGTGCATCATTTCAGCTTCAATTTCATATTCCCATACTCCAGGTTTAACAAAGCTTAAAACTCTACGGAAGGCTTTTTCTGTAATATTACACGCTTTTTGCATTAAGTCAATCTCAAGCGGGTCTTTAACGGAGCGTAAGCGTTGTAAAATAGGATTACTTTTGGCTACACTATGTGCAGGATACCTATCTCTTATCCATTTTGTAAAACGGTCTTCACGCGTTTCTGTTTCAACATTTGCTCTGTAATGTTCATTGGTGTTAATGTAAACAGTGTCGCATTGCGTCATCAGTTCAAACATAACTTTTTCCATGTCTTGTAACCAGTACACGGTTTTTACACCAGAGGTTTCAAAGGCTTTGTCTTTAGTCAGTTTTTCACCCTCCCAGACGGCAATATGCTCATTGGTTTCTTTTAAAAACAAAATTTCGCGATGCTTTGCTTTTGGACAATCTGGAAATAAAACCAAAATACTTTCTTCCTGATCTACACCACTTAAATAAAAAATATCGCGATGTTGCGCAAAAGGTAATGTACTATCTGCGCTTATTGGGTAAATATCATTAGAGTTAAATACGGCTAAACTATTAGGCTTCATTTGGGCCATAAAGTTTTTGCGGTTTTTTATAAAAAGCTTGTTGTCTATTAAATCGTATTTCATGTTTTAATCGTATTTTACGTTACTTATCATTAAGTTTCAGGTGACTGGTTATGGTCGAAATGGCAACTTAACGAGAAGCAGTTATTGAATATTTCAAAAGTAAACAAACAAAACCGCAAGCAAAAGTGAAAGCAGATTATCTATTAAAAATTAAGACACTTTTATGAGGTTTAAATCTGAATTCACTAATTTCATAGTATAAAAAACAATCATCATGTATAAGTTAAAACTCCTGTCGCTCGCATTTTTTGTAAGTGCTCTTTTTGTTTTTTCTCAACAAAAGGCAACGCCTGCAGAATGGACTTCTAAAGCCTTGCTGCAAAAACAAGAAATGGCACAAAACTCATTAGTTAAAAATGTGCCTTTTAAAAATATTGGACCATCCGTAATGAGTGGGCGAGTTGTAGATGTTGCTGTGAACCCAGAAATGCCAACAGAGTTTTATGTGGGTTATGCCTCAGGAGGTGTGTGGTATACCACTAATAATGGAATCACATTTACTTCAATTTTCGACAATGCTGAGACGCAGAATATAGGTGATATTGCAGTAGATTGGAAAAATAGAACCATTTGGGTAGGTACCGGTGAAAATAATAGTTCGCGCTCAAGTTATTCGGGAATTGGGATTTTAAAATCGAATGATAATGGCAATACTTGGACACATGTTGGGTTAACGGACTCACATCATATAGGGCGCATTCTTATTCACCCTAATAACCCAGATGAAGTTGTTGTTGGTGTAACAGGGCATCTATACTCGCCAAATGACGAGCGTGGCATTTATAAAACTACAGATGGAGGCGAGACTTGGAAACAAACTTTATTTGTGGATGCCATGAGTGGCATTATTGATGTGCAACATGCACCAGATAATTTTAATGTGCTTTTTGCGTCTTCTTGGACTCGAGATCGAAAAGCTTGGAATTTTTCAGGAAGTGGTCATAATTCCGCGATTTATAAAAGTATAGATGGAGGTGATACTTGGGAAAAGGTTTCAACCGAAAGTAGTGGTTTTCCAGCGGGTGAAGGTGTAGGGAGAATTGGTCTTGCTATGTTTAGTGAAAACATTATTTATGCGTTGCTCGATAGTCAGTTTCACAGGCCAAGTAAGTCTAATGCTAAACATAATTCTGGTTTAACTAAAGACGATTTTAAGACGATGGATGTTTTAGAGTTTATGAAGCTTGAAGATAAAAAACTGAATGCCTATTTAAAGACCAATGGATTTCATGAAAAATATCGTGCCTCCAACATTAAACAATTAGTAAGTAGTGGCTCGGTAAAGCCAATAGATTTGGCGCACTATTTAGAAGATGCAAATGCGATGTTATTTGATACTCCTGTTATTGGTGCAGAGGTTTATAAGAGTGGAGATGGCGGTAAAACATGGCAAAAAACACATGACGATTACATTGATGGATTATACTATAGTTATGGTTACTATTTTGGTGAAATAAGAGTGGATCCGCAAGATGAAAACGGCATTTATATTTTAGGAGTGCCGTTATTAAAATCTAAAGATGGAGGTCAATCATTTACATCTATTAGTCGCGAAAATGTACATGCCGATCATCAAGCACTTTGGGTAAATCCCAAAATGAAAGGACACCTTATTGATGGTAATGATGGTGGATTAAATATGAGTTATGATGATGGTGAGAGTTGGGTAAAATTAAATGCTGTGGCGGTTGGGCAATTTTATGCGATTAATATAGATTATGAAAAACCGTATCATATCTATGGTGGTTTGCAAGATAATGGTGTTTGGGTTGGTGCAAATAATGCAAAAGAAGATAAAAGTTGGCATCAGAGCGGACAGTATCCTTGGCAAGAATTAATGGGAGGAGATGGCGTGCAAATTCAGATTGATAGTAGAGATGCTAATATTGTATACACAGGATATCAGTTTGGAAATTATTACAGAATTAACCGTAAATCTGAAGAATTTAAATACATACAGCCCAAACATACTTTAGGTGAAACTCCTTACCGGTTTAATTGGCAAACACCCATTTTATTGTCACCTCACAACCAAGATATTTTATATTTAGGTGGTAATAAATTAATGCGCTCTATGAATAGAGGCGATGATTTCGCAGCGATCAGCGATGATTTAACCAATGGAGGAAAAAAAGGTAATGTAGCATATGGCACATTAACATCGATAAGCGAAAGTCCTTTTCAATTTGGGCTTATTTATACAGGGAGTGATGATGGTGTGGTGAGTGTAACAAAAAATGGAGGTGGCAACTGGACTACAATTTCAAAAAAATTACCCAAAGACTTATGGGTAAGTAGGATTGTTGCATCTCAGCACAACAAAGAACGAGTATACGTAACATTAAACGGATATCGTTGGGATGATTTTAAAGTGTACGTATATAGTAGCGAAGATTATGGGCAAACGTGGAAAGATATTGGTGTAACGATTCCGGCATCACCAGTAAATGTTATTAGGGAGGATCCTTCAAACGAAAACATGTTGTATTTAGGAACAGATAATGGTGCCTACGTGTCTTTTGATAAAGGAAATTCTTGGGAAGCGTTTTCAAACGGTCTTCCAAATGTCGCTGTTCATGATATTGTGATACAGCCTGAAGCTAAGGATTTGATATTAGGTACGCACGGACGAAGTATTTATAAGACGAATATTGAAGCGCTTCAAATTTTAAGCCCCAATACTATTGAGAAGACTATCACCTTTATGGATGTAAAACCTATACGCTATTCTGAGCGCTGGGGAAGTTCATGGAGTCCATGGAATGAAGCGTTTGAGCCTAATATAACAATTCAATTCTACAGTACAATGTCTGGTCAAAAACATCTAAAAATACAATCTGAAAGTGGTGCTGAGTTATATAGTATCACTATTAAGGTAGAGAAAGGTTTTAATTACGTGGATTATAACTTAGAGTTAACAGATAAAGGAAAAAAGGCTTTAATGAAAGACGAAAAAGACATTCAGTTTAGAGAAACAGGAAACAAAAAATACTATTTGCCAAAAGGGACGTATAAAATTGAGATTGATAATGAGAATACTATGCTTAAAATAAAGTAGATAACATTCTACTTAAATTCATTCTAAATAAATTAATTAATAATCCTCGTAGTTGGGTAAAAGTTAATTGCGCAGTATCTTTGTTACACTAAATAAATTAGAACTACAATGAGCGGAATTCTAAATTCGTCGATAGGAAGAAAGTTTGCCATGGCACTTTCGGCACTCTTTCTCATGATTTTTGTACTACAACATTTTGTAATTAACCTTTTTTCTGTATTAAGTCCGGATACTTTTAACGAGATCTCGCACTTTATGGGTACATTTTGGGTTATTCAATATGTAATTCAACCTATTTTAATTATTGGTGTTATTTTTCACTTTGTAATGGGTTTTGTACTAGAAATTAAAAACAACAAAGCCAATGGTGTAAAGTATGCAAAAAATAATGGTGCTGCGAATTCTACGTGGATGAGCAGAAACATGATTTGGAGTGGAGGCTTTATTTTAGCATTTTTAATTATTCACTTTATTGATTTCTGGATTCCTGAAATAAACACAAAGTATATTGTTGGTGATATGTCTGGTATGTACAATGGTGAATTTAGATACTTCCACGAATTACAAGAAAAATTTGTTCCTATTTGGCGTGTTGCGCTTTACTGTGTTGGTTTTGTGTTTTTAGCACTTCACTTATTACACGGTTTTGATTCTGCATTTCAATCGGTTGGAGCAAATAATAAATACACAAAAGGGTTAAAGGGATTTGGAAAAGCGTACGCAATTATTATTCCTGTAGGATTCATTTTTATTGCATTGTTTCATCACTTTAATCACTAAAAAACATATCTAATATGGCTTTAGATTCAAAAGTACCAAAGGGTCCAATTAAAGATAAATGGACAGATTATAAAAATAAAATTGATTTAGTAAATCCGGCCAATAAACGTCATATCGATGTTATTGTTGTTGGTACTGGACTTGCTGGTGGTTCTGCGGCTGCAACTTTAGCAGAACTAGGTTATAATGTTAAAGCATTTGCTTATCAAGATTCACCTCGTAGAGCACACTCCATTGCTGCTCAAGGTGGTATTAACGCTGCAAAAAATTACCAAGGTGACGGGGATTCTACATATAGACTGTTTTATGATACTGTAAAAGGTGGAGATTACCGCTCGCGTGAAGCAAACGTATATCGTTTGGCTGAGGTGTCTGCAAATATTATAGATCAATGTGTAGCACAAGGTGTCCCTTTTGCACGTGATTATGGTGGGTTATTAGACAACCGTTCTTTTGGTGGAGTTTTAGTATCTAGAACATTCTACGCTAAAGGGCAAACAGGACAACAGTTATTATTAGGAGCGTATTCTGCAATGAATAGACAAATTGCTCGTGGTAAGATTGAAATGTTTAACCGTCACGAAATGCTAGATGTTGTCATTGTAGACGGCAAAGCACGTGGTATTATTGCTCGTAATTTAATTACTGGTGAAGTAGAAAGACATTCAGCACATGCTGTTGTTGTAGGTTCTGGTGGCTACGGAAATGTATATTTCTTATCAACGAACGCCATGGGATCTAATGCAACTGCAGCTTGGAAGATTCATAAAAAAGGAGCGTATTTCGCAAATCCTTGTTATACACAAATACACCCAACATGTATTCCGCGTTCTGGAGATTACCAATCTAAACTGACGTTAATGTCAGAATCATTGCGTAATGATGGACGTATTTGGGTGCCTAAAAATTTAGAAGACGTAATTGCAATAAGAGAAGGTCGTAAAAAACCAACAGATTTGTCTGAGGATGAACGCGATTATTATTTAGAACGTCGTTATCCAGCATTTGGTAACCTCGTACCTCGAGATGTAGCTTCTAGAGCTGCAAAAGAACGTTGCGATGCTGGTTATGGTGTGAACCAAACTGGTGAAGCTGTGTATTTAGATTTTGCTTCTGCGATTGAGCGTTATGGAAAAGAGCAAGCAAAAATTCATAATATATCTAATCCTACTGCAGATAAAATATACGAATTGGGTCAGGCCATTGTAGAGGCTAAATATGGAAACTTATTCCAGATGTACGAAAAAATTGTAGATCAGGATCCTTATAAAACTCCAATGATGATTTATCCGGCAGTACATTACACTATGGGAGGTATTTGGGTCGATTATAATTTAATGACTACAATTCCTGGGTGTTACTGTATTGGGGAAGCAAATTTCTCTGATCATGGTGCAAATAGACTAGGTGCTTCTGCTTTAATGCAAGGTTTAGCTGATGGTTATTTTGTATTGCCTTATACAATTGGAGATTATTTATCTGGTGATATTCGTACTGGAAAAATTCCTACGGATACTAAAGAATTTGATGACGCCGAAAAAGAAGTAACTGATAGAATTAATTTCTTTGTGAATAATAAGGGAAGTAAATCTGTAGATTATTTCCACAAGAAACTAGGAAAGGTAATGTGGGATAAGGCAGGTATGTCTAGAAACGCACAAGGTTTAACAGAAGCTATGGCTGAAATTAAAGCAATACGTGAAGAGTTTTGGAAAGACGTTTCTGTACCAGGCACAGCAGATGAGATGAATCCTGAACTTGAGAAAGCTGGTCGTGTGGCAGATTTCTTAGAATTAGGTGAATTATTTGCTAAAGATGCCCTTATGAGAGCTGAGTCTTGTGGTGGGCACTTTAGAGAAGAATCTGCGGAATTAGATGGTCCTCAAAAAGGTGAAGCAAAACGTAACGATGAAGATTTTGCATTTGTTGCGGCTTGGGAATACAAAGGAGAGCCTGCTGATGCAGTATTACACAAAGAACAATTAGAATTTAAAGATATTGAACTGAAACAACGTTCTTATAAATAGTTGATGGTTGATGGTTGTTAGTTTATGGACACATTAACTAACAACAAACAACTAGAAACCAAAAACTAAACAAATGAATTTAACACTTAAAATTTGGAGACAAAAAGACTCAAAAGCTAAGGGTCAAATGGTCGATTACAAAGTAACTGACATTTCAGAACATATGTCTTTCTTAGAAATGATGGATGTTTTAAATGAGCAATTAGTTAATTCTGGTGAAGAGCCTGTTGCATTTGATCATGATTGTCGTGAAGGAATTTGTGGGATGTGTTCTATGTACATTAATGGAGAAGCGCACGGACCTGATAGAGGTGTAACAACTTGTCAATTACATATGCGTATGTTTAATGATGGAGATACCATTACGATTGAGCCATTTAGAGCAGCAGCATTTCCAGTAATAAAAGATTTAGTAGTAGATAGAATGGCTTTTGAGCGTATTCAACAAGCTGGTGGGTATATTTCAGTAAATACGTCTGGTAATACTCAAGATGCAAATTCTATTCCTATTTCTAAACATGCTGCAGATGAGGCTATGGATGCGGCCACCTGTATTGGTTGTGGTGCTTGTGTAGCAAGTTGTAAAAACTCTTCTGCCATGCTATTTGTTGGTGCTAAAGTATCACAATATGCGTTATTACCACAAGGACAAGTAGAAGCAGCAGATCGTGTTAGAAATATGGTGGCACAAATGGACTTAGAAGGTTTTGGTAATTGTACAAATACAGGAGCTTGTGAAGTGGAATGTCCTAAAGGCATTTCTTTAGAGAATATTGCACGTATGAATCGTGAGTATTTATCTGCAACTTTAAAAGGCTAATATATTACAATAGACTATAACGTATTACGTTAAATGATATATAAATCCCAAGTTAATTTTGAGCTTGGGATTTTTCTTTTCTTATATTTCGATTTTAATTCTGCAATATGCAAAACCCTATTATTTTTTATAAAGCCCAATTAGATTACAATCAAACGGAATCTAAACGAATTTTTAAGCAATTAAGTTTATATAGTATACTTAGACTTTCCATTTTTGTTTTAACTGTATTTGGTATTTATTTTACCTATGAGAATTGGCAAATTGCAGCCGGAATTGCCGCAGTAGGTATGGCAAGTTTCTTGTTTTTATTATCTAAATATACCGATTTAAAAGCGAGAAGAAATCTTCACAAACGATTAATTACCCTTAATGAAGAAGAAATAGCCATAGCAAAAGGGGATTTTTATGACAGGCCTGATGGTGAAGAATTTCAAAATCCTAAGCACTTTTTTAGTTTAGATATCGATTTATTTGGTAAAGGTTCCTTTTTCCAATTTATAAATAGAACAGGGTTAAAAGAGGGCACACAAAAACTTACCTCATATTTACTCTCAAATGATATTACACAGATAGAAACTAGGCAAAAAGCGATACAAGAATTAGCTAACTTGCCAAAATGGAGGCAAAATTATAGAGCAGTCGCTCAAGGTATAGAAGTAGAACATTCTGCAAAATCCATTATTACATGGATAAATGAATATAAACCGTTTTTGAGTAAAACCCAATATATGCTAACGATAGCATTTAGTGTGGCCTCATTAGTGATTATTGGGTTTGGAGTCGCTGAAATTATTCCAATTTCAATAATTGGGTATTGGTTGTTGTTGGGCTTAGGTATTACTAGTATGTATCTAAAGAAAATAAATATTTTAGCTCAGCATACCGAGCGTGCTAAAGACACCTTTAGACAATATGCGTGGTTATTAAATGCTATTGAAAATGCTGAATTTACATCAAAATTATTAAAGTCGAAACAAGAGTTAATACAATCAGAAGGCTTAAAAGCTTCCGAGATATTTTCAAAATTTTCAAAAAGACTAGATGCCTTAGATAATAGAAATAATTTCATTTCTGCTATTTTTGGAAACGGCTATTTGCTCATTGACATCAGAAATAGTTATAACGTTGAAAAGTGGATTGCACAATACGGAGATAAGGTTGAAGATTGGTTTGAAGTCGTTACTTTTTTTGATGCCTTTAATAGTTTTGGAAATTATGCTTTTAATCATCAAGATTTTACCTATCCAATTCTAACAGAAGAACCGGTAACTATTTTAGCAGAAGGTTTAGGACATCCCTTATTAAATCCTGAAAAACGTGTTGATAGCGATTTAAAACTTGAAGAAGAACAATTTTTCATCGTTACAGGAGCAAACATGGCAGGGAAAAGCACCTTTTTAAGAACTGTGGCACTTCATATTGTTATGGCTAATGTTGGACTGCCTATTTGTGCAAAACAAAGCAAATACAAGCCGATTAAGTTAATTACAAGTATGCGAACTACGGATTCGTTAACCGATGATAGTTCGTACTTCTTTAGTGAACTTACGCGTTTAAAATTTGTAGTAGATACCATTGAAAACGATAAAAACTATTTTGTAATTCTAGACGAAATTTTAAAAGGAACCAATAGTACAGACAAGGCCATTGGCTCTAGAAAATTTGTTGAAAAATTGGTGAAGCAAAATGCTACAGGAATTATAGCTACACACGATTTAAGCCTCACGGAAATTGAAAGCGAATTAAAAGCTGTAAAAAACTACTACTTTGATGCTGAAATCGTTAATGATGAGCTCTTTTTCGATTATAAATTGAAACAAGGTGTTTGCCAAAATATGAATGCGAGTTTCTTACTAAAGAAGATGGAGATTATTTAATAAGTATTGCATTTCTTCATATTATAAAATGTAAAAACCCTTTCTATAAAATAGAAAGGGTTTTTAATACTTTGATAAGGAAAATTTCCTAAGCCTCAAAAGGCTCTATAGAAACGTAAGACTTATTGTCTTTTTTCTTAGTAAATTTAACTAAACCATCAACTTTAGCATGTAAAGTATGGTCTTTTCCTTGATAAACGTTTTCACCTGGATGGTGCGTGTTACCACGTTGTCTTATGATAATGTTTCCAGCAATAGCAGCTTGTCCACCAAAAATCTTAACGCCTAAACGTTTCGATTCTGATTCTCTACCATTCTTCGAACTACCAACTCCTTTTTTATGAGCCATGATCTAAGGTTTTATTTTGTTAATATTAATGTAACTGAAAATTACTTTTCAATTCCACCGTCTAATCTGTCTTGTAATTCTTTTAATTCGTCCCACTTTCCTTCAGCGGCTAATTTAGCTTGCTTTGGCCAAGTATCAGTAACGATGTGTGCTAATCTAGAACTAGCTTCAGAAAGAATTGTACTTAAAGCTTCAGGTTTTGCTTCTGCCACTTTAGCAAAAGTATCTAAACCAGCATTTACTAATGCTTCAGCAGCTTTAGGTCCTGCTCCTTCAATTTTTTTCAAATCGTCAGCTTTTCCTGTGGCTTTTTTAGGAGCCGCTTTTTTAGCTTTCGTTTCTACTTTTTTAGCTTCTTTCTTAGGAGTCGCTTTTTTGGCTCCAGAAGCTGTAATACCTTCAATTACGATTTCAGTTAAAGATTGTCTGTGTCCGTTTTTTACACGGTAACCTTTACGTCTTTTCTTTTTAAAGACAATTACTTTGTCACCTTTAAGGTGTCTTAAGACTTTTGCACCTACTTGTGCTCCGTCTATAGCTGGGGCGCCTACAGTAATATTGCTACCATCACCAATCAAAAGAACATTATCGAAATCTACTGTCGATCCTTCTTCTGTTGCTAAACGGTTAACAAAAACTCTTTGGTCTTTTTCAACTTTGAATTGATGCCCTGCTATCTCTACAATTGCGTACATAGCGTAACGTTTTTATTAATTTGTTTATTAAATAAATACCTTTCTTCTCAGAAAGCGGATGCAAATATACTCCTAAATTCTTAATCTACAAACGTTTTAAGGCTTTTCAACCAGTTTTATTATAGCAATAGCACTCGATATAATTACAATCACTATTTTATGGAGTGACTATTTTTAGTTTTCGGATATAATTATGTTAAAAAGTAAAATCATTCCTTATTTTTGTGAGACTACATGTAACAAAATACATTTAGTAAAGACAAACAGTTAAAACAATTTAAATTTAAACACACTTAATAATGAAAAAAGGCTTATTTACTCTAGCTATTTTGTTGTTGGTTGGATTTAATTCAACAGCACAACAAGTAGAATTCGAAGAGTTTGATTTAGACAATGGATTACACGTCATCTTACATCAAGATAATACGGCACCTGTTGTTATTACTTCTGTTATGTACGATGTAGGAGGAAAAGATGGTGATAGAGAACGTACAGGTTTTGCACACTTCTTTGAGCACTTGTTGTTTGAGGGTTCTGAAAATATTGGACGTGGAGAGTTTATGAAAATTATCCCAGCTAATGGAGGAACTTTTAATGCCAATACGTCTCAAGACCGTACGTATTATTACGAGATTTTTCCTTCTAATAAGTTAGAACTGGGATTATGGTTAGAGTCTGAGCGTATGTTACACCCAGTTATCGATCAGGTTGGTGTAGATACTCAAAATGAAGTGGTAAAAGAAGAAAAACGTCAACGTTACGATTCTCCTTATGGTGGTATTTTAGAGGCTATCGGATCTAACTTATTTAAAGTACACCCTTACAAAGATCCAAATATTGGATATATGGAGCATTTAGATGCAGCGACTTTAGAAGAATTTAATGCCTATTTTGATAAATATTATGGTCCTAATAATGCTGTATTAGTTGTTGCTGGAGATATTAACATTGACGACACTAAAAAAATGGTTAGAGATTATTTTAGTGCTGTTAAAAAAAGACCAGAAGTTGTAAGAAACTTCCCTAAAGAAGAACCAATTACAGAGACAATAAAAGCACAGGCTTTTGATAAAAATATTCAAGTACCTGCAATCATTGCAACGTATAGAACTCCGGGTCACGGTACACGCGATGCTTATATTTTAGATATGATTTCAACTTACTTAAGTGGTGGAAAAAGTTCTGTTTTATACAAGAAATTAGTCGATCAACAAAAGCAAGCCTTAGCCGTACAAGCAGTAAACTTGGCTCAAATGGATTATAGCATATTTGCGTTATTCGCTATTCCTTTAGGAGATGTAGAATTAAATACATTGTTAACTGAAATTGATGAAGAGGTTGCTAAAATGCAAAATGAATTAATCTCAGAACGTGATCATCAAAAATTATTAAATCAATTTGAAAATCAATTTGTAAATGCAAACTCAAGTATTGCAGGTATTGCAAGTTCTTTAGCAACATATTATTTATTGTATGATGATGTAGATTTAATTAATAAAGAAATAGACATTTACAGATCTATTACAAGAGAAGAAATTCAAGCTGTAGCTAAAAAGTACTTAAGCCCAAATCAGCGTGTTGAAATAGAATATTTACCAAAAAAAGAAGATCAGTAAGATGAAAACAACATATATTATGAAAACAAAATTATCTGCATTTATCCTATTGTTTTTAGTCACTATAGGTGTAAATGCACAAATAGATAGATCTAAACAGCCTAAAGCTGGACCAGAGCCAGAGATTACATTAGAGGTTCCTCAGGAATTTGAACTAAAAAACGGCTTAAAAGTATTAGTTGTTGAAAATCATAAATTACCACGAGTATCGTACTCTTTACGTATTGATAATAAACCTATCGCTACGGGTAAAAAAGCAGGAGTAGAAAGCTTAATTGGTAGTATGCTAGGTAACGGAACCACAAGCATTTCAAAAGATGAGTTCAATGAAGAAATTGATTTCTTAGGAGCGAGACTAAATTTTGGTTTTAGTGGTGGTTTTGCAAGTTCGTTAACTAAATATTCTGAGCGTATTTTAGAATTAATGGCAGACGCAGCGTTAAATCCGTTATTAACTGAAGAAGAGTTTGATAAAGAAAAAACTAAACTTATCGAAAGTTTAAAGCAAAACGAAAAGAGCATTGATGCAATTGGTAGTAGAGTAAGTGATGCGTTATCTTATGGCAAAAACCACCCTTACGGTGAGTATGTAACAGAAGAAACTATTAATAATGTCTCTTTTGGTGATGCATTAGCGTTTTACGAAAAATATTTTAATCCAAATAATGCCTATTTAGTTGTTATCGGAGATGTCGATTTTAAAACTGTAAAGAAGCAAATAAAGAATCATTTTGGTAAATGGGAAAAATCTGTTGGAATTACCACAACACTTCCAAAAGTAAATCCAGATGCGCAGTACACTCAAATTAACTTTGTAGATATGCCAACTGCAACACAGTCTAGCATTGCCATTACAAACAATGTAGATTTGAAAATGAATGATGAAGATTATCATGCTGCTTTAATCACAAACAACATCTTAGGTGGTGGTGGTGAAGGTTATTTATTTAAAAATCTTCGTGAAGAGCATGGGTACACTTACGGTGCCTATTCTAGCTTAAGAGCTAATAGATACGGAGCAGGTCGTTTCAATGCGACAGCTAAAGTAAGAAATATGGTCACAGATAGCGCTGTTGTAGAGGCTTTAAAAGAAATTAATCGTATTAAAACAGAGCCGGTAGATCCTCAAATCCTTAAGGATGCTAAAGCAAAATATGTTGGAAACTTTATAATGGGATTAGAAAGTCCTCAAACAGTTGCTAATTACGCGTTAAACATTAAGATAAATAACTTACCTGAAGATTTTTATACCACATATTTACAGAAAATAAATGATGTAAGTGTGGAGGATGTTCAAAGAATAGCAAACAAATACTTTAAGACTGATAACGCTAGAATTGTTATTGTAGGTAAAGGAAGTGATGTTATTGAAAACTTAGAAAAAACCGGAATTCCTATTAAATATTATGACGCGTATGCTAATCCGGTTGAAAAGCCAGTATTCTCTAAGCCATTACCAGAAGGTTTAACAGCTGATGCTGTTATTAACAACTATATCAAAGCTGTTGGTGGTAAAGACCATTTAAATAATATTAATACAATTTTAGTAAATTCTGATGTTACTATTCAAGGTGCACCATTTAAACCAAAAGCAACGGTTAAACAAATGGCTCCTAATAAATCTTATATGGAAATTGTTGTAGAAGGAATGGGTGCAGTTATGCAACAAAGCTTCAATGGTGAAACTGGCTACATGGTTCAGCAAGGTCAAAAAACAGTAATGGACGACAAGGCTTTAGCAGCTAAGAAAGCTGAAAAAGGATTGTTTCCTGAATTATATTTAGAACCTTCAAATGTAGAGTTAGAAAGTGTAATGACTATCGAAGGTTCTGATGTTTATAAAGTAAAAGTGGTTAATGGAGAGGCAACCTCTTACAGATATTACGATACGGAGTCAGGGTTTTTAGTAAGAACAGAAGAAACAGCAGAAATGGGAGGTCAAAAATTGACTACTGTAACTGATTATTCTAACTACAAAGAAACTGGGGATATTATGTTGCCAAACACTATGAAAATAGCAACAGGTCCTCAAGTTTTAACTTTTGAAACTACTGAAGTTAAAATTAACGAAGGTATTACTGATGCTGATTTTAATTAATCAGATATAGATAACTATACAAAAACCGAAGTGAAAGCTTCGGTTTTTTTATGCTAACTATTTGTTTTTATGAGATAAATAGACTCCAGCTAAAATTAGTAAAGCTGCTAAACCTTGAAGTAAACTAAAGGTTTCACCGTCTATAATTCCCCAAATTAAAGCGACGATTGGCATAATATAAGTTACAGAGGATGCAAACACAGGTGTAGATAGTTGTACCAATTTAAAAAAGACCACTTTGGCAATAGCTGTGCCAAATACAGAAAGAACAGTGATGTAGAATAAAGCACTTATTAATTCAGGATTATTTAAAGTCGCAGAAGTAAAAAAGTCACTACAGAGTAATACAATGATAGCCGGAAATAGTATAAAGATATAACTTCCAGCCGCAATAGCTAGGGGTTTTACTTCTTGTAAATAACGTTTAATAATATTAACGTTCGCAGCATACATTATGGTAGATAGAATTACAAAACCTGCGTAATAGTAATTTTGATTAGGGTTTAGAGCTGACCCTTTTAAAATTAATAGGGCTGTACCTATAAAGCCTACGATAACACCCAAAATTTGTCGTTTAGTAGAGGTGATTTTAAATATAGCAAAACCCATTAATATAGTGTTTAGCGGTACTAATGAATTTAATATTGATGCTACCGCACTGTCAATTTCCGTTTCGGCAATGGCAAAAAAGAATGCTGGAATAAATGAACCTAATAATCCAGAAAGCAAGAGCCATTTCCATTTAGATTTAGGCATGGTTTTTAAGGTATTAAAACCAAAACCAATAAGAAGTAGACCTGTAATGATAGTTCTCAAGGCTCCTAGCTGAAAAGCCGTAAGACCTAATAGCGATTTTTTAATTAAGATAAAAGAACTTCCCCATATTACGGAAAGTACAAAGAGATAGATCCACTTGAGATTAGGATTTTTCATACAAATTGGTTACTAAGGAATCACAAAATTCGTTAATTATCTCGTGCGAAACGACAATATTTCTTAGATTTAACCAAAATTATTAATCCGTTAAAGTAATGAAGATATTTAAGACCTTAAGTGTAGTAGCAATTTTGGCTGTAAGTTTTACATCTTGTAAAAATGAATCTCAGCCAGAAGTGAAAACTGTAGACATAGAAGTTTCTAAAACTGAAACTAAAGCGGCTTTAAATCCTAATGCCACTTACGCAAAAGTTGAATTTGGTATTGAAGGTATGACGTGTGCCATGGGCTGTGCTAAGACCATTGAAAAGAAAATGGCTAAAATGGAAGGTGTAAAATCGGCCAAGGTAGACTTTGATTCGCGTTTAGCTATGGTAGAGTATGATGAGTCTAAAGTTTCGCCAGAGTCCTTAGAGGAAACTGTGACTAAAGTTGCAGACATTTATAAAGTAAAGAACATGCACAAAGTAGAAGAATTTGGTACTGTAGAGAACGTAGAATAATTTCAGTATAAAAAATTATAGAAGAAACGCTATCCAATACGGATGGCGTTTTTTTTTATGGCACCTGTAACAGTATTAAAGCGATAGCAATACAACCTAGTGGTAATATCCAAAGTAAAAATATAGAACTTTTTTTATGTTTGTTTTTGGCGTTAAGAATGTTTCGTTTTCTGCCGTTATAGCGCATCCAGTTTTTAGAAATGATAAACAATGCAATTATAGTGTACAATACCCAGAACTTAGAGTTAGATAGTACAGACATCTTCATTTGGCTCGCAAACGCTTTTAAAAATGAGCCTATAGCAAGTATAAATGAAAACTCTAATAAGCAAACATAGAGTAATGCAATATTGATACTTTTTTTACCGTATTTCTTTTTATAATGATTAAAGATATACATGTAATTGGTATCTGTAAATGAGGCCATAGCGTAGTGTATTAAAAAAACAAAAACCTGCCAATTATAAAATCAGCAGGTTCTTGTAAAATATTACCGTTTTTAGTTTGCTATAATAGAAATATCATCTATTTGATAAGCACCATCTAATGTTGTGTCCGTACCAGAACCTACAACTTTAAACGCTACATATAATGTACCAGTGTAAGAAGATAAATCAATTAAGCCAGAATCAACAAAATCATACCATTCGTTTGCTTGAGATGGTAAGCTCGCATTAACAGGGATCCAAGTTGCACTTAATACATCAGAGCCATTGAAATCTGTAGATACAAATACTTCTAAAGTATTATCTGCAGAATCTAGATGATGCTGTGCGGCTTTAAAATTTAAGAACTCATTGTTTTGTGCGTCCATATCAATACCTGGAGTTACTAACCAAGCAATGTTAGATGGACTTCCAGAATTATACGTGCTAAACTCAGTATAACCATTACCACTAAAAGTTTTTTCTCTCCATTTCCAAGAACCTTCTTCTGCAAAGTTTGTCCAACCAGTAAAATCTAAATCTGTATTATTTGTGGCAGTTTCAAAATCCTCAGAAAAAACAGTTGTAAAATCAGACGGATCTAATAAAGAACATCTTGCGCCATCCATATCTACATCATCAACAGAGTTTAAGGCTAAAACAAAACTACTAGCATCAAATGTTTTGCTAAGAACCGCTTTTATTGAACCGTTTCCTGTTGGTAAATCGTAAGCTTTAAAATCTGCGAAAGAACTTGTCTCTAACGTAAAAGTTTCATAACTAAAACCTGTACAAGATTGTAAAGTTCTTGCTGTATCATAAACTTCAGAAGGATCAAAATACTGTAATCCGTTTAAGTTATCAGCAAATTCTACATTATCAACTTGAATGAACATACCAACGTGATCGTCTGTAATTTCAGAGAATGTTAAGTTTAAAGGAACAATTTCTTCAGTTGTTCCTGAGCGTAACATGTTTTCAGCGATTTCATTGAAATTTAATGAAGTTACAGTACCACCAAACTGATCAAATTCTGGTTCGCCACCAATAGTGTAAATTCCACTACCTGTACGCTCTTCTCCAATATAAAGGTCAGTAAGTTTAATATAAACTTCTCTACCTTTATTAAATTGGTTGTAGTTAGATACTTGGTCTAAGATGATTTTCATAGCGCTAGTTGGGTTTTCTGCACTATTCTGAATATATAATTCTTTGTAGAAGTTTCCAGTTCTATCGCTAGAAGAAACGTAACCTTTAATATAAATGTCATTTTCTACTAAATATGGTATAGCATCATCGTTATCTCCATCACCATTAGGATCTGAGTTATATAATGCTTTAGCATAATCAAATGAAACTTCAGTTGCAGTATCTAATAGCTCTTGAAGTGCATAGTTTTCTTCATCTCCTAAGTTTGTAGGAATAGTGTAATCGTCATCTTCCACACAAGATGTAATAGCAAATGATGCCATTAAGATTAAAATTAATTTTAAAGATTTAATCGTTTTATTCATAACATTTTTATTTATAATTATAGAACTCATGAATGTTTCACATTTCATAATCGTAATATTATTTATTATTTTTTCTTTTTAGAATCTGACATTTAAGTTAACAAAATAATTTGCACCACGACCATACCAATATTTAGGACCAAATCTAGGAGTACCATTTGCATTATCATCTCTTAATTGAGTGTAGTTAGCATTTCTACCTTGCTCAAAACCACCAGTCTTATAAATCTCATCTAATACGTTACCAACACTAGCAAATAAACTAATGTAGTAATCTCCTACTTTCCAAGATTTACCACCTACAAGGTTTACCACCATGTAATCACTAATTTCTTCTTGTTTTAATAGCTCAGTGGCTAACTCTTCATCGTAGTCATTGATTGGTAACCCATCTGAAGCTAAATAAAAGTTTTGTGTTCTTGTTAATGCGTTTACATCAATGTAAGCATTAGAAAAGAAGTTCGCTGTAGCACCAAACCACCAGAAATCTGGATCTCTATATTCAAAACCAATAGAAGCAGCTCTCTGAGGACCTCCCGCTAATTTATAATCTTTTAGGTTTGCTTTTCCATAATCAATGATACCTGAACCGTCTTCAGTTACAAAACTCGCCGAAGTTAAATATAAATTGGGGTTGTTGTCATATGTGTACTGACCTATAGAAGCAGCACCTTTTAATTTAATAGTAGGAGTTACTTGTGCTTCAATACCTAATTCAACACCTAAATGTTTCTTATCAATACCTTGTAATACTTCTTGAACAAAAGCAGAAGTATCGTTATCAGCAATGTCGTTTCCACCACTAATACCATCTGCATAATAAAATCCTACTTCATTAGCGTCTTCTATCTTAGTGTAGAAACCAGTAATTTTTGCATTTACTATTGGTGATCTAAAAATGTAACTAGCATCAAAAGAAGTTACAGTTTCTTCTGTAATATCTCTTACAACACTGTGGTTTTCTCTAGAGTTTGAATACGTATTACGTAAATTAGGCGCTCTTGTTAAATAACCAGCGTTAATATCTATTAAGTGTTTACCAGAGATTTTATAAGTAAAACCACCTTTTCCTCCTACGCCTGTAAAAGAAAGCTCTTCACCTTTACCATAAGATGCAGGTCTTCCTTCTGTACCATCAAATCTACTGTTTTCCCATAAACCTTCTCTTTGGTATGTAGTGTTTGTAATACTACCAGAAACATAAAAATCAAATTTGTTATAAGTAAACTGACCTTGTGCATAAGCAGAAAGTACATCTGCAAATAAGTTATAATTGTATCGGTATTTGTCACCTTCACCTACTAATCTACCTGGATTACGGTTATCGTATTCGTAACCATCAAAAGAATCTACATTTAATAAACCAACATCAGATCCTAATAAGTCGATAACTTCACCAAAGTTTTCTGATTTTAAGTTCTTGTAATTAACCGCTCCGTTAATAATAATATTATCAGTGATTTCAGATGTAAAAATAGAATTTACGGTTAACTGTGTATCATCAGATCTATCTTCATATAAAGCATATGCAGAACTTGTATCGCTTATGTTATTAGTAAGGTTGGCATCTATAATACGATTCCAGTCTAGTTGTCCGTCAGCAATAAATTCTTGTTCCGCTAAATAAGCTTTATCAAGATCACCTCTTTGTACATGGTAACTAGGTAATAACTGGTAGTAAGCAGCACTAGGGTTTCCACCACCACTGTAATCTAATCTACTGTTTCCTAATTTACCAAACTGGTAACCAACATTAGTATTTAATTTTGTTTTAGAAGAGATATCCCAATAGTGATTTAACATAAAAATTGGCTCTTCAACTTCTTTAATACGTGAGTTGCGTTGCTCTCCATCTAAACTTCCCCAATACTCATTGTATTTAATTCCTTTGAGGTCATAAATTTCTTGAGTGTTAGGAGATGACTTTCCTCTTCTGTTAGGTGTGTATACAGAAGTGAAGTTAATACTATGCTTATCGTTAATTTTCTTTTCTACAGAAGCAAAAAATGAATTAGAGTCATATAGAGTACCATCTACAAAACCTTCTTCACCCCAACGTCTTCCGATCATAAGAGCATAAGACCAACCATCTTCTAATAATCCAGAAGCATAGCTTGCCATAGCACGATTGGTATAACTTCTATTTGAAGATGAAAAAGTAACACGTCCACCTTTTCTGTAAGATGAAGCTCTAGTAATAATATTAGAAGTACCTAAAATACCTCCAAAGTTGTAATCTGATGGTGTTAGACCTGTAGTTAAAACCTGATTACGCATCATGTCGTTTAATCCACCCCAATTACTCCATTGTGGTCTACCGTTATAAAGTTTGTTCATTTCAATTCCGTTCATTAAAACAGAACCGTTCTCAGAATCTAATCCTCTTACTTTAAAGAACGAAGAGCTAAACTCAAACGCTGCAGTTCTTTGAAAAATATCTAATGATGATGATAATAATCCCGAAATATTATCGGCACCACTAGTGTCGTCATTTAATTCATCATCAGAAAGTGTAATTGTAAACATATCCTGTACATCTGATACATCTATGTCTAAAATCATATCTGTAATGTCAACAGTTTTTCCTTCATTTACAATAATAGGATAACGCTTTGTAATATACCCTTCTTTAGAAATTCTTAAGACTTGCTCGCCTAAAGGTACATTGCTAGAGAAAATAAATTCTCCAAAGCCATCGGTTAAAGTAGTTTGCTGGGTTTCTTCAATTGTAATAGTGACATCTGGAATTGGTTCCGAAGATGCAGCATCTTTTACACTACCCTTTATAATGGTGCTTTGAGCCATCATCGTAAAGGAGGTTAAAACACCAAATAATAAAATAACTAAACTTTTTTTCATATCATAATTTATAGTTAATAATCTTGGTACATTAAATAAAAGTTATTTAAGGCGTGCAAATTTACATTATTTATAATAAATATCTACTTTTGGCTCAAGATTTGTAAAGTAATTAATGTTAACATAACATGCGCTAGATGAAAAAATTAAAACACAGCTTATTAGTACTATTTGTTTTGACCTTTATAGGTATAAATGCTCAGGAAAAGAAAAAGTATAAAATACATACTGTAGCATTTTACAATTTAGAAAATTTATTTGATACAATAAATGATACCGCTAAGTATGACGAGGCAAGTCCTATAATGGAAATGAGTGAAGCTCTAAGAGGCGAAGCTTATAAAAAGAAATTACAAAACATGGCCAAGGTTGTTGCAGATATTGGTTCTAAAGATACTAAAAACACACCCGCAATCATTGGAGTTTCTGAAGTTGAAAACCGACAAGTGCTTGTCGATTTAGTAAATCAACCAGAGCTTTTGAGTAAAGACTATGGTATTGTTCATTTTGATTCTCCAGACAAAAGAGGAATTGATGTAGCCTTACTATATCAGAAAGACTTATTTAAACCAATTGATACAAGTTCTCATGAATTATTAATTTATGACGATTCTACAAGGAAACGTGTGTACACCAGAGATCAGTTACTGGTAAGTGGTGAATTAGAAGGTGATTTAATTCATATTATCGTTAATCACTGGCCATCGCGAAGTGGTGGTGAAGCTAGAAGTCGTTTTAAACGAGTGGCTGCTGGTAAACTTAACAAAAGAATAATAGACTCTTTACAGTCTATAGATCCTTATGCAAAGGTGATTACCATGGGAGATTTTAATGATAATCCTACTAATGATAGTATGAAGAAATCAATTAAAACAGAATCGGACAAAGATAAGGTGAAACTAAAAGGAGTATATAATCCCTATGAAAATCTATACAAGAAAAAAGGATTAGGTACTACAGGTTATAGAGATGCTTGGAGTTTATTTGACATGATTTTATTTACTAAACCATTTTTAGAGAAAGATTATTCGTCATTTAGATTTTATAAAGCAGGTATTTTTAATGAATCGTATTTAACGAATAAAGAAGGACGATACAAAGGCTACCCATACCGAATGGTTGATGCAGGACTTTCAGGGGGTTATAGTGATCACTTCCCAGTATACATATACTTAGTTAAAGAAGTGGACTAGGCCAGTTTAAAAACTAAAAAAAAGCGTTAAGAAGAGAGTTTCTTAACGCTTTTTTTATGTTATAATTATTAGTAATTAGAACCAAAGATTCCAAGGTATTTTAGCCAATACTAAAAGTAATGCTATAGTATAAAAGATAGCTAATAGTTTAAATTTTGGTCTAGAAGTCAATTTCTTTTTGTGTTTAGAATACCCAATAGTCACTAAAGCCACGGCAATAATCATAGTAAGTGGATGCTCAACAATGAGGTTTCTTAAGGCAGAATTTTTCATTACCTCTCCCATGCCACCAACTTGCTCTATAACCGAGAAATAGTCTTTCATAAAATACAATACAATGCCTATTAGCAATTGAATATGCATTGTAATTAATGCAAATAGCGAAATTCTAAAATCTTTAGCATCAAATTCTTTGTCACCAAAAAATTTAATCAGTGCATTTAAAGTTGCAAGAATTAAGACTAAGAGCACTAAATAGGCCCATTTTGAATGTATAAACTGTACAATTTCCATAAGTAATGAGTTGATTATTTTTACAAAAGTAGGGATTTACTGCTGAAAGCATTATTGTAAAACCTTAATTTTACGTTTTATTGTTGTTCCTATTTCGTCTACAACGGTAATGGTATGATCACCAGGAGTTGGTATCATTGCCATTTCATGAAGGGTTTTAGTGCTGCCTAAATATTCACTATCTATATACCAAAATACTTGAAGTTCTGGCTTTGAATGTGCTACTTTTAATATTAATTCATTGGTTTTTCCATCAAAATCTGTCGGAAGATATATGGTTTTTTGTTCATTAGGGTAAATAAATTCCATGGCTACAGTTGTACGTTCATCGCAATCTGACCTAAAGGGAGGTAAGGACTTGTATATGGGATTTTTGAGTTTAAAAAAATGTGCCTGTAACGGAGGTAAAATAAACCAAGATTTATGATGTATGTTTGAAACAGATTCACAAGAAGAATTCACTTGAAATTCTTCTTGTGAATCTAAATGTACAAGCCTATGAAATGGGCAAGGAGGTGTTTTTTGTCCGTCAATGGGGATCTCTAATAGTGTAGTTGTTTCGCAAACGGTAGAGGCTCTATAGCCACTTTGCTTGCATACTTCTACTGTTATCATTTCGTCATAAGGTTTTGCAAACCATTCACTTTTAGGTAGCATATCAAAAACATCAAACAATATTGGAGCAGCCGTTTGTACACCAATTAAACCTGGTCGTCCTTCTCCATCGGCATTCCCTACCCAAACACCAACAACATAATCTGGTGTGGTTCCAATAGCCCAAGCATCTCTAAACCCAAAACTTGTTCCGGTTTTCCAAGCAATTTCTTGAGACGAATTGTAATACTCCCAACTTAGGTCACTTTCAGGACGATTAACTTGCTTCATGCTTTCAAAGGTGTAAAAAATCGCTGCAGAATTAAAAATTTGCTTTTCTGCAACAGGCGATCCAAAATTAATAGTGGTTTTAAAATTGAATGTAGGTTCACAAAATTCATTTGTAAAGTAACGGCTAGATTTAGCATTAAAATGATTAAGCGTTGAGGCCATGGCGGCGTAGCTTTTACACAAATCCCACAGATTACTTTCGGCACCTCCAAGAGCTAATGCTAAGCCGTAATGATTAGCACTATGGGTTAAATCTTTTAATTTCAGGGCTTTTAGATAATGATAAAACCTATCCAGACCAAAAGATTGTAACATCCTTACGGCTGGCACATTTAATGATCGAGATAAAGCCTCATTCGCCGGGACGGCGCCATCATAAGATTTGTTATAATTTTCTGGTTGATAACTCCCAAACTGCGTTGGTACATCTGGAACCAAAGTATAAGGTAATAGGTCACCTGCATCGAGCATAGCTGCATATAAAAATGGTTTAAGAATACTGCCAGTACTTCTTGGTTTGTCAATGATATCGACACTCTTTTGATGTGCTTTATCGGTTGGGGAATTTCCAATGTAAGTTAAAACCTTTCTAGTTTTAACATCTAAAACTAAAACTGAAATATTATAAATTTCATTTTGTTTTAAAATATTGTAGTGTTGTTTTACAATATGGTTGACTTGGGATTGCAATGCCACATCAATGGTAGTTTTAAAGCGTTCTCCTTTATTATGTTTAGCTACTTTTTGTAGTAAATGGGGTGCTGTTTGAGGTAAAGGATAAGGTTTCTGTGGTAACGCTTCAGCAATTGAAAGCTGATAAGTTAAACGATCTATAGTACCATTGTCTAACAATTTTTTTAGTAATCGATTCCGTTTATTAAGGAGTTGTTGTTGATTTTTACCTGGATAGATTAAGCTAGGGGCATTGGGTAAAACGGCAAGGGTGGCACTTTCTGCCCAAGATAAATTAGAGGCTTCTCTATTAAAATAACGCCATGCTGCGGCATCAATACCTACCACATTACCTCCAAAAGGAGCGTGACTTGCGTATAAATTTAAAATTTCATCTTTGGTTAATCTTAGCTCTAAACGTGTGGCAAGAATAAGTTCTTTTAGTTTTTCTAAATAGGTACGTGATTGGCCTTTTCGAGATAAACGAATAACCTGTTGTGTGAGTGTGCTTCCACCGCGTTTTACTGAGCCAGAACTTATATTTTCTTTTAAAGCTTTAAAGATTGAAATCGGATTGAACCCTGGATGAATGTAAAAATAGTCGTCTTCAAAAAGGAGAAGGCATGTTTTAAACTTCTCTGGGACGTTATTGGTTTTGGGAAAGCGCCATTGACCATCATCTGCAATTTTTGCGCCTAACAGTGTGTTGTTGCTACTGGTAATTACAGTCGCTGTTGGGTCTTTAAAGAGGTCTTTTGGTAAACAGAAATAATAAGCTACAAGAAGCGCAGCAAGTACTACAGACTTGATCTTGTGACGCTTTATGTCGTTTATTAACTTCATTTTTTATAAAATATCCTTAGGGTTTCTTTTACGTTAGTACAATAGTATAAAATAAGTAAATTAAACCTGACAGGTTTCAAAAATCTGTCAGGTTCAATTTCAATTTAGCAGCCTTTAGGCATATCAAATTCAATTATTTTTTCAGTGATATTATCTTCAAAATCGGTGAGTATAAACTTTAAAAACACACGATTTGTGGCAACTCCAATAGGTTGATCTTTTCGATTCTTAATGGTCTTAAAGTAGTCTAACCAATCTGATCCACATTGGTCTATGACCTCTGTTTTTAAATCTTCAATTGAAGTATCAATAAAGTGCTTCCAGTCGTTTTCTGTATAGGCTAAAGTTTCAAACGTATTAGATCTAGTTTGTTTTAGTGGTTTCCATCCCAAATCAAAATGTTTCCAATCCTTAGAGTCGCATTGCGCATCTGTACTCATAAATGAAATGCTATTTTCGTAACGTTGAAAAATACTCACATGCTTATAATCATTATCAACTAAAACAATTTGTTTTTTTTCAGGTGAAGCTCCGAGATCCACATTAATTGTAATGGAATCTTGTTGTTTCAAATTGTGCGTTCTTTTATGGTCGCTAGTCGCTAAATTCTTAATTTCAATATTCAATTTGTCTAAATCCAATCTAATGGTTTTAGAAATTTTTGTTGACGATAAATAGCCATTAAACACATAACCAATATGGTTTCGGGTTTCAACTTTTACCCATTCACCACTGACTTTTTTACCACCATCGAGGACTACAAGTTTATTATTAGTTTTTTCTAATACACCTATGGCTTGTCCGTACGCCAATTTGCTTAACATTTTTCCGTTGACGTCGGGTTGGTCTCTAAGAGATAATCCGCTTTCTGCGTCAACATATGCCGTTTGTTGAGCTGTTACTGCTGTTACACTTAATAACATTACAATCGCTAAAATCTGTTTTAAATTGTTCATAATTTTTTGTTTTTGGGTTAAACATTATTAGCGGTTTTTTGATACCATTTACACCCTGTATTTATTCGGTAAAAATGTTCTTTTTTGCACTTCACTTTGTTATAAAAATAAACCATAGCTATGGCTATGCTTGATTTTGATGCCTCGTTTATTACAAAAAATTTACATTTTATACTTCAAATAAATTCAAAGCCTAAATAGTATTTTAGGATTCTTGTCTGTCGACCGACAAGTTTTAGTTTATGCTGAACTAGTTTCAGTAGTTTTTAGTCTTTATATTGTTGTCATTCCGAGTGAATTTTAAGATTTTTTTAGCTTGAAATTTGTATCGAGAAACATTTTAATTTGTATGGTTCTAGATACAATTCTGACGAAAAAGTCAGAATCACTCGAACTGACGAGAGTTGTGATGACTTATCCTGCAAGGTCTTTTTTCGACCTTGTAGGTATTATTATTATTATTATTATTATTATTATTTAGGTTAATTAAGACCTACAGGGTTTTTGAAACCTTGCAGGTCTCTGCGTTATTTCTCTACAGTGATCCATTTGCCTTTATTGCGAACCAAATAATCATTATCATACATGGCTTCAGCTTGAGAGCCTGGTAAATAATAGGTGCCTAAATAGGAAGCATTTAATAAAACAGTAAAGGTTTTGGTGCCATATTTCCCTTTTGGATTCATATCAAAATAGAAATTCACACGATCATCTCTAATGTCGGTATATCTCGCCTGGCTCACAGTAGTATCGCCAAAAGCGGTAAATCTGGTGTTTACGATATCCCAACCTGAAGGGAAAATCTGCGTTAACGCTACATCGTGTACATAATCATTGGTTAAATTTGAAATACTTACTGTCGCTACAAAATCTTGCCCTTGTTGTAGTGTTTTAACATCAATTTTGTTGCCTTGTAAATCTTTGTATACTGTTGAAATAGTAAAGCCACGTTGTTCTGCTAATTCTTCGCCTAATTTTAATTTGCCAGAGTTTAAAATGCGTACATAAACTAAATTATCTTTGGCGTTGTTAATCGTAATTTGATTGCTGCCATCAGTAATAGGGATACTGCGTTGCGCAATGGCATTTTTAGTATCTATAGTTTCTGATTTACCATTTATACTGTAGGAAAGTTTTAAATCTTTTCCTCCATTTTTAATCACCATTTTCCCCATCGCTAATAAACTGTAGGCTGTGGTTTGCGTACTCATCCAGCTGTCACTCGATAAATCTTTAGCAATAGATTTTGCTAAGTCTTTAGCTTTTGGATTGCCAGTGATAATCATGGTTTCTAAAGCCATAGCTCTATTTCTATCCACTGAACCATAAGTGTAATAGTTAGATTTTGGTGGCTGAAAATTAATATTAGCCGTTTTTGAAATGGCATCACTCGCTTCTTTCTGTCCAGCTAAAGCATAGGCTGCTGCTAATCTCCATTTGGCTTCGTTTGAAATTTCTTCAAACTCACGCAATCTATTCATGCTTGCTAAATCTGGACTTCCAGCTAAAGCCAAGGTATATAAACGGTACGCTTGTGCTAAATCGGAATGATAGATTTTATAACTCGGTCTCCAGTTTCGTGACGCTTGTTGTTGGTAAGCTATCCAATTGCTTTTAAACGTTAATGGTAAAACGAAGCCTTTCTTCTCCGCTTCAATCATAAAGTGGCCAGCATAACTGGTGTTCCAATCATTGGCCGTACTTTCTCCCATCCAATAACTCATGCCTCCATTGGCTTTTTGGAAATTCCCTAAACGTTTGATGCCACTTTCAATATTACTTTGAACTTCTTTTTTCTTTTGAGTCGTTAAGTCAAAGATATCAGCTAAGAATAATTGCGGAAATACACTAGATGTGGTTTGTTCTAAACACCCATGAGGATAACGAACCAAATATTGCAATCTCCCTGTGAAATCCATTGGTGGTAAGGTTGAAAATTCTACCGTAGCCGAATTTGTTCCTGCAACTCCAAAGGTAGTCACGTCGATGTTTTTAGTGGCATTGGCTTCTAATTCATAATCCATAACACGCGATGTAAATGGATTAGGGTTTTCCACGTCAATTTCAACTTTATAGGTTGATTTTTCGCCGTATCCTGTCGCAATAACTTCAACGGTATTGATGCCTTTTGCTTTGGTGACATCCAATTCAAAATAGACCATTTTTTCATCTGGCTTATCAAATGAAAGGGATTGTGTCGCGTTTCCTTTTGCACTAATACCATCACTTAATTTTAAGGATAGATTGACGTTTTTAACCTTGTCTTCCATAGCAAAAACGGTTACAGGTAATGTCACTTTTTCACCAGGACTTAATTTACGTGGTAAAGTGGCTAAAACCATTAAAGGTTGTTTCACCTGAACAGACTTATCAACGCTTCCATAAGCTTCTGTGGCGTTGTTTCCTGCCACAACCATAGCTCTTACTGCACCAATATAATTTGGCATTTTAAGTTGATGTGTTTTCGTTTGACCTTTATCTAAAAGGAAAGGGCCCAAATACGTCACTACAGGTTTAAAACGGTTGGCTTTTTTGTTTTTTCCAGCAGCCGCACTGCCATCACCACCAATGGCAAACACTTGATCAATACTACCGGAATAAGCACCAATAACATCATCAAAAATATCCCAGGTTTTCACGCCTAATGCTTCACGTGCATAGAAACTATCCCAAGCATTTGGTGTTTTAAATCGGGTTAGATCTAGAAGGCCTTCTTCCACCACAGCAATGGTATAGGTCATGGCCTTGTTGTTTCTTTCAGATACTTTTATCTCGTAAGATTGCTCAGGTCTAATAACATCTGGCATCTTAATTTGAGGTTCTAATTTGGTTGCAGGATCTTCTACCATCATCGGAATGACGCCATACAAACGAATCGGTAAATCGTTAGATGTTATGGCATGTGGTTGCAATAATGAAATGTTGATAAAGACGTTTGGTGCCATTTCTGAAGTTACAGGAATGTCGATAGTCGTTTCACCTGGTTTCGTTTTTACCCATTGCTGTTGCAATACTTCCGAACCATTTTCTAAACTGACTAAAGCTCTGCCTTCTGAACCTGAAGGGAAGGTTAATTTAGCAGTTTCTCCAACATTATAATTTTCTTTATCGGTTGAAAACACTAACATTTTAGCCGCTTCCTTATCGTTTGAAGGATTTGAAGACCACCAGTTTTTATAGAAATACGCCGTTCTTCCTGTGGCATGCCCGCTAACAGGATCTACAACTCTAATTAAGTAACGTCCGCGTTCGTCTTCTGGAATTTTCAATTTGAAATTCGCTTTACCGTTAGCATCTGTATTGACTAAAAAGGACTGCACTGGTCTGTGGTAATTGCTCGATACGTAGCTCGATAGATTGTCGTAAGAGGAATTCCACCACCAACGCCATTCGACTTTGTAAACTTTGACTTCTAATTTCTCTCTTTTCATAGGTTTCCCTTCAGCTGTTACGGTTGCCACATCGAAGCTGTGATTTTCATCTGTAAAATAGGAACCGTAGTTATTGCCTTTTGGTGATTGTAATCCAACAAAACTCTCGTAAGGTGCATAAGGCATGGTAAAGGCATCGAGTGAAAAATCACCGCCATTTTCAAAAGCTCTTACTAGGAATTGAGCCGTTAACATACCTGGGGCATTTTTACCAATATTCAATTTTGAATTGATAGTTGCATTTCCGTCTGCGTCTAAATTACCTTCAAACACATTGGTTTCTTCAGAATTAAATGTGCGTGTAGGATCGTTAAAAACGTAATCTTTATAGCCTTTAAAATTGGTATATGTTGATGTGAATTTAGCTTTTATTTCAGCTTTTAAATTCTTCGCTGGTGCACCATGTAACCACGTGACGTTTAAGTCGCCTTGAAGTGGTTTGTTATTGGTTAGGATTTCGTCTTCAAAATCGATTTTAATTTTTAATCGGTTTGGTTTTACGGTTTCAATTTTTAAGCCTTTTGAAAATGTAGCACCACCAACAGAAACTTTCGCGTTATAGTTTCCGGTTTTGTAATCGGTTGAGGTTGGTACAATGAAATCATAGAAATTATTAAGGTTGTCCGTAGATATTTTTCTATAAACCAATTTTTCAACAGGATCTGTGATTTCTAATTTTACAGGATGACGCTTTGGTAGTTTATTCGCAACGTCATTCAACATAAAGGTTAAAAACAAACTGTCTCCAGGTCGCCAAACGCCACGTTCTGCGTAAATGTACCCTTTAAGTCCGCGTTGTAATCGGTTACCAGACACATCGAATTTACTCAATGATAAAGACATGCCATCGTGTAATTTAATATAGCTCACGTTGCTCCCTTTAATTGCAATGGCAAAAGCAGCTCTGTGTTTAGCGTCGATTTTTAGCATGCCTTCTTTATTGGTAATGCCATCGGCTAATTCTTGTTGTTGGTAATTGTATAAGGTGATTTTTGTAGCGCTTTCCGGGCTTGTCGTTAAAATATTAGTCACCGCAAATACATACGTGTTATCGGCACCTTGCTTCGCAATTATACCAAGATCTGAACTGATTAAATTCTGAGATACCACACGATTGCCGTAGTTAAAATAAGATTCGGTACATGGATTGTCCCTATCTCTCCAACGGTAATTGGTATTTCTGTAGCTATAGGTTAAATTGTCCCAATAGCGTTCTTCGCGTAAGTCTTCTTCTTCCTCAGTACTTTCCTCAGAAACGTAGTCATCTTCCTCGTAATAATCGTCGTAGTAATCATCTTCATCAATAGTTGTTGTTTCAGCGTTTGACGTACAATCGTAAAGCGAATACTCCTTTTTAAAACTTAATTCTACTCTATAGATAGCACCAGGATCTGCTTTTAAATATTTAGATAAATCGATGCTGTAGGCTTTCCATTTGCCGGTGTTTTGATGTTCTTCTTGAATTAAGGTGATGGTTTCTTTGGCGATACGTCGTCCTACTTTTTTAATGGCATATTGGTCATTGCTATTGAGGTCGTAATCTTGTAAAAATTGAAGGACGTTATTTTCAAATATTTTAATGATTCTCACATCGATTTTACTCAAGTTAACCGCTTCAAAATTGAATTTTAATTCTTTTGAATTTGGAAGAATACTTCCGTTACTGATAAGTCTTACTTCAGGTTTTAATTCTTCAAAGGTTACCAGTTCTGAAAACGGCTTTTTTAATTTGAAACCATCGGTATTTTTAATGCCTGTAAAGACATCAACCTGAATATCTCCAACCAATTTAGAATCTGGATACACACGCAACACATTGCCATCAACAATATATTTAGGGTTTTTAACGCCCTGAAGTGACACTAAGCCTGCGAAATTTTGCTGCTTCACTAAAGGATCTGAAAAGTTAAGGGATAAGAATTGCTCAGGACTTTGAACAACCTCCGTATTCACAATGGTAAAGTTATTTTTGCCTGGAATAGTAATAAAATTTTCACCTTTATTTTCCGCTTTTATGGCAGATCCATCCCATGCGATATCAATTTTACTGTCCTCAACTAAACGGTTGATGCTATCTATTTTAAACTCGAAGAATTTTGAAGTTTCAGCAGCGTCATTCCACACTAATTGTAATGATTTTGAATTCTGAGAAGCAGACACTAATTTTTTAGCTTCGGCAAGTGAAATTACATCAGCCGATCGTAATTGCGCAAACATATACTGCCATTCTTTACTATAGGATTGTAGGTTTTGGGTGGTGATATTAAAACTTGGTGTGATGGTTTTGAATTGAAACGTATATTCTTCAAATGTTTTCGGAACGTTCTTATAAATGTTATTTAACTTAACATTTACAGTGTACTCTGTGGCAGGTTCTAAATGTTCATCTGGTGTGAAAAGTAAGGTGTGATTGTTCATGGCTTTTAATTGGCCTTGAACGTGAGGTGTTATTTTGACAAGTTCTGTTGGTAGGGTTTTATCGATTTCCCATCCGTTAACCGTATCTGAAAGACTAACTTTTATAGGATCGGCAACGGACACTAAACCTGAGGTGGTATAACTGATGTAATCTCGGTACTTAAAAATATTATCAGTTTCTACAGGTGTTTTTTTACATGACACAACAAAAACGAGAATTAAGAGTAGGAGGAGGTGCTTTTTGATGTTCATGATGATGGATTTTAGTTTAAATTGTGATTAAAACAAGAGTAAGTACATTCTTGTTAAATAAGTACGGCAATTTTAAAACGTTTAGACTTTAGGTTATTGTTAAATTGTTCTTAAAGTTAAGAATTGTTAGTGAATGAGTTAATAAGATTGAGATTTTTTTACTAAAGACAACACGATATTTTTAGTGTGCTTTCTGATAAAATATGGATTCACTTTTTGTTCTTACGTGGATTCTAAAAAAATAAATTCTGTGCTAAATCTAATGAATTAAGATGACTATGTTGCAGTTTTTTATTTTTAGCTTTAAGACTTCCCATAGTTAGGAAAGATAAGAGTTCATCCTAACTAATTTAAGGAAGCCAAGCTGCGACTAACTAACAATTTATTAGTAACTTCGCATAAAATTTTAATAATTCATAAAAATTAAGCAAATATGGAAGCCGTAGCTACCGATTTCGGAATAAAAGAAGCCCTAGAACAATTAGGCGTTAAAGATATAAATGAAGGGTCTTCTACAGGATCTAACAATTTTTCTAATGGAGAGATTATTGAATCGTATTCGCCAGTAGATGGTAAATTAATAGGAAAAGTTAAAACGACCACAAGAGAAGATTACGATAAAGTAATGAATGCAGCGACTAGCGCATTTAAAACGTGGAGAGATGTACCAGCACCACAACGTGGCGAAATTGTACGTCAGTTTGGAAATAAACTAAGAGAACTAAAAGAACCGTTAGGGAAATTAGTCTCTTACGAAATGGGAAAATCTTTACAAGAAGGTTACGGTGAGGTTCAAGAAATGATTGATATCTGTGATTTTGCTGTGGGATTATCACGTCAATTAAACGGACAAACGATTCCTTCAGAGCGTCCCGGTCACGTGATGAGAGAACAATGGCACCCTATTGGTGTAGTTGGTATTATCTCAGCATTTAACTTTCCGGTAGCTGTTTGGGCTTGGAACACTGCTTTAGCTTGGATTTGTGGTGATGTGTGTGTGTGGAAAGCCTCTGAAAAATCATTATTATGTTCTGTGGCTTGCCAAAATATTATAGCAGGAATTTTAAAAGAGAATAATATGCCAGAAGGTATTTCTTGTATCATTAATGGAGACTATAGAGTCGGTGAGTTTATGACTACCGATGCTAGAATTCCATTAGTATCTGCTACAGGTTCTACAAGAATGGGACGTATTGTTGGTAAAACAGTAGCTGAACGTTTTGGAAAATCGTTATTAGAATTAGGAGGAAATAACGCCATTATTATTACACCAACTGCTGATTTAAAAGTGGTGGTACCTGGTGCTGTATTTGGTGCTGTGGGTACTTGTGGGCAACGTTGTACTTCTACACGTCGTTTAATTATTCACGAGTCGGTTTACGATAAAGTACGTGATGCCATTGTTGGTGCTTACGGACAGATTAAGATTGGTAATCCGTTAGATGAAAATAATCACGTTGGACCATTAATCGATAAAGATTCAGTTGAAACCTATTTAGCGGCTATTGAAAAAGCGAAATCTGAAGGCGGAAACGTTTTAGTTGAAGGTGGAGTTTTAGAAGGTGAAGGTTACGAAAGTGGTTGCTACGTAAAACCAGCAATTATTGAAGCTGAAAATCATTTTGAAATCGTTCAACATGAAACATTTGCTCCAATATTATACTTAATGAAATATTCTGGAGACGTAGAAAATGCTATTGAAAAGCAAAATGGTGTGGCTCAAGGATTGTCATCAGCCATTATGACTAATGAGATGAAAGAAGCAGAGAAGTTTTTATCGTATGCTGGTTCTGACTGTGGTATTGCTAACGTTAATATTGGAACATCTGGTGCTGAAATTGGTGGAGCATTCGGTGGTGAAAAAGAAACAGGAGGAGGACGTGAGTCTGGCTCAGATGCTTGGAAAGTCTACATGAGAAGACAAACCAATACGGTAAATTATTCTGATGAATTACCATTAGCACAAGGGATTAAGTTTGATCTTTAAGCTAAGGTTAAATTTTTAAATATTTTAAAGCCATATCGAAAGATGTGGCTTTTTTTTTAACATTGTAGTACGCAACCTTTTCTTACAAATGGCATCTATTATGTAACCGATCTATTTCAACATATGAAACTTTTATTTAAATTCTTCTTAATACCGTGTTTTTTAATGACGGTCTTAGGTTGTGAAGTTCAACTAGAAGACAATACCAGGATTTTAGTAGAAGGAACGGTTGAGGATCAGAATAATATCCCTGTCCCAGAGGCAAAAGTAACTGTGCTTACCAGAAGAGGAAATTTTAGTGGAGGAGAAAATTCATATGTATTAGGGGAAGGTTTCAGTGCTTCTGATGGGAGCTTTTCTATTATATCCTTTTTTGATAAAGACGAAGACTTTGCTATAGAAGTGGGTTTAGATGACGCTTATACGACCTATGTTTATAAAACTAATACGCTCAATTTTACTCCTTTAGATTTAACTTTTAATCTCGAAACTGTTAGGTTGAAAAAGTTAGCCAATTTTAACTTTAATATTATAAGAACGAGTGGTGAATTTAATACCATAACCTATAGTATAAATTATGTTGAAGGTTTTTGTTTAGAGTATTATGAAGGAACCACCCTCAATAACTATCAAAGTAGTTGTTTCGAAGAGCGATCTATAAGTCAAACTTTAAATGATAACAATCCTGATGATCAATGGCAATTGCAAGTCCCACTAGGTGAGGTTGTAGCGTTTACTTACACCATAAATGAACAACCAGAGATAACAGAGTATATTATTATAAATGATGAAAATTATGACTTTACGTTCAATTATTAAAGCCATATGGTTCATTGGTTTAGGCTTGTGTTGTTCGTTGGGTTTTGCTCAAGAAAAACAACCAGAAGGGGTTACTGAAGACACCAAAAGTTCGTTTTTCAATTCACAAGAGCGTCAGCGTTTTTTTGCATTTATGATTGGTGGCCATAAGCCTTTTACAAGTGGTGATAATTTTATGGGAGAAGGCTTAGAAGGCAAATCTGGAATAGACTTTAAGGTTCAAATGTATATCTATAAACATTTATTTGTCGGGCTAGCAACATCTGCAAGCTATTTTAATGTTACAAACCAAGAACGCTTAGGTAATTATAGAAAATCAAGAATAGCAGAGAATTACGTTTATGTTGGTTATGAGTTTTTCCCCACGGATCAGTTGCGGTTAGGACTTGATATCTCTGTAGATAGCGATTTAGATTATAAAAATCACGGCTTTAGCAATTCTAATATTGCAGAACAACATGATTCAGGTAAATTAAATCGTTATGGTTTGTATCTTCAGTATGAATTGACAAAGCACTTTATGATATATATTGATTATAGCTATAATGTGAGTAAAATGGATATAATGGTACCTTCAGAATTAGATAATTTTTTTAGTAAAGGCACTTACCATAAGGTAGGTTTAGGACTTACTTTTTCTATAGGTAGTCGCGATTTAATCTCTCGTTTTGTAGACTAATAGGCGTAAAATTATACTATCTAACCTATAAATGGAAATAGTGATTAAAGCGCTTTTTTACAAGTTGGAATGCTTTTGTCACTTTTGTTCGATAAGTATGAAGATGTTATTTTAATGGAAGGCAGATTTCACCAAATATTTTATGATAATACCTCGAAACCTAGAGCATTTAATATGAGGGATAAAAAAAACCTTGTTTCAATATAGAGCTTTTGGCTTTAGAGAAACAAGGTTTATAATTGATTAATAGCATTACAAATATGACTAATATTTTCTGTGGTTGGCAAAATATATGATGAATGGTAGAAAAAAATGTATAATCAGTATCGTTTTGATATTTCATTCGATAAGATGCTAAAAAAAAGGTCGAAAATCGTATTAATTACGACGAACTAACTATATTTTACTTTTCTTAATATACGCATGGTTTCTTTATAAGAATAGTAGAATTCTCTATTGTAACTCTTTAGGTAAGGCTTTATGATTTCTAATTTTATCAAGGCATCCGAAAATCCATTGAGGTAACAGATGAGGTAACTTGCAGCTAAATTCCTAACATCTTTTGTTTCGTGTACGGTTAGTTCTTGTTTTTTTTCAAGCTTTTTTAAAATAGCGTTATTGGCATTATATATATGGTGTAAAACCTTTTTATCAAATTGTGGAGGTTCAAAAAGAAGATTAACTTCTATAGAATAGTTGGCATTATCTTCAAAGTGAATGATCTTTTCTTCAAGCTTATAGTATTTATAAGATTGATGTAGACCAAGCCTCACATATTCTACAATCTTAAAGGTGTCTTCGGTAAATGCAATAGAAACTTCATCTAAAGCCGAATAAAATAAACGTACTTGCTCGTTAATTAATTCGATATCCACTCTAGAAAAGAAGATTTCATTCTTTACCTGTTTTTTTACACCAGACCAACATAACACAAAATATTCTTTAAAGACTTTGTATTGTGGATTAAAATCTTGACGCTTATTCATAAAATCAAAAACACCGTCAAGTGTTAATTCGATACTATTTTGGGCATTATTTTCTATGGCTGTTACGATTTCAGAATTGACATCTTTAATTTCAATATCAAAAACCTTGGGCATGCTAATGCTACCATCTCTAAAAAACACGGATCCACCATAATATTTCCATATATTTTTTCTGAGGGATGTAATCTCATCATTAGGTCTTATGGTTACTAATCCTACAACTTTATCGTCTGGTAAATGAGGAAAAGGAATGTTTTCGTATTGTACAATCGGTGGGTTGTTGAGATAGGCATTAATAAGATTCTGAATTTTACTGTCATCAAAAAAATCGACACCAATAATCCTATTATCTTCATCCTCTACGCCAATAACAATGAATGAATTGTTTTTAGGGTTGCTATTAGATAGTGCACATACATGCTTTAAGAACTTGGCTTTTCCTTCTTTCTGACTAATATTTATTTTTCGCTTTTTGTCATAAAAACTGTTCTCATCGTTGTGAGCAAGTAAGTGCTTTATGAGAAGTCTTTTGTTAATCATGTTTATAACTCTACGTACTGTGATTACATGGATTATAGCGTATTTATTTCCCTCATTTAATTGTTACGAGCTTGTTTTTCAAATTGAGTTTTAAATCTTTCAGTAAAATATAACGTATCTCTTTCAAGGAAATGTTTTAAGATTTTTTTTCGTCCAGGTTTGTAAATAATATCTGGGTAGATTTTATATTCTTTCCTAATCTTTTGAAGATACGTGCTATAGGTTTTCCAGTCAGTGCCTAAAATTGATAAATCTAAATCCAATAAATACGCATTATCATTGTTTTCAGTAAGAAGGCATTTGTGTTTTTTGGTTGATATGATGAGATTTGTAATCTTTTCAATATTGAACACATCGGTTGGTAGTTTATTTAAAGCTTTAGCAGCAAAGTCTGCGCTTAGGGTTTCATTATCTATGTTAGTGGATTTGTAGATAATATCATGAAACCATATCGCTAATTTTAAGCTTTCTAAATCTTCAATTTCATTGGTAAAGCCTTCTAATTGAAGACACATAGTATAAATATGAGACAGATTGTGGTAATGTCTGTTTTTAGAAGTATATTTTGATACAATCGTGGTCCATAATGTATCCATTAAAGCAGTATCAGCATAATCTGAAATTAAATCCTGCCAATAATGCTTTAACCAAAGTTTCATATATCTTTTTTTACTATCGTAGAACTAGCTTGAGCCGTACAAAACATCAACACATCGGCAATATTCACATGCGCTGGTCTAGAGATTGCAAAATAAATGACTTCCGCAACGTCTTCTGCTTGCAAAGCTTTGTAACCTTTATATACCTGGTCGGCAGCAGAAGCACCTTTGAACCTAACCTCAGAAAACTCCGTTTCTACTAGGCCAGGATTAACAGCTCCAACTTTAATACCAAAAGGATTTAAATCAATTCTCATGCCTTCCGTTATTGCTAAAACCGCATGTTTGCTGCCACAGTAAACGTTCCCATTAGGGTATACTTCTTTTCCTGCAGAAGATCCTATGTTAATAATGTGTCCGGATTTGCGCTCGGTCATGCCTGGTATAATTGCTTTGCTAACATAGAGCAATCCTTTTACATTAATGTCCATCATAGCATCCCAATCATCTAAATTTCCAGTTTGGATAGGATCTAAGCCATGTGCATTTCCTGCGTTGTTGATTAAGATATCTATATTTTGAAATGCTTTTGGTAACGAAGCAATAGCCTTTAAAGTTTGATCTCTATCTCGGACATCAAAATTTAAAGTATAAACGTCAGTAAGTTTAGAAAGTTCGGTTTGAATACTATCTAAACGGTCTTGTCGACGTCCACATAAAATTAAGTGGATGCCGTGTTGAGCAAATTCGCGAGCCGTTGCTCTACCAATTCCGCTAGTTGCACCTGTAATTAATGCTGTTTTAGCCATAATCGTTAATGGTTCTTGTAAGGATAGAATCTTTTTTATTAATGTATTGTTTTTTAGTTTTAAAATCGCAATATTTTAGCCTTTATTATAATTTCTTAAGGAACCTCGTGTCCTTGTGAGGCCTTTAAAATAAAAAACCAATCCTCCAGATCTATGTTAATCTTTGTGGCTTCAACGGCAAGTTTTAAGCGTTCTTGTGTTGTAGTGCCAACCACAGGATGAATTTGAGATGGATGTTTCATAACCCAAGCCAGTAACAACTGATCTTCTGTGGCGTTATATTTATCCATTAAGGCACCAAGTTGTTTACGGATGCGTCTCGTTTGTTCATTATCATCTTTAAAAACCGAACCTAAAGGGGACCAAGCCATTGGTTTTATACCAGAAGCGTGCATGAAATCTAAAGTGCCATTATACATGGCAGTGTGTTCAGTTAATGAAAATTCTATTTGATTGACATCAATATCCATACGCAAACCAATCATGTCCATCTGAGATGGTGTAAAATTAGAAACACCAAACGCTTTAATTTTTCCGTCTTTTTTTAAAATGGTAATCGCTTCAGCAATTTCTTCAGCATGCATTAAAGGACTAGGTCTGTGTAGTAACAATAGATCCAGATAATCTGTTTGAAGATGTTTTAAGGAATCTTCAGCAGCACATATAATATAATCTTTGCTGTAATTATAATGTTTAAGCTTGGCGGTTCTGTTCTCACAAGGCATTTGAATACCGCATTTTGAAATGAGCTGAATGTCTTCTCGTTTAATGCTAGAGCTTGCAAGTGCTTTGCCAAATTCGGCTTCAGTAGTATAAGCACCATAAATATCAGCGTGATCAAAAGTAGTAATACGGTTAGAAACACAGAAGTTGATCAAGGCTTCCATCTCTATGTTTGAGAGCTGTTTTCCCCAGCTTCCCCAGGTCATTGTACCTGCAATTAATCGAGAATATTTCACTTAATTTTCAGTTTATATGGGTTTTTATGCAATTCATGCATAAAAATACTCAAAACATACCATATGAAGTATCATTGTCCTGTAATTATTCAATACCCCAAATCATGAAGCATTTACATACATTAAAAGTTTTAGTTTTTACGTTTATCATTTTAACGAGCACAATGAGTTGTTCTAAAGAGGATACGGATAATGGTAATACATCAATAGCTGCAGTTTCGGTAAGCTTAAAAAGTACCACTGAAGATAGTAACAAGGTTTACTTAGATATTGCAGATGTGCAAATCAGAGTAAAAGAAGGTACGGCTAATGATTGGGTTAGTCTAGAGGCTATTAATACTGGTGCGCAGAATATCAGCGCGCTAAATAATGATACTCAATTGCAGTTGGTAGATTTTGTAGAAATTGAATCTGCTTACGTTTATGAGATTAGAATTGTTTTAGGAGATAACAATTTTATGGATATTAACCAGACTTTAGTAAGTTTAGATGTTACTGATAAAGGTAGTGATACACCTTCTAACTTAGTGCATACAGCGTTTGAAGCAAATCATATTTACGACATTGTATTAGACCTTAATCTCGATGAATCTATTAGCTATAATGCGTCGGATAATATGATGGTATTAAATCCTAAATTGTATACAGAGATAAGACAAATTGAATATTAATTATCCTAATCCATGATTGATACTTATAAAAGAGTAATACTTAGGTGTTACTCTTTCTTTTTTTAACCAATTGTTAACAGCAACTAACGAAAAATTTTAACATTTTGCATCCTCTAAAAATTACACTACCATTTATGGGATAGATTTCCTAAAATGGTACAAACATAGTTATGTTCTTAAACCCTTAAATAATGGAAGAAACGAGTACAGTTGATATTAAGTCAATTAACGAAAAGATAGAAAGAGAAAGTGCATTTGTAGATTTACTAACCTTTGAAATGAATAAGGTGATCGTTGGACAAAAGCATATGGTAGAACGATTACTCATCGGTTTATTAGGTCAAGGTCATATTTTGTTAGAAGGTGTGCCAGGTTTAGCAAAAACATTGGCAATTAATACACTTTCAAAAGCTATCGATGCCACATTTAGTAGAATTCAGTTTACACCAGATTTATTACCTGCAGATGTCGTTGGTACTTTAATATTTAATATGAAGGAAAATGACTTCACCATTAAAAAAGGACCCATTTTTGCAAATTTTGTTTTGGCAGATGAGATAAACAGAGCACCAGCAAAAGTGCAATCTGCTTTACTTGAAGCCATGCAAGAAAAACAAGTTACTATTGGAGACGAAACCTTTCGTTTAGATAAACCATTTTTAGTAATGGCTACAATGAATCCGGTAGAACAAGAAGGAACATACCCATTGCCAGAAGCACAAGTGGATCGTTTTATGCTAAAAACGGTTATCGATTATCCAACTATAGATGATGAGCAACAAATTGTAAGAGCCAATTTAAAAGGAGCATACGAAAAAGTAAATCCTGTGGTGTCTATAGCTCAAATCTTAAGTGCTCAAAAGGCTGTGAAGGAGGTTTATATGGATGAGAAAATCGAGAAGTATATTCTAGATATTATTTTCGCTACGCGTTACCCTGAAAAATATAAATTAGGAGATTTAAAACCTTTAATTTCTTTTGGTGCGTCTCCTCGTGGAAGTATCAACCTAGCTACGTCTGCTAAATGTTATGCTTTTATTAAGCGAAGAGGATATGTAATACCAGAAGATGTACGTGCGGTAGTGCACGATGTGTTACGTCATAGAGTAGGAATTACATACGAAGCTGAAGCAGAAAACATTACTTCAGAAGATATCATTAACAAGATTGTAAACGAAATCGAAGTACCATAGCCTTGTCATTGCTGCGAAGGCAGGAATCTCATTATCATTTATAGAATATTTAATTTGATAGATTTCGCATGAAATGCGGAATGACAAAACAAAAAAATGGACACTAAAGAACTTCTTAAAAAAGTACGAAAAATAGAGATTAAGACACGTCGGTTGTCTGATCATATATTTGGCGGTGAATACCACTCAACCTTTAAAGGTCGTGGTATGACGTTTTCTGAAGTGCGCCAATACCAATTTGGTGACGATGTTAGAAATATAGATTGGAATGTTACTGCAAGGACCAACGAACCACATATTAAAGTATTTGAGGAAGAACGAGAACTGACCATGATGCTTATGGCAGATGTTTCTGGTAGTGAACTCTTTGGGACAAAAAATCAGTTTAAAGATGAAATTGTAACGGAAATTGCTGCTACCTTAGCATTCTCCGCCACTCAGAATAATGATAAAATAGGACTCATTTTATTCTCAGACCAAATAGAGCTCTTTATTCCGCCGAAAAAAGGACGTTCTCACGTGCTGAGAATCATTCGAGAATTATTAGAATTTCAGCCCAAAAGTAAACAGACCAATATTGCAGAAGCCTTTAAGTTTTTATCTAACGTTTTAAAAAAGAAAGCAATTGTTTTTGTGCTTTCAGATTTTGTGGCAGACAATTATAAACAAACCCTGAAAATAGCATCTGGCAGACACGATATTACAGGAATTAGAGTCTATGACCAAAGTGAAGAAGAAATTCCGAATTTAGGCATGGTACAAATGGAAGATGAAGAAACAGGCGAAACAATGCTCGTCAATACAGCTTCTAAAAAAGTGAGGCAGAATTACAGTAAATTCTATAACGAAAAAGTACACTATTTTAAAGATAGTTTTGCCAAATCTGGAGCAGGAGTCATCGATTGCCGAGTAGATGAGAGTTATGTGAAAAAATTATTAGGATACTTTAGAAGAAGAGCTTAACAAGTTCGAAGCTTAAAGTAGGAATCATGAAGAAGTAGAAAGTGTAAAGTAAGAATTGTAAAGTGAAAAGTTTAAAATATATAATCACCATATTAACTAAAAAAAAGGATGCAACAGTCTTCCGTCTACGATCTTCTGTATTCGGATTGTGTTCTATGTTCTTTTTTTGGGGTTCTTTTTTCTCTGCAGCCCAAGTTTCAACAGAAATCGATACCACCAAAATAAGAGTTGGTGAGCAAATTAATTATAAAATAAACGTTGAGGCAGATTCATTAGACTTAGTAGTATTTCCAGAAGGCCAAACATTTATGCCTTTAGAAAATGTTGAAGCCTTAAAAATAGACACCACAAAGCGGCAAGCAACATTTATATTGTCAAGAATTTATAAGCTAACACAATTCGATTCTGGTGCGTATACAATTCCGAGACAAAAAGTTATTATTGGCGAAAAACCTTTTTTTACGGATTCTTTAAAAGTTGAGGTTAATACTATTGTGGTTGATACAACCAAACAGAAACTTTATGATATTAAGCCTATTATTGAAGTTGAAGAAAGTGGAAGTGATTGGTGGAAATGGTTGTTAATTGCCGTTTTAGCCATTGGATTGGTCGCTTTTCTATTGTATTGGTTTATTTGGAGAACAAAACCGTTATCAGAGGAAGAGGAAATAGCTTTATTGCCTCCTTATGATCGTGCAAAATTAGCATTGAAAAAACTAGATGAAAGTCAATTATTAATGCGTGCTGAGGTTAAGGAATACTATTCTGAATTGACGTTTATCATTAGAAAATACTTAGACGAAAAGGTGTACGATCGTGCCTTAGAGAGCACAACTTCAGAACTGATAGAAAGATTAAATTTGTTAAAAGAAGGCAACCAAATACCGCTTTCTAAAGAAACAATTTTACATATTGAGTCTATATTACGACGTGCCGATTTAGTTAAATTTGCCAAGTCAGCACCAGATACAGCCCTAGCAGAGATGGATAAATCTACTATAGATAAAGCTATAGATCATGTAAAAGTAAGTTTACCAGAGCCCTCTGAAGAAGAAAAATTATTAGATCAAAAATATAAAGAAGCCCAAGAGCGTCGAAAGAAGCGCCGAAAAATATGGATTACAGTTGGTATTTCCTTATTTCTAATCATCGCTACCTTTGTTGGTTTTGGGATTAAATATGGCTTTGGTTATGTTAAAGATACCATCATTGGTCATGAAAGTAAAGAACTCTTAGAAGGTGAATGGGTAAAAAGCGCTTATGGATTTCCACCAGTTTGGATTGAAACGCCAAAGGTTTTAAAACGTGTAGAACCTCAAGTTCCAGAGGAAGCAAAAGCTCAGGTTAACATGACGACTTTTGCATATGGCACAATGTTAGATGCGTTTAGTGTAGTGATTAATACAACGACCCTTAAAACTCCTAAACAACAATCGCCACAGGGTGAAAACACAGATAAGCCAACGTTTGATTTAGTACAAGTATCAGAACAAACGATAAAAGGTTTTGAAGCAAAAGGCGCCACAGATATTACGGTTAAAAGAGATAAGTTTATCACCCCAAATAATGCCGAAGGTTTAAAAACATTTGGAACGTTAAATCTTAAAATGCCAGGAACAGAGCATTTAATAGATGCAGAGTATATCTTACTATGTTTTTCTAATGACAACGTATTACAGCAAATTGTAATAACATGGTCTAAAGATGATGCTTACGCTGATGAAATGATAGAACGTATAACGAACTCTATAGAACTTAAATCTGAAGAACCTGAAGAAGAGAAAGAATAATGTTAGAGAGTATACAATTTTTAAATAAAGAATTTTTCTGGTTACTGCTGCTGTTACCAATAGCAATCGTTTGGCATGTTTTAAAACATAGTAAACAGACCGCAGAGTTAAAAATGTCGAGCATTAAAGGGTTTAAAAGTGCATCTCGTTTCTGGACAAACTTTAGGCATCTGCTTTTTGCATTGCGACTAATTGCTTTAGCTCTTTTAATTACAGCCTTGGCAAGACCAAGAACAGTAGATGTCTCTACAAAAACAAAAACGACTAGCGGAATTGATATTGTAATGGCCATTGATGTTTCTGCAAGTATGCTAGCAAAAGATTTACGTCCCAATAGATTAGACGCTTTAAAGGAAGTTGCTGCCGATTTTATTGACGGTCGTCCTAATGATCGCATCGGATTAGTAGAATATGCAGGTGAAGCTTATACAAAAACACCAATTACAAGTGATAAATCTATCGTAAAACGATCATTACGAGATATTAATTACAATTCTATTATTGAAGGCGGTACTGCTATTGGTATGGGTTTAGCGACTTCTGTAAATCGATTAAAAGATAGTAGAGCCAAAAGTAAAGTTATTATTCTGCTAACGGATGGAGTTAATAATTCTGGGTTTATAGACCCTAAAATTGCAAGCGAGTTGGCTGTAGAATATGGTATTAAAGTTTATACCATTGGCTTAGGTACAAATGGTATGGCATTATCTCCAATTGGTTTTAACCCAAATGGCAGTTTTAGATATGGTAGAATGCAGGTAGAAATCGACGAAAGTTTATTGAAAGAAATTGCTTCAGAAACCGGAGGTCGATATTTTAGAGCCACTAATAACGATAAGTTAGTAGAAATCTATAAAGAAATCAATAAGCTTGAAAAAACAGAAGTAGAAGAGACAAAATATTATAATTACGATGAAAAATATAGGCCATTAGTGCTGTTGGCAGGCTTATTATTATTGATAGAATTAGTATTAAGAAACACAATATTTAGAAGCTTTGTTTAGACTCGATGAAAACATATGGTTTTGGACGTTATTGGTAATTCCGGTAATTATTTTGCTATTTGCGTGGCTTCAATTTTGGCGGCGCTCAACACAGAAAAAATTTGCAGACTCTACGTTATTAAAGCGTTTGAGCCCAAATCAATCGCTATTTAAAAGTGTTTTAAAAGTGGTGGTGCTTTGTTGTGCCTTTGCATGTTTGTCTTTAGCCTTGGTAAACCCTAAAATTGGGACTAAGTTAGAAACAATTCGTAGCGAAGGAGTCGATATTGTCTTTGCAGTCGATGTGTCTAAAAGTATGCTAGCCGAAGATATTGCTCCCAATCGTTTAGAAAAATCAAAACAGTTAGTCACGCAAATTGTAAACAGCTTAGTAAGCGATCGTATCGGTATAATCGCTTATGCAGGTAAAGCATTTCCGCAATTGCCAATTACAACAGATTACGCTTCAGCAAAAATGTTTTTGCAAAATATGAATACCGATATGTTGTCCTCACAAGGAACAGCTATTAGTGAAGCTATTCAGCTTTCTAAAACGTATTTTGATAACGAAGATCAAGCCAATCGTGTATTAATTATTATTTCAGATGGAGAGGATCACGATGGCGAAGCCCTAAATATTGCTGAAGAAGCGGCAGAGCAAGGCATAAGAATATTAACGGTAGGTGTCGGTAATACCAAAGGAGGTCCTATTCCTATAAAACGCAACGGCGTGGTTTTAAATTATAAAAAAGATAACCAAGGGGAAACCGTAATTACGAGATTAGATGAATCCACATTAAAAGAAATCGCAGCAGAAGCCAATGGTGTCTATATTAACGGTAGTAATACAGCCGAGGTTGTAGAAGCCATTAAAGGAGAATTAGATAAAATGGATAAACAGGAATTTGAATCCAAACAAATTGCAGATTTTAAAGATCAATTTCAGTGGTTTTTGGCTTTCGGAATTCTATTACTATTTATCGATATTTTCTTTTTAGAACGAAAAACGGGTTGGTTAAAGAAGCTTAACTTATTCAATGAAACCTATATCTAAGGTGCTGAAATGTACGATTATAATTTTTAAATATTTTTTAACGCATAGTCTGTAAGGGCTTTACTAATTTAGAGGTTGTTTTCATAATTAAAAGATACAAATGAAATTTTATATACTATTTATCACCGTTTTAATTGGAGGTTTTGGGTGTGCCCAAGATCTAAATAAAGAACAGTTAAAAGTCGAAAAAAAGGCTAATAACTTGGTTTATAAAGCGAATGAGTTGGTTAGTGAAGATAATTATGTAGAGGCTGAAATGGCGTACAGAGAAGCCATTTCCCAAGCTCCGTCTAAAGCAACAGGAGCCTATAATTTAGCCCATTCTTACTATAAAAAAGGAAGTTTTGACGAAGCTTTGTTTAGAAGTCAAGAAGCGGCTAATAATGCTATTACAAAGGATGAAAAGCACCGAGCATTCCACAATATTGGCAATATCTTAATGCAGAATAAGCAATGTAAACAAGCTGTAGAAGCTTATAAAAATGCATTGAGAAACAATCCTAATGACGAAGAGTCGAGATACAACTACGCTTTAGCTAAAGAATGTGCCGATCAGCAAAAAGATGATGGTGGAGGAGAAGATGATAAAAAGGACGAGAACAAAGACGACCAACAAAATAAGGAAGACGAGCAAAAGAAAGAGGACGAGAATAAAGACAATAAAGACCAAAAGGACGATCAAGATAAAAAAGACGAAGGAGACCAGGATAAAAAAGATGGTGATAAGGAAAAGGATGATGACGGAAAACCAAAAGATGATAAAAAGGACGACGGCAAAGGTAAGGAAGACAATAAGGATAAGAACCAAAAGCCTAAGCCACAACCAGGACAAATGTCTCCACAGCAGATAAAGAATATTTTAGAAGCGATGCAAAACCAAGAACAAAAGGTTCAGGAAAAAATGAATGCAGAAAAACAAAAAGGAGCAAAAGTAAAAACAGATAAGGATTGGTAAATTTGCTGACGCTGTTCAGTTAGAAATATGCTAAATTATAAATGAAAGTAATTAAAAACATATCCCTTCTATTTCTAATACTTGCTACAAGTATCGCCTCAGCACAAGTAAAATTTGAAGCCAAGGTGAGCAAGAAAAAACTAGGAGTTAATGAACGTTTGCGTATTGACTTTGAAATGAACCAAGATGGAGATAATTTTGTGCCTCCAAGTTTTGCTGATTTCGATGTCGTTGGAGGTCCTAATACGTCTGTGAGTAACAAATATTTAAATGGTAAACGAACATATTCTAAAACATATAGTTATTTCTTAGCACCAAAAAAGCAAGGTAATTTTACAATTAAACAGGCGACCATTGAGATTAACGGTGAGGTTTTTAAAACCTTTCCTATTACAGTAAAAGTTACGGCAGCTGTAAGTGCGCCCAACGGCAATGCAGCGGCTTCTGATGTTGCTTCAGAAAAAATACATTTAGTGGCTGAGGTGTCTAATACAAATCCGTATCTTAATGAGGCCATAACAGTCGTTTACAAACTCTATGTATCTACAGAAATAGGAGTGAGTAGTAATTGGCGAGAAAAAGAAATTCCACGATTTAATGATTTTTGGAGTCAGAATATCGAAATTAAAGGACTTCCTGTTCAAGAAGGTGAGTTTAAAGGAGAAAACTATCGCTATGTTGTACTTAGAAAAACGGTGCTATATCCTCAAAAAACAGGAGCATTAAAAATAGAGCCACTCGTTATGGATATTACGGCAGAAGTGCCATCTGATAAAGTTGATATCTTTGGAAGACGTTTAATGACAAAAATTCCAAAAGAAGTCACAGCAGGAAGCAGAACCATTAATGTAAAACCCTTGCCAGAAAACGGTAAACCATCTGATTTTAAAGGAGCTGTGGGTAAATTTGATTTTAAAGTTTCAACATCTAAAACGCAGTTGAATGCCACGGAATCACTACAGGCAAAAATTGAAGTTTCAGGGAAAGGAAATCTAAAATTATTTGAATTGCCAAAACTTACAGTGCCAAGTTCATTGGAAGTTTACGAACCAGAGCATCAAGAAAATGTTCGAACCAATATTTATGGCATGCAAGGTAATATTTCAGATACCTATACTATCGTACCTCAGTATAAAGGAAAATACCCTGTGCCAACTATTTCATTTTCATATTTTGATTTAGAAACGGAAAGTTATAAGCGTATTTCTTCAGACGATATTGTTATCGATGTTGTAGAAGGGCCTACTGCAGCAGCAAGTCATACTGAAAATACAACGGCAAATACAAAGCAATCAGTGCAACCCAATACAAATACATTTGCTTTTATAAAAACGACATCAAACTGGGTAAGTACCACAACAGAACCATTTTTTAAATCCACAGGCTTTTGGTCATTGCTATTAGTGCCATTTTTGGCAATTCCTCTGGCTATAGTAGTAAGACGTAAAAAGGATGAACGCGATGCAGATGTACAGGGAAATCGTTTAAGAAAAGCAGATCGTTTAGCAAAGAAATATTTGGGAGAAGCTAAGAAAACTATGGGTAAAAAAGAAGCGTTTTACTTGGCATTAGAGAAAGCACTTCATAATTATTTAAAAGCCAAACTCAATATTGAAACTAGTGATTTTAATAAAGAGAAAATTGAAAATTTGCTAAGAGAACGTCAAGTTGAAACGGATGTGGTTTCAAATTTTATTTCAATTTTAGAGAATTGTGAATTGGCACGTTATACACCAATTACACAAGTAACAATGCAGAATGATTATGATAAAGCGGCGAAAACAATTTCATTAATAGATAAGCAGCTAAGATAATATGAGAGCCATTACTTTTTTACTTATATGTTGTTTTAACCTTATTGGTTTTTCGCAAAATGATGAACGTTTTAGCGAAGCTAATGCGCTGTATAATGATGGTAAGTTTGCTGAAGCCATTGATAAATACGAATCTATTTTAGATTCAGATGTGCATTCTGCTGAGTTGTATTTTAATTTAGGAAATGCCAATTATAAGCTCAATAATATTGCTCCTAGTATTTATTATTATGAAAAAGCGCTGCTATTGGCACCTAATGATAAGGATATAGAGAACAATCTGGCCTTTGCGCAAAACATGACGATTGATGCCATTGACAAAGTACCTACAGTCGGATTTTCAAGAATTGTAAATAACATAGTTAATACTTTTAGTGCAGATACATGGGCAAGAATTGCAGTAGGTGGTGTGTTATTATTTGTAATTATATTCTTAGCCTACCATTTTTCTTATACCAGTTCTAAAAAACGAATTGCTTTTGTTGTCAGTGTTATTAGTTTATTTGTAGCTTGTATAGCTATCATCATGGCATTTCAGAAGGAGGAGCTAAGTAAAAAAGATAATCCTGCAATTGTGTTTTCTCAAGAAAGTAGAGTGAAAACGGATCCAAATCCCACAAGTGAAGAGGTGTTTAGACTGCATGAAGGCACTAAAGTACAAGTGTTAGAAACTTATGAAGATTGGAGTAAAATTCAACTATCGGATAATTCTACAGGTTGGATTCCGTCCAAGGATATTAAAATATTGAAACATTTTTAGAACTAATTTAACATTTAGTTAAATTGGAAGATATTATATTTGTCGCTTATGCAAAAAAGCACCAAATACAGAATCGCTGTTTTTTTAACCATAGTATTTATGGCGCTTATCTCTGCACCCACAATTATTATGTCTATTGATGATTCAATTGATGTAGCATGTTTTTTCAGTATTACTGAAGAAGAAGAGAATTCACATGCTAAATTATTGTTTGATAAAAATCACCAAGATTCAGAATTTTTAATTGAAGATCAGGATGTAACACATCTTGAAGGCTATAGATTTAAAAACTATCCTAAGCCACATCTCAACTTAATTTCTCCACCACCCGATTTTATTTAATATTTTTTCGCCCGACACGTCATGTGTCCCCCAAAAAAAAAAATATTAAAATCACTATTGAAATCGCTTCAATAGTATAAAATCATTATATCAAATGTTTAAAACATTAAAAAGCGACTTGCCTGCAAGTGTCGTTGTATTTTTTGTGGCATTACCTTTATGTTTAGGTATTGCTTTAGCCAGTGGAGCACCTCTTTTCTCTGGTTTAATTGCTGGAATTATTGGAGGAGTTGTAGTAGGAGCCTTAAGTGGTTCTAAGATTGGAGTTAGTGGACCTGCAGCAGGTTTGGCTGCTATTGTATTAACTGCCATAGGAACTTTAGGTGGTTATGAAAACTTTTTAGTTGCTGTAGTATTAGGTGGAGTAATTCAATTACTTTTTGGTGTTTTAAAAGCCGGAATTATTGGGTATTATTTTCCATCATCAGTAATTAAAGGCATGTTAACAGGTATTGGAATAATCATTATATTAAAACAAATTCCTCATTTCTTTGGTTACGATGCAGAACCAGAAGGAGCTGATAGTTTTGTTGAGGCTTCTGGAGAAAATACATTTTCTGCTTTACTTAATATTTTCGATAACCTTATACTTGGTTCAATGGTCGTTGGCTTTATTGCCTTAGGTATTTTATTGTTGTGGAGTAATGTCTTAGTTAAAAAAGGTAAGTTTTTTGAAATTATACAAGGACCATTAGTCGCTGTGGTTGTTGGTATTGTTTTTTATATCGTTACACAATCTAATGAGACTCTTGCCATTGCAAATTCACATTTGGTTAGTGTGCCTGTTCCAGATAGTTTTGATTCATTTATTGGGCAATTTAGTTTCCCTAATTTTTCAGCAATTACAAATCCTGAAGTATGGATTGTAGCATTTACTATTGCACTCGTAGCAAGTTTAGAAACCTTATTGTGTGTTGAAGCAACGGATAAATTAGATCCCGATAAAAACGTAACACCAACAAATAGAGAGTTATTAGCCCAAGGTACAGGTAATATATTATCTGGTTTGGTCGGTGGTTTGCCAATAACGCAAGTAATTGTAAGAAGTTCTGCTAATATTCAATCTGGTGGAAAGAGTAAATTATCTACCATCTTACATGGGTTTTTACTATTAATTTCGGTTATTTTAATTCCAACTTTATTAAATAAAATTCCTTTATCTGTATTGGCAGCTATTTTATTAATAGTAGGCTATAAATTAGCAAAACCTGCATTGTTTGTGAAAATGTATAAGTTAGGATGGAAACAATCTGTGCCTTTCTTTGTTACGGTTTTTGGAATCGTATTTACAGATCTATTAGTAGGTATTGGTTTAGGTTTGGTCGTTGGTATTATTGTTATTTTATTAAAAAGCTACCAAAACTCTCATTTCTTGCATATTGAAGATCACAGTAATGGAAAACATAAAATTAAGATGGCACTTGCCGAAGAGGTAACTTTCTTTAACAAAGGTGCGATTTTAAAAGAATTAGATAGTTTACCAAGAGATACCTATTTAGAATTTGATGTCACCAAAACAAGATATCTCGATTATGATATTATAGAAATTCTTGAAGATTTTGCCTTTAAAGCCAAAGAGAGAAATATAGATATCAAATTAATTTCAAAACGTGGAATTGTTGAAAATCCACCAAGTTTTATTGAGTTTTTTCAACTGAGACCTAAATCTAGTTTAAGTTTAAGTTAGAACGCTATGAAAAATAATAGATATAAAATCTTAGTACTTTCCGACCTAAAGAAGTCGGAAAGTACATTATTGAAAAGTAGCGTTGGCTTGGCCAAAATGATTGATGGAGAAGTAAAATTGTTTCATGTTAAAAAGCATATAGATATTGTAAAGCGAGAGAATCAATTCTCTGCTATGCGAAGTCTAAATGAAGAACATAACAATACTAAAAAACAAATAGATAATTTAGTTGAAACGTTTTCACATACCTATGGTTTAAATATTAGTGGCAATTATGCTTTTGGAAAAATAAAGGAAGAAATACAGAAACAAATCGAACTTTATAATCCAGATGTTATTGTTTTAGGACAACGAGATGCCTCATCATTTAAGTTAATTGGAGATAGCGTTACCCGTTTTATTCTAAAAAAGTTTAAAGGAATTGTGATGATTGCTTCAAATGAAAATGCCTTAGAACCAGACAAAAAAATGACATTAGCAATGTTAAATGGTTCTCGTAAAATTTTTAATACAGGTCTGTCAAAAGCGTTAATGACACATACAGCAACTCCTTTAAAATCTTTCAAAATTATAAGTAGCCAAAACGAAGAAGCAGAAGCTTTAGATGTTATGGAAGACAAAGTGATTGAGTATAAATTTGAGCAGAATGATAATACTTTAACCACACTATCTTCTTATCTTTTAAAAAGTAATATTAACTTATTGTGTGTAGATAGAAATGAAAAACAAAAGAAAAGCACACAAGAAATGCCTTTACATGAGGTAGTCAATAAGATCAATGTTTCGGTATTAGTTTCAGAAGCATAATCAAACACAAATTTTAATAAAAATATAAAAACATATACGATGAAAGCACATACAAAAGAAACACAAGCTACAATGACACCAGAAAAGTCATTGCAATATTTAAAAGAAGGTAATAAAAGATTTCAAGATAACTTAAAAGCTAATCGTAACTTATTAGAGCAAGTAAACGATACTAGTGAGGGACAATTTCCGTTTGCAACGATTTTAAGTTGTATCGATTCTAGAGTGTCAGCAGAATTGGTTTTTGATCAAGGTTTAGGTGATATCTTTAGTGTGCGTATTGCAGGTAATTTTGTCAACGAAGATATTTTAGGAAGCATGGAATTTGCATGTAAATTAGCAGGAACAAAACTTATTGTAGTACTTGGACATACCAGTTGTGGTGCTGTAAAAGGAGCTTGTGATCATGCAGAAATGGGTAATTTAACAAAGTTGATAGAAAAAATTACACCTGCAGTAAATGCCGTTACAGAGCCTAAAGATGAAGGTTTACGTACCTCTAAAAATTTAGATTTTGTTGATGAGGTTTCTAAGAAAAACGTTGAATTAACAATAGATAGAATTCATGCTGAAAGTCCAATATTAACAGAAATGGAAAAGAAAGGTGAGATAAAAATTGTTGGTGCTATGTATAATATTAATACTGGTGCAGTAGAGTTTTACTAAAAATAACTTACATATAAATGAGTCGATTTAAATTAAAAAAGACGAGTAAAATAGCAACACTAATCATCGCATTAGTGTTGCCTTTTTTTGCTATGAGTCAAGATAGTAATTTAGGAAATTGGTTAATATACATAGGTAACAAAAAGCTAAATTCTAAATGGAATATTCATAATGAAGTGCAGTATAGAAATTATAATGCCGTTGGTGATTTAGAGCAATTACTACTTAGAACTGGTGTTGGCTATAATTTATCTGATAATAATGATAATATTTTATTAGGATACGGTTATATCTTGTCAGAAAATTACATAGATGATACTGATGATAAAACCGCTGTAAATGAGCATCGAATTTTTCAGCAATTTACAACGAAACAAAAGGTTGGTAAAGTGGGTTTAAGTCATCGCTATAGATTTGAGCAGCGATTTGTTGAAGATGATTTTAAAATGCGTTTTAGATATTTCTTAGGTGTAAAAATACCACTTCAATATAAAGAAGAAGCTAAGAACCCTTTATACGTATCCTTGTATAATGAAATCTTTTTAAATACTGAGTCTTCTGTTTTTGATAGAAACCGCGTATTTGGTGGTATTGGTTATACATTTTCGGATAATTTAAGACTAGAACTAGGATATATGAATCAGTTTTTTGAAACCTCAGGAAGGGATCAAATAAATATTATTGCTTTTGTTAATTTCTAACAAAACTTTGTGAAAGGGTTTCGGTTTAAGTAAAAATTAGACTATTTTAATCCAATAATTATTGAACTATGAAGAAATTATTTTCAAATATTAAAGGTGATGCATTTGGTGGCATTACTGCAGGAATTGTTGCTTTGCCATTGGCTTTAGCATTTGGAGTGTCTTCAGGTTTAGGTCCAGAAGCAGGTTTATATGGAGCCATATTTATAAGTTTCTTTGCTGCTCTTTTTGGCGGTACTGCAACTCAAATTTCGGGTCCAACAGCACCAATGACGGCGGTGAGCATGGTCATTATTGCTGGTATTGTGGCAGCCAATGATGGTAGTGTAGAAAAAGCCTTACCAGCAATATTAACGGTGTTTCTCCTAGCAGGTCTTATACAAATTGGACTGGGGTTTTTAGGCTTGGGAAAATATATAAGATACATTCCTTATCCTGTAGTTTCTGGATTTATGACGGCCATCGGAGTCATTATTTTATTGACCCAAATATTACCTTCAATTGGGTACTACCCAAAAGAAGATGCAGAGTTTGTAGCACAATTTAAGCCGCAAGCTGAAGAGGTTATACTAGAAAATATTTTAAAAGAAGAAGCTGGTGAAGGCATTTTAGTACTTGAAAATTTTAAAGAAACTATTGACCGTGCACAGCAGATTACACCAGAACAAATTTTAAATGAATCACAAACATTAGCGGCTAAAGAAGCATCTGGTACCGTAGGAGCTATTAAAGTATTGCCTAGAGCATTAAAGCACATTAATTGGTTAGAACTTATGCTAGCTTTAGGAACAATTATTATAATCTATGGTTTTAAACGTATTACCACCGCGATTCCAAGTACTTTGGTAGCTTTAGTTGTGGTCTCGGGAATTGCCTATGGATTTAATTTAGGTTATCGTCCTATCTCAGAAATCCCAGGCGGAATTCCAATTCCTAGATTAGAAATGTTCACTAATTTTAGTTTAGGGAGCATTACTCCGTACATTTTTACAGCGCTTACTTTATCCTTATTAGGAGCCATAGATTCTCTACTAACTAGTGTCGTTGCTGATAATATGACCAAAACCAAACACAAACCTAATAAAGAATTAGTTGGTCAGGGTATTGGTAATAGTATCGCGGCTGTATTTGGAGGCATTCCAGGAGCAGGAGCAACCATTAGAACGGTTGTTAATATTAATGCTGGAGGAAAAACCAAGTTATCTGGTATGATTGCAGGTATCATGTTATTATTAATAATGTTGGCATTGAGTGATGTGGCATCAAAAATTCCTGCGGCCGTTTTAGCCGGAATATTAATAACAGTTGGCATTGGTGTTATGGATTATAGAGGTCTTAAAGCGATACCAAGTTTACCAAGAGACATCAAATTTGGACCTGTAAGATTAAGTTCTGAAGTCTTAATTATGCTGGTCGTATTACTTTTATCTACATTTTGGGATTTAATTTATGCTGTAGGTATTGGTTTGGTTATCGCATCACTTATGTTTATGAAAAAAATAGGAGATCTAACAGCAGAACGCAGCGATGTTAAATCATTAAAAGAAGAAGCTTGGGATGACGAAGGTAATTTCCCTTCAGCATTAAAAGAAGAAGTTTTTATTAAGCATCTTAAAGGACCTTTATTCTTTGGATCTACAAGTGATTTTCAGGCTTTAACTGAGCAAATTCCCGATACGGCAAAAACCGTGATTTTAAGGCTAGGTCGTATGCAATATATGGATCAATCAGGTCTGTATGCTATGGAAGATATGCTTCAAGATTTAAAAAAGAAAGATGTAAGAGTCTTGTTTGTAGGTTTGCTTAAACAACCACGTTACATGATGGAGCGCATAGGTATCATTCCAGAATTTATTCCAAATGAACATATTTTCAAAGATTTTAAAATGTGCCTGCAATGGATTAAATCTCATGTGAAAGATGTACATTAGAACACTATGGATTTAGAGAATGTATTTAAAAATAACAGTGATTGGATAAAAGCCAAATTGGCCGTTGATCCTAAATATTTTGAGACATTAGGAGAAGGACAAAGTCCTGAATTATTATACATAGGATGTTCGGACAGTAGAGTTACGGCAGAAGATCTCATGGGTCTAGGTCCTGGCGAAGTCTTTGTACATAGAAATATTGCAAATATGGTGGTGGGTACCGATGCCAATGCGATGTCTGTGGTTAATTATGCGGTAACGCAATTAAAAGTGAGCCATGTGGTGGTTTGCGGACATTATGCCTGTGGTGGTGTTAAAGCAGCCATGCAATCAGCGGATTTAGGTGTATTAAACGGTTGGTTAAGAAATATTAGAGATGTATATAGAATGCATCGTAAAGAACTAAACGCTATAGTAAATGAAGATAAAAAGTACGATCGTTTAGTAGAACTTAATGTACAAGAACAATGTGTTAATTTAATTAAAACAGCTGCCGTGCAAAAAGCCTATAGAGATAGAGGTTTAAAAGTTCACGGATGGGTGTTTGATGTGCATACAGGAAAACTCATTGATTTAAAAATAGACTTTGAAAAGTATCTCAAGGATATTATGGAGATTTATCATCTCGATTAAAAGCAAAGTTATACAACAACCTAATTTTCTTGGGCATCATTATCCGTAGTTTCCTCTGCATCACTCTTTATAATAGACGGAAAAATTAGTGGTGCTAAAGCCTTTATCGGTTGGTAAAGTATACTGTGGTCTAAATCTTCCTTTTCCATAAAAGGCAATGTATTATTCATTTTATGAAAAACACCTAGTAAGACACTGAGAATCAGTCCGATTTTAAGTGCGCCAAAAACACCACCTGCCAATTTATTTATTATACCTAAGGCCGCAAAATCAGCGAGTTTTGTCAGTGCTTTTCCTGCTAAGCTAATGGCTAAAACAATGGCGACAAAAGTTATTGCAAAAGCGACAATATTTATAGTTTTTTCAGTCCAATCAACTTTTGGCTCCAAAAAACCTGCCGCAAAGCCACTAAAATGAATAGCTCCCCAAACACCCAAAACTAAGGCCAATAAAGAGGCTACTTCTACAAAAAGGCCTTTAAATAAGCCACGTATAAAACCAAATAATAAAAGGGCAGCTAAAATAATATCAATAATACTCATACAACAAGTGGTTTAAACAAAAGTACATGAATTTTGCCATTTTAATATAATAACGTAAATGAAGATGCTTTAGTTTCTTAACTTTGAAAACTTAAAGAATTTGAACTCGAAATAGGAATTCGAAATTTTGAAATAAAAAAAAAATTTAATAATTAATAAGATTCCCTTTTTGATGGGAAGTGAGCATGGCAAGAGACGAACAATTAAAGGAACGATGGGATTTGTTAGTAGAAAAACTATCAAATCAATTTGCTGATGGAGATATTTTAGATCTTGATGCTATTATATACCTCATTGGCGTACAAGAATTAGGACAACTACATCGCGAGTATAAAAAAGACCATAAACTAGATTTAATGCATATTGCTATTTGTAAAGTTTTGGAACCTTATGGTTTTTATGAATTCGATTATGTAGATAACGATGGTTGGCCACATTATAAAGTGTTGGCACAATTACCACATCTTAAAGCTGGTGAGCAAAGTGTACTGATGAAAGAGGCGATTGTCAATTATTTTGTTGAATCAGATTACATTACCTAAATTAATTACTTTGATTTGTGTTAAAAAATGTTAATTTCAACAATTAACATTAAAAAATATATTTAAGTATGAAAAAAGTAATTTTACTTTTAAGTGTTTTTGCACTTGTATTTGCTTCGTGTAGTAGTGATAACGATGATGACACTTCAATAGATCCGATAGTTGGAACATGGAAATATCATAAATATTTCGAAAATGAAGTTGAACAAACTGTCACTGATTGTGAAAAAGAAGAAACTTTTATTTTTAATTCAGATGGAACATTTGAGTATATATATTATGAAGAAGATATGGATGGTAATTGCTTATTAGAAGAATCGATTTCATCAACATGGTCAAATGATGGAGATGGATTTTATACGCAATATATAGAAGGTGATGTTGCTACTCAAGAAATAATTTTTGAAAACAATACGTTTTATTTTGAAGATTTTTATGATAATGGAACACCTAATGATACTTCAGATGATACAACGTATAAAGACGTTTTTATCAGGCAATAAGCTCTTTTTATAAAATAGATAAAAAACGCCTTCAATTTGAAGGCGTTTTTTGTTGATAAAATCATTAAATTTGCCACCTACTTTTAGAAATCATGATAGACAAGATAAAAGAACTTATAGCAGAAGCAGAAGCTTTTAAAGCACAATCTAAAGAAGAAGTTGAAGCTTTTAGAATTAAATATTTAGGCTCAAAAGGCCATTTAAAGGCGTTTTATGGCGAATTAAAAAATGTGGCGAATGATCAAAAAAGAGAATTCGGACAAATCATAAATGAGCTTAAAACTACAGCAGAAGCCAAAGTAAATAGCTTAAAGGAGGCGCTTGAAACACAAGAAGAAGAGAAAGGGATTTATGGAGATTTGTCTCGACCAGGCGAACCTATTTCCATTGGTGCGCGTCATCCTATTTCTATAGTGAAGAATGAAATTATTGATATCTTTTCGCGTATTGGTTTTAACGTGAGTGAAGGACCAGAAATTGAAGACGATTGGCATAATTTTACAGCATTAAATTTACCAGAATATCATCCGGCAAGAGATATGCAGGATACGTTTTTTATTCAAACAGATCCAGATATTTTATTACGTACACATACCAGTTCTGTGCAAGTACGTTATATGGAAAACAATCAACCACCAATTCGTACTATTTCACCTGGTAGAGTTTATAGAAATGAAGCGATTTCGGCACGTTCACATTGTTTTTTCCACCAAGTAGAAGGTTTATATATTGATAAAGATGTAAGTTTTGCAGACTTAAAACAAACCCTTCAATATTTTACCACAGAAATGTTCGGGAAATCAAAAATTAGATTACGTCCTTCTTACTTCCCTTTTACAGAGCCAAGTGCTGAAGTTGATGTGTATTGGGGCTTAGAAACCGAAACCGATTATAAAATTACCAAAGGAACAGGTTGGTTAGAAATTATGGGTTGTGGTATGGTAGATCCTAACGTTTTAGAAAACTGTGGTATTGATTCTAAAGAATACTCTGGTTTTGCCTTCGGAATGGGAATAGACAGAATAGCAATGTTACTGAACCAAATTAGTGATATTCGTTTACTTAGTGAAAACGATGTACGCTTTTTAGAACAGTTTAAATCTGCTCTATAGTACGTGTAAACGTTGAAATAATATAATAAAAGCCAACTGTTAACAGTTGGCTTTTTTATTTAACAACAATTTAACTTCGTTTAGTTCGGTTTGTTCCGAACTAATTTCTACTTTTGCCAAGTAATTATTAAAATAAGTAATAATGACGAAAGAGATATGCAGTAAAAAAATGGCGCTTGTAGAAAAGCTAGGTGTCCATTTAGAAAGTAAAAATAATATAGCACCTGTTGCAGCACGCATCATGGCTTACGTAATTTTAACAGGCAGACGAGGTACAACTTTCGATGAGATGGTTGAAGTGTTATGCGCAAGTAAAAGCACAATTTCTACGCATTTAAACCATTTACAAGATTTAAAAAAAATAGAATACTTCACTAAAACAGGTGACCGTAAAAAGTATTTTGTAGTTAATAAAGATTCAGTATTAAACCACATTGATACTATGATTGAAGAATGGGAATCGGTTAAGGCGCTTCATCTTGAAATGAAAGCTTACAAAGAAGCTATCAATGAGAATGTTACCGATGAAGATGAGAAATTTGATCTAACATTCCATATTAATTACCTCAAATTTATTGCAAATGCTTCGGCATCAATGAAAGAACTTAAAGAAAACCTAATTAAAAATAAATTCAACCTTTAAAATAATGAAAACAAATAAAATCGTATCAATATTAACCATCGTTAGTGTATTTCTAATTGTGGTGAGCTGTGGTGATAAAGAGAATACACAGTCTGGAGCAGCTGCAGCTCCACCTGCACCTTTTCCGGTGACACAGTTACAACCTAAAACGGTAACCGGTTATACCGATTATCCAGCCACTATTGAAGGTAAAGTAAATAGTGATGTTAGAGCAAAAACTTCTGGATATATAGAAAAAGTATATGTAGATGAAGGAGAAAAAGTACGTAAAGGCCAAGTGCTATTTAGATTAGAAACACAATCTTTAAGTCAAGATGCTGGTGCGGCAAAAGCACAAGTTAATGTAGCACAAGTTGAGGTAAATAAACTGATTCCTTTGGTTGAAAAAAACATTATTAGTCCTGTACAATTAGAAACAGCAAAAGCAAATTTAGCGCAAGCAAAAGCAAATTATAGTAGTGTTACAGCTAATATTGGGTATGCAACTATTAAAAGCCCAATCGATGGTTTTGTAGGAGCTATTAATTTTAGAGAAGGAGCTTTAATTAGTCCAAGTGATGCAACACCATTAACTACGGTGAGCCAAATAGATGAAGTTTACGCTTTTTTTAGTTTTAATGAAGCACAATATATAGATCATTTACAACGCTCTGAAGGAAAAACAAAAGCGGAACGTATTAAAAATGCACCAGACTTAACGTTAATATTGGCTAATGGTAAACCGTATTCTGAAAAAGGACGTATTCAAACCAGTACTGGTCAGATTAACCAAAATACAGGTACCATTCAAATTAGAGCAGCATTTGATAATCCAAATGAAATTTTAACCAATGGTAACAGTGGTAAAATAAGATTTCCAATAGAATACAAAGACGCTATTGTTGTACCACAATCTGCCACGTTTGAACAACAAGGTAATGTGATGATTTTTAAACTTGGAGCAGAAAATAAAGTTGAAACTTCAATTTTAAAAGTTAAAGGCACCGTAGATAACTTATATGTTGTAGAGTCTGGTATAGATTCAAAAGATAAAATTATTGTGTCTGGTATTGGTAAACTAAGAAATGGTATGGCAATATCTCCTCAAGAAATACCTTTTGAAGAAGCCATTAAGCAAGTGCCAACGTTATTTAAAAACTAATTAACCTACAAATTTAATAGTCATGTTAAAAACATTTATTGAAAGACCTGTGCTTTCAACAGTAATCTCTATTATCATAGTTTTGCTAGGAGTGATTAGTATTACTAGCTTACCCATAGAGGAATATCCAGATATTGCACCACCTACAATTAAGGTAACAGCCAATTATACAGGTGCAAACGCCGAAACCGTTTTAGAAAGTGTTATTGTTCCTATTGAAGAACAAATAAATGGAGTGGAAGGGATGACGTACATAACGTCTACTGCTTCTAACACCGGAACCGCAGAAATTACGGTCTATTTTGATCAAGAAATGGATGCTGATATTGCAGCCGTAAACGTTCAGAACCGTGTGGCTAGAGCTGCTCCATTATTACCTGCGGAAGTTACTCAAACAGGTGTTGTAACACAAAAGCAAGAGACTAGTGCGTTAATGTTTATTGCCATGTATTCTGAAAGTGAAAATTATGACGCTACGTTTATTCAGAATTACTTAAAAATTAATGTCATTCCTGCTATGCAACGTATCAGTGGTGTGGGTGATGTAAGTGTGTTTTCTCAACAAGATTACGCCATGCGTATTTGGTTAAATCCACAAAAATTAGCCGCTTATAACTTAATACCGTCAGATGTTTCTGCTGCATTAGCCGAACAAAATTTAGAAGCAGCCGCAGGGTCTTTAGGTGAAAATAATGGGGAATCATTTTCATATACCTTAACCTATAGCGGTCGTTTTAAAGATGAAGCGCAATACAGCGATATCGTTATCAAAGCTTTAGGAAATGGCGAATTTTTGCGTCTTAAAGATATAGCAACTATTGAGTTAGATGCACAATCTTATGCTTCTAACGCTATGAGTTTAGGAAATCCAGCAGTGTTTATGGGGATTTTTCAAACCAAAGGTTCAAATGCGCAAGAAATTATTGAAAACATTAAAACTACTCTAGAGGATGTAAAAGCCGATCTTCCTGAAGGTCTCGATATATTTGTGCCATACGATACAAGTTTATTTTTAAATGCTTCTATCGAGAAAGTGGTTAGTACACTATTAGAAGCCTTTTTACTGGTATTCTTAGTCGTATTCATCTTCTTGCAAGATTTTCGTTCTACTTTAATTCCGGCGATTGCAGTACCTGTATCTATTATTGGTACCTTCTTTTTCTTGAATGTTTTTGGATACTCTATCAACCTTTTAACATTATTTGCATTAGTACTCGCTATCGGAATTGTAGTAGATGATGCCATTGTGGTTGTTGAGGCCGTACATGCTAAAATGGACGAAGGGGAGCACAACCCGAAAAAAGCAACATTAACAGCAATGAATGAAATTTCTGGAGCTATTATCTCCATTACTTTAGTTATGGCAGCCGTATTTATACCAGTAACGTTTGTTACAGGTCCAACCGGAGTTTTTTACGAGCAGTTTGGTGTGACCTTAATTATTGCCATTCTTATTTCTGCCGTTAATGCCTTAACTTTAAGTCCTGCGTTATGTGCTTTATTATTAAAAGAGCATAAAGACGATGAAGAATTAAAAGGGAAAAGTCCGTTAAAACGTTTTTATACCTTATTCAATCGTGGATTTAATGCTACTGTAGAGCGTTATGGAAGATCACTTCAGTTTTTATACAAAAGAAAATTTGTTTCGGTATTATTATTAATTATTGCCGGAGTTGGTATTTATTGGGCATCGACAACTACTCCAACAGGTTTTGTACCTAATGAAGATAGAGGAATTATTTTTGCAAATATTGAATTACCTCCAGGAGCGTCTTTAGATAGAACCAATGAAGTTGCTAAAACGTTATACAGTAAAATTGAAGGGATAGATGGTATTGTTGGTGTTAACTTTATAAAAGGAAGAAGTTTAATTTCTGGTTCTGGTAGTAACTATGGTTTTGGTATTATTAAATTAGAAGATTGGGCAGACCGTGAAGACCCTTCACTTTCCGCACAAGCTATTACAGGAAAATTATTTGGAATTGCAGCTACTATTCCCGAAGCTAATATCATATTCTTTTCACCACCAAGTATTCGTGGTTTTGGTAATGCTTCAGGTTTCGAAATTAATTTGTTAGACAAGTATGGTGGAGAATTCACAGATTTGGACAAAGTGAATAAAGATTTTTCTATGGCTTTAATGAGTCATCCAGAAATTAAGTACGCAACATCTTCTTTTAGTACTAATTATCCACAATACGAAATGGAAGTTAATGTACCTTTAGCTAAAGAAAAGGGAGTTTCGGTAACTAGTATTTTTTCGACATTACAAGGCTATATCGGTGGAATTTATGCCTCAGATTTTTCGAGATTCGGAAAACAATTTAGAGTTTATATTCAAGCATTACCAGAAGACAGAGCAGATGAAAGTGCATTAAATAGCATGTATGTAAGAACAGATAGTGGAGAAATGACTCCTATTACTCAGTTTGTTACCTTAAAACGTGTATATGGTCCGCAATCGGTAACACGTTTTAACTTACTAAACTCTACAAGTATAACAGGAGCTACAAACGATGGATTTAGTACAGGTGATGCGATTAGAGTTATTGAAGAAGAAGTGGCAAAATTACCAAGTAATTATACAGTGGCTTATTCTGGTTTAACACGTGAAGAGGTCAATGCAGGTAACCAAACCACCTTTATCTTTATATTAAGTATTCTATTTGTGTATTTCTTATTAAGTGCACAATACGAAAGTTACTTATTGCCATTTGCCGTGGTATTATCCTTGCCGTTTGGTGTATTTGGTGCCTATATAAGTACGAAATTCTTCGGTTTAGAAAACAACATTTATTTCCAAATAGCCCTTATTATGCTTATCGGTTTATTGGCTAAAAATGCGATTCTTATTGTAGAATTTGCACTGCAGCGACGTAAAAATGGAGAAAGTATTGTAGAGGCTGCTATCCATGGTGCGGAAGCACGTTTACGTCCTATTCTTATGACTTCTTTTGCCTTTATTTTAGGACTTATGCCTCTTGTGTTGGCGAATGGAGTAGGTGCAGAAGGAAACAACTCAATTGGTACAGGGGCTGCAGGTGGTATGCTTATTGGAACTATTTTAGGAGTCTTTGTTATTCCTATTCTGTTTATTTTATTTCAGTGGTTACAAGAAAAAGTTTCAAGTAAACCAGCAGTACAAACAATTGAAAACTAAGAATAATGAAATCAATTATAAAACATAGAAATTTTAGCAAAGGAGCGTTATTACTAGTTGTTGGCGTTACATTACAAAGCTGTTTTGTAGCACAAGATTACGTAAGACCAGATATACAATCTGAAACTGAAGCGCTATATAGAACAGATAATCTACCAACGGACAGCGTGTCTATGGCAGATGTGTCTTGGAAAACGTTATTTACAGATCAATACCTTCAAAATTATATTGAAGAGGGCCTGCAAAACAATATGGATGTTCGTATCGCACTGCAGCAAATGCTAGCTGCAGAAGCCTATGCCAAACAAGGTAAAGCAGGTTATTTGCCTTCTGCGAGTATTGGCGCTAATGCAACGCACCAAGAACTATCAGAAAATAGTCAATTTGGATCGTTGTTTAGTGGAGGTATAGATACTTATGATATTACTGCAAACCTATCTTGGGAAGCCGATATTTGGGGGAAAATAAGAAGTAATAAACGTGCCACACAAGCAGGCTATTTGCAAAGTGTTGCAGGCCATCAGTTAATTAAAACACAGCTGGTATCTAGCATTGCAAGCACATATTATAACTTATTAGCTTTAGATGCACAGTTAGAAATAACGAAACAGACTATAGCCACGAGAGAAAGTGGTGTAAAAACCATAAAGGCTCTAAAAGAGGCAGGACAAGTAACTCAAGTTGCTGTAGACCAAAATATTGCACAATACAACAGTGCTAGAGCACTACAAGTAGATATTGAAACTGCAATTTTTAAAACGGAAAACACTTTAAGTATTTTATTAGGTAAACCGGCACAGCATTTTGAAAGAAGTCGCTTAGATTCTCAAAATATTGAGCAAGACATTGTACTCGGAGTACCAGCTACTTTATTAAGTAACAGACCAGATGTTATGGCAGCGGAGTATGGTTTAATTCAGTCCTTTGAACTTACAAATGTGGCTAATAGTAATTTTTACCCGTCTTTAACGTTAACGGCTTCAGGTGGATTTCAAAGTTTAGAGTTAGATAAATTATTAAATGCTAATTCGTTGTTTGCCACTGTAGTTGGCGGTTTAACACAACCAATTTTTAATCAGAGAAAATTAAAAACGGCAAAAGAAGTCGCAATTGCACAACAAGAACAAGCTTTACTGCAGTTTAAAAAGACTTTATTAGTGGCAGGAAATGAAGTGTCTAATGCCTTGTATTCTTACGAAGCCGAAACTAAAAAGTTCGAATTTAGAAAAAATGAAGTGGAAGCACTACGTACTGCTGAAGCCAACTCTGAAGAATTACTTAAAAACGGTTACGCCAATTATTTAGATTTATTAACAGCAAGAGAAAGCGCATTAAGTGCAGAACTTAATATTATAGATAGCAAATTGCAGCAATTTGTTGCTATTGTTGATTTGTATGAAGCTCTTGGTGGAGGTTGGAAATAACATATAATGATTACTAAAGACGACTTGTTACAATGTGCCATAGCCAAATTTACTCAATTTGGTAGCAAGCATGTTACCTTAGATGATTTGGCAAAAGAGCTTGGCATCTCTAAGAAAACCATTTATACGTTTTTTAAAAACAAAGAAGATTTAGTTACAAGTGGAGTAGAAAGTTTACTAAATGAGTATAAAGGCGATATCAATAGATTGATTAATAGCAATAGTACAGATCCAATTTTAAGCGTTATACTTATTTACAAAAGAGGGTTTGAGTATTTAAAATACTTCAAGCCTTCTTTTCTTTTTGGTATTGAGAAATACTACCCTAAAGCCAATAAGTTATATCAGGATTTTATAGAAGAATTAAGTAAGGATATTATATCAGACTTACTGATTAAGGCTAAAAAAGCCGGTGCCATTAGACAGGACGTTAATGTAGCTTTGGTGGTAAAACTCTATTTTTATAGAGTAGATTATCTATTATTTAAAGAGGGTAATTTATTTAAATCTTATACAGAAGAAGAACTTTTTAAGCATCTTGTGATTTATAATTTAAAAGGAATTATAAGTAGTGCGTATTCTAATTCTTATTTTGAGTAGAATATTTACTTTTGCAGTATGAAAAAAGACATAGACATTCCTGAAGTAAAAAATGTGCACGTTGCTGTTGTGCAAGAAAAACACTTAGAATATAAAACCATAGACTGGAACGCTTACATCATAAACAATAGTGATACCGATTTAGAAACCGTTCTTATTGTTTCTCAGGGGAAATCTGAAACAAAAATAACTCCACCGATGCGTCATACTATTGCTAAATTACCAGCACGTAGTTACGCCAAGATTGAGTTTCTGCAAGAGAAGGTTTTAGAACTAAACAATACCTTTAAGGTCACCTTTTTTGAAGGCAATAAAATGTTTGATAAAACCTATGTTTTTAGAAAAAATACTATAAATGAAAAGGCATTGCAAACCTTGCCTTTAATGCAATTGCGTGGTGTTTTAGTTAAGTAAGAAACATAGCTAAAATTCCAACTAATCTAACTTGTCCGTTAATTTCTTAAATACCTTTTTAGCATCTTTTCCTTCGTATAAAATGTCGTAAACGGCATTTATAATAGGCAATTGTGTCTTCTTTTTATTTTTTTGATTGAGTAGATGTGCACTTTTGGTAGCGTAGTAGCCTTCGGCAATCATATTCATTTCCATTTGCGCAGATTTAACGGTGTAGCCTTTACCAATCATGTTTCCGAACATTCGGTTTCGAGAAAAGATAGAGTAACCCGTCACTAATAAGTCGCCTAAATATGCTGAGTTATTAATATTGCGTTTCATTTTGTGCATTTTTTTGATAAAGCGTTTCATCTCTCTAATAGAGTTACTCATTAATACGCTCTGAAAATTATCACCATAGCCTAAGCCATGTGCAATTCCGGCTGCAATAGCATAAATATTTTTTAGCATTACCGCATATTCAATACCTATAATATCATCACTGGTTTTAGTTTTAATATAGTCGCTCGATAAATTGTTAGCTATAGCTTGTGCTTTTTTAACATCGTCGCAAGCAATTGTTAGATAAGATAGGCGCTCTAAAGCCACTTCTTCAGCGTGGCAAGGACCAGCAATAACAGCAATGTTTTCAAATGGAATATTATATTCGTCATGAAACTGTTCGCCAACCAGTTTGCCTGTTTCAGGCATTATACCTTTTACAGCAGAAACAATCGTTTTTTTACTTATATCTACCGTTAGTTTCTCTAATTCGGCATGAATAAAAGCAGAAGGAATCACGAAGATAAGAACATCGGCCCAATCTGCGATCTCATTCATATCATTACTGAGTTTAAGTTGCTCAGTACGAAATTCAACAGAACTTAGATAACTAGGGTTGTGTTGTTCTTTTAGAATGTGCTCTTTAGCATAAACGCTTCGCATATACCAACCAATTTCATCCAAATTTTCGCTAAGCATTTTTACAATAGCAGTAGCCCAACTTCCGGCACCAAAAACCGCATATTTTATAGTGTCACTCATAGTGATTGTGTCAATTTTCTATATCAAAAATACACAAATTATATGAAGTTTATAGGTTGATTGAAAAACTCATTTATTAAGAAGTTTTTCATTTTTTTACCTCCATTTTAAGGGCTTTATACACAGGGAAGTTAATACTACATATAATTTTGGCACGTGTTTTGAAATCTTTAGAAAACAACAACCCAAAAACGCAGAGATTATGAAAACGACAAAATTACTTTTAGGATTTGCATTTATAGCAACACTGTTTACATCGTGTTATGTAGAAGATCTTCACTATGTGGAAGAACCTTCGGTTTCATTAAATCAATTATTAAATTCTTATGACTTGTGGTATGTGGATATTAATGCCACTCAAGGTTATGGAGAAACTCCATTTTTACAAATTGCTTTTACGGTTTCATTTAAAAATGGGTTGATGTATGCTAACAACAATTTGGTTGGTATTGGGAGTCAAGGAAACGGATATGGTGTAGAAATAGGTACTTACGATGCTTATGATATGATATTGGATGTTAACCATATTATTGACGGTTATGATAGTTTTGATGTCTATCAAATAGATAATAATACCATTGAACTCTATAATCCATATAACGATACGTCTTATTTTTTAGATGGATATCAACGTTCTAACTTTGATTACGATTATGTGTTTTATGACAATATTCATTACTTCTTACAAGAGTACGATGCGTGGGAGAAATCATATACCAGTAATTATGGAGCTTTAAATGATTTTGATAACGAGAATTATTTACAATTTTTATCTGGTGGTAATGATGCTACGTTTAGAAGTTCTCAAGATGCAAATATGTATAATACAAATAACATTTATTGGGATTTTACAGGAGATTATGCAGTGAGTAATGTTTCAGGAAATAGCTACTTAAAAACATTAACATTAGATTATGATTTCTTCAACAATGAATACTTCGAACTTAGCGTTATTAATGATAGTACAATAGAATTGTTTCACGCTAATTCTGGTACAGTTTATGAGTTTAAAGGTCTTGGATATATTCAGTACTATAGAAGTGAAAGCTTAGATGGTGGTAAATCTAATTCAGAAGAACAAAGGACTAAAAAGCGTAAGCAAAAAACGAAGAAGGTAGATAATGTTAGAACTAGTACGCGAGAAGTTTAAATCGAAATCTAAGTTTTGATACATAAAACAATACATATGAAACTAAATTTGGTTGGTTATTTAGTTTCAAAACGCTCAGTTGAAACACTTGTTTTTACTGGGCGTTTTTTCATTTTATTGAAGTAGTGAGTAAAGCATGTGTATTATAATCCTAATGGGTTCTGTTTAGCATAACCGCTATATTATATATATATCATAATTTTATAAATACGTTAGAAGCTTACAACGCTTTTAATAAAACTTCTAAATCCTTTAATTCGTTAGGTTTGGCTATAATACGCTTTGAAGCATCGAGTATAAAATATGTTGGTGTTGCAGAAATACCGTAAGCATTCACGACTGGGTTATCCCATTTACCCAAGCCAATTTGGTGAATAAAATTAGGATAATTATCTTTTTCTTTTGTCCAGTCTCTTTCATTATCTTCTAATCCAAAGGCAACGACTTTTAACTGAGGTTTGTTAGCTACTAAGGTTTTTACTTTTGGAAGTTCGTTTAAACAATGACTACAACCACTACTCCAAAAAACGAGTAAATAGTGTTCTGCTTCTTTTAACTGATGCAAGCTGGTTTTTTTATCATCTAAAGTGATATCAAAATTGGGTGCTGTAGTGCCAATAGAGGTGTTTTTAAAAGAAGTTATTGTGTCTTCTAAAACTTTATTGTTAGTAGATTTTGCTAATTCTAATAAATAATGATCAGTAATATAGTTAGCTATTGTAGTATTATTTAAAGCCGCAAAGCGTTGCCAAAGTATTTCTAAGAGACTAGTTTTAATACTTAAATCGTCAGTTTTAATAGCTGCTGCAACATCATCTATATGTGCTTTATAAGTTGCTTCGCTAGGATTAGCTACCATATTAAAAACATAAGCAGTAACACGATCTATTAAGTAAGATGAACTCTGTAGAAGGTAATTGTTAAAATCTACCTGACTCAAATAATGTTGCTTAAGGTGCTTGGAATAGGTGCTAATATCCTCATACTCTTTTGGAATGTATGGTCTATTTGCTTTAATAAAATGAAACACTAATTTATCTTTAGCCAATTCTTCGTAAGCCGTTTGCGTGTCTTTTAAGGTTTTGAAAATAGCCGTAAACCCTTTTTTATCATTATTCTCCTTTGAGTAAAAATTACTAATAGTTTGGTTTACCATTTCTATACTTTTTAAGTACGACGACCACAGTTTATTTTCTTCAGATTTGGTAAATTCAACTCCTTTATCATTACTAAATTTAAAAGCGACGGTTTCTTTACCATCATAGATAAAATCGAAATTATTTTCTTCAGGCGGAATGGCATATACAATTTTATAAATTCCAGGAGTTAACGAGGAATCTAGTTGTATTTCAAAATTACCAATACTATCTAATTGGCCTCTATCGACATAGTTTGCACTTTCTGGTGTGGCATGATATAAAAAAGCATAACTAAAATCTTCAGCAGGTGAAAAAGTACCTTTTACACTCTGAGCTTGTGTTAGTAAGGGTAAAACTAAAAATAGGATTAATAATTTTTTCATGTTATAATGTGTTTTTATAGCGTATCAACTCTTATTAGATCTAACGCTTTCAATAATTACTGTTGCCAATATTAAACTCCCACCAATAAAGGTATTAGGGGAAGGTAATTCATTTAAGAAAAAGAATGCAATAATAATTCCAAATATAGGTTGTGTGCTACCAATTATACTCGCCGTACTTGCCTTAAAATATTGCAAACTATTTACAAACATGGTATGTCCGAAGGTTGTGGTTACTATAGCTAATAATAGAACGTAAGGATATTGCGTTTTAATATTAGAAGTATCCATAAAAAATAAAATAGGAGCCAATACCACAGTTAATATCAATACTTGGTAAAACATAAGCATAATGCCACTATAGTTAGTAATATGATCTTTTAGCATTAAAATACGAAGTGCATAGCATAGTGCAGATAAGATACCAAATAACACGCCTTGTAATTGATTGCTCTCTAAATTAAAATCTGGAGCTAAAATATAAATGCCTAGCAACACCATTATGCCGAGAACAATATGTATAGGATCTAATTTAACTTTTGAAAATAAGGGTTCTAGTAAGGCGATAATTACAGGAAACGTAAACAATGAAATCATCCCAATAGCCACATTAGATAATTTTAAGGCATAGAAATAGAAAATCCAATGGCCACCCATTAATAAACCAGCGATAAAAAAAGTGAGTCGATCTTTTTTAGTTTTAATTTTTAAATTAATGCCTTTATAAATACAGAATAAAAATAACAAGATTGTTGCTATAATAGAGCGCCACCAAATTATTACAGGTGTAGGCATATCTATAAATTTTCCTAAAGGACCAGAAGTGCTGAGACAAATAGTTGCAATAATGAGCAGTAACAGATGATTTAAGTGACTTTTTTCATTCATTTAATATCGGATAACGCTGCCAGTGCTTGTTTGGTAGATGTTATATTTTCGAAGGTAAGAAGCAAACGTAAACCTTTTCTAGTTTGTTTCTCTTTCATTTTACATTTATGAGCATTTAACTGTACAAACTGTAACACTTTTGTAAATGCATCACTTTGATAAAAACCACTTTGCTGGTCTTGTACAAAATAACCAATCATTTTACCTTGTTTCATAATGAGTTTTTCTATTCCCATTTTTGTGGCAATCCATTTTAAGCGTACACTATCTAATAAGTCTGAAACTTGAATAGGTAATTCGCCAAATCTGTCGATAATTTCGGTTTCAAATTTAGCGAGTTCTTCTTCTGTTTTAATGTCGTTGAGTTTGGTATAAAGGTTTAAACGCTCGGTAATATTATTGATATAATCGTCTGGAAATAATAATTCAAAATCAGTATCAATAGTAATATCCTTTACATACGCTTTAGGCTTGAGGTCGTCTTTATATAAATCTGAAAATTCAGTTTCCTTTAATTCCTCAATGGCTTCATTTAGTATTTTTTGATACGTATCAAAACCGATATCATTAATAAACCCACTTTGTTCTCCACCTAAAATATCTCCAGCGCCTCTAATTTCTAAATCTTTCATGGCAATGTTAAATCCGCTACCCAATTCAGTAAATTGTTCTAAAGCGGAAATACGCTTTCTGGCATCGGTTGTCATTGCTGAGTATTCTGGAGTAATAAAATAGCAGAATGCTTTTTTGTTACTACGACCAACACGACCACGCATTTGATGTAAATCACTTAAACCAAAATTATTAGTATTATTGATGAAAATAGTATTAGCATTTGGGACATCTAATCCGCTTTCTACAATTGTGGTTGCTACTAAAACATCGAATTCTCCATTCATAAATGCAAGCATAAGATTTTCGAGTTTCTTACCATCGAGTTGCCCATGACCTATACCAATTTTTGCATCTGGTACTAATCGTTGTATCATGCCAGCCACTTCCTTAATATTTTCAATTCTATTATGAATAAAATACACCTGGCCTCCACGCTGAATTTCATAACTTACTGCGTCTCTTATTGTTTCTTCGTTAAAACGTATAACCTGACTTTCTATAGGGTAGCGATTAGGAGGTGCTGTATTAATAACCGATAAATCTCTTGCAGCCATTAAACTAAACTGAAGTGTTCTTGGAATAGGTGTCGCTGTTAATGTTAATACATCGACGTTTTCCTTTAAAGTCCGTAATTTTTCTTTAACTGCGACTCCAAATTTTTGTTCTTCATCAACAATAAGTAGACCAAGATCTTTAAATTTTACATTTTTGCTAGCCAGTTGATGGGTACCAATAATGATATCTACACTTCCCTTTTCTAATCCTTCTAACGTTTCACGTTTTTCTTTAGCAGTTCTAAAACGGTTAACGTAATCTACGGTTACCGGAAAATCCTTTAAACGCTCCTTAAACGTCCGTGAGTGTTGATATGCTAATATTGTGGTCGGGACTAAAACAGCGACCTGTTTTCCGTTATCTACAGCTTTAAATGCAGCTCTAATAGCGACTTCGGTTTTACCAAAACCAACATCACCACAGACTAAGCGATCCATTGGTCGCTCACTCTCCATATCGGCCTTTATATTGGCTGTAGAGGTTATTTGATCTGGCGTATCTTCATAAATAAACGAGGCTTCTAGCTCGTGTTGCATATGGCTGTCTGGCGCGTACTGAAACCCTTTCTTTAGTCGACGTTTAGCATAAAGCTTAATAAGATTGAACGCAATTTCTTTAACACGCGATTTGGTTTTCTGTTTTAACGTTTTCCAGGCTTTACTTCCTAGTTTATAAACGGTTGGTGGTTTGCCATCTTTACCGTTAAACTTAGTGATTTTGTGTAACGAGTGTATGCTGAGGTATAAAATATCGCGTTCACCATATACCAATTTTATAGCTTCTTGTTTTTTGCCTTCAACATCTATTTTTTGAAGACCTCCAAATTTACCAATGCCATGGTCAATATGAGTTACGTAATCTCCAATTTCCAGATTTGTAAGTTCCTTTAAAGTAATGGCTTGCTTTTTGGCGTAACCATTTTTAAGGTGGAATTTATGATAGCGATCAAAAATTTGATGATCTGTATATACCGCAAGTTGATGCTCCGTATCTACAAAGCCTTGATAAAGCGAAAGCACAACCGTTTTATAATGTACGGTTTGCTCGGCATCATCAAAAATATCATGAAAACGTTTGGCCTGCTGTTCACTAACGCAAGCAATATAATTGGTTATACCGTTATCATGATTTTCATTTAAATTTTCAATTAATAGATTAAACTGTTTATTGAAAGTAGGCTGTGGCTTGGTATAAAATGCAATGAGTTGTTGTGCAAAGTAGGCTTCCGAGCCAAACTCTATAAGAGAATAGTCTAAAAACTGTCGTTTTAATAAGTCTGAATTACAGAATAACACTTCGGGTGAGGCATGCTTTACGTCACTCGATAAATTATTAAAAGCATCTTCTGCTTTGTTATAAAAATCATCTATTCTAGAAAATGTCAATGATGCATTTTTAGAGAATATGACGGTTTTATTCGAAATGTATTTTAAAAAACTTTCGCGCTGCTCGGCAATCATTTTATTGGCAACATTTGGAATAATGCTCACTTTTTTAATGCGCTCAGTTGAGAGTTGTGTTTCTACATCAAACGTTCGAATACTATCAACTTCATCCCCAAAAAATTCTATTCTGTACGGCTCATCATGAGAAAACGAAAACACGTCAACAATACCTCCTCGAACAGAAAAATCACCGGGTTCGGTTACAAAATCAACACGTTTAAATTTGTATTCAAATAAGACTTCGTTTACAAAATCGATACTTAAATCGTTACCTACGGCTATTTTTAGGGTGTTCTTTTCAAGTTCCTTTTTAGTGACCACTTTTTCAAAAAGTGCATCGGGATACGTTACAATAATACAGGGTTTTTTGCGCGAATTAATTCGGTTTAAAACCTCGGCACGTAATAAAACATTAGCATTATTAGTCTCTTCAATTTGGTAAGGTCTTCTGTAACTTCCTGGATAAAACAATACATCTTTATCATTAATAAGCTGTTCTAGATCATTAAGATAAAAAGCCGCTTCTTCTTTATCATCGAAAATTAACAAAAAAGGATGATCTGCAGATTTAAACGCTTCAGCAACCGTTATCGAAAAAGAAGAACCGACAAGGCCTTTTAAATGCGCTTTTGTTTGAGAAGAGGCAATAGCGGTTTGCAGATTTTGCATTTGCAAAGTCTGTAAAAATGTTTCGGCAATAGCTACTTTACTCAAGTTTCTTGGTTTGAAGTTGCAAATATAAAATTTTTGAAGTGTACACTAATGATAATTCTTTGAATAGAATTATATTTGTTCAGAATTAATAATAAGATTATAAATAAAATAGATATATGTCATTTTCAGATTTATTCGAAAGCGGATTTAAAAAACGTAATGCAGATCATTTTGCAGCTATAGTAAGAGTTGCAATGAGTGATGGTGTTATTAATGAGACGGAGAAAGCGTTTTTAGACCGTTTAGCAACACGCTTAGACATTACCGAAAGCGATTATGAATCAATTCTTAAAGATTACGCTTCTCATTCAATTAACCCACCCATTTCTTACGACAAACGTTTAGAGCGTTTGTATGATTTGGCACGTATGGTATGGATAGATGATATAGAAGGACCAAATCAACATTGGTTATTAGAAAAGCTTTGCGTTGGTTTAGGATTTAATTCCGCTAACGTAAAATATATTGCTGATAAAGCTTTAGCCTTGGCTTACGACAAAGTGAGCCTAGAAGAATTTATTGCAGGTATTAAGTCTATGAATGAATAGGTGACCAGTCTTTATATGAAATAAAAAGCGACTATCATTATAAAGATAGTCGCTTTTTTTAATGCGAATAATTCAACGTAAAATCTGTTATTTATTGCTCATTACGCATAAATTCTTCAGCTTTTTCTACCATGTTTTTACTACCGCAAATAAAAGGCACACGTTCATGCAATTCTGTGGGCTGTATGTCCATTATTCTTGTAAATCCATCACTGGCTTTACCATTAGCTTGTTCTGCAATAAAAGCCATAGGATTACATTCGTACAGTAAACGTAGTTTTCCTTTTGGGTTCTTTGTACTTTTAGGATACATGTAGATGCCTCCTTTAATCATATTTCTATGAAAATCAGAAACTAAAGATCCAATATAACGACTGGTGTAAGGTCTTTCATCTTCGTCTTGTTGACAATATTTTATATATTTTTTGATGCCCACAGGAAAATCAGAATAATTACCTTCATTTACAGAGTAAATATTACCATCTTCTGGAAATTGCATGTTGGGATGCGATAAATAATAAGATCCAATTGCGGGATTAAGCGTAAAACCATTTACACCATAACCCGTAGTGTACACAAGCATTGTAGATGTGCCATATACCACATAACCAGCAGCAACTTGTGCGCTTCCTTTCTGTAAAAAATCTTCTAGAGTTACTGGTGTGCCCAATGGAGTGACACGTCTATAAATAGAAAAAATGGTACCTACAGAAACGTTAACATCAATGTTAGAAGATCCGTCTAATGGATCAATTAAAACAACATACTTGTTTTGATTGTTTTCATCTTGACTATTAATAGCAATAAAATCGTCTTCCTCTTCACTAGCAATACCACAAACGATGTTTCTTTTTGTTAGGGTTTGTATAAATTTGTCATTTGCATAAACATCTAATTTTTGCTGATCTTCACCTTGAATATTGGTATCACCAGCGTTACCAATAATATCTACTAAACCCGCTTTGTTTACTTCGTGGTTAACGACCTTGGCAGCTAAACGAATAGAATTGAGAAGTCGAGATAATTCTCCTGAAGTGTATTTAAAAGCTGTTTGATTTTCGATGATAAACTCACCTAAAGTTTGATTTGGTTTTGACATGTAGTGAAATATTGATTAATTGCCCACAAATATCGTATATTTTTAATATACTATAACGTTTTCGTAGTTTAAAAAATTGTTTTGTAAAGCGAGTTTAGATTATCTTTGAATCTTTTATAATAAAATGAACCAACCTAGATTAGCACGTATCGAAGATATGCCTAGAGTTTTAGAACTCATTCAAGAATTGGCAACTTACGAAAAAGAAGCAGATGCTGTAGAAATTTCAACATCTGATTTAGAAAATGATGGTTTTGGACCCAACCCAAAGTTTACTTGTTTTGTTTGTGAAGTAGGAAACCGCATAGAAGGTATTGCCTTAGTTTATCCTAGATATTCTACATGGAAAGGCGAAATTTTGCATTTAGAAGATCTTATTGTAAGCAAAGCCAGTAGAGGCAAAGGTTTAGGGTCTCAACTTTTAGATGCCGTTGTATCTTACGGAAATCAACGTGGTGTAAAACGTATCAGTTGGGAGGTTTTAGATTGGAATGCGCCTGCCATAAAATTTTATGAAAGTAAAGGAGCAGATGTAAAACGCGATTGGAATGTTGTACATCTAGACGAACAAGGAATTAAAAATTATATAAACCAAATCTAATGCGCATTTTTAAGTTTGGAGGTGCATCTGTAAAAGATGCAAATGGTATAAAAAACTTAGCAAAGGTTTTAGAAACTACAGGTTATGATAACACTTTGGTTGTAGTTTCTGCCATGGGAAAAACAACAAATAGAATGGAGTTGGTTATCAAAAACTATTTTGAAAACAAACACGAATTGCAGAGCTCTATTCATGAAGTAGTGAAATATCACGATGATATTTTAATAGATTTATTTGACAATAAACGTCATCAAGTTTTTTCAGATGTTAAGACGCTTTTTGATGAACTAAATACCTTTTTTAAAAGTAATAAGTCTCCAGATTATAACTACGTTTATGATCAAGTTATTGGCTATGGAGAGCTAATTTCAACCACCATAATAAGTCATTATCTCAATGAAATTGGTTTAAAAAATAATTGGGTTGATGTTAGAGAGTTCATTAAAACCGATAATTATTACAGACGCGCTAATGTAGATTGGGAAAAAACACAAGAAAATATATCATCGCAATTAAATGCGCGTATTTTAAATATTACTCAAGGATTTTTAGGGAGTGATGCTAATAATTTTACAACCACATTAGGAAGAGAAGGAAGTGATTATACCGCAGCTATTTTTGCGTATTGTTTAAACGCAGATAGTGTAACTATTTGGAAAGACGTACCAGGTGTTTTAAATGCAGATCCACGTTATTTTGAAAATGCACAATTATTACATCAAATATCTTATAGAGAGGCTATTGAGTTGGCTTTTTACGGAGCTTCAGTAATTCATCCTAAAACACTTCAACCTTTACAAAGAAAGGAAATACCTTTATATGTGAAATCGTTTTTAAATCCTGAAGGCGCTGGGACTTGTGTCAGTAAAGAAAAAGGTATTAATCCAACAGTACCGTGTTTCATAGTTAAGAAAAATCAAACTTTAATTTCGTTATCCTCTTTAGATTTTTCATATATTATGGAAGAAAATATTAGTGAAATTTTTAGTTTATTACACCTTTATAAAATGAAAGTGGATGTTATTCAGAATTCGGCTATTAGCTTTTCTGTTTGCATTGAGAATTTATTTGATAACTTAGACAAATTGTTACAACACTTAAAGGCTAAGTTTAAGGTGGTTTGTCATAATAATGTGAGTCTTTATACTATAAGACATTATAATGATGATGCGATAAATGATCTAGAAAAAGATAAAGTAGTATTGTTAAAGCAGTTAGCTCAGGGTACAGTTCAAGTTGTTACTAAATAAATAGTTGTTACATTTGTTTTATGGGGAAATCATCTGATAACGGTTTAGTAACCGCAAAAGAAGTTGCTAAAGCAATCCATGCTGATAAGTATGGTTTCTTAGGCACCTTCCTTGGTTGGGTTTTGATGAAAGTCCTAAAAATATCGACCTTAAATAAGTTTTATAAGCGCAATCAGCATCTAAGTGATGTTGCGTTTTTAGATGCCATTTTGGAAGAATTTCAGATTAAATTTGAAATTCCTGAAGAAGACATGAAACGCTTGCCTAAAGATGGCCCTTATATTACTGTTTCTAATCATCCACTCGGTGGTATTGACGGCATTTTGTTGTTAAAGTTAATGATAGAACAGCGCAGTGATTTTAAAATTATTGCCAATTTTTTACTACATCGTATAGCGCCATTGAAACCTTTTATAATGCCTGTAAACCCGTTTGAAGGCAGAAAAGATGCTGCAAGTAGTATTGCCGGATTTAAGAATGCAATTTTACATTTAAGAGATGGGCACCCTTTAGGTGTGTTTCCGGCAGGTGAAGTCTCTACATACAGAGATGGCAAATTAGTTGTTGATAAAGAGTGGGAAGTTGCAGCAATGAAATTAATACAGAAAGCAGAAGTCCCTGTGGTACCTATTTACTTTCATGCTAAAAATAGTCGTCTATTCTATAGACTCTCTAAACTTAGCGATACGTTACGAACAGCAAAATTACCTTCAGAATTGTTGAGTCAGAAGAGACGTGTCATTAAAGTAAGGATAGGCCGTCCTATATCTGTTAAAGATCAGAAAGAACATCCAACACTTCCGGAATTCTCAGAATTTTTAAGGAGAAAAACATATATGTTGTCTAAGACTTTTGAAGATAAACCTAAAATTTTAGACAATTTACAGTCGCAATTGAAAGTGGCAAAAATGCCAAAACGAATTGTGACTCCAATTGCTCCAAAAATCATGATTGCTGAAGTAGATAAACTGCGCGTTAGTGATTGCAGGTTATTAGAGAGTAAGAATTATGAAGTGTTTTTAGCCTCAGCCAAAGACGTTCCTAATATTTTACGAGAAATAGGACGACTTAGAGAAATTACCTTTAGAGAGGTTGGAGAAGGTACTAACGAAGCCATTGATTTAGATAAATTTGATACGTATTATCATCATTTGTTTTTATGGGATAACGAAAAAAATCTCATAGCTGGTGCCTACAGAATGGGCTTAGGCTCTAAGATTTATGAACGTTTTGGTATTGATGGATTTTATCTTCAAGATTTATTCCGTTTTGAGCCCGAATTACATAAAATGATGAGTCAGTCCATTGAAATGGGGCGTGCGTTTATCATTAAAGAGTATCAGCAAAAACCAATGCCATTATTTTTACTTTGGAAAGGTATTGTGCATATTACATTGCGTTTTCCTGAACATAAATATCTCATTGGTGGTGTAAGTATAAGTAATCAGTTTTCTAATTTTTCAAAAAGTTTGATGATTGAATTTATGAAATCACATTACTACGATCCTTATGTGGCGCAATATGTACATCCAAAAAAGGAATTTAAGGTAAAACTTAAAGATGCTGATAAGGACTTTGTCTTTGATGCTACCGAAGCTGATTTAAATAAATTTGATAGAATAATAGATGAAGTAGAACCAGGTGCATTGCGATTACCGGTATTGCTTAAAAAGTATATTAAACAAAATGCAAGACTAGTGGCATTTAATGTAGATCCGTTGTTTAATAATGCGGTTGATGGTTTAATGTATATAAAAATTGCAGACCTGCCAGAAAGTACTGTGAGACCAGTAATGGAAGAATTTCAAACGGAGCTAGAGCGCAAGTTCATGGAGAACCATGAGGACAAGTAAAATCTAGGATAGACTTGTATAATGCTGAAAGTAAAAAATAAAAAACCCAGAATGTGAGTTCTGGGTTTTTAGTATATAATAATTCCGTTTGTTTAGAACCAAGGTTTTTTGCCAATTTGGTAAGTTCTATAGAATTCTTCGTCAGATTTAGTTAAATAAATGATACCTTCTATTAAGCCCACTAAACCAGTTAGCCATACAACTATAACTCCGATTCCAATACAAGATAATACAATACCTAATAATGTTATTCCTAATAAAATGCCGCCTTCTTTATTATAGCCTAAGATAAATTTATGCACGCCAAAGCATCCTAAAATAATTCCTAATATGCCTGCTAAAACTTTTTTGTTTTCTCCTGAAACAGTGTTAAACGTTTCCTTAGCACTATCGGAGAATTCCTTAGCGGATTCTTTAGCTTCATCAGAAAATTCGTGCGCCTTTTGGCTTATTTTATCACCTGCTTTTCGCGCATTATCCTTAGCGTCGTCTAGCATATCGTTAAGATCATTGCCTAAATCTTTGTTATCATCTGACATTTTTTATAAGTTTTTGGTTAGACTATAAAGTTAATTAAATATTATAAAATATACATTGTAAAGTTTATTATCTAAACAACATTACAATACCTCCAGTAGCTGTTGCAATTAAAATAAAGTGTCTGTAATTGACATTTGAAATTCGTTTTACAACTGATGTTCCCAATAAAAACCCTAAGAGTACTGCAGGAATTAATACGGAGTTTAAAGCTAGAGTTTCTACAGTTACGGTTTCCCAAATAAAAATATGAAACGGAAGTTTAATAAGATTAGCAATAAAAAATATCCATGCTGCAGTACCTATAAATTCATTTTTTGGAAAGCGCATGGTTAAAAAATAGATATTGGAAACAGGGCCAGCTAAATTACCTATCATAGTTGTAAAACCAGTTAAAAGTCCCATGCCTATAGAAAATAATTTGTGCGTAGGTAAGTCTTTAGATTTGCGCTTTTCTAGATAAAACATAAGACCTACAGAAACCAATATAATAATAGCCATTAGTTTTTTAAAAACGTATTCTGAAATATCATTACCAATCCATACACCTATTAAAATACCGACTACTATCCATGGCATTAGTTTTTTTATAACGGCCCAATCTGCATGTCTATTGTAGTAAATTACGGCCAAAATATCTGCGCAAATAAGCATAGGAAGTAGAATGCCTGTAGAGGCTTTTTCTCCAAATACAAAGGCGAGTATCACAATGAGAATAATACCAATACCTTTAATTCCGGATTTGGATAGACCCAAAATAAAAACAGCAGCTCCAATGGCTAACCAGTGTAGTACTGTGAGATTATAAGATTGAAGAATTTCTAAATAAGACAAAAGCGCTGTTTTAACCTATTATATTTACTTAAAAGCACTATCCACAGGTTCCCACAGCTCTATTTTATTACCGTCATTATCTAAAATCCAGCCAAATTTACCGTAATCGTATTCTTCCATGTCACCGACAATGGTAACGCCTTCAGCTTTTAAAGTTTCGAGGAGTTCCTTTAGGTTTTCAACTCTATAATTAAACATAAAGTCTTTTTTTGAAGGCTCAAAATATTTTGAATCACTGGCAAACGGACTCCATTGTGTAGAGCAATCCTTGCCTTCCTTGTCTTTCCACCAAAACGTAGAACCATAATCATCGGTATTAAAACCTAAATGTTTTTGGTACCAATCTTTTGCTGCTTTTGGATCTTTAGTTTTAAAGAATATACCTCCAATTCCTGTAACACGTTTTTTCATTTTTTTTCTAAGTTGATTATAGGGTTATAATAAACGGAAAATCTATAGATAATTCTGTTTATTTTTTTAGCACTGATTCATAGAGGCTAATCCATTCTTTACAGGTCATTTTTGTGACTAATTCACCTATAAGTTGAAACGGTATGTCGTCTATTTTTTTAAATCGTATACAGCTTTTACCCATGTCTAATTTACGTTTGCAGTGTTTGGGATATTCGTTAACAAACCAATCGTGTAATTTGGGATCTGCATAGATGCCACTATGATAAAGATTAATTGAATTTTTTTGTGAAGCAAAACTCATAAAAGGTAAAGGGGTTTTGGGATCACAATGGTAGCCATCTGGATAGACCGAATGTGGTACATAATAACCAATCATATTGTATTGAATGCCTTCTTCAAAGTCCTTAGGTAAGTTTTCTTTTATAACTTGTCTTAAGGTTTTGAGTGCGTTTTGTCGCTCTTCAGGAACTTGATTTATATAATCTTCAGGAGATGTGGCTTTGTATGTCATATTTAAATGGAAATGGTAAAGTGGTCTAAGTTAGCAAAATTTTGCTTTTATCTTATCAACTATAGTTTGAGAAAGTTTAATATTACTTTCTATGGTCCAGCCAGCAACATGAGGTGAGAGTAAAACCTGATCTGAATGAATTATATATTGAAACGCGGCTGGCATCTCATGAGATGAAAATAAATTCTCAAACGATGATTTTTCATATTCTAAAACATCTAATCCTGCACCTAGAATTTTTCCAGATTTTAAAGCCTTGACTAAATCTTCAGTGACCACGCTTTTTCCACGTGCGGTATTAATTAACCAAAATGGATGTTTAAAGGCGTTTATAAAATCTGAATTAATCATATCTACGGTCAATGCAGTTTGAGGTGTATGAAGACTTAAAACATCAGATTTTGCTTGTAGTTCTTTAAGCGATACTTGTTTGGCATTTGCATCACCCACACCGGTTTTTATATCGTAACACAAAACTTCGACATCAAATCCTCTTAGTTTTTTAGCGAAAGCTTTTCCCATATTACCATATCCTATAAGTCCTACCGTTTTTCCGTCTAATTCTAAACCACGGTTTTCTTCGCGTAGCCATTGTCCTTGTCTCACTTCTTTATCAGCTTTATTCAATTTGTTAAAAAGTGATAATAACATCCCTAAAGCATGTTCGCCAACCGCATTGCGATTGCCTTCTGGTGCAGAAATGAGATAGATGCCTTTTTGTAGAGCGTAGTCGCAGTCAATATTTTCTAATCCGGCTCCAACACGGCCAATAAATTTGAGGTTTGTGGCAGCATCTAAAAATGATTTATCAATACTAAATCGGCTTCGAATAATTATACCATCGTATGTCGATATTTTGGTTTCAATAGCAGCTTTAGAGGCTGTATAATCTTCGTGATTAGTATATCCTAATGCATTAAGTTGATTAAGAAGGAGCGGATGATTAGAGTCTATGTGTAGTATTTTCATGGCTACTAGTTTAGGCAAGTGTTAATAAATAAAAAGGCATTATGTAGTTAAATACCTAAAATCAATTTTGCGATTAAGAAGTAGATTAAAATACCAAAAACATCATTACTTGTGGTAATAAATGGACCTGTAGCAACAGCTGGATCAATACCTCTTTTATCTAGAAAAATTGGAATAAAAGTACCAATTAACGCTGCCATTATAATCACAGCAATTAAGGCTATACTAATAGTAAAAGATAGGATATAAGTAGTGCCAAACCCAAAATGAGTAATTAGAATGGCTACGAGCGATATGGCAAATCCGTTGACTATACCCAGTAAAAGCTCTTTAAATAATCGTTTTAATATTTTACCATCAATTGTGCCATTAGCTAAACCCTGAACGACAATAGCAGACGACTGTACTCCAACATTTCCGGCTGTAGCTTGTATTAATGGTACAAAGCTTAATAAAGCTGTAAACGTACCGAGATTGTCATTAAACTGCTCAATGATACTAGCAGCTCCAAGACCACCAAACATACCAATAAATAGCCAAGGTAAACGCGCTTTAGTAAGTTTAAAAATGCTGTCATCGGCTTCTACATCTTGAGAAATACCAGCAGCTAATTGGTAATCTTTATCAGCTTCTTCACGTATAACATCTATAATATCATCAATGGTAATTCTACCTAATAAAATTTGGTTATCATCTACCACAGGAATGGCTTCTAAATCATATTTAGCCATTACTTTTGCGACGTCTTCAACATCATCAGAAACATGAACCCAATCCACGTTTTCTTTAGCGATGTCTGCGATTTTAGTATCACTTTTAGATATAATTAAATCTTTTAAAGACAATCTGCCAATCAGTTTATCTTTCTTATCAACAACATAAACAGAGTGTACTCTTGTAACATCTTTAGCTTGTCCTCTAATTCTGCGTAAACACCCAGCAACGGTCCAAGTTTCGTAAACTTTCACTAGTTCTTTAGCCATAAGTCCACCTGCAGTATCTTCTGCGTAAGCTAAAAGTTCTTGGATTTCTTCTCTGTGCTCGTTGTCTTCAATTTGCGAAATGACTTGGGCTTGTCGCTCCTCAGGAAGTTCAGCAATCATATCTGCCGCATCATCAGTATCTAGTTCTTCAATCTCTTCAGCAATTTCTTTGTTAGAGAGATTTTTAAGTACCTTTTCTCTAATGTCCTCATCGAGTTCCATGAGGATTTCTGATGTTGTTTCAGAATCTAAAAGTTTAATGACATAGACTGCATCTTCTAGGTTTAATTCATCTAGAATCTCAGCGATATCAGCGTGGTGATATTCCTTTAAAAGGGTCTTTAATGCTTTGTCGTTTAGTTCGTCGACAAGGATTTCTACCTTTTCAATAAGCTCATCGGTAAGTTGAAATTGTATGTTATCCTGAATTTCTTCCACGTAATTTTTTTGCTGTTTTTATGGCATCATAACTGGGCTAAATTTAACAGCCGAGAACATTATTTTGTGTCATTCTCTATCAACGATGTTAGTTCAATAAATTGAGAAACACTCAGTTGTTCTGGTCGTTGCCCAAAGATAGTATTTGCTTTTAAATTATCCGATAGATTGAAGGTTTTTAAACTGTTTCGTAATGTTTTTCTTCGTTGTTGAAAACCTGTTTTTACAACTCTAAAAAATAGGTTTTCATCGCAAGGCAGCGTGTAATTTTCTTTGCGTTTTAGTAAAAGTACTCCCGAATCTACTTTAGGAGGTGGATTAAAAACCGTTGGTGGTACTGTAAATAAATATTCGGCATCATAAAATGCTTGAGTTAAAACCGATAAGATACCATACACTTTAGATCCTTCTTTAGAACAGATGCGTTTAGCAACTTCCTTTTGAAACATCCCAGAGAATTCAGGGATTTGATGTCTTAATTCTAAAGTTTTAAATAGAATTTGAGACGATATATTATAAGGGAAATTACCTATAATAGCGAATGGCTTATCTTTAAAAACAAGATTTAAATCGTATTTTAAAAAGTCTTTTTCTATAATTCTATCAGCGAGATGAAGGTAGTTGTTTTTTAAATAGTCTACCGATTCAGTATCTATTTCAATAACATGTGTTGTTATATCTTTTTTTAGAAGATACTTGGTGAGCACTCCCATTCCTGGTCCGATTTCTAAAACATCATCATAGCCTTCAAGCGATAAACTATCGGCAATATTTTGAGCAATAGATTCGTCTTCTAAAAAATGCTGGCCTAAATGTTTTTTTGCTTTTACTGTCATGTATTTATTTTTCTCACCAATGCCAAGTGGCGTAAGATGTTATGGTACAAAGATACATTGAGATATACAGAGATTCGCAGACTTGTAAAGATAATCTCTATTTATCTCAATAATTGCGAGAGATATTGAATGTAGACCGTTAAAAGTAAGGTTAAACCTTTTGTTGCTCTAAGCTCGGTATAAAAATTTACTTAAAAGTAACAGCATACTCGTCAACAACTTCTAATTCTGTTCTAAAAGATAAGACTTTATCTCCAAAACGTTGTAAACCATCTTGCTTTAATCGTTCTGCATGTTCTGCGTAATAAGAATCTAAAGCGGCTCTAGAATGCGCTCTGTATTGTACAGAATAAGTATCGGATTCGTCATCGTCAACTAAAACTTTAGTGAGTTTTGCTTCTTTAAATTTACCAGTAGACAACACTTGAGGTATGTGTTCTTTAACCCATTCTAACCACTCTTGGGTAATGCTTTTGTCTATGTTTAAGGTAACGTTGTAGATGATCATCGTTTCTGTTTTAAGTGTGTAATTGAAGCTGCAAAAGTATGAAAATTGTACTTAAACTTATAAGTATTACATGGCATGGCTGCTAGTAGGTATTGCAATACGTAACGATGTGTGCGAAATTATTATTGGATTACTATAATTTAATTTAAAGAGTCGCCACGAAGCATTCTATACTTCTTACGTGCTTCAATAAAGTAAATACTGTCCTGATGTTCAAATATAATTTTTTCGTAGAGTAGTTTGGCTTCTTCAGGTTTTGCTAAATAGTTAACATAAAGTTCCGCTAAATCATACAGCGTATCATCTACTAAAATATCTTCTCCGTAATCTTTTAAAATACTTCGGTAGTTATTTTCCGCTTTGGTGTAATGTTTTTTCTTTTCGTAAAGCTTTGCTTGTTTGTATAAAGCTTGGTCTGTAATACTTTCTCCTTTGTATTCTTCCAAAATTTTGTTTAGAAGTGAAATGGCATCATCAGTTTTATTCTGAAACGCAAATAAATCGGCTTTGGCGTAATATTTTAAAGCCGTTTGTGTGGTGTCTTCATATTTGTTATCTGAAATCAATAACTTTAAATCTAAGGCATCATTCGCAATTAATTGAGAGGTTGATGACTTTAGAATTTTAAGTTGCGACTCAGCCCAATCAAAATCACCTTTGTAATAACTTGTTTTGGCAACTTTAAATCGCGCTTCTTGTGCTATAGTACTATTTTTTAACTCGGTTTGTATTTGAGAATAAAAAATAAGAGCTTCATTAAACTTTTCTTGAAGAACTAAAATATCTGCTAATAATAATTTAATTTTTGCTTTACTTAGACGTGATACGTTTAGGGTTAAACTTTTCTTTAAGAAATTTGTAGCCGTTTTTGTATCTTTCATATGAAAGGCCAAAAATTTTCCATAGGCTAATTGTAAAGGTAGAGTGAGTCTCGATTTACCGTAATCATCAAATAGATGTTGATAGGTATCATCTATAAGCGCTAACGTTTTTTCATCAGCATGTTTTGTGTCAATCTCTAATATATATTGATGTGCTTTTAAGGCCGTCGTTTGGTCTTGTGTAGCATCTAATATATAGTTGAAAATAGACTTGGCAGTGTCGTCGTCATTGTCGTTAAGCGCTATTTCTCCCAACTCGAATATCCGGTCCAAGCTTTCTGGAAATCGTTTATAAAGCGCTTTCTCTTGAATAAACGATTTGCTATATGCTTTTTCTTGAACATATAACCAGCTCAGCATTTCATACCAATAGGTTTCAGGACTTTCTTGAATTTTCTTTAGAAGTAAACGTCGTAAGTACCTATTATTTTCATTGTCGCTTTGTTCTGAAATAAAACCACTAATAGAACGCTTCACATTGTTGAGAGAATTGGGTTTGTAATGAATATAGTCTATATAGTTTACAAACATCTGCTCTACATCACCTTGATCTCCATAAATACGAGCGAGTTGAAGACTGTAGTTTTTATCTGGAGTTAGCGTTTTGCCTTTTTCGTATAATTTAATGGCTTGGTCTAAAAGAGAATAGTTTTCAAACCTTCTAGCAATTATATAAATATAGTTTGGTCGCTCGTCTACAAAAGCAATGGCTTCGTCATAAAGTTTATTTGCCGCAGCTATACTGTCTTGAAGCTGATAATTATACCCTAAAGCCACCACCCAATCTGGATTTCTTCTTTGTGCTAAGCGCTGAGTGAGGATGGTTTCAGCATCGTTATATTGCTCTAATTGCTGATAGATGTCTACAAGCTTATTAATATAATTATAGTTAAAAGGCTTTTCTTTCAGTAGATTTTGATAAATCAAGGCTGCTTTTTTAAACTCTGCTTTTTTATAATAGCTTTCAGCTAGATCTTCACTGTTCTGCGCGAAACCAGAATAAGTAAAGACTAAAAAAAATAAAGCGACAAAGCACTGTTTCATGTTTTAGAAAGAATATAAGATAATGATACGTGTAAATATAGCAAATGCTTCAAGTAGATCTTGTGAAAAAAAGTATAAAAAAAATGCCTAAACATAAGTTTAGGCACATCACCAGCAAAATAAATGTGCTATTAACCATTATTTATGTAAAATATGATTCAGTTATTTTGGCTAAGTTAGTTATGTATGGGTTATATTGAAATCCTTAATCTTTCGTTAGATATTAAAAGACTATAAATGAATTTCAATAGTTAAAATAAAACTTTGCTTACCAAAACAATCAATGAAACAAGCAATACTATACGCTTTAGATTCTTCATAGTTAAGTTGATTAAATTTGGAATCGGCAAGTTCTAAAAAATTAACATGTTGAGCGCAGAAAGGTTAAAATAATCGATATAATACATTAAAATTTAACAATTAGTACGGCGTCTTCGTTAAAGCTTGCACTACGAAATCATATCAAAGCCTGTATATGGTATTAAAACCTCAGGTATTTTAATGCCATCTTCTGTTTGATAGTTTTCTAATATTCCGGCTAAAATTCTCGGTAATGCTAAAGAACTTCCGTTTAGGGTGTGGCATAATTCATTTTTACCTTCACTATTTTTAAAACGTAATTTTAAGCGGTTGGCTTGAAATGTTTCAAAGTTAGATACTGAAGATACTTCTAACCAACGGTCTTGTGCAGTTGAAAATACTTCAAAATCATAGGTTAATGCAGAAGTAAAGCCTAAATCTCCACCACATAGTCTTAAGATTCTATAAGGTAGTTTTAAATCTTCTAAAATTTCCTGTACATGTTTTACCATGCTATCTAGCGCTTTGTAAGAGTGCTCTGGGTGTTCAACACGAAGAATTTCAACTTTATCAAATTGATGTAATCGGTTTAGACCCCTTACGTGTGCTCCATAGCTTCCTGCCTCGCGTCTAAAACAAGGTGTATAACCCGTAATTTGAATCGGTAAATCACTTTCATTTAAAAGCGTATCCCTAAACATATTTGTTGCAGGTACTTCTGCGGTTGGGATTAAGTAAAGGTTATCTTCAGCAACATGATACATTTGGCCTTCCTTGTCTGGTAATTGCCCAGTGCCAAAACCAGAGGCTTCATTTACTAAATGTGGAACTTGGTATTCGGTGTAACCAGCTTCTGTATTTTTATCTAAAAAATAGGTGATTAAGGCACGTTGTAATCTAGCGCCTTTTCCTATATAAACCGGAAATCCTGCGCCTGTAATTTTGTTACCTAACTCAAAATCGATGATGTTGTATTTTTTTGCTAATTCCCAATGCGGAAGCGCATTTGCATGTAACTTCGGAATGTCCCCAACTCTTAAAGTCTCTTCGTTGTCTTCATCTGTGTTTCCTGCTGGTACAATAGGATTTGGAACATTAGGTATTTTATATAATACATCTGCAAGGGCCTTAATTTTATTATTAAGTTCTTGTTCTAATGTTTTTGTAACCTCTTTTAATTGGGTTGTTTTTTCTTTTAAAATATTGGCTTTTTGAGCTTCGCCAGATTTGTAAAGATGACCAATTTCTTTAGATAATGTATTCGACTCTGCTTTAGTACTGTCTAACTTGGTCTGAATGGCTTTTCGGTCCTCGTCAAAAGCAATGGCTTCATTAATCATTTCTGTAGCATCAATATTTCGTTTAGCTAAACGCGCAATGATGTCTTCTTTGTTCTCTTGTATAAAAGCAACTTGTAACATATCTATTTATTTTGGATGATGCCAATTGGCATGCGAAAAACAAGCCACAAAAGTAAAAAGAAAAAGCCCACAAAAAAATATATAGGTTCTATTTTATACGGTGAATTTAGAGAATAAGAAAGAGGGTTAATTATAGACTGACTTTTTTATACACACAAGCTCAAATTATTGTGAAGGTAAGATCCATTTGTGGTGTTTAAAGTGATGCCATTCTTCATTAGCAAGATCTACTTTTGGATCTATAAGCTGTTTTCTAGGCTTTCCGTTTACTCTAATAAATGCATTGACATACACTTTAACAGGAATCCCTTTATTAGCAAAATCGTGTTTTAGGTGTTGCGCAAACTGCCAAATTACATCGGGTTTTGTACTGGCGCTACGTTGTTGTTTTCGGGTTAAGTAATGACTGAGTCTAATTGGGATCTCTCGACCTGTGTTGGCGTCAACAACCTTGTAGTTTGTTCTGCCACTTTTTGCTCTTAGCATCATTCTCCAAGAAAGACGATGGCCTTCTTCAGTCCATAGTACATCATCTTCAAAAAAGTGATGTCTTAATGGTAAGGCTATCTGAATTATAAAATATATAGAAAATACCGATAGCAAAACAGTGCTGTATTTTGGTACTATAACAGCGTTATCATTATAATAGATCTTTCGTTTAAAAAAAATATTCTTAATTGTTTTTGGTTCAAAAAAGAAGAGGCTAAACGCCAAAGACATATATGGAAAGATACCAATATGAAATATAAACGAATTAAAAAGGTGAAAGAAAATAGAAGCAAAGAAGGCGTATTTTCTAGTTTGTTTTATAAGTAATAATGGAATTATTAAACCATCAAATAAAATACCTCCATAGGCTAAAACATAATGCACTATTTCTTCTTGAAGAAGCTCGCCAACCACATAGAAGTCGGCTTTACTTCGCATTAATATTTTCATTACGGTACCATCTAGCCAATCAGGATAAAATTTAGCAGCAGAAGCATAACTATATAGAATAAATAACTGAAGTACAAAAAACCATTTGCACCAACTAGGCATAGAATTGCTCTTAAGCGAAGGGTTAAGTTTTACATCTATTGAAGCGTAGCGATTTGCTGGAAAAAACACCATTAAAAAACTTAATAGCATTAATAAATAATAATGGTTGTTGTATGACGACTTTTGCATTAGGTACGTTCCTGTCCACATTACAGCAAACATTAAAACGCTCAATCTGTATTTGTAACCCAACATTATAAAGAGTCCAAAAATTCCCATTACGGCGTAATATGCATACATCCAATCGCCAGGAAGCGGTTGTAACCACTCAAATCCAATAAAAGAAAAGGTGAATTTAGGTTCTATAAGTGTGCGTCTAATCCAACCCGTAAAAATGGCTCCAAAGGCTTCTAAAAAACACAATAGACCAAAAATGATTCTGAATACAATGAGTCCGGAATTGTCTATATGTTTAAATAGAAACTTATGCATTTAAGGTTTGTATATAATTTGAAGCATTTGTCATATCTTTTTGAAGTTGCATTTTTAAAGCTTCAAGATTCTCATATTTTTGTTCGCTACGCAGGCGTTTTAAAAACTCAATTTTTAATTCGGCATTATAAATATCTTGGTTAAAGTTAAAGAAATGCACTTCAATAGAACGCGTTTTGCCATCAACTGTTGGGTTGGTGCCAATATTCATCATTCCAAAAACTATTTTGTTCTCAATTATAGATTTCACAACATACACGCCATCACTAGGAATCAGTTTGTAGGTCGCTGTAACGTTAATATTTGCGGTAGGGAAATCTATGGTTCTTCCCAGTTCTTTGCCTTTAACAACTGTACCAGTTATAAAAAAATTATAACCCAAATAGGAATTTGCTAAATCTACTTCGCCACTATTCAGTGCGGTTCTAATTTTTGTAGAGCTTACGGTAACGTCTTTGAGATCTTGAGCTGAAATTTCTTCAACTTTAAAGTCATAGAGGTTAGCAAATGCTTTAAGGTCTGTTATATTAGCACTTCTATTTTTGCCAAAGTGGTGATCGTAACCAATTACGATATGTTTAGAGTTTAATTCGTCTACTAAAATTTGTTTCACGTAATCTTGAGCAGAAAGGTTGGCAAAGTCTTTGGTGAATTTTTTGACAACAACTTCTTCTATACCCAGAGATTTTAGTAATTCAATGCGTTCTTCAATGGTATTTAAAAGTTTAATAGAATCGTCTTTTTGAAGCACCATTCTTGGATGCGGAAACAAGGTGAGAACCACAGGAACGTAACCTTGCTTTTTAGCAAGAGCTACCACCTGTTTAAGGATTTTTTGATGTCCAATATGAACACCGTCGTAGGTGCCAATGGTTGTTACTTTTTCTGATTTTGAATTCAAACCTAAATGTATTGCGCTTTTACCAATGGTAAACTCTTAGAAAACAAAACTAAATTTTATTTTCCATTAAATTGGTTCATTGTAGTATTTACTCCAGCTAAAGCGAAAGATTTAACAAGATCTGCCGAAATCTTTAACCGTTCTTTCAGTTGTGTATTTTCGTCTTCGGTCCATTCACCTAAAACGTAATCGACTTGACGTCCTTGGCTAAATTCAGCGCTGATACCAAATCTAAAGCGGTTATATTTTACAGTTTGTAATTTATCTTGGGTATCCTTTAATCCGTTGTGGCCTCCATCGCTGCCTTTCGTTTTTAATCTAAGTGATCCAAAAGGTAGATTTAAGTCGTCAGTAACCACAAGTAGATTTTCCAATGGTATTTTTTCTTTCTCTAACCAGTACTTTATGGCTTTTCCGCTGAGATTCATAAACGTACTTGGCTTTAAAAGAATTAAGGTTCGTCCTTTTATTTTTAGTGTAGCAACATCGCCAAGCTTTACAGTTTCAAAAGTTATGTCATTGGATTTAGCTAAATAATCGAGGATTTTAAAACCAATATTATGTCTGGTATTTGTATATTTTTCGCCTATGTTTCCTAAACCAACGATTAAGAATTTTTTCATTGTATCTTCTTCTGTGTGTTCTGTTTTATCATTAAAACCAAACCATGTTTTTAATAAATTTCGCATAGCGTAGTCTTGCTTGGTGCAAAAGTAAAAAGAAGTTGACTAAAAACTAATTATATTGGAATGGTCTTAGTGTTGTAGGTTTAGTTTTTGAGGCTATTTTAAAGATTACAAATAGAATTATAACTTATAACTCACTTTAAACATCACAATTCTTGGTAAAATAAATGTTCTACTATCACTAATCACAAAAGCATTAAAGGAATTTTGTTGTTTAAATTTCACATCAAACAAATTAGTCGCATTAACCTCAAATCCCCAAGGACTATCTTCTTTTTGGTAAAATAAGGACGCATTTGCCGTGTCAAAAATGGTTTGAGTTGCTTGGCTTTTATTAGAGTAATTATCAAAGGTATAATCTGCTTTAAAGATAAAGTCGTTTAAAAAGTCGTATTCTAAGATGACTTCTAATTGGTCGTTTTCAAATTTAGAGGTGTTATTTAAAGCTTTGTAATTATTAAAGTCTTTGGTGTAATTGATTTCTATGTTAGGATAATTTTTAAAAGATGTTTCTATGCCAATGGTTGAAGAAATAGACTTTGAAATATTAAGATTCGTTTCGTTATTTAGAATTTGAAAATTATCATTATAGCTAAAACGACTACTCAGATTATAACGAATTTTATTGATTTTTTTTGAAACGCGTCCACTAAGCATCCAATTATGTTCTGGCTGGTCAAACATTATAGCTGTATTAAAGGATTCAATACCATTAAGTTCTGAAACGGTTTTGATGCTTTTTATACGTTTATTAAAACTGGTATTTACGTTGAGATTTAAATTTTTAAACAAACTAAACTTATAATAACTCAAGGTTGCGGAATGGTACAATTGGTTTTCTAACTGATTGTTTCCTCTGTAAACACTATTAAAATTAGAAAGTATAAAATTATTAGCCAATTGATTAATGCCAGGAAAACGCGCATTCAGTTTGTATTTAAAATTGAGTTTCTCGCTATTATTAAATTCTACTTTAGTGGTGAATTGCGGTAATAACAAATTTTTAGAAAACGTTTCAGCATCATTAAATTGTTGTGTTCGCCATAAATACCCATGATAAAAAACGGCAGGTTTAAACGTAGCGATACCAATTTGAAATTTATACTCTAATCCCAAATACGAATCTATAAAGCTATATCCAAAATCATTACCAAAACCAGCCGAACTAAAATTATTAATACGACCATCACTCAGCAATTGTACATCTTCATTGTAGAAATCATTAAAAGAGGTGTTAATGCCAACACTTGTATAAAGGTGGTTAAAATTATTAATTACCCAATAATCTTTTATAATGGCATTAAAATTATGCGACGTTGATTTTTTAGTTTGAAGAATAGTATACACATCGGCATCTTCCAAAGGAATTAAGCCTTGTAAAACCTGTTGATTTGTGAGCCACTCGGTAATAGGTTTATCATTCTGAAAATAATAAGTCGCTTCTAAAGTAGCTGTATGTGCTATAGACAATTTACGACTGTAAGTAATATTTTGTTTTAGATTAAGTGCCGTAACATCTGTTAAAGTCGTAATGCTATTGTTTTGGTCTGGGTTAATTGTATTTACAAAACCATGACTATCATTATTGGTCACTTTTACAAAAGCATTATAAGCAAAATCTTCGTTATAACTTGGTTTGTAATCAACGGTGACCTTGCCAATAGTAAAAAAGTTGTTAAGATTATTAGTAACGGTTCTGTCTTCTGTAAAAGGGTCCTCTATATTTTGGTAAGCATTTAACGTATTGCTCGCCGTTTGGGTTTTAGAGTTAGACGTAATTAAATACCCACTAATATCTGTAACATTTGAAACCGATTGTCTAATATTTAAGGCTCCAAATTGGTTAATATTATCTGTGTAATCTTGGTTGTTAAGGTATTGAGTAAAATCGCTATTAAAGAGACTAAAATAACTACTTGCATCATCTAGCAATTTGCTAAAACCACCTTCAAACTCCAAGTAATCTTGAAAACTAAAACTCTTTATTCCTTGGTTGTTAAGGTCGCCTATAAAATTAACATTGGTTTTTGGGCTGTAATAAAAAATATTGGGATGCAATAGATAACGTTCTTCAATACCACCACCAGCTTCAATATCACCAAAGACAAATTTCTTTTTGTCTTCTTTTAACAAGATATTCATTGCCATATCCTCAGAATCTTGTAAGCCTTTGAGCATAGCAACCTCATTGTAATTGTCTAAAACCTCAACTTTCTCCACCGCATCTGCTGGGATATTATTTACAGCCAATTTACTATTGCCTGTAAAGAAAGTTTTGCTTTCTACTAAGACCTTAGTTACTTTTTTACCTCGCACAGTAACATTACCTTCTCTATCTACTTCTACGCCTGGTAGTTTTTTTAAGGCATCTCGTAGTTTTCGCTCTTCGCCAGTTACAAATTTTGTAACATCATAGGTGATGGTATCTTTTTTTACCGTAATTGGTGGTGTGTATTTTATGTTTACCTCGTCTAATTGATTTGGATTTTCTTTTAGGATGAAATTTTTGGTTAGATCTTGGTCTGTGGTGGTAATGGTTAGTTTTTGTGGTTTGTAGCCTATATAGCTAACCGTAAGCTCGTAGGTTTGGTTTTTAAAGAGCCCTAATTTGTAACCACCATCGTTATCCGTAATGGCAAACCTTACCTCGATGTCGTCTGTTTCTGGTATGGCCAGAATATTGGCGTAGGCTAGCGGGTTTTGTATGGAATCAGTTACTTTGCCTTGGACTTTGATTTGTTGGGCAATTATTAATATAGGAAGTCCAAATGTCAAATAGAGAATTAGTATTTTTAATCTCAATTTAATTTTGATTTCTGAGTGATAAATGTTTTTCTCTTATCATGATATCGTAGTCCTTTTTAGAAATGTTTTTTCCCTTACTCAAATCTATATTATCACTTACAGACTTATCGTTATTAATCAAATTTAATGTTGTAACGTAAAATATAGCTGAACCATTATTAGAAGAACCTTCTAACACTAAACCAGGCAAACCATCAATTCCAGCAGGGCCAAAGGGTGCGGGTATTTCGGGTGTAAACCATGCTTCTACTAAATACTTAACGTCTTTTTTTCTAATAAAACTAGATTGTACGATTTCAGTTACAGCTCTATAACATTTGTAACCTGATATGTCTTTTGTTTCTTTTGTTATATTCCAATTATATTCATTAAATGGATTATATATATTAAAAAGCTCTCCAAAGAATTCTTTTTGTTTGATGTTTATAGAATCTTTTAAGTTTTTGTAGTTTTTACCACCAACTAGACTAGATGCTACCTTTATATTTTTAACATCATCTAATTGCATTTCTTCATTGACTTGGAAAACACTTAAAGAATCATTAAAAATAAGTTCGTAATTGCTTTGTTCAATAGAGCGAATCATTTTTTCCTTTTTATTTTGAAAATCTTTATTTATAGAATCGGTGGTTTTTTTTTGTTTAATGGCTACATTATATCCAACCACAGAAGTTCTTTGGCAATAAGCCAAAGAACTAATAAGTGATAATACAAATAATAATTTAAACTTATTTGTAACTTTATTTTTTCTAAAGATCATCCCATGCATATTGACAGTCAAGAAGGGTTTCTAAATACATATCTAATAAAAAAGTGTCATCAAATAGCATATCTTCATCATGAACGATAAGATAATCAACATAATTACCAGCTATTTCGTAACATATATCGTCTCCTTCTTGCGCCTTTAATGCTGGTGACACACTCATTAAACTTGATGCAAACATTACCACAGCCAAAAGGCTAAACATTCTTTTCTTCATAATTTAAGATTTTAAACCCATCACAAATTTTTAAAATGGGTTGGTTAATAACTAATGTCTCCCTAAAACTTAGGGAATAGAAGTCTTTTAAATTTAGAAGTCATTTGTTTTCTCATTAAGGGAATGAGAAGTAGAAGTCTTTTTTGTTAGAAGTCTTTTTTTTGTGCTATTAATTTTAATTCTCAGGGATAAAAAATAAAAAAGCTTGCACAAGCTATAATGTTAACATTTATGTTGTCCACATTCTTAAGAGCGACTTCTACGTTACTCTATAAAATGCTTTCAGCTCTGTAAATCTAAAAAAAAATAAATGGAAACCACCTAATTAAAAACACTTTAAATATTAAAGAAATGTTAACTGCGGAAAAACCGTAATTGAAACTGTGGAATAATTAAAATTTTAACAGTTTTGCATTTGGATTTTAACACTAAGTTTTTGTAAGTGAACGAGTTACTGTTGTGTTTAAAATGTAATCAGTCCTTGAGAATTGGAGGTTTTGAATACTCTTTTTTGTTATTTCTAATTTGTAGCTGCCATCGTTTGCTGTGATGGCAAATTTTACGTCTTGGTCGTCTGCTGTTGGGGTGGCGAGGATGTTGGCGTATGGTAATGGGTTTTGCATGGTGTCGGTTACTTTGCCAGAGATTTAGACTTGTTGAGAATAAGAACAATGCCAAAATAAAATAGCTACAATGAGTAAAAAAGTAAACTTCAATTATATTTTTAATTTAAATAAGAACCCTTTTTTAGTAAATTACGGCTTATCTTTTCATATTCTTCTAAACTTACTTTCTTGCCCTTAGTGGGTGTTTTTATTTTTAGCTCTTTAACATTTAAATCAACTTTATTTGCAGTAGTTAAAATGCTACCATAATTAGAAGTTACATTAACTTCAAGAATCAAACCAGGTAATCCACTATAGTCAAAAGGACCAAAACTTACAGGTATTGATTGTGTGAACCACACTGTTACCTTTTTTTTTGCACCTTTATTAACCGCATTTTTAACTTTTAAAGTAGCAGTGGCTTTGTAACAAATAAAGTTGCAAATAGTTTTTTTATCTTTGGTAATAGTCCAACTTATTGAATTCCTTTGATTAAAAATTAAAAAGTCTTTACCGAAAGTGTTTTTTGCTAATAATTCTTCATTAGTTTTTAGATTATAGTAATATTCGCCCGAGTTTTTTGTTATTGAATTGAAGAAATTTCGAACACTAGCTTTTATTTCATCTTCATCTAAAGTCTTTCTGGTTTTATAAGTAGATTGATTCTCTATGATTTTTAGTTCTGAAATGGCGACCATAGAATATAAATAATCGTTGAAAATAATTTCCTTATACCTGTTAGCTGCTTTTTCTTCAGCACTTATGGTCTTGTCTTCTTTAGTGTTATTTTTCTTTTGTGGTTTTATGATTTTTGTTTGATATGTTACTTTATAATTGTGATTATTTTGCGCCCATGAATTCATAGCAACTAGAAAAGCGAAAAGAAAAATAATATTAAGCCTACTCATAATTTTAATTTAAATAAATAGAGCAGGTCGTTTAACCCACTCTATTTTAGTTAGTTATTTCCAATCTGATATTGATCCTCAAAGAATCTGCATAGTGAATAAATTGCTACTTCATAATTCCATGCATCTTCATGGCTTGCATTTGGATTAGCCTGAAAATAATCATAAACAGCACGATTAGCAACACCACGACACCAAGAGTCGGGAGTGTCCTCAGTTTTACACTCACATTCTGAAGTTTCTTCAGAGTTATCAATATTAATGGGGCTATCAGCACTAATAAAACTAAAAGCTAAAAATAATGTGAGAAAGATATTCTTCATAATTTAAGATTTTAAACCTATCACATTTTTTAAGATAGGTTGGTTAATAAATAATGTCTCCCTAAAATTTAGGAAATAGAAGTCTTTTAATTAGAAGTCAATTGTTTTCTCATTAAGGGAATGAGAAGTAGAAGTCATTTGGTTAGAAGTCTTTTTTTTGCGCTATTAATTTTAATTCTCAGGGATAAAAATAAAAAAGCTTGCGCAAGCTATAATGTTAACATTTTTTTGTCGTCCACATTCCTAAGAGTGACTTCTACATTACTCTATATAATGCTTTCAACTCTGTAAATCTAAAAAAAAAAAAATGGAAACCACCTAATTAAAAACGCTTTAAATGTTAACTACGGAAAAACCGTAATTGAAACTATAAAATAATTAAAACTTTAACAGTTTTGCGTTTGGATTTTAACACTAAATTTTTGTGTGTGAGTGCGTTGCTGTGATATTAAGAATGAAATTAATCGTTAAATATTAGAGATTTAAGATAACCATTAACCGCATAATCTATAAATCTCGAAATCATAACATCACTGCCACTAACTGTGTGAGTCAAACCATCTTCTAATGGGCCGCAACCTCTAGAATAATTGAAATCATTTTGGTAGTTGTTTTCAAATAGGTTCAAGTTGGATAATAGTTTTGAATTAAATACCTCAGAATTAAGCTCAAAATCAGTGTCAGCTTCCAACATAGAAAACTTAGAATCGTTTTGTTGAAATTCGAAAGCCAATGGTGTTGCGATTTTTGTAAATTCAAAAGCAGTTACTTCTTCATTTGAAAATGAAGAAGTACTAAAGTCTACTTTTTTAAAGTCTAAGGTTTGGGCAAAACAAAATGAACCTAGTACAAATACAAAAACGAATGTAATACGTTGTTTCATTTTAAATGATTTTTTCTAATACTTTAAAAATATCAAAAATTTATGGATATTTGTGATTCTATGACACCATTCTGGGCAAACATAAAATTGCATCTTCATTTCCTTATCAAAAGGAATCCAGAATAAATATGCCATATTCCTGCGTTGGTAGGAATCTCTTCAAATTTTATTACCTTTAAAATTATTAGTTAAGTGTCACCTTGAGCGCAGTCGAAAGGTCTTTTGTAACATTTAAAACCATTTAAAAACATGCCATTCTATCATAAATTAGGAAAAATTCCACCAAAACGCCACACGCAGTTTAAAAAACCAAATGGCGATTTCTATTACGAGCAATTATTCGGTACTATTGGTTTCGATGGTATGTCCACGAATAGCTATCATGAGCAACGTCCAACACAAGTCAAGGAAATTAAAAAACAATACAGTGTTGCACCAAAAGTAGCCAAGGAGAACAATATGCAATCGTATCGTTTTAGAGGCTTTCAAGTACCACCAGAAAACGATTATTTAGACAGTCGTAAAATAGTCCTCACCAATAGCGATTGTAATATCATATTAGCAGCTCCAAAACAGTCTACAGAAGATTATTTCTATAAAAATACCGATGCCGATGAGTTAATTTTTATTCACAAAGGCACAGGGAAATTAAGAACGCATCTCGGCAATTTAGATTTTAAATATGGAGATTATTTATTGGTGCCAAGAGGTGTTATTTATAAACTTGATTTTGACACCGAAGATAACCGTTTGTTTATTGTGGAGTCGCGACGACCAATTTACACGCCAAAGCGTTACCGTAATTATTTTGGGCAATTGTTAGAGCATTCACCATTCTGTGAGCGCGATTTACGTCAGCCATACGAATTGGAAACCTATAATGAGTCTGGTGAGTTTTTAATTAAAATAAAAAAGAACGACGACATTTTTGATATGGTCTATGCCTCGCATCCTTTTGATGTGGTAGGTTATGATGGCTATAATTATCCGTATGCCTTTTCAATTCACGATTTTGAACCGATTACTGGTCGCGTGCACCAACCGCCTCCAGTGCATCAAACTTTTGAAACCGATGCTTTTGTGGTGTGTAGTTTTGTACCACGTTTGTACGATTATCATCCAATTGCGGTGCCTGCACCATATAATCACAGTAATATAGATAGTGATGAGGTGTTGTATTACGTGGATGGCGATTTTATGAGTCGAAATGATATTGCAGCTGGTCATATTTCATTGCATCCTGCCGGTATTCCGCATGGTCCACATCCTGGAACCATGGAAAAAAGTATAGGGAAGACTAAAACCGAAGAATTAGCGGTTATGGTAGATACCTTTAAGCCTTTAAAAGTAACTGAAGACGCCTTAAAAATTGCTGACGAAGATTATTTTAAATCGTGGTTAGAACATTAATTAATAGGAAAATAATTATAAATGAATCAAAATAAATTACCTGCAGATCCGCTTTCACTTATTTTAGGAATATTAGCATTGGTTATTGGTATTGCAGGCTGTTGCTGTTATGGTATAACCGCAATTGTACCTTTAATTTTGGCTATTATTGGTCTAATTTCGGCAAATAAAAGTTTACGAGAGTATGGCGAAAATCCGGAGGCCTATAATGTTCAAACACGCAGTAATGTTAATACAGCAAGGATTATTAATATTATAGCTGTGGTTTTAAATGGACTTGTGTTGTTGTTGGCACTAGGGATGCTTGCTTTTTACGGCACATTAATGTCTACAGCTATTTTAGACGGTATAGAGAACGGAGATTTTGAAGACGATTACTATGACGAGTCTGAATATGAAACAACTATAGAATCTGAGAATTCGGAAAATTGGGACGATGACACCTATATTATTGAACAGGAAGTTGATTCTGTTAATCTAGATTCAATACAATAGAAATAGATTATAGTATTTAAAAAAATATATAACACAATTACAACTAACAAAAATCGAAGAATATTGGAAGAATTTTAAAGATGACAAAGATTTTTAAAATAAGCGATAAGAGTTACTTCTCTTTTTTCTAATATCTCGATTCTAAATAAACATTATGGCAAAAGAAGTAGAAAACGTAAATTACGGCTTAGAAAAAATTTTTGATGGAGCACAAGACTTCCTTCCGCTTTTAGGAACAGATTATGTGGAGTTTTATGTAGGTAACGCCAAACAAGCTGCACACTTTTATAAAACAGCATTTGGGTTTCAATCCTATGCGTATAAGGGGTTAGAAACGGGTTCAAAGGATTCTGTGAGTTACGTGCTAAAACAAGATAAAATACGATTAGTACTTACCACTCCTCTAAATAGTAAGTCTGAAATTAATAACCATATAGTGCAACATGGAGATGGTGTTAAGGTGGTGGCGTTATGGGTAGATGATGCACGTAAATCTTACGAAGAAACTACAAAACGTGGAGCCAAATCATACATGGAACCAACGGTTGAGCAAGATGAGCACGGTGAAGTAGTACGAGCAGGAATTTACACTTATGGTGAAACTGTACATATGTTTGTGGAGCGTAAAAACTATTCAGGAACATTTATGCCAGGCTTCGTAGAGTGGAAAAGTGATTATAATCCAGAACCAACAGGGTTAAAATATATTGACCACATGGTTGGTAATGTAGGTTGGGGAGAAATGAACACGTGGGTAAAGTGGTACGAAGATGTGATGGGCTTTGTAAATTTCTTATCCTTTGATGATAAACAAATCCATACTGAATATTCAGCTTTAATGAGTAAAGTAATGAGTAATGGAAATGGACGAATTAAGTTTCCAATTAATGAGCCTGCTGAGGCGGCTAAAAAATCGCAAATTGAAGAGTATTTAGATTTTTACGAAGGTGCAGGTGTGCAGCATATCGCCGTAGCAACAGATGATATTATTAAAACCGTATCCCAATTAAAATCGAGAGGTGTTGAGTTTTTATCAACTCCTCCAGAAGAATACTACAGAGCAGTGCCTGGAAGATTAGAAGAGCATAGTCATGCGCTTAGAGAAGATATTGAAACCTTAAAAGGTTTAGGTATTATGATCGATGCTGATGAAGAAGGTTATTTGCTTCAAATTTTTACCAAACCAGTAGAAGACCGACCAACCTTGTTTTTTGAAATTATTCAGAGAATGGGAGCACGAGGTTTTGGAGCTGGGAACTTTAAAGCTTTGTTTGAGTCTATAGAACGAGAGCAGGAAAAGCGAGGTACCCTTTAACAATCATAAAAGCGCGTTTATTTATTTCTAATAAACGCGCTTTTCTTTTGCTATATAGGTTTTAGCATTTCTATTAATGTATATCTCTTTGTAAAAGGACAAAACTTACAGGTATATATAAACTTATATCTAAATAATTTTCAGAGTAGAGCCTACGATGTTGCTCATTGGTATTTCAAAGATTTTATACATTTGGAATAGTAATTGTATTTAAGATAATTGTAACGTAAAAAATGCGTTACATTATTTATATTTACAAACTCGAGATTATGAAACATTTATTTACAATAATATTATTCTTTGTAGGATTTCAAACTTCTAGTGTGGATCAAGAATCTGCATTTCAGGACGGTGAATGGTTTAAGTTTGAGATGAGTTATAGTGGCTTTTTAAAAGCTGGAAATGCAACACTTTCAGTTAATGAAAAGAAACTAGAGGGAAAGCCAGTTTACCATGTTGTTGGTAAAGGGTGGACTACGGGTGCTATTAAGTGGTTTTTTAAAGTAAAAGATCGTTACGAGAGCTATTTTGACAAAGAAACTGGAGCTCCATATAAATTTATTAGAAAGATAAATGAAGGAGGTCATACTAAAGACGTAGAAATTAAATTTGACCATCAGAATAAAATTGCTGAGGTTCATAATAAAAAACACAAGGAAACTAAAAAAATCACCACTGAAAAAGATGTTCAAGATATGGTGTCAATGTATTATTATCTAAGAAATAATATTGATGCAGAATCTTTAAATGTTGGTGATGAGATTAAAACTAATATGTTCTTTGATGAAGAAAACTATGGTTTTAAACTTAAGTATCTCGGAAAAGAAACGATAAAAGTCGATGTTAACGGCACTAAACTAAAAGTAAAAACACTCAAGTTTAGACCCTACGTAATGGCTGGCCGTGTATTTAAAGAAGAAGAAAGTTTAACCCTTTGGGTGAGTGCCGATAAAAATAAAATTCCTTTAAAAATTAAAGCAGATTTAGCTGTAGGCTCTCTACGTGCTGACCTTATTGAATTTAAAGGTTTAAAACACTCTTTTAAAATAGAATTTTAGGATTAATGATGTCAGACCAACCTAATTACGATAAAATCGTAAAAGCGCTTGAAGAGAAGTATCAAAAAATAGACCAAGACACCGACGACCATTTATACGGTTTATTGTATAGTAAACCCATTACATATTGGGATTATATACAAACAGATGCACTGTTAAATCTTCAAATTCAGCGTACAACACTTCCAGATGAGATGGTGTTTATCGCATATCATCAAATTAATGAATTACTTTTTAAAATGATTCTTTGGGAAATTGCTCAAGTGGCCGAAAAAGAAGATATAGAAGTTACGTTTTTTGAAAGTAAATTGATGCGTATTAGTCGTTACTTTGATATGTTGTCCACGTCTTTCAATATTATGAGAGAAGGTATGGATGTAGAACAATACATGAAATTTAGATATACTTTAACTCCGGCAAGTGGTTTTCAAAGTGCGCAATACAGACTTATCGAATTTGCTTCTACGGAATTGATCAATCTTATTGACTATAGGTTTAGAAAAGATATTGACCGAAATACTCCCTTTACACATGCTTTTGAGCATTTATATTGGCAAGCGGCAGGAAAAGACCATAAAACAGGAAAAAAATCGACACTTTTAATTAATTTTGAAAAACGTTATAAAGACGAGTTTTTAAGATTTATGGAAACTTATAATACCAAAAATCTATGGACGCGTTTTAAAGAGCTTCCTGAAAAAGACCAAAAAAACGAAGAACTTATAAAAGCGATGCGTCATTACGATTATACCGTTAATGTGAGTTGGGTAATGGCACATTACAATGCGGCCAAACATTATATCGATAGCGGTATCGGAGACGGTGAAGCCACAGGAGGAAGTGACTGGAAAAAATATATGCATCCTAAATACCAGAAACGTATTTTCTTTCCGGAATTATGGAGTGCAGAAGAATTAGAAAACTGGGGAAATAATTTATAATTAGCTTAATTAATGCCATTAAAACGAATTATAACAATTGCTGTAATTGCAGTAAGTTTATATGCTTGTAAAGAGGATAAATCAGCAGAGGTAGGATTTAACAAAGGTGATGCTGAAATTGCCCAAGAAGAAAAGAAAATAGAATTTGGCTTTGATATTAACGACTATATCGTAAAACGAGATACCATTCAATCTGGTGATAGTTTTGGTGAAATTTTGCAACGCAATAATATTGGGTATCCTGCTATTTTTGAAATTGCTGAAGCTACTAAAGACACCTTCGATATTACAAAATTACACCCAGGGAAACCATATACCTTATTATACGCAAAAGACTCTCAGAACGATAGTCTTCCTAGTCCAAATACGTTTATTTATCAAAATTCCCAAGAAGAATATGTGGTTATTGGGTTAAAGGATTCTATCCATGCTTATACCGATAGAAAACCAATTAAATATGTTGAAAAAACAGCCACTGGAATTATTGAAAGTAGTATTTCTAATACCCTTGAAGAAAAAGGATTAAGTCAGAAACTAGCCAATAAAATGGCAGATGATATTTATGCTTGGACCATTGATTTTAGACGTCTACAGAAGGGAGACCGTTTCAAAGTTATATATACAGATAAATATATTGATGATACAATTTATGCCGGAGTTCACAATGTAAAAGCAGCCTATTTTGAACATAATGGTGATTCTTTGTACGCCTTTCAGTTTGAAACGGATTCAATAAAAGGGATTGTAGATTATTTTAATGAAGATGCAAAAAATCTAAGACGAGCCTTTTTAAAAGCACCAGTTAAATTTAGTAGAATCTCATCGCGATACAATTTAAAACGTCGTATAGCTGTTTACGGTTATAAAGTGCGTCCGCACAAAGGCACCGATTTTGCAGCACCCATAGGAACACCGATAATGGCAACGGCTAACGGTACAGTTGTAGAATCTACGAGACGTGGAGGCAATGGTAAATTTGTTAAGATAAGGCATAATGCAACCTACAGTACCCAATATTTGCATATGCAAAGGCAAAATGTAAAAAAAGGAGAATATGTGAAACAAGGAGATATCATTGGTTGGGTCGGAATGACAGGTAACACAGGTGGGCCACATGTCTGTTATCGCTTCTGGAAAAATGGTAAACAAGTGGATCCATTTAAGCAAAAATTACCCGAAGCCGAACCAATTTCAGATAGTTTAAAAACTAAATTTTTAAAGGAAATTAAACCTATTAAACAGCGTCTAGATAATATCTTTTTCTTAGATGCAGACCCTATTCAACCAGAAAACACAATAACTGAAGATTTAAATACAGATATACAGTAATGGCATTAAAAGCAACCAACCCTACAACCACAAACGCTTGGAAAAAATTACAAGCACATTTTGAAACCATTAAATCTCAACATTTAAAAGATTTATTTAAATCAGATGCTTCAAGAGCAAATGATCTTACCGTACAATGGGAGGATTTTTATGTTGATTTTTCTAAAAATAGAATCACAACAGAAACAATTAATTTATTAGTTGAATTAGCAAATGAACTCGATTTAAAAGATGCTATTTCAAAGTATTTTGAAGGTGATATTATTAATGCTACTGAAGGAAGAGCAGTTTTACATACAGCTTTAAGAGCACCTAAAGATGCTTCGGTATTTGTTGATGGGGAAAATGTGATTCCAGGTATACATGAGGTGAAAACTAAAATTGAAAAATTTACCAATTCTGTAGTAAGTGGTGAACATACGGGTTATACGGGTAAGGCAATTACAGATATCGTAAATATAGGTATTGGTGGCTCAGATCTGGGTCCAGCAATGATTGTAGATTCGCTTCAATATTATAAAAATCATCTTAATACGCATTTTGTAAGTAATGTTGATGGAGATCATTATCAAGAAGTCATCAAAAACTTAAATCCAGAGACTACATTATTCGTAGTAGTATCTAAAACTTTTACTACTCAAGAAACCTTATCTAATGCAAATTCAATTAGAACATGGTTTTTAGAATCGCAACCAAAAGAAGCGGTTTCTAAACACTTTGTTGCAGTCTCAACTAATATTGAAAGTGTAAAAAACTTTGGAATTGATGAGGAGAATATCTTCCCAATGAAAGATTGGGTTGGTGGTCGTTTTTCATTGTGGAGTGCTGTTGGTTTATCTATTAGTTTAGCTGTAGGTTATACGCATTTTGAAAGTCTTCTAAACGGTGCTCATAAAATGGATGAGCATTTTAAAACTGCAGACTTTAATGCTAATATTCCTGTAATATCGGCTTTATTAACCATTTGGTATAATAATTTTTTTAAAGCTGAAAGTGAAGCTATAATTCCATATACGCAATACTTAAATCAATTTGCAACCTACCTTCAACAAGGTATTATGGAAAGTAATGGTAAAAGTGTAGATAGAGACGGTAAGCCGGTAAACTACCAAACCGGAACATTAATTTGGGGAGAACCAGGAACCAATTCGCAACATGCGTTCTTTCAATTAATACATCAAGGAACAAAACTTATTCCAACCGATTTTATTGGTTATGTAGAGTCTTTACATGGTAATAAAGATCATCATAATAAATTAATGTCTAATTACTTTGCACAAACCGAAGCCTTAATGAATGGTAAAACCGAAGCTGAAGTGCTCTCGGAATTAAAAGCACAATCACTCGGAGAAGATGCGATTTCTAAGCTGTTGCCTTTTAAAGTATTTGAAGGAAACAAGCCTACAACTTCATTACTAATTCAGAAATTAACACCTGAAAGTTTGGGGAAATTGATTGCTATGTACGAACACAAAATCTTTGTACAAGGTATTATTTGGAACATTTTTAGTTATGATCAATTTGGAGTAGAGCTCGGTAAGCAGTTAGCGAAATCTATTCTAAACGAACTTAATAATGACGCCAAGAGTGCAGTACATGATGGATCTACGCAAAATCTATTGTCATTTTTTAAGGAAAACTGTTAAAAACTGTTAAAAAGTTTTAATAAAATTAATTATGCATGCATAAAAATTACTAAATATATATTTATCTTAGTTGGGCTCAATTGTTAACGTTAAGTTAATCTAACAGCTATAATAGCTGTGTAATTTTGCGCTGATAAAAAACCAATTAACTTAAATTTTATATGAAAAAATTTAGTCTTTTTTTATGTACTGTTGTTTTAACTAGTTTAGCAACATTTGCATATGCCCAAAGCACTATTACGGGTAAAATTATTGATAGTGATATGAACTCTGCGCTTCCTGGTGCTAACATCATCGAAAAGGGAACGACAAATGGAACGACTACAGATTTTGAAGGAACGTTTACTTTAACTACTAATTCTAGCTCTGGTGAAGTTGTTATTTCTTATGTAGGGTATGTTACTCAAACTATTGCATTTAATGGTGATACTGATTTAGGTACAATCACATTAATGTCTAGCAATGTTGGCTTAGATGAAATTTTACTTGTGGCATCTGTTGCAGTTGACAGAAAGACTCCAGTTGCGGTTTCTACAATTAAGGCTGAAGAAATTGCAATTAAGTTGGGTACTCAAGAATTTCCTGAAATTTTAAAAACAACACCTGGTGTTTATGTTACAAGGCAAGGTGGTGGTTACGGAGATAGTAGAATTAACCTTAGAGGATTTAGTTCTGAAAACGTAGCTGTAATGATTAATGGTGTTCCGGTAAACGACATGGAAAACGGAGCTGTTTATTGGAGTAACTGGGCAGGATTAGGAGATGTAACATCAACGATGCAAGTACAAAGAGGTTTAGGTGCTTCTAAAGTAGCAGTTAATTCAGTAGGTGGTACAATTAACATTATTACAAAAACAACTGATGCAGAACAAGGTGGTCAATTTGGTGCTACTTTAGGTAATGATGGCTATACTAAGTATGGTATGACCTACTCAACAGGATTAAGCGATAAGGGTTTTGCAGCCACTGTGAGTGCTGCTAAACTTTATGGTGACGGTTACGTAGATGGAACTGAATTTTCTGGGTATAATTATTTTTTAAGTTTATCGCAACAAATAAATGATGCACATAGATTGTCTTTTACAGCTTTTGGAGCACAACAACAACACGGACAACGTTACAACCGCTCTACAATAGCAGAGTTAAAAGATACAGATTCAGGTCCTCAAAAAGCAAATAAAGATTGGGGTTATAAAAATGGTGAAGTTTACCACCAGTCTTATAATTTTTATCACAAACCACAGTTATCTATAAATCACCTTTGGAATATTAATGACCAATCTTCTTTATCAACCGCAGCATACGCGTCGTTTGGTACTGGAGGTGGACGTAGAGATGAAGGTTCTAAACTAGGATCTGATGAATACAGGTTAGGTTCTACAGGCTTAACACCAATTGATTTTGATAAAGTTGTGGAAGAAAACCGTGCTAATGGTGTTAATGGTTCTACAGATATTCTTTCAGCATCTATAAATAATCACGAATGGTATGGTATCTTATCGAGTTATAAAAATAGAGTTAATGATCAATTAACAGTGTCTGCCGGATTTGATGGTCGTTACTACATAGGATCACACTGGTATGAAGTTACAGATTTATTAGGAGGTCAATTCTTTTTAGATAATGAAAGTGATACTTTCGCTTTCGGTCAGCCATTACAAGTAGGTGATAAATACAACAAAGATTACGATGGTGTAGTTACAAGATATGGACTTTTTGGACAAGCAGAATACCAAATTAACGAGTCTGTAAACGTATTTGTTGCAGCAGATGTTTCAAATAGTATTTACAAGCAAAAAGAATACATGAATAATACTATCGTAGGTAGCAGAGAGTCTGAAGCTGTAGATTTCTTGGGATACGGTGTTAAAGGTGGTGGTAACTACAACTTAGACATGAATAATAATGTATTTGTTAATGTTGGTTATTTCTCTAAAGCACCATTCTTAGATGATGTATTTTTAGATGAAGACAATATCATTCCTAACGAAGAAGCTGTTAATGAAAAAGTATTTAGTGCAGAACTTGGTTATGGTTTCCGTGGAGAAAAATTAAGTGCTAATGTTAACGTATATTATACGCAATGGTTAGATAAATCATTAGGAGGTTCAATTGGTACAGGTGAAAGTTTGTTTTTCTATAACTTACAAGGTATTGATGCCTTACACCAAGGTGTTGAGGTTGACTTTAGATATAGCGCAACGGATTACTTAACAGTAACAGGTATGGTATCGATAGGAGATTGGCAGTGGAAGAGCAATGTGTCTTCAGAAATTAGAGATCAATCTGGTGATGTTGTAGATGTTGTAGAAGTGTATGCCGAGGATTTAAAAGTAGGTGATGTTGCTCAAACAACATTTGCTCTTGGTGTAGATTACAAGCTTGCTGCTAAATCTAACATATATATTGATTATAACTTTGCTGGTGATAACTACTCTTCATATGATGTAACAAATAGAGGAAGTAATGATTTGCCAGATGTATGGAAACTTCCTGATTTTGGTTTATTTGATGTTGGTTTAAGACACTCTTTCGAAATGGGTTCTTTTAATGCAACACTAATTGGTAAAGTGAATAATGCATTTAATACCGAGTATGTTTCTGATGCTAACGATTTAGATGGTACTGCAGAAACAGCTCAAGTTTATTTTGGTCCTGGAAGAACATATAGTGTAGGATTAAATGTTAATTTTTAAAAAAAATTGAATATGAAAAGATTATTTTATTGTTTAGCAATTTTGGGTTTAACCGTTGTAGGTTGTAACCCAATGGATGACATTTACGAAGGTCTAGATACGTCAGCAGATCCTATCGTGGGAACTGACTATTATACAGTAACTAGTGATGATTACGACGATTTAAATTTAACATACGGAAACTTTAATTCCGAGCAACAAGCTAAGGATTCAATTCCTCAATTATTAGAAAGCAATTATCCTTTTTGGGGTGAAGGTTCAACCGTATTCGTGACTTACGATTTATACGTAGGAAATGCAGAAGGTCTTAGTGATTACACATCTGCAGACACATATGAATTAGAAATTTTAGATTACCCTCAAGGTGCTTTAAATGCTATTGCATTTTACCCTAACGAAAACCCAGAAGACTTTATTCCAGGTCTTCTTGAAGATCAATACCCTACTCCTGAAGAAGGACAGGTTGTCTTAGCATCTTACAAGCAATATACGGAAGAGCCAGTAGAAGGTATCGCTACCATTTATGAAGCTGATTTTGCATCGGCTGGTACACTTTTAGATTATACTGCTGTTAACGTAACTGGAGATCAAGTTTGGGAAGGAACTAGTTATGGATCTAAAATGTCAGGTTATGCAGATTCAGTAAATAACGTAAACGAAGATTGGTTAATATCGTCAGAAATTGATTTAACGAATCAAGTAAACCCTTTATTTCAAGTTACTCAGATCTTAAATTACGCTAATGAGTCTGATTATTACAATATCTTAATATCTTCAGATTATGATGGTGATATAGCTGCAGCGACTTGGGATACTATAGAAGTGAGTCCGGTACCAGCAGGAGATAGTTGGACGGCTGTAGAATCTGATGATTATTTATTATCTGCTTACCAAGGAGAAACCATTCATATTGCTTTTAAATATGAGTCTGATTTAGACGTTGGTGCAACTTGGGAGATCGAAGTAGCTAAAATTAAAGTTGCTGGTGTAGAAGGTGCTACAGTAAATAAAGAAGTATATTATACATATATTGATGGTGAATGGGAATTAGCTGAAGGTGTTTATATCTTAAGTGAAGAAGATTTTGAGTCTATGGGCTTAAGCAACTTTGGTAGCTCAATACCTGCGGATAATTACTTACCAACGTTCTTAGATATTAAATATCCATACGCACAAGAGGAAGATGAAATTTTAATTATCTATAAGTATGTATCTAGTTCAAGTGGAGCTCAATTAAGAGGTAACCTTTATACTTACACTAGTGGTCAATGGTCAGGCTTTGAGTCAACTATTACTACAACATTACAGTTCGGTTACGAAGATGGAGCATGGTTGCCAGATAACACAATTAAATACACCTTAACTGGTGACGATTATGCATTAATAATATCTGAACTTGGCTCAGAATATCCTACAGCTACTGATAGTATGGAAAACTATGGTAACATGGATAGAAGAGCTGGTAATGCCGCTGAGTGGACTGACGACATGGTATTAGATGCTATTAGTGTGGTTTTAAATGACATCGACCCTTCTGCTGAAGAAGAGCAAAAGTATGTTATTACTGTTGAGGTTTATAACGGTAGTAATACAACAGAAGATTTTGCTGTTATAAAAATAGGAGGAGAATGGGTTTACCAAAGCTAAGGGTAAATTATATTTTCTAAGGATAAAAAATGCTTATCGACTTTTCGATAGGCATTTTTTTTATAAAGTATTTTTGTTAAAGTTATTCGTTTTTCCACTGAACCGATTCCATTATGCGCTTTATATCCTTTTTTAAATATTCTGAAGCCGGATAAATAGAATCGTAATTAGGTTTTGCATAAAAATATAAAGAGCCACTTAAAAAGTGCTTGGTGCTGTCTGTTACATAAAATTGAGATTGTGATGCGGCATTACCACCAATCTCATACAACATACCGAACACATTATCATTGGGACGTAAAAATTCTTTCTGAGAAATCTCATCGGCTTTAATAGTATGTTTTTGAGTAAGATTTTGAGCATCTCTTAGTAAGCTATCAATATTGTCATTTTTAACGGCTTTATATGTAAGGTAGATAGTGGCTTTAAGTGAGCTATACTTAATATCTATCCCATTGGTGTTACCAGAAGATTTTACCGTTTTAATGGGGTCTGCTAGTTTGTTTTTGTCAAAAGAAAATGGCAACGGAACAATCGCTTTTTCATAGACAGCATTAGGGTATTCTAATCTTAGATATCCTTTAGGCTTAGGCAAAGTGTCGTCTCCACATCCTAACATTAATAGGCTTAATAAGGGTAAAACTAATTTTTTCATATGTATTGTGTTGCTCACAGCAGTGAGCATCTTTTTAAATTATTCATCGGTAGAGGGAATCTACGAATCTAACAAAGTTAATTTTATTTGTTTTATGCGTTTACGCTCTAAAGCTTCTACTGTAAAAACGTAATTTTTGAAGTTTATTTTACTTCCAATTCTAGGAAATCCACCTGAGATTTCTAAAACAAATCCAGCGAGTGTTTCTGCTTCTCCTTTTTTAGCTTCAAAATATTCGATATCTTCATCAATACCAACTATTTTATATACGTCTTTTAAAGGTGTCTTGCCTTCAAAACTGAAGTTATGACTATCTAATTTTGTATAAATTAGGTCATCGTCGTCATATTCGTCACTAATGTCTCCCACAATCTCCTCAATAATATCTTCTAACGATACCAGTCCAGAGGTACCACCATATTCATCAACAACAACCGCAAGATGTACTTTTTTAGTTTGAAATTCTACCATAAGATCATCAAGTTTCTTATTTTCGGGTACAAAGAAAGGGGCACGTAAAATAGTGGTCCAATCAAATGTCTTTTTATTAAGATGTGGTAGTAGGTCTTTTACATAAAGAACGCCAATAATAGTATCTATACTCTCTTGATAAATCGGAATTCTAGAGTAGCCGTTGTCTATAATTTCAGTTATAATAGTTTCATAAGGTGTTTCTATATTTAGCGCAAACAAGTCCATGCGTGGTCGCATCACTTGTTTCGTATCTGTACTTCCAAACGATACGATACCTTGTAAGAGTTTTTGTTCTTCTTGCGTTGTATCGTCATCATTAGTTAATTCTAAAGCCTGTGATAATTGATCGACACTAAGATTAGAACGTTGCTTTCCAAATTTGCTGTGGATTTGAAGGGTTACAAATCTCATGGGTAAACTTAAAGGCGAAAATATAACATCTAAAACCTTTAAAGGCCGAGCCATAAAAGACGAAAACTTAACACTATTTCTGCTGGCATAAATCTTAGGAATAATTTCACCAAACAGTAAAATTAAAAATGTAGCCAAAATAACTTTTACAAAAAAAGCCAGTTCAACTTCAAAAAAGTAAAAATTAATTGAGTAATTAATACCATCAAAAACAGTATCACTTATAGAAGCAAACAATAATACAATGGCTATGTTTATAAAATTGTTAGCCACTAATATCGTTGCTAATAATTTTTTCGGACGTTCTAAAAGAGTTGCAATAATTTGCATGGCTGGAGATTTATTTTCTAAACCTTCATCTAAATTAGATTTGGTAAGCGAAAATAAAGCCACTTCGGCTCCAGAAATTAAGGCCGAACATAATAATAGAACGACAAGTATGATAATACTTGAAATAAAGGAAGTATTAGTTATAAATAAAGAGGAAATTAAAACCGTGGGTTCTGGGTCCAAGATAATACGATATTAAATGTTAAAATGGTAAATCATCATCAGGCTCTACATTATTAGGTGCAGGAGTAGAAGATTGCGATTGCGGATTTGTAGTTGGTGTATTAGATTGTTTTGGCTGTTGTGACTCATTTTTAGGAGTTAAGAATGTGAAATCGTCGCACTGAATTTCGGTAGAATAACGCTCCATGCCTTTATCATCCGTCCATTTTCTAGTCTTAATTCGTCCTTCAATATATATTTTGTCTCCTTTGGTGAGGTATTTTTCACAAATTTCAGCAGCTTTATTTCTAACCACAATATTATGCCATTCCGTTTTAGATACACGCTCGTTGGTTTGCTTATTAGTATAAGTCTCACTGGTAGCAATCGGAAAACGACCTACACAATTTTTATCATCAAAATAATGCATTTTTACTTCGTCACCTAAGTTTCCAATTAACATTACTTTATTTAAGGTTCCAGACATAATAATTAAGTTTTAATACGTTACAAAGTTACTCAATTGCGTAATCACTACTTTAAAAGTAGTAAAAAAATGTGATTTCTTTAAGGTTCTAAAAACCGAACTGCTCAATAAAGTCACTTATCAGTACAGGAGAGGGATATTTTGTGAGCGATTTAATTAATATAGCGTCTTTAGGAAGCGATTTTACATCTATTATCCAGAACTTAGTATGTAAGTGCTGGTGAGATAATTTATGAACTATATCTACCTCATTATATAAGGAGTAATCCAAAACTTCAATTTCTAGATAGTGTTCTTTAAAATTTAACAGCTTAAACTCTTCTGCCGTTAAGCTTTTTTTAGATTCTATTAAAGGAAATTGATAAAGATGCTGCCAGATGCCTTTTGTGGTTCGCTTTTCAAAAAGCGTCTTTTTATGATGATCAATAAAAACTAAAAAATTAAAGTATTTAACGGTAACTTTGGTTTTCTTCAATTTAACTGGTAGCACATCAACCCTTTGGTTCTTGCGAGCCATACAACTATCTTGAAAAGGACAAACGGTGCAATCTGGATTTTTAGGTTTACATTGTATAGCGCCAAACTCCATTATAGCCTGGTTATAGGTGGCAGGTTGATTGGTGTCTATTAAAGTTGAAGCTAAAGTTTTGAAGTCTTTAATACCAGTGGAGGAGTTAATTGGAGTGTCAATACCAAAATAGCGCGATAGTACACGGTATACATTTCCATCTACTACAGCAGCGACTTCGTTGTATGCAATAGAAGCTATTGCACTAGCAGTATAATCACCAACACCTTTTAATTTTAATAGGTCTTTATAATTGTCCGGAAATTTACCATCTAAAGTGTCTACTATATATTTAGCCGAATGATGAAGGTTTCGAGCTCTAGAATAGTAACCTAATCCTTGCCATAATTTTAAAATGGAGGTTTCAGAGGCTTTAGCAAGGTCAAAAACCGTTGGAAATTTGCTAACAAAAGCGTTATAATAAGGTAATCCTTGCTTAACTTGGGTTTGTTGTAAAATTATTTCTGATAGCCAAATGTAATATGGGTTACGAGTTTCTCTCCATGGTAATTCTCTCTTGTTTACTGAGTACCAGTTAATTAGTTTGGTGCTAAAATCCATTTTAATTTTTTAGTGAAAAGCAAAATTAAATGTTTATTGTGTTAAATTTTAATTAATTACGTTTGAACTATTGAAATTAAATTACCTATATTTGCATCCCTTAGAATTTATAGTAACCCTAAAACTAGTTAAAAATGACAAAAGCTGATTTAGTAGCGAAGATATCTGATAAATTAGGTATTGAAAAAGGTGATGTACAAGCTACAGTTGAAACCTTTATGGAAGAAGTAAAAACATCTTTAGAGAGCGGAGATAACGTTTATTTAAGAGGTTTCGGAAGTTTCATTATTAAGACAAGAGCTGAAAAAACAGGTCGTAATATTTCAAAAAATACTACAATAAAAATTCCTGCTCACAACATTCCTGCATTTAAGCCTGCTAAAGTATTTTTAGAAGGAGTAAAATCTAATGTTGAGGTTAACTAAGAAAGCATTTAAACAAAATATTAATCTAAAAAAGCATTATTTATTATGCCAAGTGGTAAAAAAAGAAAAAGACACAAGGTAGCGACGCACAAGCGTAAAAAACGTAGACGCGCTAATCGTCATAAAAAGAAATAAATTGTTAAAAGTAGTTTTAAAACTACTTTTTTCAGTTTTAACGAAACGTTCTTTGATATAGAATTTATAGCATGTAATAGAGTGCTATTAAATTTGTTGGATTCCCGAATTAAATCGGGATACCTGTGTCAAATAATTTAGTAAAATCCATCTATCTCAATTAAGAGTTAGATTTAAATTAACATTATGAACAAGGAGTTAATCGTAAGATCGAGTTCAGATATTGTTGATTTTGCCTTATTAAAAGATGGAAAACTTATTGAATTACATAAAGATGAAGAGGATAACAACTTTGCGGTAGGTGATATTTTTATTGCCAAAATCCGTAAAGTTATTCCTGGTTTAAACGCTGCATTTGTTAATGTCGGCTATGAGAAAGATGGTTTTTTACACTATCATGATCTTGGTCCACAGATGCCTTCACTTTTAAAATTCATTAAACGTGTAAGCACAGGAAAATTAAGGGATTATACCCTTAAAGACTTTCCTATGGAAAAAGATTTAGATAAAAATGGCAGTATTGCAAATGCCATAAAATCTAATCAATCCATTTTAGTACAAGTCGTAAAAGAACCAATCTCTACAAAGGGACCACGCATTAGTTCAGAATTGTCTATTGCCGGAAGATATATTGTCTTGGTACCGTTTTCCAACCGTATTTCAATTTCACAGAAAATTGAATCGCAAGAAGAAAAAGACCGTTTAAAAAGACTTGTAAAAAGTATCACACCTAAGGGGTTTGGGGTTATTATTCGCACTGTAGCAGAAGGCAAAAAAGTTGCCGAGCTAGATAGTGATTTACAGAATTTGCTGGATCGATGGACAGCGATGTGTAAAAAAATGTACAAAGCACATCACCCAACAAAAGTATTGGGAGAAATGAACAAAGCATCCTCAATTTTGAGAGATATTTTTAATGATTCATTCTCTGGTATTATTGTAGATGATGAAGAAATGTATGTACAAGTAAAAGATTACGTGCAGCAAATTGCACCGAAAAAAGAATCTATAGTAAAGTACTACAAAAATGGTGTTCCAATTTTTGAAAAATTTGGCATTGAACGTCAGATTAAAACATCATTTGGTAGAACGGTTTCTATGGCAAAAGGAGCTTACCTGGTTATTGAGCACACTGAAGCGCTACACGTTGTAGATGTTAATAGTGGCAATCGATCTAACAAAGAAAAAAACCAAGAAGACACAGCCTTAGAAGTAAATATGATCTCTGCCCAAGAAATTGCCCGACAGTTGCGTTTACGCGATATGGGAGGTATTATCGTAATCGATTTTATTGATATGGGGAAAGCAGAGAATAGAAAAAAGCTTTATAATTATCTCAGAGATGAGATGAAAGATGATAAAGCAAAGCATAAAATATTGCCGCCGAGTAAGTTTGGTTTAGTGCAAATAACCAGACAGCGCGTTAGGCCAGAACGCAATATTAAAACGAAAGAAGAAAATCCTAACTTAATAGGAGGAGATGAAATCGAAGCACCAATTAAAGTGGTAGAACGGATTAATCAAGACCTTCAGCGTATTTTCAAAAAAAATCATAAAAAGGTGACTCTTAATACACACCCTTTTATTGCAGCCTTTTTAACCAAAGGGTTTCCATCAGTTCGTTCAAAGTGGTTTTTTGAACATAAAAAATGGGTAAAAGTTTTACCTAGAGATGCTTACACATATCTTGAATACCATTTTTTTGATAAAAATGGCGACAAAATTAAATAATATCTATTAGAAAAGCCCAGCTGAAATATTCAGCTGGGCTTTTTTTATTTAAAAAATTGAGCTTAATCTCTAGACATAAAGATGCTTAGTACATACCAGAATAATAGCATAAGGGATGCAAACAATCCTAAGGCAGCAGGAATATAATCATCTACTCCATACGTTTTTACCAAATTAGAAGTTTGATATAAAATAGATCCACCTGCCAATAAACACATGGCAACTGAAAACCATAGTCCTAAACTAAATCCAAAAATGGTTCCTGCTATAATAAGCCCTATAGCGATAAAGAAACCTATGGTTAATCCTGTTTTTAAAAATGAGAAATCAGATTTGGTCATTAATACCACTGCAGATAAACCAGTAAATAATCCTAATGTTACAATTGCAGCTTGGTAAAGGATTTCGCCTCCAGACTCCATATAAAAAGCAGCAATAAATATTAAAGGCACAAAAATTAATGCTTGAAAAAAGATATAAATACCATAGCCTAAATATTGGGTATTCTTATCTGTGGTTTTCATTGCGAGGCTTTCAGCATATCTGGTAGCTAACATAAAACCTCCTAACATTAGTAACCATTTATAACCTTCGGTCATGGAAAGCATAAATTCTACAACTGTTTCACTTTGTAATAAAAGGTATTCAAATAGAATAAAGGCAAGGACTCCTCCTGCTACATGCGCGTAAGTTTTTCTGTAAAAGGCAGCGCGTTCTACATCAGAAAGACTTTCTATAAGAATTTTGTTTGAGGTGTTTTGTGGGAATTGATTGTCCATAGTTTGTTTAGTTTAGAAATGTTAAAGTAGTTGTTTTCTTTAGAAAGCACAAAAAAAGCCCTGATAAATCAGAGCTTTTTATATTTATTTCTAATACTTAATCTCTCCCTCCAAACACTTGGAGTGCCCAATATAGTAAAGAGGCTAGTGCACCTATAGCTGCTACTAAATACGTTCTAGCAGCCCATTTTAGTGCGTCTTCAGAACCTTTGTATTCTTCCGGTGTCACCATATTTTTGTTCTTTAACCAGGCCAATGCTCTATTACTGGCGTCGTACTCTACAGGTAAGGTTATAAAGCTAAATAAAGTTGCAAAGCCCATAAAAACTAATCCAGCAACGGCAACCCAAAAGCCTAAACCAGCTCCGGCAGTAGCACCTAAAATGAGGCCGCCAATAACTAACCATTGCGACATTCCAGACGTTACACTAACAATAGGTACTAATGCAGAACGCATACCTAAGGCACTATAGGCTTGGGCATGCTGCACAGCATGGCCACATTCGTGAGCAGCAACAGCAGCCGAAGCTGCGTTACGTTGATTATATACGGCTTCACTTAAGTTTACGGTTTTATTTTTTGGATTGTAATGATCTGTTAATCGTCCAGGAGTAGAAATAACTTCTACATCATAGATACCGTTATCTGCTAGCATTTTTTCAGCAATTTCTCTTCCAGACAAACCATTGCGCAACTGTACTTTAGAGTACTTCGCAAATTTGCTTTTCAATTGATTACTCACTAACCAACTCACTAAAGCAATGGCGCCAATTAGTACGTAATATCCCATCATTCCACTCATAATTTGAAAATTTTAATTCATGTAAATTTAATGAATGAATTGCAAATAGTGCGCCAAATTTGAGTTAAGAAAATTTGTCAGGATTTAAATGACAATGCTTTGGTTTACATCGCATCCACAGACCAATTAAAGGCTTCCGCGATTTCTTCATACACAATCTTACCCTTTACAATATTTAGTCCTTTTGCTAAGGTTTTATCTTTTTTACATGCCTTTTCCCAGCCTTGATTAGCCAAATTTATTACATAAGGTAAGGTAACATTAGTTAAGGCTAGGGTTGAAGTGTATGGTACCGCTCCAGGCATGTTAGCCACACAATAATGTACCACATCATCAATAATAAATGTTGGGTCTTCGTGTGTGGTGGCTTTGGTGGTTTCCATACAACCTCCTTGATCTACGGCCACATCTACCAATACGGTTCCGGGACGCATATCTTTTAGCATATCTCTAGTAATTAGTTTTGGTGCTTTTGCGCCTTTTAATAAAACACCACCCACAATTAAGTCATGGTCTTTTATTCGTTTTCTAATATTGTACTCACTAGAAAATTCAGTGACTACATGGCTAGGCATTACATCATTAACGTAACGTAATTTTTTCATGCTGATATCCATAATAGTAACATGTGCACCTAAACCTGCAGCCATTTTTGCGGCTTGGATTCCAACAATACCAGCTCCTAAAACTAAAACACGTCCAGGTGGTACTCCAGGCACTCCTCCCAATAAAACTCCGCGACCTTTAATTGGTTTTTCTAAGTATTTTGCTCCCTGTTGTATCGCCATTCTGCCGGCAACTTCAGACATAGGTGTTAATAAAGGCAATGTGCCATCCTTATCTTCTACGGTTTCGTAGGCAATACAAACAGCTTCACTTTTTAGCATGGCTTTAGTTAATGGTTCGCTAGAGGCAAAATGAAAATAGGTGAACACTACATGGTGCGATTGTATTAAAGGATATTCTTCTTCAATAGGTTCTTTAACCTTAACAATCATATCGCTAGAGGTATAAACGTCCGTAATCGTTTCTAAAATTATAGCTCCAGCATTTATATAATCTAAATCTGAAAAACCACTACCAAAGCCAGCTCCTTTTTGAACGTATACGGTATGTTTGTTTTTAGTGAGTTCAAAAACTCCAGCAGGTGTCATACCTACTCTGTTTTCATTGTTTTTAATTTCTTTTGGGACTCCGATTTTCATTTTTTAATGATTTATAAGATTAATAGCTTTTGAAAATTACTATTATTAAATCTGATGTTCCAAATTTGAATGTGTATTTGAAATCATTTTTACGGAATTATTATTTTGAAGGACTTATTTTGAAATAATCTAAAAATAGTTCTGATTTTCAGAGCGATATGATATGCGTTAAAAGAAAGATAGTTGCGATGGCTTGGTTATGTTGAATAGGTCGCTATACAAAATTTTAGAAATCTATTTCACTCGAACAGGCCAAAGAAATATATAATTTTTAATCTGTTACGTCATTTCGAGTGAATTGTAAGAGACGAGTAAAATGTATTGATAAGCTGTTGTTAATGCTGTGTTTCAAATCCGTTGATAACACGTTCGCTTTCAAAAATAAAAGTTTGATTAAAAAATGAAATATGATATAACCGCCATGAAATAATTTTATTTTGAAGTATAGTCGGCTAAGGATACGTTATTAACTTTATCATTAATAAACTGAATATAAAGATGCTCCACTTGATTGTTCTCTCGGTTAGGTGCTAATCCTAATTCGTATAGCATAATATCTTTATCAGATTTTAAAATCCAACTGGGTTCGCCTAATAAATTTATGACATCTTCTTTCGATTTATCAATTAAAATATGATCATCAATAAGGTCGTCCACCATTTTATGGCGTGTCATTGGGCGAGATTTCCATTGTTCTTCTGTAAATCGATTTTCAAAAAAGAAATGTAAAGACGTGGCAATGACAAACGCAGAAAATAAAATTAAACCCATTTGATTTATTTGATTATTACGATAATCAAAATAATCTTTAAGGCGCTTTCGCTTTTTTAATGGTTCGTTATTTGGCGTATCTAAGTACATAGCATTATTTGTTCGTAAGTTCAGTGTAGCTTAGAAAATAGGTGTCTTCACATGGAGACATAGCATGCGGATAATTTGGAATAAGTAATACACCTTCAGCAGTTAAACTCCATGTTTTGTATGTCCAATAGCTATCGTCAACAAAAGTTTCACACTCTTCGTCTTGGACATCGTTTTCTAAATGTTGGTATTTATCCTTCAATTTCTGAAAAAAATCAACCTTTGGGTATAAGCTTTCAATATTCTTAACAACGTCTAAAGTTTTGAGGTTAAAATTATAAGCAATATTACCATGAGAAGGATGTGCTCCACCACAATAAACACTGTAATATTTTAAGTAGCTTATAAATTTATCATTGACGAGATTGATGTGGTATGAAATTTCAAACCAAGAATTACAATCTAAATTGTCTTTGGCATCTTCAAGGTGAATAGCGTCTAAAATAGGATTGAATTTAGCGCGTTGTGCTTTAGTGAAACCATTTCCTAATCTAAATAAGGGCAGTTTTGAATATTTTTCATGAAACCAAACTAACTGCTTGTCTTTATATTGAACAATACTATCTTTAATAAAGGTCAGTTTAGGATTTCTAAAGTCTTCTAAAGGCTCTTGTTGTGTTTCGGTTAAAACAACGTTGTACGTTTTATCTTTTAATTTGAAATTACCTGTGAGTTGATTGCCTTTTTTTGTTAATTGAAAAACTTCGTCGGCATCAATAACCGATTCAGGCCTAAAAAAATAGCCATCAATTAACGTGATTTTATCTTTTTTAAAATCACCAGATATTGGAATACTAATGAGTTTAGAATCATAAAAATAATAGCCACCTAATTCGCCGGAAGTGGAATCTTTTTCATGTGGATAACTCGTGACCTCTAAATGAATAGGATAATTACCAATAGTACCAACATAACTTTGAGACCAACCTATAATTGGTAACAAAGTTATGATGATATATCTTAGAAGTTTACCCAACAATATTTACAATCTTACCAGGCACCACAATGATTTTCTTAGGTGTTCTACCATCTAATTGTGCTATGGTTTTTTCGTGCGCCATTACGGTTTTTTCAATATCGTCTTTACTCATATCCAATGGTAGCTCTAAAGTAAAACGCATTTTACCATTAAAAGAAATGGGATAGTTTTTACTACTTTCTACTAAATGACTTTCGTCAAAAATAGGGAAAGCTGCCGTAGAAATAGAATCGTTATTTCCTAATTGACTCCATAATTCTTCAGCAATATGTGGCGCATATGGCGAAATTAAAACCAATAACGGTTCTAAAACAGCTTTACTTGTACACTTCTGAGCGGTTAACTCATTCACCGCAATCATAAAGGTTGACACAGAGGTATTAAACGAGAAGTTTTCAATGTCTTCTTGGACTTTCTTTATGGTTTTGTGTAAGGTTTTTAGGTTGTCTTTGGTCGCTTCAGCATCCTTGACTTTTAAACCATGTTCACCAATGTATAATTTCCATAGTTTTTTAAGGAAATTATGCACACCCGTAATTCCGGCCGTATTCCAAGGTTTGTATTGCTCTAAAGGACCTAAAAACATTTCGTAGAGTCTTAGGCTGTCTGCTCCATAATCGGCACAAATTTTATCTGGATTAACCACATTGTATTTGGATTTAGACATTTTTTCAACGTCTCTTCCTACTTTGTAAACACCGTCTTCAAGAATAAATTCCGCGTCTTTAAAATCTTCACCAAATTCTCCGTCAGTTTTTAGACCTTCAATATCTAATTCGTCAGATGCATTTACATATTGAACTTTAACGTGAATTGGCGAAAATTTAAGACCTTCAATAATAGCTCCTGTATTTTGACTATAGATATCTTTTTTAACTGTTTCAAACAATTCTTGAAAAGCACTTACGGTTTCTTTTTGCTCTTCGTTTAACAAATCGAAAAACACAGTATCTTCAATAATACTAGCTAAACCTTTAGTGAAACCATTACCATTGGCAAATGCGTTCTTATCTTCTGCAGAAATTTTTGAATTTAATATAAATTTATATAAGTCTTCATATTTCTTAAAGCTATCATATGAAATGTAAATAGGTTTATTTAAACTAGGGTCTTTAAATTCTTTTGATGTTGTAGATGAATGAGATAAAAGATCAACTCTATAAACAAAAGCACTCGTCCCCAAAATCATACCTTGGTTAATCAACTTTTTAAACGGCTCTTCAACATTCACAAAACCGCGATCTTTTAATAATTTCACCCAAAAACGAGAATAGAGTAGGTGACCTGTAGCATGTTCACTTCCACCAATATATAAATCTACATTTTCCCAATATTTCAGCGCTTCTTCACTTGCAAAAACACCATCTCTATTAGCAGCATCTTCCATATAACGGAAGAAATACCAAGAACTGCCAGCCCAACCTGGCATGGTGTTCAATTCTAGAGGATGAATGGTTGTATTGTTAATTTTATCATTTGAAACTACAGAATTACTTTCGGTATCCCAAGCCCAAACGTCGGCACGTCCTAACGGTGGTTCGCCTTCTTCTGTTGGTAAATACTTTTCAACTTCTGGTAATTTAATTGGTAAATGCTCAGCCTCTATCATTTGAGGCATACCATTCACATAATACACTGGGAACGGTTCTCCCCAATAACGCTGACGTGAAAATACAGCATCTCGCAAACGGTAATTGGTTTTCCCTTCGCCTTGGCCCATTTGCTCTAATTCGTAAATGGCGCGTTTAGAGGCTTTTTTATAGTTCATGCCATTAAGGAAATCGCTATTGGTAATTTTTACATTGTCTTTAGAGGCGAAAGCTTCTTCAGAAATGTCAACACCTTCAAATATATTTGGAATCGGAATATCAAAATGTTTTGCAAAATCGTAATCACGCTGGTCACCACAAGGCACTGCCATAACTGCACCTGTGCCGTAGCTTGCTAAAACGTAATCGCCAATCCATATTGGAATCGGTGCTTTAGAAAACGGATGCTCTGCATAAGCACCTGTAAACACACCAGAAATGGTTTTTACATCTGCCATACGATCGCGTTCGCTTCGTTTTGCTGATTTTTCTATGTAAGCGTCGACGGCTTCTTTTTGTTTTGGAGTTGTGATTAGTGACACTAACTCGTGTTCTGGAGCTAAGGTCATGAATGAGACTCCGAAGATCGTATCTGGTCTTGTAGTGAAAACGTCTATTTTGTGAGACGTCTCGGCTGCGCTCGACGAGACAGCAGGAATGACATTGAAGGTTACAGAAGCTCCAACCGATTTACCAATCCAGTTTTTCTGAATGTCTTTTAAAGCGTCAGTCCAATCAACCGTATCTAAACCTTGCAATAAACGTTCTGCGAAAGCCGAAATTCGCATGCTCCATTGCGTCATTTTTTTGCGTACCACAGGATGACCTCCACGTTCAGAAACACCATTAACGATTTCGTCATTGGCTAAAACGGTTCCTAATTCCGGACACCAATTCACTTCCGTTTCTGCTAAATAGGTGAGTCTGTATTTTAATAAAATTTCTTGTTTTTCAACTTCCGTAAAAGCGTTCCAGTCTTCAGCTGTAAAAGGTTCAATATTTTCATCACATGCGGCATTTACCGTTACATTTCCTTCTGCAGCAAATTTTTCAACTAAAGTATCAATATGCTCGGCTTTGTTAGAATCGTTATTATACCACGATTCAAATAATTGAATGAAAATCCACTGTGTCCATTTGTAATACTCAGGATTAGAGGTACGTACTTCACGACTCCAATCGAAAGAAAAACCGATTTGGTCTAACTGACGACGGTATGTTTTTATATTCGCTTCTGTGGTTACAGCAGGATGTTGACCCGTTTGAATCGCATACTGTTCTGCAGGTAAACCGAAAGAATCATAGCCTTGTGGATGTAACACATTAAAGCCTTGATGACGTTTATAACGTGCATAGATGTCACTAGCAATATAACCTAAAGGATGCCCAACATGTAAGCCAGCTCCGCTTGGATATGGAAACATATCCAAAACGTAATATTTTGGTTTATCGCTGCTGTTTGAGGCTTTAAATGTTTCGTTTTTTGCCCAGTAGTCTTGCCACTTTTTCTCTATGTCGTTGAAATTGTATGTCATTGTCTTGTTTTCCTTGTAATAATGGCGCAAATTTAATAATAACCATCTAAACTGCCTATTTTAAAATCAATAGGTATTATAAAAGAAAAAGCACCTTGTGAGATACAAGATGCTTTGCATAGGTTAAGTTTGGGTGGTTTAAAATTTATAGCCAAGTCCGGCCTGAAAAACACTATTTTTAATATCCGGATTTTCTGCTACCGTGGAGATACCAAAATTATAACGTGCTTGCACAAATAGATTTGAACTCAAATTATAACCAAATCCAACATTGGCGCCAATATCTACACTAGAAGCATCTGTGTCTTCGTCTGGTAGATCACTATCTATATATTCGCCTTTATCATTAACTAGAAACGAAAATTGTGGACCTACTTCTAAGCTAAAACCTTTTGCTAAATAATATTTTGCTAAAATTGGAATGGCGAGATAATCGACTTTTATCTTAACCACATCTTGAGCTTCTGAACCTTGTGTTGAGTATAAAAGTTCGGGTTGAAGTGAGAATTTTTCACTCAGCGGGATTTCGGAAATAACTCCAATATGAAATCCGAAGAGGCTATTTCTATCTGCATCTCCTCCTGTAAAATTAGAGATGTTAAGTCCTGCTTTGGCACCAAACTCAATGTCTTGAGCATAATTTTTTTGTGTTAACCCGAATGTAGCTAGTAAGACAAGAAAGCATAGTTTTTTCATAATAATTGATTTTTAAGATTAATTTGATTGTACAGCATTAGACAAATATTATGCCAGCACCAAAATAAAAGGGCTCTTGTTTTTAAATAAAACCGTTATAGTTGCGGCTATAATTGTGATATAAATGAGGCTTAGACTCACTTTTTGTTTTCATTTACAACACTATTAAAAGTTCGCCGTTGTAATAGTTAACATAAGCAAATTCTTTATTATTTTTACAGCATAAATCCACATTCATTTATGGCATCATCTTTTGACAAATATCAAAAACGCAAATTGATATCTTCTTACATTTCTGTAGTAATAAGTATCGCTTTGGTTTTATTTCTTTTAGGTTGTTTGGGACTTTTAGTCATTAATTCTAAAAAGGTTGCTGATCACTTTAAAGAACAAGTGGTCATGACCATTTACTTGAATGATACGGCAAAAGAGGTCGAAGTCAATCAGTTAAAAAAGAGTCTTGCGATGGCAGATTACACTAAAGAAGCACTCTATGTCTCAAAGGAGGAAGCTGCCGAATTTATGAAAGCCGAAACTGGTGAAGATTTTATGGACTTTGTGGGCTATAATCCTTTAAAAAATTCGATTGACGTACACTTAAAAGCTGATTTCGTAACCACAGAACAACTAACTGAAATTACAGATGCGCTTTCTACTAAAGCATTTATTGAAGAAATAAGATACGATAATGATTTAGTAGAACTCATGAATGACAACGTTAAAAAAATCACGTTTTGGGTACTAATTATTAGTGGGTTGTTTACGTTAATTGCTGTTTTATTAATTAATAGTTCTATACGATTAGCCGTGTATTCTAAGCGTTTTATTATAAAAACCATGCAAATGGTTGGTGCTACCAAAACCTTTATTCGCAGGCCATTTGTTTGGAAAAGTGTGCAACTTGGTATTATAGGTGCGCTGGTTGCATTAGGAGGCATGGCAATTGTTTTATACTATTTAGATATTACGTTTCCGGAATTAGAATTACTGAGAAACACCGTTTTAATTGCAGGTTTATTTGTTGGTATTTTTCTATTAGGGATTGTAATTACCTGGATTAGTACGTTCATCGCCACACAACGTTTCTTAAACTTGAAGACGGATCAGCTCTATTATTAACGTATGTACGTTTCAGTGTACTTGCTTTAGAGCGTTTGACTTTTTATTTTAAACCTTCAGTTATGAAAATATCTATCAAAAAGTTTGTTATACTCATAATAGTGGTAACACCTTTATTTTTCTACAAATCTTTTGTGATTCATAATCCCAAATCATCAGAATGTAAAATAATAAGCTCTAAGATTATAGAACTTAGAGAAGGGCCAACTTTTGATATTCAGTTTAAAGGAGACGATGGAAAGTCCTTTTATATCAACAGAGGTATAGAGTCTGGTTTAAATTTAGATACTCTTAACGCAAAAGTTTTAAATAAAACCGTTACTTTGCATTTACCAAAAATGATTTATGGGCCATCAAAACATATAGCTCAGCTAGCTGTTGAAGACCAAATAATCTATTCAGAATTTAAGGACTAATGGGAGAACAAAAACGAAAAGAAGACTCAAAATCCGAATTTATCTTCGGAAAGAAAAACTATAAATTCTTGTTTATAGGTTTAGCATTCATTGTTGTTGGATTTATCTTAATGTCTGGAGGTGGTAGTGACGACCCTAATGTTTTTGACGAATCTATCTACAGTTGGAGACGTATTCGTTTAGCACCTACACTAGTCTTAATAGGTTTTGGTATTCAGGTTTATGCAATTCTTTTAAATCCCAACAAGAAATAATTTTAGTTATTTAAAAACGTCACAAAAGATTTAGTGATTTCTTGTAAATACGTGTTGGTATGAGCCAAAGCGTCTTCCAAATTTTTGGATTTATTCATAATGGAATCGCTATAAGCAATACCCATTTGTTGTAATTCTTTAGGTTGTAATTCAATACTTCCACAAAAAGCGGCCACTTTTGTATCCCTTTTTTTGGCTGAAGTTAGTACACCACTTAGTGTTTTACCAGAAAGCGTTTGATGATCTAATTTTCCTTCTCCAGTAATAATCCAGTCAGCATTTTCTATGCTATGATCAAATGACGCAATGCCTTTAATGACTTCTATTCCGGGCAAAAGGGTGGCATTTAAAAAAGCGACCGCACCAGCACCTAGTCCGCCTGCAGCACCAGCACCCAAAATATTTTGAGTATTGAGTTTAAATTGTGCATCAAGAACTTTAGAAAATTGTCTTAAACCCATATCTAAATGTTTAATATCTTGAGGTGATGCACCTTTTTGTTTGGCATACACATAAGCTGCACCGTTGAAACCGTAAAGCGGATTAGTGACGTCGCAAGCCACTTGAAAACTTATTGATTTTAAGCGTTTGTCTACGTTAGATACGTCTATGGTATCAATGTTGTAAAGTTCTTTCCCTATAGGAATTACAGGCTTATTTTGCGCATCTAAAAAACGATACCCTAAGGCTTGTGCCATACCGATACCACAGTCATTTGTAGCGCTGCCGCCAATACCTAATATAATGTGTTGCGCTCCTTTATCTATGGCATTGAGGATGAGTTGTCCGGTACCAAAAGTGCTGGTAAGCATACAATTTTGATCCTTAGGATTCAAGAGTTTCATACCTGAAGCTTCAGCCATTTCAATAAATGCAATTTTAGAGGCTTCGGCATAAAGGTAAGTTGCTATTATGGGTTGGTCTAATGGATTATTAACCTCTGCTTCTAAAACAGCTCCTTTTAGGTAATAATTGATGACCTCGATAGTGCCATCTCCACCATCGGCTAAAGGCATTTTAACAACTTCAGCATTTAAAGAAGTTTGCAAAATAGGTGCGATAATGTTGCAAAATTCTAGCCCAGTGAGAGAGCCTTTGTATTTATCGGGTGCTAATATAATTTTCATATTTAGGCTAACTTAAGATTTGAGGCAAAAAGTAACTAATGATTAAAATGAAGATAAAAAATGCTATGAGAATAATACTTTCTTTCTGCAAGAGTTCTTTAGGGTTAAACGTGTATACTATTTCCATAGGCTTAGCAGCTATTTTGGGAGTTAATTTACTCACTATGACAGCTAAGATAACTGCGATGACAAAACCAGTTAAGTTATACCATATCCAAAATAAATCGGGAATATTGTGAATACCAATTTCGGCTAAAGCCATATGTATAGAATTATTTCCAGAATAAAAATGACCTTCATTAAATAAGTAAACTAATTCAGGTAAATATTTAAAAACAAGATTTACAACAACAGCGGTGATTATCGCAGTGTTCATACCAATATGATTCACTTTTTTTAGAAATATAGCTATCACAAATGCCGCAAGAATAGGGCCGTAGAATAATGATGAAATGGCATTAATGAGTTCAATAACTGTGCTTTCGCTATTACCAAACAGATAAGCTGTTAAAATACAAACCACACCCCAAAATACAACTAATCCTTTAGAGAGAAGCATGTAATTTTTCTCGCTTAGATTTCTGTCTTTAGTGTTGAAAAAATCTTCAATAGTGACAGCACTTAATGAATTAATGGTAGAACTTAATGAAGACATCGCGGCAGACATAATCCCTACCATTAAAATCCCTATTAGACCATTTGGTAGGTATTTGGTAATAAAAACAGGAATCATTAAATCTGGTTTAATACCAGATTTGGCATATTCAGCAGGAAAATGCAAACGTGTAGTTTCTCTAATACTTTCATAAAACTCTGGTACATGACTTACGAGATAACCAATAATTAATCCCATAACGCAGTAGACGAGGACTACCGGAAACCGTAATAAACCATTGGCCAATAATAATTTTCTAATGGTACCTTCATTTTTAGCAGATAATAGGCGTTGAGCCTGAGTTTGGTCGGTGCCATAATATGATAAATATAAAAATAGACCACCTAAAAGCATCGGCCAAAAACCATATTCTTCTCCTTCAAAAAAACCAAAATTGGAGAAATCTATAACTTGTAAACGGTCTGGATTAAAGCCTTCAAAAGACCCTGTTTCCTTAATTAATGAGTACCCTATAATTAAACAGATAATTAAACCTGAAAATAAGATGAGCATTTGAATGGCATCTCCCCAAACCACAGCTTTCATACCACCCTGATAAGAGTATATAAGGGTTACGACACTAATTATGAGTAAGGTCCAATGAAAACTAATACCAACTACAGATTGTATAATGAGTGCCATGGTAAATACCATTACACCAGTACCTAAAGCTCGACTTATTTGAAAAACAAGACTAATTAGTTTTCTTGTCGATTTTGAAAAGCGACGCTCTAAATATTCATAAATACTTACAATACCAGATTTATATAATGGAGGTATTACAAAAAACATAATTCCAATCATGGCAAGAGGAACTCCAAATTCAAATGTTAACCATTTTAATCCTCCATTGGCTTTGAGGCCTACAAATGCTGGAGCAGAAATAAAACTTATAGCCGAAAGTTGGGTAGCCATTGTAGAGAGACTCAACGGAAACCACCCTAAACTTTTTCCTCCCAGAAAATAATCTTTTGAGTTGTTGTTTTCCTTAAAAAAATAGCCCATAGCTATAAAGGCAATAAGATAAAATGCAATAATTGTATAGTCTAACCAATTCATGTCAATTTATGTTTTTGTATTCTAACCGATGGGTTTATGTGCCTTTTAAAATACGCATTAATGTTTAGAAATAGCCGTGTAAAAACGTCCAATTTTCATTTTTAAGATTTAAGAAAATCAATTAATAAAGCAGCACTCCACGAAAAGTTGTTTCCGCCATATCCTGCATTTTCAGTAACCTCTTTTCTAGAGTCGAAGTATTCATAAAAACCATATTTTTCAATTAAGGTAATAGAGTCATCTTTAACGCGATTAGAAAGGTCGTAAAAACCGTAAGATTTTAAGCCTTTATATAGTAACCAGTTGAGGTTAATCCACACAGGACCTCTCCAGTATTTTTTAGGGTTAAACCGATCGCTATCAGGATCGAAAGAGGCACAGAGATATCTGTTTTCTGAGCCAAATTTAGTCGTCATGGTTTCAACTAAAGTATTGGCACGTGCTTCATCTGGAATATCAGCAAATAAAGGAGAAAACGATGATGAGGATACATGTTCTATTTGTTTTTCATTGCGAAGGTCGTAATGAACGTACGCTCCTAGTTTTTCGTTAAATAACTTCTCATTAAATCTGGCTATCGCTTTCGTTTGCCATTGCTTTAATTGACTAATTTTATCATCGGCATCTCCAATAATTTCATAAAGTGCTATTAATGCCGCATTAGATTTTATGAGCATAGCATTAAAAAGTGGATCTTGTACCAAAAATGGTGATAACTCTGCAATTTTAGCATCGTCGTAATGGTGTTCTTTTGCAATTTCTATGAGATGTAAATAATAATCGTATTCTCTATTTGTAGGGCGTTGAGAAGCATCTACATGCGTTGTATCTCTACGTTCAAACTTATAATTAGGAGGATTCATAGTGTCCCAGATATCATCCCATATCGGAGAATTATCTGTGCCAGATTCCCAATTGTGGTAGATAAAGGCTAAACCTTCTTGGTTAGGGTCTCTGTGTGTATAGAAGTGTTCGTGATTGTGATAAACTTTATCAATTTTTGCCTTAATAAAATTGAGAATATCGGTTTTGTCTTCTACAATTTCATAAAGTTCTTTTAGTACAAATCCTAAAACAGGAGGTTGTGTCATTCCTGTAGTTCTATGACTTTTTGAAGCTAATGGATGCAGTTTTGATAGGTGAAAATCAGGTCCAGGAAAATACGTATCACTGTCGTTATGAAAAATGATGTGCGGAATAAACCCGTTTTCCCATTGCGCACTAAGTAAGGCTTCTATTTCTCTTTTGGCTTTGTCAGTGTCATAATGAGCAAACCCTATAGCAATAAAACCAGAGTCCCAGTTCCATTGAAATGGATATAAACCTTCGCATGGAATTGTAAATCCTTTGTCTTCGTCGAAATTAGAGTTAAGCACTGTTTTGGCGTTCTCTATTAAGTTGTCTTTTGTTGTCATTTTGGTAGAAAGGTGAAAATTTAAAGAAAGCATCGGCATTCGTTATGAGAATGCCAATGCGATCAAGCTATTAATCAATCAATTTAAAAATTAAATGTGGCGTTGAAGAAAACTCGAGTTGGGAGAACAGGTCTACCTACAAAAAATTCTTCTTCAGTTTGGTTGTTTCCTAATCGCGGAGAACCTTCAGTAATACCGTCTGAATTAAACAGGTTAAAAACTTGAGCACCTAAACGTAAGGTTTCATTGTCTTCACTTAAATTAAAAGTGTAGCCAAAATTAAGATTAGCTAAACCTATGGCATCTAATTCAATGGTATTAGCATCGTTAGAAAATTTTTCTCCTGTATAATTGTAGACTAAACCAGCATCAAATTTTGAATTTGAATAATCTAAGGCTAGGGTTGTAATTAAATTAGGTTGTCTTCTTAACTCGTTACCTTCTAGATCTGAATCTGCTTCAGATTTAGTGATTTCATGATCTTGGTAAGTGATAGAACCTCCGAAGTTAAAATGTTCTACAAAGGCCCAGTTCCATGTGCCTTCAAATCCGAAAGTACTAGTATCTTGTGTGTCTACTTCTTCGGTAACACCTCCGTTAGAGGCATTGACAAAGCTAATAGATCTTCTATCTTTAAGACCCACTGTGTAAAGGGCAGCAGTACCAGAAAACTTATTTTTAGAGTACTTAATTCCGAGTTCTCCTTGTAGAATTTTTTCGGTGTCGTAAGAAGATGGTTCTCCTAGTGCGTTGAATTGTGTTGCTCGTAACTCTGGAAAGAAGTAGCCACTAGAAAAGTTTCCGTAAGCACTTAAGTCGTCATTAACTTTGTATAATCCAGCTACAACAAATGCAAAATCATCTGCAGAAACATGTCCTCTTGTAAAGCTACCATTTCCCCACATTACATTATCTAAATTGGTAATACCAGTATTATCTACGGTATAAGATTCTGTTCCTTCGACTTCAATATCACCAGATGCTCTTTCATAACGTACTCCAAAATCGAAATTCCATCGGTCTAGCTTTAATTCATCAGCAACGAAAAATGCTATTTTATTACTAGAGATATTTCTGTTAGTATACGAGGTCCCTCTGTTAGTAACACCGTTTATGGAATATCCAGAGACATTAACAAGTTCTGGTCTGTCATTATATTCTCCTAAATAATTTGTGATAAGATTAAAGTCACCAGCTTCAGATCTAGACATAAATGTTCCGAAGGTAATATTATGATTTCCTGCTGTTTTTGTAAATTTTATATCGGCCATTAATTCTTGTAATGGTCGACTACGATCAAGTATTCTATTTTCATAAAGCAAAGCATCAGAGTCTAAAGGTTGCCCGTTTAAATAGGTGAAGTCACCAGAAGTTAAGCCTCTGGCAGCTAAATATTCTGCCTGGGTTTCTACAACTTTTGCTCCGCTAACACCACTTCCATCTAAAAATAGGTTGAATTCATGTTTGTACTTAGAGTATCTAAACTTAGCGTCTAATCTTAAATCATCGGAAAAGTTGTGTTTAAAATTGGTTAAAAAGTAACCACCTTTGGTTGCAATACCATCTTCAATTGGTGAATTGTAAATACCATCTGGTGTGGCATAAGAAATATCTGCTGCTGCAGCCGTTTGAAGTGTAAAAATTTCTTCACCGTCGTTACCCGTAGGTCTGTTTCTAGAGCCACCTTCTAATGGGTAAGGTAGAAAGAATTGAACTGTATCATCAATCCATTGTCCAGAAAAAGTAATCGATCCTTTATCTGTGACATGCTTAATATTTCCTCGTAATTGGAAACCTTCTGTTGGTAATCCTGTTTTTACAGGGCCTTCATCATATCTGTAAAAACCAGAAAGGGCATAGTAGGTATTTGAATTTTCACCACCTAATGGACCACTGGTTGCAAAATCTGCTTTATATCTAGAGTTAGATGCCACTTCTGTTCTAATTGTACTTTTTTGAATGGCAGAACCTGTAGCACTTGTGTAGTTAATTATACCTGCCACAGAACCTACACCGTATAGGATAGAAGAGCCACCACGGACAAATTCTAAGTTTTTCATACCAATGTCATTTCGGAAATAGACATCATGTGCCGATGAGTTTAAACCAAATGTGCTTAGAACAGGCATGCCGTCTATTTGTAATGGGTTAAATTGGTATTGCCCACCAGACGGTAATCCTCTAACAAAGATGTTGGATGCAGCTTCTCCACCACCACCTTCAGCAGTAATTCCAGGAATACTTCTTAAAACATCAGCCTGACTACTTGTATTAACGGTAGATAATTTTTTGGCGCCTATTGAAGTAATAGACATAGGAGTTTCTTTTTGAGACCGTGTCGTAGATGTTGCTGTAAGTAAAACTTCATCTAAGGCGCTGCCTCCTTCGGTTAGAATAACATCGATTGTAAGCGTGCTTTCGTCACAGTTAATTTGTTGTTCAAAAGTTTCAAATCCAATATATGAAACTTGTAATGTCTGTTCACCTGAGAGATCTGTGGTGAAATTAAAGTTGCCATCAAAATCAGAGACCGTACCAGACGTACTTCCCTTAATAATGACGTTGACACCCATAATAGGATTCCCTGATGTGTCCTTTACAGTTCCGCTAATTTCGGTTTGCGAAAAAGCGGTAAATACACTTAGAACAAGTGCAAGTGTTAGTAGAGATGTTTTCATTGATATTATATATTTATTGTTTATGAAGTAAATTTATTATCAAATTACTAAATTTGCAGCATAAATGTTAAGAAATTACTAAGCAAACGTTTGCGGTAACGTTTGCGAAAAATAAAAAGGATTGAAAAAACGTACACCAACATTAAAAGCGCTCGCTGAAAAATTAGATTTATCTATTTCTACGGTTTCCAGAGCATTGAATGATCATCCAGATATAAGCGATGTCACAAAAAAAAGAGTGAATGATTTAGCTCATAACCTAAATTACATTCCTAATATTTTCGCAAAAGGTTTTCGAAGTCATAAATCGAATATCATAGGTGTCATTGTACCTAGTATTACGCATTATTTTACAACCACATTAATAAGAGGAGTTTTAGAAGAGGCTTCTTTAAAAGGCTATAGAGTCATTGTTTCGGAATCTAATAATGATATCGATAAGCAAACTGAAATGCTTAAAACCATGATTCAGTTTGGTGTAGATGGAGTGCTTATGTCTATTTCTAAAATGACAAGAGATGTAAGTTCTATATTAAAAGTTCTAAATACACTACCATTGATTTTGTTTGACAAAGCCTCTGATAAAATACCATGTACACAGGTGGTAATTAATGAAACTGAGTCGGCATATAATGCGGTAGAACACTTAGTTAATATTGGTAAAAAACGTATAGCGATTATAAAGGAGACTGAATATTCGTATAATTCAGAAAAACGCTTTGAGGGATATTTAAAAGCATTAAAAGAGCATAATTTACCTATAGATGACAAACTGATAATTAGTGTAGATGATATTTCTTTAATTCAGGGCAAACGTATGGCGAATGTACTTTTAAGTTTAAAAAAACGGCCAGATGCTATTTTTGCTATAACCGATACAGCTGCTATTGGTGTCATTAAAACGTTAAAAAAATTTAATATTAAAATCCCCGAAGAGATAGCTGTTGTTGGATTTAGTAATTCTTTAAATGCTACAATTATAGAACCTATGCTAACCACTATAGATCAACCTGGTCAAAAAATTGGAGCTACGGCCGTAAAATATTTAATAGAAGAAATAAATCAACCTAATGTTTCTCTTATTAACAAAACCGTCGAAATTAGAAGTAATTTAATAATAAGAGACTCGACTTTTAAGGTTTAAAAAATAATATTCATTTTGCGTATTTTTGACAGGTATATAAAGTTAATTGATACTTTTGTCACATGGAAATTATAGATGCAATTATTTTAGGAATTATTCAAGGACTTACTGAGTTTTTACCTGTATCTTCAAGTGGTCATTTAGAGTTGGGTAAGGCAATTCTGGGTGATAATTCTGTACCAAAAGAAAGCTTGTTATTTACAGTTGTACTTCATTTTGCAACAGCATTAAGCACAATTGTTATTTTTAGAAAAGACATTTTATTACTACTAAAAGGAGTTTTAAAATTTGAATGGAACGAAGACCTTCAATTTGTGTCTAAAATTGCCTTATCAATGTTACCTGCTGTTATTGTAGGTGTATTTTTTGAAGAAGAATTAGAACAACTTTTTAATGGTAATATACTGCTCGTCGGTTGTATGTTGATTATAACTGCTGTTTTATTATTTTTAGCAGATAAAGCAAAGGATACGCAGAAAAAGGTTTCTTTCTCTAACGCCTTTATTATAGGTGTTTCACAGGCTGTTGCCATGTTGCCAGGTATTTCGCGTTCTGGAGCAACAATTTCCACGTCCGTATTATTAGGTAACGACAAAACTAAAGCAGCACGTTTTTCATTTTTAATGGTGGTGCCTTTAATTTTTGGTAAAATTGCTAAAGATCTTTTAGGCGGAGAATTAACTTACGATAGTTCTAATTTTACAGCACTAAGTGTTGGATTTATAGCAGCGTTTGTTGCAGGTTTATTTGCTTGTACTTGGATGATTGCTATCGTAAAAAAGAGTAAACTATCTTATTTTGCAATCTATTGTGCAATTGTTGGTATTGTTGCTATAATTTGGTCTTTAGTATAGATGAAAACAGAAGAAGATTATAAAGCAGGTGAAGTCTTATTAATAGACAAACCATTGACCTGGACCTCGTTTCAGGCTGTAAATAAATTGCGTTGGTCTATACGTCAGGCTTTTGGGATAAAAAAAATTAAAGTCGGCCATGCAGGAACTTTAGACCCATTAGCAACAGGATTATTGGTAATTTGCACTGGGAAAATGACCAAACAAATAAACACATTTCAAGGTCAAGAAAAAGAGTATACAGGAACGTTTGTTTTAGGAGGAACAACTCCATCCTATGATTTAGAAACCGAGGTAAACGAAAGCTTTCCTACAGATCATATTACAGAAGACTTAATTCATAAAACCACCCAGCAATTTATAGGTTTAATAGACCAGTTTCCTCCTGTGTTTTCGGCTATAAAAAAGGATGGAAAACGTTTATATGAATTTGCTCGAGCAGGTGAGGAGGTTGAAATTAAATCGAGACAAGTAGAAATAACTACATTTGAAATCACGGAGATTAAGAATTTAGAATTACATTTTAGAGTGGTTTGTAGCAAAGGAACATACATTAGGTCTTTAGCTAATGATTTTGGTAAAGCCTTAAATTCTGGTGCCCATTTATCTTCGTTACGTCGTACACGGATTGGTGATTTTAAAGTTGAAGACGCCTTAACACCTGAAGTTTTTATCGCTAATCTTCCTTCTAAAGAGTGATTTAACACCGGTTTAAGATAGGTAGTTAAACTATTTCTTCATTATATTCGTATTTATTAGTAGTCTAAATCTATTGTATACTGAATTTTGTTGATCGACATAAAGCCGCCATAATTACATTTCTTATTGCAGGAATTGTAGTGTTTGCTATGTTCAGTTTTCAACTTACACTTCAAGAAAAATTAGTCTCAGAAAGCTATTATCTCATTGAACCAGAACCTGAAATCACAAAAGAAGACCTTCAGGACATAGAAGATATCAACGGAAAATCTACCAACAAAGCATTTAACGAAGACCAAGAGTATAAAGAAATGATGCGCAATTTTAAAACGGTTGATGCTAATGATTTTGAACGTACCACAGAAGCGATGGCAGAAGCTAAAGCTAGTGAGGTACAAGAGGAAGCAAGTATTACCAAAACCTATACAGGTAGTAATGCGTACGCTTTAAATTCAGATGAAACGCAATCTTATAAAAAATTACAAGAAGAGTTAAAACAGCGTCTCGAGAATAAAAAGCAGGCAGATGAGCATGCCAAAACTAAAAGTACCTTAACGTATTCTCTAAAGGGAAGAACCATAACTTATTATAAAACGCCACGTTATTTATGTGAAAATGGTGGCAAAATAGTGGTAAGTATTAGAGTGAATAACACAGGTGATGTTATCGATGCTTATATTAATGGTGCGTCTAACTCCAATAATCAGTGCTTAATTAATCATGCTATTTCGTATGCAGAAACTGTTCAATTTAATACCTCAGAAAAGCGTGAGCAATTAGGCACAATTACGTTTTTGTTTAAAGGGAAATAAAAGAGTGGCCTCGACTATGCTAAGCCACCGAAATTCATGACTTATTTTAATAAGTTAACCAAATCTTCAATGGTAGATTGGCCTTTATCTTTATTATACCAGCGTTGTAAATCTTCTTTAAATTCTGGTGTTAACATACCATGTTCAGCTTTGTAATCTTGCACCATTTTTGTTGCCACTGTTGGTCGTGGTCCAAAGGTGTCTAAAACAGTATTAGTCTCAGAATGTAGCATGATTAACTTTGGAATTGATTTTCCTCCATTAGTTAAAAATTGATCCATGAGTATGTCATTTTTATCTCTCAGTACAATTTTATAATCTATAGCATCATTAAGCTCTGCGACTTTGTTAATAATAGGCATAATATGAGCGGCATCTCCACACCAACTTTCTGAAATAACTAACCAAGTGATTTTTTTATCAAAACTTTCAATCTTAGCCTTCATAGCGTCAGAAACTTTAGCGGTTTTATCCCAACGTTTCATCCGTCTATCATTTAATTGTGTGTAGGCAACTAAAGCCTCAGTTTGGTTCTCACCGGTTGTAGAATTGGTTGCTGCCAAAGTACTAACTAAGGTTCTGTATTCTGCGTAAGTCATACTGTTTTTTAGACTAGCTAAAATGATGTTTTCTAAAGGAAGTGTGTCTGTATTCATATGAACAAAAATAATAATCTATTGCTGTTTTTTGTGCAACTGTTGTTACATTAGTAGCACGAAATAAAATTCCTTACAAGATGAGTAAAAACAGATGTGGTTGGTGTGTTGGTGATTTGTTATATGAAGACTACCATGATGATGAATGGGGTGTTCCGGTATATGACGATGCCACCTTGTTTGAATTCTTAATTTTAGAAACATTTCAAGCCGGATTAAGCTGGATTACCGTTTTAAAAAAGCGAGAAAATTTTAGAAAAGCTTTTGATAATTTCGATTATAAAAAAATAGCAGAATACGATACTTCTAAAGTTGAAGACCTTTTACGAGACACAGGGATTATAAGAAATAAGTTGAAGGTAAAAGCAACGATTACAAATGCACAGGCTTTTATGAAAATTCAGGACGACTATGGATCGTTTTCTAAGTATATATGGGATTTTGTAGATGGAAAACCGATAAAAAACGAGGTTGTATATTATAAAGAAGCTCCTGCAAATACACCTTTAAGTGATACTATAAGCAAAGATTTAAAAAAGCGAGGTTTTAAATTTGTAGGTTCAACTGTTGTGTATGCGTATATGCAAGCCACAGGTATGGTAAACGACCATGAAGTTACGTGCTTTAGATATCGTCAGGTTTAAAATAGTTGAGGAATGCTGACCTAGAGATGTTTTTGGCGCCTAAACTTTCGAGGTGATTGGTGTGTAATTGGCAATCTATTAATGTGTAATTTGTATTTTGTACAAAGGTTATAAAGCCAACTTTACTGGCATTACTTACTTTGGTAAACATACTTTCACCACAGAAAACGGAATTATTAATTTCAATACCATATAAGCCACCAACGAGTTCATCATTTTCCCACACTTCTACAGATTTAGCAAAGCCGAGTTGGTGTAATTTGTAATAAGCATTTATCATGTTTTCAGTAATCCATGTGCCGTCTTGGTCATTCCGTTTTATGGCAGCACAAGATGCTATTACATCTTTAAAGGCTTTGTTTATTGTGACTTTAAAATTGCCCTTTCGCAACACTTGTCTCATACTTTTAGAGACTTTTAAATCCTCTGGAAACAAAACAAATCGCGGGTCTGGTGACCACCAAAGTATCGGTTCTTCATCCTGAAACCAAGGAAAAATACCTTTAGAATAAGCATAAAGTAAACGATCGGGTGTCAAATCGCCTCCAATAGCAAGTAGCCCTTCTGCAGAGGCTTCAGACACATCAGGAAATTCTATTTTATCAGTTAAAAAATGCATCAGTTACAATAAAAATGGCAATTAAGGATTTAAAATTAAGACTTTAACTTTGATGCTAAAACATTTTTACAGATATTTGAGTAGACCTTTATATTATATTTTTTTGTTCATCATTGCTTAATTGTAAAGGTCTAACCTAAAACCAAATTATGTCCTGATTAACCATCAGGACTTTTTTGTTAAGGCCATATACAGAAAAAGACTTGTTTTTATATAAAAACAAGCCTTTTAAATATGTGTTATTTGCCTTAATTAGAAAGGTAAATCGTCGTTATCTCCTTCGTTTACATCATTAACTGGCTCAAAAGCTTCCGTTGGTGGTACTGGAGGCATATTACCGCTTGCAGACTGCGCTTGTACACCTTCAATTCTCCATCCTTGTATAGAGTTAAAGTATTTAGTTTCACCTTGTGGGTTAACCCATTCTCTACCTCTTAAGTTGATATTAATTTTAACTTGCTGACCTACTTGGTAGCTATTTAATAAATCACATTTGTCTTGGACAAATTCCACCATAATGTGTTGTGGGTACTGCTCTTCTGTAGTCACTACAACTTCTCTTTTTCTAAACCCGTTACTTCCAAAAGTTTGAGTCTCACCTACCATTTTAATACGTCCTTGTACTTCCATTTTGCTTAATCTATAAATTTTATTACTTAATTTTATTCAGGCTACGAAAGTAATAACTTCCAAGCACTTTCTACGTCTCCATAGCTCAAATAATTTTGGGCTAATTTGTGTTTTTCTCTGTGAGATGCTGTTTTTATATCGGGATAGCGCTCACTAATGTCATCAATAAACTTATTAACATCGCTAGCATTTGGTAAAATTTCTACATTGGCCAACATTCCAATATTATTACCTGTTAAAATCATGCTATTTTTTACATGATCTGGCATATTATCTACACCAATTCCCAAAGATGATAAAGGTTTCGGAATTTCAAAAAATCCGGTTTTAGCTCTACTATAGTAACTGCCACCAGCTCTGGCAACCAAATCTAAAGCTTCTTGATTTATGGTTTGATTGTCATTTAAAACCTCTTCTGAAATATGAAGTTTCACAACTTCACAAATCACTAAATTTCCGGCTCCTCCTTCGGTGCCCAAAGCAATAATTTCGTTGACTTTACATTCAAATTGTATAGGGGATTCTGCTACTCTAAACGGTTTTATTTTATCTGAAGGCAGCATGGATAATCCGGCTTTTTCAAATTCATTTGTGCCTTCTGGGTATTCTGTACTCGATAAAGAGGCTTGGTGTACCAGATCGTAATTAACTACATTAATAACCACTTCTTTGGTCGCTTCAACATTGTGTAAGGTATGTTTTGTGGTGTTATCTCTAACACGCCTTGCAGGTGAAAAAATTAAAATCGGAGGATTAGCGCTAAACACATTAAAAAAACTAAATGGTGATAAATTAGAATTGCCTTTTCCATCAATAGTACTTGCTAGTGCAATTGGTCTTGGCGAAACGGCACTTAATAAATAGCCATGTAAAACGCTAGTTTTAAGATCTTGAGGGTTAAATGATGCCATGTATTTTGCTGATTTTCAACAAATATAATTATAATGATTTGGCAACAAAAGTATTTAGTGGATATCTAAGAACAATAATATTAACAATTTTACATTATATTTAAAAATGAATTAAACCTAACTAATGACCTTCAGTTTTAACCGAAATGTAATCCGCTGGATTATTATAGCAACCTCCTTTATAATTATTTCTCTTATTCTTTGGAATACTTACACATTCTTTCAAGATTTTAAACAAGAAGAACGTTCTAAAATGAAAACTTGGTCTGTGGCCTTAACAGATATTGGAACTATAAAATCTAATGATGAGGTTAATGAAGTAACAAGTCATGTTATCACAGAGACCATAATTAGTACACCAGTTATCGTTATAGACAAGGATGGGGAACTTAGTACTTCTAGAAATGTTGATGAATCGCTTTTAACAGATTCTAATGTTATTAAAAATCTTGTTGCTAAATTTAAGAGTGAAAACACTCCGATTGAAGTGAATATGGGGACTTCGTCTAAACAATTTATTTACTACGGTAATTCTCCATTATTAAACCGATTAAAATATTATCCTTTAGCCTTATTGCTCATTATTATCCTTTTTGCTGCCGTAGTGTATTTCTTTTATAGAAGTTCTAAAATTGCAGAGCAAAATAAACTATGGACAGGTATGGCAAAGGAAACAGCGCACCAAATTGGGACTCCGTTATCGTCGCTTGTAGGTTGGACCGAAATTTTAAAAACCGAAAATGTAAACCGTGATTACATTGTAGAAATTGAAAAAGATATTGATAGACTTCAGACCATAACAGAGCGTTTTAGTAAAATAGGATCGGCTCCTACACTTAAAAAAATGGATATTGTTGAGGTTACTAAATCGTCTTATGATTATTTAAAATCGAGATCTTCTAAACTTATTAATTTTGAACTTGTAGTTCCTGAAAGGGAAATTACAGTGCAATTGAATGAACAACTTTTTAGTTGGACGATTGAAAATTTAGTAAAAAATGCCATTGATGCCATGAAAGGTAAAGGGGATTTGAAAATTGAATTAAGGCAGCTAGAAAGTAGAGTTTACATTAACATATCTGATACCGGAAAAGGCATTCACAAATCTTCATTTCATAAAATATTTGAGCCTGGCTACACCACCAAAAAACGTGGTTGGGGACTTGGGTTATCTTTAGCACGCCGAATTGTGGAAGACTATCACAATGGCAAGATAAAAGTGCTGACCTCAGAAATAGGAAAAGGAACTACCTTGCAAATTCTTTTAAAGACAGCTTAGTTGTTTGCTAGGTAGAGAGTTACGCTTTTGAATCTATTGCAGATGCAAAGTCAATTTATTGAAAAAATAGTTTAAATTTGGGGATGAATTCTTCGAAACTTTTTACTTTAAAAGAAGCTCGGTTAGGTAATAACTGTCCTGAATGTTACTCTAATGATAGTTTGGAACTTACGTTCAAACAAAAACTTATAGAAACGAAGCTATATAAGGCAATTACAGGCGAAACCACATGCCAATTACTCTGTTTAAATTGCGAAGTACAGATCTTTCCAATCCGTTGGACAGACGATATTGAACGTGTTGTGGATTACCACAAAAGAGGATTGAAAATTAAACCAAAATCAACTAAATTAAAGCCCATTGCTTGGGGTTTTATAGCTTTTGCTATAATCATTTTAATTGCTGTAGTATTATTTGTTTTAGGAATATTCTAAATAAAATTAGAGCCTATTTTTTCTGCTAATGCTTTAAATTCCTCAGGTGAGAGGTTCTGTTTATTTGTAAAACGAGCATCTTCCATGGAGTGCAACGGAATTAAATGCACATGCACGTGTGGTACTTCTAATCCAATTACAGACATACCAATACGTTCACAAGGCACAGCTTTTTCTAAGGCAAGAGCAACACGACGCGAAAATTTCATTAACGCGATGTAAGTGGCTTCATCTAAGTCAAAAATTTTATCAACTTCTTTCTTAGGAATACAAAGCGTATGGCCTTTAGAGTTTGGGTTGATATCTAAAAACGCAAAAAAATCTTCAGTTTCTGCTACTTTATATGAAGGTATTTCCCCTGAAATTATTTTTGTGAAGAGTGTTGCCATAAGTTAATACTTCTGTTGCAATGATTATAAATAAGCCTTTTTGAATGTTGTTGAAAAGCCCTTTGACAGTGATATGAAAATGGATTTAACAGCTTTCAAATTTACGCACAATTGATATTTACATAAATATAAAAAGATTCCCATTAAATAGGAATCTTTTTATTAATAATCTCTGATTTTACTGCTTTTACAATTAAAGTTTATCTTGAAATTTCTAAAATATCAAATTTCATAATACCACTCGGAACTTGTATTTCTGCCACGTCTCCTACAGATTTACCTAATAAACCTTTACCTATTGGAGAATTTACTGAGATTTTACCAGTGGCTAAATCAGCTTCACTTTCAGCAACCAACGTGTAGGTCATTTCCATACCGTTTGTTTGATTCTTAATTTTAACCTTAGATAAAGCTAAGGCTTTGGTTAAGTCTAATTGCGACTCATCAATAACTCTTGCGCCAGATAAGATTTCTTCCATTTTAGAAATTTTCATTTCTAACATACCTTGTGCTTCTTTCGCAGCATCATACTCTGCGTTTTCACTTAAATCGCCTTTGTCTCTAGCTTCTGCAATTGCTTGTGATGCCTTTGGACGTTCCACATCTTTAAGCTGGTTTAACTCTTCTCGTAATTTTTTTAAACCTTCAGCTGTGTAATAAGATACTTTACTCATAATTTAATCGTTTTAAAAATAACGCGTGTTTAATAAGCCGTTTCTTTATCATTTTTGAGCCTGTCTGAAAATCAGACAGGCTCAAAAATCACTGTAGATATTTAGTGCTTCTTAAATGTTCGTTATTCTATAATTATAATGTTAGCATAAAAAAAACCTCGCGCTGACGAGATTACTATGCAAATATATAAAATTATTACGGTATTGTTTAATTAATAGTAAATTGCGCCACAAAATTTGAAGTTAGAATGTATTAAAAATGTTAATAATTTAAATTTTAATACGAAAAGCCCGTATTCTTGTGGCTTCAAACGATTTTGGATTTTAATGCGTTAAATTTCAAATCATTAAAAAAGAGTAGACCTGTGAAGAAATTATTAGTAATGTTTGGTTGCGTAGTGTTTTTTGGATGTAGCAAAGATGACTCTACTTACAATTGCAATTATTTATTAGATGTTGGAGTGAATTTGTCTGTGAATCTTAATTTTCCTCAATTTAATCAGTTGTTGTTTCCTGTCAGTGCAATGAGAGTTGAAAATTATGGTAATAACGGTATCATTTTAGTAAGAGCAAATGCTAATTCTATATTAGCTTGGGATGGTGCAGATCCTAACCATGTAGCGTCTTCATGTTCTAAATTAACTATAGTAGGATTAAATGCTGTTTGTGGTTGTGACGATGGTAATGAATATAATTTAATTACAGGAACCGCATTAGGCGATGATCCTCAACCATGTACATTAAAGCCGTACAGAGTTGAGGTCACCGGAACTAACACTTATTTAATTAGTAATTAAAATTTTAAGGTTACTCCTACTAAGAAGTTAGTCGTTGCTTGTGGGTAAAAACCAGCTCCTTCGATAGTAGCGATACTTCCTGGGTTAGACCAAGTGTCGTCGTAAGTGTAATAATAGCCATTAGACACATATTTTACATTGAAAATATTATTAACTAAACCTGAAAATACAATGGCATCAAAAACGGAGGCTGTTTTTAAAGTATAATTAATATTGAAGTCATTGATAAAGAAGCTATCTAATTTAGATAAGTCGGCTTCCGTATTACTCATATACTGCTCACCAACATATTTACTTAATAAAGACATTTGAAGGTTTTTTACAGGTTGAAAAACAATCGCATTAGCTGCAATTAAACTTGGTGAAAATGAAATGTCGGTTTTACCTAGGTCTTGTAGTTCTCCATCGAAATCAATGATGGTTTCGCTATTTTTATTAGTACTTAGTGTTACATTAGGTTGTAAAGTCAGTTTTGAAGTTACAGGAATAATGGCTTCTAATTCTAATCCTAAACGGTAACTTTTTCCACTATTGGTTCTTATTGGGTTACCTACATCATCTAATTGTCCAGAAAGTACTAATTGTTCGTTATAAAGCATATAGTACACATTTGCATTAAATACAAAGTTTCCTTTTCTGTGTCTCCACCCTAGTTCAAAGTCATTGAGTTGTTCTGGCTCTATAGTATTGTTACTTTCAAAATCGGTTCTGTTTGGTTCTCTGTTGGCTCTAGCATAAGAAAAGTAGAGGTCATTGTTAGTGTTTAAAGAATAGGTGATTCCAGCTTTTGGATTAAAAAATGTGAAATCTTTATCTACTGCAAATTCTACAAGATCGGATGTTGTTCCTGTTGTCTTGTATGTAACATTTCTAACTTGTAAATCTCCGTATAAACTTATTTTTTCATTGAGTCTATAATTGGCTTTCGTAAAAAGTGAAAAGTCATTTTTTATACTGTTACCATCGTAATAACGATCTCTAATTTCAGTTTGACTGGCGTATTCTGCCCAAATTATTTCACCAAAATGATCACCATCATAATGGCTATAAGAACCACCAAAAATTAGATTAAGATTGTCGTCTTTATAGCTAGCGTTAGCATTGATAACGTAAAAATCATTGTCTAACCAGCGTCTTCTAATTAAATCGGTTTCATCAATGGTTTCCCCATTAAAATCTAACGGGTTAAGGCCATAGTCGTCAAAACTTTCGTCTTCTTTATATTGTTCAAAATAGCCTTGACCTTTGGTGTAGTTTAAGCCAAGCGTTGTAGACCATTGGTTGCTGTAGCGTTGATTCCAATGTAACTGATAGTGATCTTGACTGTAATTATCGACTTCATTATCGTAGAATTGTGTATTTCCATTATCATCAGTATATTCACCTGCTGTATTATACGTACGGTCGTCTTTTAGTTTCTCTAAATCTTCTAATCCATTCCAAGACTGGTAAGTGACTTCCTTACCTCCAAAAGTGATGGCTTTAATTAAGGTATTATCATCAACAAAAGAGCCTTGTAAGAAATACGATTTTAAATCGGCTGAAGCACGATCTATATAGCCATCAGAAACAATATTAGACAAACGACCCGCAATTTCAATGTGGTCATTCATAAGTCCGGTGCTAAATTTGGCAGTGTGTTTTCTGGTATTATAACTTCCAAAAGAATTAGAAATTTCTCCAGAAGCTTCTTTAGCAACCGCATCTGTTAACACATTAATACTAGCTCCAAAAGCACCAGAGCCATTGGTAGAAGTCCCTACACCACGTTGCAATTGTAAACTTTCTGTAGAAGAGGCAAAATCACCAAGGTTAACCCAAAACGTTCCTAATGATTCTGCATCGTTATACGGAATACCATTAATAGTGATGTTAGTAGATTGCGAGCTGACGCCACGAACTCTAATACCTGTGTATCCAATACCTGCACCTGCATCGGTTGTTGTTACAACTGACGGTAGAAAGTTAAGTAACATCGGAATATCTTGTCCGAGGTTACGTTTAGCTAAATCTTCTTTGGTAACATTAGAGTGTGTAATAGGTGATTTAGCATCTACTCTTACAGCTTTTACTAAAACTTCATCTAATTTTTCAACTTTTGTTGAATCTTGTTGTTTTTCTTGTCCATAAGCTGAACAAAGACCTAATAAGGTCATGGAAAGTGTTAATCTCTGCCTACTTTTTTTTGAGAGATTGTTGAATAAAATTTTCATACGACTATAGTATTATAATCGAATAAAAAGAGGTCATTATTCTTTGTTAATAATTAAATATTGTGAGCTTATAACGTACACTATTAGGTCTTATTTTTCTTTTATTTTGAATTTTTTTCTACCCATAGGAAGGTTTAAATTCAGACGTAAAAAATAAACATTGATAACCTTATAACGCTTGTCAAAAAAATCCATACGGACAATTTCTTTACGCTCGTTTCCTAAACAGCATTACCTGTTCTAGGTTCAATGGGTATGATCTCAGCCACTTATTGGCACCCCTTTATTGAGAACGCGGCAAAGATATAACGGATTTTAGAATTACGAATGAGGAATTTTAATTTTTTTTAGACTCAACGATGAGAATTAGAGGTAGGCAAGCTTAAGGTTTTGAAAATCTATAGGTTTATATATTGAAATAGTATTTATTCAATTGTTGGAGGCTTGCGGTTGGCTTTTTTATCTGCATTAATACGCTTATCTTTTAAGCGTTTCTTTTTAACTCCTCTTGGAATCCTGGTTGGAATCCGTATTTTCTCTTCCTTTAAGCCTTCAGTAATCAATTCTAAAAACCGTTGGGTAACCAAGGCTTTGTTTCTAAATTGACTTCTACTGTCGTCACAAGATAACATAAGTATTCCATCTTTAGATAATCGATTATTGAAAAATTCGAGTAGTTTTTGTTGTTCTACGGTATTAAAAGCATTGGTGTTTTGAAGGTCAAAATATAATTCGGCCTTAGAGGACACCTTATTAACATGTTGTCCTCCGCTTCCTGAGCTTCGGACGTATTTATAGGTTAATTCAGATTTAAGTAAGTTGGTATCCACTAGTTTTTAATTTGATGTGGTGCTTTAAGTAAATCGTTAACTGTTTTTACAGGATTGAAGGTTATGATAGGCACTTCAACAAATATCGTCGTCCAATACGCCATACTTCCGTTCCAAAGTCCTGGTAATTCTAAGGCTTTTAAATCCTTACCATTTTTGGTTTTCTTAGTGATAAAAGCAGCACTATGATCGACGTAGTTTTCTAAATCGAATTTTTCATCTTTATAATTTTTTACACCACAAACTAAATCTACAGGATTAAAATGTGTAGCATTTTTAAGAATATCTGCTTGGTTTTGGTCTTTGAGGTTTATTTGAGACGACTCCACTATTTGAAGTGACAAGTTAGATTTGTGGTCTTTAACCCAAAACGGACCTCCTCCTGGTTCACCTTCGTTTTTAACCATTCCGCAAACACGTATAGGTCGGTTTAGCTTTTCTTTTAAATATTCAATTTTATAGTATTCGGTATATTTTTTATACTCTTCGGATATTTTGATGCTTAACTCGGAAGATAAAAAGTGTTCTATTGTTGCTAAATGATCTGCCGTTAGGTCTTTTGAATCTAATTGATGTAAGTATTCGAATGTTTGGTTCTGTAATTTTAGTAGGATGCCAGCTAAGACTTTTTTGTATTTAGAGACCTCTTCTTTGTATTTATACACAACGACATTATCTATGTTTTTTATAAAAATAATATCGGCATCTAAAGCATTGAGATTTTTTAATAATGCGCCATGTCCAGATGGTCTAAACAGTAATGATCCATCTTCAATTCTAAAAGGTTTATTTTTTAAAGTAACGGCAATAGTATCTGTCGATTTTTGTTGGTAGGAGAACGAAATGTCAAAATTAACTCCTGTTTTTTGTTCAATTTTACTCTGAATATTTTTAAACTCTTCTTTAAATTTATCTTTATAAACTTCAGAAATTGTAAAGTGTAGTTTCGCAACGCCATTGCTAGAGGCATATAAAGCAGCTTCATACAAGTGTTCTTCAAAAGCTGTCGAAATGTGGTTGTTTTTATAACAGTGAAATGGTAATAAACCTTTAGGTTGATTGCCAAAATTAAGTTGGTTTTCGTCTAACATGGCCTTGGCAAAGTACCAAACTTTTTCTTGATTAGATAAGTTATCATAATCGATACCATTAGATTTAAGCAATTCTATTACTAGATTGAAAAAAGGAAATTTTTCCAAGCCCACCATAAATAGAGATAATTCTCTTAAATTGGTTTTATTGATGTAAGAATTTAACGATTGTTCGTTAGAATTGTATTCGCTAATAAAGCGAAATAGAAATTTAAACATTCTTGTTGCCGCTCCGGAAGCTGGTACAAATTTTAACAGAGACTTCTTATCTTTTTCTTTATCAAAAAAGCTGATATATTTTTGTATACTCTCATCGGTTAAGGGTGTAATACCATTATTTAAGGTCGCTGCTTCAGAAATGTTAGTAAACGGAATTCCAGATTTAAAAGTTTCAATTTGTTTATTTACTACTGATAATGTTAAATTATTAGCTTCTATTTGTTGAATGTCGTTTTCTGTAAAACTCATAACTTGTTAATTAATAATTTGTCAATATACTTAATTGCTGTTGCTAAACGTTCTTTTTTATTTCCTTTTAAAAGGATATACGATTTTTTGTAGGTTTTTAAAGCCTTTTCAAATGCGTTAAACATTAGCTCTCGCTCATTGGGTCTGTCTCTTAAATCATCTGCCTCCCAAGGAGTGTCAATATAAGTTAAAAAGTATAAGTTATATGTGTTTTTTAGAGCATATGTATTTAAAACAGGGTCACAAGTACCATTGAAGTAAGCCTCACTATAAACTTTAGTTTCCAGTAAATCAGTATCGCAAATTAAAACTGAGTCTGTTTGTTGCGCCAATTCATTCTCAAGTTTCATTTGTCCTTTGGCAATAGGAATTATATCCTTTGGTTCGCATATTTTTCGCTCTTTGTCCCACTTTTCTTGTAAGTACGATCTAGAATACTCAGGCACCCAAACAGTATTATAATGCCGTGCTAATTGGCGAGATAATGTTGTTTTTCCTGTAGATTCGGGTCCAAATACAACTACTTTTATGCAGTTTGATGGGTGTTGTTTAAGTGCTTTTTCCATGCGTTATAGCCTTGAATTGCTAATATTAAAAATACAATGAATTGTAGTCCTGTAAACCCTAATCCTTTTACAAAATATAATGGAATCGAAATAATATCTGCAACTATCCACAATATCCAATGTTCTATTTTCTTATTCGCCATTAACCACATTGCGGCAAAGAAAATACCAGTAGTAATGGTATCTATATAATCTGTTAGTCTATCGAAGCGATTAAAATATAAATACACACTTACTACAAATATAATGGTAGTGGTAAGGATTATTGTTGCTGTTTTCCAGTCTTTTAAGGTAGATTTTGTAATGGCTATTTCTTCTCCTTTTATAGTTCTCTTCCACATATACCAGCCATAAATGCTCATTAAAGTGTAATAAATATTAATAGTTAAATCGCCATAAAGGGTAAAAACATAACATAAATAGATGAAAATTACCGTATTAATAATTCCTGTAGGAAAGACTAATATGTTCTCCTTTTTAGCAAACCATACACTGGCAATACCAAAAATTACAGCTATAATTTCAATCGTAATATGAAACGTAGAAGCTGTGCGATAAGGTTCTAAAAAGAAATCAAAAATTTGGTTCATAATCGCTACGGTTGGTTTTTACGACTTTCATTGTAAGTACAGAAATATCTACATCTTCAAAAGAACGTTTTATTGCTTCAGTTAAGAAAGGCATAAGCGCGTCATAGTTTCCAAATATTTGTGTGCTCAACGGATTTTCTAAAACTTTAAATTCTGAATTGCGTAATGCTTTTATAAAATTGATAACATGTCTTTCGTAATCGTTTTGCAAAGGGGAAAGGGTAAGATCTACTGATATTTCCATTTTTTTATTTTTTTAGTTCATTAAAGAATGATTCATCTTCTTCAAAAGCGGTTCCAATAACAACTAAATCTGCTCCAGCATCATATGCAGATTCCATTTCTGCTTTACTTCTTATGCCTCCTCCTACTATTAACGGGATTCTTAAAAGTTGCTTAACTTCTGAAATAATATGAGATGAGATAGCGTGTGTGGCACCACTTCCGGCTTCGAGATAAATGAGTTTTAAGCCTAATAATTCGCCAGCTTTTGCCGTATCCTTTATAATATTTATGTTTTTTCGTTCAATCGGTTTTGTCTTACTTACACGTTCTACAGCTGTTTCTCTTCCGTTTTCTATTAGTATATATCCTGTTGGAATGACTTCTAAATCGGTCTTTGCCAATTTTGAAACCGCTTCTACTTGCTTACCTATTAAATAATCTGGATTTCGACCAGAAATTAAAGACAAAAACAAAATGCCATCTGCTTTATCTGTAATTTGAATGACGTCACCTGGAAATAAAACAATTGGTAAACTGGTGTGTTTTTTTAATGCTATAACTAACGTTTCTGTCAGACCTTCATCAACTTCGCTTCCACCAACAAAAATATGAGTAGCGATAGATTGGTGTACCTTAGTGATGAAATCCGAAATATTGTTAAGCTTCATTTTATCCGGATCTATTAAAACGGCTAACAATTTTTCACCTCGAGCTTTTACACTGTTTATATGTTTATAAATTGTATTATTCATTACGGAACCACATAAGCACAGGTAAAACCTTCAAATTCCAAAAATGCTGTGGTATATCTGTGTTTTTGACCCATATAATCTATCCAAGCAATCGTTTCTCTATCTTCAACACTAAACGGAATCACTAAAAAATGCTTTTTAAAAGACATGCCAGGAGTTGCAAACAGTTTATAAAGAGATTCTTTAATGCCCCAAATTACCGTCAGCCTTTTTATACAATCTTCATCAATACTATTTAAATAGCTGAATTCGTAATCCACAAATTTATGTGCTATGATTTTTATTTTATCGCGTTGTTTTTCAATATCAATACCGACTTCTTTATCACTAACAATAACACCCGAAAAGGTAAATGAATGTGTTATAGAGATCTGTTTTCCGTCTTTAAGATGTGGTTTTCCGTTGTCATCGTAAAATAAATCTTTATCTGTATAACCGAATTCTCGTAACAAATGTCTTACACTCAAAAATCCGCGTTGGTGAAGTTCGCTTTTCATACCTAAAATACGTTCTAAACTTTGCGGTTTTAAATCTAAAGGCTGAAATAGAGTATCATATGATTCTTCTATCTTCCAGATTTTAACAGTAGTTTGTGAATTTACACTAATGGATTTATATAGTGGCATTTAGAATTCTGAATGTTATTGATTACATTTGCACTGCCTAAGGCAGATTTGGTGTTTTTAGTTAGGCGAATTTAACTATTTAAGTGCTAAACCCAAAGGTGTTTAAAATATAAAAAGAAAGAAAAAAATATGAGTACAAAAACTGTTGCTTACGTACCTAATAAGGTAAAAGATATGTCGCTTGCGGCTTGGGGAAGAAAAGAAATTAAGTTGGCCGAAGCAGAAATGCCAGGTTTAATGAGCTTACGTGAAGAATATAAAAACGAGCAACCTTTAAAAGGTGCACGTATAGCAGGTTGTTTACATATGACGATTCAAACAGCTGTGTTAATTGAAACATTACAAGCTTTAGGAGCAGAAGTGACTTGGAGTTCATGTAATATTTTTTCTACACAAGATCAAGCCGCTGCAGCAATTGCAGAAGCAGGAACTGCTGTATACGCGTGGAAAGACATGACAGAAGAAGAATTTGATTGGTGTATTGAGCAAACTTTATTCTTTGGAGAAGATAGAAAGCCATTAAACATGATTTTAGATGATGGTGGTGATTTAACGAATATGGTTTTAGATAAATATCCAGAATTAGCTGAAGGCATTAACGGTTTATCTGAAGAAACTACAACTGGTGTTCACAGACTTTATGAGCGTGTAAAGAACGGAACATTACCTATGCCAGCAATTAATGTTAATGATTCGGTGACTAAATCGAAATTTGATAATAAATATGGTTGTAAAGAATCTGCAGTAGACGCCATCCGTAGAGCAACAGATATTATGTTAGCTGGAAAACGCGTTACGGTTTGTGGTTATGGTGATGTTGGTAAAGGAACAGCGGCTTCTTTTAAAGGTGCAGGTTCTATTGTAACGGTTACTGAAATTGACCCAATATGTGCTTTACAAGCGGCTATGGATGGTTTTGAAGTGAAGAAATTAGAAACTGTTGTTGGTAATTCGGATATTGTAATTACAACTACAGGAAATAAAGATATCGTAAGAGCTGAGCACTTTGAAGCTATGAAAGACAAAACTATTGTTTGTAATATTGGTCATTTTGATAATGAAATTCAAATGGATTGGTTAAACAAAACTCATGGTGACACTAAAGATACTATAAAACCTCAAGTAGATAAATATACCGTAAACGGTAAAGAAATTATCATTCTTGCTGAAGGGCGTTTAGTAAATTTAGGTTGTGCAACAGGTCACCCTAGCTTTGTAATGTCTAACTCGTTTACGAACCAGACATTAGCGCAAATTGAGCTTTGGAATAACAAAGAGGCATACGGAAACGATGTGTACATGTTACCAAAACATTTAGATGAAAAAGTAGCAAAATTACACTTAGAAAAAATTGGTGTTGAATTAACGGAGTTAAAAGATTACCAAGCAGAATATATTGGTGTAACGGTTGAAGGTCCTTATAAGCCTGAGCATTACAGATATTAATCTGTCATTGCTGCGAAGGCAGGAATCTTATTAATTGAAACGCAATAATTAATTAAACCCTTGCAGAAATGTGAGGGTTTTTTTGTTGGTAATCTTGAAGTCTAAAATGAATCCACAACGTCACTTCGAGTAGTTTGTAAGGGACGAAGAAATTGTATCGAGAAGCTAAAATTCCAAATATAAAAAACCTCAAAGTTAAAAAACGATGAGGCTTATATTCTAACATTTAGTCTCTAGCAACTAACTACGCTTCTTGCGTTTTTTCTTCTTCTTTTTCTTCGATTTAGAAAGATCTTGTTTAGGATGTACTAATGTCATCTCGTCAATGAGATGCTTTGCACCAGCATATTTATCAACTATAAAAAGTACGTAGCGTAAATCTACCATGATGTTTCGGCAAATTTCCGGATCGTAATTCATGTCGCTCATTGTTCCTTCCCAAACACGGTCAAAATTCAATCCAACTAAATTCCCATGAGCATCAATGGCCGGACTTCCAGAATTCCCTCCTGTAGTATGATTAGTTCCTAAAAAGCACACAGGCACTTTTCCATTTTTGTCGGCATATTGTCCATAATCTTTGGCATCGTACAAATCAATTAATTTTTGAGGAACATCAAATTCATAATCACCAGGAATGTATTTTTCTATAACACCTTCTAAATAACTTACAGGATTATAATATACCGCATCTCTTGGAGAGTAACCTCTAACTTGTCCGTAGGTAACACGTAGTGTACTATTTGCATCAGGGAAGTAACGCTCGTTAGGTAATGCTTCCATTAAGGCAGTCATGTACTGTGTTTGTAAAGCGGTTATTGGAGCGTTCTTTGCTTTGTATTCAGCATCAATGGTGGTAAAAAACTCATCAATGATAGGTTTAGCATAAGCAAATGCAGCATCGCTATTAAGGTTTTTAATTACGGTTTCGGCATCACCTTCTAGTAATAGTAAAGCAGAATCTAAGTTGGTAAAGGCCGTGTTTTCATAGATTGAAACATCTACTGGTTTTCCATATAAAGGCATTACATTTTTATATACTCCTTTATCTAAATCTACATCGTAATTCTTATGAATGCTTTTTAGCTGACCCGTTAAAATGGATTTTCCGCGTTCAAGATTTTCAGGGTTTGCCTTTAAAGCTTGTTCCACTTGGTAAGCTCTAAAAGTCATTTGCATAAGTTCGTTAGTTACTAAAAAGACTTCAATAAAGTTTCTGCGCTTTATATTAATAGGAGCAAAGTCTTTGTATAATTTATCAAACTCTGAAAGAATATTTCCATATTTAGCTTCAAGATTTTTTTCCTTTAAGGCTTTGGTAAATGTGGCTTCAAACTCACGACGCTTTTCAACAGCATTACTTTTTTTGATACCTAAGTTTTCTCCAATCCATTTTTTCCATGCGTTAGCAATACGTGCTTGTTTTGAAGCGTATTTAATTCGCACTTCATCGCTTTCTTTCATTTTTTGATCAATAACCTTTAAAGCTGCTTCACGTATAGCAATGTTAGTAGGATTAAATTCTTTGGTGATATGCTCTATGGCTACGGCTGGTAAATATTCGCTTGTAGTACCTGGAAAACCAAATACCATTGTAAAATCTCCTTCTTCAACACCGTCTAACGATATTGGCAAGTAGTGTTTTGGTGTGTAAGGTTTATTATCCTTGCTGTATTCAGCAGGTCTATTATTGGCATCTGCATAAATTCTGAATAAAGAAAAATCACCAGTGTGTCTAGGGAAAACCCAATTGTCCGTATCGCTTCCAAATTTACCGATGCTGCTTGGAGGTGCACCAACTAAACGTATATCATTAAAACGTTCTGTGACAAAAAGGAAGTATTGATTGCCTTCATAAAACGCTTTAGTTTTAACATCCTGCCAAGATTCTTTTGGCCAGGTTTTTAACGCAGCATTTGTGTTTTTAGAAATTAGAGATTGTTTTTCAGTTTCAGTCATCGAATCAGTGATGCCTTTAAGCGCCACATCAGTTACATCATGTATACTGACAATAAACTCAATATATAAACCATTGTTTGGTAATTCATCTTCTAAATTCATGGCCCAAAACCCATCTTTTAAATAATCGTTTTCTAAAGATGAATGAGATTGTATTTGTCCATAGCCACAGTGGTGATTTGTCAGTACCAAGCCTTGGTTAGAAATGACTTCACTTGTACATCCACCGTTAAAATGCCCTATGGCATCTTTTAAGCTAGAGTTGTTAACGTCGTAAATATCTTGAGCTGTTAATTTACTGCCCAAGCTTTGCATTTCATCTTCGTTCATGCCTTCTAGAAGAGAAGGAATCCACATGCCACCTTGCTGTGCAGAAGCCTGAAAAACAACAAAAAGAAATAGAATTTTTAAAAAGCGCATCATTATTATTTTATTAGTTTTTGTAAAGATAGAAAAGCTTGTTTTATATCTTTAGTGATTTAGCACATTAACACACTTTTTATGAAAATAAAATCCAAATTACCAAATGTTGGCACTACCATATTTACGGTTATGAGTGCTTTGTCTCAAGAGTATAATGCCATTAATTTGTCGCAAGGGTTTCCTAATTATCCGAGTTCTAAAAAGTTGAATAATTTGGTTACTAAGGCAATGAATAACGGTTACAATCAATATGCTCCAATGGCAGGCAATATAGAATTGCGTTTGGCAATTGCTCACAAATATGAGCTGCTACACCAAAGCACTTATCACCCTGAAAGAGAAATCACCGTAACAGCTGGTGCAACACAGGCTATTTATACCATAATTTCTGCATTTATAAGACCAAATGACGAGGTCCTTATTTTTAAACCCGCTTACGATTGTTATCAACCCGCTATAGAAATTAATGGAGGAAAAACAATTCCTATACAATTATCTGCGCCAAATTATAAAGTGAATTGGAGCGAGGTAGCTTCAAAACTATCGACTAAAACGAAGATGATTATCATCAATACGCCACATAATCCTAGTGGTACTACTTGGTCCAAAGATGATATGCTACAACTACAAAAATGTACTGAAGGTACCGATATTATGGTGTTGAGTGATGAGGTGTACGAACACATTGTGTTTGATGAGGCAAAACATTACAGTGTGTGCTTGTTTCAAGATTTAAAACAACGCAGTTTTATAACGGCATCTTTCGGAAAGACTTTTCATACTACCGGATGGAAAATAGGGTATTGTTGTGCGCCAGATCATTTAATGAGTGAATTCAGAAAAGTACATCAATTTAATGTGTTTTCGGTACATCATCCTGCTCAAAAAGGTATTGCAGATTATATGCAAGAGGCAGAAACCTTTTTAGGCTTGCCTGCATTTTTTCAGAGGAAACGCGATTTATTTTTAAATTTAATTTCTGAATCTAGATTTAAATGTAAACCTTCTCAAGGTACCTATTTTCAGATTTTAGAGTATTCTGATATTACTGATGAAAATGATGTGGATTTTGCAAAAAGACTCACTAAAACCTTTAAGATAGCCTCGATTCCCCTGTCTGTGTTTAATGAAAATAATAGAGATGACAAGGTGTTGCGATTTTGTTTTGCAAAAACCGATGATACCTTGGTAAAGGCAGCTGAAATTTTATGCAAAATTTAAGTTACTTTTTAAAGATTTGTGTGTCTTAAGAATGAACACAAAATTTATATCATGAAATATTATATTATAGTTTTATTTTTAAGCTTCTCGCTTTCGGGTTTTACACAAGAAGTTTCAAATGAAGGAAAAATTTACGAGGTTAAAAATGAAAAAATATTCCTAAATGGAGAAGACATTACTGAAACCTTGAGTTTAGCGAAAAAGACTTTAATTTTTAAAGAAGCTGCAGCAATTACTGAAACATTGAAGATTGAAGCAGCAGCTCAAAAAAACATACAGCTTAAAAAGGCCGAATCAAAAGCTTTAAAAGATGCCGAAAAAATTAAAAAAGAAGAAGAAAAAGCTCTAAAGAAAAAGGAAGAAGTTGCTAAGAAATTAGAAAAAGAGAATAAAAAAGCGGAGAAAGCACAAAAAAAAGCAGAAAAAGAACGAAAAAAGGCTGAAAAGGAAATAAAGAAAAAAGAAAAGCTTCAAAAGAATTTTGAAAAAGCAGAAAGTAATTTAAATAAAGCACAAAAAAAATACGAAAAGCTAAACGCTAAGGGCAAATTGTCTCCTGTAGATGAACGTAAATGGCTCGATAAAATAGAAAAACTTACAGAAAAAGTGGCTAAAGCAAAACGCAGATTATAGGAGCGAAACGGACTTAAATAACTTAAAGCAATCTAAAATGAAATGACCAATTGAGTTTACATTTTAGATTGCTTTTTTTTATATCTTTTTTTGAAATCAAATTTGTAATTTTAGGGTATGAGTAGAGAATTGAAAGTTGCTATTATTCAAACGGAATTGACCTGGGAAAATCCAGAAGAAAATAGACGTTTACTGAGCTATAAAATCGATGCCATTTTAAGTCCTGTTGATGTTATTGTTCTGCCTGAAATGTTTACTTCAGGTTTTACCATGAATCCGTCCGCTGTTGCAGAAACAATGGAAGGCGAAACATTAAATTGGTTGCGCTCTAAAGCCAAGCAAAGGCAAGCTCTAATTATGGGAAGTCTTGTTATTTCTGAAAACAACAAGTTTTATAATCGTATGGTTTGTGTAGAGCCTTCTGGTACCATTACTACCTACGATAAGCGCCATACGTTTACATTAGCAGGTGAACACAACGTTTACACAGCCGGAACCGAGAAAGTTATTCTAAATTATAAGGACTGGAAAATTTGTCCCTTAATTTGCTACGATTTGCGTTTTCCTGTTTGGGCTAGAAATACCGAAAATTATGATCTATTAATCTATGTCGCTAATTGGCCTAAAGTGCGTATCAGTGCTTGGGATGCTTTGTTAAAAGCAAGAGCTATTGAGAATATGACCTACTGTATTGGTGTTAATAGAGTAGGACAAGATGGGAATAAGCACCATTATTGTGGACATTCCGTGGCGTACGACGTTTTAGGAAATAGAATGGATAATCTTCCCGATAACAAAGAGGCTACGGAAATTGTTATTTTAGACAAAGATGTAATTACAAAATACCGTGAAAAACTGAATTTTTTAAATGATAGAGATAACTTTAGTCTAGAAGTGTAAATTCTTCAACAAAATCGAAATTAGATCGCACCTCTTCAATGGGTTCTGAATAACTTACGCGTTCTGGCTGAATGCCTAGTAAGTAATTTCCTGTATCATATTTACCATTGCCATTGGTGTCAAAAATAGCACGTAATTTATATTTTCTAGGCACTAAATTTCTAAAATCTACAACAGGCGAATCTTTTGTGTATTGCTCGTACATCACTTCTCCTTTGTCATTTACTAACTGTACAATTAAGGGAAATTTAGCATTTCTAATATTCACTCTAATATTACCATATTCCGCTTTTAGTTTTGTTCTAATAGAATAGTTTAAGGTGTCCTTATTACTATTGTCATAAAAATCAGTAAATGTCCCAGGAAGCATTGTAAAACTGTATTTTTGGTCTTCTTGTTTGTCAATTGGGAATTTATAGGTGTTAAAAATAGAATCGTATTTTACTTTTAAAGGTACAGCTAAAGAATCTTTATCTATAATACTGATTTTAGTTGTATCAATTTTACTTAATGGAATATTGGATTCCATGGTAAAATCTTCATTAAAATTCAATATACCTTGTGTAACTGGTTTTAGTGTTAATGAGTCGGCTTTAATGGTTCTAAATCGATGTTTAAACGTGTCGATTTGCTTGTCATTAGTAACGATAAAAAATGTTGTATCGACTTCAAATTCTGGTTTGTACCAATAATACAAGGTGTCCTTTGTTGGATCCTTAACAATTCGGGTTTTGTAACCTTCAGGAGTCTCGCCTAATACTTTAATACGCATAGCTTCATAATCGCCTTCGTAAGGAAATATTATTCGAGTTTCACCATCTTGAGAGGGTTTAATGGCTTTGTAATTTACCTTTTCCTTAAAAAGTTTTAATTCGTAAGAATCATCACTTGGTACTGTAATAAACTCTTCTTTATAACCAATTTTATCGTTTTTTTGGTTGAATAAATAATTAGAGTTTTGATCTTTTAAGGCAATTAATTTATAGGTTCCAGCTTTAATATTATCAATGCTAAAAGTTGTAACGCTATCTAGTGTGTTAGTGATATATCTTGGTTTTTCTTTGTAAATAATAGAGTCGGTGTAGGTAGAGTCTACTTCATATAACATTACAGAGACAAAGGTGTCTGGTTCTTCTTCTAAAGCATCAACCACATAGCCTTTCACTGATAAGGAGTCTATAGTATTTCCTGTTGAAAATACATAGCGATAGTAAGGATAGGGGTTTTGTTCATTATTATCTACAATACTTTCTCCAAAGTTAAAAGCATAGGTGGTATTGGCTTCTAATGTATCTAATATTTTTATGGTAATGTATTCACTAGCTCCACTTACAGGTGTTACAATAGGTTCTGTGTCCATAGGAGGAGATACAATGAGTTGTTTCCTTAAGTCATTTATTTTGACGTATTCGTTAAAATAGATTTTAATTTCATCACCCTTAAAATTGGTTGAAAAATTTTCGGGAACGGATTTCGTAATTTCTGGAGGCAAAATATCTTTTTCTCCACCTGTAGGCGTGCCACGATTAGCACAACTTGCAATGCTTATTGCAATTAAAATCAGACTTAAAACTCGCAGTAATGATAAACGCATCTACTCAAAATAATTTAGCACAAAGAAACAATATAATTTATTTAGAAACGAAAAAATCAATCTGCAATTGCCATTGTCGCAAGACTTAACTTAATATTATCAATTTTTAACAAAACCGAAGCACAAGCTTCAACAGTGGCTCCGGTTGTAATAATATCATCGATTAGTAAAACGTGCTTGCCTCTTAGAGTAGTGTTTTCAGAAATATCAAATAAGGTTCCATCATCATTCCAACGGGTTAAACGTTCTTTAAACACTTGTGTTTTTGTCGATTTTGTTTTTATTAAAACCGTATCGTTATATTCTGCTCCTAAAGCTTGGGCAATTTCTTTTCCAAATTTAGCGACTTGGTTGTAACCGCGTTTACGTAGTTTAGACTTATATAAAGGTACTGGCATCACAACGTCGATGTCTTTGTAAGGCTCTAAGGTCGCTAATTCCGCTCCAAACCATTTTCCAAAGAAGGTCCCAATATCTTCATGACCTCTGTATTTTAAATTATGTAGAATTTGTTGTACAATTCCTTTTTTAGAAAAGTGTAAAAGGGCAGTTGCATTTTCTAATTTAACCCGACCGTACACTATTTTTTTTACATCTTCTGCATTATTAAAATGGAAGTTAGTAACAGGTAAATGATGTCTACAAGTGGTGCATATCACTTGTTCATTGTCTGCCAAAGCGTTGTTGCAGGCTTCACAAACCATAGGAAAGAACAAGTTTAACAAGTTTTTCATCACTTAGTCGAATAAAATAACGTTAGGCATCAATTAACTCTAATTTCGCATTAAATTAATAAAATTAATAATGATAGTTAACCCTCAGCTATTTAATTATAGATTAATTATTAGTTCTTTATTAGTCGTTTTAACTGTTTTAGGAGTTTATAGCTTTGATAAGTATAAATCCATTGAATCTTACGAAGAATTCTTAGAACAAGAAAAAGTTTTGATAGAAACAGAGCTATCGGAATTATTACTAAGTTATGATGATCTGAACGAAGACTATAATTATTTGACTTCTCAGCTTCAAGATGCAAAGTTAGAAGCTAGCAATGCATTAGATTCATTAAAATTATTAAAAGGTGATTTGTCAATTGTCACTAAATATAAGGAGCAATTAGTTATTTTAAAATCTAAGAACACGGTTCTGCTCAATGCTATGGATTCGCTTAATTCTGCTAATGTGCAATTAAAAACAGAAAAGCAGTTAGCATTAAATACAATACAAAATAACAGCAAAACGATTAGTGGTTTAGAAGAAGCTAATGACTCGCTATATGAAACAATTGAGCTTGCCTCATCCATTAGAGGAAGTAATATTAATGTAGAATCTTATAAATTAAAGTCTGGTAAAAAACGATTGACTAATAAAGCAAAACGTGTCAATGCTATTGATGTTTGTATAACTTTAAACGAAAACCCTTTAGCTAATAAAGGTAAGAAGGATATTTACATACAAATTGTTAGTCCACAAGGAAATGTTGTCGCAGATAAAGGCGAATTATTTTACGGAGATACGTCTTTAAATTACAGTCATAAAGAAACGGTTAATTACAATCAAGATAATTTAGAAATATGTACCGCTATAGTTGCTGGTAATGAGGATCAGCCGTTTTCAAAAGGCTACTATTTTATCAATGTTTTTCATGAAAATATGAAGCTAGCTAGTACCAGTCTAAACTTAAAATAAGCTACACGTATAATTATCGATATAATTTTTAAAAAACCGTTCTGTTAATCAGAGCGGTTTTCTATTTTTGCAGTATTATGGCAAACGAAGATCAATTTAAAAAAGTAATCTCTCACGCAAAGGAGTATGGTTACGTATTTCAGAGTAGTGAAATCTACGACGGACTAAGCGCAGTGTACGATTATGCTCAAAACGGAGTAGAATTAAAGAAAAATATTAGAGACTATTGGTGGAAAGCCATGGTACAAATGCACGATAATATTGTGGGTATTGATGCTGCAATATTTATGCATCCTACCACGTGGAAGGCTTCTGGACATGTTGATGCATTCAGTGATCCGTTAATTGATAACAAGGATTCAAAAAAGCGTTATAGAGCCGATGTTTTAGTAGAGGATTATTGTGCTAAAATTGAAGCAAAAATTGAAAAGGAAGTTAAAAAAGCCGAGAAACGCTTTGGAGATGCTTTTAATAAAGAAGAATTTATTTCTACTAACGGACGAGTTGTTGGTTATCAAGAAAAAATCGACTCTATTTTAAAACGTTTAGGGCAATCTCTGGAAAAAGAAGATTTAGCCGATGTAAAAGCATTAATTGAAGAATTGGAAATTGCTTGTCCTGTTTCAGGAAGTCGCAATTGGACGGACGTTAAGCAATTCAACTTAATGTTTGGAACTAAACTTGGTGCTTCTGCAGAATCTGCAATGGATTTGTATTTAAGACCAGAAACGGCTCAAGGTATTTTTGTGAATTTCTTAAACGTTCAGAAAACAGGACGTATGAAGATTCCTTTCGGAATTGCACAAACCGGAAAAGCATTTAGAAACGAGATTGTGGCGAGACAATTTATTTTTAGAATGCGAGAGTTTGAACAAATGGAAATGCAATTTTTTATAAAACCAGGCACACAAAAAGAATGGTTTGACTATTGGAAGGACGCACGTTTAAAATGGCATAAATCACTTGGTTTAGGTGAAGATAATTACCGCTTCCACGATCACGAAAAATTAGCACATTACGCTGATGCTGCTACTGATATCGAATTTAAGTTCCCATTCGGGTTTAAAGAATTAGAGGGAATTCACTCGCGTACAGATTTCGATTTAAAACAACACGAAGAGTTTTCAGGAAAGAAACTTCAGTATTTTGATCATGAAGATAACGCAAGTTACACACCTTACGTATTAGAAACGTCTATAGGTTTAGACCGTATGTTCTTAGCCGTCTTCTCAAATGCTTTAGTTGAGGAAGAATTAGAAAACAATACCACAAGAACGGTTTTAAAATTACCAGCAGTTTTAGCACCAACAAAAGCAGCTATTTTACCATTGGTTAAAAAAGATGGTTTACCAGAAGTAGCAAAACAGATTGTTGACGATTTAAAATGGGATTTTAACGTGACTTACGATGAAAAAGATGCTGTTGGAAGACGTTATAGAAGACAAGATGCTAACGGGACGCCATTTTGTATCACTGTAGATCATGATACTTTAGAAGATAACTCAGTAACGATTCGTCATAGAGATACGATGGAGCAAAAACGCGTAAAGATTGAAGATTTAAAGGATATCATTAAAGCTGAGGTTGATGTAAAGCATTGGCTAATGAAAATGAACTAAATTTCATTTTACACCTTTAAATAAAAAACGCCCAAACTTTATAAGTTGGGCGTTTTTGGTTAGTTATAATTTTAACTATTAAAATCGATAACCTAGATTGAATCCAAATTTTCCAACTATGGTAGTATCATAATCATTTTGAAATAGATTTCTACCGATGCCACCAGTGAGTTCAAATACAAATCCATTTTTAGAAACCCATTTACCACCAAGACCAAAACCAAGTGCAAAGTCGGTGACACTTTCTTCTTCATAAGTATAGAAGCCTCCTGAGTCTTGAACTCCATATTCCCGGTCTATAGAATTGAGCATCGCAAAGCCTTCAACAAAAAATCCGGCTGCGTATTTTTTTCCAAAGAAAATTCTATAATAAGGAGAAATGTAATAGTTAATATTGGCGTCTAAATTTTCATTGTCATAAGGTGTAAAAAAAGAAACACCTAGGGAAGATTCTTCATTAAGGTTTCTTTCATAACTCGCTTCAAATGCACCAGCAAGTAACATAACAGCATTAAGTTTAACTTCATTTTGTTTTTTATACAATGCAGCAATACTGTCGTTTTGCTGTTGGGCACTGAGGTTCAAAATGGAGCATAAGAGAAATAAGGCAAAAAGGAAAGATTTCATAGGTTGATTTTAATGCATTGTTGATCTTCTATTATTGAAGATACCAAATATATGAAAAGGTTGCGTTTAGAAAACAATTAAAATTTAATTGCAATTACAAATATTCTTTGCCAAAAAAGCCGCATCTTTTTTTATACCTCCCAATGTGGCAGAACCTCGTGTGTGAAGCCATGGTAAACCGATAAAATAGAGTCCTTTTGTGGTACTGACTCCCCTGTGGTGTTTGGGATAGCCATCTTCGGCAAGTTCTATATTTGTAATCCAATTAAAATTGGGTTTATAGCCTGTTGCCCAAACAATATTTTTAATATTGGTAAGTTTTTGAGTTGAGGTTTGGATATGGTGATCTTCTGCACTCACGGTACGTCCTACAACTTCAACATTATCACGATTTATTATGCTTTTTACATCAGTACCAATAATGGGTTGTTTAGAGTGGCTAATCTTTTTACCAATCCAAGAATTCTTACTAAAGCTTAAGAATCCGGTGATGGTAAACCACCACCATAATGTTTTTCCTAAAATCTCTTGTGGTAAAGTTCTAATATCCGTACTTCCAGAAAAATAAGTGGTTTCTGTGGTGTTTTGAGATATTTCATTTAAAATTTGAAACCCACTATCACCACCACCAACAACGAGAGTTGGCCCTTTTTGCAACTGATTTGGGGTTTTATAATAGTTGCTATGAACTTGATAAATCGTATCAGATATGTTTTTGTGGCATTCTGGTGTATACGGAATATGAAACGGTCCTGTAGCAACAATGACTTGTCTACATTTTATGTCACCTTTATCGGTAGAAATAATAAAGTAATTTTCGGCTTTGTTGATGCGTTGAGCTAGCGTATTTAATTGAATTGGGAACTGAAATTTTTCCGCGTAGTGTTTAAAATACGATGCGACTTCAAACTTATTAGGGTAATGTCCTTTGGGAGCAGGAAAATCCATACCTGGTAAATGGTTAAACTCGGTTGGAGTAAATAACTTTAAAGAATCCCAACGGTTAAGCCAAGATGCTCCAATTTGGTCTTCCCGGTCAATAATTAAAAAATCTTTTTGTGCCTTTTTTAGAAAATAAGCCATAGACAAACCTGCTTGTGCAGCACCTATGATTATAAAGTCCTTCATTAATTTGTTTTGTTGGTATCGGGACATAATACCATTTTTGATGGTTTTATACAAGAATGTGTCAAGATAAAACTAGAAATAAGCTTTTAGTTGAATGGTTCCGGTATGAATTGTTTTAGAAGTCTCAGATTTTCGGCCAAAATAATTCAAATTCAAATCTAAATATTTAGTCAGTTTCTTCTGCGCTAATAAACTCCATGTAAAGTTTTTTCCGGGTTGTAATCCTTCGAGTATTTGGTAGGCTACAGGCGAATTGGCATTGCCTTCAAATTCGTTTTGAAAGAAATTGAACTCTCCTGTTAATGCAATTTTTTGTGCATTATTGTATGTAAAAGACAGCCCATAATTGTTTTGAGCCAAGGTCTCTAAACTACCCGTTGTATTTTCTTTTGAAGTATACTGGTAAAAGACATCGAACTGTGCATTTTCATTAAACAAATAACTCAATTTTGGTTTAAATTGATATTCATCAATAGTGTAATTACGGTTGGTGAAATTTTGACTTTTACTTTCTTCTTTACCTAAATTGGCTAGCGTATTTACCAACCAACTGGTATTAAATTTATGATTAAAATTTAACTGATGACTATTGGTTTTATTTTGCTGTAAACCTGTTGATAATAAATTGCGGCTTTTATTGGTTAAGAAGGTGTACGAGGTTGTAAAATGTTGTTGACCTCTATTGAAAAATAGCACGTTTCTAATACTGTAATTTAAGGATACAAAATCTTCAATGTCTAAATCGTCTTTTAAAGCTTCAAAAGGATTAATATTAAATGAGTTGTTGTCTTTAAATTTTTTACTGTCAACAATAAAAGAGGCTTGGTCATAAAAATGGGACCAAAACTGTTTCCATTTATTTTCGGAAACAGACCATGTTTTTGGATTTATAGTGACCGTTTGCCCAAACCGATTTTGGTGTGTTTGCACAAATACCTGATTAGGTAAGAGTACTCGGATATAACTTCCTTGGTCTGCAAATTGAGCTATTTCAAATTCATTTAATTCTTGAATACCATTCTCGTTATAATCAATCCAGGTATAAGCTCCTTGTCCGGCTTCTACTTCTACATAGGTGAAATCTTGTTGTGCCAAGCTGCCAGAATTGGTTTCAAAACTAGTATTCCATAAAATAAGATTGTTGAATAATTTTTGATTAAAATTTAAACGGCTATTTAAACTTTGTTCGTTTGAGATGTTTGGATCTTCCGATTTTAAATCTCGGTAATTCACAAATAATTGAAGTGTAGTATTCTTGTTTTGAATTAATCGCGATTTCAGGTAATAAGTATCAGAACTGTTAACGCGTTGTAGTGTGTTATTACGCAAACTGTCGTTAAATCGTTTAATAAAACCAACCTCCGCATAAACTTTGGTGCTGTCACCAATTCCAATAAATGCCTCGTATTCTTTAAATTTTTGACTTAAAGGTGTTAGTGAATCCGTGGTAATAACGCGTTGTTCGTTTTCTTCTGCCGCTAACTTTATACCAGTCCATTTATTGTTTTTGCTATATACTACACGATTAAATGTCCTTAAAAAAGTAGAGCGATCTATGGTGCTTTCATTGTGTAAAAGACTAGAGTTAGAAAAGATATTGAAATCGCCTAAATGTAAGCTTGCGGTAATGTTATGTCGGTTTCCGGTAAAGTTTTCCGAATAATTTAAATGTTCAAAATTATAAGTAGCTACACCTTTTTTAGAATGTGCTAGGCGTAATCCAGTTGTAAACAGCAACTGATTGCCATAATTGGTAGTGCTATTAACAGCTTCTTCGGTACTATCTAGATTCCAATCTCTGTTAAATTCAGCTCTATATAAACGTTGAATGGTTTCAAAGTCTTTTTGAATGAAATCGGCATCAACCAAGGCTGATAAATTCCAAAGACTATCTGATTGAACGATGTTTTGTTTTAATGTGAATTTTCCGGCAAAACCATCGTTATTAGCGTTGTCTATATCCGAGAATAAATTATCATCCTTTTTACTTCCTGCCAATTCAAAAAAGACATTGGTATTTTTAGAAGGCGTATATTGGCCATTAACAATAGCAATTTGTAAGCGTTCTGGTGCTACTAACTGTACAACCGGATCATAGTTTCCTTGTGGTACACCAGCTATTGGTGCAATATATTCGTAAATATTATTTATGGCATTTGAGTTGCTGAGTATGTAATTCCCTTGGTTATCTCCAACTAAAGAAAAACTAACGCTGTATAAATCATCGTCTGGATTATTAGAAAACACAAATACTTCCTCCGACCCAATGAATTCCTTTTTGTATAAAATTCGATTTTCAGAATAGGTGGTAGGAGTTGAGGAAGGAGCAACCATCAAGTCTTGGTTATCACCTGCATCTGCTAAAATTTGTGTTTGTTCTGTAGATAGATTTTGTTGTAGAGGTTGATTTTTGGCATCGCTTTCTGAATAGATTGATACATTTAATTTTAAAGTTTCAGTTTCAAAATTAGCACCACCAAATACTGTAAAACGTGAATAATTGCGTTCACTAAATTGATAATCTACTGTAATTCGCATTTCGGAAGTAATAGGGAACGTAGAGTTAAAAATAATTTCACCAGCATTATAATCTATAATGTAATCGTTGTTTTCTCCACGTTCTAAAGGCACTCCGTTAACGTATACTGTCTCGCTACCGGACACGACTAAAACGTACAATTCATTATTAGAGCCACGTAATTTATATGGCCCTTGGTTCCCTTCTTGCGCTGTAAATTGTGTAGTGGTAAATTGCCCACGGACCAAAGCTCCTGAGGCATACACAGATGTTTTCTCGCTTAAATTGGCATTCACCATTAATCCTTGTACGCGCTTAGAAAAATTAGCGAAATAACTTTTAGTGTTTTCTAAATCGATGTCTCCAGCGCGTATATTCCAATCGTCGCTAAATAATTCTATAAACACTTGGTCAAATTCATCTAAGCGTTGCGAATAACCACTTTCTTGTAGTGGAATATTGGCATCTTGTATAGAAGCTCTTAAGGATACTTTGTTGCTTAGTTTGCCGGAAATTTGTAAATCGAGTTCACTATTTAATACAGAATTCTGATTATTTCCTATAGTCACACCTCTCGATATGCTTCCGGAAGTCGTTAAACCGTCAAATGGTGTAAACGCATTTTTAGATGTGGTGTTTTGAATTTGGTATAATTGCTGAAATTCAGAAGAACGTTCTATAATGATACTATCATCTAACTGCTTGTAAACTTTGGTTAGAAAATTAGGATATCGTAGGTATGAAATTTCAACGCTATCTATTGCTATAGGTGTTTTAAATTGTAAAAGAGCGTTAGTGAAATCAATGGAGTATAAAGTAGAATCTATAGTTTTGTTGTCTATGGTTTTTAGACTAAATTGAGATGGATTAATACTCACAGAATCAATTTTTATAGAATCTGAAACGGCTAATTTCTTTATCACATAATTACCATTCTGCTCTTGAGAAAAGCCCCAAAAAGCACTTAGAATTAGTAAAACGGAAATCGCATTTCTCATGTAGAATAATAACTGTTTTAAGTCTAAAATATTTTATCGTTAAAACATGCTTAAAATAATGGTGTAAAAGTAGCGTATTATTTAATTTAGCGGTTAATCGAATGTATAACTAAAAAAAGAGATGCTATCCGAGAACCATCGGAGTCTATCTGGTATAAATATGAAAATAGTTTCTTACAACGTAAATGGTATTAGAGCGGCCGTAAATAAAGGTTTTGTTGAATGGTTAAAAGCAACAGATCCCGATGTTATTTGTTTGCAAGAAATTAAAGCCATGGAAGAGCAACTCGATTTAAGTTTATTTACAGAAGCGGGTTACAATTTTAATTACTGGTTTAGTGCACAAAAAAAAGGCTATAGCGGAGTTGCAATTCTATGCAAAAAAGAACCCAATCATATAGAATTTGGAACCGGAATAGAGTCTATGGATTTTGAAGGAAGAAATATTAGAGTAGACTATGATGAGGTTTCTATAATGAGTATGTATTTGCCATCTGGTACCAATGATGCCAGATTATCCCATAAGTTTGAATACATGAATTTAATTCAGCAATATTTAACAGAGCTTCAATCTGATAAACAAAATTTAGTGGTCTGTGGAGATTACAATATATGCCATGAAGAAATTGATATTCATAATCCAAAAATGAAAGGTGTATCTGGATTTTTACCAGAAGAACGCGAATGGCTAGGAAAATTTATTGAGAGTGGCTTTATTGATAGTTTTAGGTATTTACATCCTGAGCGTCAAGAATACTCATGGTGGAGTTACAGGGCAAATTCTAGAGCAAATAATAAAGGTTGGCGTTTAGATTATGCCATGGTTAGTACTCCATTACAAGAAAAAATAAAACGTAGCGTTATATTAACTGAAGCCGTGCATAGTGACCATTGTCCAATTATGCTCGAACTCGATTTGTAATTTAAGTATAAAATAAAAATCAATAAATAAACATAAAATAGCCTCAAAATCATGATTAAAAAATTGTCAATTTTAGTAGTAACATTTACACTAATGTCATCGTGTGTATCAAAAAAGATTTACACAGATCTTGAAGATAAATATGCCAATTTAAAACAAGAAAACCGTAGTTTATCTGATGAATTAGAGGCATTGTCTAGTGATAAAACAAAGCTTAGCAATGACCTAGACCAATTGCAAAGTTCTTATGATAAAGCTGTAGTAGAACGCAATAAGCTTCAGGCAGATTATGCTGCTGCAAAATCAAATTTAGAAACGTTAAAAGCTTCCTACAAAGCTTTAGAGGAAAATAGTTCGGCATCCATTGCAAAAAATGCACAGAAAAACAGGGAGCTTTTGGCACAATTAGAAGCTAAAGAACAGGCTTTATCAGTTGAAAACGAGCGTTTAAAAGCTTTAAAACAAGAGTTGGAAAGTCGATCGCAACGTGTAGCAGAATTAGAGAACGTAATTGCTTCAAAGGATGCTGCCATGAACAAATTAAAAGATGCAATTTCTAAAGCCTTAACTAATTTTGAAGGCAAAGGGTTAACTGTAGAGCAACGTAACGGAAAAGTTTATATTTCTATGGAAAACAAATTGTTGTTTGAATCTGGAAGTTGGTATGTAGGCGCTCAAGGAAAACAAGCCGTAAGACAATTAGGTAGTGTGTTGGCAGAAAATCCAGAAATCTCGGTGTTAATTGAAGGGCATACAGATAATGTGCCTTATAAAGGTAACGCACAACTAAGTGGTAATTGGGATTTATCGGCAAAGCGTGCCACGGCTATTGTAAATATTCTTAGAGAAAATGACGCTATTAATCCTGAGAATTTAACCGCTGCAGGTCGTGGAGAATTTGCGCCAATTGCTACCAATGATACAGCAGACGGAAGAGCTAAAAATAGACGTATTGAAGTCATTTTAACACCGAAGTTAGATGAGATTTCTAAGCTATTAAACGAAATATAAATTGGAACGTCATTAGATATGAAGCTTTGTTCCTCGATGTCATAATTTGAGGAAGAGTAATGTTTTCATTTAATGGGAACTCCACACCCTTCATCGATGTGGTGACAAATTAAATTTTTTAGACCTCGCTGATTCTAAAAACATGTGAGGTCTTCTTATATGTACACTTAGGTTAAGCATAGTCCAAACCTAATAATTTAGAAACTAAATATTGAACTAAAAACTGGTTCTCGTTTTAACAGTAAATACTATGAAATATACCACATTACCAAATACAGATATAAACGTTAGTAAAATATGCTTAGGCACCATGACTTGGGGGAACCAAAATACCCAAGAAGAAGGTTTTGCACAAATGGATTATGCTTTAGATAAAGGAGTTAATTTCTTTGATACTGCTGAGTTATATCCGGTTCCAGCAAGAAAAGAAACCTATGCAGAAACTGAACGCATCATTGGTAATTGGTTTGCAAAAACCGGAAATAGAGATAAGGTCGTATTGGGTTCTAAAATAGCTGGAACAGGAGATTATACTGCTCATATTAGAACTAATGGGTTTAGTAAAGAAGCGCTAAACAATGCTGTAAATGATAGCTTAAAACGGTTACAAACCGATTACATAGATTTATATCAACTACACTGGCCAGAGCGTAAAACCAACACGTTTGGTGTTAGAGATTATAAGTATAATACAGACGACCAGTGGGAAGATAATTTTAATGAGATTCTTTATAATTTAGATGAAATCATTAAAACAGGAAAAATAAGGCAAATTGGAATTTCTAATGAAAAAGCGTGGGGAACCATGCGCTATATGGAAGCGTCTAAACAACATGATTTGCCACGTATGTGTACCATTCAAAATGCCTATTCATTAATTAACAGAGTCTTTGAAGGTGATTTGGCAGAGGTAGCGCACCGGGAAAACATAGGCTTATTGGCTTATTCGCCATTAGCATTTGGTGTATTATCTGGTAAATATATTAAAGGAACAGCTGAGAAAAACGCTAGACTGAATATGTTTTCACATTTTTCGAGATATAGTAGTGAAAATGCAACCCAAGCAGCGAAGCGTTATTTAAAAATAGCTGAAGATCATAATATGTCTTTAGCGCAAATGTCCTTAGCATTTATTAACGAAAGGCCGTTTGTAACCAGTAATATAATAGGTGCAACGAATCTAAAACAATTAGAAGAAAATATAGAGAGTATTAATGTGTCGTTATCCGATGAGATTATAGAAGCTATTAATACTGTACATGCAGATATTCCTAATCCTGCACCATAAGGATTAAATTTTAATTTGTCTATTAATTTGTTCTTGAAGCGAAATAAATGTTTCTGTTCTAGAAACTCCTTTGATGCTTTGTATTTCAGAATTGAGCACATGCATTAGATGCTCATTGTTCTTAGATAGTATTTTAATGAAGATAGACCAGTTGCCTGTGGTGTAATGACATTCAATCACCTCTGGGATTTTTTTCAATTGCTTTACCGCTTCAGGATTACTAATGGCTTTGTCGAGATATACTCCCACAAAAGCCATGGTGGTATACCCTAAAGCTTTTGGATTAATAATAAACTTAGATCCTGCTAAAAGTCCAGATTTTTCAAGTTTTTTAAGACGTTGATGTATGGCAGCGCCAGAAATTCCAACATTTCTCGCAATTTCTAGGATTGGTGTTCTTGCATCGTGCATTAAAGCGCGTAGTATTTTTTTATCAATACCATCGATGTAAATTCCGTTGTCATTAATCTTCATGAGTCAAAAATCTTATAAATTGAAAGTTAAAGATAGAAAAAGCGTTTCAAAATGAAACGCTTTAATGTGTTAATCTATATAAATGACGCTTTTAGATGTTTAAAGTATTATACCCCAAATAAGGAACTTCATATTCTTTAAATACAACATCATACGCCTCTAACTCTTTTAAAATCGGAGTGTACACTTCTTTTGTGATAGGAATTTGAACTCCTGGTGTTTTAATTTTTCCGTTTAGAATGGCTAAAGTGGCAATGGCAACAGGCAAACCTACTGTTTTAGACATAGCTGTATAAGTTTGGTCTTTGCCTAAAGTGACCATTGTGGCATCGATTTGATGTTTTTTGCCCTCTAATTCGTATCCAAATTTATGATACATTACAATCATATCTTTATCGTCTGGATCTAAAGTCCAGCTGTCCATTAAGATTTTCTGAAGAATTTGAGCTGGTGTAGCTTGATTTAATTCTACCATTTTTTCAGAACTAAATATATCGAGTTCCATAAATTTATCCCAAACAATATCATCTTGATCTATTTTAAGGGCATGTCTAAATTTAAGCTCAACAGAATCCGTTGGACTGTATGGTAAAAAAGAATTCACAAAATCACGATAGCTCATATTCGCACTGTCTTCTATAGTGTAACTATCATCCGTCATTCCAAGTTGAACAAAGACATTCCAAGCTCTACTAAATCCAACACGCCTAATAGTACCTCTATAAAGTGTTTTAATATGTTCTAATCCATAAACCTCTTGGTATTTTAAGGAATCTCTATTGGCATAACCTTCAAAACGGCCATACCCTTCCACATCTAAAAATTCTGTTCTTCTAAATAAGCGATTATATGGTATGTATTTAAATTTATTTTCTTGTAAGAACTTGGCTGCTCCACCTTGTCCGGCAACAACAACATTTCTTGGGTTCCATGTAAATTTATAATTCCAAAGATTATTATCACTTTCGGGTGCTACCAAACCACCTGTAAAGGATTCAAATAATATTATTTTACCACCTTTGTCTCTAATGCGGTCAATGACGTGCATAGCACTCATATGGTCAATTCCAGGATCCACACCAATTTCGTTCATAAAAATAAGGTTGTTGGCTTTGGCATCTTCGTCTAAAGCATGCATCTCTTTACTAACATAAGATGCGGTCACCATATTCTTTTTATAAGTAATACAGTCTTTAGCAACTTCGATATGAAAACGAGCAGGTAACATTGAGACCACAATATCAGCATTTTTAACAGCAGCAATGCGAGACTCTGAGTTAAAGACGTCTAAATGTATAACTTCTGTGTTAGGGTGGTCTCCAACCAGTTTTTTTGCATTGTCTACGTTAAGATCTCCAATGGTAATATGAAGCTTTTCGGTTTTTGAATGATCGAGTAAATATTTTATAAGATATGAGCAAGATTTTCCTGCTCCAATAATTAATATGTTTCGCATAATGACTTTATATAACTAATTTTGTATTGAATTTATGTAAACATTTTAGTATTAGATGATTGAAGGTATTTACAAAAATTCTTTGTACGAATGTAACAAATACATGATGCATTAGAAACCGAATTAACGTTTTAATTATGGATAAAAAGCTATTAGTTGCTGGATCAATTTTAGGAATTTTAGGAATTATTTTGGGTGCATTTGCAGCCCATGGTTTAGAGAAATTGGTAGATGCCAATGCTATTAAATCGTTTGAAACAGGTGTCCGTTACCAACTGTATCATGGTTTTTTTCTATTAATTCTTGGTGGTACATCATTTGTGAATTTAAAAATGAAGAATATCATCTTTTATTTGGTACTGGCAGGTGTTTTATGTTTCTCTGGGTCTATATATGGATTGGCCACAAATAACTTGTCGAGCTTCGATTTTAAGACCATAGCCATGATTACTCCTCTGGGAGGTCTCTTGTTAATTATAGCTTGGGTGGTTATGTTAATTGGTATTCTAAGAAAACAGAAGGATTAATAGCGATCTACAAGGCTGTTTCAAAATAATATTTTAATTTTGCGGCACTAAACAACACTAATAATATGGCAAATCATTCCCAATTAACGAAAACGATTTCGTTAGATCAATATGGAATTAAAAATGCAAAAGTTAATTATCAATTATCTTCAGAGGAATTACACAACGAGACCATTGCAAAAGGTCAGGGTGTGGAAGCCTCAACAGGTGCTTTAGCTGTTAACACAGGTGAATTTACGGGTCGCTCTCCTATGGATCGATTTATTGTGAAAGATGATATTACCAAAGATAAAATTTGGTGGGGAGATATTAACATTGCATTCGACAGTGATAAATTTCAAAAACTTTATGATAAAGTCGTTGAGTATTTATCTGACAGAGAAGTTTATGTACGAGATAGTTATGCTTGTGCAGATGAGGACTACAAATTAAATATTAGAGTCATTAATGAGTATCCTTGGAGTAATATGTTTGCGTATAACATGTTTTTACGTCCAACAGAATCTGAATTAGACACGTTTTCGCCAGAATGGACCGTGGTAAATGCTCCGGGTTTTATGGCAGATCCTGAAGTAGATGGCACACGTCAGCACAATTTTGCGATCTTAGATTTTACCCGTAAAATTGCTTTAATTGGAGGAACAGGTTATACAGGTGAAATTAAAAAAGGTATCTTCTCTGCTTTAAACTTTATACTTCCTGTGTATAAAAATACCTTGCCAATGCATTGTAGTGCTAATGTTGGTAAGAATGATGATACTGCTATTTTCTTTGGACTTTCCGGAACAGGTAAAACAACCCTTTCTACAGATCCTAACCGTAGCCTTATTGGTGATGATGAACACGGTTGGACCAATGAAAATACCGTTTTTAATTTTGAAGGAGGTTGCTATGCTAAGGTTATTAATTTGTCTGAAGAACAAGAACCAGAAATTTTTGGTGCGATTAAAAAAGGAGCTATTCTTGAAAATGTAATTATGGATGATAAAGGCAACGTGGATTTTGCTGACACATCGATTACACAAAACACTAGAGTGAGTTACCCAATTTACCATATAGATAATATTAGAAAACCTTCCATAGGAAAAAATCCTAAAAATATATTCTTCTTAACCGCTGATGCTTTTGGTGTGTTGCCTCCAATTTCTAAATTGACTCCAAGTCAGGCAGCTTATCATTTTATTTCTGGTTATACGGCTAAGGTAGCAGGTACAGAAGCAGGTGTAGTAGAACCTGTACCAAGTTTTTCAGCTTGTTTTGGTGCACCTTTTATGCCATTACATCCCACGGAATATGCTGCAATGTTAAGTAAAAAGATGAAAGATGCTGGTGTCAATGTTTGGTTGGTTAATACAGGTTGGACAGGTGGCCCTTATGGAGTTGGTACGCGTATGAAATTAAAATACACACGTGCTATGATTAATGCAGCTTTAAATGGTGATTTACAAGATTACACTTACGAAGATTATCATATACATTCTGTATTTGGTGTAGCACAACCAAGAACATGTCCTGGAGTACCAACTGATGTGTTGAGTCCAAGAACAACTTGGAATAATGATGAGGCCTATTATAAAATGGCTTTTAAATTATCTAATGCATTTAGAGAAAACTTTAAAAAGTTTGAATCTTACGCTTCAGAAGAAGTGAGACGTGGAGGCCCACAGCGTTATGCATTTTAGATCTTAATTCTTATAAACTAAAAAAGCGATTCTAATTTTAGAATCGCTTTTTTTTTATGGTTAAATACAATCAAAAAAAAATCCCAACTATAAATTTAATTGGGATTTTTACAATATATTTTTAAAAAAGAATTACTTCCCCTTATTCACAGCATCAATATACTTCTGTAATGCCATGGTCATAGATGGAGTTTCAGGTGTTGGTGCCGAAATATCTACACGCAATCCTTTTTCTTTTACTGCTTTTACTGTTGTATTACCAAAGACAGCAATACGCGTTTCGTTTTGCTTAAAATCTGGAAAATTATGGAATAAAGATTCTATACCAGACGGACTAAAGAACACTAAGATATCATAAGTAACATTAGATAAATCAGATAAATCACTGATAACCGTTTTATAAAATGTGGCTTGTTTCCAGTTAACTCCTAAATTATCTAATAATTCAGGTATAATAGGTTTAACTTTATCTGTAGTTGGTAATAAAAATGATTCGTCCTTATATTTTTTAATTAAAGGCATTAAATCCTCAAATGTACGTTTCCCAACATATATTTTACGTTTTCTATACACCACATACTTCTGTAAATAATAAGCTACTGCTTCAGACTGGCAGAAATACTTCATAGAATCTGGTACTTTAAAACGCATTTCATCTGCGACTCTAAAAAAGTGATCTACTGAATTTCTACTTGTTAGTATAATGGCTGTATATTTACTAAGATCAACTTTTTGTTGTCTTACATCTTTAGAGGACACACCTTCAACGTGTATAAACGGTCTAAAGTCTACTTTTACTTTTTGCTTTTCTTGCAAATCAAAGTATGGGGAGTTCTCTATTTTAGGCTCTGGTTGTGACACTAAAATTGTTTTCACTTTCATACGTAAACTTGGTATTTTTAAACGTTATATTCTCTAATTACCTTAAATAAAAGTACATAAGGGCCAATTTCGAGAGCGCAAAGATACAATAAAAAATAGAAAAAATTTGGATTAATTAACTTTTGATGGGTTTTAAATGAAGTTAAAAATCCAATAGCATTTATAAGACAAACAATGACAACCGCTGAGATGATAACTATATCCATACTTACGTCGGTGTAGAGCAGAAATAAATTGGCGATTAAAAAGATAATACCAGAAAAATTTTTAAAGGTCGTTTTTTGAAATAAATAGTCGTCAATTAAGCTATCCATTTCAAATAAGCTGCCAATTAAGCGTTCTAAAAGTGTTTTAATAATAAGTATGGTAGAAACCGCAAATAGTAATTTTAAAAATGAAATAAGTTCAAAATCAATAGTGTTTACAAACGTTTTATAAGCAAAAAATAGGAAGGTACTTAGCGAAAGGGATAAATTTATAAATAGAAAACTATCAAATTGATCTATAAATTTTTGATCTTTAACATATAGTTTTAGGTATTTTGAATTGCCTATAACATATAAGAAATCTTTAAACCGAAGCGTATTTAAATATTTTGCAATCACGACCGAAAACAATCCTACGATTGTAAAAATAGTAAACCACTCGTGAGTAATATAATTTCGCATGCTGCTAAATTATAAAAAAATGAGTTGACTATTATAAGACCTATTCATATCTATCAAAAAAGTTAATTCTGAGATTTAATCCATTAAAAACTCTATTTTTGTTCAAATTATAGAAGTCACTCCGAAGAGTGTTTAAAAGTGAGTTAATGTCGGACGCTATTGTAATAATCCCTACCTATAATGAGATTGAGAATGTAGAATCAATCATCAGAGCTGTATTTGCACAGCAGAAGGACTTTAATGTACTTATTGTTGATGACAACTCGCCAGATAAAACTGCAGATACCGTAAAATGTTTACAAGAAGAATTTAAAAATCGCTTATTTTTATTAGAACGAACAGAGAAAAGTGGTTTAGGAACGGCTTATATTGCAGGATTTGAATGGGCTCTAGAAAATTCATATCAATATATTTTTGAAATGGATGCCGATTTTTCACATAACCCTGATGATCTTATTAGATTATATGAAGCCTGTGCTAAAAACGGTGCAGATGTTGCAGTAGGATCGCGATACGTTAAAGGAATAACCGTAGTAAACTGGCCATTGTCTCGTATTCTCTTATCTTATGGAGCATCGTGTTATGTAAGGTTAATAACACGGATGAAAGTTAAAGATTCAACAGCAGGTTTTATATGCTATAGAAGAGAAGTATTAGAAACCATTAATCTTAAAAAAATAAAATTTGTAGGCTATGCATTTCAAATTGAAATGAAATTTAAGGCCCACAAAAAACAATTTAAAATCGTAGAAATACCAGTTATTTTTAAGGATAGAATAAAAGGAAAATCTAAAATGAGTGGAGGTATTATTACCGAAGCTATATTTGGAGTTATTAGTTTAAAAATTAAAAGCTTATTTACTAAGTAAATATATATGAAGCGAAATACCCTCATAAAAAACGCAAGAATAGTCAACGAAGGAAAAATCATTGAAGGAGATATTTTTATCGAAGACCAGATTATTAAAGAAATTGAAACGTCTATTAGCGTGAAATCTGCCGACATTAATGTCATTGATGCAGAAGGCAAGTATGTGTTTCCTGGTATGATCGATGATCAGGTGCATTTTAGAGAACCAGGATTAACACATAAAGCAAATATTGAATCGGAATCTAAAGCCGCTATTGCAGGAGGAATTACTTCCTTTATTGAGATGCCTAATACCAACCCTCAGACTACAACAGTAGAAAAGTTAGAAGATAAATTTGCTATCGCTGCAGCCTCATCTTATGCTAATTATTCGTTTATGTTTGGTGGTACCAATGATAATTTAGAAGAAATCTTAAAAGTAGATCCTAAAACCGTAGCAGGTTTAAAATTATTTTTAGGGTCTTCTACTGGAAATATGCTTGTTGATGATCCTAAGGTAATCGAAAAAATATTCTCTAGTACTGATATGGTGATTTCTGTACACTGTGAAGACGAAGCTACTATAAAGGCCAATTTGGCAAAGTATAAGGCAGAATACGGAGATGATATTCCTATGGAAATGCATCCAATAATCCGAAGTGAAGAGGCATGTTACATGTCGTCTTCAAAAGCTATTGAACTGGCAAAGAAAACAGGAGCGAGATTGCACGTATTTCATTTATCCACAGGAAAAGAAACAAAATTATTTTCTAATAAAATTCCTTTAAAAGATAAAAAGATCACTGCAGAGGTTTGTGTACACCATTTATGGTTTTCTGATGAGGATTATGCTAAAAAAGGAAGTCATATTAAATGGAATCCTGCAGTAAAAACATCAAAAGATAGAGATCAACTTTGGAAGGCATTGTTAGATGATAGAATCGATGTTATTGCAACAGACCATGCACCACATACACTAGAAGAAAAAAATAATAACTATACTAACGCACCTTCTGGCGGACCTTTGGTACAACATGCTTTAGTAGCTTTAATGGAAGCACATCATCAGGGAAAGATTTCTGTAGAGAAGATTGTAGAAAAGGCATGTCATAATCCTGCTATTTTATTTAATGTAGAAAAACGAGGTTACATTAAGGAAGGCTATTTTGCGGATTTGGTTATTATAGACCCTCAAAGTCCATGGACGGTTAATAAAAGTAATATTCTTTATAAATGTGCTTGGTCTCCGTTTGAAGGAAACACCTTTAAAAGCAGAATTACTCATACTTTTGTTAACGGACAATTAGTATATAACAATTTTAATGTTTTAGACGTTAAAGCAGGACAACGATTAACTTTTGATAGATAAGATGTTAAAGCGATTTAGTATTATATTAGTATTGGGTATTCTCATTTTGGCCTGCAATGGTTTGCAACGGCCTAAAAAGCCAGATCACCTAATATCAAAATCTAAAATGACGGATTTGTTATACGATTTATACGTGCTAAATGCAGCTAAAGGAGTCAATAGACTTACATTAGAAAAAAATAATCTAGACCCAGAAATTTATATTTTAAAAAAGTACAATATTGATAGTGCACAGTTTGCGGAAAGTAATAATTATTATGCTTTTGATACCGAAACGTATAAGGAAATTGTAGATGAGGTAAAGGAGCGACTAGAGTCTGAAAAGGAGTATTTTGAAGCCATAAGAGATAAGGAGACAGATTCCATAAAAAAACGCAGAGATTCTATTTCTAAAAAGCAAAAAACACCAATAGAAGCTGTTAATATTATTAAAGATTCGGTAGCTTTAAAAAATAGGAAGTCTATAAATGATCTTTAAGAAATAAATTGCTAACCTCTTCTATACTTTTATCGACAGGTTTAAATTTAAAATTGAGGTGAGCTTGTATTTTTGAAGTATTATAATAAGTGATGCTCGTGGCAGATTTTGCTGCTTGTTTAGCTAAACTTCGACGTTTACCAAATAGCTTATGCTTTAGCCAATCTAATCTCCAAGCTATCTCTAATAGCCAAGGTTTTGCTACTTTTCTCGGCGCTTTTACATCTAATTGTTGTGCTGTATGACTTAAAAAAGTTTTAAAACTTAAATTCTCGGATACTAAAATAAAACCTTCATTTGTAATATTGCTATTCATAAGTCGTTCCATGGCATTTACCACATCCCAAACATCTACATAACCAGTGACTCCCGTGGTGTAATATGGAAAACCATTATAAATTCGTTTAAATAAACTACCGCTACTTCCACCATTCCAATAACCAGCTCCTAAAATAATACCTGGGTTTACAATTACAGCATCTAAACCCTCTTGCGTAGCTCTCCAAACTTCGAGTTCTGCTCCATATTTGGTAATAGCATATACGCTATTGTCATCCTCAGGGTTCCAATCGGTTTGTTCGTCTATCAACTGTTCTGGATTATTATGATGACCAATAGCAGCAATAGTACTTACATAACACAACTTCTTTATTTGATGACTAATTGATAGGTTAACAATATTAGCGGTGCCTTCAATATTAATTTTTCGTAATACTCTATATTTATCAGGTTCAAAAGAGACAAATGCTGCACAGTGATACACATGTGTAATATCTTTAAAAGCATCTTGAAGTTTTGGTACATTATTTACATCAGCTTCAACCCATTCTATACTATTAAACAGGCTTTCAGCATTGTCTGAAAAATATGAAAAAACATGTTTAACCCGAGAAAGTGTCTCTTCTCGTCTATATGTTGCGCGTATACGGTTATTACTTTTTAAAAGTTGAAAAAGTAAATGCGAACCTACCAAACCTGTACCTCCTGTGACTAGAATCATTGTGTAAAGTTACGCTTTTTTAATCCCTTTTTAAAATGCGAATTTCCTTTTTGATACCTTTTAGGAGCTTAAAAATTGTGTGTGCTAAATTGAGTTAAAATTGTCTTTTCTCTTTAACGGTGGAAACTTATCTTTGCGCAAATCAATTTGAAACTAAAAAAGCAATGGCAAATAAGTTTGTAGAAGAATTACGTTGGAGAGGAATGGTACACGATATCATGCCTGGAACAGAAGAGCAACTAGATAATGAAATGACTACTGCCTATATTGGTTTCGATCCTACCTCAGATTCCTTACACATTGGTAGCTTAGTACCTATAATATTATTGGTTCATTTAGAAAAAGCGGGTCATAAACCGATTGCTTTAGTTGGTGGAGCAACTGGCATGATAGGTGATCCATCTGGAAAAAGTGATGAACGTAACCTTTTAAACGAAGAAGCTTTAGCACACAACGTAGCAGGAATAAAACGTGTGTTATCTCGATTTTTAGATTTTAATTCTACAACTAAAAATGCACCTGTTTTAGTAAATAACTATGACTGGATGAAAACGTTTAGTTTTATCGATTTTGCTAGAGATGTAGGGAAACGTATTACTGTAAATTACATGATGGCTAAAGATTCTGTAAAGAAACGTCTTAGTGGAGATGAAGGTAGCGTTGGCATGTCGTTTACGGAATTTACATACCAATTAATACAAGGTTATGATTTTCATCATTTGTATAAAACTATGGGTTGTAAATTACAAATGGGTGGCAGTGACCAATGGGGAAATATTACTACCGGAACCGAATTGGTAAGACGTATGCACGATGGTGAAGACCAAGCCAAGGCCTATGCAATGACTTGCCCATTAATTACCAAAGCTGATGGCTCTAAATTTGGAAAGTCTGAAGGTGGAAATGTTTGGCTAGATGCAGATAAAACATCAGTTTATAAATTTTATCAGTTCTGGTTAAATTCTACAGATGAAGATGCTGAGAAGTATATTAAAATATTTACATTTTTAGATAGAGAAACTATTGAAGCCTTAATTGCTGAACATAAAGAAACACCTCATTTAAGGTTATTACAAAAACGTTTAGCAGAAGAAGTTACTGTTTTTGTACATAGTAAAGAGGATTATGATAATGCGGTAAAAGCGTCTCAAATATTGTTTAGTAAAGATTTTAAAAATGAAATAAAACAACTCTCCGAATCTTTATTTTTAGATGTTTTTGAAGGTGTAAAACACGCTGAAATTTCAGAAGCTGAATTTAATGAAGGTATAGATATGATAGGTGCTTTAGCTGCAAAAACAAGTTTCTTAAGCTCTAATGGTGATGCTAGACGTGCGCTGAAGGAAAATGCGGTATCGGTTAATAAGGAAAAAGTTAAGGAAGATTATAAATTGTCTTCAGAAGATCTTATTCACGATAAATATATTATTCTTAGTAGAGGGAAGAAAACAAACTTTATTTTAGAGATTGTTTAAGACTTATTTCCTGTAAAATGTAAAGACCTGCTATCGATCGATTAAAGATAACAGGTCTTTTTTTATGACATAAAAAAAGTGCCCAAAATTTCTTCTGAGCACTTAATAACCAATCAATCAACTATTTGAAAATCTTACTTTTTCATAGCTATTATTAAGTCGAGAGTTATTTTAATTCCTTACAAAGCCATTAAATTACATCCTCTAATATCAGAATTATCGAATCTGCCAATGATTTCAAATTCACCATGATTATTAACTTTTCCCAAATCTTGAGTTGCAATAAATGCACAAGAATTAAGATTGGCTAAATCAATAACATTAATACCTCCTGTTTTATTGGCCGTTTGAATGGTGAGAGCATCTTCAGTATCGCGTGTTAATACTTTCATCCATGGTGGACATTGAAATATCCCATTACCTTGGGAATACGCCTGACTTAAAAGTTCGGTCATGCCATATTCACTATGAATTTCGTGGACACCAAATCCTGCTTTAAGCGTTTGATGTAATTCTTGCCTTATCATTTCTTTTCGTCGGCCTTTCATCCCTCCCGTTTCCATTACTACGGTATGTTTTAAATTGAGTTGAAATTTTTCAACAACGTCTAATAGTGCAAAAGACACTCCGATAAGTAGTGTTTTTTGCTGTTTCACCTCTAGTGACTTTAGAGTGTTCACTAATTCATTATGATTATTGAGGTAAAATCCGCTTTCGGCTTGTTTGGATTTTTCAATTAAATCATTTACCATATATATAAGCGATGAGCCATCGCGCTCTAAATAAGATGGTAGTAAGGCTAGTACTACGTAGTCTTCAATATTACCGTAAAAGTGCCTAAATGCTTTTAGGTAGCTCTCTTCGTATAGGTTTAAGTCTGTAAGCAAATGTTTACTTGTAATACTTCCGGTGGTGCCAGAACTGGTAAATGTTTTTTCTATTGGTAAATTAGAACTTAAAACTTTACGAGATTTAAAAAACTGAATTGGAAGAAACGGAATGTCCGATACGCGTTTTATATCGGATGGATGCTTGTAAAGTAAGTCGCAAAACGAACGATAGACTTTATTATGTTTAAATTGAAATTTAAAAACATCCAAGGCTATAGCATCAAATTCTGCATTAGATTTTATATTAAAAATGGCGTCTTTAGATATCATTCTGCAAAAATATGAAAATAAAAAAGCGTCTCGATAATTTTCGAGACGCTTTTAAAAAGTATTAAACCTTATGCTTACTTAATCACTAATTTCTTAGTTGTAGAAGCATTGTTCTGAGTAATTTTCACGATGTAAACACCAGACTTTAAGTTAGCAACATTTAGCGTGTTGTTAGTTAATGTTTGGTTTTTAACTTGCTTACCTAAGATATCAAATACTTGAACAGAGATAGCTTCGCTATTTGTAGAAGAGATTGAAACAGACCCAGTATTTGTTGGGTTAGGATATAAGCTAAAAGTGTTAGCGTTAAAATCTGTAACACTTAATGGTGCAGCGATATCAGTAGTGTATCTTGGGAAAATTTGATAATCGTCATTAAATTGTCCACCTAAACCAGTAATACTTACAGCAGTTGTAGGTATAGCAGTACCAATTAAATCTTCATCGCCAAAAGCAACTCTACAAATTGTAGTTTCACCTCCGTTAGATACGTTGTAGTTTGTGTTATCCGCAAACGTACCAGCATCAGCAAATGTTGCACTGTTAATAGTGATTAATCTACTTTCGTAGTCTTCACCATTATTTAAAAGATCAGAAACGCTTACAACGATTGGTGTTACAGTATTTCCTGTAGAAGAAGCAGATGCTACATTCTGACTAGGAACAAATTGAAGTGTTCCGGCAAATTCAGTAAGCTGTCCTTTTAATCCAGTGATACCATCGCCATTATTAAACGGAGTGCTTAATAAGCCAGCTGAATCGTCAATTAAGATTCCTGCTCCACCATCTTGAATGTATTTTTGGTTTCTAGTGCCATCTGTAACAATATAAGTTATAATAGCTTCACCTGTTAATTCAAAAGTTTCACCAAGTGTACCGGCTCTTAATTCAGTAATGTTGGCTACTTGGTTAAGTGATCCTACACTAAATGTAATCATATCAGAGTCTATAGTTGTACCTCCGTCAATTAAATCAACTGTAACTTCATAAGTTTCACCATCTGCTGTAGGTACTGTAAAAGGACTTGTTGCATTCACATTCGGAGTGCCATTTACTGTTACAGTAATACTTTCGCTACCAGATAAATTAACCGTAGAGAACTCAACATCTACTGAAGTTGTACCAGGTGCAAAACTAGAGTTGTTAGAAGGGCTTAAAATACTAATAGAAGGAGTTGTAACTACTTGTTGTACAAATGAGAAATCATCCCAATAAACAACAGCAGAACCGTATGATCTTACTTCGAAATAAAATTCATTTACACCTGCAGGAGCAGTTAATACAACAGAATATTCTGTCCAAACATTTCCATTATTATCAAAGTATCCTGTTTCGCCAACACCTTGCAAAACATCTGCATCAGTATCGTGATCTACAGTACCATCTGTTGACCATTTTGACCAAATTCTGGCATCTGTACCATCACCAGATTCAACTTTGTACCACATAGAAAGAGTGTACGTATTTCCTGGAGTAATACCAGAAATAGTTTGTGACAAATCTTTTGTGCCATCAGCAGTGTGTTTTACAGAGTAATCACCACCATGCGTCTCAGAAGATTCTTGGTCTACGTTTTCCGCTTTAGTCCATCCTGTTGGATTATTAGCGTCATCCCATGACTCAAAAGTACCATTCACTATTAGGTCTTGTCCAAAAGAGAACGAAGCCACTAGTAAAGTAAATAATAAAAAGTAAATTTTTTTCATAATTTGAATTGTATAAAAAGTTAGACACAAATATAATAACAAATAGTGAGTTTTAAGAATGAGTTTAGTTAATACTTATCATTTTACAATATGTTAACACGGTAAATGTCAGGTGGTTCTAAGGCTCAATTATTTATGTTTTCAATGTTAGGGAATTGTTATCAATTTCATATTTATAAGCAGGTGACATAGATATAATTTATATTTACATTTATTTTAAAACGTAATTCAATTGAAAAAGAAAGACATTAAAATATTATTGGTTGATGATGACCTAGATATTTTGGAAATTGTAGGTTTTAATCTATCTGCGGAAGGTTACCAAGTTATAAAAGGTGAAAATGGTGAAGAAGCTGTAAAATTAGCTAAGAAACATCAGCCTCATTTAATAATAATAGATGTAATGATGCCAAAAATGGATGGGATTGAGGCTTGCGAACGCATTAGAGAAGAGCCTAGCCTAAGCGAAACCATTATTACATTTTTAACGGCAAGAGGAGAAGATTATTCTCAGGTTGCTGGTTTTGAAGCGGGTGCTGATGATTACATCGCAAAACCAATAAAGCCTAAAGTTTTAATTAGTAAGGTAAAAGCTTTATTGCGTCGTTTAAAACATTCTGAAAACAGTGCTGAAGCTGTTATGAAAATAGGTGATTTAGTTATTTATAAAGAAGAATACAAAATTACAATTAATGGTAAAGAAACCGCTTTGCCTAGAAAAGAGTTTGAATTATTATCTTTGCTCGCAACCAAACCAGGGAAGGTTTTTAAGCGTGATGAAATTCTAGATAAAGTCTGGGGAAATGAAGTTGTTGTTGGAGGAAGAACCATCGATGTACACATTAGAAAATTGCGCGAAAAAATAGGAGATAAGTCCTTTAAAACTGTAAAAGGTGTTGGTTACAAGTTTGTAGACTAATGCAGCAAAAAACACTTAAGAAATCTTATAAATTTGCTTTACGAACAGCACTTTATGTTACGCTGTTTTCAAGTTTTCTTGTGGGCATATTTTTACATTACTACCACGCAGTTAATTGGCATTTTATTTTTTTTCCAATAATATGTTTTCCGTTTTGTTTCTTTATTATTCAATATCGCGTAGAGCGTTTTATATATAGACGTGTTAAGCAAATTTATGACGATTTAACGCTTTTAGAATCTACAAGCCTAAGACAACAACCCATAACTACAGATATGGGAACCTTAACAAAAGAAATTGACAAATACGCTAAAAACAAAAAGTTTGAGATTGAAAATCTAAAGATTAGAGAAGAGTATCGAAAAGAATTTATAGGTAATGTCTCGCACGAATTAAAAACACCTTTATTTACCGTACAAAGTTACTTGCTTACCTTATTAGAAGGTGGAGTTGAAGATGAAAAAATTAGAAAAAAATATTTAGCGAGAGCGACTAAAGGAGTCGAACGCTTAACGTATATCATTAAAGATTTAGATATGATTACCAAATTAGAAGTTGGTGTATTAAGTCTAGAAAAAGAAAATTTTGATATGGTTAAAGTGGTTCAAAATGTGTTTGACCTTTTTGAAATGAAAGCTGCAAAAAAACACATAACCTTAACGTTCGATATGGAGTATCCTGAGCCTATAATGGTCTATGCAGATAAGGAGCGTATACAGCAGGTATTGACGAATCTTGTGGTGAATTCTATAAAATATGGTCGCGAAAAAGGAACGACAGAAATTAGTATAGAAAACCTTATAAAAAACAAGGCAATTATTAGAGTTACAGATAATGGAGAGGGTATTGCTAAGAAGAATCTTCAACGCTTGTTTGAGCGTTTTTATCGCGTTGATAAAAGTGGATCTCGTAAAGAAGGTGGTTCTGGTTTAGGCTTGTCTATTGTAAAACATATTATTGAAGCTCACGAAGAGAAAATTTACATAGAAAGCGAATTGGGTGTGGGTAGTGAGTTTTCTTTTACTTTAGAAAAGACTAAATAGTTTCTTATAATTTAATTCATATTCTTGCGATTTAAAACCACTGAATTCATCCATTTCAGACAGCATATTAATTTCAAAATCATTTTGATTGCAATACGGAGCTATTCCTATAGATGATAGTCTTTTGGCTAAATACTCTTGTTCAAATTGTCCTGGTGTTGGTATAAAAAAAGCTTTCTTTTCAAGTTTTTCTAAGTCCATAATTGTTGTGTAACCAGACCTGCTAAGGATAAGTTCGCTTTTATTTATAGCAGTTTCAAGCTGGTCACTCGTCATATAATTATAGATAAGTATATGATTCATTACTGTTTTTTGTTGCTCAGATTCTACCTTTCCTTTTACAAAGAGCACGTTTCCGTTGTACTGTTGCAGATCGTTCATCAATTTTTCTTCCAAAAAGGTACGCTGTGGTTCTGGGCCAGAAAGTAATACCATTAAATCGTATACTTTAGCTATGTCTTGTTTTTTAAAACGTGTTAAAGCTCCTAAATACTTTATTGGTGCTACAAATTTTTTAGGATGACCTAACTCTCCACTTAAATTATTTACACCCAGATGGTCAGGTACCCAGCACTCATTAAACTTAGAAATTATCTTTTGATGCAATTTACTACTCAGCCAAGTTGTATTTCCACTTAAAACCCGTAATTGGTGGGTTATAAATACTGAAGTTATAGCTTTATGTCTTACTCCAAATCTATTATCTGAAATAATACCATCAATAGCTTCAGTTTCAACGAAGGTTTCAACTACTTTTTTTTCGCGTTTAATGGTTTTTAAGAGATGTGGAGAGTCTTTAATTAGTTTTATTTTAAAGCCATTCGCTTTTTTTGAGTAGGTAATATTATAAGAAGGCAATTCAAAGGCACTTAGTTTAGGGAATTCTTTTTTCAATAATTCTAGCGCTATACCATCGCTAGCAATAATAGGTTCAAAACCATTTGCTAGTAATGCATTTATAATAGGAATGCATCGTGTAGCATGCCCTAATCCCCAATTTAAAGGAGCAACTAATATCCTTTTTTTAGCATTCACTTCTAATTATATTTCAAAATTTTAGATTAGGTGTATTTAACAAAGGTAAACCTAAAATGTTTGCTTAATTTTACCGAATTATTAATAAATCTATAATTTGTGGGAAGTAAAAATAAACTTAAACGCTTTAAGGAAAACGAAACCTTTCATAATGTGTATCAACCAACACGAGAAGAGTTGGTGGATGCAACCTATAAACTCAAAGGAAAATGGAAGTCCGAAGTTTTTAAAAACAACAATCCATTAGTTTTAGAATTGGGTTGTGGTAAGGGAGAATATACAGTAGGTTTAGCAAAACGCAATGCCAATAAAAATTACATCGGTATTGATATTAAAGGAGCCCGATTTTGGAGAGGAGCAAAAACGGCCATTGAAGAAGATATTCCTAATGCTGCATTTATAAGAACACAAATAGAACTTATTGATCGTGTTTTTGCTGAAAATGAGGTCGATGAAATTTGGATTACATTTCCAGATCCACAAATTAAATATCAGCGGACAAAACATAGAATGACTAACCAACAGTTTTTGGAGCGTTATAAAAAAGTCTTGAAACCAGGTGGATTAATGCACTTAAAAACAGATAGCGAATTTATGCATGGCTACACCTTGGGTTTACTGCATGGTTTAGGCTTAGAGGTGCTTTATGCTAACCATAATGTTTATAAATTAGAAGGTAGTCCGGAGGAAGTTACTGAAATACAAACATTTTATGAAAGTCAATATTTAGAGAAAGCCAAAGCAATTACGTATATTAGATTCAAAATCAACTAAAGTTTGAGTATTACGATCATTTTTTTTCTTGGGCTTTTTGTAGCGATGGTTGGGGTTATTCCACCAGGATTGCTAAATATGACAGCAGCAAGAATTAGCTTAAAGGAAGGCGCAGGTCGTGGTATAATGTTTTCAACTGGTGTATGTATCGTCGTGTACATTCAAACTTATGTGGCTGCTATTTTTGCTAGGTATTTGTCTAATCATTCAGATATCGTTGAGATTTTAAGACGTGTAGCTTTCGTTATATTTGTTTTAATTACCATCTATTTTTTAGTCTTAGCATCTAAAGAAGAAGAGTTGAAAAAAGAGACAGAAATAAAAAGTAAACACGGCAGGTTGTTACATGGTATGTTGTTGTCTGCGCTCAATATTTTTCCTATTCCGTATCAAGCTTATATGACCATTACTCTGGTGTCTTTTGGATTAATGGATTTTCAAAAATTGAGTATTGTAACTTATGTCACTGGTGCTGCAACAGGTACATTTGTGATGTTATATTTTTATATTTTCTTTTTTGATAAGATTAAAGACCGAAAATTTTCTTCTCAAAAAAGTATGAATTTGAGTATAGGGATCATCACAGGACTTGTGTCTTTAATTACCTTAATTAATATTTTAAAGGAATTCTAAATGCCACCTGAAACACTTAGTTTTTTCGAAAAAGTATATGAAGTTGCTAAGAAAATTCCATACGGAAGAGTGACCAGTTATGGCGCTATAGCAAAATATTTAGGTGCAGGAAAAAGCGCCAGAATTGTAGGTTATGCCATGAACGGTTCTCATGGTAAAGACGTACCAGCACATCGTGTGGTTAATAGAAAAGGATTGTTAACTGGAAAACATCATTTTGAAGGCACTAATCTAATGCAACAATTATTAGAAAATGAAGGTGTTACTGTAGTTGAAAACCAAATTCAGAATTTAGAAAGCGTATATTGGGATCCAGTAAAAGAATTGTAATCTGGTTTTAAAACGCTTGTATATTGCTAAATAGTTAGACCTATTTAAAAATCGAATTAAGGCATTAATCAATTCAATTTGAACACTTCAAATTCTAAACTTTTAGCACTACCTTTGCATTTAGAATAAATCTTAATAAGAAAAAGCAATCTATACGCTTATTTCTCAAGTCTATATTCAATATGAAATTAAATAAACAAGATATACTTAATGCACTTAAAACCATAACGGCGCCAGGAGAAGGTGAAAATATGGTAGATAGTGGTGCTGTAACTAATGTGGTTACTTTTGCAGATGAGGTAATTGTAGATATCACCATAAAAAATCCAAGCTTACAAGCACGTAAAAAAACTGAAGTTGAAATTTTGCAAACAATTCATAAAGAAGTTTATGAAAAAGCAAAGATAAAAGTCAATGTAAAAGTTGATGCTAAGGCTGCGCAACCTAAAAATGAGATCAAAGGAAAAGCAATTCCAGGTATTCAGAATATTGTTGCTGTAGCATCAGGAAAAGGTGGAGTTGGTAAATCTACCGTAACAGCAAATTTAGCCGTAACGTTGGCTAAAATGGGTTTTAAAGTAGGTGTTTTAGATGCAGATATTTACGGTCCTTCAATTCCTATTATGTTCGATGTGGCTAATGAACGTCCATTATCTGTAAATGTCGATGGAAAATCGAAAATGAAGCCTGTAGAAAATTACGGAGTTAAAGTATTATCTATCGGATTTTTTACAAAACCAGATCAAGCTGTAATTTGGAGAGGACCAATGGCTTCTAAAGCATTAAACCAAATGATTTTTGATGCCGCTTGGGGTGAGTTAGATTTTTTACTGCTCGATCTACCTCCTGGAACAGGGGATATTCACTTAAGTATTATGCAAGCATTGCCTATTACAGGGGCTGTTGTAGTAAGTACACCACAGAATGTGGCATTAGCCGATGCTAAAAAAGGTGTGGCTATGTTTCAACAAGACAGTATCAATGTGCCAGTTTTGGGTATCATAGAAAATATGGCTTATTTTACACCTGCAGAACTTCCAGAAAACAAATATTATATCTTTGGTAAAGAAGGCGCGAAGCATTTAGCTGAGGATTTAAAAGTGCCGTTTTTAGGTGAAGTGCCATTGGTGCAAAGCATAAGAGAAGCTGGAGACTTAGGACGACCAGCAGCCATGCAAACAGCTACTCCAACTGAAGCTGCTTTTGAAGCCATTACTAGAGAAGTGGTTCAACAAGTGGTAAATAGAAATGAAGCATTACCAGCTACTGAGGCAATAAAAATAACAACAATGGCAGGATGTTCTGCTGCAAACAAAAAGTAAATGAACTCAGAAGAACTTAAATTAAATGTAGAAAAAGCATTGAACGAAATCCGCCCATTTCTTCAAAGCGATGGTGGAGACATAAATTTATTGTCTATTGATGATGATAAACTTGTAAAGGTTCAATTAGTTGGTGCATGCACGTCTTGTAGTGTTAATCAGATGACTTTAAAATCTGGTGTAGAGATGACCATTAAAAAATACGCACCACAAATCGAAAAAGTTATTAATGTTGAAAAATAATGTGACAATTATCACATTACAATACCCACGACATTAGTAGTTTTGTATCCAATCTTACATTCATGATTACAACAGATATACTTATTATTGGAGCTGGCCCAACAGGCCTTTTTACAGTTTTTGAGGCTGGACTTTTAAAATTAAAATGCCATTTAATTGACGCTTTACCACAACCTGGCGGTCAATGTACAGAGCTTTATCCCAAAAAACCTATTTACGATATTCCGGCATATCCAGAGATTTTAGCTGGTGATTTAACGGATAGATTAATGGAACAATGCAAGCAATTTGAACCTGGATTTACATTAGGAGAGCGTGCAGATACCATAGAAAAACAAGAAGATGGTTCGTTTATTGTAACGACCAATAAGGGGACTAAGCATCAGGCACCCGTGGTTGCTATCGCTGGTGGACTTGGAAGTTTTGAACCAAGAAAACCTTTAATTCATAATATTACGGATTTTGAAGATAAAGGTGTAGAGTACATGATTAAAGAACCTGAAATGTATCGCGGTAAAAATGTGGTAATTGCAGGTGGAGGAGATTCGGCATTAGATTGGAGTATTTTTTTAAGTGATGTGGCTAAAAGTGTGACACTTATTCATAGACGTAACGAATTTAGAGGCCATTTAGATTCTGTAGAGAAAGTTCAGGAACTTAAAAATAATGGAAAAATAAACCTTATTACTCCAGCAGAGGTCGTTGGCATATTAGGGGATAAGAAAGTAAAAGGTGTGGTTGTAAAACAGGCACAACATATTGAAAAGGAGTTTGAAATTGAATGCGATCATTTTATACCTTTATTTGGGTTGTCGCCTAAATTGGGACCGATTGCAAATTGGGGGCTAGAGATTGAAAAAAATGCAATTAAAGTTGATAATTCCCTTGACTACCAAACTAATATTCCTGGCATTTTTGCTATTGGAGATGTGAATACGTATCCTGGTAAATTAAAATTAATTCTTTGTGGCTTTCACGAAGCAACACTGATGTGTCAATCGGCTTATAAAATTATTAATCCAGGTAAACGCTACGTGTTAAAATATACAACAGTAGCGGGAGTTAATGGTTTTGATGGTACTAGAAAGGAAGCGCCTAAAGCCGTAGTAAAGGCAATAGAGTAAATTTATATAATTGAGACTAAATACATGTAATGGAACAAGACGTCAACATCACAATAATAGATCGTGAGGGAGTAAAGCATGAAATTGAAGCACCGACGGATATGGCGATGAACCTTATGGAAGTAGTGCGCTCTTATGAATTAGCACCAGAAGGCACCATCGGAATTTGTGGCGGCATGGCGATGTGTGCGTCTTGTCAATGTTATGTGTTAAGTGACACCGAATTACCAGAAATGCAAGACGATGAAGAAGCTATGCTCTCTGAAGCATTTTATGTAAAAGACAACTCGCGTTTAGGATGTCAAATACAAATTACACCAAAAATGGAAGGTTTGAAAGTGGAGCTAGCACCAGAATCGTAAATTCTTGTAAACACAGGTACCTCTTAGTAAATTACGCATGTATAATAGTCTAAAATTTAGTAGACGCTGTAAAATCCAAAGCATTATTAAATCGATTTGACTTATAAAGTACGTCCCGATTACTATTGACCACTAAATACGTAGGAAACAATTGTATTTCTAAATCTTTATAGAGTGATGTGTCATAACCAAACTGATTATAATTAGCCCAATTATAGTGATGCAGTTTTAAATAGGTAGCCCATTTACTTTTACTTCTGTCAATAGACATTCCTATAATTTCAATGTTCATATTTTTTCCGTTTTTAATATATTCGGCAATAAGGTGATGGTCTTTTACGCATGGTTTACATTCTAAATACTAAAAATCAAGAATATAAATTTTAGCTTTCTCTAATGATAGTTTGGTTTGTTTTCCATCTGTAGTATTAAATGTGTATTTTGAAAAGTCAATGATTTTTAAATCTTGGTTTTTTGCTTCAATCAATTTAAGATTATCTGCTTTTCTGGAAATATAATTGATTTTTAGATCTTGTTTCCAAGGGAAAAATAAGAATAGTAGAAGACACGTAAGTTTACTTGTTGCAAGCGTACTGTAAGTTTTTTTAATTTAGTTCGTTTTATAATCCGCCAATTTTGTAGGTCCTTCCAATAAAAAACGATCAATTTTTAAATTGCCATCATCTGTAGTAACAATTTGCCACTTAATTAAAGAAATAGCTCCATTTTCAATTTCAAGACCCGTAATACTTCTTGGGTGTACGCAACTCCCATCATTAAAATAAGCTATGTCTCCAGGTTCTGGAAAACGAGGGCGATGGGTGTGTCCCACAATTGTAATAAGGTTATTGTTTTCAATAATCCAACGTTTCGTTCGTCGTTCTACTTTAATAAGCTCCGTATAATTTTTTGCAGGAGTGGTAGGGTCTGCAATACCCATAACGTTTAAAGGTTTCCACAAAATTCTCACTAAAAACCGACTCCATTTCCAAAAGGTATAATTCCACCAGTCTGCTTGGTGTCCATGGGTTAAAAATAAGTTTTGTTGCGTGTCTTTATGTTCTAAAATTAACGCTTCATGATATTGTATTCCGCAAAATAAATCTTCATCGTTTCCGGTTTTAGGATCAAAAAAAGTAGACAAATGTTTTTCTACATATTTTGGATCGCGATAAACCATATCGTGGTTACCCCAGATCATATGCAAACGGTCTTCATCGTGAAATTGCTTCATTAGCATATACACGTTTTTATGAGCGCTGAAAATGGATTCAAAAGATAAGTTTTCCCAAAGTTCATCACCATCTCCAAGTTCGCAATACACAAAGCCTTCATTGTAATAATGCCTTAAAGCATGATAGTAGATGTTACGATTATTTGCAAAATCATCTGCAAAACTATTATCTCCTCTATGGCAATCGCTAAACAATATTATTTTAGAGCTATTATCAAACGTGAGGCGTTTGGCATTTTTATAAGCGCGATTTAATCTTGTTCTAGAGGACATGCAGTAAATTTAAATAAAAAAAATGCTTCCTAATGGCGGAAGCATTTTTTATAAATATTATTTTCTGTTGAGATGCAATTTTTATTTAAAAGCATTTAAACCTGTGACGTCCAAACCTGTGATGAGAAGGTGGATATCGTGAGTGCCTTCGTAAGTAATGACGCTTTCAAGATTCATAGAATGACGCATAATACTATATTCACCTGTAATTCCCATGCCGCCTAACATCTGTCTAGCTTCACGTGCAATAGTAATAGCCATATCTACATTGTTGCGTTTAGCCATTGAAATTTGCGCTGAAGTTGCAGTGCCGTTTTCACGCATAACTCCAAGTCTCCATGCTAATAATTGTGCTTTAGTGATTTCGGTTATCATTTCGGCTAGTTTCTTTTGTTGTAGTTGAAACTGACCTATAGGCTTTCCAAATTGCAAACGTTCTTTACTGTATCTTAAAGCAGTATCATAACAATCCATAGCAGCACCAATGGCTCCCCAAGCAATACCAAAACGTGCCGAATCTAAACATCCTAATGGAGCGCCTAAACCAGATTTATTAGGTAATAAGTTTTCTTTAGGTACCTTAACGTTATCAAAAATAAGTTCTCCAGTAGCGCTTGCACGTAGTGACCATTTGTTATGTGTTTCTGGTGTAGAAAAACCTTCCATGCCACGCTCCACGATGAGACCGTGAATTCTACCCTCTTCGTTCTTTGCCCAAACTACTGCAATTTGACAAAATGGAGCATTAGAAATCCACATTTTAGCACCATTTAATAAATAATGATCACCCATGTCTTTAAAATTGGTAACCATACCACCTGGATTAGAACCATGATCGGGCTCTGTTAATCCAAATGAGCCAATCCATTCACCAGAGGCTAATTTTGGTAAGTATTTTTGTCTTTGTGCTTCGTTACCGTATTTCCAAATCGGATACATTACTAACGACGATTGTACAGAGGCAGTGCTCCTTACGCCAGAATCACCACGTTCTATTTCTTGCATGATTAAGCCATAAGAAATCTGATCTAAACCAGCTCCTCCATACTCTTCAGGAATATAGGGCCCAAAGGCACCAATATCAGCTAATCCTTTTACAATTTGAGTAGGGAATTCAGCTTTTTGAGCATAGTCTTCAATAATTGGAGAGATATCTCGTTTTACCCATTCTCTGGCCGCATCGCGTACTAATTTATGCTCTTCCGTAAGCAATTCATCAAGGTTGTAATAATCTGGAGCTTCGAATAAATCTGGTTTCATTCTGATTTTTATATTTATACCTTCTCGTTTTAAGAATTTATCAAATTTGAAGGTGTTATTTTATAAGTTTCACAAAAGTAACGAAAACGTTAGCATTGCCAAACATTAGAATTACATTTTAAGATAAAAATCTTTGGTAAGATTAATATAATCATCTGTATATTGATGACGTGCAGTTTCTATGATCAATTTACTAGTTTTACTTTCGGTGTCATCAAAAGAGAATTCTATTAAGCTACGTTTAATATCTGAATCAACATTCCCTTTGACATGTAAAATACGATTAGGAAATAGACCAAGTTTTAAGGCTAAGTGTATAAGATTTGCTTCTTCGTTAAATGGAATTACAACTGAGAATATACCAGTACGAGACAATAGATTTACAACTGCATAAATTAAGTGTTCAAAAGGCATCGCGTCATTAAATCGGGCTAAATTTCGAGATGAATCTTCGGTTTTGTAGTCTTCAGAATAGAATGGTGGATTACATATAATGAGATCGTATTTATCTTCGACCTCTTCAACAAATTCTATCATGCCTGCATGGTAACAGAATAAACGATCTGCCCAAGGTGAGTTTTCAAAATTTTCGGCACATTGCTCATAGGCCTCATTATCTATTTCAATGGCTTCAATATTTTCAGCAAAACATCGTTGTGCAAGCATTAGAGATAAAACTCCGGTGCCAGAACCAATATCTAAAATATTATGGGGATGATGTTCTACAGAAGTCCAAGCTCCAAGTAGCACGCTATCGGTACCAATTTTCATGGCACATTGGTCTTGCAGAACTGTAAACTGTTTAAATTTAAATGGTTTATTCATAATTGGGGTAAAGCGGAGTTTAAGAGCCCTTTTATAAGATGCTTATTTTTGAGGGTATAACGCTTAGTCTTCAAGATATAAATCAATTAATCCCTCTGGAGTACTGACTTCAATAGTATGGTTTGCTCTGTCTACTTTGGTGATAAACTCATCATTCATTGGGATTAGTATTTCGATACCATTTCTATCCACCTCAAATAACGCTTGAGCTGTAGAATCATTAATCCCTTTTATGATGCCGACCTCACCAAAATTAAGGTCTTTTATTTTAAATCCGATGACCTCATGAAAGTAGAATTTGTCACCCTCTAGTTTTGGTAGCATCTCTAAGGGTAGGTACAATTCGGTTTTAATTAAAGCATCGGCATCGGCTTCATTGTCTACATCTTCAAATTTTATACGTAGTAAATCTGATTTATGTAATTGCGACGTTTCAATAAAAAAGGGCACCAAATTACCTCTTAGGTCTAAAAATACAGCATCTAAATTATCGTATAAATCGGGTTCGTCTGTGTCAAGCTTAGCCAGAAGTTCTCCTTTAAAGCTATATTTTGATACAATTTTTCCTAAATAGAAACAGTCTTCTTTTTTCATATGAGTATATTGTCAGTATTTATACAGTCTATTAAATAATAATGTCGTGCTGTAAATAATGCATCTTTACTATGCTTAAAGCGACATTTTAACCAATAAAAAACCCAGACTAAATTTAGTCTGGGTTAAAAGTATAAAAAAAATATTTTTTATTCTTCTTCGTTAGCGGCAGTCTCTTCAGTTGCAGCTTCTTCTTCCACAACTGGTGCAGCTGCAGCAATACGTGCTTCATTTACTACTTTTTCAGCTTCAAGTGCTTTAGCTTTAGCATCGGCATCAGCTTTAGATAAGCCATCAGTTTTTGCTTGTACTTTCGCTGCTTTTTCTTCTAACCAAGCTTCAAATTTTGCTTGTGCTTGCTCTTCAGTTAAAGCTCCTTTTCTAACACCACCAGCTAAATGGTTTTTTAGCATCGCACCTTTATAAGATAAAATTGCTTTTGCCGTGTCAGTTGGTTGTGCACCATTTTGTAACCATTGTACAGCTCCGTCAACGTCTAATTCGATAGTTGCAGGATTTGTGTTTGGATTGTAAGCACCTAATTTTTCTAGGTATTTACCATCTCTTTTAGCGCGAGAATCCGCTGCTACGATCCAGTAATAAGGTTTTCCTTTTTTACCGTGTCTTTGTAATCTAATTTTTACAGGCATAATAATTAATTAGTGAGGTTCACGACCTCGGTTATTAATGAAAGCCAATCCGACAAAGTTGTCAATGTCGTTAAGGCGGGCGCAAAGATACTGTATTTTTTTTAATTTATAACTATTTACATCATTTAAACTCATATGATCTTCACTTTAGCTAAAAGACAAAATTGATTTACGCTCATTATTAAAAAATATTATACTTTTGGCATTCTTGTTTCGTTATATTTGAAGCATAGATAAAAGACATTTTTAAATGATGAAAAAACTAATCCTCTTATCTCTTGTTTTTTTAACAGTATTCAGCTGTGGTGATGAAGTACAATTTAATACACCAGCTTTTCAGGGAGACCGTGAGAATGAACTTTGGAGAGCTAAAGGCTTTTCGGCAAGTATCGATGTTAATGGCTTTCTAACCATTACAGGAACAAATGCTGTTGAAGCTGTTAAACTTACTGTACCTTCTGTAATTGAATCTACGTTTATTGTTGGTGATATAGATATTGTTGAAGCACAGTATGTTGATGCCTTTGGTACTACATATTCTACGACTAACGAACCTGATGAAAGTGTATCAATATATCCTGAATTAGGTGAGATTGTTATCGAAGAAATAGACGTTGTAAATGGAACGTTTACTGGGACCTATCGTTTTTTAGCTTTTGATGCTTCTGGGTTAAACTCTGTAGGATTTACAAATGGTATCTTTTATAAAGTACCTTTGGTTTCAGGTGAGTTTCCTACAGACCCAATAACGTGTATGGATGTAACAGTTGCTGCAGACGTGGCGTTATCAGCATATGAGGCAACATATGCATCGGATTTAGAATTTGTAGACAGTGATGCTTTTGCTGCTGCTTGTAGTGCGTATGCTAATGCACTAACCGAACAACGAACATTTTGTGGAGATTCCGATGGATCATTACAGGCTATTATAGATGGCTTGGGTGATTGTCAAATTTCATGTGAGATTGCAACGGCTAATGTGGAAGAGGCAAACTCACAATATGTGACTGCTACTATAGGAAACTATAGTGAAAAGTGTGCACAATATTTATTTTACTTGCAAGAACAAATTGAGATTTGTGGTGATATTGATGGTAGTATTCAGGCTGAAATAGATGGGTTAGATTGTGGTGATACCGACGGTGATGGAGTGCCAGATGCCTATGAAGATTTTAATGGCGATGGTGATATTGAGAATGATGATACCGATGCAGATGGAATACCAAATTATATGGATAATGACGATGATGGTGATGGTGTATTAACACAATATGAAGCCAAAGACGAAGACGGAAACCCTCTCGATACAGATGGTGATGGTGATGTTGATTATTTAGATAATGATGATGATGGTGACACCTTATTAACTATAAATGAAAATGCGGATCCAAATGGAGACGGTAATCCTGACGACGCTTTAGATACTGACGGAGATGGTGTACCGGATTATTTACAAGCTTAAAACCTAAAACATAATTTAACGAAGCGTTACTTTTTATTAAGTAGCGCTTTTTTTTGTTAATGACTTTATAAGTCTTTGTTAAAGATGTTAATGAATACGGCAGTTGCTTATACTTCTGTTATATTTAGGTAGGGTTGTAAAACAATAAGCAACCATAAAGAAATTATTGAAATTTAAAATGAACATGATACAATGAAGTTTACAGAAGATATTTCAGATAAATTAAATGAATTATTAGTTAAAAACTATGATGCTGAAAAAGGCTATTTAAATGCGGTGAACCATGTGGATAGTGACCGCTTAAGGATATTTTTTAAACGTAGAGCTTCAGAACGAAGTGAATTTGCTAAAGAGCTTAGAACCGAAATCTTACAATATGGAGAAATACCTGAAGATTCAGGAAGTTTTAAAGGAGCAATGCACAGAAATTGGATGAGTTTAAAATCTACATTTAGTACCAACAATGAAGAAACCATTCTGGAAGAAGCGATTAGAGGTGAAGAAGCTAGTTTGGAGGTTTATAACGATTTAATTATAGAACGAAACCTACCACCAAGTATTGATGCGTTGTTGTTACGACATAAAAACGCTATTCAAGGCGCTATTAACTCAGAAAAAGTACAAGAAGAGCTAATTTCTTAAAATGTCTGCTTTATAATAAAATTAAAAGTCAGCTGTACAGCTGACTTTTTTATGTTCAAAACTCTTTGTAATTTCATTTGAGAAAAGTTTAAATTCTATGTAATTTTATAAGCTAGCTTTTTAATGGATATATATTTAGTTTTTACTGATTATTAGTGTTTTATATTATAGTGCTCTTGCTATAAATCACGCCATTTAATAACAAAACGACCGAACACTACATGTATTTAATATTCGATACCGAAACCACAGGATTACCAAAGCGTTGGGACGCACCAATTACTGATACTGATAATTGGCCAAGATGTATTCAGATTGCATGGCAATTGCATGATGGTATGGGAAATTGTATAGACCATCAAGATTATTTGGTGCAACCCGAAGGGTTTAATATTCCTTATGATGCCGAAAAAATTCACGGTATTTCAACGGAATTAGCACAAGAACAAGGGGTGCCACTAGCTGAAGTTTTAGAGAAATTCAATAAGGCGTTATCTCAAACTAAATTTGTTGTTGGTCAGAATGTAAAGTTCGATTTAAATATTATGGGTGCGGAGTTTGTGCGTGAAGACGTAGAAAATCCACTTCAAGAATTACCTGTTTTAGATACCTGTACTGAGCATACCGCTAGTTTATGTCAGATTCCTGGTGGACGCTATGGAAAATTTAAATTACCAACCTTAACGGAGTTACATGAGTATTTATTTAATCAGCCTTTTGCTGAAGCTCACAATGCTACAGCCGATGTTGAAGCTACAACGCGTTGTTTTTTAGAATTAATTCGTCGTAAACAATATACTAAAGAGGAACTTGATGTTTCTCCAGAATATTTTGAGAATTTCACACAAGAAAATCCTGCTGAAATACAGCTTATCGGTCTTAAACATATTAATCTAAAGCGAGAGAGTGCTAAGATTAATGCAAGACTTCAAAAAGCGCAAGCAGAGGAGGCACCTGTAATTGTAGATAAAGAAGCGGCCTCTCAATTAAAGGATGCTGATTTCGCCCATTTGCATAACCATTCGCAGTATTCAATTTTACAATCTACCATAAGTATTAAAGATTTAGTTGCAGCAGCAGCCAAACAAAACATGCCTGCGGTTGCTATGACCGATCATGGTAATATGATGGGAGCTTTTCACTTTGTAAGTGCGGTTTCTGGTCATAATAAAAAAATAAAAGCACAGCATCAAGAAGCTGAAGAAGCCGGATTAGAAAAGAAAGGAAAAATAATTAAGCCAATTATAGGTTGTGAGTTCTTTGTGTGTGAAGACCATACTGATAAAACCCGAAAAGATAATGGGTATCAAATTGTGCTTATGGCCAAAAATAAAAATGGCTATCACAATTTAGCAAAACTATCTTCGGCCGCTTTTACAGACGGCTTTTATTATGTACCTCGAATTGATAAAAAACTCATTGAACAATACAAAGAAGATTTAATTTGCTTAACAGGAAATCTCTATGGTGAGGTACCAAGTAAGGTGTTAAACGTGGGCGAAAACCAAGCAGAAGAAGCTTTGTTGTGGTGGAAAGAGACGTTTCAAGATGATTTGTATCTCGAAATCATGCGCCATAATCAGGAAGATGAAAACCGTGTAAATCCGGTATTAATTCAATTTTCTAAAAAACATAATGTAAAATTGGTCGCCACCAATAATACCTATTACGTTGACCAAGAAAATGCCAATGCACACGATATCTTATTGTGTGTAAAAGATGGAGAAAAGCAAGCTACACCAATTGGTCGTGGACGTGGTTATCGCTATGGTTTACCAAATCAGGAATATTACTTTAAGTCATCTGAAGAAATGAAGGCGTTATTTAGAGATGTGCCTGAAGCTATTGTTAACATCCAAGAGGTTGTTGATAAAATAGAGCCCTACGAATTAGCTAGAGATGTATTATTACCTAAATTCGATATTCCAGATGAATTTAAACATGAAGAAGATGAAATTGACGGAGGTAAACGTGGAGAAAATGCTTTTTTAAGACATATTACTTATAGAGGAGCTAAAATTCGTTATGGTGAAATTACACCAGAAATTGAAGAACGTCTTGATTTTGAGCTCGGCGTAATTGAAAAAACAGGATATCCAGGATACTTCCTTATTGTAGAAGATTTTATTCGCGAAGCCAGAAAAATGGATGTTTCCGTAGGTCCTGGTCGTGGTTCTGCGGCAGGATCTGTAGTAGCGTATTGTTTATGGATTACCAATATAGATCCTATTAAGTACGATTTGCTTTTTGAGCGTTTCTTAAATCCAGATCGTGTCAGTATGCCCGATATTGATATCGATTTTGATGATGAAGGTCGAAGCCGTGTTATGGATTACGTTATTGAAAAATATGGCGCCAATCAGGTGGCTCAGATTATTACTTACGGAACCATGGCTGCGAAATCATCTATTAGAGATACTGCTAGAGTATTAGATTTACCGCTAAATGAAGCCGATCATATTGCAAAGTTAATTCCATTAATGTCTAAACTCGGAAAGATTTTTGGGTTAGATGAAAAGGAATTGGCTAAAAAATTCCGAGCGGAAGATTTAGAAAAAATTAATGAACTACTAAATATTTCTGAAGGAGACGATCTTCAAGCCGAAACATTAAATCAAGCTCGAATTTTAGAAGGTTCAGTTCGTAATACAGGAATACACGCCTGTGGTGTAATTATTACGCCAAGTGATATTACCAACTATGTGCCTGTATCCTTAGCCAAGGATTCAGACTTATATGTAACCCAATTTGATAACTCGGTAGTAGAAAGTGCTGGGTTGTTAAAGATGGATTTCTTGGGATTAAAAACCTTAACTTTAATTAAGGATACGGTAAAACTTGTTAAGGCTAAACATAATATAGAATTAGACCCGGAGAATTTTCCTTTAGATGATGTAAAAACCTATGAGTTATTTCAACGTGGAGAAACTGTAGGAGTCTTTCAGTATGAATCTCCTGGAATGCAAAAACACATGAAGAATCTCAAACCTACGGTTTTTGATGATTTAATTGCCATGAATGCCTTGTATCGTCCTGGTCCAATGGAATATATTCCAAGTTTTATTGCGCGTAAACATGGTGACGAAGAGATTGTGTACGATTTACCAGAAATGGAAGAGTACCTAAAAGAAACCTACGGTATTACGGTTTACCAAGAGCAAGTAATGTTGTTGTCTCAAAAATTAGCCGATTTCACCAAAGGTGAAGCCGATGTCTTGAGAAAAGCGATGGGTAAAAAGCAAATTGCGGTTTTGGATAAAATGAAACCGAAATTTATTGAGCAAGCGGGAGCCAAAGGTTTAGATAAAAAGAAGCTAGAGAAAATCTGGAAGGATTGGGAGGCTTTTGCTAGTTATGCCTTTAACAAATCGCACTCTACGTGTTATGCTTGGATTGCCTACCAAACCGCTTATTTAAAAGCGCATTATCCGGCAGAATATATGGCAGCGGTATTGTCTAATAACATGAATGATATTAAGTCTGTAACCTTCTTTATGGAGGAGTGTAAGCGGATGCGTCTACCTGTTTTGGGACCAAGTGTTAATGAAAGTTTTTATAAATTTTCTGTAAATAAAGACAATGCAGTACGTTTTGGAATGGGAGCTATAAAAGGAGTTGGTCACGGAGCCGTACAAACCATTGTAGAAAACAGAAAAAAAGACGGAGCTTATAAATCTATTTTCGATTTAGCTAAGCGTATTGATTTGCGTGCGGCTAATAAAAAGGCCTTTGAAGGTTTAGCAAACGCTGGTGGATTTGATTGTTGGCCAGAAACCCATCGAGCGCAATATTTTGCTCATGATGGGGACGGCATTACATTTTTAGAAAAGGCAGTAAAATACGGAGCTAAACATCAGGAAAACGAAAACTCTGCCCAAGTGAGTTTGTTTGGTGCCGCAAGCGATGTTCAAATAGCAGAACCTGTAGTGCCACCCTGTGAAGATTGGGGAACAATGGAGAAGCTATCTCGAGAACGTGAGGTGGTAGGAATTTATATTTCCGGACATCCTTTAGACGATTTTGCCATTGAAATGAAAACCTTTTGCAACGGAGTGGTGGCGCATTTTAACGATTTGGAAGCTATAGTGAATAAGGAAGTAACCTTTGGAGGTGTGGTTACAGATGTGCAACATCGAGTGAGTAAACAAGGTAAAGGTTGGGCTATTTTTACGATTGAAGATTATACTGATAGTTTTGAGTTTCGGATTTTTGGTGAAGATTATTTAAAATTTAGACACTTCTTTGTAATCAATTCTTTTGTCTATGTCAGAGCTTTTGTGCGCGAAGGTTGGGTAAATAGAGATACGGGAAAAAAAGGAGAGCCAAGAATACAGTTTAATAATTTTCAACTGTTGCATGATGTAATGGATACCTACGCTAAAAAGTTGTCCATACAGCTTAATATTAGAGATTTGGAACGAGAAAAAGTTAATATATTATATGACTTAATTAAGTATCATGAAGGAAGCCAGACTTTAAATTTTGTGGTCTATGACAATGCAGAAAAAATTAAAGTGCAAATGCCTAGTCGTAAGAATAAGGTTAAAATTTCACAAGAGCTTTTAAACAGTTTAAAAGAGCATGATGTGATGTATAAGTTGAATTAAATTGAAATTGCTGATAATTTCATCATATGCAAATGTTAGATAGCAAAAATCAATAATAAGCATTAGAAGTTGTTGGCTTCATTTTTAAAATAGGGGCATATTAGTATTTGGAGTTTGCGCAAAGGATGGTAATGGCATCCTTTTTTGCCCATAAAGGCAAAAAAGATATAATGGACAGCCTGGTTTATGCGCCATAAAATTAAACATATAAGTCAACTATATAGCTATAACCAAAACATATATAGCGATTGTAAGGTTTGCGAAATATTTTGACTAATTTTGTAGTCTACCTATGTAATGGTAGTAAAATGAAGTAAAATAGAATTAAAACATAAGTATTATGGCATTAGAAATAACAGATGCAAATTTTGAAGAAACAGTATTAAAGAGCGATAAGCCGGTAGTGGTTGATTTTTGGGCTGCTTGGTGTGGGCCTTGTCGTATGGTTGGACCAGTAATTGACGAAATCAGTACAGAATATGAAGGAAAGGCTGTAGTTGGTAAGGTAGATGTTGATGCTAATCAAGAATTTGCTGCTAAATATGGTGTAAGAAACATACCTACAGTGTTAGTTTTTCAAGGAGGTGAAGTTGTTGGTCGCCAAGTAGGAGTGGCTCCTAAAAAAGCGTATTCTGACGCTATTGACGCATTATTATAGTCAATATCCTAAAAGAAGTGATAAAAGGTTTGCCTATATGGTGAACCTTTTTTAGTTTAGATATGATATGAATTTACAGCAAGAACTTAACAAAACAGGTGGTTTTAAAAACCTCGAATTATTAGCCAAGCAAGTGGTTGAAGGCTTCATTGCTGGTATGCATAAAAGTCCGTTTCATGGGTTTTCTGCTGAATTTGCTGAGCACAAAATTTATAATCCAGGGGAAAGTACTAAACATATAGATTGGAAGCTCTATGCTAAAACCGATCGCTTGTATACTAAACGATACGATGAGGAAACTAATTTGCGTTGCCATATTATTTTAGATAACAGCAGTTCTATGCATTATCCGGATACAGCAGATAATTCTATAGATCATCTTAATAAGGTTGCTTTTTCGGCTTTAGCGAGTGCTTGTTTGATGTTTATTCTTAAAAAGCAACGTGATGCTGTAGGGTTAAGTATCTATAGTGATAATTATGATTTTTATGCACCCGAAAAGGGTAGTGAACGTCATCACCAAATGTTATTACATCAGTTAAGTGCTGCGGTCGTTTCAAAATCAGAAGTTAAAACTACAGAAACCTATAAGTATTTACATCAGATTGCAGAAAAGATACATCGTAGGTCTTTAATTTTTGTATTCACAGATATGTTTCAGACCTCAGAAAACGACGAAAAATTGTTTGAAGCGCTTAGACATTTAAAGCATAATAAGCACGAAGTAGTCTTATTTCATGTTTTTGATAAAGAAAAAGAACAATTTTTTGATTTTGATAATAGACCAAAACGGTTTATAGATGTGGAGACTGGAGATTACATTAATTTGTATGCAGATAATATAAAAGATAACTACGAAAGAGCTGTTAATAAGTATTTTACGGACTTAAAAATGAAGTGTGGTCAATACCGAATTAAGTATGTAGAAGCCGATATTAATGCTGGATTTGATAGTGTTTTGACGACTTATATGATAGAGCGTCAAAAATTTCTTTAGAAAAATATATATTTTTTTACTTTTTTGTTTGTCAAATTAAAAATGAGGTGTATATTTGCCCTCGCAATTAAGCAACGGTCTGGTAGTTCAGTTGGTTAGAATGTCGCCCTGTCACGGCGAAGGTCGCGGGTTCGAGTCCCGTCCAGACCGCTAAAATTGCAAAAGAAGCTTCAAGTAATTGAGGCTTTTTTTTAGCAATATAAAGATGTTGTGTTGTTCCAAGAGTGATCTTGGGAAGTAGTTTACCAAAGTCATTTGGTAATCCAATGAAAGGCTTTCCTTTTTTCTTATTTAGAAGATTGGGATGCTTTTTTGTTTTAATTCAGATGTTTTTTAACAACGCAGTGACTTTATGAAATAAGTGGTGTCTTATAGATGCTATTAATCATTATAAAGAAGGTGTAACAAGAAATTGTTGCCCTTTTTTTTTTGTGCCAAATTTTTGAATTTTATAGAGTAGAAAACTAATAATTTTTTAAAGCGAAATAAATGTTTAGATATCAAGTTTTCAACAAGTTATAAACATAAAATATACTTTTAGACGATGTAAGTGTACACTTTGTCGACGATTAGTTAGGATTTTCCGATTTTACGTTTATATTTGCATATGTAATTAAGTCTTAAAAACGCTTAAAAACATCGATTTTAATCCATTTTACTACAGGCATTTTATGGCCTAAAAACGTCCCTCGTTTTAAATTTTAGTATTGTTTTAGGTAGTCCTAAAATAATTAATAATCCATTCCCTTCCCTCAGTGTATCGCTTGGCGTTACCAATTTTGATATGGAATAATTTTAACCCTAAATATAATACTTATGAAAACCCTAAAAATTACTCTTGCATTACTAGCTGTTTTATTATTAACTATTTCTGGAGTACAATCAGAATCTGTTATAGCTAATAGCGACGAACCAACTTATCAAACGTATGAGAATTACGATTTAATGGCGCATACAAAGGAAAAATCTAAGTTAAAGACCAACGGATAAACCTTCGAAAAATATATAAATAATTAGCCCTAATTACGATTAGGGCTTTTTGCCTTCCATATATTTAATATACCTTTGGGTAATTACTTATAATAATATCGTTGAGGGCTTTATTTCTAATTTTATTTATTTGTGCAAAAATTTATGGTCAAAACTCTGATCGTAATATAGTAGCGTTTCAAGTAGATTCCCTTATAGAAGAATCTAAAAAGTCTAATTATTCGCAAAAAGAACGCCTTGATCTCAGTCTTAGGTCTTTAGAAATCGCTAAATCTGCAAAAAGTGATTCTTTGATATTAAAAGCCAATCGTAATTTGTCTTTAAAATATTTTTATGCAGAAGACTATGATAAATACATCTCTATTAATCAATATAATTATAAGTTAGCAAAGAAACTTAAAGATACTTCTGCTCTTGCCGTTTCTACTGGGAATTTGGGGAGTTACTACAAGTTTTTTAAAGTGAATGATAGCTCCTTTTTCTATTTTTCTAAATCACTTAAATATTATTCAGCATTAAAGAATTATAAAGAAGAGGCTTATTCTTTAATGAGTATTGCCGACTTACAATATAATGAGAAAGACTATACATCGAGTGAGACGAACGCCATTCAGGCAATCAAATTGTTGAATGATCTGCCTGAAAATGAAGATAATTTAGATGATTTGTGGATGTTACACAATAGAATTGCAGCGATATTTTCGGAGTTAAACCAGTTTGATAAATCTATTCAGTATCATGATAAAGCAATAGTGATAGCGAATAAAATGAACGATGGTTTTCTTAATCGTATATTCTCAATTCATAATAAGGCTTTTGTGTATAAGAAAATTAAAGATTATGATAAAGCCATAGAATTATACAGTAGTTTGTTGCCTTTAAGGTCAAAGTACCAAGAGGATGATCCTACTTTTTATGCTTTAATTATGAGTAATCTTGGGCATACCAAATTACTAAATGGTTATCGAAATTACTCTGAACTTTCCAAAACATTTCACGATGCACATGATTTAGCTGTAAAATACGACGACGATCTTATTAGGATTGCAGTAGATATTGATATGTCTAAGTTTTATCATGAATTTGAAAAGAATGATTCCGCTTATATCTATGCTAAGGAGGCTTACGATATATCAAAAAAGTTATACGCCAATACTTATACTTTAGAAGCACTTATGTTACTCTCTCAAATTAAAGAAGGAGAAGAAGGTAAGCGTTATTTAAAAGAGCATATAAGGTTAAGCGACAGTTTAGTTAATATTGAGCGAAACGTTAGAAATAAATTTGCTAGAATAGAATACGAAACCGATCAGTTAGCTGCAGAAAATGAACAAATATCTAAAGAGAATTTATATTTAGTGATTCTGTCGTTAGGTTTATTAGTCACTGCAATTTTGGTTCTTGTTTTAATTTCTCAACGTGCTAAAAACAGAAAATTAAAGTTGATACAAGTACAGCAGAAAGCAAATGAAGATATTTATAACCTTATGTTAAGTCAACAGGATAAGGTTGATGAAGCCAGAGCGAAAGAAAAAACACGAGTTTCAAAAGAGTTACATGATGGCGTTTTGGGTAGTCTCTTTGGAGTGCGTCTCAGTTTAGATAGTATTAATTTTAATGAAGGTAAGGAGGCTATGATGGCGCGAGCTAAGTATATTAGTCAGCTTAAAACTATTGAGCATGATATTAGGAAAATATCACATGAATTAAATACTGATTTTATCTCTGGCTCAAGTTTTATGGGTATTATTACAACACTTATTGAATCACAAACGCATGCATATAATTTAGAACACAAATTTACATATACCGATGATATCAATTGGGATTTAGTGTCTAACAAGGTGAAAATAAATATTTATAGAATTATTCAAGAGTCCATGCAGAATATCTATAAACACGCCAATGCTAATGTTATTACCATTTGTGTTTCATTAGAAAAAAACTTAATTTGCTTAGATGTTGTAGACGATGGTTCTGGCTTTGATATTTCAAAAAGTAAAAAAGGCATTGGTTTAAAAAATATGAGATCACGAGTGAGTGATATCAATGGTACTATCAACTTTACGTCGCAACTCGGTACTGGTACAACAGTTAATGTTAAAATTCCTTATACAAACTAATTTAAAATGGATCACATCAAAATTTTAATGGTAGATGATCATCCCATTATTATAGAAGGCTATCAGAATGTATTAATGGCAACCAAAAAAGAGGATCAAAATTTATACATAGACACTGCAAATAATTGCGATACTGCTATAATAATGATTGAACGGGCTTCTAAAAAATATCCTTACGATATCTGCTTTTTTGATATTAGTTTACCCGGATCAGAGGATGGTAGATATGCCTCTGGTGAGGACTTAGCGCTCTTGGCAAAACGATTAATGCCAAGAACTAAAATTGTTATTCTTACGATGTTCAATGAAACGTTCAGAATCCATAATATTATAAAGGAAATTGATCCTGATGGTTTTCTTATTAAAAGCGACTTAACGTCAATGGAATTAGCAGATGGTTTTCAGCAAATTCTAAAATCCCCACCTTATTATAGTAGTACTGTGAGTAATTACACTAAAAAAGCGATTTCTAGTGATATTTATGTCGACGATATCAATCGAAAAATCCTGCATCTATTATCTCAAGGTATAAAAACTAAAAGCTTAAATGAGTATATTGATATTTCTACAAGTGCTATAGAAAAACGTAAAAAACAGCTTAAAAATTTGTTCTGTATTGAAGACGGAAAAGATGAAAGTTTGTTAAAAGAAGCTCGAGAAAAAGGATATTTATAAAATAATTTGTAAAAAATAGCCTTTTTTTAAGATTTTTACCCTCTTGAAACTACCGTAAAATAAGGAAAGTATGGTTTTTCCACAGCAAGTGTGTGGTTTTTCCGCAGCAAAAAGTTAAATGACTTCAATATATTTACCGAAGTCAGCAAGAGTTAATTAATCCCTTATTAAGTAATTGTTGAATTAATAGCAAGAAATGAAACCTAGTTACATAAGATGTGACTAGGTTTTTTCTATTAAAACCAGCTGCTATTGTGCTCGGATAATTTTACAATAAAAAAGCCTAAATAAATTATAGCTACAATAAATTTTAAAAACGTTGAAGCTATAAAACCTAAAAACGAGCCAAAAGCAGCTTTTAATGCCTTGTTAAAATCGTTACGATGTATCATTTCTCCAATAAGTGCACCGATAAAAGGTCCTATGATGATGCCAAATGGAATAGGAGAGAATAACCCTATAATTAAACCTAGGGTTGTACCAATCATACCGGCTTTACTTCCGCCAAATCGTTTGGTGCCTATAGCAGGAATAATATAATCTAAGACATAAATTAACAGAGCCACTAAAAGAGTTGCTATTAAAAACGTCCTACTCATTTCTACACCTTCGGTAAAATGAAGCACTAAAAGACCAGCCCAACTTGTTAACGGACCTGGCAATACGGGAAGAAAACTACCTAATATGCCTAAAACTATTAAAATTAGTGCTATACACACTAAAAAAATTTCCATAAATCATACTTAAATTCTTTTATAAGACGCTGAATAAGTGATAATGTTACGTTTTTATAAACTAAAAATTTAGTTCAAACTAATATTTTAGTTATATTAGCGGTATGATTTATAATAAATTATATAAACAATTCCACTTTTATTCTGGAATTTAAGTTTAATTACAAAGAGAAGTTATTGCTATATGAAACAGTTAACAAAAGCTGAAGAGGAAATTATGCAAGCCTTATGGCAGCTAAAAAAAGCCAATGTAAAATCTATCATTGAAATTTTACCAGAGCCCAAACCTGCTTATAATACCGTATCTACCATCGTTAGAATTTTAGAAAGTAAAGGGTTTGTGGATTACGAAAAAAAAGGAAAAGGGCATATTTACTTTCCAATTGTAGCTAAAGAATCGTATAGTAATCAGTCTATTAATAAGTTGGTGGACAATTATTTTCAAGGGTCTTTTAAAAGTATGGTATCATTCTTTGTTCAAAAAAATGATGTCGATGTTAAAGATATTGAAACGCTATTGGATGAGATTAATAAGAACAATCCGCAATAATGCCTTCATTTTAAAAATTAACTATTATAGACTTTAAACATTATGTTGTATTCCATTCTTCAAATTATTGCTTTTCAGGCCTTGTTTTTATTGATATACGATATGTTCTTAAAGCGAGAAACTTTCTTCAATTACAACAGAGCTTATTTAATAATTACGTCTGTATTAGCGCTTGTACTACCATTTCTTAAATTTCCCCAATTAAAAACGATGACGACAGAAGATATGGTCATTCATTTACCAGAAGTGTTTATCGGAACCAAAACACCAACGGCATATAACATTCAAACAGCAGAACTAGCTGGTATTATTTTAGAGGAGCCACCAACACCACTTTGGAAAATAATTGCCGTAACAGGTATTGTGATTGCCTCTCTGATATTTCTCATTAAAATCACGAAATTATATTGGTTGAAACATACAAACCCAAGACGTTGGAAAGGCAATATTCTTATTGTAAACTTAATTAAAAGTAGTGCGGCATTTTCGTTTTTCAACACCATATTTTTAGGTGAACAAATCTCAGAATCAGAAAAACCAACCATTTATGAGCATGAGTTGGTTCATATTAAAGAATTTCACACTGTAGATTTATTATTTTTTGAAGTGCTACGAATAGTATTTTGGTTCAATCCTTTAGTTTTTATCTATCAAAATAGAATTAAAGAATTACACGAATATATTGCCGACGCTAAAGCTGTAAAACAAAGTGGTAAAGCGGAATATTATACAAGTTTACTCAATCAGGTATTAGATGTTAAACAGGTGTCTTTTACCAATACATTTTTTAATAAATCATTAATCAAAAAACGAATCGTAATGTTACAAAAATCAAAATCAAAACAACTTCATCTCCTTAAGTATGCGTTATTAATTCCTTTGGTTTTTGGAATGTTGATTTATACCTCTACAGAAGTTAGAGCACAACAAAAGGAGACACAACAAGAACAAGCAGCTAGTCAAGAACGAACAGACGAAGAACTAATTAAAAAGTATTATGATGAAATAGTAACCATGAAGAAAGCTGGAGCTAATTTTACTGAGGTTTCAGATTACGCAGGATTTTCTGAAGAAACTCGGTTGAAATACATGCTTTCAAGAGAAGAGTTTTTGAAATCAATTGCATTTAATAGGTTTGTTGCAGATGGTAATATTCAAAGGAAATCAGAAGATGGAACCTTAACTCAAGATGATATTAATCTCTCTCAATTTATGAAGGACAGAAAATATCGAGATTACCAGGAGTATAAAACTTATAAAAACACAAAAGAAGCCAAAGAGTATTGGGAATTAAGTACACATGATGGTGTGTTAAAATTGTTTGTAGAAGATTTAGCAAATAAAACAGCGCAAGAAGAATCTAAATTTAATGGCTTGCTAAAGCAATTAGAAAGTGATTCATATTTTAAAAAACTAGTGGTTACAGATGGTACACAAACGTTTACGATTGATTCGTATACTTCTAATAATACGTCCAAAATAATACAAGAGGTTGAAGAACATATAGAAGTTCCATTCTCTGTTGTAGAAGAAAGTCCTACATTACCTGAGTGTGAAGACTTAGAAAGTAATTTCGAACAAAAAAATTGTATGAATAAATTTGTTAATAAACACATTGGTAAAAATTTCAATACAAGTGTCGGAGATAATTTAAGTCCAGGACGAAAACGTGTTTTTGTACAGTTTAAAATTGATACCGATGGCAGTGTTAAGGATATCGTAGCGAGAGGGCCAAGCCCAATGTTGGAGGAAGAAGCCAAACGTGTTATCGCAACCTTACCTAAATTTATACCAGGGAAACAAAAAGGAAAAGCTGTTATAGTGCCTTTTTCTATACCAATTGTTTTTCAGGTTGCAAGTAAAGGAATTGATACTACAAATGTTGATGAAACAAAAAACTTGAAGGAGGCTTTATATAATTCGTCAAATAAAAGTAACAAAAAAGAACTTGTAGAATTTTTAAAAGAAGAAATCAAAAAACTAGAAAAAGATATTGAAAGATCGGAAGCTGTGCCCTTTAGCGAAGTAGAAGTTGCTCCAATTCATCCCGATTGTGAATCGCTATCTAACACTATAGAACTAAAAGATTGTTTAGCTCATGCTATTAATAAGCTCGTTGGAAAAAATTTTAATACTGATCTTGCAAATTCTTTAGGTTTACCAGCAGGAAAAAAACGAATTTTCACACAATTTATAATAGATAAATCAGGAAACGTTACCAATATCGTAGCAAGAGGACCACATCCTAAATTAGAAGAAGAAACTATTAGAGTTTTAAAGTTATTGCCAAAGTTTAGACCAGCTACACAAGAAGGTGAAGTTGTAGCAGTATCGTATGCTTTGCCTATTGTTTTTCAAATTCATGACATTAAAAAAGACTAATTATAATCCGTATGAAACTATTCTTTTTCTTTTCATGTTTTATTGTTGCACTTAGCATACATGCTCAAAATTCTAAAGAAGAGGCAGATCACCTTTATAATACGGGCAATTTTACAAAGGCCATTGCGACCTATAAATCACTAGATCATTTAGATCCCGTTTACGATGAGATTGCAAAGGCTTATATAGCCATAGGTAATTATGGGGAAGCTATAGTAAATTACGAAAAAGCGACTAAAGCCAACCCAGAAGACCTTCTGTTGCAATATGAATACGCTAAACTTTTATCTCGAACTAAAAAGTACGATAAGGCAAATCAGCTGTTTTCAAACTTAATTGCAGCCGATAGTTTAAACCCCGATTACTATTATGAATTGGGTGTGGTTTTAGAAAAACAAAAAGACACTACAGCATTACGGCAATTTCAGAAAACATTTGAACTAGATGAAACACATCAAAAGGCGATTTTTAAAATTGCAAAACAGCATTTAAAAAAACGCAATTTTTTAGAAGCTCATAGATATATAGACCGTGGCCTAGAAAGCTACGAAAACAATATAGAGCTAATCAGTTTAAAAGCACAAGCCTATTACCATCAAGAGTACTATACCCATGCTGTAGTTTGGTTTAAAAAACTGTTGGATTTAGGTGAGAATTCCGAATTTATACATGAAAAATTAAGTTTGAGTTACGCCCAAAATTCAGATTACGACGAGGCTATTTATCACCGAAAACAAGCCTTAAAGTATAGTCCAAATGATGCCAATGCCATCTTCACTATTGGGTCTTATTATCAAAGTTTAAATAATTTTGAAATGGCTGAAAAGTACATCACAATGGCTTTATTATTAAAGGATCTGCCATTGTCAGATGAATATCAGCGTTTGGGAATTATTTTTAATCGGCAGAAAAAATACGATCAAGCTATTAAAGCTTTTCAGAAATCAATAAAAGAAGACCCTTCAAACATGATGTCTGAGTTCTATCTACTTCGAACTAAAGATGAATATTATGCCGACATTGACTCTAAAATTAAATTGTACGAACAGTTTATTGAAAAGCATAAAAAAAGTCCGTTTTTAGGATATGTTAAAGGCAGATTAAAAGAATTAAAAGAAGAAAAATTTTTAGAAGGCGAATAATATTCCTTGTAAAAATAAAAATTATCATACCATATTACGCTTCAATCTAAAAGCCTAGTAGTCTCGCTTCTTTTTCAATAAAATATCGTACTTTTCGCTATCATAACACTAGTAATGAATCGAATTGTTTGTCTTTTAATCTTGCTTTTTGCAACCTCTTGCAATTATTTTGAAAAGAAGAAAGTCTATCCTGAAGATTTGCTTGAAGAAGAATTGCAAACTTTCAACTGGAATGAGGTCGACACCTATCCGACCTTTACGGATTGTGAGCATATGACTTCTAAGGAAACTCATAAATTATGTTTTCAAAATACTTTAATTTCTAGCGTTAATCAATATTTGTCTGCTCAAAATTTTGTCGTTTCAAATGATGTTAACGATACCATTACACTTAAAATAAAAATTGATAAATCAGGCTTATTAAAGGTTACATCTATTAAGATACGACCTGAAACAATTCAAGAGATACCAAAAATTGACAGCTTACTACGACAGAGTCTAAAAGGTGTCCCCAAAATTTATCCAGCGATTAAGCGCAATCAGCAAGTTACCACTGCTTTTGAGTTACCTGTTATTGTACGTATTAAATAATTTTTTTTACTGAGTAGTTTTAGGCTTTAAAGGTTCTATTTTTCCATTCATAAGATTTAAAAAAGGTTAAAAAAACGATACTAACGTTAAATATTGGATAGATAATACTCAAAAAGATATAGGATAATAAAAGATTTTCTTGTTTAAAAAAACGGGTGGTTTTAAATAGCAATAAAAAATCAATACTGAATTTAATACTGTATAAGGCCACAGCAATGTCTAGTGCTATACTATTAAAATAAATAGCGGGTAGCAAGCCTAAACACGTTAAGTTGCCAAAGAAAACAACGAATCCAGTTCCTTTTGTATATCTATTTTTGTTTTCACTTGTTTTAGAGGCCCAGCGTAAACGTTGGTGTATTAGTGCGCTCAGGCCATAAGCAGGATTTGTGGTTACGATAGCATTTTTAGATTTTAAATACTGCACTTTTTTAGCATCGTGGGCTATAAATTTTTCAAGAAGGAATATATCGTCTCCACTGGCAATAGTGTTATTGTCGTTAAATCCTTTTACGGTATAAAATAACTCTTTGCGATAACAGAAATTCGCTCCATTACATAATATGGGCTTTTTTATGCCAAAACTACCAATGGTTGCTCCTTGCAAACTCAGCATGTCTAAAGTCTGAAAACGATTTAAAAAGGTCATTTTACCGTGATAGGTAACAGGAGCAACAATACTATCAGGTTTTTTTAATTGAATACATTCATCCAAGGCATCTAGCCAGTACTTAGGTAAACTACAGTCGGCATCTGTCGTAACAATCCAGTTGTATTTTGAAACTGAAACAGCAGCAGTAATGGCATCTTTTTTAGGTGAATTAGAAATTCTAATATTCTTTATAATCTGAAGGTCAACATTCGCAAATTTAAATGAGTTTTTTAGTACTATTGAATTGATGACGGCTACAGAATTGTCTTCAGAATCGTCGTCGACTAAAATAATTTCGAACATGGATTTTGGATACGCTAATTTTAAAATAGAATCTAACAGATTTGGAAGATTATTTGCTTCATTTCGAAATGGAATGATGACAGAAAATTTTGTCTTTGGTGGTATATCTCGTAGCTTAAAATTATCTACCAAGTCAAATCCGTAGCAAAGCAGACCTATAATACAGAGGTACGCTATAATGATAAAAACAACTACATAGGTCAGCATTAATCTACGGATTTAGGAAGTTTAAAGTTGAGCACAAAATAACTGCCAAAAACACTTGGAAGTACAAAATTGAGTAGCCACATGAGACTTGTTATAGATAAAATAATAAACTCATTAACCGGAATATATGCAAATAAAAACACAGCAATACTACTTTTTATAACGACATCAAAAATTGAAATGGTGGGTACAATAGAAGCGAGAAGATACATGCTTGTAATTACTAGCATAGCATCGTAATAATTAAGATCGATATTAAATACAGTTAATAGAAAGTAAAATTGAAATGAAAATATAAGATACCTAGCACAAGATAAAATTAGGTTTAAAACATGTGTTTTTAGTGGTATAGATTTAATAAAATCAATGACAGAAATAAGCGAAAACCCTTTTATTTTAAAATGTTTTTTTGATAATATCATACCAGTGAAGAGTCCAATAATTAAAATAATAATGCCTATAGTAATCATGTTAGTGTAATTAATAGCTATAGCATATTGCCTTGCAAATAGTGTAAAACCAATACAGCCAAGTAATGTTGTTATAATCATTTGCGCCATATTACCCAACAGGTTTAATAATACAATTTTAGTTCGGTAAGGTTTGGTATAATAAATTGCTTTGGCACCATAGTCACCAATACGATTGGGAGTAATCAATGAGGCTGTTAGCCCTCCTAAACTCTGTTCTAAAGCAGATATAAATGAAATACCCTTAATTACCTTAACGAGCTGTTGCCATTTTGTAATTTCGAAAAACCAGTTAAAACCAGTTAAAATAATTAAAACAAGGCTATTCTTTAATGAAAAAACCTCATTTTTATTCAGAAAAACGACAAATTTGTTGAATTCTAAATGTTCGTTTTCAACAATTTTAGTATAAATAAAATAAAAAGCTGCAACAACAATAATCAACTTGATAAGTACAAAGAAGAATTGTTTAATTTTGTGAGATCCATTGTTATGCATACTACAAATAAAATCAAAAACTAACAGATGCAATACTATTTTAAACAATACCTTTTCTTTTTTGTAATCCTTTTTATAACGTTTAAAAGTGAAGCCCAATTAAAAGACACTGCAAAATGGAAAGCACTGTTTGCGGTTGGAGTCAATTACCCAACCACAGACGGATTTGTAAAAGGCTCATATGCTCAGTCATTAAATTTTCCAACGGTTAATTTAGGGATTCAACACATGCTAAAACGTCAATATGGTATAAAATTAGATTTGGGTTTTAACCGTTTTAAAAATGATGATGAGACACCAGAATTTAAAATTAATTACACAAGAGTTAATGCGCAGTTTGTTTATGACCCAACTGACCTTATCGGGATTTTACCCATGCGACTTCGGACTGTGGCTCATGCAGGACCAGGTGTATCCTTTGTAAAGCCTTTAGGAACCTTGGGTGATAATAAGCAAACTTTTATGAATCTTTTAGGAGGTTTGGAATTTAACTATGCTATAAATGAGAAGGTTTCGGTCTATACGGACGTTTCTTATATTTACGGATTAACTTCTTTAGACAATTATAATCCGGCATTAAATGGCTTGGGAGCTTTTAATGGCAGTGTATTTAACCTTACCTTTGGATTGGCAGTCTCATTAAGTGGTTGCGAATACTGTAATTAAAAGCATGAGTAAAGAGAAAATTATTTTGGGCATTGATCCAGGAACTACAATTATGGGTTTTGGACTCATAAAAGTTGTAGGTAAAAAAATGGAATTTATGCAGCTTAATGAGCTCATCCTAAAAAAATACGATGACCATTATCTTAAATTAAAACTTATTTTTGAACGTACCGTAGAACTCATCGATACGTATCACCCTGATGAAATAGCGATTGAAGCTCCTTTCTTTGGTAAAAACGTACAGAGTATGCTAAAGTTAGGACGTGCTCAAGGTGTTGCTATGGCAGCAGGTTTGTCTCGAGAAGTTCCAATTACAGAATATGCTCCTAAAAAAATAAAAATGGCAATTACCGGAAATGGAAGTGCGAGTAAAGAGCAAGTGGCTAAAATGTTACAAAGCATGTTAGGTCTTAAAACTATTCCAAAGAATTTAGATTCTATGGATGGTTTGGCCGCAGCCGTTTGTCATTTTTATAACGAAGGTAGAGTTGAAGTTGGTAAAAGCTATTCGGGCTGGTCTGCCTTTGTAAAGCAGAATGAAGACCGCATAAAGAAGTAAATAATTTACCGTTGTAGTATGCCGTTAAAAATAGTAAATGAGATACATTATTTTACTTTTAATATTTAGCCAGTCCCTGTTAAGTTTTAGTCAAGGACAAGTAGAAATGAATGATATTGCCTATGAAAATTATTATCAATCTCAGAAAATAAAAGATTCTTTAGTTAGTGAATTGAAACAACTAAATAGTAAGGACACTACCTTTATATCAGCTTTAGATACTTCAGAAGAATTTTGGAATCTATTTGTAGATGAGCAATTTAAATTGAAATTTCCAAGGTTTGAATCTTGGGAAACAAGACGAGAAATTTATGGAAGTCAATTTGATATGTTGTATTATAATTTTTTAAAACGCTATTGCGATTTACGAATTTTAACCCTGTATAACTTATTTGAAGACTAAAATAAAGTCTGACTGAATATTAAAAATAAAATGAGCGGTATTTATATCCACATCCCATTTTGCAAGCAAGCATGTTATTATTGCGACTTCCATTTTTCGACATCCTTGAAGAAAAAAGATGAACTTGTAAATGCTTTAGCTCAAGAATTAAAACTTCGTAAAGATGAATTTAAAAATTCTAGCGTAGAAACGATTTATTTTGGTGGTGGAACACCAAGCCTTTTAACCAATGTTGAGTTACAATTTATAATAGATTCAGTTTATAAAAATTATAAGGTTTCAGCTAACCCAGAAATTACACTTGAAGCCAATCCAGATGATTTATCTAAAGAGCGAATTATTGAGCTCTCTAAAAGTCCCATAAATCGTTTATCCATTGGTATTCAATCCTTTTTTGAAGCCGATTTAAAATTGATGAATCGCGCACATAATGCAAACGAAGCTAAAGAATGTTTGTCTGTGGCGACGCGCCACTTCGATAATATTTCTTTAGATTTAATTTATGGCATCCCAGGAGCTTCAAACGCACAGTGGTTAGAAAATATAGAAACGGCCTTACGTTTTGGAGTTCCTCATATTTCAAGTTATGCTTTAACGGTAGAACCTAAAACAGCCTTAGCGTCATTTATAAAAAAAGGTATAATTGACGATGTTGATGACGAGCAAGCGCATGAGCAATTTCATATGTTGAAAGCTAAATTAGAAGCTTCAGGATTTGTACATTACGAATTGTCTAATTTTGGAAAAGAAGGTTTTTTTAGCAAGAACAATTCGGCCTATTGGCAAGGGAAATCCTATTTAGGAATTGGTCCTTCGGCACACTCGTTTAATGGAAGGCAACGTGGCTGGAATGTGAGTAATAATTCAAAATACATAAAAGCCCTTCAGCAGCAGCAATTACCAATAGAAGTTGAAACTTTAACCCAAACAGATCAGTACAACGAATATGTAATGACTGGTTTGCGCACCATTTGGGGAGTGTCGCTATTAAAAGTAGAAAACGAATTTGGTATAGATTATAAAGATTATTTAATTGAACAGTCCAAAATTTTTATAAATCAACAATTATTGTATATTGATGATAAGCATATACGCGTCACTAAAAAAGGACAGTTTTTATGTGATGGTATTGCCAGTGAACTATTTAAAATTAACAAAGCGTGATCGCAACTATTCAATACAAATCCAGAAAATTAAAAATAGATTTATTAGAACCGTTAGACCTCTCAATTCCTATAACAGGAAAGTCTACCAATGTAAATGCATGGTATTTAGAGCCGCCAACCATACAACCCGAAGTTATAGATGGAGATACCATAAGTGTTGCAGATGGAGCCGTGGTAAACTTTAATTCCATAAAATTTAACCCACATTCTCATGGTACGCACACCGAAACGGTTGGTCATATCACTAAAGAAAGTTATCCTATAAACAAATGTTTAAAACAGTTTTTCTTCCTCGCTGAGGTTGTTACTGTGGCGCCAGAAAAATTAGGAGATGATTATGTCATTTCACGTAAACAGTTACAATTTGCCTTAGGTAATAAAAAACGTGAAGCTATTGTAATTAGAACCATGCCAAATACACGCGAAAAATGTTCTAAACAATACTCGGATACCAATCCTACTTACCTTTTAGAGGATGCAGCCAATTACCTTAAGACTAAAGGTGTAAAGCATTTGCTAGTAGATTTGCCTAGTGTAGATAAAGAGCAAGATGGAGGAGCGCTTTTGGCTCATAATGCCTTTTGGAATACTAGCGGAAAATTGCGTTTAGATGCTACAATAACCGAGTTAATATACGTATCTAATAACATAGAAGATGGTAAATACATGCTTAATCTTCAGATTGCACCTTTTGAGAATGATGCGAGCCCAAGCAAACCTATTTTGTATAAGATTATAGATAAATAGCCTGTGACATTAACTTATTTTTAGTGTCATATATTTACATACTATGGAAACATTTTTTATCATTATTATCAGTGTTTTGGTGACTTTGGGTTTAGTGACCATTTACAAACAATGGAAAACGAAGCAGGTTCGAAACTCTCAATCTGTAATTTTACTAGATAAAATAAAACGGGTTTGTAAATTTATTACTGTTGAAGGAGATTTTGCTGAAATATACCATTATGAAGATGTCAAAGAGAAATTTTTAAAACTAATTTTAAGTCGTAAAAAAGCGCTTGTAGTTATCAATGCGAAAGCTCACGTTGGTTTTGACTTTAGTAAAGTAGAAATGCGTTCTAATGCTAAGACTAAAACCATTATTTTATCTAAATTTCCGCAACCTGAAGTGTTATCTATAGAAAGTAACATTAATTATTACGATAAAAAAGATGGTATGTTTAATCGGTTTGAAGCATCGGATTTAACCGATTTACACACCAAAGCAAAAGCCCACATTATGGATAAAGTGCCAGAAAGTGGTTTGTTTAATTTAGCTAAACAAGAAGCTTTAGAAACTATTAATCTTATAGAAAATTTAGCGGAAACTATTGGATGGAAATTAGATTATTCAGCACTAAAGATTGAAACTGATGAGGACAATAAATTGTTGAAATGAATATAGAAGACTACAGAAATTATTGCCTAAATAAAAAGGAGGTGACAGAACATTTTCCTTTTGATAATGATACACTAGTTTTTAAAGTCTGTAATAAAATGTTTGCACTTGCCTCATTAAAACGTTGGGAAAATGGCGAAGCTTTTATCAATCTAAAATGCGATCCAGAATATGCCCAAGAGTTACGCGCCAAATTCGATAGTGTAAAGCCTGGTTACCACATGCACAAAAAACAATGGAATAGCGTTTATGTCCTTACAGGAGAACTCTCTCCAAAACTTATTACAGATTTAATAGATCATTCTTATGATATGGTAGTGAAAGGGTTACCAAAAAAGACACAAGCATTATTAAAATAAAAGCTTATTTGGGCTGTTTTGTAACCTCACTGCTTTGCCATTTTAGAGATCTTAAAAAACAAATGAGTTAAAAAGGGGTTTAGCTTTGTGTGAAATAGAGACTAAAGTATTGGTAGTTAGTAGTTTGGGGTGCTTTAATTTTAAAAAAAGAATATTTAAATTCATAGGTGTTTTCTAGATACATAACCGTTCGTCGATACTAAAATGTAAATAAGCGATATTACCTACCAATTAAACGAAAATTAGGCTTTAAAACACATACACTATTGTAATTTTGATTCTTAAATTTAAAATAAACTTTAGGGATGAGAAATCTTAATATACTACTTATAGAGGATGATATGATTGAGGTTATGAAATTTAATAGAGCAATTAATTCTCTAGGGTTAACACACGAAATCACTGAAGCAAATAATGGAGAGGAGGCTTTAGAGTTACTTAAGAAAAAAGATCAATTACCAGATATTATTCTTCTAGATTTAAATATGCCAAAAATAAATGGCATTGAGTTTCTTAAAATTTTAAAAGCCGATGAACGATTAAGATATATACCAACAATTATCCTAACAACCTCTAGTAATCAGAAAGATTTACTAGAATGTTTTGAAGTTGGAATTGCTGGCTATGTGTTAAAACCATTAAAATACGAGGATTATATTTCTAAAATCGAAAAAATATTAAGATATTGGAGTGTAAATGAATTGATAACTGTATAATGAAAGGTATAATATTTACTGAGTTTTTAGATTTAGTTGAAGAGAAATTTGGGTTAGGAATGGTTGATAAAATTATTAATCAATCTAACCTAGAATCTGAAGGAGCATACACCTCAGTAGGAACGTACGAGTTTTCAGAAATGTTACAACTCATAACGCATCTCAGTGAAAACACTGATATTTCTATAGATGATTTACTCATGGTGTACTCAGAACATCTGTTTAAAGCATTGGTAAAGGCACATCCAAATTTAGTAGAGCATTACAAGGATCCTATGAAACTTTTAGCTTCAATTGAAAATCATATTCATGTCGAAGTTCAAAAAATCTATCCAGATGCTCAATTACCTACTTTTGAGCTTGAAGAGCAAACCGACCAACACATGGTTCTGGTTTATAAATCAGACAAAGGACTTTACGTATTAGGTAAAGGTTTAATGTTAGAAACTTTTAAACTTTTTAAGGTTCCTGTTGAAATTAATTATGAAAAACTCAATGCAGAAGGAACTGAGGTTCGGTTTTTTATAACAAAGAAATAATGAGCTCAAACGATAGTGAATTAGAAGTCTATAAAAGAGCTCTTGCTCGAGAAAAATTAGCTCGAAAAGCAGCTGAGAAAATTCTTGAAGACAAATCTACAGAACTCTACAATACGGCTCAAGAACTAAAACGCTCTAATCACAAATTACAAAAAATTCTTACAGAACGCACACTAGAGTTGCAAGGTGTATTCGAAAACATTATCGATGCCTACATTGTTATGGATTTGTGGGGTAATGTTATTAAAATGAATGAGGCTGCAGCCAATTTGTTGGGCTTTGATTCTTACGAAGATTTTAATTTATTGAGCGTTGCAGACGTGTCTGAAGTAGAAAACGTTATGAATGCTTTCGATGTGTTACTGGTGCAAGGATCGGTAACTGATTTTAGAGTTAAACTCAACACCAAAAGTGGTGCTCAAATCCTTACACAGGTTAATGCTAGTATTATTTTAAATGAAAACGGAGAGCCCATAGCAGCTCAAGGTATTTTAAGAGACGTTACCCTAGAAAAACAAGCTAAAGACAAATTAAAACAATCCGAAAACCGACTGTTAACACTAATAAGCAACCTAGAAACAGGAATTTTATTAGAAGATGAAAACAGACGGATTATACTCGTAAATCAGAAGTTCTGTGATATGTTTAGGTTAGCGCTAAATCCAAAGGAATTGGTCGGTAAAGATAGTGCACAGATATTTGAACAATCTAAAACGATTTTTAGAGCTCCTAAAGGGTTTATTACCAGAGTTAATGTACTTCTAAAATCTAAAAAAGTGGTTATAGGAGATGAACTCAACACTACAAAAGGAGATATACTCGAAAGAGATTTTATACCCATCATCAGTGATAATGAATACAAAGGAAATCTATGGAGTTATAGAGATGTCACCTTAAAGCGACATTATAGACAAAGCATAGAAATAGAAAAAGAAAAGTATAGAAGTATCATTGCAAATATGCATCTTGGGTTGGTTGAAATTGATGAGGAAGGTAGAGTTTTAATGGCCAATCAAAGTTATCTTAATATGTCTGGCTATACTGAAGATGAGATTATAGGAGAAGTTGGGAAAGATATCTTATTAGCAAAAGCTGATAGAGATATGGTAGAATCCCAAATGGAAAAAAGAAAAAAAGGTGTTACCAACGCCTACGAAGTAAAAATTAGAAATAAAAAAGGAGAATTAAGACATTGGTTATTAAGTGGGGCACCTAATTATAATGTTAATGGAAAAATCTCTGGGTCCATTGGTATTATATATGATATTACCGAATTAAAAGAACTGCAAATACAAAAAGAAAGTCTACTCTTAGAGTTAGAAAAAAGTAATAACGAATTACAAGAGTATGCACACATTGTTTCACACGATTTAAAATCTCCGCTAAGAAGTATTGATGCGCTTTTGCAATGGATTAAAGAAGATAATAAAGATAGTTTAGATGAATTAAGTCTACAAAACATCAGCCTAATAGAAGTAACTTTAGAAAAGATGGAACAACTAATTTCAGACATTCTAGAATACTCAAGTATTGGTTCAAGTCAGGCACAAAAGAAACCTGTGGATTTAAATGATCTTGTTGAAGGATTAGTGAAAATATTATATGTTCCTAATCATATTGAGATTAAAATAAGCCATCCCTTACCAACGATATCAGGAGACAAAACCAAATTGCAACAGTTATTTCAAAACTTAATCAGCAATGCTGTAAAATTTATTGATAAGCCAGAAGGAAGGATTGAAATTGCAGTAAAAGATTTATCAGATTATTATGAGTTCTCTATACAAGATAACGGTATGGGAATAGAAAAACGCTTTCACGATAAAATTTTTAAAATTTTTCATGCACTCAATAAAAGTAAAGATTCAACAGGAGTAGGGTTATCTATTGTTAAAAAAATTGTTGAACTACATAGTGGTAAGATTTGGTTAGAAAGTACACCGAATGTTGGCACTACATTTTATTTCACCTTAAAAAAATAATCATGAAAATAGTTCAATTAGTTAAGTACAGGCAAAAGGACTGGGAATATCTTACTGATAAGCATGTGCTTAAAAAGCCATTGGTGATAGTTTTTGGAAACCGTCATCTTTTAGAGTGTCCTACAATCTATGAAGACATTAAAGTGTTGTTTCCTGATGGTGATATTGTGTTTGGTTCTGCCTGTGCAGAAATTTCATCGGTTACGGTTAACGAAGGCAGTATTACAATTACAGCAATAGAGTTTGAGCGAACTCATTTTATAATTAAAACGAGTAATATTTTAAATAAAGATTTAGATAGTTACAAAACCGGAGGCGCTTTAGTTAAACAGTTTCCTAAAGAAGGTTTAAAATATGTATTTGTAGTTTCTGAAGGTAGTTTTGTTAACGGTAGTCAATTAACAAAAGGGATGCGAGATGCTATTGAAAAGAACATCTTAATAACAGGTGGACTTTGTGGTGATGATGAGCGTTTTGAGAAAACTATTGCTGGATATAATGAAAATCCTAAACAAGGAGAAATAGTCGCTATTGGTTTTTATGGAGACTCACTAGAGATTTCATTTTCTATTCATGGAGGTTGGACACCTTTTGGACCAGAACGTACGGTGACTAAATCTGAAGGTAATGTTCTTTATGAATTAGATGGTAAACCAGCACTAGACTTATATAAAACATACTTAGGTGATAAGGCTAAAGATTTGCCAAGCGCAGCACTTTTGTATCCACTAAATGTCACTTTATTATCCGAAAAACAATCTATAGTAAGGTCAATTCTTAGTGTAGATGAAGACCAGAATGCAGTTGTTTTAGCAGGCGATATAGCAGAAGGAGCCAAAGTACAATTAATGATGACCAACGTAGATCAAATTGCAAATGCGTCTGAGCGAGCAGCAAGGCAGGCTCTTGAGCTAAGATCATCTACACCAGAATTGGCGATGTTGGTAAGTTGTATTGGTAGAAAATTGGTGTTAGACCAACGTGTAGAAGAAGAAATAGAAGAAGTTATTGAAGTCCTAGGGCCAAAGACCGCCATTTCAGGATTTTATTCTTACGGAGAAATTGCACCTTTTCATGGAGAAATGGCTTGTCAATTGCACAACCAAACCATGACCATAACTTTAATAAGTGAATAAATGAATTCGCTATTAAAAAGACAGGTACGTAAATATTTAAGTGAAGAACTTAGAGAAAATAAAGATTTAGATGAATTTCTAAGTGCTATTGATCGATCGTACAATAATTATGATGAGCATTCTGCAATGATTCAAAGAGCCATGGCTATTAGCTCAGAAGAATTATTTGCAGCAAACAAACAATTGCGTTTAGAGGCTCAAGAACAGAAAGAGCTCATTGTAAAATTGAAAAGTCTTATAAACAAACTTGGAGTCTTGGATAGTAATCTAAACCAAAATACTACTAACACCGATATAAGTGGGTTAAAGTTAGTAGATTTTATTGAGGGTCAGGCCAAAGAGATTATAGAAATGAGCAAAGAGAAAGAATCATTGCTTAGTGCCTTATCCCAACAAAATCAAGAATTGAGCGATTATGCGCATATGGTCTCGCACGATTTAAAATCACCATTACGCAATATCGATACACTGACCTCTTGGCTATTAAAAGATCACATAGATAATTTAGACAAGCATGGAGCTAACCAATTGCAATTGATTAGAACCAATGTTCAAAAAATGGATACTTTAATCAGTGGAATTTTAAGTTATTCAACCGTATGTAAGGGAGATAAGAATTTTTATGATGTAGATTTAAATGTCTTAATAAAAAATACTATTGCTTCTATAAATGTTCCAAAGGATTTTAAAATAAAAGTAAATCCGCTACCTATTGTTAGTGGAGACAGGAGCCGATTAATTCAACTGTTTCAAAATTTATTAGAAAATGCCATTAAGTACAACGATAAAGAAATAGGCCAAGTAGAAATAGGAGGAAAAGATATTGGGGAATATTGGCAATTTTATGTCAAAGATAATGGTAAAGGTATTGACCAAATATATTTTGATCGGATTTTTAAAACTTTTGTAAAGTTAGAAAACACTGCAGAATCTTCAGGAATTGGTTTGTCTATCGTTAAGAAAATTATTGAATTTTATAGTGGTAAAATTTGGTTAACATCAGAAATAAAAAAAGGAACAACTTTCTTTTTTACAATACAAAAAAATCATGAGAGAACAGCCTAATCTATCGTACATTAATCAAATGTCTGGAGGAGATAAAGACTTTGAAGAAAAGTTAATGGGAATTATAAAAATTGAATATCCGAAAGAAAAACAAACCTACTTACATAACATTGAAGCAAAAAAATATAAAGACTCCGCAGATAATGTTCATAAACTTAAACATAAAATTAGTATTTTAGGACTTGAAAAGAGTTACGGAATTGCAGTTACTTATGAAGAAAACCTATTAAATGGTAAAGAAGACGGACGGAAAGATTTTGAAGCAATTCTAGATACAATCACAGATTATTTAGAGACCTTTTAAAACTATGTTATGAATTGTATAATTATCGATGACGAGGCAACAGCAAGAGCGATCATTAGTCAGTTGTGTACTAATGAATCTTCTTTAAATGTGCTAGAGGAATTTCCTAATGCAATTCAAGCTATAAAATACCTCAATCAACATGAGGTAGATCTTATCTTTTTAGATATTCATATGCCAGATTTTACCGGTTTCGATTTTATTGAAACCATAAAAAATCCTCCTAAAATAATACTAACAACCTCCGATCCAAATTTCGCAATTCAAGCTTTTGAGTACGATTGCATTGTAGACTACCTCGTTAAACCTATTATTCCTGAGCGCTTTTTAAAAGCTATTATTAAAGCACAGGCTATTCCAAATAAAGTTAAAGACGACATTGGGGCTTCAGATGAGGTAGAGACAAGTTCTGGGAATGATCTGTATATAAACATTGATAGAAGGTTGATTAAAATAGATATACCTACTATTTATTTAATAGAAGCTAAGGGAGATTATATTCAAATAAAAACAGAAACGAAGAACTACACGGTACATTCTACCATGAAAAAAATTGAAGATAAATTACCAGATAGTATTTTCTTAAAGATTCATCGTTCTTATATTATTAACGTCGAAAAGATTATTGACATCGAAGACAATAGTGTGCTAATTAAAAAAGATGTCATTCCTGTTAGTAGATCTAACAGACCAAAATTAATGAAACGACTAAATTTGTTGTAAAACCATTCGTCGATACATTACTTACACTCAAAGTGTTCTGCTTAGACCTTATCTAAATATTACAAACGCTATTAACATTTCCACTAATTTTGAATTAGAAATCAAGTGGTTATGATTTTTAAGGTTTGGTAGTTAAGAAAAAAGGACAAAGTTATTTTGTCCTTTTTATTACGTATTCAAAAAGAGCTTCATCACATTTATCATAATATTTTGTACTACCCTACATTTAGTACAACCCTAGCTAATAGCTAATTTGGAAAAGGCAGAAACATTCGTTTTTGCCTTTTTGTTTTTAAATACACTCATTGTAAGCTATTTCTGTGTTTTCTTAATAATAGGTAAATGCTTCAAAACATCTAAAAACAAGACACCAATTATTTTAAGTCATTGGTCTACACTAAATGTTAGTCTATCGAAATTTAAGCTAAAAACACATAACGCACGGCTAAGTTTGTACCAGAGAAAAATAAAAACTCTAACCGATTATAATTAAAGTTCTTAAAAAAGAATATTTCAAATTAACAGTTATAAAATTTTAAGCCCCTAACTACAAATACATTTTAATTTAAATATTATGAAGAAAAAAATACTAGCTATAGATGATGAGCTAACAATGACAACCTTGTTAGAATTCTTTTTAGGTAACAATTACGATGTAGTTACTGTCAATTCTGGTAAAGAAGCTTTAAAATGGTTAGATGGTAATTTACCAGACTTAATTATTAGCGATATTCAAATGAGTGATCTCGATGGTTTTGAGTTTTTAAAACAGTTTAGGTTAAGAGGCTATACAAAGCATACACCTGTAATAATGCTGTCGGGTAGAGCAGAAAGTAAAGAACGTGTAAAATGCTATAAACTCGGTGCACAAGATTATCTTACAAAACCATTTAATCCTGAAGAATTAGATGAAGTAGTGAAAAAAAACTTGTACCCAATACATTATGCTAACGCCTGGTAGAAGTAAAGCTTTTACGTAGATATAATTCCCAGAAAACATGAAAACACTCTACATAGGAAAAAATAAGAATGAGGTACAATGGAGTGTCGAAAACACCGAAATCTCAGTCTTGTATTCCAACAATGGTCTAGAAGCCATTAATATACTAAAAACCCAAAAGGATATAGGCGCTATAATTTGTGAATACAATCTGTCGGGAAATAATGGATTGTTTTTGCATCAACAACTTAAGGAAGAATATAATCTATCTTCCATACCTTTTGTGTTGTTATTAGAAGAGCATAGTCCTAAAATTTATAGCGAAGCTTTTAAAGCTGGCGTCAATGATTACTTTGTAATGAAATCTACTTCAATCGAGCAGATTATTTTAAGAACGAGACAATTAGCTCACCAAAATAAAGAAACCGCAGTGCCTCATAGTACAAGTAAACCTGCGACATACAAATTTCCAATATCTAAGCGTATTTTTGATATAACAATAGCATCCTTTATTTTGTTAATGCTTTCCCCTTTGTTACTAATTATCATTATTGCCATTCGTATAGAGTCCAAAGGCAAAGTCTATTACATTGCAAAACGAGTAGGCAGAAAAACATTTGATTTTTACAAACTTAGATCTATGCATAATGGTTCTGATAAGTTACTAAAGCAGTTGGCTAAAGAAAAGAATCAGTACAGTAAAACTCCAGATACAACTAAAACCGAAACATCATCTTGTCCTAGATGTAATGCATTGCCAAAAGGTGAATTTTGTTCACCAGTTAAATACGCAGAAGAAAACAAAGTTTGTGATTATTGGTATATGGAACTCAAAAAGCAAGACCAATCTAATAACTCTAGCTTTATTAAAATAGTAGATGACCCAAGAATCACTAAAGTGGGAAAAATTATTAGAAATACAAGTATTGATGAATTACCTCAACTCATTAATGTTATAAAAGGAGATATGTCTTTAGTAGGTAACAGACCGCTTCCCGTTTACGAAGCCGAGTTACTAACCCAAGATCAAATGTCTAAGCGTTTTTTAGCGCCAGCTGGTATTACAGGTTTGTGGCAAGTGGAATTAAGAGGTAAAGGAGGTGATATGTCTGAAGAAGAGCGTATTGCATTAGATAATAGATATGCGGATTATTTTACAGGAAATAATTATTCACTTTGGTTCGATTTAAAAATTCTATTAAGAACCGTGCCTGCATTATTTCAAAAAAGTACAGTTTAGTTTTATATATTTTTGGTTGAGAGAGCTGCTATTTCATATGAATGAGATAGTAGCTTTTTTTTTTTTAAGGAACAATCTTTAACGGAATAACATAGCTTAATCATTGTACCCATTCAACTCATCTACACTAACTGTCCATCCATCGAAATATAGCCGAATTCGCTCTAAGCTCCATGTAGTTTTGTACGAGTAATATAAGTATAATCGAGACCATTTGTCCCAAGCTATGACACAAACAATAAAAATAATACTAACATCGGTACTTTTTGTATTTGCTAGTTCTTGCTTATTAGCGCAAGATTCTATAGCAAGTACCATAGAAGAAGAATCTCTAAAGTTAATGGTGCCTAAATTAGAAGTCTTAATGGATTCGGCTTTAGTTAATAATGGTATGTTAGCATATAGAAAGGATGAGATTGAAGTAAAAAAGGCCAACTTAAAAGCTAAGCGTCGTAATTGGACTAGAAATTTTGGAATTCAAGCAGATACCAGATATGGTAATTATAACAACTTTTCAAATAGTGTTAGCGAAGCGGAAACAGTAACCTTAACTAGTGCAACCACACAAACAACCTATGCCGTAGGACTATATCTTAAAATTCCAGTCTTCGATATATTTAATCGTAAGTCTGAAATGAAACAAGCCAAATTCGAAATCTCTCAAGCAGAAAATTTTGTAAAATTTCAAGAATATGAAATCAGAGAAAAAGTAATTCGGTATTACGAAGATTTACTTCTTAAAGAAAATATTTTAAAAATTCAAGCTATCAACTTAAGCGATGCAAGGGTTAATATGGAAATGGCTAAAAAAGAATTCACTAATGGCCAAATAGAAATGTACGAATACATTAGAATTTCTGACATTACAGCAGGTGTGGCTACAGAATTTGAAAAAGCAAAATCTAATTTATTGCTTGCAAAAAAATTATTAGAAAATTACACAGGGATTAAAATCAACTAAGCCTTAAGACGTATCATAATGAAACCACTAGACTTTATAAAACTAATACTTAAACACAAGGTAATTTTAATTGTTGTACCACTCTTGTTTGGGGTTTTGGCTTTGGTACTTACGGCTAACCCAAAAAGAAATTACTACTCAGAAACGGTATTATATACTGGTATAGCTTCGGGTTCATCTATAGAAATGGATAAATCTTTTAACTATTTGGCTGCTAACAATGCCTTCGATAATCTTATAAATATATTAAAGTCTAGAGATACACAAGAAGAAGTGGCTGTTAGATTGTTGAGTCAGCACATATTACTAGATCAGCCTAATCATAAATTTATATCTGAAAATGCTTTTGAAGAACTACAAGACATTCTTCCAGAAAATTTAAAATTGGATTTGGCTAAAGCTGTAGACTTAAATCAAGATGCAGCATCTCAATATGAAGCTACCGTTGCATATTTAATAGAATTGATGAACAGCGATAATTCAAACTTTGTCTATTCTTTGTTAAGTTACGACCATCCGCATTATTCCTTAGAAGCGATATCTAAAGTTAAGGTAGAACGCATCTCTTCGAGTGATCTTGTAAAATTAACCTACGAAATTGATGATCCTGGTATTTGTCAGCAAACCCTTAAGATTTATACGGAAGTCTGTAAGCAAAAGTATAAAGATTTAAAAGAGAGCGGATCGGATACGGTTGTAAAATATTTTGAAGCGCAACTTTCAGAATCTGAAAAAAAATTAAAGGCCATTGAACAAAAATTATTAAAGTTTAATCAGGAAAATAATATCATTAATTATTACGAACAAAGTAAAGCCGTAGCTATTGTAAAAGAAGATATGGGTGTGGCCTACAAAAAAGGTATGGCGCAGTTAGCAGGTTCAGAGGCGTCAGCACAACGATTACAAAAGAAATTGGCCATTCAAGAAGCCATACAGCAGAAGAACAATGCCATTGTAAATAGTAAAAAGGAATTGGGAGATCTTAATTACAAAATTGGTATGTACAGTGCCAAAGCTGGAGATGATGAAGCGTCAAAGCAAAAATTAGAGACATTAAATAAGCAGGCTAAAGTACTTCAAGAAAAAATAAAGTCTAATGTTGATGAATTGTATACGTTTCAGAATTCAACAGATGGTGTTCCTATTAAAAAAGTGCTTCCAGATTGGGTAGATAAAGAGGTTGAAACAGAAGATTTAAAAGCGAAACTCTCTGTGATGAATGCTCAAAGTCAGGCCATAGATGAGCAGTTTGCGGCCTATGCACCTGCAGGAGCTAATTTAAAACGTATAGAACGAGAGATTAACGTAGCAGAGCAGGAGTATTTAGAAATATTACATGGACTTAATTTGGCAAAACTGAAATTCCAAGATGCTCAATTGTCTAGTAATTTAACAGCTGTAGATCCTCCCTTTTTTCCACTTAAGCCCATACCCTCTAAACGTAAAATTATTGTAATAGCATTGGTATTAGTCACAGGAATTATAATTCTTGCCGCGATCTTATTTATGGAATTTTTTGATGATACTTTAAAAAATCAAAAAAATGCAGAGCAAAAGCTTAATCTACCTGCATTGGGAATGCTTCCTAAATTGTTTGTGGCTAAACCACATTTAGATATGGTTAAAATTCAAGAGCGTTTAATGGATTTTATAATGCAAAATTTTTATCAAACATTTAAAGATAAAACCAAATCTCCAAAAATTATTACAGTGTTTAGTACTCGGAAGTATGAAGGTAAAAGTGTAATTACAACTAATATTGCTAAGCGTATAAAGGCATCTGGTCATTCGGTTAAGGTTATCAATCATTCAAACGAAAAGCTATCCATTGCAAAACCTCCTAAATATACATGGTTATATAAGTTTTTTGGATATCAGAATCCTACCATAGATTATAAACATCCTTTTCTTACCGCTGTTACGGATAATAGTTTAGAGGCTGAAGAGTATCAAACCTATTCGGTTGGTGCAGATTACAGAGATATTAAATCGGTTAATGACCTCGGTATAGATATTAATGAAAGTGAAAATACACCTGATTATATCTTAATCGAATTGCCAAGTATGTTAGAGTGCAATTATCCTGCAGAATTATTGACAAAATCAGATTTAGCATTAATGGTGTGTCGCTCAAATAGATTGTGGTCTAATGCAGATAATACAATGCTAGATCAGGTAAAATCATTATTGGGAGGTAAGGTTAAATTTATCATTAACGGTGTCGATCTAAAAGAAGTAGAGAATGTAATAGGCGAATTACCTAAAGAGCGATCTGCAACTAGAGTGCGATTAAAAAACATGTTTCGCTTTCAGTTTTATACTAGTAACCATATTTAAAACATGAAAAAACTGCTCCATAAAATTATTAAAGAGGATAATTTCTTGTCCTTATCAGGAAATCTAATTATTGCGTTTTTAGGGTTTTGTGGTTTTGCCTTGCTTGCAAGGAGTTTAGAAACAGAAGAATTTGCACAATGGGTTTTATTTATTTCCGGAGGTTCACTTGTAGAAATGTTGCGCTACGGTATTACAAACAACGGATTGGTAAGATTTTTATCTGGTGCTGCGGCAGAGCGTAGAGACCAATTTATAGGTGCTAATGTTATTATTAGTGTTTTAGCAACCATAGTTATAGCTCTTATATTAATAGCGTTTAAACAAATTTTTAGTAGTACTATAGCGAATTCATCATACGCGCTATTTTTTAATTGGTATCCTATTTTGGCATTTGTTAATCTTCCATTTAATAACGCTTTAGTTGTACAACAGGCAAAAATGAAGTATGACAAAATTTTAATAATTAAAGCAATTAATAGCGGTTTGTTTTTCTCTTTCTTAGTTATGAATACGTTTTATTTAAAACGATCGATATTAGATGTCATCCTTGTGTTTATAGGCATTAATGCATTTACTTCACTGATTTGCATATTAAAATCTTGGGATGGCATAACATTGTTTAGAAGAGCTAATAAAAGCACCTTTAAAACCCTATTAAACTTTGGTAAATACAGCACATTTACTTTAATAGGAACAAACTTATTACGTAATGCAGATATTTTTATCATTAGTATTAGTCCGTTTGGAGATGTCGCAGTAGCTTTGTTTAGTATTCCATTAAAGCTTACCGAAATTCAACAAATTCCTTTAAGAAGTTTTACTGCTACCGCATTTCCTAAAATGTCTAAGGCCAGTTTAGAAATGAAGACTGAAAAAGTGAAGGCTTTGTTTGAAGTCTATTCCGGTGCACTAACTTATATGTTTTTTGCACTATCATTAATCACTTTTGTTTTTGCAAAAGAATTTGTAATTCTCATATCTGGTTATCAATATTTAGAATCATCGGTTATGGGTATAGATATTGTTTCCATTGTTAGAATTTTATCTGTTTATGGTGTTTTGCTGCCTATTGATAGGATGACGGGAATAGGGCTAGATAGCATTAATAAGCCACAAATAAATGCGTTAAAGGTATTAATTATGTTATCGGCTAACATTATTGGAGATTTTATAGCCATCTATATTTTTAAGTCTATTGAAATGGTTGCGGTGTCTACGCTAGTGTTTACAAGCTTAGGGATAGTTGTAGGCTTCCATTTTCTCAATAAAAATTTCAGCATTTCCTTGTTAGAAATTTTTAAGCAAGGTAATTCCTTTTACAAATCGTTATGGTTACAATTTAAGGCCTTTAGAAGTAAGCAAGCTACTATATAGTTATAGAATATGAATCTACTTTAGGTGTTTCATTATTTGTGTAACTTATTTCAATGGCCGAAAGTTACCGTACCAAATGTCTTTCTTATTAAAATTACTTAATCAATACCAGTTAACTATTCGTCTACATTAAAGGTTCATCCATCGAAATCTAACAGAATTCTCTCTAATTGAAAAGTATGTTTGTAGTGATAAACAGACTATTATAAAGTCTGATCTATTGACAATGAATGCTTTAAATAAACATATCAACCCATTTGAAACAAAATCTGGTTCTATGCGTATTACAAATCGTAATACCATAATTGCAGTAATTAGTTTATTATTAATTTCAGGTTTGGTCATTGTTAAAGCTCAGATTATAGGTTTAGCACTGTGTGTGGGATTATTAGCAATAATAGGTTTGGTGTATGTTGTTTTTAAGACGCCTAAATTTGGTATTTACTTACTTATTATTTTAGGTTTTTTTGTTACAGGTGCTTCTCGATATGTTGTAGCGCCTTGGGGATTAACCATTGATGCAATGTTAGTTTTAGTCTATGTTGCTCTCTTTTTTAAAGGGTTTGCGATACAAATTCCATGGTATAGAGCAAAATCTAGCTTAACAGTGGTGGTTACCTTGTGGATGGCTTACGTTTTTCTTCAATTAGGGAACCCAGAAGTATTGAGCAGAGAGGCTTGGTTTTATGCTATGAGAGGTGTTGGCTTATATCAATTCTTAGTAATTCCGTTACTATTTATGTTATTTAATAAGCAGAAAGATCTCAATAACTTTTTCATTATTTGGGGAGTGCTTTCTGTTATAGGAACGGTAAAGGGGTTACAGCAATTTTATTTTGGAGTAGATCCTTTTGAGCAGCGCTGGCTAGATCAAGGAGGTGCAGAAACTCATGTGCTTTTTGGTAAATTAAGAGTATTTTCATTTTACTCAGATGCTGGTCAGTATGGTGCTTCACAAGGCCATGCCGGAGTTGTGTTTGGTATTTTAGCCTTGTTTAGAAAATCGAGCTTAAAACTTAGATTGTTCTTTATCACTGTCGCTTTAGCTGGACTTCTAGGAATGATGATTTCTGGGACGAGAGGTGCTATTTCAGTTCCGGCTATTGGTGGTTTTATGTTTTTAATTCTTAGAAAAAATATCAAAATTCTTATTCTGGGAGCTGTCTTAGGTATTGGTGTCTATGTGTTTTTTGCGCATACCACTATAGGCCAGGGAAATGCAGAAATAAGGAGAATGCGAACCGCCTTTGATCCCAATGAAGCATCCTTGCAGGTACGATTGGCCAACCAAAGAAAGTTAAAAGGCTATTTGGCAACAAGACCATTTGGCGGAGGACTTGGTGCCACAGGAAATTGGGGGCAACGTTTTACACCACAAAGCTTTTTAGCCAATACGGCTACCGATAGTTGGTATGTAATGATCTGGGCAGATACAGGAGTGGTTGGATTGGTATATTACCTATTTATGCTATTCTTTATTCTTATTACAGGAGCACGTAACGTCATGTTTAAGATAAAAGATAAAAACCTTAAAATACAAATCACCGCGATTACCTGCGGTATGGCAGGTATTATGATGGCCTCTTATGGCAATGGTGTTTTTGGGCAAATGCCAACAGGAATACTTATGTACGTCACCATGGTGTTTATGTTTATAGCACCTCAATTAGATAAAAAAGCAATTACAGCAATAAAAAAATAAGTCATGAATTTTAGAAGTATCAGCGATTTAAACGAAACTATTTTACGACAACTTCACGTTATACCGAGACATTTTGATTTGGTTGTCGGTGTCCCAAGAAGTGGTATGATGCCAGCAAACCTTTTGTCCCTTTACCTCAATTTACCTTATACAGATATTCACTCATTTATTAAAGGTTTTGTGTATAAAGCCGGAGCGCGAAAACAATTTTTTGATGCTTCAGAATATAAAAATATTTTGGTGGTAGATGATAGTATTGCATCGGGTTCGGCATTAGCAGAATGTAAGGAGAGCTTAGCACATTTAAATCAAAAATTTAATTTTAGTTACTGTGTTGTTTATGCAACTCCAGAAAAAGCTAAGGCTGTAGATTTTGCATTAGAAAATGTAGCAACACCTCGCTATTTTCAATGGAATATCTTTAACCATTCTACATTAGATAAGGCTTGTTTTGATATTGACGGTGTGCTTTGTGTTGATCCTTCTAAAGAACAAAACGATGATGGTCCTAATTATAAATCGTTTTTACTTAATGCAGCACCATTATATATTCCAGGAAGTAAAATAGGCACTTTAGTGACTTCTAGGTTAGAAAAATATCGCGAAGAAACTGAAATCTGGTTAAAAAAACATGGCATTAAATACGACAAATTGGTGATGTTAGACTTGCCAGATATGAAAGCGAGACAAAAGGCTAATTGTCATGGTAGCCATAAAGCTAAAGAGTATAAAAATAGTACTTACAACTTATTTATTGAAAGCGATTTAAGACAAGCCATAGAGATCAATAAGCTGACTAAAAAACCTGTGTTCTGTACAGAAAACTTTAAAATGATTTATGACTCAGAATCTCTAACTTATAACATTAAAAGTGGAAAGTATTTACCATTTTTAAGAGAAACCGCACTTCAACTTAGAACAAAGCTTGGTAAGTTAAAACGTAAAGAGCTAAAGTTTAAGTCTCATTAATTATTCAATTTTTTTAAACCTTGTATCCATGGAAACTGTGAATCAAATAATAAGATATATTATCAATAGTTTTGAAGTTATTATACTCATTTACTTTGCTGTATCTAGTGTATACGTCTTACTTTTTGCTTTAGCTGGTCATGGCTACAAAAGACGAAAGGTTTTTACTAATCAAAATATAAATAGCATGGCTGTTTTTATTCCAGCCTATAAGGAAGATGCTGTGATTGTAAGTGTAGCAAAAACAGCATTAGAACAACATTATCCATCTGCTAATTTTGATGTGATAGTGATCGCAGACTCATTACAAGCAGAAACGCTTACTAATCTTAAAAAACTTCCTATTAAATTAGTAGAGGTAGATTTTGAAAATAGTACAAAGGCTAAAGCGTTAAATGCAGCAATTAATAGCTTATCTGAGAATTATGATTATGCCATCATTCTCGATGCAGATAATATAATGGAAGCCGAGTTTCTAAATAAAATGAATAATGCCTTTAATCATGGCTTTCAGGTAGTTCAGGCTCATAGAAAGGCGAAAAATTTAAATACATCTTTTGCTATTTTAGATGCTGCAAGCGAAGAAATTAACAACCATATTTTTAGAAAAGGTCATAGTGCTTTAGGATTGTCTTCGGGTTTAATTGGTTCTGGTATGGGCTTTGAGTACCGTTTGTTTCAATCAATTATGAAAACTGTAACAGCTGTTGGTGGTTTTGATAAAGAATTGGAATTTGAATTAGCAAAAAATAACATTACAATCGAATATCTTCAGGATACCGTAGTTTTAGATGAAAAAATTCAGCGATCGTCAGACTTTTCTAATCAAAGAAGACGTTGGTTAGCGACACAATTTATCTATTTTAAACGCAATTATAAATTAGGGTTTAAAGCACTTCTCAATGGAAATATGAATTTCTTTGATAAAGTGTTTCAGATGATGGTACCACCTAGAATTCTATTATTAGGTGTAACCACAATCATTACGCTCATTTACATATTAATCGATTTCGGATTTAAAGTAAATACCTTCATATCTAGCTATTACTGGATAATTACTTACGCATTATTAATCGCTACGTTTGTTTTAGCCTTGCCTAAATCATTTTACAATGCAAACACCTTAAAAGCTATGGCTTCAATGCCTTCTGCGTTCTTTAGGATGTTCCGTTTGCTTTTTAATTTAAAAGGTGCAAATTCAAAATTTATTCATACATCACACGGTGTCACAAAAAACTAGAGGATGAAAATTGGTATTGAAGCCCAGCGATTATATCGTCCGCATAAGCACGGAATGGATAGAGTAGCGTTAGAGTTGATTAAGAATTTGCAAGTCTTAGACAAAGAAAACGATTACGTTATTTTTGTGAAACCTGATACTGATAACACGGTAATTTCGGAAACTGAGAATTTTAAAATTGTTGAAGTAGAGGCCGCATCTTATCCTATTTGGGAACAGTTAAAACTTCCAAAAATGGTAAAAGCGCATCAATGCGATGTGCTTCATTGTACCAGTAATACCGCACCTTTATTTATAGATGTGCCATTGGTTACAACACTTCACGATATTATTTTTAAAGAAACAAGTGTTTTTTCGCAACTGATTAGTAGCGCTTCTTGGTATCAAAAATTCGGAAATTTTTACAGAAGATTAATCGTTAATAAAGTTGTAAAGCAAAGCGACGTGCTCATCACAGTTTCTAATTTTGAAAAAGAAAATATTAGCAATAGGTATCAGCTTCAAACATCAAAAATAAATACGGTTCATAACGGTGTAAATACAAATTTTGTATCCAGTTTTAACAGGTTTGAAATTGAACGGGTCAAACAAAACTATCAATTACCTCAAAATTTTTTATTACACCTTGCCAATACCGATCCTAGAAAGAATACAGCACGAGTGCTAAGGGCATTTTATAAATATATTGGCACTACTACAGATGATGTTAAACTTGTTTTGGTCGGACTGAATGAAGCTACTTTAAACACTCTATTAAAACAAATTGGTTTAGGTAAAGTACTTAAAGATAAAATAGTCCTTACAGGATATGTGTTAGATGAAGATTTACCCATTATATTTCATTTAGCTGAGGTTTTCTTGTTCCCTTCGTTGCGCGAAGGTTTCGGCATCCCTATTATTGAAGCTATGGCTTGTGGTGTTCCGGTAATTACTTCAAACACTTCGTCTATGCCAGAGGTGGCGGGCGATGCGGCATACTTAGTAAATCCTAAAAATGAAACAGAAATTTTTGAAGCTATTCTAAAAATACGTGTAGTCACAACCTTAAAAAAAGAGCTTATTAAAAAAGGACTTAAGCAGTACCAATTATTTACATGGGAAAATGCGGCAAAAAAAGTTTTAGAAATTTATAAGCAATTCGATAAAAAAAATAGTCAGTCGTTATGATACAAGATAGAGACATAATAGTCATTGGTATACAACCTTGGGATATTAAAATTGGCAGTAATTGTAAGAACATTGCTGCAGAGTTTGCTAAGCATAATCGTGTATTGTACGTTAATCCACCATTAGACAGAATTACCAAATACAAGCAAAAACAGGAAGAACATATTCAGAAACGATTAAAAATTGCGAAAGGTGAAGCACCTGATTTACAAAAAATAGAGCACAACTTATGGAATCTGTATCCAAAAACATTAATAGAATCAATCAATTGGATTAATAACGCATCTGTCTTTGATTTTTTTAATAAACGTAATACAAAACTGTTTGCGCAAGATATAAAAGCGGCTGCAACCCGTTTAGGCTTTAACAATGTTTTGTTGTTTAATGATAGTTCCATGTTCTTAGGGCTTTATTTAAAAAACTATTTAAATCCTGATGTCTACACATATTATGTTAGAGATAATTTAATAAAAGTTCCGTATTGGAAAAAACATGGAGAACGCATAGAACCTCAGGTCATTGCTCAGGCAGATGTTGTGGTTAATAATTCTGAATACTATGTAGATTATACTTCAAAATATAATGCCCATAGTTTTATGGTAGGTCAGGGTTGCGATGTCACTATGTTTAACGATGAAGATGGGGTTATAAAAATACCACAAGAGTTTGCAGCCATCAAGGGACCAGTTATTGGCTATGTTGGGTCGCTAACAACCTTGCGTTTAGATATTGAATTAATTACGTTTATAGCTCAACAACGACCAGATTGGAATATCGTTTTAGTAGGGCCTGAAGATGACAATTTTAAGGCTTCTAGTTTACATCAGTTATCTAATGTTTATTTTTTTGGGAACAAGCCGGCAGACCAATTAGCGTCATATATAAAAGGTTTTGATATTGCTATAAATCCTCAGGTTGTTAATGAAATTACTATAGGTAATTACCCCAGAAAAATAGATGAATATTTAGCCATGGGTAAACCTGTAGTTGCCACAACCACTAAGGCTATGCAAATGTTTAAAGATTACACCTATTTAGGTGAAACAAAGGAAGATTATGTGCAATTAATAGAAAAAGCACTATCTGAACATTCAGATATTAAAGCAAAACAACAAATTGATTTTGCAAATACGCATACTTGGAGCAATAGTGTTAACGCTATTTATAACGCTATGCAATCCTCATTAAAAAATAATTAGTTATGTCTTTTGTAACAGCAATAAAATCAAATCCGACTTTAAAACGACTTGCGCATTGGTCCATACTTATACCTAATCAAGCAAGACCACGTTTATGGATAAAATGGTTTGTAAACCCTTTTGTTCATCATAGAGGAAAAAATTCTTGTATTAGAAGACGAACAAGACTCGATGTAGTGCCTTGGAGTAAATTTAGTTTAGGAGACGCATCAACTATAGAAGATTTTTCTGCGTTAAATAACGGAGTAGGAGATGTTATAATAGGGAATAGAACTCGTATCGGATTAAGTAATACTATTATTGGTCCGGTAACCATTGGTGACGATGTAAGGTTGGCACAAAATGTGGTGTTATCGGGTTTAAATCATAACTATGAAGGTATTGAGAGTCCAATTCACGAGCAAGGTGTTTCTACAAAACCTATAGTTATAGAATCGGAATCTTGGATTGGAGCCAATGTTGTTATCGTTCCAGGTGTTACCATTGGTAAACATTCTATTGTCGCAGCTGGTAGTGTGGTGACTAAAAGTATGCCACCATATTCTGTTATAGTTGGTAATCCGGCAAAAGTTTTAAAACAGTATAATCCTGAAACTCAACTTTGGGAGAAAACAATTTAAAGCCGTTTGCGTAAAGATAGGAAACAGTCTATCGATACTAATCGGCGATTTGTCTATACAGAAAGTCATCATAAAGAAAATTAATAAAATTCATCTAGTGACGGTCTAATTTTACGGTAAAATCAACGTCATGGAAACTTTAAAAGTATTGTTCTGGATTTTATTAATCATCATTATATACACGTATGTTGGCTATGGCGTTGTGCTGTATGCGTTGGTGAAAATTAAACGACTTTTTAAAAGAAAGACCGAGGATACTTTCAGTGCTGATGAATGGCCAGAAGTCACCCTTTTAATTCCAGCATACAACGAGAGTGATTATGTGAGCCAGAAGATGAAGAACACCATGCAGTTGAATTATCCCTCAGACAAATTGAAAATTGTATGGGTTACAGACGGATCTAATGACGGTACGGACGCTCGCTTAAAACAATATGATAATGTAGAGCTCTATCATAAAGACGAAAGAAAAGGTAAAATAAATGCTATGAACCGCGTAATGCCTTTTGTAAAAACGCCTATAGTCATTTTTAGTGACGCAAATACAGATCTCGGCAAAGATTCAATTATTCATATTGTTAATTGTTTTAAAGATGCCAAAGTAGGTTGTGTATCTGGTGAAAAAAGAATTGTGGATAAGACTAGTGATGCTGCAGCTGGAGCCGGAGAGGGTTTATATTGGAAATATGAATCCATGTTAAAAAAATGGGATGCAGAGTTGTATTCAGCTGTTGGTGCAGCTGGCGAATTATTTGCAATTAGAACTGAGTTGTATCAAGAAGTTGAACAAGATACGTTGTTAGATGATTTTATAATCTCTTTAAGAGTTGCTCAACAAGGTTATACCATACAATATAATCCTGAAGCCTATGCTATAGAAACAGCTTCTGCAAATGTAAAAGAAGAATTAAAACGAAAAGTTAGAATTTCAGCAGGTGGTATACAGTCTGTAATAAGACTACATGCTTTACTTAATATTTTTAAATATGGTGTTTTATCATTTCAGTATATATCGCATCGTGTTTTGCGTTGGACGGTAACTCCGCTTAGTTTATTATTGTTACTTCCGATATCTGCGATTTTAGCAGCAAACGTTGGTTTTAGTAGTCTTCATTTTTATAGTCTATTTTTCTGGGCACAATTACTGATGTATGTCTGTGCTTTATTAGGTTGGTTGTTAGAAAATAATGCTACAAGTGTTAAAATACTATTTGTACCTTACTATTTCTTTATCATGAATTTATCCGTAGTCCTCGGTTTTTTTAGGTTTATAAATAATAATCAATCGGTAAACTGGGAACGTGCAAAAAGAGCACACTAATAGTGCATTTTAATAAAGAAAATTCAGCAAATATGCACGTAGGCCTCATCATTGTATTTAATCATTTTAAGGATTCACAGCTTAAGTCAGATTTTATTACTTCACTCAAAGCACTTCATAATATTAAGATTTGTTTGGTCTGTAATAGTAATGATGATATAGTGTTGGAGCAGCTTAACGAGATCGCTTATCACGGAGATCATATAGCTGTTGTAAGTACCAAACGAACCAAATCAACTTCTTCCGCAGTAAAAGCTGGAGCCAGATATGTATATAACCATTATAACCTTAAATATGTGGGTTATATCGCTGATTTTTCAAGTTTAGAGAGTTTTGAATTTGTAAAAAAATTTGAGAGTCATCAGCAAACTATAATCACTTTAATTAAAGAAGAAATCGCTGCGAAAAAAGTTAAACAAACTTATTACCAAAGTTTGTTTTCAATACCTAAACACCTAGATAAGGTGTTAGCAATGTCTCAAAAGATAAGTTAAAATACATTCTGCAATTCGTCGATAGTAAATAGCTTTCTAGCCCTTGTGCTATACGACATATAGAAAATATAAATCTCGCGTCTAATTACGAGGTAATTTTACAGAAATGAAAAAACAAGTTATTATGAAAATAAATATTTTACACGTGTTAAGCCTAGCGCTTTTAGTTGTTTTTGGCTCTTGTGCTAAACCAGACATTAATGGAGATGGATCATCTTCAACGGATACGGATAATAGTATTAATGTTCCTGAAGGCTTTGACTATAGTACCTATAGAACCGTAGATATTGTAATTAATGATAACGAATCTGCTAAATATGATGTCTATGCTTACATAGAAGATCCTTATTTTTTAGGAAGTGAAACGTTTGTTAACCAATCTAATGAAACGGTCACTGAAAATATTTACAGAAATGACATTATTAACAAGTTAATTTTTTCAGGAGTAACTCAGAATGGCCTTCTTAAGCAGTCTATTAATATTCCTACATTTTATGATAAAGTGTATATTCGAAGAGTAAAGGATTTAAATTATACGTCTTCAATAGAAGAGATTTATAGCAATGAGGTTAATTATACACACTTTACATCTTCAGGAAGATCATCTACGGATAGTACCATTGTAAACGATTATTTATATTGCGTTAATGGTTCTGGTGAGTTATTTCAAGTTAATCCTTTAGATGGAGTGCTTACCTATATATCAGATATGCCAATGGGAAGTTGGACTTGTGCAATAGACCAAGAAAATAAAGTATTGTACTCTATTGGAAAAAGTAATCCGCATCCACTTATGAAATACTCAATAGAAAATGATACATGGGAAACCGTGGCTAATTTAGGTATTGGTGGACCAAGATTAGACTTCAATAAAAATGATGGTTTACTGTATTTTTCTAACTTAGATAAATTATACACATTTGATCCAGCAAATGGAAATAACTTAAATATATGGACCATTAACGATTTACATAATACAAGTGGTGGTGATTTAGCATTTGCTGAAGATGGTACCTTATTTTTATGTACGTTCTCTGGTTTGTACCGTTTAGAACTTAATGCTAATGGCGAATATGATAGCTATCGTATTAGTGCAGATAATTTACCTTTCTCACCAACTTCTATGACGTTTGATTCTAATCAAGAATTATGGTTGGCAAGTAATGGTAATAGTTCAGATTTAATTATTATGGATACCGTAACAGGTGGTTGGCAGTATGCCTATGGTGTAAGTGCCAATAATACTACTGATTTTGGAGTGACAATAAATGATCTTACAACCTTTAGAGTTTATTCTGAAGATACAGATAATACCGATACAGATGGAGATGGGATTTTAGATAGAGATGATGCCTACCCAGAAGAAGCAGATAAGGCTTTTGAAATGTTTACACCAAGTAAATACGGTACAGGAACCATTGCTTTTGAAGACCTATGGCCTTCTAATGGTGATTATGATTTTAACGATATGGCTTTAAATTATCAAGCAATCGCCGTATTAAATTCCGATAATTTAGCAGTACAAATAGACTTTATTGCTAAGGTGAAATCAAATTCAGCAGGTTATATAAATGGAATAGGAGTAGAAATAGAAGGGTTAACTAGTGATCAAATTGAAAGTGTCTCAGGAACGAGTTATACCGAAAATTATATTCAAGTAGCTACCAATGGAACTGAAACCAATCAAGCTAAAGCGGTTGTGATATTAACAGATAATGCTATTAATTTAACGAACCAAACAACTATTTCTATCAAATTTACGGAACCAGTATCTACAGAAGCGTTGGGAGTTGCACCATTTAATCCGTTTATTATTGCAAATAAGGTTCGTGAAAATGAAATACACTTGCCTTATTATAATCCTACAAGTTTGGGTAATAATAGTATTGAGATCGAAGGTTTAAATAACGATCCTAATGGAAACTACGTATCTAGTAATGGTTATCCTTGGGCAATTAGTATTATACACGATTTTAATGTGCCAAAAGAAGCTGTAAAAATTAACGACGCTTATAATTATTTTAATGAGTGGGCAGAATCAGGTGGAACACAGGCTTTAGATTGGTATAAGGATAATCCAGGTAATAGAAATTCAAATTTATTAACCGACTAAGCTTGTACTGTAAGATCCTAGAAATGTAATAATTCTAAGGGGTTAGACTAAAATAATAGAGAGATAATTCTATATTTGCTCATCCATAAAATAAATAATAAGATGAGTATAGAAAAAACACTTCAACAAAGAAGTAACGGTTGCTGTGAATTATGTGGTAATACTGAGAAACTATCTGTTTACGAAGTGCCAGACACTAAAGATTTAGCCTTATATGCTTGTAATCTGTGTGTCAATCAAATGACTGATTCTGATGCTATCGACATCAATCACTGGAGATGTCTTAATGATAGTATGTGGAGTGAGCACGATGCCGTAAAGATTATGGCTTGGAGAATGCTAAATAGAATTGAAGCAGATTGGACCCAAGATCTTTTAAATATGATGTATTTAGAAGATGATATTTTAGAATTAGCTAAGGCCTCTGGAGACGGTGAAGATGAGGATGATAAATTAATTCATAGAGATGTTAACGGAGTCATTTTAGAACATGGAGACTCTGTGGTTTTAATAAAAGATCTTAAGGTAAAAGGGTCTAGTATGGTGGCCAAGCAAGGTACTGCTGTTAGAAATATTAGGTTAGATCATGAAAATGAAACCTATATAGAAGGAAGAGTAGATGGCCAACAAATTGTTATTATTACGGACTATGTAAAGAAGACCTAATAAAGGTTGTTTTGATACAGAAAGTATCAAATAAATACAATTTAAAAGCTTGATTCTTAATTGATTCGGGCTTTGTTTTTTTTATTTAATACGATGTTGTTTATCGAGATTATCAACCAAATAATTCGAGTTAACAAGGCAAATTGGCGCTTTGTCGAAAATAACTGAAAATCATATGGTTAAATCCGATATTGTGGTAATCCCTCTAAATAATATCGTAAAGTTTGCTGATTAATAGCCTCAATTAGTATCAACACTTAAACATTATTTATTATGGACTTACAAATTACAAATTACAATAATCGATTTCAAATTAAGGGAGCTTTAAATAAGCTGAACCTAAAAACTTTCGATGCGCATTTTTCAAACGTATTTGATAAACTGGATAGTATCCTACTGGATATTGAACAGGTTCATAGTATTGATAGAGCAGGTGTAATGGCCTTAGCAAAATTACATAACGAATCCATTTCAAAATCAAAACAATTATCTATAATTGGTATTGGATGTAAAGAGTTGTATCAGCACTTTAAAACTGAAGAAACAAAACAGACTGTAGTTTCTCCGCGTAAGGTTGTAGCAGCTTAACCATAGACAAGTCTGATAAAGTAATAGAGGTTTAGTGATTCTAAAGCCCTTATAGTGATAGAAGGTCGTCTCGGAATCACTTTATTTTTGATGCTTGTTGAATTAAATATTAGCAAGACATATCAGCGACTATTTTCCATTCGCCATCTATCTTTTTAAAAATTATCATAAAGACTCCGTTGGCATCTCCTGCTTGGCGTTTTAGATGGTATTCACCCATCACCCAATAGTTATCGCCTTCGATATTTGATATGTCATTGATTACAAAATGAAGTGTTCCGCTTTCAGCTTTTGTAGGATAGCCTTTTTTATAATTGGCTAAAGTTTGATCCCAACCATATGTTAGCCCTCTGCTGCCGTAAAATTTTAGGGAATCACTTTTCCAATACCCTTGCATAAAACCTTCTAAATCATGATTGTTCCAAGCAATTTCTTGTGCTTCCATTACTAAGTGTATACCAGCTTCAGCAAGTGATGTAGAATCATCAGTGTTAGTGGTTTCTGTGGTCACATCAGCCTTAATGCTAATACAGCTAAAACACAATAGGGCTATAGCAATGGCGAGAATATATTTCATAAGAATTGGTTGTTGTTTATCATTTAAAAATAACAACTAATTTTCTAAAGTATACCTTTTTGTTGTTTTAAAAACGCATCAGCTTGATTTTGCATAAGAATTTTTGCTTGTTTCCGCTTATAGTTCATCACGTCTTCTTCATCTGCAATTTCAGTGTAAACTTTATTGTTAATGTCATTATCGGTTTTTAAAAGGAGTTGACGCTCAGCAACTTTTTGCATGGTCCAGGCTTGAATCACGGTTTCTTGGTCTTGCAGTTTATAATCAAATTCCCCTTTTGGCGCTAATAGTTTGGCTATGATTGGCGAGGTTTCAATCGCTAAAAACAATAGAAAAATAAAAAAGGATGGTAGCCAAGGTAATTCGCCCAAAGCGGTGATACGTGCCATTAAACCATCAAAATTATCAATAATAGGTTGTGAGGTTTCAACGTGAGCTGTATAATCGTCTTGAAGCGTTGCTATTTGGGTTTCAAGCGCTTCGATTTTAGTTTTAGTATCAGATTTTAATTGTTGTAACTCGGCTAATCCAGCATCATGCTTGTCGCGCTTTTCCTTATACACAGGACCTTTGCCCAAAAGTTTAGAACCCGCTGTGCCTTCAGCTTCTGAAATATAAGTATCATATAAACCATTGACTTCCGTTTCTTTGGCATCAACTTGAGCATTTAAGCCTGAAATTTCACTTTCAAGCGCAGCAATTTTAGGACTAAATTGTTCAGCGATTTGATTTTGGTTCGCTAAGGTTAAATCATTTTTTTGTTCTAATAACACTTGATTAATTTCCTTTTCAAAAATCTTCAATTCTAAAGGTTTCGATATCACTACTGCAATAATAAGTGCTAAGAAAAGTCGTGGAGTGGCTTGAAGGATTTCATCTAAAATATTGTCGCGCTTTTTAATCGTTGAAACAATATAGCGGTCTAAATTAAAAATGAGTAAACCCCAAATGAGGCCAAAGAAAATTGAAGCATACAGATTGTCGAAAACCGAGAAAAGTGCATAACTAGCTGCAATGGTAGCCATAACAGCGGTAAAGAAAACGGTAGCTCCAATACCTGCATATTTGTTCTGTTCGCCAATGGAGCAGTCGTTTAAAATGTCGGTGTCAGCGCCAGAGCAAAGGATGAAGAATTGCTTTAACATAAGTGTTTGTTTTTTGATTGACCTAAAATTTAGGCTGATTGATTGACTATTAAACGCTAAAACTTACTGTTTGTTACATGTTTAGATGAAAAAAGCCTCAATTAAGAGGCCTTTTTTATAAAAATCTAAAAATATTGATACTTCTTAAGTATTTAATTGGTAATCTTAATGATTAGCGGTTCAATTATTATGTCAGAGTCGTCTTTAATGTCAAATAGAACAAGATGATCACCTATATTAATATCACTAATGTGCTTTACCGAATTTAAATCAATAGAATGTCCTTTTAAAAATTGGGTTGCTTTTCCTGGAATCTTGAGTTTAAACGAGGATATATTTCCGTTTTTAGTAGAAAGTTCTAAATTTTTAAATGTCTCTATTGTCATTTCTATTTCCGATGTTCTTATGGCTTTACCATTAACCATGACATTAATAGATAGTTGCTCATCAGCTTTTCCTTTCACTCCGATAAGGATTGGTTTTTTGGATATATAAATTAAAGGACGAGCTGTATCAGTTTTTTGAGCATTAACATTCAGTTTAGGATTCGTTTTTATTAAAGCAATGGCTTCATCTGAAGAAATAGATTTTCCTTGATTAAAGAATTTAGCGTTTGCTTTTGCCATTCTAACGATAAAATCTAATGTAGTTTCTGGTGGTGGTGGAGGTGGAAATTTTAAGCCCGTTGTCTTTAGTTCATCATCCGCAATTGGTAATTCTACAGAATTTTCTTTCTGGGCTGAAGTCATACGTTTATAGATTCCAACATATTTTATTAAGTCTTTTTGTTTTACAATTGGATAATTCGCTGTTTTACCGTTGCTTTCGTCTTCTTGAGCAGCCAGTGTTTCTTTTTTTAGTTGCCTCGCCCAAGCATTGTATTCTGCAACTTCTTTATCTGTTGCTATTTCTTGTTCTGAAAAATGACTCTCAATGGCAAAAGGCGTATTACCTTTTGCTCTATTTATTTCTTGATTAGGTGCTACAATACGATAAAATCCGTAATCCTGAAGCGAATTATAAATAAACCAAACTTCCTTATTTGAAATTTCTTTGGAAGATTTCACATGAATATTCATATAAATTTTACGCTGCTCAGGAGTAATATCTTGATGTAATTGATTAAATACATCTACAAATGTTTCCTTTGTTGCTTTTATGCCATCTATCAAATATGAATTTTCATTTAAAACTTTTAACTCAATACTTCTTGCGTAGATCTTTTTTTTCTCAGCACTTGAAAGTTTAACTAAATAATTTCCGTCAGCATCTTTTTGAGTTGTCATATTGGTTCGTTTGCCGTTGTTGTTTATGGCAATAGCTTTTGCTTCTTTAGCAGAGATTTTTTCATCATCTAAATAGAACGTGGCATCTTCGTTGTCCATTTCAATAATATATTCTAAAAACGAAGGATTATATACACTTTGGGTGTCACCAGCGTTTGGACCTCCTTTAGATGTTTGTTTTATAGGAGGTGGAGGAGGTGCTATTGAGGGTGCATCAGATTGAATAATCTTAAAGTCATATTTTCTAACCAAAGCGATTACGTTTTCTAATGTCTTTTCTGAAGCATCACTTTTATCGATTCTGACGAAAACTGAGTTGGATTCATCAAAGGACTTCGATAATGTTTTTAATCTCCACTCAATACTCTCCAAAGAAGCATAATTGTTTTCTACTAATAATTCTCCGTTTCTGTTGATTAGAATTACCATGATTGGTTTTTCCTTCAGATTATAATTAGCCTTTTGAATAGATAAAGGAGGTGGAGGAGGTGGAAGAAGCGCAGCTGTTTCTTCTGCTGTTAACTCATTGCGTTTTTTGTAATATGTTATACCATTAAGGGTAATTTGTACATAAGGTTTTATTGGTGAAATAGGTCTTTTTACTTTTGCTTTATTTTCTTCAGACATTCTATAATATAGACCTCCTAAATCTGAAAATAAGTCATCTAACTTTTCTTGTTCTTGCTTTAATTTGTTGATGTAATGTGGTTCAGTAGTTCTAAGCGCTTCATAGATGTCGTATTTTTTTAAATAGATTTCAACAACGTTTTGGTCTACATAATGAATTGGCAACTCCTCCACTATTTTTAATTCATCTTTAATGTGTTCAACATGGTCAATAATGGATGATTCTTCTTTTTCAACATATTCCTTTTCAGCAAAACTGTAAAAAAGAATCGCAATAATTGGCAATACTAATAAGGTACTTAGCCAAACTCGGGTTTTGGAGGTTTGTGTTTTCATAACTGTAAATCGTTTTTTGATTGATGAATAATTGATGGCACTCGAGAATTGATAGTCTTGAGTGTTTGATGAAAATTGTAATAATATGTTTTGATAGGTTTTAGTGTTCACACCTTGTTTTAAAACGGCTTGGTCAGCTAAAAACTCATGATTAAGTTTTACATGATGTTTCAATATGTAAATTAAGGGATGAAACCAAAATGCAATTTGAAGTAACTCTAAAATAATAATATCTAAACTGTGTAACTGCTTGGAGTGCGTTTCTTCGTGAAGTAAGACTTCTTTCGGAATGTTGTTAGATGCATATCTTGTTTTATTAAAAAAGATATATCTAAAAAAGGAATGTGGAATTGTGTTTTCTTGAAGTAAAACATAAATAAATGAACGCGTTTTGATGTTTTCATTCTTAGAAATACGTCGTTGCATTCTTATAAGATTTATAATAAATCGTGACGTAAATACTAAAACGCCAAGTCCGTAAATTAACCAAAGTATGGTTTCTAAATTGAAGAAAGGCACTTCTTCAATAGTTACTTCTTCTATTGCTAATTCTATTGGAAAATATTCAGGAGCCGTTTCAAAACCGGTAACAAAAGGCTCAACATATTCTGTTATGGTTAACGTAGGAATTACTAATGCCAAAATTAATGTAGCTAGTAAATAGAAACGCTTAAAACGGTGCATGTTTTGCCGTTCTAAAAAGAATACATAGACTAACCAAAATACACCTAAGCACGCCGAAAATTTTAATATATACGTTTCCATAATTATCGGTTTTTTATTTCTGTATCTATAATTTTCTTTAGTGCTTCTAACTCTTCTTTAGTTAAATCGGTTTTTTGCGTGAAAAAGGAAGCAAATTGCGAAGCGCTATCATTAAAAAATGTTTTAATGAGTCCGTTAACGTGCTTTGAGAAATAATCTTCTTTCTTTACTAATGGATAATATTCTCTAGACTTCCCGAAGGTTTTATAATCTACAAAACCTTTACCAATCATACGTTTAAGCAAGGTGGCAACTGTTGTGGTGGCCGGTTTAGGATCTGGATAGATATCTAAGAGATCTTTCATAAAAGCTTTTTCAAGCTTCCAGAGGTACTGCATTAATTGTTCTTCGGTTTTTGAAAGTTGCATGCTCTACATATTTAGAATTGACTCTACAAATGTAGAGTATATGTTTTAATTCTACAAGTGTAGAGTTGAAATACCAATAAAAAAATCCGTTCAAGCGGAACGGATTCTGTTTTTTTTGGTCTAAATGTATTGCGTTAAATAGGTTTTAGCAATCCTGAACCACTTATCATTTCTTAACTAATTAAAGATTAAAACCCGGAAATTCCATTGCAGTTAATTTAGTTTCTATAAACTTTTAACCGCAACTTGTCATTCCTGCGAAGGCAGGAATCCATTAATATTCTACATTTTTAGATTCCTGACTTCGCAGGAATGACAAACGATTTTTAAAAAGAAATTCATTCTTTATCAAAGCTACGGACTTCTAGTCCGTCGTGGTTTATTTTGATAATTCTGTAAAATATTTATAAAAATGCGGAATGGTTTCAATACCTTTAAGGTAATTCCACACTCCAAAATGTTCGTTTGGTGAGTGTATTGCATCACTATCTAAACCAAAGCCCATTAAAATGGTTTTACTTTTCAATTCTTCTTCAAAAAGCGAGACAATAGGAATACTTCCTCCACTTCGTTGAGGGATTGGTGTTTTTCCAAACGTTTGTTCATATGCTTTTGAAGCTGCTTTATAACCTAAACTATCAATAGGAGTCACATAACCTTGTCCACCATGATGAGGTGTAACTTTAACCTTTACTCCATCTGGTGCTATACTTTCAAAGTGCGTTTTAAATAAGTCTGTAATCTCTTCCCATTCTTGGTGAGGCACTAAACGCATAGAGATTTTGGCATAAGCCTTACTGGCAATTACTGTTTTGGCACCTTCACCTGTATAACCTCCCCAAATACCATTCACATCTAAAGTTGGTCTAATAGAATTACGCTCGTTAGTAGAATAACCAGCTTCACCATAAACAGCATCGATATCTAAAGATTTTTTATAACCCTCTAAAGAAAATGGAGCTTTTGCCATTTCGGCACGTTCTTCATCCGAAAGGTTTTCAACTTTATCATAAAAACCTGGAATGGTGATATGATTGTTCTCATCGTGTAGTGATGCAATCATTTTAGTTAATACATTAATTGGGTTGGCTACGGCACCTCCATAAAGTCCAGAGTGTAAATCTCGGTTTGGACCTGTAACTTCAACTTCAACATAACTTAAACCTCTTAAGCCGGTTGTGATGGATGGTACATCTGGTGCTATCATTCCTGTATCAGAAATCAGTATGACATCATTTTTTAATTTTTCATGATTATTTTTTACAAATGTTGATAAGTTGACACTACCTACTTCTTCTTCACCTTCTATCATGAACTTTACATTACATGGCAATTCGTTGTTAGCTGTCATGTATTCCATGGCTTTTACATGCATATACATTTGACCTTTATCATCACAGGCACCTCTGGCAAAAATGGCACCTTCAGGGTGTAATTCTGTTTTTTGAATAACAGGTTCAAAAGGAGGTGAGTTCCACAAATCTAAAGGGTCTGGTGGTTGTACATCGTAATGGCCATAAACCAAAACAGTCGGTAAATTTTTGTCAATTATTTTTTCGGCATACACAATAGGGTAGCCTGCTGTTTCACAAATTTCAACGTGGTCGCAGCCTGCTTTTTCGAGGCTTAATTTTACGGCATCGGCTGTTTTAAGTACGTCTCCTTTATAGGCAGAGTCTGCGCTAATGGATGGCATTTTTAGTAAATCTATAAGTTCGTTTAGAAAACGATCTTTATTGTCATTAATATAAGATTGTATGGATTGCATAATACGGTTTGATTTTACTCAAAAATAGGAATTTAAAGAGGAATAAATTCATCTCCTCAAAAATTTAAGAAATGATTTAGAATTCTTGAAAAATTAGTATTTGTATATTCAAACTATTGTTTATATTTGCATCCCAATATTTATTGGATAGTTGCAGGCGTGGTGGAATTGGTAGACACGCTAGACTTAGGATCTAGTGCCGCGAGGTGTGAGAGTTCGAGTCTCTCCGCCTGTACTTAGTAAAAGAGCTTCTCAATTTTGAGAGGCTTTTTGTTTTTATAATACCCCGTTTATTAGCTGCTTAGGTAGGGTCTTAATAAGTATCCGTATGACTTTTTTAGTTTATTTTATGCGTTTTATACTTTTAAATTCAGAGTACAAAAAGAAGAAAGATAATTTACTATAATTATTTGTTAGGTTACCATTTATTTGTAGACCTAGTTGTTTCGAAATTTGCAACGTATAATTTTAGAAGCAGTAGTAAACTATGAAGAATGAAATTTCTAACAAAAAGGCATTATTTGCTTTAGCGATAGGAGGCTTTGGTATTGGGTTAACCGAATTTGTTATTATGGGTATTTTACCTAATGTAGCAAATGCCTTAAATATTACAATTCCTGAAGCCGGCCATTTTATTGCGGCTTATGCATTAGGGGTTGTTGTTGGTGCGCCTTTACTTACTAGCTTAAGCCGTAAAATAGAACCACATCGCATGCTTTTGCTCTTAATGCTATGGTTCACCGTTTTTAATACCTTATCTGCGTTTTCTCCAAGTTATAAAATGATGCTAATGATGCGTTTTTTGTCAGGTTTACCACATGGAGCATTTTTTGGAATAGGCGCAGTGGTCGCAGGAAAGCTTGCTAGGCAAGGTAAATCTGCACAGGCTATCGCTATTATGTTTACGGGATTAACCGTAGCTAATGTTATAGGAGTACCAATTGGAACATATCTAGGTAATCAATATCATTGGAGCGCTTCATTTATTATGGTAGGTGTTGTAGGATTAATAACCTTAGTGAGTATTTACTATTGGATGCCACAGCTTAATAAGACTGAAAAGAAAACCATTACACCAGATCATAAAGGACTAAAAAATCTAGAATTATGGGCGTTAATAGCATTAACGACTGTAGGAACAGGTGGTTTTTTTGCGTGGTACAGTTATATTGCACCACTATTAAAAGAAACCGTAAGCTTATCTAGTAATGCGATTAGCTATGCCATGATAATGGCTGGATTGGGGATGTTTTTTGGTAACTTTATTGGAGCAAAATTAGCTGAAATATTTTCGCCTTTAAGAGCTGTAGCAATTAGTCTCGTTGCAATGAGTACAGTGTTAATTTTAAACTCTTTTTTACTTACTAATACTATTATAGCTTTAGGGTTTACGTTTTTAGTAGGTATGATTGCATTTACCATTTCAACGCCTATACAAATGGCAATTATTAACAGTGCAAAAGGATTAGAAATGCTAGGTTCTTCTATGAATCAGAGTGCTTTTAATATGGGTAATGCTTTAGGTGCTTATTTAGCAGGTTTACCTATAGCTTTTGGTTATAGTGTATCTTCCTCTTCATTGGTAGGAGCGGCTCTTGCCTTTTTGGGTGCTATTGTAGCGCTTAGTATCTTATTTTATCGCATGAGAAAAATCAAGAAAATTGAAAAACTAGCCTATCATTCTTGTTAATTCGAAACTGCCTTACTATAGATTTGGAAGAATTTTAAGTATAAAAAAAAAGAGCTTCCCAATGTGAGAAACTCTTTTCTATACGCTATAAATATTTTAAAAATTTAGAGCTTGACTAACTTCGTTGTTTTTATTTGATTTTTATTATTGATAGCCTTAACAATATACATTCCTGTATTTAAATTAGAGATATCAAATTGATCCATTCTGTTAAAATCTCCTTTATAGGATTGAACCATTTTGCCTGTTAAATCATAAATTTCAATATTAGAAACATTGGTATTTATATGAAATTTTGAGGAAGAAGGATTAGGATAAAGATTAAAATTTGATAGTGCTATATCATCGACGTTAAGTGCATTTGAAGTTGTATTTCCTAAAATTCTAAACTGACCTGCTGGAATCGTAATTGCAGAATTAGAGTTACTAACGGTTGTACTACCAGTCACATCCATTAAGTCATACCAAGTTGTAGTAACATTATTAGGGAAATTAGTGTCTATACTTCTAGTAACCACATCGAAATTAGCATAAATAATTACGTTTCGTAATTGTGATGATGGAATTGAAGTATCAAAAATATCAATTCTTGGAGTTAAATCTCCAGAAGTAATCGCATAATCGCCTTCAAATACTGGTTCTTCAATTTTTAACTTATGTAGCTTAGACCAATCCTCATAAATCTGACCTCTTAACGCATCGGTGAACCAGTTGTTTGCCCATTGAGGTTGAGGTTTGGTATCTAGTTTACAACCGTCATTATTATAACTTCCATCGTTACAAGTAAAAATGGAAATATCCATTCCTAATTCTCCAAAATGCCAAATCATTTTTGGGCCAGGTACCATTACGGATACGGCTCCTAATGCAGACATTCGAGATAATGCCGTATTTAAGTCTTGTACATTATGACTACTGTTGGTTGTATTTCCGAAGGTAATATTTTTATACATTAAGCGCTCTTCATCATGACTTTCGGCATAACCTACAACTCTAGGTCCATTAAAGTTTGCATGAGCTTTATGTCCCATTCGGCTAATGTTTTTATCACCACCTTGAGCCATAGTGAGTTCACTGTAGGGGGAATTCATAATGCCCCACATCATTACACCTTTACCTTCATTTAGACGGTAGTTAGCCCATTCTTTTTCTTCGTTGTCTGATCCTAAATGTTCAAAAATAACATAATGATCTGGGTCTACAGACCATGAGTGATCTGCGTATTCTTTTAAAACATCTACACGATCTTGCTGATAACTTCCAGTACAACCTTCATCACCACCGTATGTACCATTGCCACAATTTTGCGTAAATCCTTTTGTTAAATCCCAGCGAAACCCATCTATGTTATATTCTTCAATCCAATAACTTACTACTTGCTTAACATATGTTTTTGTATAATCAGAACTGTGGTCAAAATCGTTACCAACACTATATGAGTGTGTTGGGTAAACATTAAAATAAGGATTGTCAGTAGATGGGCCTCCCCAACCGTCACCATCAGGATCGTCCATCCACATTCTTACCATAGGATTTCTGCCGAATGCATGATTGAATGCGATGTCTAAAATAACAGCAATACCGTTTTGATGACAAACATCTACAAGCTCTTTAAACTTTTCTTGTGTACCATAATATTTATCGATAGCCATATGGAATGCCGTGTTATAACCCCAACTTTCGTTACCTTCATATTCCATGATTGGCATTAATTCAATGGCATTGACATTTAAGTTTTTGAAATAGTCAATTTTGTCAATAATATCTTGAAAATTGCGATCTGTGTCGAAGTCTCTTAATAGGACCTCATAAATAATTAAGTCTTCTTCTGCTGGTTTTATAAAATTAGGAACTTCCCAATCATAAGGAGTTTGACCTGTTTGTAAAACAGTAACTTCACGTTCTTGCCCTACAGGATAAGCAGGGATATTCGGATATGTGGTTTCTGAAATATAAGGATCATCAAAAGGAGATAAAACTAAAGAAGAATAAGGATCTGCAACTTTAACTATAGAAGGAGAATTTGCGATAGGGTTGGTGTCAAACACCCAATATTGATAGGTTTCTATAGCTCCTGATGTTAGACCAGAGATTTCTAACCAATATTTACCAGTAGAAGGGTCACGTTTCATTACATCACTATTGGTTGGCGAGTAGTTGTTCCAACTTCCTGCAACTTGAATAAACTCTTTACCAGGAGCTGTTAAAACTAGTGTCGCCTTTGTAGCGTCTGAATGGTAATTAATGCCATCAACCATATTAGCTGGCATTGTTTCTGTTATTAAATTGGGTACAACGATGACTTCAAAACTAGTTTCTCCAGTTTCGGTAGAGCCTGGAGGTGTACCGACGAATTTTACAGTACCACTTTCTGTAATATTTGAAAGAGTTGAATTACATGAAGGAAAACCACAGCTGCCAGTTGCTACAGAGACTTCGTTATAAAATATTTCAAAACTACCCATTACTGTAGTAGAGCCTTGGTATATAACTGTAGCACTTATGTCTAAATCATCTCCAGAATTGATAACAACAATTTCACTAGAAGGTTGTGCTATATTAATAAGCACTTTACCTACCGGATAGATGAAATCGTTGCAACCATCATCTTTTAATTCTTGACTCCCGTTTTCATTTCTAAATACCATCCCTATTTGGGTTGCACTATCTGCTTGAGTTTGTGTAATACCATAATATGTTTGAGGAGTAATAGTGATACTAAAAGTACCATCACCATTATTTGTCATTTCACCAACGCCATCATCAAATCCCCAATTTCCAACAACACCATATCCAAAAGCATCAGAGTTATTTCCTATACCTGAATGCATATATACTTTTGTAGGGTTATCTAATCCGTTACAGTTACTATCTGTACTATTAACGTCTATGGTAATAGTTACTGGTTCATCTACTTCAATGGCACTTACGCTAAGACTGACTTGCGCATAAGTGACGTAAGAAAATAAAATATAAAGTATAAGTAGTGTTTTTTTCATAGTTAAAATTTTTAATAAAAAAAGCTATGCATGAAACATAGCTTCTTTTATAATTATATATTAATTAATCTAGTGTTATCGTTAAATTTAAGGTATCAACAGTTAAAGTATATGTACCTGGTGTGCCATCGAATGAGAAATTACTATCTCCGTCCATGGCGTTACTAAAATTAGCATCAATAATGTAACCTTCGTTTTCGTAAGTTGGATAATTAGTGCCTGTTCCCCAATCTCCATTTACGGTAAAGAATCTAAAGGCGTCATTAGTGAATTCCACTTCACCAGAATAGATACCTGCACCAGTACATGATAAAATAGCTGGATTTGCCCAATCCCATCCAGTTCCAACGACACCAGCACCAACTAAATATAATTGTTCATATTCGCATTGCAATTGTTCAGGGCCTAATGTTATTGTTTTGTTTATATCATCTACAGTTAAGAAATATGTACCTGGTGTACCATTGAAAGAGAAGTTACTGTCACCATCCATAGCATTACTAAAGTTACTATCTATAGTATAACCCATTCCTTCATAAGTTGGATAGTTAGTACCTGTTCCCCAATCTCCATTGACGTTAAAGAATCTAAAAGCATCATTAATCAAAGCTACATTTCCTGAGTAGGTTCCATTTCCTGTACAAGGTAAAGCAACAGGAGTATCCCATGCCCAACCAGCATCAGCAATACCTGCACCTACTAACCATAATTGATCAAAGTTACAGTTTGGGCCAACTACGGGTGGTCCTAATGTAATTGTCTTAGCTTCAGTATCTATCTCAATAAAATATTCACCTGGTGTTCCGGTAAACTGAAAGTTACTGTCACCATCTAATGCATTAACTAAATTAGAGTCTATGGTATAACCTACAGCTTCATAATAAGGATAGTTTAATCCAGAGCCCCAATCTTCAGCCACGGTAAAGAATCTAAAGGCATCGTTAATTAAATTGATGTTTCCAGAATACTTAGTACCTTGTAAAGGTAGTTCTACTGGAGTTGCCCAATCCCATCCTGCATCTACGGCGCCTGCACCAACAATATATAACACAGGAGCTAACTCAATATTAAATGGAGTAACAGTAATTGTAATAGGATCTGAATAACGTTCCATGTTGCCACCATCCATTTCTATAGTAGCTTTAATTCTTACATCTAAACTAGCCGCTTCTTCAGCCGTAAGACCTGCATTAAGTACAATTTCATTGAAGGCTTCGTGCGTGCTTGTATAGGTCATACCTTCTGCGATTTCAGATACTGCACTAGCGAAGTCTGTTCCTGCTTGCGCAAATTGTATTTCATAATTTACGGTGACAGTGGTGTTTTCTCCAAAGTCTGGGTCTTCCCAAGATACTGCAATAGCCTCATCATTTAAAGTCGTCTCAAGTAATACGATTTCGAAGGTATTATCAGGACTAGTAATTACAGGAATAGCTTCAGAATATGAAGATACACTAAAGCTTACACTATTAGTCGTAATCGATCCAGCCGTTACTCTCATAAAAACAGTGAATGGCTCAAAAGCATCTGCTCCAGCACCTAACAATGTATTGTTGAATTCTGCAACTGTCATTGTAAAGCGATCTGTACTAGACGATCCAATTACGGTCGGGTTTTCAAATAAAGCATCAGGTGATAACTCTACGATGTAACTATCTCCAGAATCTAATTGGTCATTCCACACAATAGTGAAAGCTTCGTTATTTGGAAGGTTATAATTTAAATTGATATTAGATATCGCTGGCTCCAAAAGTGTAAATGAAGCTTCTGGAGTCGTAATATCAATACTTTCTTCTGTTTCGCACGCTACAAAAACTAAGAATAGACTTAATATAAGCGCACTAATTTTATTGAATTTCATAGTGTTATTTTTTTATAAGTTAAGTGGGATTAATATATAATCTCCAGTTAAGTCGCTAAACCAAACCTCATAATCGTCTTGAACAATGACAGGAATAGATCCGCCTCCATCAGTGGCTACACCAGAAAATGATGTTGACCCTCCCCAAGAGCTACCTGTGTTAGTTACAATTTGCAAATCTCCAGATTGAAGATTTACACTGTTCACATACCACAAATGGCTATCAAAAGTAGATTGTGTTAAAGCAGTATCAGCGTTCAGTGCTGAACCTTGAAGTGTCATACTTGTATAGCTAGCAGCACCTGAGGCATCAAAAGCTTCCGTTATATAAGTATTAGACGAAAAGTTAATGGTAAAGGTATAATAACCATCACTTGGCACACCAAAACGACCTGGATCACCATCTTGAGTTCCTGGGTTTCCAGCTATAGCTTCAGCAGTAGATAATATAATATCGTCACTACCTTCAGGTGTTAAAGTTCCCCATTGTGGTTGCCATTGACCTCTTATTTCTAAGAGTTTAAATCGACCATCATCAATGCCACCGGCTCCTTTAGTGAAAAAACCAGTATAAGTATGAATATTACTGTTTTCCCCATCTCTAAATAATGGAGGGTTATTATTATTGTTATTCCAATCAGCAGCGGTTCCATTTCCAACTAAATAAAACTCTTCAAAAACATAATTGAAGTAAGGTTGAACTTGAAAACTGATGATATTAGAGCTAACCGGAAGACCATTTTGAGTTCCAATAGAACTTTCTACCTTAGCATATAAAGTGCTGAACATAAAAGGAGGTAAGCCAACAGCACCTGCAGAAGAATTTAATTCGTTAACCGATAATGTTGCTGATGTTGTTCCAGTAATAGTTGTAGCTACCACAGGATTTGTAAACGCTTCATCAGCGGCAAAAATAACGCTATAATTTTCTGAGGCTGGCTGTCCATAATCTGCTTCATTCCAATTAAATGTTATTGCAGGATTTCCAGGATTAGAGGCATCCAACTCAATAACTGTAATAGGAAGTTCTGCAAGGGTAATTGGGTCTGTTTCTGTAGCTGTAAATACTGAAGTGTCATCTTCACAAGAATTCACAAGGAATCCTAGAGAGAGCACAGTTAATAGTACAACTTTAAGTTTTAATATTTTTTTCATCGCTTTATTTTTTAGTATCCAGGATTTTGAGTAAGATTCGGATTAGAAGACATACTTAAACTAGGTATTGGAAAAAGGTTTAAGTGAGCTGGTATAGCAATACCATTACTTCCATTTCCTTTCCATGCCCAATTGTAATTTCCACCAGTAAATAATCCAAAACGAATTAAATCTTGTCTTCTGTGTCCTTCCCAATGTAATTCTCTAGATCTTTCATCTAATATAAAAGGTAGGGTTAAATCAGAAGCAGCAATCATATTAGGGTTATTGGCACGAGTTCTCAACTCATTCACTAAATTAACAGCTTCGGTGATAGTTCCTCCACCTCCACGAAGGTGTGCTTCTGCATACATTAAATATACATCAGCTAATCTAAATAATGGAAAATCAGTATCAACAAAAGTTTCATCTGCACCTGCAACACCATCTGAACTTACATTAGAATATTTTTGGATAATATACCCTTGATTTGGGTCGGAAATATCTGTGATACCTATTGGTCGATCTTCGGATATAATAGTATTTCTATCGTCATCTATAAAATCACCACCTTCCCAAAGTTGAGCAAACTCTTTTCTCACTCGTAAGGCTCCACCCCAAGCTGCTTCTGATACACCAACCTCTGCACCATTAACCTCAAGACTTCCAACAGAACCATTAATCATTACTGTTGTAGGTCCATAGTTTTGAATGGTAACTCCATCAGAAATAATAGGAAAAATAATTTCTCCTGTTGCTGAATTTAAGTTATTGTCTGCTTGGAAGTTTTGTTTGTATTCTGATGCTAATACGTACCCAGAGTTAAGTAACTGTTGACAATACGTCATACAATCAGCATATCTTGGTGTGCCTGTATAAACTTCTGCATTAAGGTATATTTTAGCGAGTAGCATATACGCTACACCCTTATCTGCTCTACCGTATTGGTTTTGACCTGCATCTACTAGATCAGATTCAATATCTAACAATTCACTTTCAATAAATTCAAAAAGTTCAGTTCGGTTAGCCACTGGTAAAACAGTGTTTACAGCATCTGCTTCTGTACCAAAGTTTGCTTTTCCAAAAAGATCCATCAAGTAGTAATATGATAATGCTCTTAATAATCTAGCTTCTGCACGATATTCTACTATTTCAGCACGTGTAGTTTCAGACACACCTCGGGCATCTAACTTGTCTGAGGTAGTTTCTCTCAAAAAATTATTTGCAAGAGCAATAGTTAAATGAGATCTACTGTACATTCCTAAAATTAAAGGGTTTTGAGCTGTCCAAATGTTACGTTGAAGTTCTCTTGTTCCTGGGTCGTTTTCATAAGACCAAATCATTTGGTCCGCGGTTAACGTCTGTAAATAAACTAATACACGTCCAAATTGACTTGTTCCTGCATCAATACCCTCAATATTTGAAGATTCCGGACCACTGGTTCCTGTTAAGGCAAGATTTGCATATACACCAGCAATTACTCGTTCGTAGGCAGACTCGTCTTCGTAAAGTTCAATGCCTAATAAAGTGTCGTCGTCATTCGGTGTAATATTGAGGTCATCAGTACATGATGTCAATAAAAACACTGCTAATAAAGTGAAGACACTAATATTTTTTATTATTCTTTTCATAGTTGTTAAAATTTGAAATTAGCACCAATTAATATGTTTCTTGGTCTAGGATATATTGTATTGTCAATACCATTAAAGACTTCTGGATCTAAACCACTATATTCTGTAATAGTAAATACATTTTGGATACCAGCCCAAAGTCGAATCGATGATATAAATTTTGATAAGTTTTTAAAGGTATAGCCTAATGTAATGTTATCCATTTTTAGGAAAGAAGCATTTTCAACATAGACATCCGAGATGATAACATCAGATGTAGTTTGAAAATTAGTATCTAATACAGATGTTGGTATATTCCCTAATACGGCGTTACTTCGCAATAAATCGTATTGAGCACGAGAAGAATTTACATTGTTGTAAACATAATTCCCAATATTAGCTCTTAAGTTGAATGATAAATCAAAACCTTTATATTCTACGTTAGTTTGAAACCCTAAAATAACATCTGCATCTGGGTTTTCTTTAAGGTAACGGTCTTCATCATTAATTATATTGTCACCATTTAAATCAGCATAAGCACCTTCAATATAGTTGCCTTGTCCATCTTGTAGTTGTTTAAATACGTAGAAAGAGTTTGGAGATTCTCCTTCTCTAAATAATTGAACAAAGTTTCCAGTTCCTCCAGCAATCCCTCCTGTAGTTACATCTTGTCCAAAGGCTAACTCAGTGATCTCTCTATCTAAAAGTGTAGCGTTAAAATTAAAGTTTAAGTTAAAATCTTCTTTTCTAATAACGTCTGTATTAACTGTAAACTCTAATCCCTGAATTCTCAAATTACCAATATTCTGTACAATACTGTTTGAGAAGTTACTTCCATCTGGAACAGGGGCATTAAATAGTAAGTCTTCAGAATCTTTTTGAAATACATTTAAACTACCCGAAACACGGTTTTCGAATAACCCGTAATCCAGACCGATCTCTAATGTTTTTGTTTCTTCCCATTTTAAGTCAGGATTTATTTCTGAAGGTATTAAAGAAGAAACTATACCATTACCAAATTGGTATTGAGAATTGTTTTGACCCGCTTGATAACGGCTTAAAAATAAATCGCGTTCTCCAATTTCTTGTTGCCCTGTAATACCATAACCTACTCTTAATTTTAAATTAGATATGGTATTAGAATCTTTAAGAAAATCTTCATCGCTCAATTGCCATGCAAATGCTCCTGCATAGAAATCTCCCCATCTATTATCTTCACTAAAACGTGATGTCCCATCTCTTCTATAGGTAAGCGTCATTAAGTACTTTTCAGCTACTGATAAATTAGCTCTTCCAAAGAATCCTATTAAAACAGTATCCGGATCGGCAAATGTATCTCCAAAACTATTTGGGTCAATCTGGTTTCCTGTATAATTCCCTTCGTTTGTAAATTTTTGGTAAGAATAGCCGGCTGTTAAATCGGTACCAATTGAACCAAAATCTTTTTTATAATTCAAGAAACCATCTAAAGACTGATTTGTTCTTTCTTGGTAACTGAATGATCTATTACCTTTAATTGGGTCATTAGTTGCGTATACAGAGTTGTTACGTGTAATACCCTCAGTTTTGTCGTAACCTAAATTCAATACAAGCTTCATTTCAGGTAAGAAATGAAATTTATAATCGAAATTGATGTTTCCGTAAAAACGTTCTGAATCTCCAATATTATTAGTTTGTAATAATGATGCGACCGGATTAGAACCCCCTAATAAAAGTGTATTTCCATTTCTGTGTTGGTAAAACCCTCCAAATGGCGATGTGGAATCATAAACTGGTTGTGTTGGGTCGTACCCAATTGCTGCACCAATTTGTCCAGAGTCACCAAACCTATTATCCTCATATGAAAGATTGGTGTTTAAGTTAACTTTAAGATGATTATCAAAAAACGTTGGATTTAAAGATAAAGATAGGTTACGTCTCTCAAATTCTGAGGTTAAAATAGCCCCTTCTTGTTCTGTGACACCAAAAGAAAAACGTGCTGGAATCGCATTAAATAAAGATCCTCTTAGCGTAAGGTTATGGTTTACAGATACTGTTTCTCTAAAAATTTCATCTTGCCAGTTTGTATTAGCATCTCCTAGTTGCGAAACAAAGTTATCTGGTAAGTTCTGTGCAGTAACTAATTCTCGATATTCATCTGCAGAGAAGACTTCGATTTGTTCGTCAATATCTCCAAAAGTATATTGTACATCATAATCAACACTAAACTCTGATTTACCTTTTTTAGTGACAATAATAATAACACCATTTGAAGCTCGAGAACCATAGATAGCAGTAGCAGATGCATCTTTTAACACAGTAAAGGAATCAATGTCGTTAGGGTTAATACTTGCTAAAACACCTCTAGAACCACCAACGTTATCATTAGTAATTGGTAATCCATCAATAACAATTAAAGGATTATTTGAAGCATTAATCGAAGAACCACCCCTAATCTTAATTTCGGAACCCGATCCTGGGGCACCACTTGTATTAACGGTAACTCCGGCAACTCGACCACTTAATAAATTTTCTGGCGTTACAATATTTCCTCGTGTGAAATCTTTAGATGTAACAGCGTCCACAGACCCTGTGGCATCTTTCTTAGTGGTAGTACCGTAACCAATTAGTATAACTTCATCTAATTGAGAAGCATCCTCCTCTATAGCAATATTTATACTAGCTTGTCCAGTATACTCAATTTCTTGAGTAGTATAACCTAGGTAAGAAACTACAATAATTTCACCCTGGCTAACTTCTAAGGCAAACTTACCGTCAAAATCTGTAGAGGTTCCTCTGGCAGTACCTTTAATAATAACATTTACACCTGGTAGAGGCATGGCGTTTGCTTTATCTGTAACAGTACCTGTAACGGTAGTTTGCGCCAGCAAAGTTGCAGGCAACATAATGAGACAGAGTAGTAAAGCATTTAAAACTGTTTTCATAAAATGTTTTTAAATTAATTGCTTAGTTTATTTGATTTATATTTTCACTTCTCGGGATAAATCTATGTAAATTTAATCTGATTTAACTTTAAAATAACATGACGAAAGTCACGAAAACGTTTTCGTGTTAAGAACTTTTTGTTAAACAGGGAGATTGTCAGTCAAATAATCAAAAATTGTGCTTTTTTCAATAAAGTTGCCTAAAAATTATGAAGTTACAAATTATGAATCTAATTTTTGACTTATATTCGTTGCCTATTTTGTGTCCGTTATGAAAAGAAAAATTACCCTAAAACAAATCGCTAGAGAACTCGATGTTTCAATTTCTACAGTATCGAAAGCTTTAAGAAATAGTAAAGAAATTAGTGCAGATACAATTCAAAAAGTACAAGCATTTGCAAAACTATATAATTATAGACCAAACAATATTGCATTAAGTTTAAAAAACAGGAAAACAAATACTATCGGTATCATTATTCCCGAAATTGTGCATCATTTCTTCTCTAAGGTTATTAGAGGTGTAGAGTTGGTCGCTAACCAAAGAGGCTATAATGTTATTATTGGTCTGTCTAATGAGTCTTTTTCAAAAGAGGTTATCAATATGGAAATGCTTGCCAATGGAAGTATAGATGGTTTTATTCTTTCTATGTCCAAGGAAACGTTACAGCAGCAAGATTATCACCATTATAACGAAACCATGAATCAAGGGATGCCTATTGTTATGTTTGATCGTGTGGTGTCTGATATTAGATGTGATAAAGTGATTGTTGATGATTTTAACGGAGCAAAAAATGCAGTAAACAAGCTTATTGCCAACAAATGTAAATCCATAGCATTGATTACTACTAGAGACTACGTTAGTGTTGGGAAGTTACGAACACAAGGATACATCGAAGCATTACAAGAACATCATATTACACCGCAAGCCGAATTGATATTAAAAATGGACGATACTTTAGATTACGAGGTTCATTTAGAGAAATTAGAGGCTGAAATAGAACAACTATTTAAAGCCCATGAAAAGATTGATGGTGTGTTTGCGGTAAATGAATTGTACGCATTATCAGCTATGAAAGTAGCTAGAAAATTAGGCTTAAATGTGCCAGAAGACATACAGGTTATTGGCTTCACTGACGGAGTGCTGTCTAAGCATTCAACCCCTAGTTTAACTACAGTTAGTCAGCATGCACAACAAATGGGCGAGCGTGCTGCGGACCTTTTAATTGATAAAATTGAATCTGAATTTAGTACTGAAGAAGAACAATTTCAAACCATTGTAATTAATACAGAGCTAATAGAGCGAGAATCCACCAAATAGAAATTTTTCATTGTTGTTTTAAAATCTTTTATATCTTTGTAGCATATTCAAAACTTATATTTTCACTTCTCAATAAATAAGTTTTGATAAGCTAAGCTTGTCAGAATAGTATTAACTTTAATTATACTATTTAATGGAAAAGCGTAGATTAAGTTTCTGGCAAATCTGGAACATGAGTTTTGGATTTCTAGGAATTCAGATGGGTTTTGCCCTTCAAAATGCCAACGCAAGTAGAATTCTTCAAATTTTTGGAGCGGATGTCCATGAGTTATCATGGTTCTGGATTATAGCCCCTTTAATGGGACTTATTGTACAACCTATTGTAGGTTATTACAGTGATAGAACTTGGGGAAAACTAGGACGAAGGAAACCTTATTTTTTAGTTGGAGCTATTTTGGCATCTATTGGTTTGGTTTTAATGCCACAAGCCGACATGTTCATTGCATTTTTGCCAGCACTATGGGTTGGAGCCGGAATGCTAATGATTATGGATGCGTCTTTTAATATTGCCATGGAGCCTTTTCGGGCTTTAGTTGGTGATAATTTAAGAACCGATCAGCGTACTGCAGGTTTTAGTATTCAAACGGCCTTAATTGGTTTTGGAGCAGTAATTGGCTCTTGGTTACCTTATGCTTTAAACCATTGGTTTGGAGTGTCAAACGTAACAGTAGCAGGTGTAGTTCCTTTAAATCTCGTTTGGTCGTTTATTATAGGAGCTCTAATCTTAATTGGCTCTATTCTAGTAACCGTTATTACTACTAAAGAATATTCTCCAGAGGAACTTCAGGCTTTCGATAATGAACACCTCGATTCTGCTAATACAGAAATTCTTGTGGAAGAAAAATCGAGCCTGTTAGATATTTTTGAAGACTTTACAAAAATGCCTGCTACAATGCGTCAATTAAGTTGGGTGCAGTTCTTTTCGTGGTTTGGGCTTTTTGGTATGTGGGTGTTTGCTACACCAGCTATCGCTCAACATATTTATGGCTTGCCGCATACAGATAGTAGTAGCTCTACATATCAAGACGCTGGTGATTGGATTGGTATTCTCTTTGGAGTCTATAACCTTGTGTCTGCTTTTTACGCATTTGCATTGCCTTACATCGCTAAGCAATTAGGGAGAAAGCGTACACATGCCATTTCTCTTGTAATTGGTGGATTGGGATTACTATCTATTTATATTATGCCAGATAAAAACTGGCTTATCGTTTCTATGATCGGAATAGGGATTGCGTGGGCAAGTATTTTAGCGATGCCGTATGCTATCTTAGCAGGTTCTATATCGCCTAAAAAAATGGGAGTATATATGGGAATATTTAACTTCTTCATTGTAATTCCTCAAATTATCAATGCCTTAATTGGTGGCCCTCTTGTAAAATATGCTTATGGCAATCAAGCCATATTTGCTTTAATGATGAGTGGTATTAGTTTCTTAATCGCAGCAGCATTAGTATCAAAAGTTAAAGACGTTGACGACGTTGTACAAAAATAAAAAAATGAGTAAAAAAGGATTCATATTCGATTTAGACGGTGTCATCGTAGATACTGCAAAATATCACTTTTTAGCTTGGCAGAGACTCGCTAAAGGCCTAGATATTGATTTTACAGAAGAAGAAAACGAGCAATTAAAAGGAGTTAGCCGCGTGCGCTCTTTAGAAAAAATATTAGCCTGGGGAAATAAAACCATTTCACAAGAATTGTTTAATGAACTTATGGGTAAAAAAAATGAAGAGTATTTAAGCTTTATCGCTGAGATGGACGAGAACGAAATCTTACCAGATGTTCCTAGAGTTTTAAACCTTTTAAAAGAAATGGATCAGCCAATTTCCTTAGGTTCTGCAAGTAAAAATGCACGTACAATTTTAGAACGTGTTAATCTAAGGTCTAGTTTTAATGCCATTGTAGATGGAAACGATGTTTCAAAAGCAAAACCAGATCCAGAAGTGTTTTTAATTGCAGCCAAACAGATTAATATAGCACCTAAAGATTGTATTGTTTTTGAAGATTCTGTAGCTGGTGTTACAGCGGCTAATTCTGCAAATATGATTTCCATAGGTATAGGAAGTAAAGACGTCTTAGGACACGCAACATATGTATTCAGTGATTTTACTGAAATTTCAGACGATTTTATAAAATCTCTAATAGAAAATTAATCAAAAGTCAAACATCTCAATTAGAGATTTTTAAACATTATAATAATGAACCTAGATTATATCATCCCAAACAACTGGTCGATTTTAGAAGAAGGATTCGAACCAACTCATGTAAAAGCATCTGAAAGCTTATTTAGTATAGGTAATGGAGCCATGGGACAACGTGCTAATTTTGAAGAAAAATACACCGGACCAACATTTCAAGGAAGCTATATTGCAGGAGTGTATTATCCAGATAAAACCAGAGTTGGTTGGTGGAAAAATGGCTATCCAGAATACTTTGCTAAAGTATTAAATGCACCAAGTTGGATAGGTATTAACATTACAGTTAATAACGAGCAACTCGATTTATTTGCTTGTAAAGACGTGAAAAACTTCCGTAGAGAATTAAACCTGAAAGAAGGTTGGTTGTCTCGTAGTTTTGTTGCAACGCTTCAAAATGATATCGAGGTTGAAGTTAAAACTAAACGTTTCTTAAGTCTAGATTTGGATGAAGTAGGTGCTATTAACTATAATATTACCCCTTTAAATTCGGATGCCGAAATTACTTTTGAGCCATATTTAGATTCAGGTATCACAAATGAAGATACCAATTGGGACGATAAGTTTTGGGATACTTTAAAGGTGAGCCATGAGAATCATCAAGCCTTTATAGAGGCTAAAACCATGAAAACCGATTTTTATACCTGTACGTTTATGGAATCTGAGGTGTTTATTGACGGTAAATCCGTTTTAATAGAACCAGATTTTACCTCAGATGCCAATTTAGCGTCTTTTAAATATTCGTATAACGTAAAGCAAAACGAAACCTATACCATTCACAAATTTGGTGGGTATACTGTTGATCGTGATCACGAAAAAAATGAATTAGTGTCCGCTGCAAAAAACACCTTAGACAAAGCGAAATCAGCTGGCTATTCAAAGTTATTAGATGATCAAAAGCAAGCTTGGGCTCAAATTTGGGATATGGCAGATATTACTATCGAAGGAGATGTCAAAGCACAGCAAGGTATTCGATTTAATATTTTCCACCTCAACCAAACATATCTTGGTACTGATGAAACGTTAAATATTGGTCCAAAAGGATTTACTGGAGAAAAATATGGAGGAAGTACCTATTGGGATACTGAAGCCTATTGTATTCCTTTTTACATGGCTACAAAAGATCAAAGCGTAGCCAGAAAATTATTAGCATATAGACATAACCACTTACAAAAGGCCATAGAAAACGCCGAAAAATTAGGATTTACTAATGGAGCAGCATTATATCCTATGGTAACAATGAATGGCGAAGAATGCCATAACGAATGGGAAATTACCTTTGAAGAAATCCATAGAAATGGGGCAATTGCTTTTGCTATATTTAATTATTATAGATATACAGGAGATTTTAGTTACATTCCTGAAATGGGACTTGAAGTCTTAATTGGAATTTCACGTTTTTGGCATCAAAGAGTTAATTTCTCTTCACAAAAGAATAAGTATGTAATTCTTGGAGTAACCGGACCAAATGAATACGAAAACAATATTAATAATAATTGGTACACTAATTACATTGCTAAATGGTGTATTGATTACACTTTGGAAACCATTGAAAAAGTGAAAGAAGGTTATGCTGATGATTACGAAAGAATTTTAGGTAAAACAAAAATCACACACGAGGAATTAGCACTTTGGAAAAAAGTTGCAGATAATATGTATTTTCCTTATTCGGAAGAACATAATGTATATCTTCAACAAGATGGTTTCTTAGATAAAGAATTAATTACAGTAGCCGATTTAGATAAATCACAACGCCCAATTAATCAAAAGTGGTCATGGGACAGGATTTTACGTTCACCTTATATTAAACAAGCCGATTTGTTACAAGGGATGTATTTCTTTGAAGATCAATTTACCAATGAAGAATTAGAACGTCATTTCGATTTTTATGAACCATTCACAGTTCATGAAAGCTCACTCTCTCCTTGCGTGCATAGTATTCAGGCAGCGAAGTTAGATCGCATGGATCAAGCCTATACGTTCTATTTAAGAACATCGCGTTTAGATTTAGATGATTATAATCACGAAGTTCATGAAGGTTTACACATTACATCAATGGCTGGTACTTGGATGAGTATCGTTGAAGGTTTTGGTGGTATGCGTGTAAAGAATGACACCTTATCTTTTGAACCTAAAATTCCTGCACAATGGGAAGGCTATTCGTTTAAGGTGAATTTTAGACATCAAATTATTACTGTGAGTGTTAGTCAGAATGAAACACAATTTAAGCTTGAAGGCGATAAAGATTTAACCATTTACGTGGATGGAAAAGAAGTGGCTATAAGTCCTAATAATATGGTTACTGTTTAATTTAACTGACCTTGCAGGTTTTAAAACCTGCAAGGTCTAAAATAAAAAATAAATATCCTGCAAGGCATGTACTGAACTTGATTCAGTATCTAACTTGTAGGTATTTGTTTAAGGTTACGATAACAACTTGTTTCTTTTTTAAAATAAAATACAATGAAAACACTAAAATTAACTCTATTAACGCTACTAGTTGCAATCGTGTTTTCGTGTCAAGAAACCACATCTGAGGTGAAAGAGGTTTCAGAATCTGTAACAGAAATTCAAAACGACATCGAAAAAGTTGAGCCACCTCATTGGTGGATTGGCTTCAAAAATCAAAGACTTCAACTTTTAGTTAAGCATCCTAATATAGGGAAGGCTACACCTAAAATGTCTTATCAAGGTGTTTCTATAATTAAAGTTCATAAAGCAGACAGTCCTAATTATCTCTTTCTAGATTTAGAGATTTCTGAAACGGCAAAAGCAGGGCAATTCAATATTAAATTCCAACATGAGGACGGTTCAGAATTAATTCAAACTTACGAACTAAAATCTCGTGAAAAACCGGCAGAAGATTACGTTGGTTTTGACAGTTCAGATGCCATTTATTTAATCACTCCTGATCGTTTTGCGAATGCCAATCCTCAAAATGATAGCGTAGAAGGATTACTTCAACAAGGCATTGATAAAACAGATAATTATGCAAGACACGGTGGAGATATTCAGGGAATTACAGAGCATCTAAACTATATTGAAGATTTAGGATTTACTGCCGTATGGCCGTGTCCACTATTAATTAACGATATGCCAAGTGGATCCTATCATGGTTATGCCATGACGGATTTTTATAAAGTCGATCCTCGGTTTGGGACCTTAGATGACTATCGAAATTTAGCTGATGATTTAAGGTCGCGAAATATGAAACTCATCATGGATCAAGTCGCCAATCATTGTGGATTAGAGCATTGGTGGATGAAAGATTTACCATTTAAAGATTGGGTAAATTACCAAGATCTATACGAAGAAAATATAGATAACTGGGATTGGAAAGTTACTAAAACCTCAAATCATAGACGGACTACAAATCAAGATCCGTACGCGTCTCAAATAGATCATCGCGAGATGTCCGATGGTTGGTTTGTATCTAGTATGCCAGATTTAAATCAACGCAACCCGTTTATGGCCAACTATATTATTCAAAATAGTATTTGGTGGGTAGAAACATTAGGTTTAGGAGGCATTCGTCAAGATACTTATCCTTATCCAGATAAAACATTTATGAGTCAATGGGCAGGAGCCATTATGACCGAATACCCTAATTTTTCTATAGTAGGTGAGGAATGGAGTTATAATCCACTACTAATTGGGTACTGGCAAGAAGGCCATGAAAATAAGGATCAATACGATTCTAACTTAAAATCGACTATGGATTTTGCCATGCAAAAACATATAATTGATGCCTTAAACGAAGAAGAGTCGTGGGACAAAGGCCTTGTTAAAATGTATGAAGGTTTAGCTAACGACTTTGCTTATACGTCACCAAAAGATATTATGGCATTTTTAGATAACCATGATAAGAGTCGTGTGTTTACAGAATTTAATGGTGATGTAGCGAACACCAAAATGGCGTTAAGTTATTTATTAATGCTGCCAAGAATCCCACAAATTTATTATGGAACTGAAATCTTAATGGACGATTTTGATAATCCTGGAGACCATGGTTTAATTCGTACTGATTTTCCTGGTGGCTGGGAAGGTGATACGATTAATGCTTTTACAGGAGAAGGTCTTTCAGATGCTCAAAAAGAGATGCAGTCTTTTCTCAAAAAAATATTGAATTACAGAAAAACGAGTGAAGCCATTCACAATGGAAAAACTATGCATTTTGCACCACAAGACGGTGTTTATGTTTTAGCTAGATTTATCGAGAATGAAACTATTGTTCATGTGATTAATAAAAATGAGACTCCTATAGAGATTGATTTAAATTATTATGAAGAAATAGGGTTAAAAGGCAAAACCCTAAAGAATGTGATCACCGGAAATACTATGGTTTGGGATGAGAGTTTAAAACTAAATAAAAAAGGCAGTGTAATTCTGACCACAAAATTATAATGATGAAAAATCTATGCTACGCTTTAATTTTATTGATATTGTTTTCATGTAAGAACGAAACAAAACCAGTTGAAAAGGTGAACACTGAAACCAACGTGCCAGCAGTTAAATTTCAACATTTAAAGTCAACCGAACTTTATAAGGGCGAAATACATCGTGTAGATAGCTTTCCTTCAAAGTATATACAACCAAGACCAGTTGATGTTTGGTTGCCAGAAGATTATGTGGATTCACAGAAGTATAAAGTTTTGTATATGCATGATGGACAAATGTTATTTGATGCTAAAACAACATGGAATAAACAGGAATGGAAAGTTGATGATTGGGCTTCAAAGTTAATGGAGAAGAATAAAACTAAAGATTTTATTGTCGTAGCCGTTCATAATATACCCGAAATCCGTTGGCAAGATTTGTTTCCGCAAAAAGCTATAGATTTTATAGATGAACGCATTAAGGATTCGCTTGTTGATATAGCAGGTAAAAAGAACATACAGCTTAATGGTGATAACTATCTAAAATTTATAGTTGAAGAGTTAAAACCTGTAATAGATGAAACATATTCTGTAAGTACTGAACGAGAACACACATTTGTTATGGGTTCAAGTATGGGAGGTCTAATGTCAATGTATGCCATTTCAGAATATCCTGAAATTTTTGGTGGTGCAGCATGTTTATCAACCCATTGGGTTGGCGCCATGCCAATGGTTAATAATCCGTATCCTGATGCCATTTTTAAATACATGGAAGCCAACTTACCACAAGCTGGACAACACAAATTGTACTTCGATTATGGTAACAAAACCTTAGACGAACATTATCCGCAATACGCTCCACGAGTTGATGTCATTTTAAAAGCCAAAGGCTATACAGATAAGGATTCTAAAAATTTATTTTTTGAAGGTACAGATCATTCTGAAAATTCGTGGAATAAACGATTAGATCAACCGTTAACATTTTTATTAGATAAGTAAAAATTAATTAAATTAATTAGACCTGACCTAGCGGGTTTTTAAAACCTAGCAGATCTAAAATAGTATCACAGAAACATATCCTGCAAGGTGTCTAAAACCTTTTAGGTATAAATGCTAAATATGAAAACATATATTTTCTTAATCCTCAGTCTATTTTTTACGGTTTCAATTTCGGCTCAAAATGTAGCGCGTAAGTTTATAGATGCTGAAAATATTCACGATGGGACACAGGTTTCAATTAAAGTGAGCGATGGTTATTATTTAATTAGACCATTTTCTTCTCATATTGTAGAAACCACATTTGTGCCGAATGGAGAAGTTTTAAAACCAGAATCTCATACAGTTATTTTAAAGCCAAATGCATCTAAGTTTAAAATTTCAGAAATTGGGCAAGATATTATTCTAACAACTAATGATGAGTTATCTGTTACCATCACTAAAACCCCATTTCAAATTTCCTACTATTACAAAGGCAAACTCATCACGTCTGAAAAAGCAGGTTATGTTAAAAACGACAGTCTAGAAACTATAGAATTCAACCTCACCAAAGACGAGGTGCTTTACGGAGGAGGCGCAAGAGCTTTAGGAATGAATCGTCGTGGACATCGACTGCAACTCTACAACAGAGCACATTACGGTTACGAAACCCATAGTGAATTAATGAACTTTACCATGCCAATTGTGTTGTCGTCTAACAAATACATGATCCATTTTGATAACGCACCTATCGGCTTTTTAGATTTGGATAGCAAAGGAGATAATACGTTGAAGTATGAAACTATTTCAGGACGAAAAACATATCAAGTGATTGTTGGAGATTCTTGGTACGACATTACCAATAATTACACTGATTTAACAGGGAAGCAACCCATGTTACCACGTTGGGCGTTGGGGAATTTCTCAAGTCGTTTTGGCTACCATTCTCAGGAAGAAGTAGAAATGACGATCGCTAAATTTAAAGACGAAGAAATTCCCGTGGATGCTATTATTCTCGATTTATATTGGTTCGGGAAAGACTTAAAAGGCACCATGGGAAATTTGGAAGTGTTTAGAGATTCTTTTCCAGATTTTGAAGGCATGGTAAAACGTCTGAACAATAAAGGTGTAAAAACCATCACCATCACAGAACCGTTTGTTTTAACCACGTCTAAAAAATGGGATGAAGCTGTTGAAAAAGATGTGTTGGCTAAAGATTCTGTCGGGAATCCGGCCAAATACGATTTCTATTTTGGTAACACCGGACTCATAGATATTTACAAGCCTGAAGGCGAAAAGTGGTTCTGGAATATTTATAAAGAGCTTGTCAAAATGGGAGTTGCAGGTATTTGGGGAGATTTAGGAGAACCTGAGGTGCATCCAAGTTGGGTACAACATCACACAGGTTCTGCAGACGAAGTTCATAATATCTACGGTCACGATTGGGCACGGTTAATTCACGAAGGTTATCAGCGTGATTTCCCAAACACAAGACCCTTCATTTTAATGCGTGCAGGTTATTCGGGCTCGCAACGCTATGGTATGATTCCATGGTCTGGCGACGTGAATAGAACTTGGGGAGGTTTACAATCACAACCTGAAATTGCCTTACAAATGGGCATGCAAGGTTTGGCGTATATGCATTCTGATTTAGGCGGTTTTGCGGGTGCTAATTTAGATGATGAATTGTATGTGCGTTGGTTGCAATACGGCGTGTTCAATCCTATTTTTAGACCACATGCTCAAGAAGATGTGCCTAGCGAACCTGTTTTTAGAAGCGAGAAAGCAAAATCTTTAGCTAAAGAAGCGATTGAGTTACGTTACAGATTATTGCCATACAATTACAATTTGGTTTATGAAAATAACCAATTCGGGAAACCGTTGATGCGACCATTATTTTTTGAAGAATCTGATAATCCTGAATTATTTAATTACTCAAAAACCTATTTATGGGGAAATGATATTTTGGTGTCGCCTGTTTTGGAAGCTGGTAAAAAAGAGCAGGAGGTTTATTTTCCAAAGAACAATGTGTGGTTCGATTTTTATACTCATGAAAAGATTGAAGGTGGACAAACAAAAACGGTTCAACTAAAAGAAAATTCAATTCCGACGTATGTGAGAGCTGGTGCTTTTATTCCAATAGCAGAGTTGGTGCAAACCACCATAGATTATAAGGATACGTATTATCAGGTGCATTATTACTATGATGAATCTGTAACTGCGAGTTCAGCTCAAATTTACACAGATAATGGCATGTCTTCAGGTCCCATTCAAAATGAAAATTATGAATTGCTTTCGTTTAATATGAGCAAAAAAGGACATCGATTACAATTTGAAATTAATGACGTTATCGGTGATAACCTTGAAACAGAAGGTCGCGTATTTTATTTACTAATTCATGGACTAGATAAAAAACCAAAAAGCGTAATTGTTGGACCAAGTCGTCGATTTGAATGGGATGAAAATTCAAAAGTGCTTAAAATCCCAGTTGAGCGCAATCCAAGGGAACATTCTCTAATCAAAATCAAACTAAAAAAATAATGCAATGCATATAAAAAATCTTATCTTAATTCCTTTAGTTTTTACAGTGTTTGTGAGTTGTAAAAACGACATAAAAGAGTTGCCAAAAACAAAAGAAATTAAAACTCAAATGAAGAAAAAGGAAGTCGTTTACCAAGTGTTTACACGTCTGTTTGGTAATACCAATACCACCAACAAACCTTGGGGAACTTTAGAAGAAAATGGCGTTGGTAAATTCAACGATTTTACGGATAAAGCTCTAAAAGAAATTAAAGATTTAGGCGTTACACACATTTGGTATACAGGAGTGCCACATCATGATGTTATTACAGATTATACGGAATTCGGCATCTCAAATGACGATCCTGATATCGTAAAAGGTCGTGCAGGTTCACCATATGCCGTAAAGGATTATTATAATGTAAATCCAGATTTAGCAGAAAATGTTGAAAACCGGTTAGAAGAATTTGAAGCCTTAATTGAACGTACCCATAAGGCCGGATTAAAAGTGATTATAGATATCGTTCCGAATCACGTGGCGCGTAATTACCAAAGTTTAACCAATCCTGAAGGGATAACCGATTTTGGTGCAGACGATGATAAAACTAAGACTTACGTCGTTAATAACAATTTCTATTATAATCCAGGAGAGGCTTTTAAAGTGCCAGAATGGAAACATGGCTATCAGCCTTTAGGAGGTGAGAAGCATCCATTAGCAGATAGTAAGTTTGAAGAAATTCCTGCAAAATGGACAGGCAATGGTTCTAGAGCATCGCAACCCGATATGAATGATTGGTATGAGACAGTAAAAGTCAATTATGGAATTTCACCCGAAGGTCAAAAAGATTTTGATGAGTTAGCAGATGGTTTCGACAGTGAAGATTATAAAAAGCATTTCGAATTTTGGAAAGATAAAACCGTTCCTAGTTCTTGGATAAAATTTAAAGATATTGCTTTGTATTGGACGGCTAAAGGCGTTGATGGTTTTCGCTATGATATGGCAGAAATGGTGCCAGTTGAATTTTGGAGTTATATGAATTCAGCTATAAAAATGGAAAATCCAGATGCCTTTTTATTGGCAGAGGTGTACAATCCAAGTTTGTACCGCGATTACATCCGAAAAGGAAAAATGGATTACCTCTACGATAAAGTTCAGTTATACGATACCTTAAAACACGTGATGCAAGGTCACGGTAGCACCAATAATGTGCCACCAATTTTAGATGATTTACGGGATATTGAGCACAACATGCTTCACTTTTTAGAAAACCACGATGAGCAACGTATTGCAAGTCCAGATTTTGCAGGTAATGCAGAAAAAGGAAAACCTGCAATGGTCGTTTCTGCAACGTCATCCACAGCACCAACGATGATTTATTTCGGTCAGGAATTCGGAGAACCAGGCGCTGAAGATTTAGGTTTTGGAGATCCAACGAGAACGTCAATTTTTGATTATGGTTCAGTGCCTAGCTTAGTCCGTTGGGTAAATGATAAAAAGTTTGATGGTGGGCAATCCACAGAAGCAGAAAAAACACTTCGTGATTTTTATAAACGACTGTTGAATTTTACGATAAATAGTTCGGCTTTAATGGGCGACTATCAAGATATTCAACATTACAATCATCAACATACAGAATGGTATAATGATAAAGTCTTGTCGTTTGTGCGTTGGAGCGATAATGAAAAATTGATTATTATTTCAAATTTCAATGCAGAAAACACCTATGGCTTCGAATTGCAATTACCAGAAGATTTGGTTCAGAAATTAGGACTTCAAGATGGTGAATACGACGTAAAAGACCAATTGTATAATCAATATACGTCAACCTTAAAAGTTGAAAACGGAAAAGCGCAGGTAAGAATAGATATTAAACCATTGGAGTCATTAATTTTAAAAATTGAAGAATAGTAGTTAATCGCAACAGACCTGTCAGGTTTCTAAAAACTGACAGGTCTTAAAATCATAAATAATCGTCACTTCGAGTGAATTTGTGAAGCATGAACAAATTTGTATCGAGAAGTAATAATAAAAACACATGAAAAAACTAATTTTATTAACCCTAATCCTATTCACTTTGAGCTGCAAAAATAAGGAGACGGAACACAAAATCGCTACTGTAGAACCAGTACAAACTATGGAAACACCTTTCGTTTGGGAAGGAGCTAATCTCTATTTTTTATTAACAGACCGCTTTAATAACGGAGATACGACTAATGATGTTAATTTCGATAGAACCAAAGAAACAGGAGAACTTCGTGGTTTTGAAGGAGGAGACATTAAAGGAATTACTCAAAAGGTAAAGGAAGGTTACTTTACAGATTTAGGTATCAATGCCATTTGGATGACACCAATCGTTGAACAAATTCATGGTGGTACTGATGAAGGTACAGGGGTTACTTATGGTTTTCATGGCTATTGGGCTAAAGATTGGACAAAAATTGATCCAAATTTTGGAACCAAAGAAGATTTACACGAGCTTGTAAACGAAGCACATGCCAGAGGTATTCGTATCGTTTTAGATGCTGTTATAAACCACACAGGCCCCGTAACGGATAAAGATCCGGTTTGGCCAGAAGAATGGGTAAGAACAGATAAACAATGTAGTTACGATAATTATGAAAACACCGTTAGCTGTACTTTAGTTGCCAATTTGCCAGATATTAGAACGGAAAGCAATGAAGATGTCGCATTGCCACCACAATTAGTCGAAAAATGGAAAGCCGAAGGTCGTTACGAACAAGAAGTACAAGAGCTCAATGCCTTTTTTGAAAGAACCGGCCATCCAAGAGCTCCTCGTTTTTACATCATGAAATGGTTAACGGATTACATCACTGAATTTGGAGTTGATGGTTACCGTGCAGATACCGTTAAACATACCGAGGCTTATGTTTGGGAAGAATTTAAAAAAGAATGTGATTACGCTTTCGAGCAATTCAAAAAGAACCATCCAGAAAAGGTTTTAGATGATAATCAGTTCTATCTCGTTGGTGAAGTTTATAACTACGGAGTAAGTAGTGGTCAAGAATTTGATTTTGGCGATAAAAAAGTTAATTATTTTAATCCACCGAGCTTTCAAAGTTTAATTAATTTTGAATTTAAATGGAATTCAAAAGAAATGAATTATGAGGAGTTGTTTAGTAGATATTCTAATGTATTAAATGGCGATTTAAAAGGTTTTGGAACCTTAAATTATTTAAGCTCTCATGACGATGGTAGTCCTTTTGATGCCAACAGACAAAAACCTTTTGAAACGGCAAATAAATTAGTGTTATCGCCTGGGACATCACAGGTGTATTATGGTGATGAGTCTGCTAGATCACTAGTAATTCCAGGTACGGAAGGTGATGCAACCTTACGTTCATTTATGAATTGGGATGCTATTGCCAAAAGAAAAAGAATAAAAGAAGTCTTATCGCATTGGCAAAAATTAGGTCAATTTAGAGCTAAGCATCCTTCAATTGGTGCAGGAACGCATCAAATGATATCAGCTTCACCGTATTATTTTTCTAGAAGTTATCAATCAGGTGCTTATAAGGATAATGTAGTTGTTGGCTTAGATTTAGAAAAAGGTAAAAAAGTAATCGATGTCTCTAAAGTTTTTGAAGAACGCGTCATGCTGCGTGACGCCTATTCTGGAGAAACAGCAACGGTAGAAAATGGAACTGTAACTATAAATTCCGATTTTGAAGTTGTATTATTAGAGAAGGAATAGATTAATTACAGACAGTGACCTATAGCAGGTCTTGAAAGTAGAAAAAATATCCGTAAAGTCCCCTCAAAGGGACAATGCACTCAAATGAAAAGAAAGATTGTCCCCTTGAGGGGTCTTTAGGGGTGTAAACTAAATATAAATTGAAGAAATTAAGACCTAGCAGGTCTCATAGAAAAGCAAAATAAATAAACTAAAATTAACCTATTCGACTTCGACTACAACTAGTCATAGTGAAATCTAATAGGACTAAAAATATATATACATGAAAATCTACATTTCAATTTTAGTAATGGCATTAGCATTAGTCTCATGCAATTCAGAAAAAAAACAAACCACAAAAATCAAATCACCTAACGAAAAAGTGATAGTCGATTTTAACGTTAATAAAGAAGGACAACTCTATTATCTCGTGAAATTCAATAACAAAACTGTTGTTGATACCTCTTATTTAGGTTTTGAATTTAAAGATGAACCAGCCTTTAATAAGAATTTTAGTATTAAAAACACAAGCACATCAACGTTTAACGAAACGTGGCAAATGCCTTGGGGAGAGCAGTTAGATGTGGTTAACAATTACAACGAATTAAAGATTGAACTCGAAGAAACTTCTGAACAAAACCGACAATTAAATATCGTTTTTAAAGTGTACGATGATGGTCTCGGATTCCGATACGAATTTCCGGAGCAAGCAAACTTAACGGGAGACGTTTTTATAACAGAAGAGCATACCGAATTCAACCTTACAGAAGATTATAAAACCTTTTGGATTCCTGGAGATTGGGATATCTATGAGCATTTATACAACACCACGAAGTTATCTGAAATTGATGCTTTAAAATTAGCAAACCATAAAAACTTGGCTCAAACTCATATTCCTGAAAATGCTGTAAACACACCTGTGACTATGGTAGGGGCTGATGGAACACATTTAAGCTTTCATGAGGCAGCTTTAGTGGACTATTCTGGTATGACTTTAAAAGTAGATATCGAAAACTTAGATTTAAAAAGCAATTTAGTAGGCTCAGAAAATAGAGATTATAAGGTGAAGAAAACTATGCCGTTTAACACGCCATGGAGAACCATTCAAATTACTGATAATGCGCCAGATTTAATTGAATCTAAACTTATTGTTAATTTAAACGAACCGAATAAACTAGGCGATGTATCTTGGTTTAAACCGATGAAATATACAGGTGTTTGGTGGGAAATGCACTTGGGTAAATCCTCTTGGGATTATGGCATGACTCAAGATATGAGTACTTGGACAGATGGTGGACAATCAAATGGAACTCATGGAGCAACTACAGAAAACGTAAAGAATTTTATAGATTTCTCTGCCAAAAATAATATCGGAGGCGTTTTAGTTGAAGGTTGGAATACTGGTTGGGAACATTGGATTGGTTTTGAAGATAGAGAAGGAGTTTTCGATTTTGTAACACCTTATCCTGATTACGATATTGACGAAGTAGTGCGTTACGGAAAAGAAAAAGGGGTAGAAATTATAATGCACCATGAAACCTCAGCAGCAACAGAAACCTACGAAAAACAGCAAGACACGGCTTATGCGTTAATGCAGAAATACGGCATGCATGCTGTAAAGTCTGGTTATGTTGGTAAAATTCTGCCTAAAGGCGAATATCACCATGGGCAGTATATGGTGAATCAATATAACAATGCGGCTATTAAAGCAGCACAATATCAAGTTGCAGTCAATGCACACGAGCCGATAAAAGCCACAGGTTTGCGTAGAACGTATCCTAATATCATTTCTAGAGAAGGACTTCGAGGACAAGAATTTAATGCTTGGGCTACAGATGGCGGAAATCCACCAGAACATTTACCAATTGTAGCTTTTACAAGAATGTTATCGGGACCCATAGATTATACTCCAGGTATTTTCAATATAAAATTTGATGAATACAAAAAAGACAATCAAGTTAATACAACCATAGCACAACAATTAGCTTTGTATGTGGTGATTTACAGTCCGGTGCAAATGGCAGCAGATTTGGTAGAGCATTATGAGGCGAATCCAGAACCACTTCAATTTATAAAAGATGTTGGTGTCGATTGGGAACAAACTAAAGTTTTAAATGGCGAAGTTGGTGATTATGTCACTATTGCCAGAAAAGAACATGGCACCGGAAATTGGTTTGTGGGAGGTATTACCGATGAAGATGCTAGAACAGTAAATATTGCATTCACTTTTTTAGATGAAAATCAAACCTATGAGGCTACGATCTATAAGGATGGAGAGGAAGCTCATTGGGATAACAACCCGTTGGATATTAAAATTGAGACGATTGAAGTTAATAAAGATTCACAATTAAAAGTGAAACTTGCCGAAGGAGGTGGGTTTGCCATAAGCTTAAAAAAGACGAATTAATATAATACCAGTTTACTATGAAATCTATAATTATTGCGATATTTATTCTTTTTATTAATACAGCATTTGCTCAGGTTGGTATTAATACTACAGATCCAAAGAGTACACTAGATATTAATGGTAATTTATCTGTTAAAGTAGTTGAATACAACGGAGGTCCAGGTTGGGCAGCGACTCCCATCGATGATGGTGTATATATTAATCTAGTACCAACAGCTTCTAATGTTGAGTTTATCTTACCCGACGCAAGTCTCGTTCCTGGTAGAATTTATATCCTTAGAAACATCTCTGATGCAGAGAATGCGGTAATTTATACTTTCGGAGCGGATGCTACATCTGGAGCTGGTGTAGAGTTTTATCGCGGTGATGGCAGAAATAGTCAAGGTCCACTAGGCTCTGTAATTATGACTGCAGATATTGACAATAATGGTGGAGATATCACAAAAACACTTATCTTTATAAGCGATGGTGCCAATTGGACCTACGGTCATATTGGGCTTTAGAGCCGCTTTAGCATTTAATTTTTAATAAAAAGTGCTGTAAGTAGCTCAAGTAATTGTCGACTATTTATTTAATCGATAACTTTGCCTATATAAAAAATTACACACTTTGGATATTAACGCTAATATAGAATCACCGCTTTTGCTTAAAGTAAGCTTTAATAAGCTTGTTAAGCAATACGAAAAATTAATTGCGAATAGCGATGAACACGTGTCAGCCACTGCGCAACGTGTATTAGATATTGCTAAAGAGAATCCTATACTTGTGGATGGATTTAGCGATGCTACTATATTTAAAACGCATGAAAAAGAAATAAAATCCATATTACAAGATACATTCAGTCCTGTTTTAACGAAGAATGAAATTAAAACAGCCTCTGTTCCTTATCACGATTTTATATTTAATGCCTCAGAACGCTTTAAGTCTATTTTAAATATTGCTGGAGACGACTTTAAGTTAGAAATGAAGAATTTACCAGAAAATCAACGCTACATAATGGCTTGTACTGCGATTCTTAATTTCTGTTATGGGTATAATCTTAATGTTAAGCGTCCGCTTTTTTACGAAATACCAGATGATGATGGTGTAACGCGTTACTATAAAATATTATATAATGCTGATTTTACTGAAATCATTCCTAATGAAAATGCACCAAAGATTACTCAAGAAGACTATGATGAGTTATTAGATAACTTTGATAATATTGAATTATGGAGAAAGAAGTTTCCTCCAAATAGTTACACCTTCAAAGGATTTGTGATTTCTAATATTTTTGATGTTACAGATGATCAATCGATATCCAATATTAAATCGAATTTAATTAAAGAAGAAAAACGCTCCAATTCAAGTTTTGTTGAAGAGTTTGTTGAAATTTTTCAGTCTTTATTTGGATTGAAAAACATAAAAGTTGGTTTTTCTATTTACAATGAAGAAGAAGATACGTTTGAGCAGATTTATGGAGTTGGTACACATAGCTATTTGCTCAATGATTTAGAAAGTAAATTATGTGCCGACGTGTTATGCGAATGGTCTTATAATAAACTATTACGAGAACATGATTTCTTCTCTGTTTCCGACGTAGATAAATCCCTAACCTGTTCTAATGATGAGGCACCACATATTAAAGTTTTAAAGAAGCAAGGATTTAAAAGTGCCATTTTTGCACCAATAGCTAATGAAAACGGCTTACTGGGTATTTTAGAAATTGTTTCTAGTACGCCTAAAGTCTTAAATAGCATTAACGCAAATAAATTAGTGGATGTAATGCCATTTATTATTGCAGCCGTAGAGCGTTCTAAAAATGAGGAAGCGAATTTAATAGAGGCTGTAATTCAAAAAGAATGTACCTCTATTCATCCAAGTGTAAAATGGAGATTTAAAAAAGAAGCTAAAAATTTTATAAGACATCAGATAGATGGTAAAGATGCTAATTTTAATAAAATAGCTTTTGAAAACATCTATCCTTTATATGGTCAGATTGACATAAAAGGCTCTTCCGAAGCTAGAAACTGGGCTACACAACAAGATTTATCATTACAGTTAAATACTTTAAAAGACATTCTGAAAAACGCTATTGAAAAAGAAAATCTGCCAATTTATGCGCAGTATATTTTTCAAATTGATGATTTTATCAGTGCTATAGATGAACACTTTCAGGTAGATAGTGAGCATCAAATATCAAATTTTATTAAAATTGAAATAGAACCTGTTCTTCAACATTTGTATGCTGCAAATATTTTAAAAGATGAAATTGATGCCTATTTTGAGTCTATAGATAATCGAGTTAATGTATTATACCATCATAGAAAAAATTACGATGATACCATTGCTTCTATCAATAAAGAAATGGCAGCGTTATTAGACCTTAAGCAGATAGAAGCCCAACTGATGTATCCACATTATTTTGAGCGTTTTAAAACAGATGGTGTTGAGCATAATATGTATATCGGTGAATCGATCACTCAAGAGGATACCTTTAGTCCAATTTACTTATATAATTTAAGATTGTGGCAATTGCAAATTATGGTAGAAATGGAAAATAGGTATTACCAGATGCAATCCGATTTTCCTATTAAATTAGATGTGGCCTCTATGATCTTGGTTTTTAATCAGCCATTATCTATAAGTTTTAGAATGGATGAAAAGCAATTTGATGTTGATGGCACTTATAATGCGAGATACGAAATTGTAAAAAAACGTGTTGATAAAGCTTTTGTAAAAGGCACCCAAAAACGCGCCACAGAAAAGGGCAAAATAACCATTGTATATTCGCAAAAAGAAGATGAGTTAGAGTATTTAAGATATATCAAATTCTTACAGTCTAAACACTATTTAGATACGGATGTTGAAATTGTAGAACTTCAGGATTTACAAGCCGTAACAGGTTTAAAAGCGATACGCGTAAGTGTGTTATATCACAAAGATAAGAATGACAAATCTTTTTATACTTACGAAGATTTAATGCAGGAGATCAATAAATAATTCAAGGAGCCACTAAAGTTTTTTAGCCACTATAATTATGTTATTGGTCTGGCTTCAATACCAGAAAGCTGAAAGGCCAATACAAAAGCAATAACGCTTACAATGATGCCAACCATAAAGACGGTATACGTGATGCGTAATAATTTGTATTTTCTATTTAATACAAGTCCTAAAAAGTAAAGGTCTTTAGTGAGTGATCCATAAAGGTAGTCTCTGTCTTGCATCATTTCGCTCATTGCCCATTCAAACTCATCGAGTTTCATTTTATGGAAATTTCCGAAAAATAATAAATTCACTTTTTTATTAGCTACATCTTCTTTTGTAAATTTTCCTCTAGTTACATTTGGTCGAGTGGCCAATACTGATAAGACAATAGAAACCACTGTAAATAACGCAAATATAGCCGTTGGTAATATTAAATAGCCGTTAGACGGATTGTCTAATTTTGAAATAAGATTAGAGATAACTAAAGAAATGATAATGGCGTTTACAGACAATAATATATTGGCTTTGGTATCTGCAATATCGCTTAAAGTAATATGATTTCTAAGGGCTACTCTAAACATGGTTTCAATTCCGCGTTCAGGAAGTTCTATTTTGTTTTTTTTAAATTTCAACTGGTCTTTTTTTTGCTGAAGCTTTATATTATCTCGTTCTACTTTATTTTGTTTTTTTAATAATTGAGCGAGGTTTTTACTTTTGCGCTCTTCCCATTTTGTCGCTGCAATATCAGAATAAAACTTGTGTTGTGTTGTAAGCCAATGGATGTTTTCTTTTAGCCATTCAGATTCTGTTAAAACTTTATCGCAAGTCAATTCCCATTCTCTTCGCAGTAATTCGCAACTCTCAAGGTATCTTTTACTACCTATATGAGAAGAATCGGCATCTCGCATAAGTTTTTCTAAAAGATGAGTGGGTTCGCGGTTCACTTCAGTTGCTAAAATTAAATTTAGAACAATTTCTATATCTGGATCCGGATACTGCTGTGCTTTTAAAAAGTCTGAAGCTATTTTTACGCTTTCCTTTTCGTGAGCCTTATGACCTTTTGTAAAACCAGTGTCATGTAACCATGCCGCTAACTCTAAATGTTCTTTATCGGTATCATTAAGTTCTAAATCTGTTGAAAGCGTTTTTATACTTGCAACAACGTGTTGTGTATGTGCAAGGTTGTGATAGACATAATTATGATCTAAATGTTCATTTAAAAGCTGAACAACAAATTTTTCGGTTTTTAAAATAATGTTTTCCATGAAGTGGGAATAAGAGACTAAATTAAGGAATTTTGTTAGGAATCTTACGTATCAATACTTATAAACGTTTCTTAAAATTTATAATGTTGCAATCTCGATCCTAGTTTAGCGACAAACAGTTTGTCGGTTTACATGGAATATAATTACTTTTCATTGCAATTATTGTAAATTGAAGGGATTATTTTTAATATTTTTAATTCTGTCTATCATAAAGTATGTCGTTATTCTAATTTGTACCTTTGATATCTAACCCTATTTTTATGAGAATATCTTACAAGTTTGTTATTCTATTGATTTTAATTTTAGTGCACACCTCCTGTGCTACATTTAAAATGCAAATGATTGAAGGTTCTGAAAAAGCCAGACCTTCGCAAAAAGAGATTGAACATAGTTTTTATCTTATCGGAGATGCAGGAAATTCTGATTTAGGTGAGAGTTCTGAGGCGCTAAAATTTTTTAAAACCGAATTGCAACGTGCTAGTAAAAATAGTACAGCTATTTTTTTAGGAGATAACATTTATCCTGTTGGGCTTCCAAAAAAATCAGACGAAGACTATGACTTAGCAAAACACCGTATAGAAATTCAGACCGAAGCTGTTAAGGATTTTAAAGGGGAAACTATATTTATTCCTGGAAATCACGATTGGTATTCCGATATCTCGGGTTTAAAAGCTCAAGAAAAAATTGTTGAAAAAGCGCTAGGGAAAGATAGTTTTTTACCAGAAGATGGCTGCCCTATTGATAAGATCCATATTTCAGATGCTATTGAACTTATCATCATAGATTCTCATTGGTACATTACCAACTGGAATGAGCAACCCACCATTAATGATGATTGTGAAATTAAAACAAGACAACGATTTTTAGATGAGTTTGATAGTCTCATAAAAAAAGCTAGAGGTAAAACGACCATTGTTGCCATTCATCATCCTATGTATTCTAATGGTTCACATGGCGGACAATTTAGTTTTAGAAGTCATATGGCTCCGATTCCAATTTTAGGGACCCTTAAAAATATAATTAGAAAAACAAGTGGTATTGCCAATGTAGATCTTCAGAATAAGATGTATAATGAGCTTAAAAAACGATTAGTAACTTTAGCTCAAGCTAATGATAAAGTAATTTTTGTGTCTGGCCATGAGCACAATATGCAATATTTGGTAGAAGATAATTTACATCAAATCGTATCGGGTTCGGGTTCTAAAGTATCAGCAGTACGCAATATAGGCAGTGGTGTTTTTGGCTATGCAGCACCAGGATATGCTAAACTAAATGTGTATAAAGATGGGTCATCGCATGTTACATTTGTGGCGATTGACAAGGAGACTGAGGTTTTTCAAACAGAAGTTTTTTCAGAAGATAAACCAGAGAATCATACCGAATACGCAAATGATAGTCCATTTTCAACCGCCTCAGTGTATTCTGAAGAGGAAACTAAGGTGAGCGGTTTTGGAAAATTACTTTGGGGAGAACGTTATAGAGATGCATATAGTACCAAAGTTACAGTCCCAAATGTAAAATTAGACACTTTATTTGGTGGTTTAATTCCTGTTCGTAAAGGTGGAGGAAATCAATCAAAATCGTTGCGTTTAGAAGATAAAAATGGAGCGCAATATGTAATGCGTGCCGTGAGAAAAGAAGCGCTTAGATACCTTCAAGCGGTTATGTTTAAGGATGAATATATTGAAGGTCAGTTTGAAGATACAGCTACCGAAGATCTAATCTTAGACGTTTTTACAGGTTCGTATCCTTATGCTCCTCTTGTTGTTGGTGATTTGGCAGATGCTATTGGTGTGTATCATACCAATCCGGTATTGTATTATGTACCAAAACAAGAACGCTTAGGGCATTATAATGATGATTTTGGTGATGAATTATACATGATTGAGGAACATACTTCTGAAGGTCATGCTGATAAAGCGAGTTTCGGTTTTCAGAATGAGCTCGTATCTACAGAAGATATGATGAAGAAGATTCATAAGGATGAAGATATAGTTGTAGATGAAGCTGCTTATATTAGAGCCAGGTTATTCGATATGCTTATTGGAGATTGGGATAGGCATCACGATCAATGGAGATGGATTGAGTTTAAAGAAGATGGTAAGGAAGTATATAGACCAATGCCAAGAGATAGAGATCAAGCATTTTCAATGATGTCCGATGGATTTCTATTTGGAGCTGCGGTAAAGTTAATTCCGGCGGCACGTTTACTAAGAGCGTATTCAGAGGATTTGGTCGATGTAAAAGGGCTTAATGTTGAACCCTATTCTATCGATATGGAAATTATAACACAATCTGGCAAAGCTGTTTGGGATGCACAAGTACAACTTATTCAACAAAATATCACCGATGCTGTTATAGAAAAAGCGTTTCAAAATTTACCAGAAGAGATGCCTAAAGCTTCTATTGCTGAAATGAAACGACTATTGAAAGCGAGACGCAGTAATCTTCAAAAGATTTCTGATCGGTATTACACACTAATTAATAAATATGCTGTTATAAAGGGAACTAATAAAGACGATTGGTTCGATGTAGAGCGTCTGCCTAATGGACAAACCAAAATCACAGCCTATCGTATTAAAGGAGATGAAAAAGCAGATATATTTCATGAGCGTACCTATACAAAAGATGACACCAAGGAAATATGGATTTATGCTTTAGATGATGATGATGTATTTCATGTTAAAGGCGAGGGAGATCATTTAATAAAGCTGAGATTAATAGGTGGACAAAACAATGACACTTACACAATAGATAATGGTAAACGCGTGGTGTATTACGATTACAAATCAAAGAACAACACCATTGTAACGACTAAAGGTCATCAAAAACTCACAGACGATTATAAAACCAATGTTTACGACTATAAAAAACTAAAAACTAATACCAATCAGTTAATTCCGGCTATTGGAGCAAATCCAGATGATGGACTTAGAGTAGGATTTGTTAATGCCTATACCACCTATGGTTTTGAAAGGAATCCTTTTACAGCTAAACATCAGTTAGCCGCCTCGTATTATTTTGCCACACATGGTTTCGATATTAATTATAAAGGTGAATTTGCCAATGTCATTGGTCAGTTTAATTTAGGCATAGATGTACGTTTTACCAGTCCTAATTATGCTTTTAATTTCTTCGGAATTGGAAATGAATCTTTAAATCCTGAAGAGGATGAGAATGATGGATTAGACGTTAATATGGATTATAATAGAGTAAAGCTTGAAACCTTTAAAGTGGCTCCAACTTTAATGTGGAAAGGCCGATACGGATCTAGTTTTGAGTTCGGTGTCACCTACGAGTCTATTGAAGTTGAAGCTTCTGACGATAGATATATCAATCAATTTATAGGGAACAACACTGAAATTAGAAATAGCTTTTACGGAACTGATGCAAAATTTGAATTCGATCACTCAGATAACGAAACGTTTCCAACCTTAGGGATGCTTTTCAATATTCAAGGTGGTTTCAGAAATAATATAGATACTTCTAAAGGCTTCGGGTATATTATATCAGAGTTTGGGGTAGATTATAAATTAGTACCTAGCGGAGCCTTAGTATTGGCTTCAAAATTAAGAGGCCATTTTAATTTTGGAGATGATTTTGAGTTTTACCAAGGTGCCACCATTGGAGCTCAAAATGGGTTAAGGGCTTATAGAAATAACAGATTTAATGGTAAAACGGCTTTTGTACAACGTTCGGACTTAAGATGGAATGTTAAGAAATTTAAAACCAGTGTGATACCTGTGCGATTAGGCTTATATGGAGGGTTTGATTACGGTAGAGTTTGGATAGCGAATGACGAGTCTAACCTTTGGCATACTTCTGCTGGAGGCGGAATTTTTGCCATTGCTGCAGATAAAGTAACTTTAAATTTATCAGCATTTAATAGTACGGAAGGAGTAAGGTTTGCCTTTAATCTCGGTTTTGGTTTTTAACGAAATATAATTCTGTTCCGTTTTCAAATTACGAAAACGCGTCACCGATATTATAGTATTTCGTAAATGGGTTAACATCAAACTGTATTTTTATAATTAATAGAATTATTAATTGTTTTATTGCAATCGTGTATAACTAGATTTCATGCAACCGACATTTAGAAATTTCATGCAACTTAATATAAAAGATACGTTTAATAAAGAATTGCCTTCCGATCCAAATACGGATAATACAAGGCGTCAAGTTGCCGAGGCGACACATTCTTATGTAACGCCTAAAAAGCCTTCGAACCCTCAACTAATTCATGCCTCTAAAGAGGTTGCACATGCTATTGGTTTAGAGGAAGAGAGTCTGATGTCTAAAGATTTTTTAGAGGTGTTTTCGGGTTCAAAAATTTATCCAAAAACAAAACCCTATGCTATGGCTTATGCCGGACATCAGTTTGGCAATTGGGCAGGGCAATTGGGAGATGGAAGAGCAATTAATTTATTTGAAGTTGAGCATCACCATAACCGTTGGGCTATTCAACTTAAAGGTTCAGGGGAAACACCCTACTCGAGACAAGGTGATGGCTTGGCCGTGTTACGTTCTTCAATTCGCGAGTATCTATGTAGTGAAGCCATGTATCATCTCGGTGTACCTACCACCAGAGCTTTAAGTCTTATGTTATCTGGTGATGATGTTCTACGCGATATGCTTTATAACGGTAATGCGGATTACGAAAAAGGGGCGATTGTAGCACGAGTAGCACCGACGTTTATTCGCTTTGGAAATTTTGAACTATTTGCAGCACGAAACGATATTAAAAACCTCAAAAAATTAACTGACTACACTATAAAATACTTTTATCCAGAATTAGGAGCACCATCAAAAGAAACGTATATCCGTTTTTTTGAAGCCGTGACACAACGCACTTTGCAGATGATTGTACATTGGCAGCGCGTAGGATTTGTGCACGGAGTGATGAATACCGATAACATGTCTATTTTAGGGTTAACTATAGATTATGGTCCTTATGGCTGGCTTGAAGGTTTTGATTTTGGGTGGACGCCAAATACTACAGATCGCGAAAACAAACGCTACCGTTTCGGTAATCAGCCCAATATTGGCCTTTGGAATCTATTACAACTAGCAAATGCTTTATATCCGCTAGTTGAAGAAGCGGAGCCTATAGAAGCTATTTTAAACCAGTATCAAATTGATTTTGAAAATCAATCCCTTCAAATGATGCGATCTAAATTAGGTCTTCAAGTTGCAATGGATGGAGATACAAAGCTAATTAGAGATTTTGAAGATTGTTTGCTACAAGCTGAAACGGATATGACTATAGCCTTTAGATTATTATCAAATTACAAAAAAGGATATCCAGAAAATGGTTTAGAGCTCATTGAAAATGCTTTTTATAAACCAGAAGCGCTTAACGAAGAAAAACCTAACCTTTGGAAAGTTTGGTTTAAATCTTACGACCAACGGTTACAGAAAGAAGAATTAACAGATGATGAGCGACAACAAAAGATGAACACTGTTAATCCAAAATATGTACTTCGAAATTATATGGCACAATTAGCCATAGATGAAGCAGATAAAGGTAATTATGATGTGGTAAATGAATTATTTCAATTGCTTAAAAAACCTTATGATGCGCAACCTGAACATGAAAAATGGTTTGCTAAACGCCCAGAATGGGCAAGACATAAAGTAGGGTGCTCTATGTTGAGTTGTAGTTCTTAATTAAAAAAAACACTAGAATATGGATTTTTCAAAACTTAAAGTAGTGTACATTAATTGTACCTTAAAGAAATCACCAGCAGTGAGTCATACTGAAACACTCATGAAGCTGTCTCAAAATATTCTAGAAAAAGAAAAGGTGTCCTTTGAGAGCATTCGACTTATAGATTTAGATGTGGCTTCAGGTGTTTATCCTGATATGACCGAACATGGTTGGGATAAAGATGACTGGCCAGAGCTTTACAAAAAAGTAATAGACGCCGATATTTTAATTATTGGCACACCCATTTGGTTGGGAGAAAAGTCTTCTGAGGCTCAAAAGTTAATTGAGCGTCTTTATGCTATGAGTGGCAAAACAAACGACAAAGGTCAATACGTTTATTACGGTAAAGTTGGCGGTTGTATGATAACAGGTAATGAAGATGGAGTAAAACATTGTGCCATGGGCATCTTATACTCCTTACAGCATATTGGGTACTCAGTTCCACCACAAGCCGATAGTGGCTGGATTGGAGAAGTTGGTCCAGGTCCAAGTTATGGTGATACCGAATGGAAAGATAAAAGCATTAATCCACCAGTAGGTTTTGATTCTGAATTCACCAATAGAAATACCACATTTATGACTTACAATCTTTTACATTTAGCAAAGCTATTGAAAGAAAATAAAGGCTATAGTAATTATGGAAACTCGAGAGAAGCATGGGATAGCGGTACACATTGGTCTTTTGAAAACCCGGAATACAGATAGAAATTAAGCATCCACAAATGGAGCGAGATTCAAGTTTCTGTTTGATAAAAAACAATAAAGATGAAAGCAATTTGGAATAATAAAGTCATAGCAGAGAGTAATGACACTATAGTCATAGAAAGAAATCATTATTTTCCTTACGAAAGTATAAAAAAGGAATTTTTTAAAGCAAGTGACTTACACACCGTATGTCCATGGAAAGGCACAGCATCTTACTATACTATAGAAGTTGATGGCAAAGAAAATAAAGATGCTGCTTGGTTTTATCCAGAAGTATCAGAATTGGCAAAGGGGATTAAAAACCATGTCGCTTTTTGGAGAGGTGTAACAATTGAAGATTAAAATTAGGTTATGAAAAGCACAAAACTCAAGATAAAAAATCGAAAAGGAATTACTCTCAATGCCAATTTGGAATTACCAGCCAATCAGAAACCAAATTACTATGCCATTTTTGCACATTGTTTTACATGTAGTAGTAGCTTAAGTGCGGTTAGAAATGTGAGTAGAGCATTAACTCAAAACGGATTTGCGGTGTTGCGTTTCGATTTTACAGGCTTAGGTCGAAGTGAAGGCGAATTTGCGGACAGTCATTTTTCCGCAAATGTGGATGACTTGTTAGATGTCCATAAATTTATGGAAGAACACTACCAAGCACCAAGTTTATTAGTTGGTCATTCATTAGGCGGAGCAGCCGTATTAGTGGCGGCTTCAAAACTTGAAACCGTAAAAGCGGTTGCTACTGTAGGTGCGCCATCAACTGTAAATCATGTAAAGCATTTATTCTCGCATCAAGTTGAAGAATCTGAAGAAAAAGGAGATATCGAAGTCAATATTGGTGGTCGACTATTTGTTATTAATCAAGATTTTGTAGAAGCGTTTGATAACACAGATTTACCTGCAATAGTTAAAGATTTGCGTAAGCCTTTATTAATTATGCATGCGCCTTTCGATAAAATTGTAGGTATTGAAAACGCAGAACAACTTTATAAAAAAGCACATCATCCCAAAAGTTTTATAACATTAGATAATGCAGATCATTTATTAACTAAAGAAGAAGATAGTCGGTATGTTGGTCATATGATTGGTACTTGGGCAATGCGTTATTTTCCAAAGGTTAAAAATATAATATTAGACACCGAAGGAGAACAATTGGTAGGACATCTCAATAGTGTTGAAGACAATTTTACCACCTCTATTCAAACGGCAAATCATACTTTTATTGCCGATGAGCCTGCAAGTGTAGGAGGAAATGATTTTGGGCCGTCTCCATACGAATATCTCAATGCAGCCTTAGCAGCCTGTACCGTAATGACTTTAAAAATGTATGCCGAACGAAAAAAATGGGATTTAAAAGAAGTCTTTGTTTATATTACACATTCTAGAAAGCATAGTGAAGATATGAAGGATAAATCGGACAAACCTAAATACTTAGATCATATTAGCAAGAAACTAAAGTTTGTAGGTGATTTAACTTCCGAACAGAAAGACCGTTTAAAAAGCATATCATCGCGTTGTCCTGTGCACAAAACTTTAGCAAGCGAAGTCATTTTTGAAACAGAAATACTATAAATTTAGACGTGAAAACTATAACAACACATAAAATTTCAAAAGAACGTTTTTTAGACGTTAGACATCACACGGAATTAATTTGTCAATCGCTGCAACCTGAAGATGTTTCAATTCAACCAGCAGAATTTGTGTCGCCTCCAAAATGGCATTTAGCACATACGACTTGGTTTTTTGAGCAATTTGTGCTGTCAGAATATCTACAGAATTATAAAGTATTTAATAAAGATTTTGCCTATTACTTTAATAGTTATTACAACAATGTTGGAGAGCGTGTGTTGCGTGCCGAACGTGGTTTAATGACACGTCCAACCTTACAAGAAGTTTTAGATTATAGAGCCTATGTCAACGCTGAATTGGCAGCATTTATATCCAAAGGAACCACTGAAGCTGTTTTTAATATTATTGAAATCGGTTTACAGCACGAGCAACAGCATCAAGAATTATTAATTTACGATATCAAATATATATTCGGAAATCAACCTTCATTTCCCGTTTTGGATTATAAAATTCAATTGGAAGTAGAACATGGTCCGCAGCAATTTCTTCAAATTGAAGAAGGCGTTTATGAAATTGGTCATAAGGACGAAGGATTTTGTTTTGATAATGAGTTAGGAAGGCATAACGTTTATTTGCATGATTTTCAAATTTCAAATCAATTGGTAACAAATTCAGAATACATAACTTTTATAGATGATGGAGGGTATAAAAACTTCAACTTTTGGCATGCTGAAGGCTGGGATTTTGTGCAGCAAAACGGTTTAGAAGCTCCATTATATTGGCATAAAGTAGATGGTAAATGGATGCATTATACACTGAATGGCTTTGTTGAGGTTAATGGCGATTTGCCTGTTACTCATATAACTTTTTACGAAGCATTTGCCTTTGCACAATGGAAAGGTATGCGTTTACCTACAGAGTTTGAATGGGAAATTGCATCCTCAAAATTTAACTTTGGACAGTTGTGGGAGTGGACAAATAGTGCTTATTTACCATACCCTAATTATACCAAAGTAGATGGTGCCCTTGGTGAATACAATGGCAAATTTATGGTGAACCAGATGGTATTGCGTGGAGGTTCTGTAGCGACGTCAAAAAATCATTGTAGACCAACGTACAGAAATTTTTTTCAGCCAGACATGCGTTGGCTATTTTCAGGAATTAGATTAGCAAAATAAATGACAGATACCTTTACCAAAGATATAGTGGATGGCTTAACGGCCAAGGATAAACACTTACCATCTAAGTACTTTTACGACGATAACGGGAGTCGCATATTTCAGGAAATAATGAATATGCCAGAATATTATCCTACCAATGCGGAATTTGAGATTTTATCCATGCAATCCAAACAAATTATTGAAGCCTTAAAATTTTCTAGGCCATTTAATATCGTAGAATTGGGTGCTGGAGATGGTTTTAAGACCTTTAAGCTTTTAGAGTATTTGGTAAATAACGAAGTGGATTTTCATTATGTACCCATCGACATTTCTCAAGAAGCGATAGATATCCTCACCCGACGCCTAAAGGAAAAATTACCTGCATTAAAAATAGATCCAAAAGTGGGTGATTATTTTGAAATTTTAAAGGATAACAGGCAAAGTGATTACCCAAGCTTATTACTGTTTTTAGGTGGAAATATCGGGAATTATTTAGAGCATAAAGCCAAAGAATTATTGGCCTTGTTTCATAAGAATATGAAACGTGGTGACAAGTTGCTCATTGGTTTTGACCTTAAGAAAAACCCAATAATCATTCATAATGCTTACTACGATAAACACGGTATTACAAAGCGATTTAATTTGAATTTGTTGGTGAGAATTAATAGAACATTAGATGCCGATTTTAAGATTGATGATTTTGATTTTTATTGCCATTATAATCCAATAACGGGTGACGTAAAAAGCTATATAGTGAGTCTTAGAAAACAAACCGTACATCTTAAAGCTATAGATAAGTATATCCATTTTGACCATGACGAACTTATCTGGACGGAACTTTCAAAAAAGTATGCACTAGAGGAAATTAACGATTTGGCTGAACACGCTAAATTTAAAGTAGAAAACAATTTTCTCGATTGTAAACATTATTTCACTGATAGTTTGTGGCAAAAATGATAAGGATTACAATCTAATGCAAAAGGGTTAAGGACTTATGTCCTAAAGATGTTTCTTAGAGCTTTGTTGAAAAATGTATTTTTCAATGCTATCATTTGACCATCAACCCGTGAAAAAATACCTATATAAAGTCTTTGAATCGCTAGATAAGCTAGAAAGTAAAATTGCATTTTACCCTTCTATAATTAGTTTATTAGGGTTGGTCTTTGCTTTTTTTATGATTTATTTAGAAAGTCAAGGTGTTTCTAAATATTTGGTGGAGCATGCACCAATTTTAGTAGTCAACAATACCGAAACTGCGAGAAGTTTGTTAACCACATTTATTGCCGGATTAATTTCAATCATGGTATTTAGTTTTTCTTTGGTAATGATTCTTCTCAATCAAGCTTCAAGTAATTTTTCACCTAGAGTATTACCAGGATTAATATCAAACAGACGACATCAGATAATTTTAGGCATTTATAATTCTACCTTACTTTACTGCATTTTCACCTTGGTTTCAATTGCTCCAACTGGTGATAAATATCAAATTCCTGGGTTTTCAGTATTGTTAAGTATTGTTTTTATGACCCTTAGTTTGGCTGCTTTTATTTATTTTATTCATTCGATTTCTCAAGAAATTCAAGTGAATACCATTATGGATAAGATTTATAAAAAATCTAAAACCCGATTAGAAACGCTCATTGAAAATGAACAACATCATGATACCACATTTGAGGATACTTCAAAGTGGAATCATGTTATGGCAGATTCAACAGGTTATATACAAGATATGAGCTTAAATGCTTTAGCTGATTTAGCGGAAGAACACCAATTAAAAATTGAGATTGTGCCTATAAAAGGAGCCTATGTTTTAAAAGGTATTCCGATTCTGAAATACAAAGGTAATAGCGATAAAGCGTTAGAGAAAAAGCTAGGAGAAACCATCACGTTTTCTAACAGCGAATTAATAGAAGACAACTATATCCTAGCGTTTAAGCAAATAACAGAGATTGCTTTAAAGGCCATGTCACCTGGTATTAACGATCCAGGTACTTGTATTAATGCCATTGATTATCTCACTGAGCTATTTGCTTTACGCATGACAAAAAAAGACGAGAGTTATTATTTTGATGACAATGGAAACGCACTCATCTTTATTAAAACCGTGAGTTTTGAGCAATTACTTTATAATGTGATGGCTGCATTAAGAACTTACTGTAAACACGATATAATTATCCTGCAAAAATTATTTTTAATGCTGCAATATTTACTGCAAAATGATGAGGTCTTAGACGAAAAATATCATCAAATTGTGGTTAAGGAAATACAGAATCTCGAAAAAGATGCCTTGGATAATCATTCCAATGAAGCAGATATTGGCATTATAAAATCTTGTATTGAACGCTTGCGACAAGTAAATACGTCGGGATATGAAATATAACTTCTAGTTTAAATTAAAAGTATAGATATAGCCTCCTTCAAAATCTTTTCTTTCATCTGTAATAACTACGGTTGAATCCGTTTTAAAACAAATGCCTTCTTTTTGAGAATTATGTTCAAATTCAATTTCTCTAATATCTCCTGAGAAAAAATCATCGCCTTTAAAATTTGAAAGTTCCCATAATTTATCATGATTTAAGAGTACTATAGTTTTGCCGTCTTTGCTAATATCGGCTGAGGTAATTTTATTGTTTTTGCCTTTCAAATTATATTTAGAATGCACTTCAGCAACCTGCTTTCCTGTTCTATTTTTAACTTTTAAAACAACAAACTTCTTATGCTCTTTACTAAATATATAAAAGGAGTCGTTAAAGATGAAAAAGGATTCAAAATCTTCAGATTTTTGATCTTTAGGCAGTGTGAATTCAATACGCTCAGCAGTGGCAGTGGCTGCATTTAAATCCTCTGGGTTTACCTTATAGATGGTAAATGTTTTCCGTTTTTTGTTATTATTTCCAAAATCGCCAATATAAATATTGCCGTGATCATCAGAGGTTAAATCTTCCCAGTCTCTATTTTTAGCATTGGTAATATAGAGGTTTCTTACTATATGTCCGTTTTGGTTTAGTCCTATGAGGTTATTGGCATTACCAGCATCTTGAATGACCCAAGTAAGATCCGAATTTTTGCTAAATTCTGCGGCAGATACTTCTTCTAGTTCTTCAGTAATACGCGCTTCAATTTTTAATTGCCCCGTAGATTGACAAGAACTCACAATAAATAATAGAAATATTAGTCTTTTGATGTATATCATTGTAATTTTATACTTTGATTCAAAGTAATGCTCGTCATTAAAACACACAAAAAAATAATCACAAAATCTTCTTAATATAACAGTTTGAATACGGAAAAGGATATTATCATTATTGGCGGAGGAGCGGCTGGTTTCTTTGCTGCCATTAACATTGCAGAACGATACCCAAAAGCATCTGTTGCTATTTTAGAACGTGGAAAAGAAGGTTTACAAAAAGTAAAAATTTCCGGTGGTGGTCGTTGCAATGTGACACATGCAGAGTTTATACCATCTGAATTAGTTCAAAATTATCCAAGAGGAGAAAAGGAGCTTTTAGGGCCTTTTCATACGTTTATGACAGGTGATACCATCGCTTGGTTTGAAGAACGTGGTGTGGCATTAAAAATTGAAGAAGACGGTAGAATGTTTCCGATGTCTAATTCCTCACAAACTATCATTGATTGCTTTTTAGAAGAGGCAGAAAAACATAAGGTTGAAGTGCTTTATAATCATGCTGTAAAAACAGTAAAAGCCTTAGAACATGGTTTTACAATTACCACTTCTCAAGGCGATTTTTATGCTAAAAAATTAATCTTCGCCACAGGAAGCAATCCTAAAATATGGGATATTCTTCAAGATTTAGGTCATCGTATTGTTCCACCGGTACCGTCTTTATTTACCTTTGATATTAAAGACGATCGAATAAAAGGTATTCCTGGTGTTGTAGCCAAACACGTGGACGTTAAAGTGGTTGGCACAGATTTAGAATCCAATGGACCATTATTGATTACACATGTCGGAATGAGCGCACCAGCGATTTTAAAATTGTCTGCATTTGGAGCCGTAGCATTAGCGAAACTGAATTATAATTTTGAGATTGAAATTAATTTTATTCAACAAGATTTTGCAACCTGCGTTGAAGAACTGAGAAATTTTAAGCAAGAGTTTGCTAAAAAAACGGTGTTTAACTCAGCGCAATTCGACTTGCCAAAACGGTTATGGAAAACACTTGTTTTAGCTTCTAAAATTAACGATCAAGAACGTTGGGCGGATATTAATAAGCGGCAACTCGACAATTTAGCAGCACAATTAACCAAAGCTTTATTTAAAGTTACCGGAAAAAGCACATTTAAAGAAGAATTTGTAACGGCTGGAGGTGTAGACTTAAAAGATATTAATTTTAAAACTTTTGAAAGTAAACGCCTTCCAAACCTGTATTTAGCAGGCGAAGTTATAAATGTCGATGCTGTAACGGGTGGTTTTAATTTTCAGAATGCATGGACCAGTGCTTATATGGCTTCAGCTTCTATTACGTTACCTTGATTTCGTTTATGGCGATAGGATGTAATAATGGCTTTAAAATCTTCAAAAATATAAGGCTTTGTAATAATCTGATCTATACCAGCAGCTTCAGCTTTGGTTGAGATTTCACTAGAATTTAAAGCGGTTAACGCCAAAATTGGAATATTAGGATTAAACATTCTTACATGTTTTGTAACTTCATAACCGTCCATATCTGGCATATTTATGTCCATTAAGATAAGATCAAAATCCTTTTCTTTAGCTAAGCATATGGCCTCTTTTCCATTGGATATAGTGACACAAGTATAGCCTTCTATTTTTTCGATATTCTTTTTAGTAATTAGTAAGTTAATTTTATTATCGTCAACTATTAAAACATGCATGCTTCGTTTTTCTGATGTTGAAGCACTTGTTAAATGCGTAGTTGCCATAGAAAGCTGAAACGTTATTTCAAAGAAGAAACTAGTGCCTTCATTTGGAGTGGACACAAAATCAATATCAGAATTATGACTTTTTAGTAACGTCTTTACAATATATAAGCCTAGGCCAGATCCACTACTGTTTTTATTTAAAAATGTTTTGTTTTCAAAAGCACTAAATACAATAGAGCGATGTTCTTCCTTTATACCAATGCCTGTGTCATTCACCTCAAAGCGTAATGTAATGTTGCCGTTTTCTCTGCTTTTTTCAAAAACATTGATGGTAATATGGCCTTTCTTGGTGTATCGTATAGCGTTATAGGCCAAATTAATTAAGATTTGACTAAAGGCTACTTTGTCAATTAAGATATATTCGTTGTCGTCAGATTCGTCTATATGTACTCTTAGTTCTAAGTCTTTATTTTTGGCGGCTACTGCAATAGTACTCACCACATGGCTGACGATTTTCTCAATTTTATCTGGTTTTAATCGGAGATTTTTATTTTCAAATTTTAGTCTATTGGCTTGTAAAATATTGTCTATTAAAATAGATAAATAGTTACTAGAAGATATCAATGACTCTAAATACGATTGTTTTTTACTAGTATCATTTTCTTGATTGATAAGTATAGCTAAACCGTTAATACCGTAAATTGGTGTACGTAATTCATGACTTAAAATTGAGAAAAATTCTAGTCGATCTTTATCAATGGCTAATAGTTTAGAATTAGATTGTTTTAAGGCTTCATTAACTTTGGTAATATTCTTCTTGGCTTTAAAATAAAAGTAGAAACTGGTTAATATAATGGCTAAAGTGATGCTCATTATAATTGTTATTATTGCAAATCTTTTTGAGTTAAGTGCGGCTTTATTACGAATCTCATTTGCTATAGCCAGCTGTTCTTCTGCATTAATAATTTTATGCACTAAAGCACCATTTCTAATGATTTTATATTCTAAATGATTTAATGCTTGGTACTTGTAAGTGTCAGATTTTAAAAGGTATTTATTGGCTGAATCTAGGTTCTTCTTACTATTGGTATAATAAAGATATTTATAGTAGTTTAGAGAGGCCAATTTTCTGTACGAGTTAACATCAGTAAGAATAATAGAAGCTTTCAATTTGTCTTCTTCTATTGCAAACAACGCACCGTAATCCTTAGCATCAAAATCTGAAAGTTTAATTTGAGCAATAGCATTATAGTACTGGTAAGATTGAAATAAATTTTCTTTGAGGTTATTTATAGGATAATTAAGGGAGGGATTGAGTGTAATAAAATCCGAGTTTTTTAATTTTGATAAAGCAAAATTACTAGAGTTGAGCATGCCTATATTATCAAAACTGTAGTAGGCTTTTTTTATCTTATACTCCAGATTAATAAAGTATATTTCGCTATTGAGTTTCTTAGAAATATCTTGAGCTTTTGGATAAAGACTATCAAACTTTGAATAGTTTTTCGCTAATACAAAAGCATTGAGTAAACCTGAATAAGCTAGGTCGCGCCCTGTATCAATATCTAGCGAATCATATAATTGTAATGCCTTGGTGTGGTATATTTCAGCTTTCTGAAAATTAGACATTTTTGTTAAGACCTGTCCATATGCATTATAAGATTCAGCTTCTATATTTTTTAATCCATTTTTTTTGGAAAATGCAATAGCATTATGAATAAGAACGGCCGCCTCATATAGGCTATCGCTTCTTACAAGAGAATTTAGTTTATAACTATTAAACGAGTACGAACTGCTATCTGTGTTTACAAGTGATTCTTGTGCATTTGCAAAGAAGACATTAGTAATCAGCGCTATAAACAAAACAATAACAGTGTTTGATTTGGGGAAACACATGCTTTTAGGGGATTATTGAGACAAAACTAAACTTTTTATCTATTTGAGCAACATTTAATCGGCTTTATTTGCACTTTATAGAATGTTAATTTTTTGAATTTATATTGTGAAATTATTTAATACATTGTAGTTTAATTGGTTATGGGTTTATTTATATGAAGATCTGTTTTAGCTATATTTACATTTTAATTTTAAACATATCGCATGCAAACGTATATTGCTCTTTTACGAGGTATAAATGTCGGAGGTCATAAAAAAATGCCCATGGCGGAACTTAGAGAATTGCTGTCAAAATCAGGATTTGAAAATGTAAAAACCTATATTCAAAGTGGAAATGTAACATTTCAATCTTTAAAAACCGATACAATTGTACTAGAAGAAAGTGTTAAGTCGCTGATTTTAGGAGGGTTTGGTTTTGAGGTGCCTGTTTTGGTACGAACCAACCAACAATTAAAAACAATATTTAATAATTGTCCTTTTGCCGATGAAAAAAAAACGGAAAGCTATTTTGTGTTGTTAAGCGATAATCCTCCTAAAAAAAATATCGACGAAGTGTCAGAAAAAACATATCCTGATGATACTTATGTTATTATAAAAGATTGTATTTACTTGCACTGTACAAAAGGTTATGGCCGTTCAAAATTTAATCTGAATTATTTTGAGAGAAAACTTAATGTCAATGCTACAGCCAGAAACTATAAAACTATGGTAAAACTATTATCTTTGTCCGATATTTAAAAGGCAATGACAGCACAAGACTTTATTCTTAAATCTTACCAGACCACAGTAGAAAACGGATCTGTAAAATGGGAATCACCAAGCAATATCGCATTAGTAAAATATTGGGGGAAAAAGGAACATCAAATTCCAGAAAACCCATCAATTAGTTTTACCCTTTCAAACTGTAAAACGATTACTGAAGTAACTTTTACTAAGAAAGAAAGTGAGGGCTTTAGTTTCGATGTTTTTTTTGAAGGTATAAAAAATGAAGCCTTTAAGCCTAAAATTCAGACGTTTTTTAAGCGCATAGAGAATTATGTACCTTTTTTAAAGGAGTATCATTTTAAGATTGAAACCTCAAATACATTTCCACATAGCTCAGGTATTGCATCTTCTGCTTCTGGTATGAGTGCCATTGCTCTGTGCTTAATGAGTATTGAACAAATCTTAACTAATTACAGTACTTTAGATGCGCCAGATGGTTTTTATAATTCGACTTATTTTAAGCAAAAGGCATCGTTTTTGGCTCGATTAGGTTCCGGAAGTGCATGCCGAAGTGTTGAAGGCACACTTGTTGTTTGGGGAAATAACAACACTTTTGAAGGCAGTTCAGATTTATATGGAGTGAAATATGAAGAGGAGGTACATTCTAACTTTCAAAATTACCAAGATACCATTTTACTTGTAGATAAAGGTGAAAAACAAGTGAGTAGTACTGTTGGTCATCAATTAATGTATGGACATCCATTTGCAAAAGAACGTTTTGCTCAAGCTCATGATAATTTAGCAAAACTGAAAACTATTTTAGCGTCTGGTGATTTAGAGGCTTTTGTGAAAATTGTAGAAAGTGAAGCCTTAACGCTTCATGCAATGATGATGACAAGTATGCCTTACTTTATTCTTATGAAACCAAATACATTAGAAATTATTAATAAAATTTGGGCATACAGATTAAAAACGGATTCAAAAGTTTGTTTTACCCTAGATGCAGGAGCCAATGTTCATGTATTGTATCCTGAAAATGAAAAAGCTTCAATCTTAGAATTTATTAAGACTGAATTGGTTAGCTATTGCCAAAATGGACATTATATTTGCGATCAAATTGGTCTAGGCGCCAACCAAATAGAATTTTAATACGTATATTTGTTAAAGAAATTGCTAATTATACATGAAGGGACCACTATTTTATTCTAAAATACTTTTGTTTGGCGAGTATGGAATTATCAAAGATTCCAAAGGGTTATCTATACCCTATAATTTTTATAACGGAGCGCTTAAGCGTGACGAGAATCCAACCCAAGAAGCACAAGAGTCTAACGAAAGTTTAAAACGTTTTGCTGCCTATTTAGAAGGTTTAGACCATAGTTTAGTAACCTTTAATATTAATAAGTTACAAGAAGATGTTGCTTCAGGTATGTATTTTGATTCCTCTATACCTCAAGGATATGGAGTTGGCAGTAGTGGTGCATTAGTGGCTGCGATTTACGATAAATATGCCAGTGATAAAATTACGGTTTTAGAAAATTTAACGCGCGAAAAATTGCTAAAATTAAAAGCCATTTTTTCTGAAATGGAATCCTTTTTCCACGGAAAATCCTCTGGTTTAGATCCATTAAACAGTTATTTAAGTCTTCCTATTTTAATCAATTCTAAAGATAATATTGAAGCGACAGGTATTCCTTCTCAAAAAACCGAAGGAAAAGGCGCAGTGTTTTTAATCGATAGTGGTATCGTTGGAGAAACGGCACCAATGGTTAGTATCTTTATGGAGAGCATGAAAAACGAAGGGTTCAGAAGCATGCTAAAAGATCAATTTATAAAACATACGGATGCCTGTGTTGATGATTTCTTAAAAGGAGATATGAAATCTTTATTTAAGAATACAAAGCAGCTATCTAAAGTAGTGCTTAATAACTTTAAACCTATGATTCCTGCTCAATTTCATGAGCTATGGAAAAAAGGATTAGAAACCAACGAATATTACCTAAAACTTTGCGGTTCTGGTGGAGGTGGTTACATCTTAGGATTCACTGAAAATATAGACATTGCAAGGAAAGCACTTAAAGGTCAGAAATTAGAGGTAGTATATAATTTCTAAATTTTTAGCTTTTGAGTTTTACGCTTAGAGCTAACTGTTGTTTCAGAAATTTACAGAATTAAACTAATGTTATCAAGACGGCAGAAACACATTCTTCTAAAATTTTTCAGCCTATTTTCTGTAGTTAGAGGTTATAATATTCTAGTGGTAGTATTGGCGCAATACTTGGCTTCAGTCTATATTTTTGCGCACGATAAACCTGTTAAATCGGTACTTTTAGATCTTAATCTTCTCATGTTAGTTTTGGCTTCTTCAGCAACTATTGCAGGTGGTTATATTATTAATAATTTTTACGATTCTGAAAAAGATTTAATCAATAAGCCCAGAAAAACGATGCTAGATCGTTTAGTAAGCCAAAACACAAAACTATCCTTTTATTTTGTTTTAAACTTTTTATCTGTTGTATTTGCCAGCTATGTGTCTTTTAAAGCGGTTATCTTTTTTTCAATGTACATTTTTGCGATTTGGTTGTATTCACATCGCCTAAAAAAGCTGCCGATTGTAGGTAACATGGTCTCTGCCATACTTACAGTAACACCATTTTTTGCCATTTTTATCTATTATCAAAATTTTGAAACCGTTGTCTTTGCTCATGGCCTCTTTTTGTTTTTATTGATTTCTATGAGAGAACTCACAAAAGATTTAGAGAATTTAAAAGGGGATTTAGCGCTTAATTATAGAACAATTCCGGTTATTTATGGTGAGAAAGTATCAAAATTAATGTTAACACTTGTTGCAGTGTGTACCATTATTTCAGCCGTAATATTGGTTCTGTTTTTTAAAATAGGTCATATGTATTATTTCTTTTACCTCAGTATTGCTTTAATCATTTTATATCTTATAATTTTATTAAAATCGAATAAGAAAACACATTATTTAATTTTGCATAACATTCTTAAATTCATCATTGTAAGTGGTGTGTTTTCTATTCTTTTAATTGATGTTTCCATAGTCTTAAACCGAATTTAGTCATAGAAATTGTGATTTTTACCAATTAGGTTATTAAATCAACCAAACAACAAAAATTAATAATAGCAAGATGTAAACTATTGTTTACCTTTGCGAAAAATATTAAACATGAGCAAAAATCAGCATAGCAAAGGAAAAGGGAAAACTTCAGGGAGAGGAAATGCAAATAGTAAAACTAATAGTTTTACTAAAGGTAATGCTCCAGTAAAAAAGAAAGCGAAAGCTACTAATGAACCATCTAATTCAGATGAGATTCGTTTAAATAAATACATTGCTAATAGCGGTATTTGTTCGCGTCGCGAAGCTGATGAGAATATTGCGATTGGTTTAGTTACCGTAAACGGAAAAGTTATCGTAGAAATGGGATATAAAGTAAAACGAACGGATGATGTACGTTTTGATGGTCAACGCATCGCACCAGAGCCACCAGTTTATGTCTTATTAAACAAACCTAAAGGTTTTGCAACTACAACTGCTGAAGGTAAAGGTAGAACAGTTATGGATTTAGTAGCCAATGCAACGAATGCCAATATAAAACCTATTGGTAGATTAGGAAGAAATTCATTAGGATTACTCTTATTTACGAATGATGATACTATTGTTCAAAAATTTACTAACTCTAAGAACGGAGTTGCGAGATTATTTCAAGTGGAACTCGATAAAAATTTAAAGTTTGAAGATTTAAAAAAGATTCAATCCGGATTTAAAATTGAAGGTAAACTTGTTGCCGTTGAGGAAGTAAGCTACATTCAAAATGAGTCTAAAAATCTAGTAGGTATCAAAATTAAAAATACAGGAAATACAATTTTACGCACTATTTTTGATCATCTTAACTACGATATTGTGAAAATTGATTGTGTAGCGATAGGTCATTTAACCAAAAAAGATATTCCTAGAGGTCATTGGAAGCATCTTACTGAACAAGAGGTAAATACCTTGAAAATGCTATAGGCACTGCGCTAAGCCTCAATTTACAAAATTTTTAAAACTTACCGTTCGTCGAATAAATGTTACATTTTATCGGTCGGTTCGTTGTTTTTTCTATATTGCCAACCCAAATAGTTAAAAATAACCTACTTATGAAAAATGTAATACTCATTTTTGTATTTCTACTTATGGTAAATTGTACAGCGGATTCATCTAGTGTACTCGAACCTCAAAATCAATTAAGTGTTGAAGCTTATAATTGTGTGGACGATTTGCCACAAGTTAAAGTCACAAATAACGGTACTGTTAATTTCGACTTAATTATTTACAATCAAGAGGGTCTCAGCGAGATTTATGAAGAAAATTTATCTATTTCCGATCAAAGTGAATGGATAGAATTACCAAATAATGACATTCTCATTGTTATTAATAATGTTGATTACGGAGGTCATAAAATCGAGCTAACAGCCTTTCCTTGTGAAAGTGTTGAAGTTGAGATTGATATCAACAATGTTTTATCCGTTTTAGGTATATAAGGCAACCTATAACCGTTTTACTATTTCACTTTAAAGGTATAGGAGGCGATGAAGTCTTCATTGATTATAACATGTACATCGTAAAAACCCGAGGTTTTAAATTGATGTTCAATTATAAGCGAAGCGTTTAGAGTTGATGTCGAAAAAGGTATTGTTTCCCATGACGTAAATCCATTGTCTATTAGAAGTTTAATACCTTTTATCTGGGCCGTGGATTTTAAGTCGTATTCAAACCTTACTTTTTGATAAGGCAGAACCGTTTGATTCATCTTGTCTGGTAGAATATGTTTATTTAGAAGTGTATAAGCTTTTCCGTATAGTACTGGAGAGTCTAAAAAGTGATGTAAAGACGGAGGGTTCTTTTCTATTAACCACCATTTTGATTTTACAGGAAAATGATTTACGGAAAATAACATAGGATTGGTTAGAAAAAAGCCATCATTATATTGAAATGTAAACCGATTGGTTTTAGGGTTTGGGTATCCGCTTGCCCAAGTTGGGTCGCATAAATACCATTTATTATCTAGTTTTACGGCATTCCAAGAATGGTTAGGTTGGTCTAATTTATCTATATTTGTAGTACTTACCCTTCCATAGCCTATTACAATTTCACATTCTATATGTGCCAGTTGTGAAAGTTCTTTAACGAGATATGCATAGCCTGTACAAATTGTACTTTGATCTTTACGAAGTTTACTAAATAGTTTTTTTCTGAATTTGCTATTCCATTTTTCGAGCTTAGTGCTGTCATTTTTAAAGCGTTGACGTTGGCGTTTTTGTTTTAAAAACAGATTGTAATTATTAGATATATTCTGACATACCCATATGTAAATGGCTCTAAAACGTTCTACTTCTGTATCTAAATGAGACGTAAGATTATAAGCAAGTAGAGGCAAGTTAGAAAGCCCTTCGTCTTTGTAAGCTAAAGCAATACTATCTGATTTTTTAAAATCGAGATGATTAAAATCAGATCTTTGAGCGTAAATCTGAGTAACAAAAATAAAGGGCCATATCAATAGATATATTTTCAAGAGATACGTTTTAATTTTTACGTTTAGATGTATATGGTTTTACGGATTGTAATGCGCCACTAATTTCAATTAAATCTTCAGTTAATATTAGTGTAATAAAGGTCGTGTCATCTTTTATTTCTACTTTTTGAGTTTTATATCCTAAATAACTAAATAGTAAAATATCACCAGCTTTTAAGGTGTTTGGAAACGTAAATTCCCCCTTTTCATTTGTTACAGTCCCATTAGTAGTACCTTGTTGAATAATGTTAACGCCTTCTAAACCTGAAGTTTCATCGCTAACTATTCCTTTAATAACCTTTTCACTAGAGGTTACTTCTGAAATTGAGCGTGTAGCTGTTTGTCCATACATAGGATGTAATGACATAACGGTTAGCAGTAGTAGTAGGCCAAATACATTTAAAATCTTGCTAGTTGGTTTTTGAGTGATGTTTAATGTTGAGATCATAATATTAAATTGTTTTGTTTACAGTAAATCTATATGCTAGCGTTACCATATTATAGTTAAATTGAGTAATGTCATCCTTTAAGTACGTAAAGTAGTGATTTGGATTAGGGATAGATTTTGGGATGCAATTGTTGTTCTAATTTTATGGAATGACTTAAACAAGTAGCGAAAAAAAGAACTAAAAAGATCTTTTTTCTATACGGTGAAACCAGAATTGAGTAGATTATATGATCTGTAATCAATAGCAAATTCTCAATGTTTTCTGAATGAGGTGTGGGTTTAAATCTTTGGTAATCAGTTGTGTTAAAAATAATTTAAAAAAAATAAAAAAAAGATCATTGTATTAAAAAATAAATTACATTTGCTGCGAAAATTGGATACCATGTATTAATTTATAATTTCAATTTTTAGCTGAACAATTGAAACGTGTTTTTATGTTCGGGCTTTTGAAAATTAGGAAGTCATATTCAAAAGCTGCTTATAAGATAAGTAACCGAATTTTAGAGCTAACTTCCGCATCTTCGATAGCTGCTAGTCAGCATATTTATGGTTTTGTACCTACGACACAAAGCCAGATTCAAGTATGATATAGTGTCATTACGAGCTGTATGACGACCCTATTTTTTTAATTTATACTTGAATTTTTTTTACAACATGAACAATAAATATATTGATCTCATTGATCAATCATTCGACTTTCCTCAGCCAGAATTTAAGCTAGAGGATAAAACCTTACATTTCCATGATATAGACCTCATGACATTAGTAGAAACCTATGGTGCACCTTTAAAATTCACCTATTTACCACAGATTTCTAACAACATTCAGCGTGCTAAAACATGGTTTGCAGATGCGTTTAAAAAGTATAACTATAAAGGACAATACAAGTATTGCTATTGTACTAAAAGTTCGCACTTTAAGCACGTTTTAGACGAAGCACTATCTAATGATATTCATATTGAAACCTCATCGGCGTTTGATTTAGATATTGTTAGAGCACTTAAAAAAGAAGGAAAAATCACTGACAAAACGTATGTGTTAAGCAACGGTTTTAAACGCGAAAAATACATTTCTAATATCGCTGCTCTTATAAATGATGGACACCAAAACTGTATTCCAATCATAGATAACTATGAGGAAATAGACTTATTATCGGAAGAAATAAACGGAAAATTTCAAGTAGGTATAAGAATTGCCTCTGAAGAAGAACCGAAGTTTGAATTCTATACCTCTCGATTAGGCATTGGTTATAAAAACATTGTACCTTTTTATAAAAATCAAATTCATACGAATAAGAAGGTCGAGTTAAAAATGTTGCACTTTTTTATTAACACAGGCATTAGAGACAATGCGTATTACTGGAATGAATTGCACAAATGTTTAAAGGTCTATACGTCACTGAAGAAAATTTGTCCAACCTTAGATAGTTTAAACATTGGAGGAGGTTTTCCTATTAAAAACTCGCTCGCATTCGATTTTGACTACGCTTATATGGTAGATGAAATTGTAAACCAAATTAAAATTGTTTGCGATGAAGAAGAGGTTGACACTCCGAATATTTTTACAGAATTTGGAAGTTTTACCGTTGGAGAAAGTGGAGGTGCTATTTATAAAATCCTTTACCAAAAGCAACAAAATGATCGTGAAAAATGGAACATGATTAATTCCTCATTTATTACAACTTTACCAGATACTTGGGCTATAAATAAGCGTTTTATTATGCTGCCAATCAATCGTTGGCGCGATAGCTATGAGCGTGTGCTATTGGGAGGTTTAACTTGTGATAGTGATGATTACTACAACAGCGAGCAGCACGTTAATGCCATTTATTTACCAAAATACAATAAGGATAAAGATTTGTATATCGGTTTTTTTAATACAGGAGCTTACCAAGAAACCATTGGAGGATTTGGAGGGTTGCAACATTGTCTAATTCCAACTCCTAAACATGTTTTAATACAAAAGGATGAAGATGGGAAATTAAGCACTCGTGTTTTTGCAGAACAACAAAAAAGTGAAGATCTATTAAGCATTTTGGGGTATGAAGCAGAGTCGAAGGAGACAAATACCTCAAGAGCTAAGACCGCTGAACTGTTAGAAAATAGAATATAAACTAGAACTAAAATTGTTGAGTCGAAACTATCAATCGAAGATAGAATGAACCAGAAGGTTTAATCGAGAAAACAATGAAAATACAATTAAAGAATTAAGTTTTAAGAATAACATTTAATAAAATCCTACTTCTCTGGGAAAAGATTATGAATAAACAAACTTACGCTGGTATTCCAGAAGATTTAGCCAAATTAGAAACGGCTAAAATCGTATTAATTCCGGTACCATATGATGGTACAAGTACATGGCAAAAAGGTGCTGACAAAGGTCCTGATGCTTTTTTAGATGCTTCTGCTAATATGGAGCTCTATGATATTGAAACAGATTCTGAAGTCTATTTACAAGGAGTATTCTTGGCAGATGCTGTTACTGAGAATACATCACCAGAATCTATGGTAGAAGCCGTTCATAAAGTCACCAAATCGTATATTAAGAAGAACAAATTCGTAACTGTAATTGGTGGAGAACATTCTATATCTATTGGCACCATTAGAGCTTTCAATGAAATGTTCGAGAACATAACGGTTTTGCATATCGATGCGCATGCAGATTTACGTAAAAGCTACGAAGGTTCTACCTGCAACCATGCTTGTGCGGTTTATGAAGCGAGTCAAGCCACCAATTTAATTCAAGTAGGTATCCGATCAATGGATAGCATTGAGAAAACCGTTATGGACGAAGAAAAAACTTATTTCGCTCATGAGATGGCTGTTGATGATGGTTGGATGGATGCGGCAATTGATCAAATGACCGATAATGTATTTATCACATTCGATTTGGATGCCTTTGATCCTTCAATTATGCCTAGCACAGGAACTCCAGAACCAGGAGGTTTATTGTATTACGAAACCTTAGAATTTTTAAAACAAGTCTTCGAAGAAAAAAATGTGGTTGGGTTTGATATTGTAGAATTATGTCCTAATGAGATTGATAAATCGTCAGATTTTTTAGCGGCTAAATTGTACTACAAAATGTTGAGCTACAAATTTCAAGATCAAAATATAGAAGATCATTTTGAAAGCAACTTTCATAATTCAACACAAAACGGAAACAAAAAAACTAAATTCAACACAGAAGATGACAACGACTAAAGGAGAAATTTCAAAATTTATAGAAAAATATTATTTACACTTTAATGCTGCAGCTTTAGTTGATGCCGCTAAAGGGTACGAAGAACAACTCAATTCTGGAGCAAAGATGTTAGTTTCTTTGGCTGGTGCTATGAGTACAGCTGAACTGGGTAAGATTTTTGCCGAAATGATTCGTCAAGATAAGGTTCAAATTGTGTCTTGTACAGGAGCAAATCTCGAAGAAGATATTATGAATTTAGTGGCGCATTCACATTATAAACGCGTCCCAAATTATAGAGATTTAACACCTCAAGATGAATGGAATTTGCTCGAAAAAGGATTAAATCGAGTTACTGATACGTGTATTCCAGAAGAGGAAGCGTTTAGACGAATACAAGAACATATTGTAAAAATTTGGAAGGACGCTGAAGCTAAAGGTGAACGCTACTTGCCACATGAGTATATGTACAAGTTGTTGTTGTCAGGTGTTTTAGAAGAATATTACGAAATAGATATTAAAGATTCTTGGATGTATGCTGCCGCAGAGAAAAACTTACCTATTGTTTGTCCGGGTTGGGAAGATAGCACTATGGGGAACATTTTTGCTAGCTATGTTTTAAAAGGTGAGTTAAAAGCAAGTACTATGAAATCTGGTATAGAATACATGACCTTTTTGGCGGACTGGTATACCGATCATTCAGAAAATGGTATTGGATTCTTTCAAATAGGTGGTGGAATTGCTGGTGATTTTCCAATTTGTGTGGTACCTATGTTATATCAAGACATGGAACGTACCGAGACCCCATTTTGGAGTTATTTTTGTCAAATAAGTGATAGTACTACAAGTTACGGCTCGTATTCTGGAGCGGTTCCTAATGAGAAAATAACTTGGGGTAAATTAGATATTAATACCCCGAAATTTATCATTGAAAGTGATGCTACCATTGTTGCACCATTGATTTTTGCTTATCTTTTAGATATGTAATGGAAGAGCATAAAATAGACAACATAGAATTAAGTTTTTTAACGGTTGACGATTTTGAAGCCTTAAAATCGGCAACCTTAGAAGCCTATGGTGGTGTTTTAAATTCGTATTGGAAAAAAGACCATATTGCGCGTTTAACTTCTATTTTTTCTGAAGGTCAAGTGGTTATCAAAATTGATGGCCAATTGGCTGGTTGTGCGTTGTCTTTAATTGTCGATTACGATAAAATTGATGACAACCACACTTATGCAGATATTATTGAAGGGGATAAATTTAAAAACCACGATCCTAATGGAGATGTGCTTTACGGTATTGACGTTTTTATTAAACCTGAATATAGAGGTCTCCGATTAGGCCGACGTTTATACGATTACCGAAAAGAATTGTGTGAAAATCTAAACCTTAAGGGTATAGTTTTTGGCGGTAGAATGCCAAATTATTACAAGTATAAAGCACAATATTCCCCTAAAGAATATATTCAGAAGGTGAAGTATAAGGAAATTCACGATCCGGTTTTAAACTTTCAGATGTCTAATGATTTTCATCCCATACGAATCATTAAAGGATATTTAGAAGGCGATACGGCTTCAAGTGAATATGCAGTGTTAATGGAATGGGATAATATTTATTATACCAAACCGAACAAAAAGGCGAGTAGTGTTAAAACTGTGGTGCGTTTAGGGTTGATTCAGTGGCAAATGCGACCTTATAACGATTTAGAGGATCTCATGCGACAAGTGGAGTACTTTGTAGATAGTGTGTCTGCTTATCGTTCAGATTTCGCTGTGTTTCCTGAGTTTTTTAATGCACCATTGATGGCAAAATACAATCATTTGCATGAGTCGCAAGCCATTAGAAAACTGGCAGGTTATACAAAAACTGTGGTAGAAAAGATGCAGCAATTGTCCATTTCATATAACATAAATATCATTTCTGGAAGTATGCCAGAAATTGTTGATGATGTTTTGTATAATGTGGGTTACTTATGCCGAAGAGATGGGAGTTTAGAGCGCTATGAGAAAATCCATGTCACACCAGATGAAGCTAAAGTCTGGGGCATGCAAAGGGGTAATCAACTCAAAACATTTGAAACGGATGCAGGAAAAATAGGTGTATTAATTTGTTATGATTCCGAATTTCCTGAATTGTCTAGATTGTTAGCAGATGAAGGGATGGATATTTTATTTGTGCCGTTTTTAACCGACACTCAAAATGGGTATTCTCGTGTGCGTTTATGTGCACAAGCTAGAGCGATTGAAAATGAATGTTATGTAGCCATTGCAGGTAGTGTAGGGAATTTACCCAATGTAAATAATATGGATATCCAATATGCGCAATCTGCTGTGTTTACGCCTTGTGATTTTGCTTTTCCAAGTAATGGCATAAAGGCAGAAACTACACCTAATACAGAAATGATATTAGTTGCTGATATAGATTTGGGATTGTTAAGAGAATTGCATTCCTTTGGAGCAGTTAAAAATTTAAAAGATCGCAGAAAAGATGTTTACGATGTTATACGTGTAAACAAATAAGTATTATATTTAAAAAAAAAATAGCTTCAGAGATATTATGAGAAAATGACGTCGCCATATCTTAACCCTTATTGTGGAGCATCATTTTTATTATGGATATAACAGCTGACATATAGAAAAAATAAAATTTACCTGATGAAACCAAAAGACGCCCATTTAAAACGAGTAATTGTTGACTTTAAAAAGTTAACCCCTGAAATATTAGCGCTTCTAGTAGAAAAATATCCTGATGGATATGACGATGATAATGTTATCTCGTTTAAAAATGCTAAAAATGAAATTGTTGAAGCTGTTGAAGTTACTACCGAGGATACCAAATATTTGGTAAAAGTAAGCACCAAGCTAGAACAAACAATGGAAAATTACGACGAGGATGATTATGAAGATTTCGAAGATGATGATCCAAATGCAGTGGTAGATCCGGAATTAGAACCAGGTGCTGAAGACGCCGATTTTACCTAAACAGTAATTTAAAATTTCGTTTTAAAATCCTATAAATTATTACTCAGCTATAATTCTGTTTGCAGAACTCATATAGCTGAGTTTTTTTGTTAGCAACCTGATTAAAAGATAAAATTAATCAAGCTTTAGGTATTTTATTGATAACGATTTTTTGAGAAGTACTTCCCAGATAAATACAGCAAATACAATGATATATTCTAGGCTTATAATCCATAGGTTTTCGGTATTTGAAGCGTTTGTGTAAGCCAGATAACTTAAAATGATGACCAAGGACCAAACTAGTGGGAATTTGTAATTGGTGAATATGCCACATATAATGAGTGTAGCAATGTACCATGGATGTACTGTGGTGCTTAAAAACAAGTAACATGTTAAGACCAATAACATTGAAGTTATTAATTGTGGTAACTGCATATGCTTTTTTATAAACGAAAAGCTTAAAATAATCAGTATAGCAATAATCGGCAGTACTTTACCAATTATTGCAATTTCATTATAACCTGTAATACTATAGCCAATAGCTCTAGCAAGGTAATAGATACTTGCGTTGAATTCAAAATTTCCAAACCAAAGTCCCACCGTTTTAGAATAATTGTCTATAAATTCCATTGAGAAAAATGGCAAGAAGAAGGCTATTAGCGAGAGTCCAATAACGGTGTAGAACATTATAAGTTTTGAATATGAAATCTTGCTTGTATCCGCTCTTTTAAAATAATTATAAAACAGCGGTAGCAACATCAATGGTATTAATTTTACCGAAACCGAACAAGCCAAGATAAAAGCTGCCCATTTCCATTTGTTAATTTGTAAGAGGTAAAGCGACCAAATAAAGAAGAAAATCATGACTCCTTCAAAATGAAGATTTCCTGTAAGTTCAATTATTATAAACGGATTTAAGGAGTACCAGAAAATGCGATGAACAGGCATGTTTAATGCTTTCAGAAGTTTTTTTCCGAAGTAAATGGTGCCAATGTCTGCTGCAATGATAAGAAGACGCATAACAATAACAGCTCCCAAAATACTTTTACTAGAGAAGAATGCTGCAATGGTAAAGCATAACTGATTTATGGGAGGGTAATTGGTAAAATGAGAAGCGCTTAAAGCTCCCATACCATTATATAAGGTTTGTGCTTGCGCAATTGGAAATTTTCCGTTGAGAATAAAAGAATCAGGTGTGTATAGATAGGGGTTAAATCCTTCCATAATCATACGGCCGTCCCATATAAAGCGGTAAAAATCTTGAGATAAATTTGGAGTCGCGCACAGAAATAATAAGCGAACAACAACAGAGAAAACAATTAAAAGTCTAAAATCTAATTGTCTTTTTATAATCTGAAAAGTTAGGATAAAGAGCGTAACATAAATACCGATTAATGGTAATGCGTCTGCACGCATTATGCCATAAGCAAACCAAATGTATAGAACACAACTAAGAATAAAAAATAGGATAGGAACTTTGTGATATTTCCAAAGCAAACTCACACCTTAGAGCTTAATGACTTAAAGAATACATAGCCAAAACCAATAAAAAGCATTAAGTGAAATGGGAACAAACCAAAATCACCTCCTTGGTCTCCTACAATAAAAGCGCTATACATACCAAAAGCAAAATAGAGCATTAAAAAACCTTCAATCACCACATGTGGAGATAATTTTTTTCTGAGGTATTTATTGCCTTTCCATGAATCTCTAATGGTGCTAATATTAAATTTAGGAGTTCTTACAAATTCACTACGTTTTCCAATATGACCTTCAATTACCGCAATTGAATTATGAAGCGAAAAGCCCATTGCAATTGAGAAGAACGTAAAGAACATTCCTATATAACTAAAGAATTTCTTAAAACCACTACCATAGATGTTGCGATACATAAACCAATAACACACAAAGAAAATAATGGTGCTCATTACAAAGAAACTCATCACATAGAAATAATTTCTTAAATGCGCGTATTCGTTTTTTATGTACAACATCGGAATACTTAAAATAGCAACAGTAAAAATGCTTAAAAACATGGTGCTGTTTAATAAGTGCAATAACCCGTGAATTTTAGTTTTAGACGAAATATTGTCCGATTTTATAACGCGCCAAAGCATTTTTCTGAAGTTTTCGGCTCCACCCTTATTCCAACGGAATTGTTGTGAACGCGCAGCGCTAATGACTACTGGTAATTCTGCAGGAGTTTCAACATCTTCTAAATATTTAAACTCCCAATTTTTTAATTGTGCTCGGTAACTTAAATCTAAATCTTCAGTCAGGGTATCGCCTTCCCAATTTCCAGCATCTAGGATACAAGCTTTTCGCCAAACTCCGGCTGTGCCGTTAAAATTAATAAAATGACCTTTACTATTTCTACCTACTTGCTCTAATGTAAAATGCGCATCTAAAGCAAAAGCTTGAATCTTCGTTAACAAGGAATAATTTCTATTAATATGACCCCAACGCGTTTGAACCACACCTATATTTTCATTTTTAAAATAAGGAATGGTACGCTTTAACCAGTTTGGTTGTGGTAAAAAGTCAGCATCAAAAATAGCTATAAATTCACCTTTTGCAATTTTTAAACCTTCTTTTAAAGCTCCAGCTTTAAATCCACTTCTGTCAGTTCTGGTAATATGTTTTATGTCTAAACCCGTTTTTGCTAATTGCTCTACATGTGCTTTGGTTGTCGCCACAGTTTCATCTGTAGAATCATCTAAAACTTGAATCTCTAATTTGTCTTTAGGATATTCTAAAAGCGCAATATTATCTAATAAACGCTCCATCACATACATTTCGTTGTAAACAGGAAGTTGAATGGTTACAAATGGGATTTCTTCAGCAATAGAAAAATCAAAGATATCGCAATCTTGTCTTTTCTTTTTTGAAGATAAATAATTGTAAAGTAAATTTAGTTGCGCTAAAGCGTACATAAATATGAGTACAATGGCAACGGTGTAGATAACAATAACGATTGATTCGAGAATCATTTTTTAAAACTGTATTTAAAAATCCAACCTAAGATTTTTATGCCTGCAAAGATAGCACCTTTTATCGTACCTGAAACTTTTGAGACACCTATTCTGTTTCTATAATTAACAGGAATTTCTCTATAGCTTAATTTCTGTTTTAAAACTTTTAATTGCATTTCTACCGTCCAGCCGTACGTTTTATCTTCCATATTAAGGCCTAATAATTTAGAGTACTTAATAGCTCTAAAAGGACCTAAATCTGTAAAAGTTGATTGAAAAAATAACGCCATTAAGCTTGTTGCTAGCCAATTACCAAAAATTTGAGGTGTGGTCATAGAGCCTTCTTCCCGTAAGTTTTTAACGCGTGCACCAACTACGAAATCTATATTTTCTTTTACTATAGGTTGAATGATTTTTGTGAGTTCTTCAGGATAATCGCTATAATCTCCGTCTAAAAAAACGATGATATCTGGCTTTTTTTCTAATTTAGAAATATAATCCATTCCTTTTAAACAAGCGTAACCATAGCCTTTTTGGTGCTCAACAAGTACAGTTGCACCTGCGTTTTTGGCATTAATTTCAGTATTGTCGGTAGAATTATTACTCACCACAATAACTTCATCAACTATTGAGGGTATGTCTTTTATAACTAAAGGAATGGATGCTTCCTCGTTATAAGCTGGAATAATAACTTTTATGTTGGGCATTTAATTCAATTAAAAATGCAATAATACAATTTTGAAAAGGCATTAGCTTAGGTATTCACCGGAAGTTTTATCTAAGCTAACAAAGACAGCAATTAATTATGCTAATGTTCTGATGTTTCTTTTAAACGATAAGTGATGAATCCTTACTTCTGATTTACCAATTCCATTAAATCAACATCATTCCCTAATAATACATCTTTTGAGTTAATTCTACCTTTCATGCTATCGTTTTCTAACTTTAAAACTCCTCTAGGACAAACCGCAGAACAAATACCACAACCCACACAACTAGAGCGTACAATATTTTCACCCTTCTGTGCATATGCTCTCACATCAATTCCCATCTCACAATACGTGGAACAGTTACCGCAAGAAATACATTGCCCTCCGTTAGTGGTAATTCTAAATTTAGAAAATAAGCGTTGCTGAAGGCCTAAAATAGCAGCCATAGGACAACCAAAACGACACCAAGAGCGGTTACCTAATATTGGATAAAAACCGGTGCCAATTACCCCAGAAAAGATGGAGCCAATATAGATACCATATGCTGCTCTTAATGCTCCGGCTTTAATATAGAAAAGATGATCTGTTGTGCCTGTAAAATGCATAAATAACAAAAGTGCAATTGCAATAAAGAAGCTAATAGCTCCGTATTTTGCATCTTTTGCTAATTCCTGACGTTTAAATATCATAGTCGCCGCAAAGACTAAGGTTAATAAACCAATAACTAAACTGATGAAAACACCTCGCGTAAGCCAAAAATCATTTTTATCGTATCCGAGATAAGTGTACACGACTGCTGTGGTCATAATCACCGAAAAAACTAATACCACATGGATTAACCAACGCTCAATTTTCCATGCGTACATTTTTTTAGAGGATAATTGCCTAAAAGAGTCACCAGCCGTTTCGGCTAAGCCACCACAACCGCAAACCCAAGAACAATACCAACGTTTACCATATTTATAGGTTAAGATTGGTGTAAAAACAAAAATTGATAGGATGCCAAAAATGAGTAAAGCTAGTCCAATATTACCACTAGATAAAAACCCTTTTACAGACCACTCATCAAAAATATAGTAGTTTAATGGCCAAATACTTTTAAGGTCGTAGTAGGGCAAATCATTATTCATAACGTACATAAATTCAGGAATCAAAAAGGCAAAACCCAATTGAAAAAACATCACTGAGACTGTACGTAATTGCTGGTAACGATTGTGCCTGTATTTCAAAATAAATTTATATCCAAAAGCCAAAATAGCAACAGTATAAAGTGTACCATACACAAACCACTGACTGGCATTACGCCCGCTTAATAATTGACTCAAGGGATCAAAAAGGGCAATTAATCCTGTGTTTGCTTCTCCGTTTGTACCTAAACCCAAATATTTTGGAAAAAAATATAGAACAATATAGAAGGTGGTTAAAACAACTCCGAGAATCCACCCTAAAATTCCACGCGATGAAATAGATTTAAACCAAACACCATCGTTTTTTATACCTTCATGCTTGGCGAGGTATGCTTCTCTAGAAAACCATAGAGTACCACCAATAATGGCACTTAAGGCTAAGGTAAGAAATACCCCTTGGTTAGGGAAATTAGTGTTTAGTAGGGCTAAGGTTAATATAAATAACCCAATAACTCCAATGGCAACGGCTGCTTTTTGTTTGTTGTTAATACCTAAGGCATCTGGTTTAGCCAAAGACATGCTGTGATTTAATTTGTTGCTCATTAGGATATAGTTTGTAAGGTGTTTTTGTAGGTTTTAAGAATATCATTTTCAAATCTTGAATAAAATTCAGGATCAAAATTGGCTTCAGGTAAATGATGTATAACATAATCTACATCGCGTTTTTCGGTAAGCCAACGGTCAAAAACTTCGTGACGCATACGAATCCCAAAGGTATTGATGCCTAAAAATTCATTCGTGTTTTTATGGTAAGCAATGGTTATACATTTGGTGTCATCGTCATGTTTCCAATGAAAATGCTGTTCGTATCCTGGGCGTCCACGTTCACCAAACACCCACCCGTAAGTTTGGTATTCGATATCTAAAAATTTCGCCGAATTAAACCAATGACCTGGATTATAAGCCATTTTGTTGCCACAAATTGTTTGCGCTAAAGTTTCACCCATCATACGACCTGTGTACCAAACCGCTTCAATAGGTCTTCGATTGCCAATGGCTTCATGCTGTTCTGCACAATCTCCAATGGCATAAACATCAGAAATATTAGTTTCTAAAAAACGATTCACTTTTACACCTCTTCCCAACTCAATATCAGAATTTTTTAAAAAATCGATATTAGGAGTCACACCAGCGGTTAAACCAACCACATTACACGGTATTTCTTCACCAGTTTCGTCAATGATGATAGATGTTACTTTACCGTTATTGTCCGATTTAATTTCTCTAAGGTTTGACGATAATCGTAAATCTATATGATGATTTTTAATATGTCTAGTAATCATAGCGCTTTCCCCTTTAGGTAAAACTCCATTCCAAAAACTAGCTTCTCTAACTAAAAACGTTACCGGAATACTTCTACTATTTAGCATTTCTGCTAATTCAATACCAATTAAACCTCCACCAACAATTACGGCATGTTTACAGATTTCATTATTAGGTGCGTATCGTTCTAATTGTTCTAAATCTTGTTTGTGATACATGCCCATAACCCCTTTTAAATCTTGTCCTGGCCAACCAAATTTATTGGGTTTACTGCCAGTTGCAATGACCAATTTGTCATAGGTTAGCGTGTCTCCTTCTTCAAAATGTAGTGTTTTAGAGCTGGTGTCTACCGTATTTACATAACCTTTTTTAAGGATAATGTTGTTCTTTTCCCAAAACCAGTTTTCGTAGGGTTGCGTGTTTTCAAACTTCATATGGCCCATGTAAACATACATTAACGCTGTTCGAGAAAAGAAATAATCGGTTTCGGCAGAGACAATAGTTATTTTTTTATCAGATAACTTTCTTATATGTCTCGCAAGTGTAACTCCAGAAATGCCGTTACCAATAATAACGATGTGTTCCATAAATTGATGTTGTTGATATAACCAATAGGTCGAAGCTTTTGTTAAAACCTTAACCGATTAGTCGAATTTCTTTAAATTTAGACATTATTTTATAGTATGCGACAGATTTTCTATTTCCTTTTATGTTTCATTGTCTTTAGTTGTGCTGCTGCTAAATACAAGCCTACAAAAATTAATGGTGTTAGTTTTGTGGCGGCAAGAGATGTTATTGACCAGACACATACCCAACCGATTATTAGTATTAATGCCAATGCTGCGGCTATTATGCCATTTGGCTTTCTAAAAGATGTTAATCATCCTAAAATTATTCATAACACAGACCGTCAATGGTTTGGAGAAACAAGAGCAGGCGCAAAACAATACATAGAAACATTGCATAAAGACCAGATTGAAGTTATGATAAAACCTCAGATTTGGATTTGGCATGGAGAGTTTACAGGCTTTTTGAAAATGAATTCTGAAGCCGATTGGAAACTTTTAGAAACATCGTATACCAACTTTATTTTAGCGTATGCAGAACTAGCCGAAGAATTAAATGTTGAAGTGTTTTGTATTGGTACTGAGCTAGAAGAATTTGTAAAGAATAGACCAGCATATTGGCATCAGTTAATAAAAGAAATTAGAACAATTTATACCGGAAAATTAACTTACGCTGCGAATTGGGACGAGTTTTGGACCACACCGTTTTGGCCAGAATTAGATTATATTGGTATCGATGCGTATTTTCCTGTGAGCGATATGCAAACTCCAACGATTGAAGATTGTATTAAAGGATGGGAAAAGCACAAACCTGGTCTTAAGGCCTTTTCAGAAAAATTAAACCGCCCAATTGTATTTACAGAATACGGATATCGAAGTGTAGACTACACAGGTAAAGAGCCTTGGCGCTACGATAGGTCAATGACCTCTGTAAATCTCACAGCACAGCAAAATGCTACACAAGCACTATTTGAAACCGTTTGGAATGAAGAATGGTTTGCAGGTGGTTACCTTTGGAAGTGGTTTATTAATCATAACGACGTAGGTGGTTTGGAAGACAATCAATTTACTCCGCAGAATAAACCTGTGGAGCAAATTATTAAAGCTCACTATAAAAACGCGTTGTAATAAAAGACTATTCGCTTTCTAGAGTTTTAAATTCTTTTATGGCTTTGTTTGGTTCTATAATGTTGTACCCTTTCCAGAATTCAGGATCGTATTGGTTTAATTGTGTGGGCTCCGTAAAGGCGGTTTGTGTTAAGGTTTTAAAATCGGATTCCGTAATCGCATCGGTTTCAAAAACAATGAGTTCTGTTTTTTCAATATTTCTTACAACAAAATGGATGTCGCCTTTTAACTCATTTTGTTTACGTCTGCCTTTTACATGTTTGTTTTTTTCAACAATTTTTATTGGCCGCTTGATGCCTACTTGTTGACCTAATGTTTCATCTCTGTATTTTAAGCTGTACTTTTCATTTTCATTTTTCTGAAAGATGATAGTCCCTGTTTTTAAATATTTTTTCATGGAAATACCAAGTAATGAGAACTTACTTAAAGGTTTTACATTTTTGTAATCGACTCTTACCACGGCGAAATCTTCAGTATTTACATACATTGTTCCAGAAAAGTCTTCACTGCGCTTGGGCTTAAAAGGAATAACGTATACAAACATGTCGTTGATATAAGCGTAATCTGCAATTTCAAATTCGTAACGTCTCGATTTATGAATAAAATTAAGATCGTTGTCTTCATCAATAAAATTATTGTTTTCAAAATTGTGAATCTGCATCTTTCTCCAGTGTAAAAAACCAATTTTTTGTATGGAATCTTTTCGCTTTTGTTCAGCAAGTAAGACTTCTGATGCTTGTTGATCTTCTTCTTGATTCTCGCCAAACAACGACGGATCGATATCTTCTTTAACGCTAAACCAGCCCGATTTAATCTTAAAATACGAATCGCGTTTTACATATTTTTTAAATATAGTATTGAATCGCTTTTCGTAGTTGTCCATATTGATGTCCTTAGATTTATCATATAAACGGCAAGCTTTTAGAATGTTTAATTTCTGTGGGGATTGAGGGTCAATTTTACCAAAGATTTCGCCCAATATTTCGGTGTGATGACTATTTGTTTTAGGCATAATTTGCAACAAACTATCAATTAATTGCTGATTGAATTCTGGTATGGTAGATACCTCTAAATTCACATCATATTTATCCATTTCATTATAATATGAAGTTCTGTAAAAGAGCTTGCGTTTGTTGTAGTTAAAGTCGTAGTTAACCTCAAGATTTTCCTTTATATTATCGAGAATTTCGTCAATGGTGTAATTTTTATTAGTGACTAACACTTCTGATAAATCGACGGTTTTAGACTCTAAATATATCTTATCATTGTTGAAATTTAGAAGTGCTATTCGTTTTTCTTCATAACCTAAACAACTAATATGAAGTGAGTCTGTCGCTTTTATTTGGCGCGTTATGGTAATATTAAATTCGCCATTATCGTTACTGATAACTCCAGTTTTAGCATTAAATTGAATGGTTGCAAAAGGAATGACTTGCTTTGTCTTTGCATCTAATAAGGTTGAAGAATACGTTTGCTGTCCGTAAGATTGCGATACCAACAATAGTGATATCGCAATAAGGATTGATTTAATGTTCATTTTTTGATTGATTGGTTAATAGTCAGCAAAGTAGAAGATTGAATTAATATTGAAAATTGATTTAAACTTTTGTTAAGTAAGATTTATCTTAAGTTTAACATCTTTAAGATTTTTTAAGAATAATATTGAAGCGAAACATTATTGAAAATTAAATTTTAGCTTTGAAAAAATTAAATTAATATGAGAACGTTAGCTGTGGGAGATATACATGGAGGATTAAAAGGATTAATTCAGCTTTTAGATAAGCTACATTTAAAGCCTGATGATTCCTTAATCTTTTTAGGAGATTATGTTGATGGTTGGAGTGAAGCTGCACAAGTTATTGATTATATCATTGAATTGTCTAAAACACAATCTTGCGTATTTATTAAAGGTAACCATGATGTGTGGTGTGAGCAGTGGCTATCTACAGGTAATGTTAACGATGTTTGGTATCAACATGGCGGAAAAGAGACGATAGAAAGTTATAAGACTTTTAGTGAAAATCAGCGTAAAATCCATCTGTTATTTTTTGAACAAATGAAATTGTATCATATTGATGCTCAAAACCGGCTTTTTCTTCACGCTGGTTTTACCTCAATGCACGGAGTAAAAAAAGAATCTGATTATGCTAATTTTTATTATGATAGAACCTTATGGGAAATGGCCATGGCAATGGACGAATCTCTAAGTCCTGTATCAGAAAAATTTCCAAAGCGTTTTAAACATTATTCAGAAATTTACATTGGGCATACACCAACTATTAATTACAATATTGAAGTGCCTATTAACGTCGCTAACGTCTGGAATGTAGATACAGGATCCGCATTTACAGGTAAATTATCTGCAATAGATGTTGCTACTAAAGAAGTGTTTCAAAGTGATAAGCTTACAGATTTATATCCGGATGAATTAGGACGAAATAAAAAATAGCGATGAAAACAAGGTGCCTTAAAACATTTGCCCAACTCGTCGGTTCTACTCATTTATTCCATGCAATTAAGTGTTTATTATAAGATCACTTAACACACATACTTCTTGTAATAAGCTAACAAGTCATCAGCGGAGGCACCCAACCATTTTTTTACATAAATGGTCCAGAAGTGATATTGCAATGTCCAAACTCCATGTTTTCGGTACAGTCTTGCTGAGGTTTTAATTTTTTTATTGATGACCACATATTCATTTCGAGCGTAGAGTTCATTGATTAAGATATTGTCTTCATAAATAATGTAGTTTTCGTCATAACCACCAATGTCATTAAACAGTGTTTTGGTTATAAACTGACTCTGGTCGCCACCTCTGCAAGCACGCCAAGAAAATTGGGTAAACCAACTCGCTAATTGTAGCCACCAATGATTACTGTCAAATTGCAATCTAAAACAACCGGCTTTATTTCCTTTGTTAACTTCATTAATAATCAGTTGGTCAAAATTTTTTGGCGGAAACGAGTCGGCATGAAGAAAATATAAGATATTTCCTGTGGCATGTTTTGCGCCTAAATTCATTTGTTTGGCTCTGCCTTTTTTAGAATTAATTAAAAGAATTTTAGATTGATTTTGAAAGTCTGCACTTCGTTCAGTGTCTATAACATCGCTGCATAGTTGAACGTCAGTTCGAGTGAAATTCCTTTTTTTGAATTTTGTGTCGAGAACATTCTTATTAGCTTCTCGATTCAATTCTTCACGTTGTTCAGAATCACTCGAAGTGACGAAATCGCTAATAATATTTAAAGTTCCATCTGTACTTCCACCATCCACAACAATTATTTCCGAAATATTAGAAGCCGATACATTTTGTTTAATATGGTATAATAATTTACCAATAGTATCAACTTCATTTAAAACAGGAATAATAATACTTATCATAGAGCTATTTACGAAAAACTAGAGCATGTACTTTTAATCATTTAAATCCCAGTTGTAATCTTTAAAGCTTTTTTTAGCTGCACGTGAAATTTTTACATCCGAATATTGATTTAAGAAGTCTATTAAATCGCCATCATGTTCAAAATCTTTTTTAAACCATTTAAAGATTTTAGACAGTTTAATGTGGTCTTCTGAAATTTCATTTTTAGAAGCATCGTTTAAGAATTCTTTAGTCGCTTTTGTTAATTGTGTTTCTAAATTTGAAGCTGTAAAGGCTTCGTTCTGTAATTTCGGACAGGAAATAGAGGCACAAACTATCGCAAAATGAATACGAGGTTCGTTCATTTCTCTTAAAATCTTGTGCTCAATATTATTAAGATTTTGCCAAGTGCCGCCAAATTGCCAAAGGCGTTGATCCCAAGGATCTTTGATGTCTTTAATACTTTTTACAGGGTAATTTCTAAGAATTAAATCTATGGTAAGCGCGTTATAAGCATTTATCCAATAGGCTAGTTTTTCATTTTTAGACCATGTGTCATCAGGTAATGTTTCACTTAAATAATCGATGTAGACGTCAAATTCTGAATCGTTTTTTATGGCTTCATAATTCACATTTCCATTAATGGTAACATGCTTTTGTAAAATGGAATGCCATCTATTGTGCATGGATTCCTTATAATTTTCAGACTGCTTTGGTGGTTTAGGCGGCAGAGGAAGGTGAACTTCAACATTGTTGTCTTGATGTTTAATTGGGGTTTGAAAACCCAAACAAGACGATGTGAAAATAAGGGTGATAAGTAATGTTGATAGATAGTTCATCTTAGATGTTGTTAGGGTTGAGGTTTACGTTTTTGCTGAAATGCAGGATATGCCGATTGCCTAATAAAGTCTTTTGGAAAATTTTCATCATCATCAAAACCAAGTTCAATATCTCTACCATCGTGTGGAATATAGTCTGTCTTAAAAATGTAATCCCACAAACTGAGGGTAATGCCAAAATTCACACCAAAGCGTTCGCCTTTAGGTAATTCTTTTACATGATGCCAAATGTGCATTTTAGGATTGTTGAAAATGTATTTAAAGACGCCATAATCCCACCCCAAGTTGGCGTGATTTAAATGCCCAATAGTGATGTTAAAGAAATATACAATCGCTACATCTTGCGCATCAAAACCACCGATGATTGCCAAAGGAATATACAATAGTGACTTGTACACCACAGGTTCCATCCAATGGTAACGTAGATGTCCTGCGAAGCCCATTTCTTTGATGCTGTGATGTACTTTATGGAAGTTCCAGAGCCATTCAAAACGGTGTAAAAGTCGGTGTGTGTTCCATTGTACAAAATCAGAAACGATAAAAAGAATAAATAAGCCCAACCATCTAGGCAGTGCTTTAATATCGACTAACTGGAAACTAGAAACCGATAAACCAACCAGCCCTAAAACATCATTAAATGCTTCTGAAACTGTATTAGATAAGGCAATGAGTATAATAAGGTTTAATATGAAGAAATTGAAAAACATATAAAAAATGTCTAACCAAAAATCCTTTCTAAAAAGCGCTTGCTCTTTTCGCCATGGGAATGCAATTTCTAAAATCCAGACTAAAACTGAAATTAGAATAAGACCATAAAAATAGTTGTCCCAATGATTAAGGTCAATGAGTTCATATTTTAAATAATTCCAGTAATTGGAATAGGATTTGGTGAATATGTCTAGGTATTTTTCCATGCAACTTCCTGCGAAGGCAGGAATCTTATTTTTAATCCTGCAAGGTTTTAAAAACCTTGTAGGTATTGATTCTTTATTTTATTGGACATTTTATTAGACCTACAAGGTTTTTTGAAACCTAGCAGGTCTTCCTCAAAGGCTCTGTAGGATTGTCCGTATCTTGCCAACTTTTAAAGCGTCTTTATCAACTGCTTAAAAAGTGTAATCATATGTGGTTCTGCCTTTTCTGCCATAGCAATAATTTCAGAAATATCAACAGGTTTCAAGTTGTCTGGATCACATTCATCTGTTAACACCGAAACTGCAGCGACTTTGAGCTTAAGGTGATTAGCGACTATAATTTCGGGCACAGTACTCATGCCAACGGCATCTGCACCAATAGTTTTCAGCATTCTGTATTCTGCTCGTGTTTCTAACTGCGGACCAACCACTGAAGCATAAACTCCTTTGTGTAAGGTGATGTTTTGCGCTTTAGCAATACTTTCAAATTTTGAATTGATGTCTGCATCATAAGGTGCGCTCATATCTGCAAAACGTTCACCTAATTCAGACACTCCTTTAAAGGCTAAAGGCGAACCTCCTTGTAAATTTAGGTGGTCGTCAATAAGCATTAATTCTCCTTTTTTGAAATCTAAATTTACAGCTCCAGCAGCATTAGAAACTAACAACGTTTTAATCCCTAATTTTTCCATAATGCGAACTGGAAACGTAACATCTTGTAAAGTATAGCCTTCATAAATATGAAAACGACCTTGCATAACAACGACTTTTTTTCCGGCAAGATTACCGTAAATAAGTTTGCCTTTATGAAATTCTACAGTGGCTGTGGGGAAATTTGGAATGTGATTATAACTGGCTTCGGCTATAATGTCTATTTCATTAATTAATTGTCCCAAACCGGTTCCTAAAATGATGCCGATTTCCGGGTTGTCAAAACCTTTGCTTTGTAAATATTCTGTGCTTTCTGTTATCTGTTTAATCATTGAGTTGTTGTATTTTTTCTTGTAATTTGATATTCGATTTATAGAAATCTGAAGCAATTAAGTCTTCGTAAGTATCTATATCATTTAAAGTGTCTAAGGTACTAACGGAAACATTATTTTTCTGTAACTCTTGTAACGTTTCTGTTAATAAATGGGGTTGACTCCAAGGTTTATTTGTAAAAACGGAAGCTTCAAGCTGAGACATGCCTACTAAATAATAACCACCATCTTCCGCTGGTCCGAACACAACGTCATTAGCTTCTAAAGCCTTTAGACCATTCATAATATGTGTGGCATTAATATCTGGTAAATCGGAACCAATTAGTACTATTCTTTTATAACCGGCTTCAAAACCGTCTTTAAAAGCATTCATCATACGTTCGCCTAAATCATTTCCGTTTTGTACCGTTTTATAATCGTTTGGCCATTGCGATTCCACTACAGTATTAGAAAAATAAATACGTTTATCTATAGGTAATTGTTCGGTTGCGTTTTCGGTGATTTTAACCAATTCTGTGTAAACTTCAAAAGCTCCAAGATTGCCAATGGTTTTTGCGAGTCGTGTTTTTACAGTTCCTAAAGTGATGTTTTTTACAAACACAATTACGAGTGTATCAGTCATATATTTTATTTCCTTTTAATAGCCATTGGCTCCAATGATGAGAAAATGCATGTACATTTTCTGTTTCTCCTTCCTTATTATAAACTTTGAAATTAGTATTCTTCCATTCAAAAATACCACCAAATAAGTTGTATACGTTGGTGTAACCGTTCTTTTTAAGTTGCTCTGCGATATCTTCTGAGCGAATGCCCAACGAACAATACACCACAATAGTTGCCGATTTATTTGGTAATAAAGCTGTTGTGGCTTCTAAATTAAACGCTTCATAACCAACGTGTATGGCATTCTCTAAATGACTAACCTTAAACTCTGAAAGTTCTCTAGCATCTAGCAAAATAGCTTCCGTTTTTGGCATCGCTAATTCCTCTACAGAAATGTATGGTATATTTTCTTTATTATGCGTTTTTAAAAGTTCATGAATCGTTTCTTGGCTATGTCCCAGATAGCTTAAGAGTAAAAACGATAGGATAACAATTTTTTGCATGTGCTTTTAGTGTAAATAATTTACTTAACCTTACAGTAGTATGGTTTTTCCTTGTAATTGTTTTTCGGGTTCAGGTAAAATTTCCATGTTATCCCAAATACCAGAGACTATAGTTTTTGCATAAGATTCTGGTAATAATCCGTTTAACATCAGTTGATTTGTGCGTTTATAATTGTAATCTAATCTACGGAAATTTACTGTAGTCGATTGCTCGGAATCGTCCAAGATAGCATACCAAACACTAGGATTTCCGTCGTTGGCAGGCATACCAATAACGCCAGGATTAACCCAAAGTTTGTCGTCTTGTTGGTCTAAAAAAGGTAAACCACAATGTCCTGCAATGATGATATCACTTTTTGTGGCTGAAAAATTTTTAGCTTTTATGGACCAATCTGTAGATTTGAAAATAAATTCTGAAATATTAAAACAAGAACCATGAACAACCATCACGTTTTGATTCCCAATAGTAAAAGTAATATGGTCAGGAAGCGTTTCAAGATAATTTAAAGAATCCTTTGATAATTTACTTTTAGCATAAGGATACCATTGTTGGGAAAAATTATCACATCGTGAGCCTTCTCTAAAATCGCAGCCACAATCGTCTTCATCATCGCGCAATTGTATTTCTACATTGCCAACAATGCTTTTTGCGTTCCAGTTTTTAAACGTTTGAATGGTTTCTTCTGGCTGAGCACAGTACCCAATAATGTCGCCTGTACAAATACAATTTTCTGGCGGAATACCTTCTGATTCTGCTACAGCAATTAAAGCTTCTAGCGCTTGAAGATTACTGTAAACACCACCAAATAGTAATACTTTACCAGTTAAATGTCCTATGTCTGTTATTTTTTTATCCATAACATTTTCCACGAAAGTGGAAATCTCATTTTTTTGATTTCAACCATTTCGGAATGAAATATATAATATTACAACTTAAAATTCCCCAAATATTTACCCAAAGCAAGTCCGCATATTTACCTTGCGTGAAAATTAATGATTCAGGAAATACATTAAAAACCAGCAAGAACCCAAAAATTAATCCTGTGATAATACTCAAATAAAAACTGATTTTTGGGGCTTTCATTTTCCAGAATAGAAAAATTGGTGTTAAGCCAATAACCATAGTTCCAGAAATGGTGGTTGCAGATAAAATTTCGGCATTTAAAAATATGGGTAAGGTGCCTAAAATAGCAATGGCAGCCATGGAAGCACGTCCGAATGTGAGGTCTTTTACCATGCCTAAATCAATAACCAGTAATTTAGAAAATGACGAAAATGTAGAGTCTAATGTCGACGCTGCAGAGGTAATCATTATAAAATTAATAACTAAAAGAATAATAACACCGAATGCTTTACCAACTTGCACTGCTGCCTGACCAGTAAAGCCTTGTGTTTGTGCATAAACACCAATAATACTAAATAAAATAATACAAATAGCACCTAATAAACTTGCCCACAAAAAGCTTTTACGCGTGACTTTTGGCGAACTTATAAATGCTCTATCCGTTAAAACTGGGTCGTGAAAGGGATAACTGAAGGATTGAATAAAGGCAGCAAAAAATAAGTTTAAACCCAACTCAAAACTCCATGTACCTGATGACGTAACATCATTAATGGTAAAGGATTCCACTGAAAAGATTTTCCAAAGGATGACTAATAATAAAACACTAAATAAGACCATTTGAATCACATCTGTAAAAATGGAACTGCTTAAACCACCTTTAATCGCATAGGCTAAAGTTAAGGCTGTAAAAACCACAATGGCCCAATAATAATTTGAGCTTCCAATGTCTCCGAAATAACTTCCAATAACCATGGTGTTACTCCAAACTTCATTAAATAAACGAATAGCAATTAAAATTGAAAATAAAGCCATGGCACCTTTGCCGAATTTACTCGTTAGGAATTCATGAATACTCTTAAAACCACCAACAGTTCTAATTTTATAAATCAATACACCTGCTACAGCAAAAGATAAATAATAACCAGCATAAGCCACACCACCAACTATACCAAAGCTTAAGCCTAAATTGGCAGCATTGGTAATACTCTTGGCAAATATCCAAGAAATAATAAGGCTACCAGTAAGCACCAAAGCATTTGGCGCTTTCTTTTTATGAACGGCCTTGAAAAATTGGTCTGTAGTTTTAGCTAATGGCGAAAGCACAAAGAGCAAAACACTCGATGTGACTATTAAAAGCCATTGCCAGTCAATTATATCCATACGTTTTTATTCATTCCACCACACTGGCACATTTATACTATTGTTATCGGTTGCAGATGCAGCAAGACTATAATTTTCAAAATTTAAAGCTTCTTCTTCCGCAGGATAAGGCATTCTTACCGGAATTAAATCGTTGTTTAAACTCGCAGAAATGGTTCTTAATTCAGGGAAACCTGTTCTTCTAAATTCTATCCAACCTTCATAGCCATTAATCACATTGGCTATCCATTTTTGAGTTAAAATTTGCTCAATAGGATTAGACCCAAAAGCATTGTAAGCCGCAGGACCAGTTAAATAATCGGCTGGTAATTCTGTGTTCCAATATTCAAAAGCCAACGTAACTCCATTATTGTATAACGTTTGTGCATCTGCGGAAATTATGTTTTTGGCAGCCGCTTCTGCTAAAGCAAATTGCACTTCCCAAGCGGTAATAAAATTAGCGTCTAAAGTAGAGGTGTCTTCTCTAAAAGCAGTACTTGCTAACGAGTAATCGGCTAAGGCAATAGAAGTGGAAGACGCATCGATGCCATTTAATAATCCGTTATATTCATTTGTAGTTGAATTAGAAAACGGACGAAATAAACTTGAAATTCTAGTGTCGTTTAAATTTATTAAAATATCTTCCATTGTTTCAGATAACACGAAGTTGTTGAAATCTCCAATGCGTAATTGTGCTAATCTAAAACTGTTTGGGTCTGTATTTGTAAAGTTGAAAATAGCATTCTCACTGTTTGAAGTGATATAATTGCCTTCATCAAAAAGCGTTTGTAAATCATTAGATACATCTATTTTATCTGAAATACGAAGCAAATGTTTGATTTTTAAAGCGTTTGCAAATTTTACCCAAGCGTCTAAATCTCCATAAAATAAAATATCGCCTTCGAGTGGAATGGCATCCGAATAGGCTTCAATGGCAGCAATACCTTTATCTAAATTATTTAAAATACCGTTTTCATTCAGGTAAATATCTTCCTGTAAATCATAATTAGGTGTAACGGAACCTTCAATACCATTAAAGGCTTCAAAATACGGTACGTCTCCAAATAAATCAGTTAAACCAGCAGCCATATAGGCTTTTAAGATTAACGCAGGACCTTCGTAAACCGCAAAAGTCTCCACAGTTTGCGATTGCTTTAAAATGATTTCATTGTCTCTTAAGTTGGTATAAAATATAGGCCAAGGATTACCACCTAATTGTGGCGATTTTAAAGCATGTCTATCAAATAAATTAAAATCTAAAGCGGTTCTGTGTTGTGCTAATAAGTCGCCAGCCACAAAACCTTCGTAGCTCATGTTTTCGCCAAAATCATAAATCACTTGTCGCAGCAACAAACTCGGTTGTACTGAACTTGGCGAGTTAGGATTGGTATTGATATCTTCAAAATCTTTGGTACAGCTTATTGTAAAAATTAAACTTAAAATTGAAATGGTATATATAAATTTTTTCATCGTACTATTTTAGAAATTAAATCCGGCTTTAAAACCAATGCTTCGTGTTGTGGCATAACTCATATCTTCAACACCACTTACAAATCCGTTGCCTTGTACGGCTAATTGTTCTGGGTCAAAATGTGGATTTTCAGTAATGGCGAATAAATTATTTCCTACCAAAGACAGGTTTAAATCTGCACCTTCTTTTAAGCCTAAAAAGCCATCTTTAAAATTAAAGGTGTAACCAATGGCACATTGACGCAGTTTTAAAAATGACGCATCGTAAACATTGTTTTCTTCATGGTTTCTATCGTAAAATTGTCTGTAATAACTTTCTGCTGTAATGGCAACCGTATTTGCTGCACCAGTATTAACATTAACACCCTGTGCCACAATGCCGTCCTCTGGTCTGTAACTGGTTTCGGCTAGTTGGCCACCAACATTTCCTAAGGCGCGTGTTCTAGAAACGATTTCGCCTCCTTGTCGCCAATCGAATAAAAAGCTTAGGTTCCAATTTTTATAATTGAAATTGTTTCGCCATCCTAAAGTGAAATCTGGATTGTAATTTCCTAGCTTTTTTAAATTGTCATCAGCAATGTAATTCCCGTTATCATCAATTAAAAATTGTCCGTTATCATTTTTCTGATAAGCTGTTCCGTAGAAATCGCCAACACGTCCGCCTTCTTCCACTTGAAACCAAACGGTTTGGTTAGAACTATCATAAATTCTACTGTAAGCGAGTGTTAGGCGTCCATCAGATTGTGGTAAATCTTTAATCACTGAACGGTTTGTAGCGAAATTAAACGTGGTGTTCCAGTTAAAATTATCCGTTTGTATTGGTGTAATGCCTAAAATGATTTCTACACCTTGCATGTTTACTTTTCCGCCATTTACCACTTGCTGACTGTAACCTGAAGAAATAGCGACTGGTAACGAAATGATTTGGTCTTCGGTGTTGGCATTGTAATACGTAAAATCTAATCGTAATTTATTATCTAAAAAACGTAAATCGGTACCAAACTCATAAGAAGTGGTACGTTCTGGTTTTAAATTAGAATTAGGAATAAAATCTTGGTTGCTAAAGGTTGGCTCGCTATTGTAAGGCGTTTGCGATACAAAAGCGCCAGAAGTTTGGTACGCACTGGTATCATTTCCTACTTGGGCAATACTCGCTCTTAACTTTGCAAAAGAGAATATCCTTGGCAATTCCGTAACGTTAGATAAAATAAAACTCGACGATACAGAAGGGTAGAAGAATGATGTACCATCTACCGAAAATGGTGTTGCTAAAGCACTAGACCAATCATTTCGGCCTGTAATATCTAAAAACAGAAAATCTTTATATCCGAATTTTGTAATGCCATAAAATGAATTGATGCGTTTTTCACTTTCAAATTGAAACGTTTCAATGGGCGAAGCTGCATTATTGAGATTGTAAATTCCAGGTTGCGCCAAACTCACAGTTTGCGATTGATTTGTGGTTGCGGTTTGGTTAAGTCTATTGCCACCTAAAAACACATCCACAGAAAAGTCATTAAACTGATTTTTATAGTTGATTAAAAAATCGGTATTCACTTCTCTAAACATTACATCGTGCTCTGCATAAGCACCATTGCTAAAACGATTGCTACTATAAGCGCGTCTTAACTGACGCTTTTCTGTACTGTAATCCATTCCTGTTCTTAATGAAATACTTAGGTTTTTGGCTAATTCTTGAGTAATAGAAATGTTCCCAAAAATGCGGTCACGATTAAATGCATTGGTGTTTTCATTCAAGATAAAATACGGATTATCAAAAAACGTATAATTAAAAGAATATTGTTGCGTGCCTTCTAAACCAGGTTGCCAATAATCCTTTAAATTTTCAATATTTAAAGAACGTGGTCCCCAAGCCACAAGCGAATAATTGGCGTTTTCACTTCCGTAACCATTAGAAGGTCTGTTGTCGCTACTAGAATTTATATAACTAATAGACGCATTAATTTCGGTCTTTTCACTTGGATTAAAATTTAATTTTGCCGCAATGGTTTGTCTATCTAAATTAACACCAGGAATAATAGATTCACTTCTTAAATCTGTAAATGACAGTCGGTAGTTTCCGGAATCAAATCCATTAGAAACTGAAATGTTATTAATGGTTGTGGTCCCAGTTTGATAGAAATCTTTTAAGTTATCTGGATTTGAAATAAAAGGTGTCGCAGTAATGTCTAAACCGTTATAAAGTGCAGTGTCGCCACCTCTTACAACAGAACCATTTGCTAATTGCACAGGACTATCAAATTGCGGAATAAGTAAACCAGCATCTAAACGTGGTCCCCAAGAATAGGTAATATTATCGTTGATGCCACCACCAAGACCATCAACATATTCAAACTGACCAGAATTTCCTTGACCATAAGAATTTTGAAAATCAGGTAATCTAAAGGCCGAATCTACAAACAATGAGGTGTTGATACTAATGCCTAAGCCTCTTTTGTTACTACCATTTTTAGTGTTGATAACAATAACACCATTAGAGGCTCTTGTACCATACAAAGCTGCAGCACTTGGTCCTTTTAAAACGGTAACAGACGCAATATCATCCGGATTTACTTCCATACCACCATTTCCAAAATCAATTTCTTGAAATCCAGCAGCAGCTTCATTAGTAAAATTAAAAACAGTTTCGTTATTAATAGGTACACCATCTACCACAAACAAAGGATTGTTATTAGAAAAAGACGCTTCGCCTCTAATGGTAATTTTAGAAGACGACCCAACACCAGTTGCGCCTTTTGTAACGGTTACACCAGCCAATTTGCCTTGTAAGTTGTCTAAAAAATTAATGGTTTTTACCTCGTTTAAACTTTTTGAGGAAATCGCTTGTACAGCATAACCCAATTCTTTGGTATCGCGTTCTAAACCTAATGCTGTAATAACAACTTCATCTAAAGCCGCAGAATCTTCTTCTAAAGTAACATTAATTAGGGTTTGGTCGCCAACCACAATAGTTTGAGATTTAAAACCTAAAAACGAAAATGTAAGTGTATCTGAGTTAGACGAAACCACAATGTTGTACGTTCCATCGTCATTTGTTGTGGTGCCTAAACCTGTGTTTGATGTAATGTTTACAAACGGTAAAGGTGTTGCAGAAACCGCATCTGTGACGATTCCGGTAATTGTAATTTGAGCATTACTGAAAAAGCATAAGCATAGCAGTAAGCCTGTGTAAATGTGCTTCATATTAAGACCACAATGTGTGGCGATTTTTTTGAGATGTTTTGGTTTGAATGAAAAAATCGTGGGAATTAGAACAATTTAAATTCCCGTTTTAAATATGAAGTAAAATAGGCGAGCCTTTGTTATGGTGCTTTTTGAAAATTGATTTATCATGAAAAACAGCCGTAAAACTAGAGTTTGTTTGAATGGCTTTCCGAAGCTTTAAGAGTAACTTTTTTATCTTAAAATCTAACGGTTTGAAACTTTCTAAGATTAGCTCAAAATCCGAAGCATCATCGATATCTGATAAAGTTTCAAGATAAGCGGTTTTTATTTGTTGCTGTTGTAGTTCCGCATTTAAACAATGACGAAGTTGTTTGGTTTGCCAAGGTAAATTCTGAATTTTAGTGGTATTAAAATGCGTTTGTTTGAAACCCATTAAATAAAAACCACCATCCGTAGAAGGTCCTAAAACAACATCAGAATGATTTAGTTTGTCCTTTGCCTTTAATATATGATTGGCTGTAAGATGCGGTATATCATTACCAAGCGTAATAACCTGGTTAAAACCTTTGTTGTAAATGGCATCAATAGCATTTGTAAAACGCTCGCCAAAGGTGTTTCCTATTTGTTCTTTTTCAGAATAATGAAAATAAGGTAAACCTGTTTTTTCAACCGTTTTTACCGTTTTAGAATCTAGCAATTCAAAAAAATCAGCAGAAGCAACTGATGAAGACATCAATTCTTTTTCTGCAGAATTTGCAAAGATTAATATGGCGGTTTTTTTATTCATATGTCATTCCTACGTAGGCAGGAATCTAAATTTGTTTTAAGCAACAACACCTTGGCAGCTGCTTCCGGCACCTGCAGTACAACCATAGCAATGTTGTGAAATGACGATGTTTCGTCCTTCTAATAATTCTTCATTGAATTCTGAAATATGTTTAGACTTACTATTTACAGGCAATTCTAACATTTGGTTAAAATCGCAATCAAATAAATAGCCATCCCAACTAATGGATAGTGTATTAGTACACATCACATTTTTTACAGCAGCAGGATTATAAGCTTCAACCAACGAATACATATAATCTTCGTAGTTTTCTGAAGCGATTAAATAATCTAAGAATCGTGCGATAGGTAAATTAGTAATCGCAAATAGATTATGAAATTCAATACCAAAATCTTCCATTAAGGCCTTTTTAAAATCCTTTTCCATCGCAGCTTGGTCTCCAGGTAAAAAAGCGCCTGACGGATTGTAAACTAAATCTAATTTTAAATCGCTTCCTGGCATGCCATAACCAACCGCATTTAATTCTTGTAAGGCTTTAATAGATTTATCAAAAACACCATCACCACGTTGTTTGTCTGTTTTTCCACGTGTCCAGTGAGGCATAGAACTTACCACATGTACATTGTGTTTTTTAAAGAATTCAGGTAAATCGTAGTATTTTTTGTTCGCCCGAATTATGGTCAAATTAGAGCGTACAATGAAATCTTTAATTCCCGCTTTGGCAGCTTCCTCAACAAACCATCTAAAATCGGGATTCATTTCTGGTGCACCTCCTGTTAAATCTAAAGTATGTGCGCCTGTGTTTTTAATAACCTCAAGACATTGTCTCATGGTATCTCTAGTCATAATTTCCTTTCGGTCTGGACCAGCATCTACGTGGCAATGGTCACAAACTTGGTTACACATATAGCCAACGTTGATTTGTAGAATTTCAAGCTTTTTAGCTTTTAAAGGAAATTGACTCGTTTCGGAAATTTTGTTTTTAAACGTTGGTAATTCGCCATTCTGAAAAATACCATTAGAAAGAATCTCTATTTGTTTATTACTTTGTGCTAAATCGCTTCCTTGCTTTTTTAGGGATTTTGTTGCTGTCGCCATTAATCTATTTCGGGTTTTGAATGCTTGCTAATTAATTGAGTACTGGTTTTACCCCTTTTTGAAAATTAAAAGGGGCTTTTTTACCCATCTAGTTTATTAACCTTGTTCATCATTTGTACACCATGAACCAAGGTTGCACCACTTTTTATGGCAGCACCAACATGGATTGCTTCCATCATTTCTTCTTTGGTGACTCCTCTTTGAAGCGAATCTTTAGTGTAAGCGTCTATACAATAAGGACATTGTTCTGTGTGTGCTACAGCCAAAGCAATTAATGATTTTTCACGAGCGGTTAAAGCACCTTCTTCAAATACTTTTCCGTAATAGTCAAAGAATTTGTTTCCTAATTCCTCGCTCCATTCTGTAATTTTTCCAAATTTGCGTAAGTCCGCAGCATCATAATATGGTTTTGACATATGTTTGTATTTTGATTAAAAAAATCAATATACTACATTCTGTCGAAGTTAAATCTTAAAGATTACAGAATTTTGAAGAAAACTCTACAATTTAATAGGCTGTTTTATCAACTTTCTTGGTCCATTCCTGAAATGGTTCTAAAGCCACTTCTCTGGCTAATTGCTCAAAAGGGATACTTCTTTTCTCGTAAGGCAGGGGGATTTCTTTGTAAATAAATTCGTCATCAAAGCCAATATTAGCAGCATCTATTTGGTTACTTCCGTAGTAAACTTTATCTGGTCGTGCCCAATAAATAGCCCCTAAGCACATTGGGCAAGGTTCGCACGAAGTGTAAATTTCACAACCGTCTAATTGAAATGAATCTAAATTTTTACAAGCATCTCTAATAGCTGTAACTTCTGCATGTGCCGTTGGATCGTTAGTTGAGGTAACTTTGTTATTTCCTCGTCCTACAATTTTTCCATCTTTTACAACGACGCAACCAAATGGGCCACCTTCATTATTGTTCATACCTTTTAATGCCGCGTTTACGGCTTCTTTCATAAATTTCTTTTTATCTGTCATAGGTAATTAAAGTCTATTATTTAGTTTATAAGTATCAAATGGCTTTTTAAGTGCCAAAAGCGAATATAGAAAATCAAATAAATTTAAAACGAATAGCCAATGGCAAAATTTAATACGGAATCATCAATTCTAAAATTCCATCGGTCTCCTTCTTCTAAAGAAGGGTCGTGAAATGGTGCTGCTAAATCGAAACGAATCACAAATCCTTGCACATCAATTCTAAGTCCTACACCAGTTCCCATTCCTAATTCATTAATAAAATTAGAGGTGAATTTATCTTCTCCATTAAAACTCGGATTGGTTTTAGAATTCCAAACATTTCCTGCATCGGCAAATATAGCTCCTTTAAAGAATGAAAATATAGGGAAACGGTATTCTGCATTGGCCTCTAACCGAATGTTTCCGGTTTGATCAAAGAATGTACCGTCACTATCGGTATAATCATCTGAGTTATAGGTTCCAGGACCTAGTGAGCGAATGCTAAAGGCTCTTACACTATATGGTCCGCCTGAAAAATATTGTTTCACATATGGAATTACTTCCGAATTGCCATAAGGCATCCCATAGCCAGCAAATAAACGGGTGGCTATTGTTTGCGATTTGTTTTTTCCGAAATTGAGATGGAATCTAAAATCCATATCAGCCTTGGCATATTGTGCGTATTGTAATCCTAAGAAGGTTTTAGGTTCATCAGCGCCTTGATCTTTACTTAATAGACTAATGGAATTTCCGGCAACATCTATAGTGGTGTTGAGGTAAAATTGATTTGCATCGTTGCTGTCTACCATTTCATTATAAGTAAAGGAAAACGTTAAACCAGAAATAAACTGCTGATCGAAACTGAGTTCTAAATACGGGTTGTTGTCTAAAATGGCTTCAAATTCTGTACTCGTTTTTAGAAGTTGTGTGTAATTTACCGAAATCGGATTAAACTCGTAAGTAATGTAACGATTAGCATTCCATGCATAACCAAATAAAGCACTTCCAGATAATAGGGTGTATAATTTACTTCGACTTAAATAATCGACACCAAGGCTGGTTTTTGTTTTGGGTATAGAGTATTCAAAGAAGTCTTCATTAAAAGTATAAGGAAAGATAACTCTAGGGAAAATAAGTTCACTTTTTAGACCTAATTCCAAACTGCTGAGTCCGGCATTATCACCACTGCCAAATTGGGTTTCGTAACCAACATTTCCACTAATATTAAGTGTTTCTCCTCCTTTAAAAAGATTCCGGTTACTATAGGTTAAAGCGAGGTTTGGACCTGTGAAATTATTAGATTTTGTAACTGCTTGTAATTCGGCACGAACGGCACGTTTTGTTAAAGGCGACAAGTATATGTTGGCTTCTAAAACGCCTAAGCTATCCGTTAAAAGTGAATCTAATTCTTTATATTGAATATTAACATATTTGTAAGCTCCGATAGAGGATAAGCGCCTTGCTGTATTTTTTGAAGCAAGGGGGTCGTAAATGTCGTTTTCATTTAGAGTGATGTATTTGTCGAGATACTTTGGTTTAATAAAAAGCGTGTCTTGGTAATAGTTTTTTTCTTTAAAACGTTCTACCGACGTGTGCGTGGAATCTTGTAAATCGTAATTAGGAAAAACATTTATGCGACGTACTTGGTAAGGTACGGTCGCTTTTTGGGGTACTTCGGCTTTTAATTTTAAGAATAAATTGAACCGTTTATTATCGTACTGATTGGTGTCGGCTTCAAATGTGAAAAATTCGGAATTAAAATTATAGTACCCTTTCTTTTTTAAGATACCATCTATACGTTGACGCTCTAACTTCATATGTGAAAGGTCAAAGTTTGAACCTATTTTAAAAGGAGATTTTTTTATTTCTTTGGCAACCTCTTCATGGATTGGTGAAGGCATGGAATCTAATTGGTAACTCGCCATTTTGTACGGTTGTGCTACATTGATATTGTAATTTACGGATGCTTTTGTGTCACCTTCAACGATGGTTGAGCTTGCTGAGCTGTAAAAGAAACCTTTGTTTTCTAAACGGTTTCTTAAGATTTCTTCAACTTCAAAGGGTTCAACATCCGATTGGTAAATAGGTTTTTCTCCGATTTTTTTATTTAACCATCGATTTATAAATCCTGGATTTTCTTTTTGCGATTTGTAATAATAATATAACCCTAAATACATGCCCAAGAACTTTGAATTTGGTTCTGGTCTTAAAACGGTTTCTAATTCCGTTTTTAAATTCTTAGTATCTTGAACTGTTGAATCTGCTTCAATTTCAATTTTAGCACCTGTATATAATTTTTCGTCTTCAGGAATATATTTTGTAATACTGCAAGAGTATACCAATATCCCGAAGCTTAAGAGAGCGATACTATGTTTTAAAAATCGTTTCAAATTTAATGTTGTTTTTGTTCTATGCTTTGGTCTGTGTTAGCTGCTTTAGCTTCTTGTTTTTCTTCAGCTTCTTCTTGTTCTTTTTTGTTCTTTTTAGATCGTAAAATAGCCTCCCAAAGTTCACTGAATTGGTTAAATTCTTGCGTAAAGATTAGTCCTATGCCACTAACAATGGTTTGGCCATCAATTACGTTTTCAAATTCACTTTTTCTAAAGCCCTTTAATCGGTACCTGCCATCTTCAGTAATAGTGTATTCTAAACTGACGTTACCAATAATCGGTGTTTCTTCTCCCGTACTGCTACTGCCTTGCACGTCCACTTCGCTACCAACGCTTACCGTTAGTCTGTCGTTAAATAATTTTTTCTGAGCAGCAATATCCAACTGTGTGCGATCTGTTGGTGCATCTCCTTGATAATCGGTGTAGCTATTAAGTCCAAAATCGAGTTCTATGCCAGATTGACCTAATAATTTATCTGAAAATGAATTTAATTGGTCAGAGACAGCATCGTTTAAATTGTCTCTGGCAATGGTAGCGAAACCACCAGAACTACCATCGCTACCAGAATCTGGATAAAATCGATTAAGCACTAATAGTGAAAATACTTGACGATTAAGCTCGCCTTCTTGCTGGTTGACTTGTTGCACTCTACTGTAAACTTGGCCTCCAATAGCTCCTTGTTCTTCTTCTGGCATATCTAAACCAAAGGTTATTTTGGGTTGCAGTAATTCTCCATCGATATTAAGGTAAACATTAAACGGCAAGACTTGTTTAAATTTATTTTGAACAGAAGGGTCTGAACCCGAAATCTGAGAAGCCATTAATCCTGAAGCAGAGGTTTCAAGATTATAAATGGCGCGAACATCGAGTTCGGCATCAAGGGGATCACCAGACCAAGTAACACGACTTCCTGAAGCCATTAAAAATTTTCTGTTAACTAAATTGTATAAGTTCAGTTCGTAATGGCCATCTATTATTTCGTAAGAACCGGTAAGTGTAATACGACCGTTTGGCGTCATTGTAAAAAGAAGTTCACCTTCGCCAGATGCTTTAAAATTGTCTCCAGTTTCTTCGTCTAAGACCACTGTTACGGCTGCATTTTTACCAATATTAATTTGAGAAGAAATATCAAAGCCTTTTATTGTGGCTGTTTCTTCTTCCGTTTGCGTTAGAATAGCATCAGGATTTTCACGATTTACAAAAGTGACAACTCCATCGCGTTCTTCAATGCTTGCTACTGAAGCAGGCATAACGTAAGTGAAATCGGTATCAGAACCTATAGTAAGTTTGGCATCTAATTTAGGGATTTGTAAATCGCCCGTAAGTTTGGCGTTGGCATTAAAAGAGGCTTTGCCATAAAAATTCTCATTATCTTCTTTAGTGGCATTTAAAACCTGAAAATTTGTAGCTTTTACATTGAGATCAAAAGTTGGATTTACAAAACGTTCTGTACCTACCGTTCCAGAGAGTACCAAGGCATTTTTATTTTCATCTTTAATGGTGAAATCCGTCATGGATAGACCTGCATTGTTAATGTTCAATTTTTCATCAGCCATACTAAATTCAGAGTTGAGTTTGGCAATATTAAATGTGGCATCTTTGAAGTTTAAAAAACCATTGTACTGTGGATCTGCAGTGGTGCCAGTAACCTTAAAATTACCGGTGAAATAACCTTCTCCTTCTTTTACTTCACCCAATGAAAGGGTATTGAGTGCTTTCATCTTAAATGTATTAATATCTAAATCGAGATCGAGGTTTGCAGATTTACCAGTTACCGTATAGTCACCTGCGAGATCAAAATCGATATCACCACCTTTTAAACCTGCATTAAAAGCATAATTATTTGTTTCTATAGAATTTCCGTTAAGACTAAAAGTGCCTAAATTTGTATCTAATAATTCAAATTCTTCAATATTAATATTGGCTAGAATCCCAGTGTTTCCAAAAGGATTTTCTAAGATAAAATCACCATTTAATCTACCGTTGGCTAGTTCAGATGTTGGACTTAAGTAATTAAAAACTTCGTTGATATCAAAATCTTCAAAGGTTATGGCGACATGTTGATTTTCAATACGTTCTAACTGGTCTGTTAGAGTGATGGACTGACTGTTTTTTGTGATTTTAAAAGCGTTAAATTCTAAATGCTTATCAGTTATAATCATTTCATTCTCTTGAGGAATGGTCCATGGTTCTTTATTTAAAATTAAATTTTCAGGATTTACAGTAAATGCTAAACGATCACGATTTCCTGTGAGTTTTGTGTTGACGTTCAGTAATTGTTCATCGTCATGATAACCTAAAAAATCTAAAGCTAATTCATGATCTGATTGTTTCCCTTTAATAATTGTTTTAGGCACGTCTAAAGGACCAGCATTAATATTTTTAAAGCCAAGATTGAAATTGAAATTATCTTTATCGGTATCCATGGAAAGTACAAGACTATCTATAGTATTACCACTATAATTAAAGTGCGGAGCTGTGATATTTGCCGTTAGTAAACGGTCTCTTTCTTTAAAATCTATGGCTACATCAATGGTGTCTAAATCTTGTACATTGACTAAAAACACATCATTGAGTAATGGAGATTCAGAAATTTTCCCCTTAAGTTTTAGGTTAACGAAATCTGTTATGGTATCAGACACGGCTTCATCTCGGTAAAAATAACTTAATACATGCCGTTTTAAAGCTTTGCTAAAGGTTTGTGGATTGGTGTTAGATTCTAAGTTTAAATGAACCATTTTATTAGTTAATGCCACAGATGTCGTATCGTTTGCTACAAATGCGGAAGCGTCAATTTCACCAATTAAATAACTATTGTTATCGTACACAACCACACCGTTATCTACTAAAGCATTGGCATTGTAGCGGTCTCCGTTACCCTTAAATTCTGCATTGATGTGCATGGCTGTTTTAACATTTCTGCTCATCAAACCTAAAGCTTGTAAGTTGGCACCTATAATGTCCACTTCTAATTTTGCTTCAGGTTGTATAGAGTCTAAAACCACTAAAGCATTGAGCGTCGCATTGAGATTATCATCCTTATATTGAGAGTTGATGGTACCATTACCATTTTCAACGTTACCATTGATATTTAGATTTTTAATAGCGTAATCGTTCAATTGAAATTCCGAGATTTTAGCTTCTAAATCGGCATTTAAAGTGTTTAAGGTACTTCCGTTTCCTTGCGATTTTAGGGTGAGGCTTAGGGAGCCAAGTTGTGGGTTATTTAAAAGTTCATCTAGTTTATAGTTCTCAATGGCAACGTCGGCATTAAAAGCGATATTATTTGTGTTTTGATATCTGCCATCTAACGTAGCTACACCTTGTGTGGTGGTTAATTTTGCTGTAGTTGAAATAGCCTTGAGCGTACCTTCTATTTGAGCGGTAAACCGAACATCTTTAGGTAAATGGACACCCAAATCTGTTTCGTTAAAAAATTGAATTAAATCAGTGCGTTTTGTGATTGCTAAAAACTGTGGAATGTTTAATTGTAATATTTCGGTGTTGGTTACATTTTGAAGGGTTCCTTGGGTGGTAATTTTAGTGGCATTTCCCCAATTTAATTCCGCATTTGTTAAGTTAATAGCGGCCAAAGTGCCTGAGGCGTTAATGTTTCCTTTGAGTGGTTTTTTGCTTAAAGTGTTGAGGTAAGTATTGTTTTTTAAATTGGGTTGAAACTTAAATAGTTCCGAGAATGAAAGCTGAAATGATGGGAGATTTAGTGCAATCTTAGTCGTTTCAGGGGATTCTATAAAAGTTGAAAGAGATTGGTAATCTAAATGGACATAACCAGAAATCGCATTTTTATTGAGTCGGAAGTCTAAATCATTCAAGCGCATACGCTCGTCTGTGGCTTTAAAATTAACCGCCAATTGATTTAGGTATAAGCCTGAAAATTCCTTAAAACTTAGTTGCTCTAAATTTAAAGTTGCACTTTTATCTTGTAATGCGATGGCTTTAGCTTGAAGCGTAAAATTTGAAAGTGCAATGGCATTTGGATTGAACACTTCTTTTTGAGCTTCGGCCTCTCCAACGGCATAATTAATTTGATTGTTTTCAAAATCAATTTCCGCGACATTGAGCTTTAGTTGTGGCCATTCAAAACCAGAAGTATTGGTTTCTGATGTAGTGGTGACGTCTTCGGTTCTCTGTGTGATACCATTGATTTTAAACTCAGTATTTAAAGACACTTTAGAATTTTTAAGCGTGATTCTATCGAGATTAAATTCACTATTAACTAAATTAATTAGTGGTGATGTGGCTTCAAATTCTGAGATGGTAACATCTGCAATTAATTGACCTGGTTGGGATTCGTAATACGCTACAACGTTGTTTAAGGCAATATTTTCAACTGATAATTGCGGTAATGGACCGTTAGATGAGGTAGTATCAATTGCAACAGGTTTTTGAATAAATTTAATATGCGCGTCGTTAAGTTCAATAGCTGAAGCATCAAAAATCATAGCTTCAATATTGGTGGTTTTCATATCAGCATTAAAGTGGCCAATTTTAAATCTAGAATCAATTCCTGTGACAGCATCGTCATAAACCACATCAAAATTATTGAAATTTAACTGACCCAAAACTAGGTTTAATGGAGTAGAGGTGGTGTCTTTTTCAACTTTGGTAGTGTCTGAGGTTGCAAATGCATCAATTAAAAATTGAAAATTAAAACCTTCAATACTATCTTTTCTAATGACATTGGCGCGCAATCCATCCCAATTTAAAGCATCGACTCCAATACCATTACCACTTATAATTTTAAAAAGCGGAATGTTTGCTTCGAGTGATTTAGAATAAATTAAAGTGTCTCTTTTTTTGTCTTCCAGGTATAAACCATCAAGTTGTAAGTCACCGTCAAATGTAATAAAGAGCTTTTCTATAGCTACTTTGGTTCCTGTTTTATCTGAAATAAAATTTACAGCTTTATTTACAATGATACGTTGTCCCCAAGGACTGCGGACAAAAAGTACGACCAACAATAAAAACAGCAAAATACCGAGCAGAATACGTAAGGTTCTGCGTAACCAACGAAATTTTCGCTTTTTAGGTTTTGGGGATGCTGTGTTTTCGGTCATCTTAAATTCTCAAAGATATACGTGTAAAAGTATTATAATTGTCTTTATTGCTAATAATATTAACGCTCTCGAGTTAATTTTTAACTAAATATAAGAAGTAAATTGAAGAGTGAATTTGGTATGACAAAAAAAAGCCGAACTCATTGTCCGGCTTTTTTTTTGTGATAAGTTAAATCTAAGGAAATCTACGCCACTTGTTGTTTTAATGCGGTATTAGATTTTGATACACTAGAAAAAATAGGTTTTAGAAAGCGCGCTAATTGATCAAACTCTATTAAGAAGGCATCGTGACCATGCACTGATTTAATTTCGTGAATACTGATGTTATCTTTAACGCTTTTTAAATCCACATAGGTATTCCAATTTTCATCGGCTTTAAAAAACAAATCCGAATTAATTGTAATGATATGAATGTCGCTCTCGATTTTTGAAGCCACATCTAAAAAATGTGTTCGGTCTCTAGTGATATCTATCGTTCTTAAAATTTGATTCATCAGTTTATATGCGCTTACCTGAAAACGATTTTCTAAAGCCTTACCATGATAGCTCAACCAAGATTCTATATTAAATAAGTTACTAGATGCTTTGGTGCGTTCAAATTTTTGGGTTAATGATTCGGGTGTGCGATACAAGGTCATGGCATGCATTCTTGCATCGGCTAAGGGTTGCGCGGAGTTGTTTAATATGGCATCTTGAATATGGCAATTGGCAATTACCCAGTCGGTCGATTTCCAGTCTGTTGCAATAGGTATTACATGTTGAATTAATTGTGGTTGTAGTACTGCTAATTCCCATGCAATGCCCCCTCCAACAGAGCCTCCAACAACGGCAAATAATTTTTTAATTTCGAGTTGAGCAATAGCTAATGCCAATAAATTTGCCACATCTCTAGCCGTAAAATCTTTATAGTTTTCTATAAGTTGTGTTGGATCGTTGTCATAGCCATTACCTAAAATATTAAACGCTAAAATGGTGTATGTGTTAGTGTCTATGCATTTATGGTCTCCAACAATATCATTCCACCAACCATGTTCGCCAACTACATTTGAGTTTCCGGTCAGGGCGTGGTTTATCAAAACGATAGGTGCTGAATGCAAAGGTTTGCCAAAAGTTTGGTAAGACAATTTTGGACTAATTGTCTTACCACTTTCGGTTGTGTAATTACGAATTGAGATATACTGTAAGTCTATCATAACAATTTGATTATATAGCCGTATATTCTTTTTCTACGGACAGTTTTATAGGAGTTACCTGCTGTAAATTGTCATTTACAGGACAGCGATCTTCGACAATCTGAAGCCATTTGGTTAAGACTTCAATGCTGGCGTCAGTCTCAGGAATAAGGTTGAGATTAATGCTTTTAAAGCCCGCACGTTCTTTGGTAGCGGTGCCTAAAAACCGATCAGGATTTAATTCACCTGAAACCTCAATTTTTAAACGTTTTATTTTGAAACCTAATTCTTTTGCTACAAGGTGGCCAACAACATTAGCGCATCCGGCAAAACCTGCTAAGATGTATTCTACAGGGTTAGCACCTTCATCTGTTCCTCCTAAAGCTTCTGGTTCATCTACAACTAATGAAAATTGTCTTGTTTTAGCTATAAATTGAGTAGCAGAAGTACTGTCTCCTACTACTGAGAATTTTAAATCACTCATGTTTTTTTATCTGTTAAGTGTTGAAAACAATAAAATAGATGCCTTTATGGATTAAAGACATCCATTTTTCATCACAATTTAAATTTAGTTTTGAAGTGCTTTTTTCTGATTAACTACAGCAAAAGCTTCTTTTAAATCGGCTTTCAAGTCTTCAATATTTTCAATACCTACAGACAAACGAATTAAGTCTTTTGTGACTCCGGTAGTTTCTTGTGCATCGTCACTTAATTGTTGATGCGTTGTACTTGCTGGATGAATAATTAGAGATTTTGTATCTCCAATATTTGCTAATAGAGAGAATAATTTGGTGGTATCTGCAATGGTTTTTGCAGCTTCATAACCACCAATGGCACCAAATGTTACGACGCCACTTTGACCTTCAGGTAAATACTTTTTGGCTAAGCTGTGATATGCACTGCTTTCAAGTCCTGGGTAATTTACCCATTTTACTTCAGGTTGTTCTTCTAACCATTTGGCGAGTTCGAGAGCATTTTCGCTATGTTTTTTAATACGAAGTTCTAAGGTTTCTAAACCTTGAATAATTTGAAATGCGTTAAATGGGCTTAACGCACCACCATAATCTCGTAAACCTTCTACTCTAATTTTAGCGATAAATGCAGCGGCACCAATGGCTTCACTATAGACCAATCCGTGGTAACCCGCTGATGGTTCTGTGAATTCTGTGAATTTTCCATTGGTCCAGTCAAATGTACCAGCATCAATGATAACCCCTCCAAGAGATGTTCCGTTTCCAGAAATGTATTTGGTTAAGGAGTGAATAACGATGTTAGCACCATATTGTATTGGGTTTAATAAATAAGGTGTTGCAACCGTATTGTCTACTATTAACGGTACTTTGTGTGCTTTAGCTCCAGAAGAAATGGCCTCGAGATCTAAGACATCTAATTTTGGATTTCCTAAGGATTCTACAAAAAAAGCTCTTGTGTTTTCTTGTGCCGCTTTTTCAAATTCTTCAGGATTTGAAGCGTCTACAAAGGTTGTTGTAATACCGTGTCTTGGTAAAGTGACACTTAGTAAATTGTATGTGCCACCATACAAACTACTCGATGCTACAATATGATCTCCTGCTCTTAAAAGTGTAAGGAGTGTGGTAGCGATTGCAGAGGTTCCTGAGGCTGTTGCTACAGCTGCAATACCACCTTCTAAAGCCGCTAAACGTTGCTCTAAAATATCGTTCGTAGGGTTGTTTAAACGGGTGTAAATGTAGCCAGGAACAGAAAGGTTAAATCGTCCTGCGGCATCATCCGAGTCATTAAAAACATACGATGAAGTTTGGTAAATAGGAACAGCTCTTGTACCTGAAGTTTGACTAACGTCGTGTCCTGCGTGCAACGCTTGTGTTGCAAATTTTTGTGTACTCATTTTTCTAAGTTTTTGAGTTAATAAAAGATTAAACCAAAAGCCAAATAAGCCTCGTTAGAAGCGAACTTAATAGAAAAATATTATAAAGAAAATGCTAATTACAGATGGGTAATTAGTCTTGAGTTATCTATCCAATTATTCGATTAATGAATCAAATAATTAAGTAGAATTTAGCACCTTCTTAGTAAATCTAAGGGTTGCTAAGGCTTCATTGGGTCATTCCCTCCACCTTTCTTGATAACATTTCAGTAAGTGTTTGAACTTTGTGAGCACAAATATTGCAATACAAAAATCACAAATCCAAATAATTTCTTGATTTTGTGAGTTTTTTATGAAATTCTTAAAATTATTGATTGTTCTTTGAAAAATACTTATTTTGAATAATTTCTCCGACGGGTTTGTTTTCAATCTTGCTTTCTAACCATGAAATAATATCGAGATATAGAAAAGCACGACGTTCATATGGGTGGTCTTCAAAAGTCTTTAACGTTTGATGTAATTTCCTAAATGCATTTTTTAGATCATGCGGGTAGATATCTTGCAGACCTCTAATGAATTTTATCATTTCTTTTTGAACTTCGTGGAGATCATTCATCTTTATTAAAAACTTATACGTACTTCGTAAAAGCGTTTCTAAATGATAGTCTAAGCCAGCTTCGTAATGCGCTACAAGATTTAATACGCGCGAAAAACAGAGTAAATCTTCGCGCATAGAAAGGGTTTTGTTTGAGATAATTTTATCCAAATACTTTATACACGCTTTATTGTTTCCGGCACCAAAATGCAAACTTGCAAATTTGTAATAGAAAATCATTTTGTGGTGTGGGTCTATTCTATCATTAAAAGGAATTAAGGCCTTTTCAATTTTTGGAATTAAATCTAAACCCTCTTCAAAACTGCCATCAATAAAGTGCTGATTGATACTATGGAAATTGGTGTATAAGAAAACTAAAGATGCAACATTCTCGTCTTGTGGAAAGCTAGAATTTTGAATAGTAGCTTCAAATTCAGAAAACTTTTCAAGGAATTTTGGTTTATTGCCAATAAAAAATAAAGCTTCTAAAAGGTAATTGTTGCCCTTTAAAAAAAAGACAGGGTTGAGGTTAATCATGCTGGGGTTTTGATAAAATAAATCCACCCATTTTGACGCGTATTTGTAGCAATTCAAAAAATCTTGTAATAAAAAGCTCTGCCAAAGATTGGTTTTGTAAAACCATAATTTTTCACGAAAGCCTAATTTTTCGAGCTTAACTTTAGGAAGTTGTTTGTTAAAATAATCCGTAATCATGTGAGCTTCTTCCTCGTTTCTTACATAGCCCGTTTTTAAAATGGTACTATACAGTTGAAGCGATAAATTAGAGAGTTTACTAGCAATAACATTGAGAGAACTTAATTCCTTGGCTTGTATTGCGAGTTCGTCTGCACGTGTGCTAATACTACGGGTAATATATTGCGATTCAATAACTTTTTCGAGTTCAACGATTTCAAAAGCCGAATTTTTTTCTTCGTTTACAATCGCTAGTTCTTTTGCTTTGTCTAAAATTTTTAAGCTTTGTTTATAAAGACCTTTATGATATAAAATGGAAGCAAAATCTAATTGTTCTCTAATTTGTAAGCGTACATTTTGATGCGAAGGGTTGAGTTTTAAGCTGATTAAAATTTGTTTGTATAAATGTGCTTTAACGTTTGCTAATTGCTGTTTTTTTACGATGCCACTTTTGATAATTGCAGATTCGTTATAGGTTTTGGCTTTGTCTAAAAGGTTAAAAAGATTTAAGAATTTAGAATCTGAATTTACACCAAGTCTCCCTACATAAAGCTTAAATTGTCGTTTTTCTGACTTTGTAAGTGACTTTACAAGTGAAAATAAATTATCTTTTTGGTCTTTAGTTATCAATTGAAAATAGATTTATAAGACTGTTAATCAAGAATTTAAAATGCATTTTGTCTATTGAACATCGTAAAGTTACATTATTAACCAGGTTCAAAGCAATTTCAAAACATATATTCGTTAGACAATACTATAAATATATTTTGATATATGTCAAATAACAACATACAAATCTTCGATACAACACTTCGCGATGGTGAACAGGTACCAGGTTGTAAACTTAATTCGGAACAAAAAGTTGTGATTGCGGAGCAATTAGATTTACTTGGAGTTGATGTCATTGAGGCTGGGTTTCCAGTTTCTAGTCCAGGTGATTTTGAATCTGTAAACGCTATTTCTAAGATCGTTAAAAATGCTACGGTTTGCGGTTTAACAAGGGCTGTAGAAAATGATATAAAAGTGGCTGCAGAATCTTTACAATATGCAAAAAGGCCTAGAATTCATACCGGAATTGGAACTTCAGATTTACATATTTTACATAAGTTTAAATCTAACAGAGATGCTATTATTGAGCGTGCTTTTGATGCTGTAAAATATGCTAAATCCTTTGTTGAGGATGTGGAGTTTTATGCAGAAGATGCGGGTCGTACTGAAAATGAATACTTGGCGAGAGTTTGTGAAGCGGCTATAAAGGCAGGTGCTACGGTATTAAATATTCCAGATACCACGGGCTATTGTTTGCCGAGTGAGTATGGTGCTAAGATAAAGTACTTAAAAGAAAATGTAAAAGGTATTGAAAAGGCTATTTTGTCTTGTCATTGTCATAACGATTTAGGTTTGGCTACTGCTAATTCTATTGAGGGTGTTATTAATGGTGCGCGCCAGATAGAGTGCACAATTAATGGAATTGGTGAACGTGCAGGTAATACGGCTTTAGAGGAAGTCGTCATGGTGTTGAAGCAACATCCTTATTTAAATTTAGACACCAATGTAAACACCTCCATGTTATATGGTATGAGTCAGTTGGTTAGTGATAGTATGGGTATTTATACTCAGCCAAATAAAGCGATTGTTGGTTCTAATGCTTTTGCGCATAGTTCAGGAATCCATCAAGATGGTGTTATAAAAAACCGAGAAACTTACGAGATAATTAATCCTGTAGATGTTGGAGTAACTGAATCTGCTATTGTTTTAACGGCAAGAAGTGGAAGAGCAGCTTTGGCATATAGGGCAAAAAATGTAGGTTACGAACTTACCAAGCTACAATTAGATGATGTCTATGCTAATTTTTTGCGTTTTGCAGATCAAAAAAAGGAGATAAATGATAGTGATATTCATCAAATCATTGAAACAAGTAAGGTGTATCAACAAATAATTTCAGCATAGATGGGTAAAACATTATTTGATAAAGTTTGGGATTCACATGTGGTCAGTACAATTGAGAATGGGCCACAAATTCTTTATATTGACAAGCATTTAATACATGAGGTTACGAGTCCACAAGCTTTTAATGAGTTAGAAGATCGTGGAATTCCTATTTTTAGGCCGAACCAAATTGTTGCTACGGCAGATCATAATACTCCGACGATGCATCAAGATCAACCGATACGAGATGCTTTATCTAGAAAACAACTAGAGCAATTATCAGAAAATTGTGAAAAAAATAATATAACACTATACCAATTAGGACATAAATATAACGGAATTGTGCATGTAATGGCTCCAGAGTTAGGTGTGACGCAACCAGGCTTAACCATGGTCTGCGGTGATAGTCATACGTCAACACATGGTGCGTTCGGAGCCATTGCTTTTGGTATTGGTACCAGTCAGGTTGCACAGGTTTTTGCTAGTCAATGCTTGTTGCTTACCAAGCCCAAAAGTCTTAGAGTGACCGTAAATGGGAAATTGAAAAAAGGAGTGCTTCCTAAAGATGTCATTTTATATATCATTTCAAAATTAGGAACTAATTCTGGTACCGGTTATTTCTGTGAGTATGCAGGAAATGTTTTTGAAGAAATGAGCATGGAAGGTCGTATGACTGTTTGTAATATGAGCATAGAAATGGGAGCGCGAGGAGGTATGATAGCGCCAGATGATACTACTTTTGAATATGTAAAAGGAAGGCAATTTGCGCCAAAAGGTGAAGCTTTTGATAAGAAAGTGGCTTACTGGAAAACTCTGCCAACCGATAGTGATGCCACATTTGATAAGGAATACAGTTTTGATGCCGAAGATATTGAGCCTATGATTACCTACGGCACAAATCCAGGTATGGGTATTAAAATTTCTGAAACAATTCCAGTAGATGAAAATCCGTCGTTTAAAAAATCTTTAGCCTATATGGATTTTGAAGCTGGCGAAAGTCTAATTAATAAGCCTATTAATTTTGTATTTATAGGGAGTTGTACAAATTCTAGAATTGAAGATTTTAGAGTGGCAGCAAATTATATTAAAGGAAAACGAAAAGCCGATAATGTTACGGCTTGGTTAGTGCCAGGTAGTAAGCAAGTAGAATCTCAAATTATAGAAGAAGGCTTGAAATCTATTTTTGATGATGCAGGGTTTGAATTGCGTCAGCCAGGTTGTTCGGCATGTTTAGCCATGAATGACGATAAGATACCGCAAGGGGAATATTGTGTGTCTACTTCAAATCGTAATTTTGAAGGACGTCAAGGACAGGGTTCTAGAACCATTTTGGCAAGTCCGCTTGTGGCAGCAGCAACCGCTGTAGAAGGTAAAATTATAGATATTTCAAAGCAATTAAATTAATGGAAAAGTTTACAACATTACAATCAAAAGGCATTCCGTTAAATATTGAGAATGTAGATACTGATCAAATCATACCAGCACGTTTTTTAAAAGCAACGGATAGAAAAGGATTTGGAGACAATGTTTTTAGGGACTGGAGATATCAGAAGGACGGCACAGTTAACACAGATTTTGTGTTAAACGACTCACGGTATTCCGGAAGTATTTTGGTTGCTGGCGATAATTTTGGTTGCGGTTCTAGTAGAGAGCATGCGGCTTGGGCTATTACAGGATATGGTTTTAAAGTCGTGGTTTCAAGTTTTTTTGCAGACATATTTAAGGGAAATGCCCTTAATAATGGGTTGTTGCCTGTGCAGGTTTCGGCAGACTTTTTAAGTGACTTAATGCAAGCTATTGTGTCTAATCCAGAGACGGAATTAGTAGTTGATCTCGAAAACCAAAACATTTCGGTAAAAGGTTTGGGCTTAAGCGAAAATTTTGACATTGATCCCTATAAAAAAACTTGCATGATTAATGGTTATGATGATATCGACTACCTCATTAATAACAAAGTACAAATAGAAGCTTTTGAAGCTCAAAAAATATACTAATTAACAAACGTAAAAGTTCCGTTTGGATTCGGAAATCATAATTTTTTTCAATGAAATTAAATATAGCAGTATTACCAGGAGATGGTATTGGTCCAGAAGTCACAAATCAAGCTATAAAAGCTTTAAAAGCAATTGCTTCAGAATTTAATCATAATTTTAAATTTACAACTGCAGATGTTGGTGCTGTTGCAATAGATAAGCATAATAATGCGTTGCCAGATGCAACATTAGACTTGTGTAAAAATACAGATGCAATTCTATTTGGAGCGATTGGAGATCCTAAATACGACAATAATCCTGCGGCAAAAGTAAGGCCAGAACAAGGTTTGCTTAAACTGCGTAAGGAGTTGGGGTTGTATGCTAATATAAGACCTGTTAAAGCTTATACGAGCTTGTTGGAGAAATCTCCTTTAAAAAAACATATCATCCAAGGTACTGATATTTCTATTTATAGAGAATTAACTGGCGGCATTTATTTTGGCGAAAAGCAATTATCTGAAGATGGAAATGAAGCCTCAGATTTATGTCGTTATTCACGTGAAGAAATAGAACGTATAGCGCACTTGGCCTTCGTTGCAGCAGAGCATAGAAATCATAAAGTTACTTTAGTAGATAAAGCAAATGTTTTAGAAACCTCCAGGCTTTGGAGAGCGGTAGTAAAAGAAGTTGCTCAACAATATCAAGAGGTTACACTCGACTTTTTGTTTGTAGACAATGCAGCGATGCAAATGATATTAAACCCAAAACAGTTTGATGTGATCTTAACCGAAAACATGTTTGGAGATATTATTAGTGATGAAGCTAGTGTTATCGGAGGTTCTATAGGGTTGTTGGCTTCGGCTTCTGTAGGAGATAAATATGCGATGTTTGAGCCTATTCATGGTTCTTATCCACAGGCCGCTGATAAAGGTATTGCTAATCCTATTGCATCCATTTTATCTGCTGCTATGTTGTTGAGTCATTTTGATTTATATAATGAAGCAGAATTAATTAGGTTAGCTGTAGAAAAATCATTAAAATTAAACATCACAACACCAGATATAAATTCGGTGGTAAATACGGTGACAACCTCTAATGTTGGTGATTTTATTGAAGATTTTATCTACAATCCAAAAGATACTAATCTCAATTTTAAGAATATCCATTTAGGGCAGTCCACTATAATATAATTTTAAGATAATGCCTACACAACCAAAATTAACACGATTCAATCAAAATGTATTATCTAAGTATCAGATATACAACAGTATATTTATGACTTTGCCTTTTGATGCCGTTACAAAAACAGGAGCGCTTTTACCTTTGTTTCATGAAACTTGTCAAAAAGGATTTGCAAATAAAGATACTCCCACAGCAATAGTAGATTCATTTTTTAAGAAATATCAAGCAAGGCGATCTTCTGAAAGTCAGGTGAATTTGTTGTTTCGATTTATTCAATATATCGAAAGACAAGTTGTTTTATTCGATGCCATTGAAGATGCTGCTTTTCCTATAGTTAATAATATGGATGGTATTGGGACTTTGCGAAGCTTGAAGGAAACCGTCTCTGCAGATAATAAGTTAGAAACGCTTCGAAAATATTTAGAAGAATTTAAAGTTAGAATTGTTTTAACAGCGCATCCTACACAATTTTATCCAGGTTCAGTTCTGGGGATTATTACTGATTTAACGGAAGCAATTCGTGAAAATGATTTATTAAAAATTAATGACCTTTTAGCGCAATTAGGAAAAACACCATTTTTTAAGCACAAGAAACCCACACCTTTTGATGAGGCTGTGAGTCTCATATGGTATTTAGAAAATGTGTTTTATAAATCCTTTGGTAGTATATACGATTATATTCAACAGAATATATTTGATGGTGAACCTATTGATAACGATATTATTAATGTAGGTTTTTGGCCAGGAGGAGATAGAGACGGAAATCCTTTTGTGACTCCAGAAATTACATTAAAAGTTGCAGATCGTTTAAGGCTTTCAATTATTAAAAACTATTATAGAAATGTAAGACAGTTGAAGCGAAAATTAACATTTCAAGGTGTTGAGGATCGTATGATTAATTTGGAACGAGAACTATATAGTATCATAACTAATGAGCCATCCGATTTAACTTTGGCATATTTTGTTTCAGAATTAAAAGCTGTGAAGCAAATCATTATCGATAAGCATCAGTCTTTATACGTTGATGAGCTCAATAGTTTAATTAACAAAACGCATTTATTTGGATTTCACTTTGCAAATTTAGATATCAGACAAGATAGCCGCAAGCACGCGCAATTTTTTAATGATATGGTGAATGCGTTAATTGAGAGTGGTAGTGAGGTTTTTCCTAACAATTATCACGATTTATCAGAAAGTGAGCAAATTAAAGTTCTCTCTAAAGTAAAAGGATCTGTTAATTTGTCTTTAATTAAGGATGAAGAAACATTAAAAGCTTTAGAAACCATAAAAGCTATAAAAACAATTCAGGAAACAAATGGTGAACAGGCAGCTAATCGCTATATTATAAGTAATAATCAATCAACGTTGCATGTTATGCAATTATTTGCGATGCTAAAATTAGTGGCGTTTCACGAAGATTTAACTGTAGATATTGGGCCGTTGTTTGAAACCATAACTGATTTAGAAAATGCACCGCAGGTAATGGAAGAGTTGTATACAAATCCTGATTATGCGAAACATTTAAAATCTAGAGGAAATAAACAGACTATTATGCTTGGTTTTAGTGATGGGACTAAAGATGGTGGTTATCTAATGGCAAATTGGGCAATTTATCAGGCTAAGGAAAACTTAACTAGGGTGTCCAGAGCGCATGGAATTAAGGTCATTTTCTTTGATGGTCGTGGTGGGCCACCAGCACGAGGTGGAGGAAAAACACATAACTTTTATGCTTCTCTAGGTCCTACTATAGAAGATGAAGAAGTGCAATTAACGATTCAAGGTCAGACCATAAGTTCTAATTTCGGTACTTTAGAGTCTTCTCAATATAACTTAGAACAATTAATTAGTTCTGGTATTGGTAATAGTTTAAGTGATGTGGATTTAAAAATGCAGCCCGAAAACAGAGAGGTTATGACCGATTTGGCAAAGCGTAGTTACGAGGCGTATGCGGCTTTTAAAGCACATCCTAAATTTATCTCTTATTTAGAGCATATGAGTACGCTTAAGTATTATGCGAAAACAAATATTGGAAGTCGACCATCTAAAAGAGGTAAATCGGAAGGGTTGGTTTTTGAAGATTTAAGAGCTATTCCTTTTGTAGGTTCTTGGAGTCAATTAAAACAAAATGTACCTGGTTTTTTTGGAGTGGGTACGGCATTAAAGCATTATGAAGACATTGGAGAATTTGATAAGGCACAACATTTGTTTAAAACTTCGAGTTTCTTTAAGACTTTAATTGAAAACAGTATGATGTCTTTATCAAAATCATTTTTTGATTTAACACGTTATATGTCTGAAGATGAAGAATACGGTGAATTTTGGAACCTGATTTATGAGGAGTACGAAACTTCTAAACGTCTAATTTTAAAACTTACGGGTTATAAGGAACTAATGGAGGAGGAGCCTTCGGGTAAAGCTTCGATAGCTGTTAGAGAATCTATTGTATTACCTTTATTAACAATTCAACAGTATGCTTTAAAAAAGATTCAAGAGCTTGAAAAAGCAGAGGTGCGCGATGAAGCACAGATTAAGATTTTTGAAAAAATGGTAACCAGATCATTATTTGGTAATATTAATGCCAGTCGTAATTCTGCATAAAAAGCATTCGTTTTAGAAAATAAAAATCCTCAGAAGTTGTTATTCTTCTGAGGATTTTTTTGTGCTGAATATTTAGATGTTATAAGTGATAAAGAAACCCTCGAAGGTTAGGCTTCGAAGGTTTCTATTCTAACAACTAAATTAATTATCAATTTAAACTTAAATGAAAGAATTCAATTATCTTTCTCTTTTTCCTGGGTAAGCAATTTCACCATGCTCAGAAAGGTCAAGTCCAACTAGTTCTTCTTCTTCGCTTACTCTTAGGCCCATTGTAGATTTTAAAATTTTCAAAACAATAAAAGATAAAACAACAGCCCAAACACCATAAGCTAAAGCTCCTGTAGCTTGTGCACCTAATTGGCTAAATCCACCTCCGTTAAATAATCCAATTCCTGTATCTCCGTCAATGCCCCAAAGACCAATTACAATTGTTCCCCATACACCTGCAACGCCGTGTACAGATGCGGCTCCGATAGCGTCATCAATCTTTAATTTTTTCTCAATAAACTCAATTGAGAATACAACAATGATACCGCCAATAAGACCGGCTAAAAGAGCTCCTCCAGCAGACATGTTTCCGCAGCCAGCAGTAATACTTACTAAACCAGCTAAGGCACCGTTTAAAGTTTGTGGTAGATTGGGTTTTCCGTACCAGATCCAGGTGGTAATTAGGGCGCCAAGACCACCAGCAGCAGCAGCTAAATTTGTAACCAATACTACATTTGAAGCGGCAACAGCATCGTCACCTCCCCAAGCGAGTTGAGAACCTCCGTTAAATCCGAACCATCCTAACCAAAGGACAAAAACACCTAAGGTTGCTAAAATTTGGTTGTGACCTGGAATTGGCATTACTTTTCCGTCTATAAACTTTCCAATACGAGGACCTACCATGTAAGCGGCTACTAAAGCTGCCCATCCACCTACAGAGTGAACTATTGAAGATCCTGCAAAGTCAATAAAACCAAGTTCTGTTAACCATCCAGAGCCCTGCCATTGCCATCCGCCAGCAATAGGATAAATTAAAGCAGTCATTATAATTGAGAAAATAGCATAGGTTGAGTATTTTGTTCTACCTGCAATTGCTCCAGATACGATAGTGGCAGCTGTTGCAGCAAACATAGTTTGGAATAGTAAGTCGGCTCCTTCACCTTGCATTAGGCCACTCCAGAAAAACCATCCGTTTGAAGTGTCACCATACATTAAAGAATAGCCTACAAACCAATAGGTTAATGAGCCTACACAGATGTCGAGTAGGTTTTTCATTGCGATATTAGCTGCATTTTTAGAACGTGTCATGCCAGTTTCAACAAGTGTAAATCCAGCTTGCATAAAGAACACTAGGATAGCGGATAAGAGCATCCAAAGCATTCCCATGTCACCATTTACAGCTGCAACGGCTGCTTCAATTTCAGTAGGTTCTGCTGCGTCTTGTATTGCAGCTAGAGTTGGGAGTATAGTTAAAAAATTAGGTATCATATGTAAAAGTATTAGTTAGTATTATGGTTTAGAACGTGTAGATTGCAGCCAAAGTAAATGCTTCTAAACTACTTGAGTCTTCACCATCAGCGTCAAAGTATGCGGCATCATTATTACTCCAAGAATCTAATCTCACTTCTGGTTTAATAATTAAGTTACTGTCTACTATGTAGCTTCCTGTTACTGTAAGGCCGATAACGCTAGGTAAATCATCTCCTTCTTCTGCGTGGAATCCGTAATATTCCCCTCTTAATCCAAGTGCAAATTCTTCAGATAGTGTGTATTGTGGATATAGAGCTGCTCCGTAAAAGCCATTTTCAAAATCATCACTAAGTACTGCTCCTTCGTCATCGTAGTAATAAGAAGATGTTTGGTAAGCAGCGTTAATTCCTAAGAAGAAATCATCAGAAAGATCAAAACCACCTGTGTAATCAATTTCAAACCCTAAGCCAGCATTGGCTCCACTGTCGTAGTATAAGTTGAGGTATTGTCCTTTGTATCCGAGTTGCGCTCCAAAAGAATATTCACCAGTTGTAGAGGTGTCGTTGGTGTCCCAAGGATTCATAACAGCTAACATTAAGCTAAAATCGTCAGATATAGCAAAATCTGCTTTTAGTCCCATGTGAGAGAATGGTCCACTAGAGAACAAGTAAGATGTGCTATAGTTAAAGTTTGCTGCAGGAGCTATAACTTCATAGCCTAAAAAGGTGTTAAAACGTCCCATGGTTAACGTAGTTGTTTCGGATACATTCCAATATACATAGGCTTGGTTGACTATGCCATCCACAATATCATTACTAAATGTTGCGCTTCCACCTCTTGGTCCTGTTACTAAATCGAGAACAGCTCCAACTTTACCGCTTTCGTAACTAGCAATTAGGTTACCCATACCTAAGGCAAATCCTGTTTGGTCGGCGAAGGCGGTCCCAAAAGATTGTCCGGAATCATCAGAAGCAGTGAGGTAGGTTTGGTAGTAGGCGTCAACGCTACCGCTAATAGTAAAAGATTTGGTTTCTTCGGTTTCTTCTTCTTGGGCAGTTAAGCCAAATGCAATAAAGAACAATGAAAGCGTAAGTAATTTTTTCATAATAACGTGTTTAATAATAGTTAGTTCTGCTCAAATCTATATAATCTTTATTGATACCCTCTAAATTTTTGGGGTTAAAATGAAATTTTTATGAATATTTAATTTTATACCCTCTAAAATTTAGGGTTAAAATTAAATATTGTGATTTTTTTATTATATCAATAATTGGAATTTTTAAAAATTCATAAAAATTGCATAAAAAATGATTAAAATTTACTTCTTGGTTTAAGTTTTAGATGTTTTGTTAGTGAATAGATATTTTTGTTGCGTAATTCATATTGGCTATTCTTTAATAAAACACGTTATTATTGCAATATTTTCATTGAAAATGCACTTAACTATCGATATGGGAAAAGTGTTTCGTGTATTTTTTAAATCAATTTTTTGAATATATATTAGAGGAGTAATAAGGTGTAAAAACCTTGAAATTTTTTGTAAAATATGTTTAAAAAGCAAGGGCTCTATTTACCAGAATTTGAACACGAAAATTGTGGAGCAGGATTCATCTGTAATCTAAAGGGAGAAAAGACAAATCAAATTATACATGATGCACTAGAAATTCTAGTAAAATTAGAGCATCGTGGTGGTGTAAGTGCTGATGGAAAAACTGGAGATGGAGCGGGTTTGTTAATTGATATACCACATGCTTATTTTAAACGCGTTTGTGGTTTTAAAGTTCCTGTTAGAGGAAAGTACGCTGTGGGTATGGTGTTCTTGCCAAAAAACAGAAATCAATACCGTTTTTGTAAGGATACTTTTGAGAAAGAAATCATTGCTCAAGGGCTTACTGTTATTGGGTGGAGAGAGGTTCCGGTAGACTCTACTCAACTCGGTGAAATAGCATTAGCATCAGAGCCAAATATAGAGCAGCTTTTTGTTGGAAAATCAAACGAGGTTTCTGAGGCCGATTTTAAAGCAAAATTATACGCTGCACGGAAAATTACAGAGCATACAGTTCGTCAATCTAAGATGTCGCAAAGCTCTTATTTTTACGTATCTAGTTTGTCTATGAATACATTGATATATAAAGGTATAATTATGCCTGAAGATATTGGTGCATATTACAAAGATTTACAAGAAAATGATTTGGTAACACGCTTAGCTTTGGTACACCAACGCTTTTCTACAAACACAATGCCAACTTGGGAATTGGCACAACCCTTCCGTTTTATGTGTCAGAATGGAGAGATAAATACACTCCGTGGTAATGTGAGTAGAATGCGCGTTCGGGAAGAGATTATGAAGAGTGATGTTTTTGGTCCTCAGATCGATAAATTGTTTCCTATAATTTTACCTGGAAAATCGGATTCTGCTTCTATGGATATGGTAGTAGAATTATTAACACATACGGGAAGATCATTGCCAGAGGTAATGATGATGATGATACCTGAAGCATGGGAAAAACATGCAACGATGTCGCCAGAACGAAAAGCCTTTTACGATTATAATGCTTGTATTATGGAGCCTTGGGATGGCCCAGCATCAGTACCATTTACAGACGGAAACTATATTGGTGCACTGTTGGATAGAAACGGTTTAAGGCCTTCTCGATACACGGTAACCAAAAGTGGTAAGTTAATTATGTCGTCTGAAATTGGAGTTGTGGATATTGCTCCAGAAGATGTTGAAAGTCATGGTCGTTTAGAGCCTGGGAAAATGTTTCTAGTAGACATGAACCAAGGGCGTATAATTAATGACGAAGAAATAAAAAGTAAAATCGTAAAAGAACGACCTTATCAAGAATGGTTAGATAAAACACGGTTACATTTAAAAGATATTCCTTATACAGGCGAAACCTGTCCGATTGAAACGCTGGATATGAAAACCAGACAGCGTTTGTTTAACTATACCTTCGAAGATATTCAGGAAGTTATTACACCTATGGCACAAAAGGCTAAAGAGGCTTTAGGCTCTATGGGTATTGATACTCCTTTGGCTGTCTTGTCAAATAAGCCGCAGCTCATTTCAAACTATTTTAAGCAATTATTTGCTCAGGTAACCAACCCACCATTAGATGGTATTAGGGAAGAAATTGTGACCGATATTAGTTTGGCTTTAGGAAAAGATAGAAACATTTTTAGCATCACAGAGCGTCAATGTCGAAAATTAAAAATTCAAAATCCTGTTATATCAAATGATGATTTAGCAAAAATTCGAAACATTCAAGTGGAGGGCTTTAAAGCTGAAACAGTTGAAATGTTATATGATAAAGATAGAGGTCTTAATGGTTTAGAAGATGCCTTAGATGGTATTATTACACAAATAGAAAAGGCTTTAGATAGAAAAACAAATATTATAATTCTTTCAGACCGTGGAGTGAGTAAAGAAAAGGCTCCAATACCACCATTATTAGCATGTTCTTATGTTAGTCATCAAATGAATCGTTTACGTAAGCGTTCGTATTTTGATATTATAATAGAGTCTGCAGAACCTCGAGAACCACATCATTTTGCGACATTATTTGGTTATGGTGCGAGTGCTGTAAATCCATATATGGTTAATGAAATTATTAGAATACAAGTTAAAGAAGGCTTTATTACTGATATGGATGAGCAAAAGGCGGTAGATAATTTTAATAAAGCAATTGGTAAAGGAATTCTTAAGGTAATGAACAAAATCGGAATTTCAACGTTGCGTTCTTATAGAGGATCTCAAATTTTTGAAATTGTAGGTTTTAATTCTCAATTCGTTGAAAAGTATTTTCCGTATACAGCGTCTAGAATTGAAGGTATTGGTCTCTATGAGATTGAAAAAGAAATTGATAAGCGCTACAAATATGCGTATCCAGATACTGAAGTCGATAAACGCTTAGGATTAAATATAGGTGGTGATTACCGTTGGAGACGAAATGGTGAAAAGCACTTGTTTAACCCTACAACGGTTGCAAAATTACAACAAGCGGTTAGGTTAAGTGATCAGGCTAGTTATGATTTGTATGCAAAAACCATCAATGAGCAGTCCGAAAATTTAATGACTATCCGTGGGCTATTTGAATTTAATAACATTGATCCTATTCCTATTGAAGAAGTAGAGCCATGGACGGAAATTGTAAAACGATTTAAAACAGGAGCCATGTCTTATGGGTCTATTTCTCGTGAAGCGCATGAAAATTTAGCCATTGCTATGAATAGAATTGGAGGTAAATCTAATTCAGGTGAAGGAGGAGAGGATCGTAGGCGTTTTCAGCCCGATGTCAATGGAGATAGTCGGAATTCAGCAATAAAGCAGGTGGCTTCTGGCCGTTTTGGTGTGACCTCGCACTATTTGACGAATGCTAAAGAAATTCAGATTAAAATGGCTCAGGGCGCAAAGCCTGGAGAAGGAGGGCAGTTACCAGGCGAAAAAGTTTTACCATGGATTGCCTCAGCTCGAAACTCAACTCCATTTGTGGGGTTAATTTCTCCACCACCACATCACGATATCTATTCCATTGAAGATTTGGCGCAATTAATATACGACCTTAAAAATGCCAACCGTGAAGCCAGAATAAATGTAAAATTAGTATCTGAAGTTGGTGTAGGTACTATTGCGGCAGGTGTAGCAAAGGCAAAAGCAGATGTAGTGCTTATTTCAGGTTACGATGGTGGTACAGGAGCTTCTCCTTTAACATCGTTAAAACACGCAGGTTTACCATGGGAACTTGGATTAGCAGAAGCGCAGCAAACCTTAGTTCTTAATAATCTAAGAAGTAGAATTGTTGTTGAATGTGATGGTCAGTTAAAAACAGGTAGAGATGTGGCTATAGCCGCCTTATTGGGAGCGGAAGAATTTGGTTTTGCGACTGCTCCACTTGTTGCTTCAGGCTGTATAATGATGCGTAAGTGTCACTTAAACACTTGTCCTGTTGGGATTGCCACACAAGACAAAGAACTACGTAAAAACTTTAAAGGGACACCAGAACATGTTATTAATTTCTTCTACTATATCGCTGAAGAGCTAAGAGGTATAATGGCAGAATTAGGTTTTAGATCCATGGCAGAGATGATTGGGCAAACGCATAAGATTAATGCCAATAGAGCTATAAAACATTATAAAGCTAAAGGTTTGGACTTGTCTTCTATACTACATCGATCGGAGGCTTATAGCACCATGATTGTTAAGAATACTGAGAAGCAAGATCATAATTTAGACAATGTTCTCGATTTCAAAATATTAAAGGATTCGCACCGCGCGTTATATCGTAAAGAACAGATGACATTGTCTTACCCAATTAAAAATACAAATCGTACTGTTGGTGCAATTGTAAGTAATGAGATTTCAAAAATATATGGTCATTTAGGTTTGCCAGAAGACACTCTGAGTATCAATTTTCAGGGGTCAGCTGGACAAAGTTTCGGAGCCTTTGGTGCACACGGTCTAACCTTTAAATTAGAAGGAAACACCAATGATTATCTAGGTAAAGGATTATCTGGAGCAAAGTTAATTGTTAAAAAGCCTTTAAAAGCAGATTTTAAGGCTGAAGAGAATATTATTATCGGAAATGTATGTTTGTTTGGTGCTGTGGAAGGCCAAGCGTTTATCAATGGTATTGCAGGAGAACGTTTTGCGGTTAGAAACTCTGGTGCTATAGCTGTCGTTGAAGGTGTAGGTGACCATTGCTGTGAATATATGACTGGCGGAAAAGTGATTGTCCTCGGTAAAACAGGACGAAATTTTGCAGCTGGAATGAGTGGAGGTATCGCTTATGTGTATGATCCCGAAAAAGCATTTGTAAACGGATTATGTAATACTGAAACCATAGAATTTGAGAAAATTCTTAAAAAAGATGGGCAAGAATTAAAAGCTATAATAGAGAAACATGTGAAATATACAGATAGTAGGCGAGGTGCCGAATTGCTCGCGGATTGGGAGACAAGTTTAAGTCATTTTGTTCGTGTTATGCCAACAGAATATAAACGTGCTTTAAAGCGCTTGGAAACCGAAGAACAAATGGTTGAAGAATTAGAGGTTGTGTAATTCAAATTTGTTTAGAAAAAATAAAAATACAGTAGAATTAAAATTAGAAAGCTAGGATAAAACTCCTGCTTTTACAGCAATACAATGGGAAAAGTAACAGGTTTTAAAGAGTTTAAAAGAAAAGACGAGTCATATAAACCCGTAAAGGATCGTGTAAAACATTATAATGAGTTTACTATACCTTTAAAGGATAAAGACATGACCGAACAAGGGTCGCGTTGTATGGATTGCGGAATTCCATTTTGCCATAGTGGTTGTCCATTAGGTAATTTAATTCCTGATTTTAATCATATGGTGCATCAAGGTGAATGGCAAAAAGCCTCTTGGATTTTACACTCCACTAATAATTTTCCTGAATTTACAGGCCGATTGTGCCCTGCACCTTGTGAACAATCATGTGTTCTTGGGATTATTGAAGACCCAGTTTCCATAGAAAACATTGAGAAAAGTATTGTTGAACGTGCTTTTAAAGAAGGTTGGATAAAGCCACAACCGCCAAAAACGCGAACAGGAAAAACGATTGCCATTGTAGGGTCAGGTCCTGCAGGTTTAGCTGCAGCTCAACAATTAAATCGAGCCGGACATACAATTACTGTTTTTGAACGAGATGATGCTATTGGAGGATTGTTGCGTTATGGTATTCCTAATTTTAAAATGGAAAAAGGAATAATTGATCGTCGTTTAAAAGTTCTGGAAGCAGAAGGTATTGTTTTTAAGACTAATGTGAATGTCGGTGTCAATTACGATGTTGAAGAATTGAAAAAATTTGATGCTGTGGTTCTTTGTGGTGGAGCAACTGAAAGAAGAAGTTTACCAACACCAGGCATTGATGCAGATGGCGTAGTACAAGCTATGGACTTTTTAACGCAGCAAACAAAAGTTGTTTTTGGGCAAAAAATAAAAGATCAAGTGGTAGCAACTGGTAAAAACGTGATTGTTATTGGAGGTGGAGATACCGGAAGTGATTGTATAGGAACCTCGAATCGTCAAGGTGCAAAATCGGTAGTTAATTTTGAAATTATGCCAAAGCCGCCAGGACATCGTTCACCAGCAACACCTTGGCCGTATTGGCCTTTACAATTAAAAACGTCAACGTCTCATAAAGAAGGAGTGGAGCGTAATTGGTTAATTAATACTAAAGAGTTTGTAACCAATGCTAAAGGTAAACTAACCGCTATAAAAACGGTAAACGTAGAGTGGGAAATGGTTCCTGGCGAACGTCCAAAACTAATAGAAATTGCTGGTACGGAAAAAACTTGGAAATGCGATTTAGCATTGTTAGCTTTAGGTTTTACAGGTCCAGAATCTACACTTGCAGATAAATTAGGCTTAGAACGCGATGTGCGCTCTAATTATAAAGCCGCTTACGGAAAGTATCAAACGAATATTCCAAATATATTTACAGCTGGAGATATGCGTAGAGGACAATCTCTAATTGTTTGGGCTATTTCCGAAGGTAGAGAAGCTGCACGCCAAGTGGATATTTATTTAATGGGTAAATCTGATTTAGCGACTAAAAATCCTGACGGTGATTTGGTTGCGTTATAAGACTAAAAATACTTCTGCTGCTATAAATTCTAGGGGTAGTCTTTTATTAGAGTAGAAATTTAAAAGCATCTGGAAACAGATGCTTTTTGTTTAGAGTCCTAATAAGTGGTTAAAAAGTTCTCATATAACTTTAAGATATATGTTCTATTAATTGCAGTTATTTAATTATTCTAGAATTGAAAAGGGCATCAAAATGATGCCCTTTTATAGAAATATTAATTATAAATTAGGTTGAGGTGTTAACCTTAAATATGGCTTAACCTCTTTGTGTCCTTTCGGAAATAATTCTGGGATTTGTTCATTGGATACTGCAGGTGAAATTACACAATCGTCTCCGTTTTTCCAGTTTGCAGGTGTCGCAACTTTATGGTAAGCTGTTAATTGTAAAGAATCTATAACTCTTAATAATTCTTCAAAATTTCTACCAGTTGAAGCAGGATATACAATGATTAATTTCACTTTCTTATCAGGATCTATAATAAATACAGATCTAACGGTTAAATTATTATCTGCATTTGGATGAATCATATCGTATAAATTTGAAACTTTTTTGTCTTCATCAGCTATAATAGGAAAATCTACAGATGTATTTTGCGTTTCATTAATATCTTTAATCCAACCTTTGTGAGAAGAAAGACCATCTACGCTTAATGCTATGGTTTTTACATTTCTTTTTTCAAATTCACTTTTGTATTTCGCAACAGTTCCTAATTCCGTTGTACAAACAGGCGTGTAATCTGCTGGATGAGAAAATAATATTCCCCAACTATCGCCTAGCCAATCATGAAAGTTTATTTCTCCTTCTGAAGTTTGTGCTGTAAAGTTTGGTGCTTCATCACCTAATCTAATTACGCTCATTTTATTTATTTTTTAAAGGTTAATATTTTTTAAATTCTTAAAGTCTAAACTATTTATGTATTGCTTTAGTCTCTTAATTTGGATATTTCTTACTGATTTTATCTAAACATAAATTATGAATACTTCCTATATGAGAATGCTCTTTCCCTAAGTCAGGTTGATAAGTTCCGGCTTGTACTTGGCTGCCGATTTTTTGATAGGCTTCTCTAAAGCTCATACCATCAACAACCAAATTATTTATGCTATCTACTGTAAATAAGTATTGGTATTTCTCATCGTTGAGGTCAATATCTTTAACTATAATTTGTTGAATGGAATAATTAAAGATGTCTAAAATATCTTTTACATCTTCAAAAGCATTGATAATGTTTTCTTTCAATAATTGAAAATCTCTGTGGTAGCCACTTGGTAAATTGTTCGTGATTAATAACATTTCAGAATGTAGTGCTTGAATTTTATTACACTTACCTCGTATCAATTCAAATACATCAGGATTCTTTTTGTGTGGCATAATACTACTTCCTGTAGTTAACTCATCCGGAAACGTAATAAATCCAAAATTCTGACTCATATATAAGCAAATATCCATGGCAAAACGTGCCATAGTATTACATAAACCACCTAGTGCACTTGCAATTGCATGTTCGCTTTTTCCTCTACTTAATTGTGCTGCAACCACATTATATTTTAAAGTCGAAAATCCAAGTTCTTTAGTAGTAATATCTCTATCAATAGGAAATGAACTTCCATAACCAGCAGCTGAACCTAAAACATTTTGGTCTGTAATTTTTGAAACTGCATTCAACACATAAACATCATCAATTAATAATTCAGCATAAGCAGAAAACCATAACCCAAAAGAGGAAGGCATAGCAACTTGCAAATGTGTATAACCCGGTAAAAGTTTAGTCTTGTGAGTTTCAGCAAGACCTAAAAGTGTATCGAAAAACGTTTTAGTTTTATCGTTAATGATTTGTAAATTCTCTTTGTAGTATAACTGAAGGGCTACTAAAACTTGGTCGTTTCTAGAACGTGCCGTATGGATTTTCTTTCCGACGTCGCCTAAAGTTTTAGTCAATTCATGTTCAATTTTAGAATGTACATCTTCAAATGAATCCTCAATTATAAAAGTACCATCTTCAATAGAATCTGCTAAAACCTTTAAACCTGATTTTAGTTGTTCTAATTCATCCGAAGTAATAATTCCGATGGATTCTAACATCACAGCATGCGCTCTTGAGGCTTCAACATCATATTTAGCAATATGCATGTCAATTTCTCTGTCGTTACCAACGGTAAATAATTCTATTTTTTTATCTATGGAATAGCCTTTGTCCCAAAGTTTCATCTTTTATTCGTTTTTGTCATTCCTGCCTTTCGGCTATCGCTCAAGATAAACTTCGGCAGGAATCTGTTTTTAATTTTAGACCTGCAAGGTTTTAAAAACCTGCTAGGTCTGTTATTTCTACAATACTTTTTCTAACAACTTAATATACAAATCAACACCTTCTTCAATCTCAGCCAAATAAATAAACTCATCGGCTGTGTGCGAACGCGTACTATCGCCTGGTCCTAATTTTAAAGACTGACAAGTTAAAACAGATTGGTCAGAAAGTGTAGGCGAACCGTAAGTTTCTCGTCCTAATTCAATTCCGGCTTTTACAAGTTTATGGTTACTAGAAATTGAGGACGAATTTAATCGTAAACTTCTGGCCGTAATTGATGAACAAGGTGATTTCTGAGTTAAAATATCTGCAATTTCCTGATTAGAATATTTGTCGTTCACACGTACATCAATCACTAAATTTACCTCTGCAGGAACAGCATTGTGTTGTTTACCTGCATTAATTTGTGTAACCGTCATTTTTACATCACCTAAAACTGGCGACTTTCTTTCAAATTTATACTCTTGAAACCATTTTAAAACATCAATGGTATTATAAATTGAATTGTCTGAATTTGGATGTGCTGCATGACTAGCCGTTCCTTTTACCTTGGCATCAAAAACAACTAAACCTTTTTCAGCAATGGCTAAATTCATAAGTGTAGGTTCGCCAACAATAGCAACATCAATTTTTGGGATGATGGGTAACATGCTATTTAATCCGTTTGGTCCACTGCTTTCTTCTTCGGCAGAAGCGACAATGACTAAATTGTAATTCAGGTCTTTTCTATCGTAAAAATAAGTGAATGTAGCAATTAAAGACACCAAACATCCACCAGCATCATTACTTCCTAAACCATATAATTTTCCATCGTCTACAATGGCTTTAAAAGGGTCTTTGGTGTAACCATTATTTGGTTTTACAGTATCGTGATGTGAGTTTAATAATAAGGTTGGCTTGCTCTCGTCAAAATATTTGTTGGTTGCCCAAATGTTGTGATTATTCCTCTTAAAAGGTACATGGTGTGTTGTAAACCAATTTTCAATGAGCAAAGCTGTATGGTCCTCTTCAGAGGAAAATGACTGCGTTTCTATAAGCTGCTTTAATAAAGCAATGGCTTCTGTTGTTAGTTTTTGAATCATTGTGTTATGGTAGTGTGTTTGTTGTTTATATTGAAAAGCATATCTGATTTACCGATACAAACTTTTTGAACGTTCTTATGTATAGCATGAAAGCAGTTATCTAATTTAGGTAGCATGCCTTCGAAAATGATATTTTTATCTTTTAAAAGCTGGTAACTTTCTGTGTCAATGTTTTCAATTACTGAATCTTCATTTTCAACATCTTTGAGCACACCATTTTTTTCGAAACAGTAATATAATTCTGTATTAAAAATTGAGGACAATCCTATGGCTAATTCTGAAGCGATAGTGTCTGCATTGGTGTTTAGTAATTGTCCGTTTTTATTATGAGTTATGGCACAAAAAACAGGTGTAATTTCGTTGTTTAATAATATTTCTAAAACGTTTGTATTAACATTTTTTACATCGCCAACAAATCCATAATCAATAGTTTTAATAGGTCTTTTTTCGGAAATAATAGTATTGCCATCTGCACCAGAGAATCCAACAGCATTACAATTATTGGCTTGCAATTGCGCTACTATATTTTTGTTAATTTTACCTGCGTAAACCATGGTGATGATGTCTAAAGTATCGGCATCTGTGATGCGTCTGCCTTCATTCATGGTAACCGGAATATTCATTTTTGCCGCTAACTTGGTGGCTAATTTTCCACCTCCATGTACCAAAACTTTGGGACCTGCTAAAGTTGAAAAATCTTTGATAAATGCAGTTAGTGCTTCTTCATTATCGATGATGTTTCCACCTATTTTTATGACTTTTAGTGTTTCCATTTTTAATCTTTTGTCTCCTCGAGCGCAGTCGAGAGGTTAATGAGGTCTCGACTGCGCTCGACCTGACAGAAATTATAAATCTTCCAAAATTTGCTTTAATACAATCTGAGCAGCATACGTTCTATTATTGGCTTGTTTTATAACTACAGATTGTTCGCTGTCTAAAACCGCATCTTCAACTATAACATTTCGTCTTACAGGTAAACAATGCATAAATTTCGCATGGCCTAATTTCGCTTTTGTAAGCATCCAATTTTCATCTTGATTCAGTACTTTTCCATAATCATTATAACTACTCCAGTTTTTAACGTAAACAAAATCAGCATCTTTTAAGGCTTCTTCTTGGTTGTAATTTATTGGTGTGTCTTTAGTGATAGCTTCATTTAACTCATAACCTTCAGGATGCGTAATGGTTAAATCTACTCCTAAATCTTGCATCATTTCTACAAAGGAATTCGCAACCGCTTGTGGTAAAGCTTTTGGATGTGGTGCCCAAGAAATAACCACTTTTGGCTTCGCTTTTTCTGTCAGCTCAGTAATGGTGATGGCATCAGCGAGTGCTTGTAAAGGATGTGCTGTCGCACTTTCCATATTTACAATTGGTACTGTAGCATATTTTTTAAAGTTATTGAGAATGTATTCCGATTCGTCTTTAGCTTTGTCTTGTAGCGTTGGGAATGCTCTTACCGCAATGATATCTGCATATTGCGAAATAACACGCGCTGCTTCTTTAATGTGTTCAGATTTGTCCATGTTCATTATGGTGCCATCTTCAAATTCTAAATTCCAAGCATCATTGATGTTTAAAATCATCACTTCCATGCTTAAGTTTTTTGCTGCTTTTTCTGTACTTAATCGGGTTCTTAAACTCGAATTAAAAAACAGCATGACTAAGGTTTTGTGTTTTCCTAAGTCTTCAAATTCAAAGGGATTCATTTTTAATAAAATAGCATCCTTAATAATTTCTGATAGATTAGAAATGTCTTTTATTTTGGTGTAGTTTTTCATCTTCGTGCCCACGAAAGTGGGTGACTTTTAGTTTGACTTTCTTTGCGTTTACACCCCTAAAGTCCCCTCAAGGGGACAATTGTCCAATTCGTCTGAGTGGATTGTCCTCTTGAGGGGACATTAGGGGTGTTTTTTCACGGTTTCATGTTATAATTTATTTAATTCTTTTTCTAACGATTCAAAAAAGATGTCAATATGCTTTTTCTGAATCGTTAATGGTGGAAGTATTCTAATTAAATTAGGATTCTTTGCACTTCCTGTAAATATATGATGGTCAAAAATGAGCTTTTTCCGTAAGTCTGAAATCGGAAAATCGAATTCTATACCTAACATTAATCCACGACCTTTTATCGATTTTAAATTTGGTAATGATTTTGCTTTCTCTTGAAAATACTCTGATATGTTTTTAGCATTTTCCATTAACTTTTCTTCTTCCAAAACTTCTAAAACAGAAAGCGTTGCAGCACAAGCTAAATGATTGCCGCCAAACGTTGTTCCTAATAATCCAAAAGAAGCTTTAATGGAAGGGTGAATTAAAATCCCTCCAACCGGAAACCCATTTCCCATACCTTTAGCAATAGAAATAATATCTGGTGTAATATTGTGTTTTTGGTAAGCGAAAAAGTCACCAGTTCTGCCAAATCCCGATTGTACTTCGTCTGCAATAAATGCCGTGTTGTGTAGTTTGCAAAGAGTTTCTAGTCCTTGGTAAAATTCGGTAGTGCTTTGGTCTAAACCACCAACACCTTGAATGAACTCAACAATAACAGCACAAGTCTGGTTTTGTTTTAAAATGGTTTCAACCGCTTCTAAATCACCTAATTCTACAAAATCAACGTCTTGTTGTGCATTGATTGGTGCTACAATTTTTGGATTATCAGTTGCGGCAACAGCTGCAGACGTTCTACCGTGGAACGAGTTTTTAAATGATAAAACTTTCGTTTTACCATTATGAAACGATGCTAGTTTTAAGGCATTTTCGTTAGCTTCAGCACCAGAATTGCACAAAAATAATTGGTAATCTTTGCAGCGAGATACAGCTTCAAGCTTATCTGCTAATTCAACTTGTAATGGATTTTGAATTGCGTTGCTATAAAATCCTAATGTCGAAACTTGGTTTGAAATGGCATTTACATATTTTGGATGTGAATGTCCTATTGATATTACAGCATGTCCTCCATAAAGGTCTAAATATTCCACATTTTTAGCATCGTAAACGTAAATGTCTTTTGCGCTTACTGGTGTAATGTCGAAGAGTGGATATACATTAAATAAACTCATATTATTGTTACTTTATCCTGCAAGGTTTCAAAAACTTTGTAGGTATGATTTTTAGGTTTTATACCTACAAGGTCTCCAAGACCTTGCAGGAAATCTTTATCAAATCTGCTCTTTTTTGATGTTATTAATTTTATTGAAAGAAGCTACCATACCTTGTATTAATGATGAGCTCAAACCTTTGTGTTCCATTTCGTTTAAGCCTTCTATAGTACAACCTTTTGGTGTGGTTACTCTGTCTATTTCTTCTTCTGGATGATTGCCGTTGGTGATTAATAAACTCGCTGCACCTTCACTGGTGTACATGGCTAATTCTTGTGCTTCCTTAGCATCAAAACCTAACTGAATAGCAGCTTGGGTTGTAGCACGTATCAGTCGCATCCAAAATGCAATTCCGCTTGCACAAACTACAGTTGCAGCTTGCATTTGACATTCTGGTATAGCCAACGTATGTCCTAATCTATTGAAAATAGCTTCTGCGATTTGAATGCGTTTAGCGCCTTTTTCATTACTACACATGCAAGTCATAGATTTACCAACAGCAATCGCTGTATTTGGCATGGCTCTAATGATGAATTGGTCAGTACCAACAATAGCTTCAATCTGTGGAATTAGAAATCCGGTAATGGTAGAAATTAAAACGTGTTTTTCTGTTAAATACGGTTTTAAATCATTTAATATTTTATCAAAATGTCTTGGTTGAATAGCAAATATTAAAATATCTGAATTTTTTACCGCTTCAATATTATCTGTTGTTAATATGACATTCTTATAACCTTCCAAATCTTGAATATCCTCCAAGTTACGTTTGGTTAAGTATAGTGTGGTTATGGCATTATTGGTAATCAGTCCTTTTGCGATGGATTTTCCTAAGTTTCCTGTTCCTATGATTGCTATTTTCATATTATTGGTGTTGTTATTTATCCTGCAAGGTTTCAAAAACCTTGTAGGTATTAATTGTTGTTCTATACCTACAAGGTCTCCAAGACCTTGCAGGATATTAAAAATAGTTAGCCTTTAATTGTAAACCTTCGGTTTCTTCAAATCCATGCATTAAATTCATGTTTTGTATGGCTTGTCCTGAGGCACCTTTTAGTAAATTATCAATGATGCTTGTTACTAGTAATTTGCCTTCATGTTTATGTAAATGAAGAATACACTTATTAGTATTAACCACTTGTTTTAAATGAATATCTTCATCTGAAACAAACGTGAAGGCTGCTTCTTTATAATAATCGTTGTACAATGTTTTTGCTTCTTCTAAAGTTCCTTCGTATTTGGTGTAAAGCGTAGCAAAAATTCCTCTTGAAAAATTACCTCTATTTGGCATAAAGTTTATTTCAGAATTAAAAGAAGACTGTAATTGATTTACCGTCTGATTAATTTCGCCTAAATGCTGATGCGTAAAAGCTTTATAATGTGAAAAATTATTATCTCTATAGGTGAAATGTGTAGTTGCAGAAAGTGAGGTTCCTGCTCCAGTTGCACCAGTTACAGCATTAATGTGTACATCGTTTTGGATGGTTTTAGCCTTGGCTAACGGTAATAATGCTAACTGAATTGCTGTAGCAAAGCAACCAGGATTAGCTAAGTAATTTGCTTTTTTTATAGCTTCTTTGTTCAATTCTGGTAAGCCGTAAACAAACGTTTTACCATTGAAAACTTCATCTTTTGTTAGTCTAAAATCATTGCTTAAATCAATGATTTTAGTGTGGTCTGAAAAGTTGTTTTTTTCTAAAAAGGCTTTTGAGTTGCCATGACCTAAACATAAGAAGAGAACATCTACATCTGGATTAATGTTACTCGTAAATTCCAACTCAGTAGAACCTATTAAATCTTGATGTACTTTATAGATTTTGTTTCCTGCGTTAGAAGTGCTGAATACAAAATTTAGGTTGGTTTTTGGATGGTTGAGTAATAATCTTATCAACTCTCCAGCTGTATAACCTGCGCCTCCTATGATTCCTATTTCTAAATTTTTCATCTTAATGACCGTGAAAACGGCTATCTTTATTTGATTACACTTTGTTCAGACCTGCGAGGTTTTAAAAACCTGCGAGGTCTTACTTAATTATTTACCTGCTGATAAATCTTATTTTGGTTACCAACTATTTTAATGAAACCTTTGGCTTCGTCTGCTGTCCAACCTTTATTTTCTTCACCATAACTTCCGAATTTAGCATTCATTAAATCGTGCTTAGAAGAAATGCCATCTAAATCGAAATGATAAGGCTTCAAGGTTACAAAAACATCACCAGTCACTTTGTCTTGACTACTTTGTAAAAAAGCCTCCATATCTCGCAATACTGGGTCTAAATATTGACCTTCGTGTAAATGCATACTATAGAAATTTGACATATAATCCTTGTGTTGCAATTGCCATTTAGTAAGCGTATGCTTTTCTAGTAAATGATGCGCTTTTATTATGATTAAAGCAGCGGCAGCTTCAAAACCAACTCTGCCTTTTATTCCAACAATAGTATCTCCAACATGAATGTCTCTACCAATAGCATACGCCGAAGCGAGATTATTTAATACTTCAATGTTGATTTCAGGATTGTTTTTAATACCATTTAATGCTACTAATTCTCCTTTAGAAAATGTAAGCACTACTTTTTCTGGTTCAGAATGTTTTAATTGTGAAGGGAAAGCAGATTCTGGTAATGGTTTTTCTGAAGTAAGTGTTTCAGAGCCACCAACACTAGTTCCCCAAAGCCCTTTGTTAACTGAGTATTTTGCCTTTTCCCATGACATATCGATGCCGTTTTCTTTAAGGTAGTCAATTTCTTCTTGTCTACTTAAACTGCCATCTCTAATTGGTGTAATAATCTTAATGTTTGGCGCTAAGGTTTGAAAAATCATATCAAAACGTACTTGGTCGTTTCCAGCACCTGTGCTTCCGTGTGCAATGTATTCTGCATCAATGCTTTTAGCGTATTCTATAATTTCAATGGCTTGAATAATACGTTCCGCACTTACAGATAAGGGATAAGTATTGTTTTTAAGCACATTTCCGAAGATTAAATACTTAATCACTTTATCATAATATGAAGCAATAGCGTCAATGTTTTTATAGGTTGATACACCCATTTTGTAGGCATTATTTTCTATGATTTTAATTTCTTCATCTGTAAAACCACCTGTGTTTACACTTACAGCATGAACATCGTAACCGGCTTTACTTAAACTTACTGCGCAATAGGATGTGTCTAATCCACCACTATATGCTATAACTAATTTCTTACTCATTTTTCGCTTTTATTGTTTTTCAATTGTAAAATGTGTTCGCATTTAATTGCTCGGTTCATTTTTTTTATCTTTTTTCAGGAACATTGATTGTTTTAAATTTTTCAATCTTGTCCATGCTTTGTTATCGTAATTATGTTCTTTTGGTTTTGAATCTTCGGCTTTATTTGGGTCATAAAGCATACCTGTACATAGGCACATTTTTTGCTCGGTTCTTGTTAAAACGTCAAAATTTTTACAAGTTTGGCAACCTTTCCAGAACGATTGATCATCCGTTAATTCTGAAAATGTTACAGGTTTATAGCCAAGTTCGCTATTCATTTTCATAACAGCTAGACCCGTAGTAATACCAAAAATTTTTGAATTAGGATATTTTGTTCGAGAGTGTTCAAAAATGACTTTTTTAATCTTTTTGGCAAGACCTAGATTTCTAAAATCTGGATGTACAATGAGCCCAGAATTGGCAACAAACTTGCCATGACTCCACGCTTCAATGTAGCAGAATCCTGCAAATTTATCACCTTCTAGAGCAATCACTGCGTTACCATTTTCCATTTTGGTGACGATGTATTCTGGTTTACGCTTGGCAATACCTGTACCTCTAACTTGAGCAGCATCAGCAATAGTGTTGCAGATCGTTTCTGCGTAAATACTATGTGATTTATCAGCAATGACAATTTTCATTGTTATTGAGTTTTAAATTATAAACTTTTTAATTTTTTTGAGTGAAGAACTGGACACACCTTAGTTCCTAATATGAATTGTACCCTTACGGGCGACGACTAAAAATACGGCGTACAGCAACCAACCTAGTATTAGGTTTTGCTATAATTAAAAAGGGGAATAAATGTGGTAAAGTGTTCAAGGTAAAAAAAAATTAAAATTGATTAACTAAATGGTTTTAAGGTAGATCCATTAGCGACGTCGCATGTTTAATAACAAGCGTGTGGGTCTTTCAATTCTATTTTTTTGACTTAACATGGTGTAAATTTATAATTATTATTTGATAATGGTCTTAATCTCAGTCATTTTTTAAAAGATTTATGAAATTCATAATTTCTTAAAATAAAACTGTAGATATTTCATTTTTCAATCCCTTTAATCGTTTTTTAATTATAGAATATAATCGGTATTTACAAAGTTTGATGCTCTAGAATCTAATAGATCTTTTAAAATTGTATTGTTATAATCGTTGTCTTTGGATGCTACAAATGTTCTAATTGAAAATGAACGCAACGCATCATGCACACTTAATGTCGCTACTGCTGAATCTTTGCGTCCTGTAAATGGATAAACGTCTGGTCCTCGTTGGCAAGAGCTATTTAAATTAACACGACAAACTAAATTGACGAGTGTATCAATTAAAGGTGCTAACGTATTTACGTCCTTACCGAATAAACTTACTTGTTGACCGTAGTTTGATTCTGCCATATCATCAAGAGGTTCTTCAATATCTGAAAATGGAACGATAGGGATTACAGGTCCAAATTGCTCCTCTTGAAACACACGCATATCTTTGGTAACTGGGTATAAAACTGCTGGAAAAATATAATTTTCAGTTGTTTGTCCTCCTTTTTCATTAATTACTTTTGCTCCTTTTTCGGTGGCATCATCAATTAAATCTTGGATGTAAGCTGGCTTATCTGGTTCAGGTAACGGTGTTAGTTTTGCACCGTCTACCCATGGGTTTCCAAATTTTAGCGCATCTATTTTAGCGGCAAAACGTTTGTTGAATTCGTCTATAATATCACTATGAACATATAAAACTTTTAACGCAGTACAGCGTTGACCGTTAAAAGACGTTGTTCCTGCAATACATTCATCTATGGCTAAATCTAAATCGGCATCTGGCAATACAATTGCTGGGTTCTTAGCTTCTAGGCCTAAGACTAAACGCAGTCTGTTACTTTTTGGGTGTTGATTTTGTAGTGCATTAGCCGATTTGCTATTTCCTATTAATGCTAAAACATCAACTTTACCAGATTGCATAATTGGTGCGGCAACGGTTCTTCCACGTCCGTAAATGATATTCACCACTCCTTTAGGAAAACTATTTCTAAAAGCTTCAAGTAATGGTGAAATTAATAAAACACCATGTTTTGCTGGTTTAAAAATGGCAGTATTTCCCATAATTAAAGCAGGAATCAATAGTGCAAAGGTTTCATTAAGCGGGTAATTATAAGGGCCTAAACAAAGCACTACACCTAAAGGGCCTCGTCTAATATGGGCATAAACACCAGAGCTTTTTACAAATTTAGCACTATCACGATCCATTTGTTTGTAATCTTCAATGGTATCGTAAATATATTCAACGGTTCTATCAAATTCTTTTTCAGAATCTGGAAGATTTTTACCGATTTCCCACATCAATAATTTTACGACTTCCGCACGTTTGGTTTTCATCTGCTCTACAAACTTTTCCATACAGGCAATACGGTCTACAACTTTCATTGTTGGCCATAAACCTTGTCCTTTATTATACGCAGTAACAGCAGCATCGAGCGCTTTTATGGCTTCTTTTTTTCCTAAAGTTGGAATGCTCCCTAATAAAGTTGGTTTGTAATCTTCGGTTGATGAAATTGTAGAATACACATTAGATGTTTCTCCTCGCCAAGGTATAAGTCCACCATCTACCAAATAAGTATCTTGATTTACTAAATTTTTAATTTGAAATTGTTCGGGAATATCCGTAAATGTAGAAGTCATATCAACTTATTTTTGAACTGTTTATTTATAAGTACTAAAGATACTAAATGGCGCTTTTTAAATAGGTTAAGTTTGTGTTAAGCTATACTAAGAACTGAAATAAATCGGGTTTATCATTAAGGTAATCTCCAAAGAAATTATGGCGCTTCATTTTTGCAATTAACGGCTCTAAGTCTTCAGGTGATTTTAATTGTAATCCCACTACGGCCACATCATTTTCACGATTAACTTTTTTGGTGTATTCAAAGTGTGTAATGTCGTCGGTAGGTCCTAAAATATCTACCACAAAATCACGTAACGCTCCAGCACGTTGTGGAAACTTTACAATGAAATAATGTTTTAAATTGGCATAGAGTAACGCGCGTTCTTTTATTTCTGCCATTCGCGTAATATCATTGTTACTCCCACTAATAACACAAACCACATTTTTGCCTTTTATCTCCTCTGCAAACTGATCTAAGGCACAAATACTTAATGCACCTGCAGGTTCAACCACAATTGCGTCTTTATTGTATAAATCTAAGATAGTCTGACAAATTTTACCTTCGTCTACTGTAACCACTCGATGTAGGGTTTCTTTACATATCGCAAAATTTAAGTCACCAACACGTTTAACAGCGGCTCCATCTACAAAGCTATCTATGGTTTCTAATTGTGTGTTTTTATTAGCTCTAATAGAGGTCAGCATGGCTGGTGCGCCTTTTGGTTCCACGCTAATAATTTTTGTTTGAGGAGATAGAATTTTAAAAACAGAGGATAATCCAGCAGCTAAGCCACCACCACCAACGGGTACGAAAACATAATGAATAGGATGTGCTTTTGCTTGATCTATAATTTCTAAACCAACGGTTGCCTGACCTTCAATTACTTTTTCGTCATTAAAAGGGTGCACAAACGTTTTGTTGAGCTCTTCGCTTTGCTGCATGGCGGCATGGTAAGCATCATCAAAAGTATCACCAACTAAAACAACATCGACATAGTCTTCACCAAACATTTTAACCTGCTCGATCTTTTGATTTGGTGTAGGTGAAGGCATAAAAATAGTGCCTTTTATTTTTAATAATTTACACGAAATAGCCACACCTTGAGCATGGTTACCTGCGCTTGCACACACAATTTCATTTTTAATTTGGGATGGACTTAACGAGGATATTTTATTATAGGCTCCTCTAATTTTGTAAGAACGTACAACTTGTAAATCTTCGCGTTTAAAATAAATATTAGCATTAAACTCCTTAGAATACCTTATATTTTTGATTAAAGGAGTAACCGATGCAATACCTCTTAATTTTTCTGCCGCAGCTTCAATGGCTTCTAATGTTGGTTTGTATGTTGTTTTTGTTTCTTTCATGTTTAGTTCCCACAAAGTGGGAATCTTTTTAATCTATAATTATGTCTAGTTTAGCACAGTCTAATTATTTATTAACCTCTCGACTGCGCTCGAGGAGACAAGTTGTATGTTACGCTAAAACAGATTCTTTTACATCTTCAGTTTTAATCACCTTCATCGCTGTCATAGCGGCACGTAATCGTTGTCCAACAGCTTCAATTGGATGATTTCTAATCGCATCATTCACGGCTATTAATTCTACATTATCAACTCCTGTTGTTTTTGAAAATGATTTTCCAATAATAGAAGTGTCTACCGTTTTCATGAAATCTGTAAGTAAAGGTTTGCAAGCATGGTCAAATAAATAGCAACCATATTCTGCAGTATCGGAAATTACACGGTTCATTTCAAACAATTTCTTTCTCGCAATGGTATTTGCAATTAATGGTAGCTCGTGTAACGATTCGTAATAAGCCGAATCTTCAATGATTCCTGCGCTTACCATGGTTTCAAAGGCTAATTCAACACCAGATTTTACAAAGGCAACTAATAGCACTCCGTGATCAAAATATTCTTGTTCAGTGATATGATCAGACGTTAAAGGTGTTTTTTCAAACGCAGTTTCTCCTGTTTCAGCTCTCCACTTTAAAAGATTCACATCATCATTGGCCCAATCTTCCATCATGGTTTTTGAGAAATGACCAGAAATAATATCATCCATATGCTTTTCAAATAATGGACGCATAATGTCTTTTAATTCTTCGGATAATTCGTAAGCTTTAATTTTTGCAGGATTAGATAAACGATCCATCATGTTGGTAATTCCACCATGCTTTAGAGCTTCGGTAATGGTTTCCCACCCAAACTGAATTAATTTAGCAGCATATCCAGGTTCAATACCTTCTTCAACCATTTTATCGAATGAAAGAATTGCTCCGGTTTGTAATAAACCACAAAGAATGGTTTGTTCTCCCATTAAATCACTTTTTACTTCGGCAATAAAGGATGATTCTAAAACACCTGCACGATGTCCGCCTGTTGCTGCAGCATACGCTTTGGCTTGTGCCCAGCCTTTTCCTTCGGGATCATTCTCAGGGTGTACTGCAATTAGTGTTGGTACTCCAAATCCTCTTTTGTATTCTTCTCTTACTTCGGTTCCAGGACATTTTGGTGCGACCATAATAACTGTTAAATCTTCTCGGATTTTTGTGCCTTCTTCAACAATGTTAAAACCATGAGAGTAACTTAATGTAGCTCCTTTTTTCATTAATGGCATTACAGCTTTTACAACATTAGTGTGTTGCTTATCTGGTGTTAAGTTTAATACTAAATCTGCAGTTGGAATTAATTCTTCATAAGTACCAACTGTAAATCCGTTAGAAGTCGCATTTTTAAAAGAATCGCGTTTTTCATCAATAGCTTGTTGACGTAAAGTATAAGAGATATCTAATCCGGAATCTCTCATGTTTAGTCCTTGATTTAGGCCTTGGGCACCACAACCAACGATTACGATTTTCTTTCCTTTTAATACGTTTACTCCATCTTCAAATTCTGAAGCGTCCATAAAACGACATTTTCCTAATTGGTCTAATTGTTCTCTTAATGGTAATGTGTTAAAGTAATTTGACATTGTTTCTAGTTGTTTTTGTTTGAAAAAAGGATTGAGAAAAAGAGAATGGACACTTTGCTTGTCGATAATTTTCTTTTTTCTCTATTCTGTTTTTCTATTCTCATTTTTTAATGTTGCAATGCTTTAAGCATTGATGATATTTTCATTTCGTCTTTAGTTACGGCAATACGGCCAGAACGTGTAAATTGCATAATACCAAAGACGGTTAGTTCTCTATGTAATAAATCTATTTCTTCTTTTCTTCCTGATTTTTCTATCACGAAGAAATCGCGGTTTACGGTAACAATTCTAGCGTTACTTTCTTTAATTATATTTTGAATTTGACGTTCATCAAACAATAAGTTAGATCTCATTTTAAAAATACAAGACTCTTGATAGATGATTTCTTCTTCGGTATGATAAAATGCTTTTATCACTTCGACTTGTTTTTCAATTTGACCTTGAATCTTTTTCATTTGAGATTCCGTGATGTTGACGACAATTGTGAATCTTGAAACACCGTCGATTTCTGAAGGAGACGTGTTTAAACTTTCAATATTAATATGCCTTCTTTGGAATATTGCAGAAATTCTATTCAGTAATCCAATATTGTTTTCGGTATAAATAGAAATGGTGAATTGTTTGTTTTCTGTACTCATTATTTTTAAGCTTTTCTGTTAGCTTTCATTCTTATATTTATTCGTGACTTTCACTGGTTTTTTCAAAGTATGAGATAAAATTGTCTCGAGAAGTTACTTAAATTGTTCTCGATACATATTTCAAATTCCTTGCACTTCTTTTGAAATTCACCTGAATTGATGTTACTCTAATCTTATATCTGAAACACTCGCTCCAGTTGGTATCATGGGGAAAACATTGTCTTCCTTTTCAACTCTAACTTCTAAAAAATACGGTCCTTCACAATCAATCATATCTTTTATAGCAGTTTTTAAATCCTTTCTTTCGGTTACTTTTTTAGCTTCAATAGAATAGCCTTTTGCAATGGCTATAAAATCTGGATTTGTCATTTCTGTAGAGGCATAGCGTTTATCAAAAAATAATTGTTGCCATTGGCGTACCATGCCTAGGAATTCATTGTTTAAGACGACTATTTTTACAGGTACTTTTTGCTGGAAAATTGTTCCTAATTCTTGAATGGTCATTTGATAACCACCATCACCAGCAATCATTACGACTTCTCTGTCTGGTGCAGCCATTTTTGCTCCAATGGCTGCAGGTAACGCAAAGCCCATAGTGCCTAAGCCACCAGATGTAATATTACTTTTGGTTTTATTGAATTCTGCATAACGACAGGCAATCATTTGGTGCTGTCCCACATCGCTTACTATTGCTGCGTCTCCCTTGGTTTGTATATTGATTTCTTTTAATACTTCAGCCATGGTTAAACCCTCTTTTGTTGGGTGTAAATCGTGTTTTATGACTTTCTCGAACTCAATTTCATATAAGTTTTTAAACTCTTGATGCCAATCGTTATGCGAATTTTTATTCACCAACGGTAATAAGCGTTTTAGACTTGTTTTAGCATTACCTAAAACAGCGATATCTGTTTTTACATTTTTATCAATTTCAGCAGGATCAATTTCAAAATGAATAATCTTAGCTTGCTTCGCATACGTATCTAAATTTCCTGTTACACGATCGTCAAAACGCATTCCAATGGCAATTAATACATCGCATTCGTTAGTTAAAACATTTGGTGCGTAGTTACCGTGCATACCTACCATACCAACATTAAGAGGGTGAGCGGTTGGAATGGCTGAGGCTCCTAAAATGGTCCAAGCTGAAGGAATTCCGGCTTTTTCAATTACGGCTTTAAATTCTTCTTCAGCTTTTCCTAAAATGACTCCTTGCCCCCAAACAACTAATGGTTTTTTTGCTGCGTTAATAAGTTCTGCAGCGGCTTTTAATGCGTTTTCATCGGTGTCAGGAACTGGTTTGTAACTTCTGATACCTTTACATTTCTGGTAGGTAAAATCGAATTCTTCAAATTGAGCATCTTTTGTAATATCTATTAACACAGGTCCTGGTCGTCCGCTTCTGGCGATAAAAAAAGCTTTGGCAAAAGCCTCTGGGATTTGGGAGGCCTTAGTTACTTGGCAATTCCATTTGGTTACAGGAGTCGATATTCCTACAATATCAGTCTCCTGAAAGGCATCACTGCCTAATAAGTGCGAACCTACCTGACCAGTGATACATACCATTGGTGTAGAATCGATTTGTGCATCCGCGATGCCAGTAATTAAATTGGTTGCTCCTGGACCAGATGTAGCCATACAAACACCAACTTTACCAGAAATTCTGGCATAACCTTGAGCAGAATGTGTTGCACCTTGCTCATGTCGTGTTAAGACGTGATGAATCTGATCTTGATATTTATATAATTCATCGTAAACTGGCATAATGGCTCCGCCAGGATAACCGTACAATGTTTCTACACCTTCGGCTAATAAGCATTTAATAACCGCCTCACTTCCTGAAATACGTTCAGTGGTTGCTGTCGATTCTGCTTTGTTTTGTATGGTTTGAGTTTCTTTCATGTTTTTACTTCCCGTAGAATTGGGAATCTCATTTTAAAATCTTTATAATAGATTAAACTATAAAGATGGGTTATTCACTTGTTTTGCTATTTGTAGTACGGTTATATTTGTTAAAACTCATCGGTTACACAACCCTTAGATGCTGATGAGACAGTTTTTGCATATTTATACAGCACTCCACGTTCAAATTTTAATTCTGGTGCTTTCCATTTTTGACGTCTTTTCTGTAATTCTACTTCAGGGACTTCTAAAGAAATAGAATTAGTTTCGGCATCGATAGTAATAATATCGCCATCTTTAACGACAGCAATGGTGCCGCCTTCTTGTGCTTCAGGAGTAATATGACCGACTACAAAACCATGAGTACCTCCAGAGAATCGACCGTCCGTAATTAAAGCTACATCTTTACCTAAACCAGCTCCCATAATAGCGGCTGTTGGTTTTAACATTTCAGGCATTCCAGGTCCGCCTTTAGGACCTTCATATCTAATGACGACGACATCTCCTTTTTCAACTTTACCATCTCTAATACCGTCGTTGGCCGCATATTCACCTTCAAAAACTTTAGCTTTTCCTCTAAAGCATAAGCCTTCTTTACCGGTGATTTTAGCGACACTACCTTCAGTTGCTAAATTTCCGTAGAGCATTCTTAGATGTCCGGACACCTTAATTGGTTTTTCTATTGGCTTTATCACATCTTGGTTATCCTTAAGATCTGGAACATCCAATAAATTTTCGGCTATGGTTTTTCCAGTAACCGTTAAACAATCTCCATGGATAAGGCCTTTTTTGAGAAGGTATTTTAATACAGCAGGAATACCTCCTACAGCATGTACATCTTCCATTAAATATTTTCCACTTGGTTTTAAATCTGCTAAAAATGGAGTATTATCACTAATATCTTGAAAATCCTTAAGTGTAAAATCTACTTGTGCGGCTCTTGCAATAGCTAAAAAGTGTAGTACTGCGTTTGTAGAACCTCCTAAAATTGTGACCAGTCGTATCGCATTTTCAAGAGATTTTCTTGTGATGATATCTGATGGTTTTATATCCTTTTCTAATAAAACTCTTAGGGCTTCACCAGCTCTAACGGATTCATTTTTCTTAGCATCACTTAATGCTGGGTTTGATGAATTGTAAGGTAATGTCATGCCTAAGGCTTCAATTGCCGACGCCATTGTGTTTGCTGTATACATGCCACCACAAGCGCCAGCTCCAGGGCAGGCTTTTTCAACAATATTTTGATATTCTGTTTCGTCCATGGTGCCTGCTACTTTACTTCCCCAGGCTTCAAAGGCAGAAACGACATCTAATTTTTTTCCTTCGTGGCATCCAGAATCTATTGTGCCTCCATACACTAGGATACTTGGTCTATTCAATCGTATCATAGCCATTAGAGCTCCTGGCATATTCTTATCACAGCCAACGACAGTTACTAAACCATCGTAACTCATGGCTTGTACAACGGTTTCCATGGAATCTGCAATAATATCGCGAGAGGGAAGTGAGTAGCGCATGCCTGGTGTTCCCATAGAAATGCCATCACTCACACCAATGGTGTTAAAAATTAGCCCAACAATGTCCTCGTTTTTTGTCCCTTCTTTAACCAATTTAGCTAAGTCGTTAAGGTGCATATTACATGGGTTACCTTCGTAACCCGTACTTGCAATACCAACGATAGGTTTAAAAAAATCTTCTTTTGTTAACCCAATAGCATGGAGCATCGCTTGAGCTGCTGGTTGTGTTGGGTCTTGCGTAACTGTTTTACTGTATTTATTTAATTCGCTCATAATATATTGGTGTGCAACATCGGTTTGCAGAAACTAAATTACTGGATATGCGATGTTTTAGTGTTCTCGTTCTTTTAGAACATCTAAAGTCAATACTTGTGAGTATTGGTTAATGTATTGTGTGTTAATTACTTAGGTTTGAATAATTATGATGTTCAAGTGTCTTAATTTTTTATATAATTAATGTTCTAAACTTTTTAATCTGAATTTCTATAGATCCCAGCTTTCTTTAGGTATGAATTTTTTATAATAAGTAGAGTCACTTTGAATGAAATTCTTAATTTTAAAGCATTTTCCTAAAAATTTGTATATTCTTTACTGCATGAAAAAATCCTTAATTTTTTTACTTTTTCTATTTGTTTTTTCTTCAAATTGTTACAGTCAATTTGCACCTAGTATTCATAACTATACTTTGGCAGAATACAAAGCAGGTAACCAAAATTGGGACGTCTCTAGAGCAGATAATGGTAAAGTTTATGTTGCTAATAACAGTGGTTTATTAGAGTATGACGCATTGGTTTGGAAGTTTTATCAGCTACCGAATAAAACGATAGTGAGGTCCGTATTAGCTGTAGACGACGTGGTTTATACTGGGTCTTATGAGGAGTTTGGATATTGGAAACGTGATGGGTTTGGAGTTTTACAATACCATTCTTTAAGCGAAAAGATTCCTAACTTAATTTCACCCAATGAGGAAATATGGGAAATTGTAAGTTTTAACGGTAAAATTATTTTTAGATCATTTTTGAATATCTATATCTATGATTTTGAGGATGTTATTCAGTTAAGACCGAGCTCTGTTATAATTTCTTGCAGTGTTGTTGACGATGATTTATTTGTAAGCACTTTAAATCAAGGTGTATTTTTATTAAAAGAAAAAAGCTTGGAACCTTATTATTTTAGTGAGCGTCTCTTAGATACTAAAATTGTTTCTATTACTAAATACAACGGTAAACTTTTACTAATGACCTCATTAAAGGGGAGCTATTTGCTAGATAAAGGGACTTTAATGCCAACTGATTTTGAAATCAATGAGCAAATACAGCGTCATCAATTAAACGAGTTTTCTGTTTTAGAAAATGGTGATATGGTTTTTGGGACTATTAAAGATGGTGTGTTTTTAACGGATAGTGATGGCAATTCAAAGTTTCATATCAGTAAAGAAAATGGATTATTTAATAATACAGTTCTAAGTCAGTCTATAGATAAGACTGGTAATTTGTGGTTAGGATTAGATAATGGTATTGCCAATATAGAACTGAATAGCAGTAATTACTTCTTTAATGATGTTTCCGGTAAATTGGGTTCCGTTTATGATGTTGTTAACTATAATGGTGTCATTTATATTGGGACCAATACAGGTTTATTTTGGTTAGATGATAATGAAAAACTGCAATTTATAGAAGGGTCTCAAGGTCAAGTTTGGGATTTGGAAATTATTGAAAATCAGTTGTTTTGTGGTCATAATGAAGGGACCTTTATTGTTGATAAAGATAGATTTACCAATATTTCAACCTTTACAGGTGGTTATACTATAAAAAAGGTGCCTGAAAGAGAGCATACGTATATTCAGGGTACTTATTCGGGTTTAGTAAAATTTGAAAAAATAGCTGATGAGTGGCAAGTGAAACATCTAGGTAAAACCACTGTTCCTTCTCGCTTTTTGGTATTTGAAAGCCCTAGGACAGCTTGGGTAGCTCATGCTACTAAAGGAGTTTATAAAGTCGTTTTCGATAATAATTACGATACCATAACAAGTGTTAAAAACTATCATAATAAAGGTATTGGGTCTGATTTTAATATTCGTGTTTATAATATTAAGAACGATATCAGTTTTAAATCTAACGAAGGTTGGCATAAATATGAACCAATTTTAGATTCTATTGTGCCTTATAAGTTACTCAACGATCTATTGGGTAAAAATAGTTACATTATATCTGAAGATGATACAGCAATGTTTGCCCTAAAAAACAAAGCTGGATTTATTGAGTTTAAATCTTTTGATACTACTCGTAATGATTTTTATCTCAATGATATATTTCTAAAAAATAGATATATAGTTGGTTACGAAAATATTTCGAAAATTAATGATTCTATCTATGCTTTAAATCTCGATAATGGGTTTATGATGATTAATAATGCGTCAATCTCAAAAACGAAATTATACCAGCCTTCTATAGAGCATGTTTCAGTGAGTGGTGATTCTATTAGTGTTAAGCCTCTTAAGGATGATACGGTCGGATTTAAATATAAGGAAAGTGTGACGGTAGAGTTGTCTTCACCTCAATCTTTAAATCATTTCTTTGAATATACAATAACAGAAGGTGGATATAAAGATGAACATGCTATATGGTATGAAATGGAGGGTAACAAAGTAGAGTTCACAAATCTATTAGATGGAGATTATACGATGTCTTTTAGAACAAGTGATAATGCTGGGAATGTTTCTACAATGCAATCGCTGAGTGTAGATGTCTACCCACCATGGTATAGAGATACCTTTGGATATGTACTATATTTTCTCATAGCTGTCCTTATTATTGTTGTGTTTTATACACTTCACAATAAGAAAATTGCTAAGGAGCAACGTATCATTAAAATAAAATATCAACGAGAACAGCAAAAGTTATTGCGTGAAAAAACGCTAGAAAATGAAAAACGAATTGTTCAACTTAAAAATGAATCTTTACAAAATGAGATTAAACTAAAGAGTAAGCAGCTAGCTAATAATGCCATGGCTTTGGTAAAAAAGAATGAAACGCTTCAAGATATAAAGAAAGATTTAATGATGAATAAAGATGGCTTTAATAATTATTACTCTTATAAAAAGTTGGTTAAAAAGTTAGATAATTCCATTGTGTTAAAAGATGAATGGGAGGTTTTTGAGAATAATTTTAGCCAGGTTCACGATGAGTTTTTCGAAGCTTTAAAACAAAAACATAGTAAGCTTACTCCAAAAGATTTAAAGATTTGTGCTTACATCAAAATGAATTTATCTTCAAAAGAGATTGCACCACTTATGAATATTTCAGTAAGAGGCGTTGAAACGCACCGATACCGTCTAAAAAAGAAATTAAATTTAGAAAATGATATTTCTTTGGTTGATTATTTGTTAAATATTAAAAATTAAGAGTGTATTCTTATTCTATTCCTACTTTTGACTACGTCATTACTACGTCACTTTGTTAATTCTCTTTCTACTACAACGTTTTTTTTATAGCTTTAGAGTACGTCAAATCGGGTTTTATTAACACTTATTAACCTTTTATGGTACTTATGGTGTATTTAAAATGTAAATAGATGTTAATGGAGTTTGATATTTGATTTTAATTTAGTCTTCTAAATAAACTAACTCTATTTATTAAATATTAATCAATCTATATGAAAACAAAAATTAGTCTATTGTTGATGTTGTTTGTTTCGATCTGTTCTTTTGCTCAGCAGATTGAAATCAATGGAATTGTAACAAGCGAAAGTGACGGAATGCCCTTACCAGGAGCAAGTGTCATAGTAAAAGGAACGAGCAGAGGAACCACAACAGATTTTGATGGTAAGTTTATGATTTCGGCAGAAGTTGGAGAAGAAATTGAATTCAGCTATGTCGGTTTTGTCCCTCAGGTAATAATTGTATCTGGCAAGACAGAAATAAGCGTTACGCTTAAAGATGACATCGCTTCACTAAGTGAAGTGGTAGTTGTGGGTTATGGTACACAAAAAAAAGCAGATTTAACAGGTGCTATCTCTACAGTAAAGTCTGAAGATATTGCTAAAACACCAAGTGCAAACGTTATGCAATCTATACAGGGTAAGGTCGCAGGTGTACAGGTTGTAAGCAGTGGTTCTCCAGGTGGCTCACCTACTGTAAGAATTAGAGGTGTCAATTCTTATAAAGGAGGAGCAACTCCTTTATATGTTGTTGATGGTATGTTTTATGATACCATTGAATTCTTAGATAGTAATCAAATTGAAACCATTTCTGTTTTAAAGGATGCGTCTTCAATTTCTATTTTTGGTCAAGCAGGTGTTAATGGTGTTATTATCATTGAAACAAAAAATGGTAGAACAGAACAAAAGCCAGTATTCACTTATAATGGCTATTCTGGTTATCAAAATGCACAAAATGTTGTAAAAATGGCAAATGCAGAGCAATTTGTTACCATGGCTTATGAGTCTAATTCTCAGCCAGATATTGATTTTGTTAATAACGCGATGCAACGTTTTGGACGTAGTAGAGTTAATCCTAATGTACCTGATGTTAATACGGATTGGTATAAAGAGATTTTACGTGTAGCACCAATTACAAGTCATGGTATAGGAGTTACAGGTGGTACAGAAAGAACCACTTATAGTGTTAATGCAAACTATTTTTCGCAAGAAGGTATTTTAGATATGAAAAATGAGTATGAGCGTTTTAATATTCAATCTAACATAGCAATTGATCTATCGGATAGATTAAAAATAGGAACGAATGCTATTTTTAGTAATGCCACCCAGTACAATCCAGAGAATGGTGCATGGTTTCAAGCATATTTTGCTGTACCAATCTTACCTGTTTATGATTATTCAAATACACAGGCAACGTCTACTCCCTTTTCAGATGCTACATTATTGGGGTATAGAGGATCTCAGAATCCATTTCCAACGATGACTTATAATAATAATCAGCTTAAAATCAGAAAGGTATTAACAAGTATGTTTTTAGAGTATGATGTCGTTCCCGATAAATTAAAGTTTAAAACATCTTACAGTCATGATTATTCTACAATTTCAGAGCGTAACGTAAGATCTCCATATTACATCTCAGGGCAATCGCAAAGAGAGGTGTCTAATATTAGACGTGCAGAGTTAAAATACTCAAAACAAATTTGGGATAACACATTAACCTATTCTGACTCTTTTGGTGACCATAATCTAACTGTAATGGCAGGTTCTTCTTATAGAGATTATCAAGATAATGCTTTTAGTGCTACAGGTAATGATATTCAGGGTATTGGGTTGGAAAGCTCATGGTATTTAAATTTTGCGGACCCAACGTCTTTTAGTGATCAGGTAAATGAAATTGGTGATCGTCAATATTCAATAGCGTATTTTGGTAGATTAGAATATAGTTTTAAAAATAAGTATTTAGTAAATGCTACTATAAGACATGAAGGTGATGGTAGATTCCCTCGAGAACTTTGGGTAACCACACCAGCTGTAGGTTTAGGTTGGGTCATTTCTGAAGAAGACTTTATGTCAAGCAACGATGTACTTAGTTTCTTAAAAATACGTGCAGGTTGGGGACAATTAGCAAATGGATTTCTTGGTGGAAGTGCAGGTACAAGAACGGTATCTCAAGTTACTACAGATATTGGAGATGTGCCTACCAATGGGATCTTAACAACTAATACGTTTCGTAATTTAAAGCGAGAGATTTTAGAAGAAACAAATTTTGGTATCAGTTCTCGTTTATTTAACGATAAATTAAGCCTAGAAGTAGATTACTATATACGCGATACAAAAGATTTAGTATTACCTAAAGATACGCCTATTACTGCTGAAGTGGTTGACGCCAATATTGGTGAAATGAGAAATCAAGGTTTAGAAATTGCAGCAAACTGGAACCAACGCATCAATGATAATTGGAGTTTCTCTGTTGGGGGAAATATAGCGACACTTAAAAACGAAGTGACAAGAATCGATAGTGAACAAGGTTATTTTGATACTGGTAGCGCAGAATTTCGTCAAAGACTTATTGTAGGCGAACCTGTAAATGCGTTCTATGGCTGGGAAATAGAAGGTGTTTATCAGAACCCAGACCAAGTGGCAGCAGATCCTACAGCGCAATATGAAGCTAATGAAAATAATAATACCCTAATTCCTGGAGATTTTATATATAAGGATCAAAATAATGATGGTAAAATTGATGACCAAGATAGAGTGGTTTTAGGATCGTATTTACCAACATTTACTTATGGCGGAAATATCAATGTATCATATAAGAACTTTGATTTATCTGTTGCAGTTTCTGGGCAAACCGGAAATAAGATTTTAAACCGTAAAAGAGGCGAGGTTATTTTTACAAATGATACTAATATCGATGCGGATTTTGCGATAAATAGATGGCATGGTGAAGGGACTACAAATTCATATCCATCATCGGAAGGAAGACGTAAAGCATGGAATCAAAAAATGAGTAGCTTTTTTGTAGAAGATGGCTCATACTTTAGAGTTCAAAACATTCAATTGGCATATACCATACCAGCGAAAGCACTTGGTGAAAATATGCCTGAAGTTAGATTTACATGTACAGCAGAGCGTCCAATAACGGTATTTAGCTACAATGGATTTGATCCTGAAGTTAGTGATGGAGTCGACCGTCAGACATATCCAGTGCCTGCGGTATATACCTTTGGTGTAAATATTAAAATTTAAAAAAAAATGCTAATTATGAAAAATATAAATCAAGTAATAAAACAGCTAGCTTTAATGTTAGCCCTCTGTATGGTTGTGTTTTCCTGTACAGATAAATTAGAAGAGAATGATGGTCAGTTAGCAGCAGACGATCTCGATTTTACAAACTCTGAAGATATGGTATTACCACTAATTGGTGGGTATTCTGCAGTATATTCTAGAGGATGGGAAGACCCTTTACTTATCGGAGTAAGAGGAGATGATGTTAATGCAGGTGGTTTGGGAGATCAGCCACAGTTCGCCGATACAGATCTTTTTATTTACGACAATGGGTTTTGGATGTATAACCAAATTTGGGAAAATTTCTACGGAGATATTGTGAGGATTATAAGTTCTCGCGAAACTATTCAATCGTATAAAGATTTTGCAGTAGAAGAGGAAGATTTAGCTAGAGCCGATCAGTACATGGCAGAGTGTAAAGTATTGAGTGGTTTTACACACTTTCAGATGTCTAGATTATGGGGAGATATATTTATAATTGAATCTTCAAATATTTCTGCTGAGTTAGAAAACGGTGTAAAAACGAAGGCAGAAGTCATGCAGTATATCTCAGATCTAATGGATGAAGCTATTCCATTCTTGCCAGATGCTAGACCAAATGAAAGACAAGATGTTTCTGGAGGTGTTACAAAATACACGGCTTTAGCGATAAAGGCTTTAGCTAATTTAGAATTAGAGAATTATCAAGAAGTTGCAAATGTTACTGGCGAAATAATTAATTCAGGGAAGTTTAATCTTTATCCAGATTACTATCAATTATTTAAAAAGCCTGGCGAACGTAGCAATGAAAACTTATTTGAGTTACAGTTTTCAGATTATGGTACAGAATCTGGTGCGGCTAATAATCACTTATATGCGCCATTTGGACCATCTAGCTGGACGCCAGCTGTGGAAGGTGCATCTGCAGGTTGGGGCTTTTACGAGCCTAGCTTAAAGTTTATTAAGTTTATGTTAGATAGAGGTGAAACCACGCGTTTATCCACAAGTGTAAACTTCACGCCTAGAGGTATTGATGAAATTACTTCAGATCCTGAATATGCAACCTTACCTAGTTTCGTGACCAATGTCTCTGAAGATGGTGATGTTTTTAATGATTATTCTAGAGCAATATTTAGTAGTGGTAAACATTATTTGCCATCTACGCAATTAACACCAGGAAGAACAGATTATGGTTCTGGTAAAAACTTTATTGTTATTAGATATGCCGAAATTTTATTAATGTATGCCGAAGCTTTAACACAAGGGGCAAATGGTACAGCTGGTACAGCGGATCAGGCAGTGAATGAAGTACGAGCAAGAGTAGGAATGTCTGCGCTTTCAAATGTAACTCTAGATGATGTTATGGATGAGAAATTTGCAGAGCTTGCTATGGAATGGGGAGTTCGTTATTTCGATATGATAAGACTGAACAAATATGACGAGTTAAGCTACGAAGGACGCACATTTACTGCTGAAGACGAGTATTTACCGTACCCACAAGCACAATTGGATTTATTACCTCTTGAATAACCACTAAAAACATTAGAAAATGAAAAATATTAATAAATATATAATAGCAATTACAGCAATGCTGATGTTGGCATCTTGTTATGATGGTATAGATCCAATTACAGAAGTAGATCCAGGGCCAGATTTAGAAGATCCTACAGCAGAACTTATAAGTCCAAATGGAAATGTATTAATTCCATTTACGGATACAGAAGTCGATTTAGATATTGAGGTTTTAGTAGAAGACGATATAGAAATTGATAATGTAACTGTCATTTTAGACGGTAATACAATAAGAACTTTTGAAAGTTTTTTAGATTACCGAATATTTATGGAAACATTTCAATATGAAAACTTACAATTAGGAAGTCACAATCTTATTGTAAACGTAACGGATACAAGTGGAAAAACAGCATCAGATGACTTAACATTTACTCTAGATAATACTTACTTACCGAGTGTGGAGGGGGAAACGTTTTATATTCCATTTTTTGAAGGATTATATACTGAATTGATTAGTGAATCAGAACCTATAGTTGTTGGAACACCAGATATCGTTTCGGGTGGTTATTCTGGAAATACTTATAAAGGGGCTACAGATTCATATTTAACATTCCCAATTGATGGTTTATTTGGTGAAGATAGCTTTAGTGCAACATTTTGGTATAAGGTGAATAGTACACCTGATAGAGCTGGAATATTAGTAGTAGGAAATGATACTCCTGAAAATAGAAATCAAGGGTTTAGATTATTTAGAGAAGGCAGTGAAACGCAACAAACTATAAAAGCAAATATAGGTATTGGATCTGCCGACAGCTGGAATGACGGAGGAGTCATCGATGTCACAGCAGGAAAGTGGGTTCATATTGCATTAACAGTGTCTGCTACTGAAAGTAAAATTTATTTTAATGGAGTTGAACAATTGTCTGCGACCTTATCTTCTAGTATAGACTGGACAGATTGTTCAAAAATAACTATTGGTTCAGGTGGTGAAACATTTAATTATTGGGGTCATTTATCTGATTTAAGTGAAATCGATGAGCTAAGATTATATAACAAAGCACTCTCACAAGCAGAAATAGAAGCTATGCAGTAAAACTGATAATTCAATTGAGTTAGTCTAATAATTTTTTAATTATCACTTATTGATTTTAGCGGCATTTTTAATTCCTAAAATGCCGCTAAATTTTACTTTAATTTTTGAATGATGAATTTGTTTAAATCGTTATTTTTTGGTTGCTTGTTAAGCCTTGTTTTTGGATGTAAAACCAATGATAAAAAAGATGTAAATGCTAAACTCACAGCTGTTGATTCTATTCCAGAATCAATTAATTCAAGCTTACTAGACACTGTTCAAAAGCAAACCATCAACTATTTTTGGGAAGGTGCAGAGCCAAATTCTGGTCTAGCTAGAGAGCGTTTGCATATGGATGATGTATATCCTACATCTCCAAAATATACCGTTACTACTGGTGGAAGTGGCTTTGGAGTCATGGCAATTTTAGTGGGTATAGAAAGAGGCTTTATTTCAAAGAAGGATGCCTTAGATAGATACCTAAGAATTGTAGATTTCCTTGAACATGCAGATCGTTTTCATGGAGCATGGCCACATTGGTTAAATGGAGAAACAGGAAAAGTCATACCCTTCGGAAAGAAAGATAATGGTGGCGATTTAGTAGAAACAGCGTTTTTAATTCAAGGCCTACTAACCGTTGCAGAGTATTTTGATGGTCATACTGAAAAAGAAAAGCAATTAGTTTCTAAAATAGATAAACTTTGGAGAGATGTAGAATGGGATTGGTATACAAAAGGTGAAGACGTTTTATACTGGCATTGGTCACCTAGCTATGGGTGGGAAATGAATTTTCCTGTTGGTGGTTATAACGAGTGTCTTATCATGTATGTCTTGGCTGCAGCGTCACCAACGTATCCTATAACTAAGTCCGTTTACGAAAAAGGTTGGGCAAAAGATGGTGCGATTGTTTCAGATAAAAACTTTTATGATCTACCAGTTGTACTCAATTACTATGAGCACAATGATTATTTAACAGGACCGCTATTTTGGGCACATTATTCTTATTTAGGTTTGAATCCAAAAGGTTTGAAAGATCAATATGCAGATTATTGGAAGCTGACGCAAAATCAGGCCAAAATTCATTACAAGTACGCTGTAGCTAACCCAAAGAATTTTAAGGGTTATGGAGATAGTCTTTGGGGATTTACCTCGAGTTACTCGGTTAAAGGCTATTACGGTCATAGTCCCGAAAACGACATTGGTGTTGTCTCTCCAACGGCAGCATTATCATCATTTCCATACACGCCAAAAGAGAGTATGAAAGTTTTAGAAAATATTTATAAAAATCACGATAGTTTAGTTGGTAAATATGGTCCTTACGATGCGGTTAGTTTTGAACATAATTGGTACATGCCACGATATTTAGCTATCGATCAAGGCCCAATACCTGTAATGATAGAAAATTATAGAACGGGATTATTGTGGGATTTATTTATGAAAAATAAAGATGTTCAATCAGGTTTAGAACAACTTGGTTTCAAATATAATTAGAATAAAGTATATGAAATTTTTAAGCTTAATGTTTACGTTGTTATTGTGTTTTAGTTGTGGTTCTGATGATGGACCAGGCTATCAAGAACCCTATAATCCAAATGACGACGATCCGGTAATACCATTAACGGATACGGAGTTAATGGATTTAACTCAAGAAACAACCTTTAAATATTTCTGGGATTATGCCGATGCCAATTCCGGAGCAGCGAGAGAACGATATCACACTGATAACCCTTCAGATAGTGAGAATGTAGTGACTACTGGCGGAAGTGGATTTGGTCTTATGGCAATATTAGTTGGTATCGAACGTGGCTATGTTACAAGAGAAGAGGGATTTAACAGATTGAGTCAAATTGTAGATTTCTTTGAGAATGCAGATCGCTTTCACGGAGTTTGGCCACATTGGTTAAACGGCACTAACGGTAGTGTTATTCCATTTAGTGACCAAGATAATGGAGGTGATTTAGTTGAAACCGCATTTTTAGCTCAAGGTTTAATTTGTGTGAAAGAATATTTTAAAACTGGTTCTGAGGATGAAGCGGCATTAGCAACCCAGGCAGATGAATTATGGAAAGGCATTGAGTGGAACTGGTATACGCAGAATCAAAATGCCTTGTATTGGCATTGGAGTCCTAATAATGGTTTTTCAATAAACTTAGAACTTAAAGGGTATAATGAAACGTTAATAGCGTTTATCTTGGGTGCAGCTTCGCCGGAATTCCCTATTCCGGCAGAAGTGTACCATCAAGGTTGGGCTAATAATGGTAATATCGTTTCAACTGAAAGTCAATATGGTATTCCGTTAATATTAGATCATGCAGGTTCTGGTAGTGGTCCTTTATTTTGGGCACATTACTCTTTCTTAGGTTTAAACCCTACAAATCTTTCAGATCAATATGCAAACTATTGGAATTTAAACGTCAATCATACCAATATCAATTATGAATATTGTGTTGATAATCCCAATAATTATAGAGACTATGGAGAAGATTGTTGGGGCTTAACGGCGAGTTACAGTCGAAATTCTGATGGAACAACTGGATATTCAGCACACAGTCCAGATAATGATTTAGGTGTTATTTCACCCACAGCAGCAATTAGTTCTATTCCGTATACGCCAGAGAAGTCATTAGAGGCCATGCATTATTTCTATAGTAAAAAAGATATTTTATTAGGTCCTGCAGGTTTTTATGATGCCTTTAGTCCGCAGTATAATGATTGGGTAACAGAACGTTATTTAGCTATAGATCAAGGACCAGAAATTATTATGATTGAAAATTATAGATCTGGCTTATTGTGGAATCTATTTATGCAAAATGAAGACGTTCAGAATGGTTTAGATACTCTAGGGTTTACGTATTAAATATTGAAGCAAATGAAAAATCTATTATTAATTTTAGTTTTTAATGTAACAATCTTAAGTTCATGTGTCATTAACGCACAACAGCAATCAGAAGCTTCTAAAGAATTATTTTCTTATGAGCATCATATTGTAAATGGTGATACACTTAAATATAGAATGTTGCTGCCTAAGAATTTTGATGAATCTAAAAGTTATCCTGTTGTACTGATGCTTCATGGTGCTGGTGAACGCGGAAACGATAATAAAAAACAACTCGTTCATGGTAGCCGATTATTTTTAAATGATACCATAAGAGAACGGTTTCCAGCAATCGTTATTTTTCCACAATGTCCTAAAAATGATTATTGGTCTAAACTCGAAGCAGATCGCTCCACCAAACCAATTACGTTTAACTATAAATACAAGGATGCTCCAACCACAGCTATGGCTTTAGTTATGGATGTAATGGAAGATATGGTCGCTCAACCTTATGTTAAATCAGATCAGGTGTATGTTATGGGATTGTCTATGGGAGGCATGGGAACGTTTGAGATTATCTATCGTAAGCCCAAAATGTTTGCTGCGGCTATTCCAATATGTGGAGGTGGAGATCCAGAATCTGTTGTAGCTTATGCAAAAACTACCCCTTTGTGGATTTTACATGGAGCAAAAGATGATGTGGTAGATCCTAAATTATCTTTAAATATGGCCACTGCGATTATAAGTGCAGGTGGTTACCCAAAATTAACTTTATACGATTTTGCAAATCATAACAGCTGGGATCCAGCTTTTGCAGAACCAGAATTACTAACATGGCTTTTTTCAAAAATAAAATAACACAATGGCAAAACAATTTTCCCTTAAACTAATAACATTTTCTATCCTAGCGTTTACGTTAACAAGTTGCGATTCAAATTCAACAGCGACTACGACTAAAACAGCTTCTGAATATAACAATCCTTATGAAGCTCAAGTAGATTCCATTTTAGGTCTTATGACTTTAGATGAAAAAATTGGGCAGCTTAACCTTCCTGTGTCTGGAGATATTACCACAGGACAAGGAAAAAGCTCTGACGTGGGCAAAAAAATCCAAAAGGGATTAGTGGGTGGAATGTTCAATATCAAATCGGTTGAAAAGATTAGAGCAGTTCAAAAAATTGCAGTTGAAGAAAGTCGCTTAAAAATTCCATTGCTATTTGGAATGGATGTAATACACGGCTACGAAACCACATTTCCCATTCCATTAGGTTTATCCGCTACTTGGGATATGGAACTTATAGAAAAAACAGCACGTATGGCAGCAACGGAAGCCAGTGCCGATGGTATTAACTGGACCTTTTCTCCAATGGTAGATATTTCGAGAGATCCACGTTGGGGACGCGTATCTGAAGGTAATGGTGAAGACCCTTATTTAGGTAGCCGTATTGCGGAAGCGATGGTGAGAGGGTATCAGCAAGATGACTTAAGTGAAAACAATACCTTAATGGCTTGTGTAAAACATTTTGCACTGTATGGTGCCTCAGAAGCTGGTCGTGATTACAATACGGTCGATATGAGTAAAATTAGAATGTATAATGAATATTTAGAGCCATACAAAGCAGCAATTGATGCTGGAGTTGGATCTGTTATGGCATCATTTAATGAAATTGATGGAGTACCAGCAACAGGAAACAAATGGTTATTGACAGATTTGTTACGAGAGGATTGGGGTTTTAATGGCTTTGTAGTTACTGATTATACCGGAATCTACGAAATGATGGCCCATGGTGTCGGTAATGAAGAAGAGGTTGTAGCTCAGGCCTTAAATGCAGGTATCGATATGGATATGGCAGGTGATTCACCAGTAGCAACAGCGGCTTTTGTAAAATCACTAAAAGATGCTTTGAATAAAGGCATGGTTAAAATTGAAGATATAGACACAGCAGTAAAACGGATGTTAACAGCTAAATATGAGCTTGGATTGTTCGATGATCCTTATAGATATCTAGATAGTGACAGAGCAAAAAATGAAGTATTTACTGATGAAAATAGAGCCTTTGCAAGAAAAGTAGGTGCCGAGTCAACGGTATTACTTAAAAATGAAGACAACCTACTACCATTAAAGAAAGAAGGTACTATTGCATTAATAGGTCCCTTAGGTAATAATGCCGTAAATATGGCTGGTACTTGGAGTGTCGCAACCAGGCAAGAAAAATCTAATCCATTTTTAGCTGGATTAAAAACCGTGGTTGGTGACCAAGCCAAGGTACTATATGCTAAAGGAAGTAACCTCGATTACGATTTAGAACTCGAACAGAGAGCAACCATGTTTGGTAAGTCTATTCCTAGAGATGGTAGATCAGATAAAGAACTTTTAGACGAAGCATTAAATATTGCTAATAAGGCAGACGTCATTGTTGCCGCTATTGGTGAATCTGCAGAATTTAGTGGTGAAAGTAGTAGTAGAACAGACATAGGAATTCCTCAAGTTCAGAAAGATTTATTAAATGCTTTGCTTAAAACAGGGAAGCCAGTAGTACTCGTATTGTTTACTGGTAGACCTTTAGAGTTGGTTGAAGAGCATAAAAATGTACCTGCAATTCTTAATGTGTGGTTTCCAGGCAGTGAAGCTGGTTTAGCCATCTCAGATGTTTTATTTGGAGATGTCAATCCTTCTGGTAAATTAACGGCAACGTTTCCAAGAAGTGTAGGGCAAATTCCAATTTTTTACAATCATAAAAATACAGGAAGACCTTTAATGAATGAGGAAGGGAAGTTTGAAAAATTCCGTAGTAATTATATCGATGAACGCAACGAGCCATTGTACCCTTTTGGTTATGGCTTAAGCTATACAACATTCGATTATTCAAATTTAAACTTAAATACTAATACAATCGGAATGGATGGTTCCGTTGAGGTTTCTGTTGAGGTTACTAATTCTGGTGATTATGATGGGAAAGAAGTTGTGCAACTGTACATTAGAGATGTGGTAGGTTCCGTTACTCGACCTTTAAAAGAACTAAAAGGCTTTCAAAAAGTAGAGATTAAAAAAGGTGAAACAAAAACGGTCACTTTTAACCTCACGGTAGAAGATTTAAAATTCTATAATTCAGATTTAGATTTTGTAGCAGAGCCAGGGAAATTTCACGTGTTTGTAGGTACAGATTCTACAACCAAGATGATGGCAGAATTTGAATTGACAAAATAATAATATTATGAAGTTAAGATTTCTATACATAATTCTATGTGGTACGCTTAGTACTGGTTTTTCTCAAAACTATGAAGCTAAAGTCGATTCTTTAATTAATCTTATGACACTTCAAGAAAAGATAGGCCAAACGGTAATGTATAGTGGTCACTGGGATCAAACCGGACCGTTTGTTGGTGCTGATAATGGTAAATATATTCGGGAGGGCAATATGGGCGCCATGCTTAATGCGATGTCTGTAAAGGGCACGCGCGATTTACAAAAAATTGCAGTCGAAGAAAGCCGCCTAGGTATTCCATTGTTATTTGGTTACGATGTAATTCATGGTCATCGCACTATTTTTCCTATTAACCTTGGGTTGTCTGCGAGTTGGGACTTAAAAATGGTTGAAGAGAGTTCTCGTATTGCAGCAGAAGAAGCGTCGGCAGAAGGTATTCACTGGACGTTTGCACCTATGATAGATGTGTCTAGAGAGCCGCGTTGGGGACGCATTTCTGAAGGTGCTGGTGAAGATGTCTTTCTCAATAACGAAATAGGAAAAGCCTACGTTCGTGGATTTCAGGGAGACGATTTATCGCAACCCAATACCGTCTTAGCTTGCGCAAAACATTATGTAGCCTATGGTGCTGCTCAAGCTGGACGCGATTATCACACTACAAATATGGGAGAAGGTGAATTGCGTAATGTGTATTTACCACCTTTTAAAGCAGCCGTTGATGCTGGTGTGGAAACATTTATGTCTGCTTTCAACGAACTAAATGGTGTGCCAACATCTGGTAATAAATTTACGCTAAGAGATATTCTTAGAGACGAGTGGAAGTTTGATGGTTTTGTCGTTTCAGATTATACCTCAATCAATGAAATGATTCAACATGGCTTTGCTAAAGATAGTATTGATGCGGCCAGAATTGGGATGAATGCCGGAGTCGATATGGATATGGTTGGGCATGTGTACCGATTACATCTTAAAACATTAGTTGAAGAGGGCAAAGTTTCCGAAGCGTATATAAATGACGCTTGTAAACGCATTTTACTAGCTAAATTTAAGTTGGGATTGTTTGATGACCCTTATCGCTATATTGACGAGTTGAGAGAAGCTAATACAGCTTATAAACCAGAGTTTTTAGCTAAAGCTAGAGAAATTGCAGCTGCTTCGTCGGTTTTATTACAAAACAATAATAAGGTTTTACCACTTTCAAAAAAGACAAAAAGCATTGCCTTTATTGGACCATTGGTAAAGGACGAAGCCGATATTCTTGGCAATTGGGCGGCTAAAGGTGAACGTGGAGGGAAAGCGGTTAGCGTCTTTGAAGGTGTTTCGGAATATCTAAAGGCCAATCAAATATTATATGCTAAAGGCTGTGACATTTTAAATGATGATAGATCTGGTTTTGAAGAGGCAATTTCTATATCTCAAAAAGCAGATCAAATTGTTTTAGTTATGGGTGAAAATCACCATATGAGTGGAGAGGCAGCATCGAGAACAGATTTAAAAATTCCTGGTATCCAACCAGAATTGATCAAAAAAATACGAGAAGCTAATCCTAATAAGAATATTACATTGGTATTAATGAATGGTCGACCTCTTAACCTTTCTGATGAGGTTAATTTAGTAGATGCCATTTTAGAAGTTTGGTTTCCTGGAACTATGGGAGGTGCCGCTACTGCAGATTTACTTTTTGGAACGGTTAATCCTTCTGGGAAATTAACGGTTACTTTTCCTAGAAATGTGGGTCAGGTGCCTATCTATTACAATATGAAAAATACAGGACGCCCAATTCCTGAGAACAATCCAAAACAAGATTATAAAAGCAATTATATTGATGTACCAAACACTCCGTTATTCGTTTTTGGACATGGCTTAAGTTATACGAAATTTAGATATTCGGATTTAAAATTGTCTTCAGAAAACTTAACCTTTTCAAGCACCATTGAAGCTAGTGTTAAGATTACAAACACAGGTAATATAGATGGGTTTGAAATTGTACAACTTTATATTCATGATAAGGTAGGAAGTGTAACAAGGCCAGTTAAAGAATTAAAAGGCTTTCAAAAGATATTCCTTAAAAAAGGAGAATCTAAAACGGTCACTTTTACCATTTCAGCAGAAGACTTAAAATTTTATAATAGTGACATGATTTATGGTGTGGAAATTGGCGAATTTGAAATTGCCATTGCGCCAAGTTCTGACTTTAAATTTAAGCACACTTTTAACCTAAACGATTAATAGCAAGTAGTTATGCCACATATGATTTGTAAGATTCACCCCCTTTTCTTAATGTTATGTGTGGCTTATTCGTATTTAGGTTTCTCACAAACTAAAATCATAAATTCTGGATGGCAATTCTCAGAAGATAAAACGAACTGGCAAACGGTAAATATTCCGCATACTTGGAATCAGGATGATGCGTTTGATGATGACTCAGGTTACAGAAGAGGTTTAGGCTATTATCAAAAACACATTTTTTTCAGCTCAGAAACCAGTGCAAATAATCATTATTTAAAGTTTAATGCTGTAAACCAAGACGCAACCGTCTATGTAAATGGCAAAGAAATTGGTAACCACAAAGGAGGTTATACAGCATTCAATTTTAATATTTCTGAATATATAAACTATGATACTTACAATGTTATAGAAGTTACCGTAGATAATTCACACAATGAAGATATACCACCTTTAGATGCCGATTTCACCTTTTACGGAGGTATATATCGTGATGTGGAATTAATAAGTTTACCAAAGCAACATTTTAGTTTAGAAGATTTTGCTTCTGAAGGTTTTTATGTTAATTATCCACACGTTTCTAAAGAAAAAGCAAGCATAGAAATTACAACACTTCTTAAAAACACAGCATTAAATAAGGTAAAAACAGCATTAGAGCTTGTTCTTACCGATGCGGATGGTAACGTGGTGAAAACCCACATAGAAACTTTACAACTTAAGCCACAATCAATTGATGAATTTAAGTTGCTACTACCTGAAATTAAGCATCCAAAATTATGGTCGCCAGATGATCCTTATTTGTATAAATTACAACTTATTCTCAAAAATAAAACAGGAGCAATTGTAGATACTAAAACGACCAATATCGGATTTAGATGGGTCTCTGTTGATGCTAAAAAAGGCTTTTATTTAAATGGAGAGCCGATAAAATTAATAGGAGTCAATCGTCATCAAGATTATGAGGGTTATGGTAATGCTGTACCTATGGCACTTCAGAAAAAGGATATTGAACTGATTAAAGATATGGGTTCAAATGTTATCCGTTTTGCTCATTATCCTCACGCGAGAGAATTGTACAAAATGTGCGATGAACTTGGTATTTTAGTCTGGACAGAAATTCCTGTTGTGAATAAAGTTACAAATTCTGAAGCCTTTTTTGAAACATCAATAAAGATGCAAAAGGAGCATCTTAAGCAATATTATAATTATCCATCTGTGGTAATGTTTGGTTACATGAATGAAATTTTTTTACGTCTGGCATTCGATAAGAAAGAGTCTGACGCCGAAAAAGAAGAACGAAAAAAGTATACCTATCAACTTGCTAAACAGTTAGAGGATTTAACTCGAAAAGAAGCGCCAAACCATATTACAGTAATGGCACTTCACTTTAATGAGTTATATAATGAAACCAAAATAGCAGATTTATCGATGCTTGTGGGTTGGAACCTCTATTTTGGTTGGTATCATGATACCATTGAAGATTTAGGTGTGTTTTTAGACAATCAGCATCAACGCTATCCAGATCGTGCTATTATGATTTCTGAATACGGTCCAGGCGCAGATGTACGTGTTTCAGCCACGCAACCATCTCGATACGATTATTCCCAACAGTATCAGTTGTTATTGCATTCTGGGTATTACAATCAAGTGGAAGCGCGCGATTATGTAACCGGAATGACGGCTTGGAATTTCGCTGATTTTGGTTCAGAATTTAGAGGAGAAACAATTCCGCATGTTAACCAAAAAGGATTAGTACAATACAATCGAGAACCCAAAGAGGTCTATTATTGGTATCAGTCTGTTTTAAAAGAAAAAGAACCTCACATCCATATTGCTAATTATGAAGACACAATTACTTTGCTCAATAGCAACCAGTATGATGTAACTCTATTTTCTAATCAAAAAAAAGCGAAACTGTATGTTAACGATATTTATCTTCAAAATGTAACTTTTAAAGATGGTATGGCTATAGTTACTGTTCCTTTTGTTAATGGTATTAATACGCTTAAGGCCGAAACAGAAATGCATTCTGATGTGCTTCAAATAAAAGCGAACGTGATAAAGACCCTTAAAGAAAATCCTAATCAGAAACTAGCGATTAATATAGGTACACATATTAATTATAGCGATGATGTTAATGGAGTAACTTTTCTTCAAGATAGAGTTTATACAAAAGGTTTATATGGATATGTACCAAGTTCTGGGAAATGTGAAAAGAAATTAGTGCCTTTTAATATTAGTAACAGCAATCAGGAGGCCATTTTTCAAACTATGCTTGTGGATTGTGAAACTTATAAAGTGGATATACCTAATGGAAGCTATAAGATAACCTTATATTTTGTGGAGCCAGACTTAAAAAACAAAGCGAATATTGTATTCAACTTATCCAATTCAGATGAAACGTCTAATACGAATATTTCTCATAGAGTTTTTGATATTAGTTTAAATGATAAAACTGTAGTAAGTCAGTTTAATATGGCAAAAGCCTACAGCGCTAAATATGGGATTACTCAAACTTTTGAGGTTGATATTAATAATAACGTCGGACTAACAATTGGGCTCAATGCCATAAAAGGGGATACTGTTATTAGTGGTATTTTAATAGAAAAAATAGATTAAATGAATAGAATAATAATAGCATTTGCTATACTTGTAACATGTGGGATTTCTGCTCAGAATATGGATACTTATATCTATGCCATTAAAGGAAATGATACTTTAAGGTTAGATGTCTTTACTCCAAAAAATATTAAAAAATCCGACTCACTACCGGTATTGTTATGGATGCATGGTGGTGGATTTTCAGGTAGTCATCGCGCATATCCAGATGACAATAAATTGGTAAAATATGCAGCTGAAAAGCAAGGCTATATTGGTGTGTCTATCGATTACCGTTTACTAAGAAAAAATACAGTTACAGGTTTTGGATGTGATTGCACTAAAGATGACAAAGTTGAAACATTTAAGCAAGCCGCTATAGATTATTTAGATGCAGCAAAGTTTTTAGTGGAAAACGCCAAATCGTTACAAATTGATACCTCTAAAATTATAGCAGGAGGCAGTAGTGCGGGCGCAGAAGGCATACTTAATGCCGTCTTTATGAAAGATTACTTTGTTTTAGATAAAAAGGCTTATAATAATGTGTCCTTTGCGGGCTTATTTTCGTGTGCTGGTGCTGTGGTTGATGCGAGATATATAACTAAAGAAAATGCAATTCCGGCCGTTTTATATCATGGAACAGAAGATCGGTTAGTGCCATTTGGGAATGCTTCTCATCACTATTGTAATCCAAAGAAAGATGGTTACATGGTGTTAGATGGTTCAGCACGTATTGTAGAAAAACTGCGTGACTTTGAAACTGCTTACTATTTTAATATTGTAAAAGGTGCTGGTCATGAAATTGCGCGAATTCCATTTGAAGAATTAGATCAAATCTTTCAATTTTTTGAAAGTACTATGATTAACAATAAAGTCATTCAAACCAAAATAATAAAAACGAAAGCATAATGAGATATTTAGCTGTATGTGTTCTTAGTTTATTAGTGCTTCAATCGTGTAAAAATGATTCGCAAAAGCCTAGTGAGTCTAAGCCAACGAAGCGTCCTAATATTGTTTATATCATGGCAGATGACCATGCAGAACAAGCAATCAGTGCATATGGTCACCCGATTAGTCAATTAGCGCCAACGCCTAATATAGACCGTATTGCAAAGGAAGGAGCTTTGTTTACAAATAACTTTTGTACCAATTCTATTTGTGGACCAAGTCGAGCTGTGGTTTTAACGGGTAAATTTAGCCATGTTAACGGTTTTAGAATGAATGGAAACAAGTTTGATGGTAGTCAACAAACTTTTCCAAAATTATTACAACAAGCCGGTTATAGTACGGCAGTTATCGGAAAATGGCATTTAGATGGCTTGCCAAAAGGCTTTGATTACTGGAAGATTCTTACAGATCAAGGGAATTATTACAATCCAGATTTTATTGCAATTAACGCGGCAACTAAGGCTGTTGATACCACAAGAGTAGAGGGATATGCCACAGATATTATAACACAAGATGGTATTGCATATCTTAATTCAGTTAAGGATAGTGATAAACCTTTTATGTTAATGTTACAACATAAAGCACCACACAGAAACTGGATGCCAGCATTACGACACGCCAATAAATTTGATGATGTCGAATTCCCATTACCAGACACTTATTTTACGGCGCATGACGGGTCTTTGGCATCTCAAAAACAGCTTCAAACGATTTATCAAGACATGTATGAAGGTCACGATTTAAAACTGACGAAATCTAAAGGAAATCCCGAATTAGCTTGGAACCCTTGGAAATCAGATTTTGAACGTATGACAGCAGAACAACGCAGAGCTTGGGACAGTGCTTATCGAGATAAAAATGATGCTTTTCATGATGCACAACTCTCAGGAAAAGATTTGGCAAAGTATAAGGGGCAACGTTATTTAAAAGATTACCTTGCTACAATTGCATCTATGGACGAAGGTATTGGTGAGGTGTTAGATTATCTTGAAGACAATGGTTTAGCCGAAAATACAATTGTGGTCTATACTACAGATCAAGGATTTTATTTAGGTGAAAAAGGTTGGTTTGATAAACGCTATATGTACGAAGAATCACTAGCCATGCCATTACTAATGAAGTATCCAGGTACCATTCGGCCCGGAACTGTGATAGAAGACTTAACACAGAATCTCGATTTTGCCGAAACATTTTTAGATTATGCCAATGCAGAAATCCCAGAAGATATGCAAGGAAAATCGTTACGTCCATTATTAGAACAGACCTTTGATGGCGAAGACTTTAGAGACGCTGTGTATTACCATTATTATGATTATCCTGCATTTCATATGGTGAAAAAACACTATGGTATTCGGACCAAACGCTATAAGTTAATTCATTTTTATGATGATATTGATACATGGGAATTATACGATTTAGAAGCAGATCCTAAAGAGGTTAAAAATCAAATTGATAATGAGGATTACGATGTTATTGAAGCGCAATTGAGAAGACGACTAAAAGCACTTCAGGAAGAATACAATGTTAAAGCCGAAGAATTTAAACAAGCACCTGAAGCACAGGTAGAACGCGCCTATAAACAATTTGAAAGATTACGTGGTAAAACCGGTACATCTTACAATCCAGAAACAGATAAAGATACTAATTTATAACCTATGAAAAACATACTTTTTTTAGCCCTTATAGCATCACTTTTTTCTTGTAAAAATGAAACGACGATATCAGAGAATCAAACCTCGTCAGACAAGCGTAAAGCTGAAATAACAAAAGGCTATGATACATATATAAACCCTTTAGATATAGATTATACTTATATGGTTTATAATTCTAGTCAGAATAAATCTTACCGATCTGGTGCAGATCCGGCTGTTATAGAATTTAAAGGAGAGTATTATATGTTTGTCACCCGTTCTTTTGGGTATTGGCATTCTACAGATTTAATGAACTGGAATTTTATAAAGTCGCAACAATGGTTTTTTGAAGGTAGTAATGCGCCAACAGCTTTTAATTATAAAGATTCTCTAGTATATTTTGCAGGTGATCCGGCTGGATATGGAAGTATATTATATACCGACAACCCTAAGGAGGGGAAATGGACACCAACGGCATCGATTTCTACTAATATTCAGGATTCGGAATTATTTATAGATGATGACGGAGAAACATATCTATATTGGGGTTCTTCTAACTTACACCCACTTCGTGTAAAACAATTGAATAAAGATGATCGGTTTTTAGAAACAGGAGTTAAAAAAGAACTTATTAATTTGGTAGAAGAAGAGCATGGATGGGAACGCTTCGGAGAAAATAATTTTCACCCAACGTTAAAAGAAGGCTATATGGAAGGTGCCTCCATGACTAAACACAACGGAAAATACTATTTACAATATGCCGCACCTGGCACGCAGTTTAATGTCTACGCAGATGGTGTTTATATTGGTGATACACCACTTGGTCCTTTTGAATATATGAAAAATAATCCGATGAGTTTTAAACCTGGTGGATTTACCAATGGAGCTGGCCATGGGATAACTGTAAAACAAACCAATGGTCAATATTGGCATGTGGCTACAATGGCATTGGCGTCTAATGCACAATGGGAACGTCGTTTGTGTATGTTTCCAACTTATTTTGACGATGATGGTTTAATGTACACCAATACGGCTTATGGAGATTATCCGCGTTTTGGTTCTAATCATCCTACAAAAGCAGGTCATCATAATGGATGGATGTTGCTGTCGTATAAAGGAGAGGTTAAGGTTTCTTCTTCATTAAAGCAAATTATGAAATTTACGTCTAATGACGACGCTGTAGAAGTTACAGAATTGCCAACTGAGACAGATAAAGAAGGAAATATAGTGTCTAAAGTATTAACCGACGAAAACCCTAAAACCTTTTGGGTTGCTGAAGCTAATGATGATAAGCAATGGTTAACTATCAAAATGCAAAATGCTGGAAATATCCATGCATTTCAGTTAAATTTTCACGATCATGAATCTGGAATCTATACACGTACCGAAGGCTTAAAGCATCAATTTACAATCGAAGTATCAGACGATGGTAATAATTGGCAAACGGTAGTTGACAGAAGTGCAAGTGAAAAGGATACACCAAACGCTTATATTGTATTAGATGAAGCGGTAAAAGCAAAGTATGTACGCTATAACAATGTAAAAGTACCAGGAGCCAACTTTGCGATGTCTGAGTTTAGAGTGTTTGGACTAGGACTTGGTGAAAAACCATCAAATGTAGAGGGATTCAAAGTAAACAGAGCTGAAGATCGTAGAGATGCATCATTTACTTGGGAAAAAGTAGAAGGAGCTCAAGGTTATAATATACGTTGGGGCATTGCAGAAGACAAGCTCTACCAATCTTGGCAAGTGTACGATACAACTGAGCATTTGATGCGTTGTTTAGATCGCGATACTCCCTATTATTTTACTATAGAAGCGTTTAGTGAGAATGGCATTTCGGAACCAAGTGAAATCATTTTTGTAAAGTAATTATGAAGCACCTTCTCATTTTTATCATAGCCTTATGGTGCTTAGTCACAAAAGCACAAGAGCTAAAAATTATGAGCTATAATATTAAGCTCGATTATCCCAAAGAAGGAGAACATAGCTGGACGAACAGAAAACCATTTTTTATAAAACAACTTAAGTTTTATGAACCTGACGTTATGGGAGTTCAAGAAGCTATGCCAAATCAAATGAAAGATATGGATAGTCTTTTGGTAGATTATAGCTATGTAGGTGTTGGACGTGATGATGGAAAAGATTCAGGCGAATATTCGGCCATATTTTACAAAACGGATAAATTTACTATTGTAAAATCTGGAACGTTTTGGTTATCTGAAACACCAGAAAACGTTTCTATGGGTTGGGATGCAGTCTGTAATAGAATTTGCACCTATGCTTTGCTAAAAGATACCATTTCGGGTAAGATGTTTTGGGTGTTTAATACCCATTTTGATCATGTGAGTAAAGTAGCTAGAAAAAATAGTGCTGAGCTCATTGTTCAAAAAATAAAAAGCTTAAATAGCGAGAATTATCCTGTTGTATTAACGGGTGATTTTAATATGGAGCCAGAACATCCTAGTATAGAATACATTAAAACGACATTAAAGGATGCTAAAGATATTGCAAAACTTACGTTTGGTCCAGAAGGTACTTTTAACGGCTTTCAATTTAATAAACCAGTAACCAGACGAATAGATTATGCTTTTGTGAGTAAAAATATAGATGTCATTAAATATGCAGTATTAAGTGATAATTGGAATTTACATTATCCCTCTGACCATTTACCAATTTTAATTACATTGCGCTTGTAAAACCAAAATAAAACGAAGTCTCTAACTAAACTATAAAATAAATTTAAAAATGAAAAAAGGTGTTTTTCTATTATTAATCGCAGCAGTTTCCGCTTTAGGAGGTTTGCTATTTGGGTATGATACAGGTGTCATTAATGGAGCACAATTTTATCTTACAGAACATTTTGGTTTAAGCGATGCCTTAAAAGGATGGGTTGTAGGTAGTGCACTTTTGGGTTGCCTTGTCGGTGCTATTGCAGCTGCACCATTGAGTATTTTAATTGGTCGAAAATGGTCCTTAATTATTTCTGCAATTTTCTTTACCATTTCAGCCTACGGATCGGGTTTACCAGAATTATTTCCGCAAACCGTTAGTATGTTGGTTGTATTTAGAATTATTGGAGGTTTAGGTATTGGTGTAGCCTCTATGAATGCACCTATGTATATAGCAGAAATTGCGCCTTCAAACATTAGAGGACGTATGGTAACTTATTACCAATTAGCTATTGTAATTGGCTTTTTTGTAGTGTTCTTAGCCACTTACTTTATAGGTAATGAGTTAAGTGTTGAAGAAAATATTGAATTTGGTTGGAGACGGATGTTTTGGTCAGAGTTAATACCGAGCCTTCTGTTTTTAATTTTATTATTTATTGTACCTAAAAGTCCTAGGTGGTTGGCTTTAAAAGGTAAAGACGCAGATGCTTTGGCTGTATTACAGAAAATAAATGGAAATGAAGTTGCGGAAAAAGAGATGCATCAAATTAAGGAGTCTTTAAATGAAACCAATGATGGAGTTAAAGTGAGCTATTTTTCTAAGGCTGTTTTTGTAATCATAGCCATAGGAACTGTACTTTCTATGTTACAACAGTTTACAGGAATTAATGCTGTATTATATTATGGAGCCGATATTTTTGAAAAAGCTCTTGGTTTTGGAAAAGAAGATGTGCTTGCTCAGCAAATTCTATTGGCTTTTGTTAATTTAGTATTCACATTTGTGGCGATGTTTACCGTAGATAAATTTGGAAGAAAACCACTGCTATATATTGGATCTGCAGGCATGATTGTTGGTTTTTTACTTTTAGGTATTACACTTCAGCAAGAAAATGTGGGTGTACTATCCTTAATAGGAGTCTTGCTTTTTATTGCTTCATTTGCCTTATCTATGGGACCAGTAGTTTGGGTTTTACTATCAGAAATGTTTCCTAATAAAATACGAAGTGTTGCCATGTCGGTAGCTGTGGCTGCACAATGGGCTGCAAATTATATCGTGTCGCAATCGTTCCCTGTAGTAATGGGAAGTGAAACCAATAATAGTGCGCCATGGAATGGCTCTTTACCATATTACATCTTCATCGTTTTTATCTTGGTGATTGTTTATGTGACATATAAATTTATACCAGAAACCAAAGGTAAGTCTCTTGAAGAGATTGAAGAATTTTGGAAATAATAGTTAATAAACATACATTTAAAAAGCCGATTCCTAGGAATCGGCTTTTTTAGTATTAGCGTGTAACCCAAAAAAAATAAATGTTTTTATTTCAGTTCCGGAATCACTAAAAATGGAATGATAGTGTGAAATCCAATTTTCTGTATAACGGGCTCATTTAAGAAATTCTCAATAAAGCTGTGTTTGTAGTTTATCATGGCAAGAATATTAATATCAAATTCCTTTATAAAGTCTTTAATGATTTGCTCTTTGGTTCCAAAATTTGGTTTCCAGTTTACACAACTCGGATAATCTTCAAGATAAGCTTTTAGCATGGCTAGATTATAATTTTGTTTTTCTGAAAGATTGTCTTTTTCATTAATATGTAAGACTCTGATTTTAGAATTATGCAACTTGGTGATTTGCAATAATGGTTCTAATTCATCGCCATAAAATCTATTAAAATCAGTAGGAAATGCTATTTGTTTTAGTGGTACAAAATTATAACCGCTTGGGATAACTAAATTGGGGCAAAGTCTAACCTTATTGATGATATTAACGGTATTACTTCCAAAAATAAATTCTTTTGCACCTGTAGCGCCTTTGGTGCCCATTACAACCAAATTTATTTTATAGGCTTTAATCGTTTCCTCAATAGTGTTAACAAGTGGATCGGAGCTAAATACAGTTTCAAATTTGTGTTTAGGGTTTATAGCATCAGCTTCAACCTTATCTTTAATATTAGTGAGCTCACGTTTTGCCTCTTCTTTATTGTTGTCAATATATGTTGATGTGATATAAGTCCTAGACTTTTGGTTTTTAAAAGACCAAGCGTGTAATAAATAAAATGTACAAGCTTCGTTAGCATACAACTTTAAGGTATAATTTATGGCAGTCCATGAATTATCTGAAAAATCTGTTGGAAGTAAAATGTGATGTCTCATAATGTCAGTATCAACTTATATAACAAAATTAGTTTACGTCAATTTTAATTAAAATGATTTATATCATCTTTGAGGTATCACCATAAAAGGAATTTTGGGTTGAAACCCGATACTTTTTATGACTGGTTCTTTAATGATATTTTCAATAAAACTATGCTTGTAATTAATCATTACAAGAATATTAATATCGAGGTCTTCTGTAAAATTTTGAATGGCTTTTGCTTTTTTATCATCCTTAGATATCCAATGGAAAGTTGGGTTGTAATTTTCTAATTCCATTTTTAGCAATGTTAAATTCTTCTTTTGTACCTCTGAGATAGTGTCTTCATCATTAATATGAAGCACTCTAATAATGGAATGATTGAGCTCTGCTAGTTGCTTTAAAGCTTCTAATTCGTTATCGTAAGCACGATTATAGTCGGTAGGAAAAGCAATTTGCTCTGGTATTTCAAAGTTATATGCGTTAGGGATAACTAGAATCGGACATTGTGTAACCTGTTTAATAACGTTTACAGTATTGCTTCCAAAAAGTAATTCCGTCGCTTTAGTTTCACCTTTAGTACCCATTATTAAAAGATCTATTTTTACTTTGTCTATAATGGCTTCTATAGAACTATTTAGATCATTAGTGCTTAAGATTACTTCAAATGAATGATTGCTATTAGTGGAGTGCTTTTCTATTTTAGCCTTTAAGTCTGCTAAATCTTTTCTTGCTTTATCTGCTAAAACACGTATTAGTTTATTAGACATGCTAGACATTAAAGAGACTTTCATTCTAGACGAATGTAATAAGTGAAAAGTACACTGCTCTTTTTCGTATAATTTAATAGCATATAAGGCCGCACTAAAGGCGTTCTCTGAAAAATCGGTGGGTAAAAGGATGTGTTTTGGCATGAGTCGTATATGATAAAATAGTTAGTTTCTTTGTCTTTAAATTTTTAATTTCAAATGGTGTTTTAAACGCTAAAAACGAAATGCTTTTATCCCAGTCTACAGCACTATATTTGTGTGGTAATCATGTAAATATTTGAATAGCATTGCGTTATGTTGAAATTGTAATATAAAATTAGAGATAAAATAAATTTTGAACTATGATAAAAATCAGTGTTATTATCATCTCAAGTAAGTATAGTGTATCCTTATAAAGTTAAAATGAATGACTTTAAGTATGGTGATACTCTCTTTTTTTGGTTTGTTTATGATATGTAGGCAGAAAAATAAATCTATTATTCTATAAATGTGATTTTAGTTAGGCCTAAGATCTAAAAAGCAAATCGGTTTAAAGCGTATAGGTGTTGATATTGCCATCTTCATTATATCCTATAGTATTGATGTTAGACATATGTTCGATGTTTTTTCTATACTCCTTAGGAGTGACATTCATCTTTTTCTTAAAGATTCTGTTGAAATTAGAAATATTATTAAAGCCACATTCGTAGCAAATTTCTCTAATCGTTTTATTCGTTTCTTGAAGTAATCTTATTGTTTGGGTGATTCTAAACTCAATAACAAATTGTGTGAAGTTTTTGTTAGTTCGTTTTTTAAAGAAATGGCTAAAAGCTGAGTCGCTCATATTATTAATTTGCGCAATTTTAGATAAACTCAAACTATCACTTTGGTAGTTAGCTATAATATAATCATAGGTTTTATGTATTTTTTGATTTTTTGTAAATTCAAAATTAGAACTAAAACTAGCGCCTGCAATAAAACTATAATCTCTGCTTATAGCTAAGTCATTAAGTATAGATAAGAATTTTATAGTGGCATCAAAACCACTTAGATTTATTAAATCATGTAGTTTAATTATTAAATCTCTTTTAGTGTCTCCTTCAAAAGATAAGCCTCTAAATGAATTTTCTAATAATTTTTTTATAGGTCGTAATGAGTTTGTGGTAAGGATGCTATTGTCTAGTAGATTTTTATCAAATTGAATGGTAATAACACTGGCTTTAGATTTGTTGTTATCGGTTCTTTCCCATTTGTGATACAAATTAGGACCTAATAAAACTAAATCTGTTTGTTGAAACTCATTTACAGAATCTCCAATAATCCGCCTTCCAGTACAATTCATTACCAAGTTTAGTTCAAACTCAGGATGTAAATGTATCGGGTAATCAAAAACCGCATTCTTATGATTCTGAATTACAAAAATATTCTCATCTCGTAAGGGCGTAATCTCTGAATAAATTTTCATTTTACTTATTTCTCAACAGGAAAGGATTAATATTGGCAATTTAATGATTATTTAATATAAAAATAGAAAATTCATAAAAGTATCATGTTTCAATTGTAAAGTGCAATTTTGAATCACATACAAAAACTAATTTTACTACATCGTTAAAGTAAGGTTAAGTATTAATAACGTTTCTCTATAAATTTTGGCGTTTTTTGCTTTAATATGTTGAAAACTTAGGACTTTAACGAAACCAATTTAATTAAACTAATTCAATAATCTAAATAATGAAAAAACAGAAAAAACGAGTAAATTCTCGGTATAGTGTATTGTTGTTTTTCTTGTTAAGTACCATGTTTGCATTAAATGCGCAAGGATCTGGTAAGGACATATCAGGAAAAGTTGTAGATGAATCTGGAATGCCACTTCCTGGTGCTAACATTGTAGTAAAAGACAGTAATATAGGAACCATTACGGATTTTGATGGGCTCTTTCAATTAAACGTTCCAGAGGGCACAGAAATGGTACAAGTTTCTATGGTAGGTTTTAAAACTATAGATGTGTTATTAGATGGTAAAACACAATTTAATATTGTATTGCCTGAAGATGTTAGCCAATTATCTGAAGTGGTTTTAATAGGTTATGGTGGAGCTAGGAAAAAAGAAGATTTAACAGGTTCTGTAGGTGTTTTAAGTAGTAAGGATTTTGAAGATCAGCCGGTAACAAGAGTAGAGCAGGCGTTGAGTGGTCGTTCTGCTGGTGTTCAAGTTAAAACAAATTCTGGTGCACCAGGCGGAAATTTATCTATTCGTATTCGTGGTGCCAATTCTATTACCGGAAATAACCAACCTTTAATTGTTATTGATGGTGTCATCGGAGCTAATTTTCAGCTGGTAAACCCTAATGATATTGAATCGATACAGGTGTTAAAAGACGCTTCTTCTACAGCTATTTATGGCTCTCGAGGTGCAAATGGTGTTGTTATTGTTTCTACGAAATCTGGAAGAAATAAAAAGCCAGTTATCAGTTTTAATACCTTTCAGAGTATTTCTACGCTTCCTAAAAAAATTGACTACCTCAATGCTGCAGAATTTGCGGAATTGTATAATTCATACGATAGAGATTTAAATTTTGTTCCAGGTGTTTATGTTCCTCCATTTTCAGATGAAGATATAGAACGGTATGAGAATGAAGGTGGCACTGACTGGCAAGATGAATTATTTAGAGAGGCCATTTCTAAAAGTTACCAATTATCAGTTGGTGGCGGAGGAGAAAAGGTTAACTATTATATTTCTGGCGAGTATTTAGATCAAGAAGGTATTGTTGTAAATTCTAGTTTTCAGAGATATAATTTAAGATCAAAGGTAGAGGTAGCGCTAACGGATAAATTAGACCTTACCTTAAATATGGGATGGAGTAAATTAAAAGGAAAAAATAATGAAGATGTTGGTCATCAATTAGGGGCTATAGGACGTTTGCCGCAGTGGGTTGCTATTGAGCCCGTGTGGGAAGATTACGGTGTGCTCTATAATAATACACCTCAGTATGGAGCGGTATCTGGTAACCCGGTTGGGTTGCAATATGCTTATATTAGTCAAAATGAGACGTCTATATTTCAACCAAGTTTTAACTTATCATATAAAATATTAGAAGGGTTATCAGCAAAATTATTTGGTTCTTACGAAGGCACTAAAACTACGGTTTACAATTTAGAAAACAATCATATTTTAGATGCTGGCCCAGAGGTAATTTCTAGAGCTTCTATAAATAATATTGATAGAGAAAGAGGCCAAGTAAATTTTATAGTAGATTATACTAAGGAATTTGGTGATCATAATATTCAGGCAACAGCAATCTATGAGTCTGGTAATTACATTGAAAAAGGAAATTTTAATGGTGCCAATGGTCTTAATGATGTCAGCTTAGGTTGGAACAATTTATCCTTAAGTGAATCGCAAACATCGTCTTCTTACTATTATGATGAGTATTACAATTCATTAGCATTAAGAGTTAATTATGGGTATTTAGATCGTTATTTGTTTACGGCAACTGTTCGTAGAGATGGAGTTTCTAAATTTCATGGAGATAATAGGTTTAGTACTTTTCCTTCATTAGCATTTGCTTGGAATGCAGGTAAAGAAGCATTTGTTCAAGATTTAGACGTTTTTAGTAGTTTAAAATTTCGTGCCAGTTGGGGAGATTCTGGTAGTCATGCTATTGGTTCTTATGCTACACTCCCTTATTTTATTCAGAATGGTGAAAGTAACTATCATCCAAATGGTCCAGGCACTGGAACTTACGTTGGTTTAGGTGTTGGAGCACCTGGTAATGAGAGTTTAAAATGGGAAACCACAACACAATACGATGTAGGTATTGAGATGGGTTTCTTTAATAACCGTTTAAGTTTAGAGGCTGACTATTACAATAAAGACACCAATGATTTGTTGGTAAATACGCTACTTCCAGAATATTTAGGAGGGGAAACGGTTTTAAAAAACGTAGGGTCTATTAATAATAAAGGTTTTGAGTTTACGGTAAACGCTAACCCTATTCGCAATGATTTCTTTACGTGGGATGTTTCCGCAAATATATCGGTAAACAGAAATGAAGTAGTAGATTTAGGTGGTGATGAGTTGGTGTTATCTTCTGCGCTTTATGGAGATTCAGCTACGCCAATTACAGCGATACAATTAGGTCAGCCCTTAGGTTCATTTTACGGATATAATTTTCAAGGAGTATGGAAGTCTACAGAAGCAGCAGAAGCAGCTACCTTTGGAAACGTACCAGGAGATGCCAGATATGAGGATATTAATAATGACGGAGAAATAGATTCGGAAGATTTAAGTGTTATAGGAAATGCTCAACCAGATTTTATTTTCGGATTTAGTAATACCATGAAGTTTGGTAATCTCGATGTTAGCTTCGTTTTAACAGGTCAAAAAGGTGGTGAAACATTTAATGGCATTTATCAAAAATCAGTAGGATTGTATGGACAAAGTAGAGCCTTTACAAGTCCAGAATGGTACAACAGATGGAGACCTGGACATGAAGATACAGATGTGCCTGCTTTTAGTTCTACTTCGCAAAGTTATCCAAATAGCAGCCGATGGTTAGAGGATGCGAGTTTTTTAAGAATTCAGAACATCACATTAGCATATAATTTGAAAAAAGAATTTATTACAGATTTAGGTCTTTCTGAATTTCAAGTGTATATCAACGCAGAAAATGTGCATACTTGGACAAACTACTCAGGTTATAATCCAGATATATCTAGTGCAGGCCGTTCTACAGGTGGTGGGTCTGGAACTGATGTAGATCAAAATATTGATACAGGTGCATACCCTATTCCGAGAACGTTTACCCTTGGACTTAAAGTTAAATTTTAATTAGAAATAAGATAGTATTATGAAGATTAATCTAAAATATACAGGTTTAATATTGGCGCTATGTATGCTCGTTAATTGTGCTAATGATTTAGAAGAGCAACCTAGAGGAAAAGTAAATGACCCAGAAACAATATACAAACAGTATGCAAATTTAGAGGCCACAGTAATGGCGATGTATGCTGGTATACGTGGAGATGCCAATTGGTCTAGAGGTTTTGCAACATCATCTTATATGACAACCATGTTTGGGGCAGATGATCTAACCACTCAAATTGGTGGGAATAAAGGAAACTTTCGTGAATTCGATTCTTTTAATACATCTGCAAATAATGGTGCTATGATGAATCTATGGCGTGGATGTTATAACGCAATTCTTAATGCTAACGAAGTTATAGAATACTCTTATTTAACCATAGGTGACGAAGCGGAAATTGATAATTTAGTCGGACAGGCACATTTTGTTAGAGCTTTTAGTTATTTCTATTTGGTTAGAAGTTGGGGACGTATTCCATTATATACGTCTGCATCTACAGTAGCTACGGAGATCGGTTTATCTGAAGTTGATGAGGTTTATGATGTAATGATTTCCGACTTGTTATTAGCTGAAAACTTACTGCCAACAACACAAAACCTTGTTGGGTTGCCTTCAGAAGGAGCTGCAAAAGCTTTATTGTCAGAAGTGTATTTAACCCAAGCAGGTTGGCCATTGCATATTGAAAGTAGTTATGCTTTAGCGGCACAGAAAGCTAAAGAGGTAATTGACAATAAAGGTATTTATGGTTATGATTTATTATCGAGTTTTGATAACCTTTGGTTAAGAGAATATGATAACAGCTCAGAGTCTATATTTTCATTGCAGTATGATAATGCAGATGGAGCTACCGCTTTTCATATCAGCGGAAAGGCATCTATGCCAGAAGCGGAAGAGAACGGCTGGGACGATTTCTTTGTGGAACTAAATTTCTTTAATGAATTTCCAGAAGGTCCGCGTAAAGACGCCACATTTAGAACCAATTTTTTAACCTCTGATGGTACAACGGTTCATTATACCAACAGCGCAACAAAACACCCTTATTACGCAAAATTTAGAGATGGAGCGGTGGATGAATCTAATCCATCTACAGCAACATTCTTTAACAGTGCATCTTATATGTTATTTAGATATGCTGAGGTATTGCTTATTTATGCCGAAGCACAAACCAGAGCAGATGGTTCCCCTAATGTTGCAGCTTACGATGCCTTAAACCAAGTTAGAGTAAGAGCCGGGTTATCTTCATTGGCTGGTTTAAGTGCAGACGAATTTATAGATGCAGTGATTGATGAAAAAGGATGGGAGTTGGCAGGCGAAGGACAACGTTGGTACGATTTAATTAGAACAGAAAAAGTAGCGGAAGTTGCAGCTAACAGAAGTTCAGAAGAACAAGTTGGGATAATAGGAAGCACAGAATCAGATAATTATTATGCGCCTATTCCTGATTCAGAAATATTGTTAAACCCCAATTTAGGTAATTAATAAACTTATAAAATATAGCACGTGTTAGAAATTAAAAGACATCCCAAGAACCCTATTATAATTCCTGGAGAACAAAACATTAGAAAAGTAGTAACGTTTAACCCAGGAGCCATCTATAATAATGGTAAGTTTTACTTATACGATAGAGCAGCAGAAACCTTAAGCCCATTTAGAACATCTATTGGAATATTAGAAAGTGAAAATGGCGTAGATTTTAAACCTGTACAAGACGAGCCTGTATTTACTTCAGAACAATTAGGTTTTGAAGAAGGTAGCGTTCAAGATCCAAGAGTGGTTAAAATAGAAGATAAATTCTATATGAATTATGCCTTTCAACCTTATGGTTTTGATTGCCATCCCACAGGATTAGGTGTGCCTTTCTACGATGTTTCAGGTTATCCGAAATGGAAAGAAGAAGCGTACCCAATGATTACGCGTTCTGGAATTGCTGTTTCAGATGATGGCATTACGTTTGAACAACTCTGTTATACCTCTCCTAAGGAAATTGACGATAGAGATCATATCTTGTTTCCAGAAAAAATAGATGGTAAATACGCACTATTGCGTAGACCTATTGAATTTGTAGGTGAAGAATATGGTACAGATAGACCTGGTATATGGTTGTCATTCTCAGATGATTTAACAGAATGGTCAGAACCTGTTTTAATAGCGCGCTCAGAAGAAAAATGGGAAGGCAAAAAAATTGGTGCAGCAGCAAACCCTGTTAAAACAGATAAAGGTTGGTTGGTAATGTACCATGGAGTCGATACAGGTTCTGTATATAAAGTAGGTGCGTTTTTATTGGATTTAGAAGATCCAACAAAAATGATAGCGCGCACCAAAAACTATATTATGGAGCCAGAAGAGTATTACGAAAAAGTCGGTTTGGTTATTCCTAATGTAGTATTTCCAACGAGTTTGGTAGAGAAGGATGGTCTGTTATATATCTACTATGGTGTCTGTGATACCAGTATATGTTTGGCTACAGTTGAAACAAACCAATTGGTAGATCATATTTTAGATCCAAATTCATAATTAAAATAGTGTAAGCTAATGGTAAGCAAAATAAAAGGAGAGTTTCAGTATTTTAAATCCATGCCACATGGTATGCGTGTTTTATTAATCACTAACATGATATATTCTATGGTATTGCCTATTATAGAAGTATTTGTAAGTGCATATATTATGCGTAGCGAAAGCAACCCAAGTTTAGTGCTAAAGTACCAATTAGCAGTATTTACAGGGATTCCTATTACGTTTGTTGTCAATGGTTATTTACTCAATCATATTAAAGTAGCCCATTTATATAGTGTGGGAATGTTGCTCAGTGGTGTTTCTATGTTTATTATGATGTTTTTAGAAAATCTGAATTTAACAGCTATTGTGGTTTCTGGGTTTTTAATGGGATTATCTTATGGTTTTTTCTGGGCAAATCGAGATTTCCTTGCTTTGGCAACCACAAACGATGACAATAGAAATTATTATTATGGCTTAGAAACCTTTTTCTATACCATATCAGCGATTATCATTCCTGCTTTTGTTGGTCTGTTATTTTTCTATACAGATGAATTTAATTGGTTTGGTGGTGGTCAAATTGTAAGCTATAGGTTATTAACCGTTTTAGTATTTGCGCTAACTATTACATCAACCGTTATTATTCATCGTGGAAAGTTTGAAAAACCTAAACTAAAAAAGTTTATTTATTTCAAATTCGATCAATTATGGAATAAACTATTAGTGCTATCAGCTCTAAAAGGTTTAGCACAAGGGTATTTAGTTACGGTTCCTGCAATATTAATTTTAAAATTGGTAGGAGATGAAGAAATCCTTTCTACTGTAGTAAGTATTAGTGGAGTTATCGCTGCAATCACATTGTATTTACTAGGAAGATTCACTAAACCTAATCACAGAATTTACATTTTTGCCATTGCTTATATTATCTTCTTTATAGGGGCTTTTACACATGCTTATTTATTTTCAGCATTAGGCGTAATCATTTTTATTTTAAGCAAAGTACTATATCAGCCTCTACATGATATTTCGTACTTCCCTATACAATTAAGAGTTATAGATATCTTAACAGTTAAGGAAGGTAAAAGTGAATTTTCATACATTCTTAATCACGAATTCGGATTGTATTTTGGACGTGTAATCGGCATAGGACTATTTCTATTGTTAGCCGTTTATATCTCAGATACGGTTGCGCTTCGATATTCTCTAATCATCATCGGAATTGTTCAGTTATTATCAATTCCACTTGCAAAACATATAATAAACAAGTCTAAATAAATAATCTTATGAGTTTCAATAATTCTAAACAAATAGTCATGTTCGTCATTGCTTTTACAGCGTTGTTTTTTACAGCGTGCGACAGTGATGATGACGGTAGAAGATACGATCCAGGCGCTAATGATGTTCCCGGAAGCAGTTCAACAGCACCATTAAACGAAACCTTTGAGGTTGGTAAACCATCGAGTATTGAAGAAAAAGTGTATATCCATTATTTACCTTGGTTTAGTGAAGGTGAAGATGGTAACCATTGGTCTGATGGAACTAAAAACGAGCCGTTAATAGGTTACTATAGTTCGCAATCTTGGGCAACGCATTTATATCATATCTTATTGTCTTCGGCTGTAGGTATTGATGGAGCAATTATTAATGTAAGAACAGCTTACGATCAAGATTCATTTGAAAGTTTTATAGAATCCATAAAGCGTATCGATGATATTTACCCAGATTTTAAGTATGATATTGCGGTTAGCTACGATGACCAAGATGCCACTCCGGCTTCAGCTATTGCCGAGTTTACAGATTTAAGAGATAATATTATTCCTAATACTACGCATTATTTATATAAAGATGGCGAACCTGTTATTTTTATTTGGAATTATGATGGGTTTCTAACCTCACAAGATTATAGAGATGTGGCTAATTTAATTTTTACGGACAACTCACCAATTTTACTAAAAAACGAATTGGATTTAGGTGCTGTTCCTGGAGATTTTGTAATGAATTCCATTTACCCTTGGGTACAAGGTTGGGCGGATGATGGCTCTAATTGGGGAGAAGGTTATATGAGTTGGTTCTACAATACACAAATAGATTTTAAACTCAATAATAAAGTTGAATTTGTAACTGGAGCAGTATGGCCTGGATTTGATGATAGAAGCGCCTCTTGGGGACAAGGTCGTTGGATAGATCGTAGAAACGGTGAAACCTACAATGATACATGGGCACTTATTAACGATACACATCCTGGCGAAGTGCACTGGGTGATTCTAGAAACATGGAATGATTTTAACGAAGGTTCGGAGTTAGAACCAACATCTGGTTCTGGTAATTATCAGTATATGGACTTAACGACAGAGCATATTGCGACATATAAAGGTGTTCCGACCTTAATTGATAGCGAAAAATGGATGTATGGTGCACCAATAAGAATTTATGAGGCTGCGAAATTAATAGAAGATGGAGACAGAGATTATGATACCTATTATCCCGTTTTAGAGACAGCGATTGAACACTATCTAAAGACGAATGGACAAGCGGCTTATGAGTTGGCGGAAGACATAATAGCAGGTGTGTAATACCAACATTATGATACAAAAAACGATAATTTTTATAGGAGTAGTCTTGGCGATGTTAAGTTGTTCTAATAATCCAAAGGTTAAACAACGAGATGCCACAAAAGATATTGCAGAAGAGGCAGCCACAAAAGCACAAAATACAGAGGTTATTGTCCATTATATGGGCTGGTACTCTGATGAAGAGGCGCAAGGAAAAAAACTGAGACATTGGGAGCATGGCTATGCTAATACTCCCATTATTGGGCAATATAATTCTCAAAGTACAGCGACATTAGTTTACCATGCATTATTGGCTTGGTCTGCGGGAATTGACGCTATAGCTGTAAATGTTAAGGATCAGTATGATCATGATACGGCAACGGCTTTATTCGATGTTATAGATGAATTAGACAGTATATCTCAAGGAAGTTTTGATCTTAAGTACCTGATGAGTTATGATGATCAAGGGTTTGATTTAGAGGCCCCTTTAGATACCACCTTGGTTAAAATGAACGATTTTAAAGACCACCTCATGGGTAGAGAAAATTATCTGTATCATAATAATCATCCATTGTTTTTTTCATTTGATTATCCTAAAAAATTCTTAACACCTAAGAGTTTTAGAACGGTAATTGATACTGTTTTTCAAACTGATAAACCTTATCTTATCTGGAACACTTTCGGAGAAGGTGAAGACGTTGAAACCTTCGTAGATGCATTTTATCCTTGGGTGCAACCAGGAGGAGAATGGGATGCTCAAGGAATGAATTGGGGTGAAGGTTACTTAGAGTATTTCTATAAACATGTTAATGATTTTGAAACACCATACGACTTTGTAATTGGAGGTGTTTGGCCAGGATTTGATGATCGAAAAAATACATCTTGGGGAGGTAATAGACTTATCAGTAGGCATAATGGAAAAGTATACGATAATACTTGGAATTTTATACATCATTACAACGGAGGGTTGCCAATGAAATATGTGGTGCTAGAAACTTGGAATGATTGGAATGAAGGTACAGAGATAGAACCTAGTGTAGAACATGGGTATAAGTATTTAGTGCAGACGATCAAAAATGTAAACGAATTAAAGGGATCTGCAATTCCAGAAAATCAATCTCAATTTGAAAAGGTAAAAGAAATTCACGATGCTATTCAAATAAATCGAGATACCATATCTGAAGTAATTAATATATCGATTCAAAATTTTATTCTTCAAACGAAGACCAAATTATAAATAGAACATATAGGTTTTTAACTTATTAAAAAATAAGTGTTTTAGAGTTTTTGTTCTAAAGCAGTAAGGAGATCTATGCTAAAAATTAAATAACAGTAATTCAATAATCTATTAATTTAAAACCTAATTTATCATGAAACAAATCTATTTTTTCTATGCATTTTTAGTATTAGCATGTTATACGGCATCGGCTCAATTTGACGATGGAGGTATTAATTATGAAGTAGTGAGTAATATCACTTTAACTGCTCAAGTGGGCAGTAATAACGAGCTTACAGGAGATATCGTAATTCCTGAAACCGTAACAGATGGTACCAACACCTATACGGTTGTAGCTGTAAAAGGATGGGCATTTTCACAGGGCGAAGGCGCAACCTCTTCAATCTCTAGTATTAGCTTGCCAGACACTGTTACTAGTATTGCAAATGATGCTTTTGCTAATAACACCTTATTAACCACTGCAGATTTAGGGGAAGGGGTAACTAATATTGGTACTGGTGCTTTTTACAAAGCAGGTTTAACAAGTATCACAATTCCAGATTCTGTAACTAATATAGATAATGTTGCATTTTTTGCTAATACCAGCTTATTAACTATCTCATTCGGAAGTGGTTTAACTTCTATAGGAAGTCAGAGTTTTGCTTACTGTAATCCTCTAACAAGTGTATCAATTTCAGCGGCAACACCATCTACAGTAAATGTAAATACTTTTGAAGGTTTAGCATTATCATCAATTAATTTATTTGTGCCTAGTGAAAATGTCTCTACCTATTCTAGCACAACTGTCTGGGAAGATTTTATCGTTCAGGTATTAAATATAAATGATTTTGATATGGAGGTCGCTATAAAGGTGTATCCAAATCCTGTGGTTGAAACAGTTCAAATTAACTTACCAAGCAGTATTAGTTTAAGGCAGGTTGAGGTCTACAATGTAAATGGGCAGTCGGTATTGTTAAGCAATTCAAATAGTATAAATATTAGTCATTTGGCAAAAGGTCAGTACTTTATGAGTGTAGAGACTAGTAAGGGAAAAGTAGTTAAACCGCTTATTAAATTGTAATGAAAACATCCCTTTAAAGAGTAATAAATAAGCCTTAACAATTAAAGCTAATTTAAAAACCAAAAAACCCGATTCAGATGAATCGGGTTTTTGATGGTGGTGCCTCCAGTTTTAGAACCCTATTAATTTATTAAATTTCAATACTCCCTAAAAACCTAATTAGACCCTTTAAAGTTAATGCTTTTAAGGGTTTTTGTCAATTAGTTTTCATTCAGCTAAATTAATAAAAATTAACTTAAATTAAAAATTTTCGAAATTATATCGGGATTTTATTAGTTTTGAACAATAAAACTAAATAATGCAAATACGTTTTTTTACCCGGTATAATAACAATAATAAACTAGATACGATTTACGTAAGAATTTATCAAGGAAAGGATTTTGATTTAACAGTTAAAACAGGAATTGTCGTCTCAAAAAATGAATTTTCATTACCTAAGCAAAAAATGAAAGATAAGGCAAAAACTAAAAACCGTCTTTTGATTAATAATAAGCTAGACGCACTTAAAACTCATTTAAGAAATTGCTATAACGAAACGGTCATGGTGGATAATCATTTTTCTAAAGACTGGCTTAAAATTAGGGTTCATGCTTTTTTTAATTATATACCATCATCTGAAAATTTTAAAAAATATTTCGTGGATTGGGCAAAACATTACAACAAGCATGAAGCAATCAATAAGGATACTGGTATGCCTTTAGCTAAAGGTACATTGAAAAAATATAACACTAGTTTAAATTGCTTGATTGCATTTGAAGTTCACATTAAAAAGAAATTATTGTTAAACGGTATTACTTATGAATTTTATAAAAGCTTTACAAATTATTGTCTCGAAGAAAAAAAATATACAAGAAACACTACTGGAGCACATATAAAAACCGTCAAACTATGGTTAGGTGAAGCTAATAAAAGAGGTTTCTGCAACGTGGATTTTAGTGATTTTAAATCAATGACTAATGAAACCATGGATGTTTACTTAACCACTCGGGAACTCGATAAAATCTACAAACACGATTTTTCTGAAAATCCTAGATTAGCTAATGTTAGAGACTTATTAATAATTGGTTGTTATACGGCATTGAGAGTGTCAGATTTTATGCGATTAAGAATTACTGATATAGCTAATAATACCATTGAAATTAGCACAAAGAAAACGGAGAAAACAGTTTTAATACCATTACATAAATACATCAAAGAAATAATTAAACGGAATGACGGTAATTTACCAAGGTCTATTTCAGATCAAAAATTTAATAAATATGTAAAAGAGGTTTGTGAGGAAGCAGGAATTGATGAAATAGTAGAAGGCGAAAAGTTTGATAATACTACTAAACGAAAATCTCACGGTTTTTTCCCTAAACATGAGTTAATTACTTCACATACTTGCAGGAGGTCGTTCGTCTCTAACCTTTATGGTAAAATTGATAATACTACAATTATGGCTGTAACTGGGCATAAATCAGAAAAAGAGTTTTTTAAATATTTAAAAACTACACCTAAAGAGCATATAAAAAAATTGAATGAATATTGGGGTAATCAAGATTCTAAAAAAATAGAGAATGAATAATATCACTAAATATAGAGGGTTTTTAGAATGGAATTATTTAGAGAACATCAATAAAGAAACCATTGAGTACTTATCTGAAAATAATGTAATTATTGATAGTACCGAAAATTATGAGCCAGATGAAGATGCTTACGAAGAGGAACTCGGTGTTAATAGTTTAAATTTTAAGTGTTTTTTAATATTTGATTATAAAGAGTATACTGTCAATGAAGTAATCTTAGATGATATTTACTTTATAATTGAAAAAAATATTAAGCGGTTTTCTTATGAAATTATTAGAAAGAAAAAGTCAGAGATTTCTTTTAAATTAATGAGTTTATTCGACAGTCAGTCTAAAAAAGATTTTTTGAATGAAGCCCTCAAAAAGTTATTTGAAGATTACTCGAGCGATTTAGATTACGAAGACTATAAGAAATTTAGGAAAGGAGATAGATGGAAGTCGCTTTTTAGACTAGAAATTTATGATGATTTAAATGTTGGAACAATTAAATATTATTTGCAATCTAAAGCCACAAAAACAATTAACTATTATAGTCAAGACTCTAACTACGTTAGAGATCAGACACTTTTTTGTAAAAAACATCCGTTCAATATTCAATTCACAAAATATTATCGTTTTAATAAGTTACATGATTTTATTTTAGATGAAATAAGTGAGATAGATAGGATTATAAAACTGGATAAACAAGCATATACTAGTATAAAAAAATCCGCTTCAACCAATTTACATAAACAAGTGTTAATTATAGATTGTTTAAGGAAAATTAGATATGAAAAGCAATTTACTGAAGAAAAAATACCAAATTATTTTTTATACTTAGTAGGTGGTAATATTAGTAATTATGAAGAACGACTAAATTTGTTTAAGGAAATTATATTCTTAAAGGATTTTATCTATAATTCTTTTAACGCATCTGATTTAGCGAGAAAAATTAGTGATATTACTGGAGGTGATTTTGATAGATTAAGGAAGGAATCTGCATATATAACAAAACCGAAAAAGAACGAAAAGTTTACTCCAATGCAAAAGGTCGATTTTAAAAACTATCCGTCCGAAACAGTTGATATACTTGAGTTTATTAATGCTATTGGGTAAGTGTTGGGTATGGCCAACCCAATTAAAAAAAGTTAATCAAGATAAGTTTGCCTTATAAAACAATTATAAGGTTATGACAAAACAAATTCTACAAATTGATAACACCAATAATGAAGATTTCAAGAATGAAATTTTAGAAGGTGTAAGAGATATCCTATCTAACTTCAAAAATCAGGATGATAAAGAAGAGAGACTTCTGACAAGAGAGGAGACAGCAGAAATACTCTCAATTTCTCTGGTTACGCTCTGGAAATGGACGAAAACCGACGTTATACCAGCTTTTCGTATTGGTTCTAAGGTAAGGTATAAAAAATCTCAGATTCTTACTGCTTTAGAAAAAATGAATCAATTTCAATAAAAAAACACACAACCTAAGTCAATGTTGTGTGTTTGATGTGTTTCTCGTTAAAATAACCCACTCTTAATAGGCACGCTCAAATATACATCATTTTACTTAAAAAAATGATGAAATGATAAATAACACCAATAATTCTAAGTTTATATCTAAACAATTTATCGATAATTTATTAGATAACACAAATGTCGAAGATATTATTCAAGATTTTGTAACACTAAAAAAAGAAGGTGCTAATCTAAAAGGACTTACTCCGTTTGGAAGCGAAAACACGCCAAGCTTTATTGTAAGTCCATCAAAACAGATCTGGAAAGATTTTTCGTCTGGTAAAGGCGGTAATAATGCCGTTAGTTTTCTAATGGCAATGGATTATACTTATTTGGATGCTATTCATTATATAGCAAAAAAGCAAGGTTTAACTGTACAATATGATAACAGTAAAGAAGCTAAAGCTTACCAAGAAAGATTAAAGAAAATTAATGATCTTAGACCTATATTAAATAAGGCTATTGCTATTTATCAAAATGAATTTTTCAATTTACCAAAAGAGCATCCTGCAAAAATAGAAGTTTTTGATAAACGTAAATACAAGCAAGAGATTATTGATACTTATCAAATTGGCTATGCACCAGGTAAAAGGTTCATATATAAAAATTTAAAAGAAAGTGGTAATGTAGATGGTGGTGTAAAAACAAGCTTGCTAAACAAGAAGCAAGACGGTTATCTCGATTTTTATAATGATAGAGTTACCTATCCCATTTTTGATAAAAACGGAGAGGTAATTGGTATTGCGGGTAGAGAGCTAAAAACCGAACCTAAGATTAAATGGCTAAACAGTAGAACTACTGATCTTTACAATAAGCAATTAATATGGTATGGTTTAAACTTTGCAAAGCAAGAAATCCGACAAAATAAAGAAGTTTACATAATGGAGGGGTATAATGATGTTATTGCATGGCAAACCAATGGTTTACTAAATGCGGTTGCTCCTTGTGGTACATCTATACACGATAACCAGATTAAAGTTATAAAAAAATATGCAGATACTGTTTATTTCTGTATGGATGATGATGATGCAGGTAAAAAATCTACATTAAAAAACATACCTCGATTTATCGAAGCTGGCTTTATATGTTATGTTATTAAGTTTAAAGAATGTGATCCAGACGAATTTGTTAGAGTTAATTCAAATACGCTAAAAACCAAATCATTAATTGAAACTCTAAATAAAGAAACCGAGAAAGTTGAGGGTTTTAGATTATTACTCGAGGAGTTAAATAATAAGGATGAATTAAAGAAAGGTATTATAGCTAAAGCTCTATGTGAAATAATTAGTAAAATAAAAGATGATAGTATTGTTTCGCTATATAGTACATGGCTTAAAAAGGCTAGTGGTGTTAATATTCTAAATATTAGAAAATGGATTAAAGAGTATCAAAATGAACGAATAATTAAAGAGAAAGAACGTTTTATTGCAAATAATGAATATGAATTACCTAAAGATGTGGTAATGAATGAAGATTTATCGGATGACATAAAACGTTACCAAATGTTTCAGAGTAACAATAAAATTTATTCGCAGATTGGTTCTGAATATCCTATTAAGTTTCGTGTATGTAGTAATTTTTCGGTAAATATTATTCAACACATGAGAGATGAAGATTTTCCGAAAAAATTAGTTTCCGCAGAAAACACTTTTAATGAATCTTTTGTTTTTGATGTACCTAGTGAAACCTTTAATGTTTCAGCTGCTTTTCAAAAAGCAATGACCAACTTCGGTAACTTCCGTTGGCACGGACGAAGTGAAGATTTAGTTAGACTGCAAGCTTTATTGTTTGATAAAATGGGTAATGGTAGAAGTTTAGATGTTTTAGGTTGGCAACCCGAAGGCTTTTTTCTATTCAATAATTTAGTTGTTGTACCCAATGAAGATAATATAGATCTTGACAAAAACGGATGCTTTAAATATAAAGATATTAGTTACTATGTACCTTCAGCAAATGAAATTTACGCAAATAATCACTATAAATATATACCACAGAAAAATTTTAGACATATTTCAGGTACTATTTCTTCACTCGACTATTTTGACAAAGTACATCAAGTGCATGGCAACCATGCTATATCTACTATTTTTCATGCAATAGCCTGTATGTTTCATGATATTGTGGCAAAGAACCTGAAAGGTTTTCCAATAAACTTTAACTATGGACCACCTGGCACTGGTAAAGATCAATTGAATCACGCAGTAAAATCGCTTTGGGGTATTCCACAAGTAGCAACCAACTTAGAGGCTAAAAACTCTACAAAAACAGCTACTATTAGAGAACTAGCACAGTTTACCAATGGTCTTATTGAGTGGTCAGAATATGCAAGAGGAGATAATGAATTAGATGGTACGCTAAAATCGGTTTGGGATTTAAGAGGTAAAAAAATAGGTAAGTTTGAAAGTAGAATTGCTACAGATAATGTTCCAATTTTAAGCGGAGTAGCGTTGACAGGAAACGCATATCCAGATAATCCAGCAATTATTACACGTATTATTTGGAATGACATGAATAAAACCGAATTTACCGAAAATGATGAGAAAAATTTTAATGAGCTTAATGATATTATTGAGGAAGGTTTAACCCATATCACAATTAAGATACTTAACCAACGTAAATTAGTAGAGGACAACTTTAACGAGCAATACCGTTTATTAATGGATGTTTATCAGCGTAGATTGCCCGACTGTAATAAACGTATGCTTAAAAACATAAGTACGCTTACGGCTTTTTACAATGTACTAAAAGAAAACATAGATTTTCCTTTTACACAATCTCAAATATTAGAACATTTTACAGTAATTACGAAGGCTCAAATGCGTAAACTTTCAAGTAGCAGTATTGTTACTAGATGGTGGGATTGTTTTGTGGCATCTATGCGAGGGGTAGATCATGATATTATAAAAGTTGGGAGAGATATAAAACTTGACGGCAGTATGCTTTATTTTCAATATAGTAATTGTTACACTAAAATTTATAGACAATGGTCACGACAATATTCAGATAATGCACCTGTAAAAAACACCATGAAAGAAGCTTTAGAAAAAGATCCTTCATATTCAAATTATAAGGATAGCATACAATATAATACTGGAGGTTTAAACAGAATTAGGTCATCGGCTATGATTGTAGATATATCCAAAATGCCTAATGATGTAAGAGTTAGAATTAAAAGTGAAGTGAACCGTCAAGAATTTGAAAATGATATTGAACCATACACCTCTAAAAGTCCTTTAAATAAGGGTAATAACGAATTATGGGGTTAAATTTAGTGGCAATCCAATCTTAAATTTTATTAAAATAAATTTTAAAATGATTCAAAATACTTTCTGTCATTTCGGACACATTGTTAACATATTGATATATAGTGTTTTATATGTAAATATATAGACAGAAAGCGTGACAGAAAGTGACAGAAAGTGACAGAGGGTATTTTGAGTTTCGGACACTTTCTGTCATAATAACACACATATCTACATTTAATATGCTGATTATCAACAATGTCTGAATGTCCGAAAGTAAAACCGAGAAAATGAGTGTTATATATTTGTAAATAGTTTTTAATTTAAAAATACAGACTGTTTTTTAACTGTAAATATTAATTCCTTAGATTTGTTTTATAATAGAAAAAGCCCTCGTTAAGAGAGCTTATAAACTTCAAGACTTCCATCATTAGGAAGCATTAGACTAACGGTTAAAAGTGTGCCATCTCTCATTAGGATAGGGCTTTTAACTTGAAGTCGGAAAACGTCAATGTTCATAGCATTGGCGTTTTTTCATACGACAAAGATAATAATTATATGATTGCTAGTCCACCTTGTAAGATCCACCATGTGGTAATGGTGGTTTTTAAATTTAAAGCAATCATTTTTAAGGAATAAACAAGGGGATTTTTATTATATTTGTGTATTCTTTCCTATCAAACCAACCATAATTTTTTAAGAGCTTTCATGTATCATCATTAAAGTATAAAAATTATGAAAAATTTAGTAACATCAAATCATTTTAAAGAACCCGGATTAAACGGTTTTTTTGGATGGTTAAAACGGACGGTAAACAATGTTCTTAATGCAGTATCTGAAGTCTCACACAATCCTTTTTTCGCTTTTACAGTAATAAGAGATGCGTTTGACGGTGGTGGGTTTAATATTGGAAATTCAAATCCGGGTCAATTTAATACAGGATTGGTTCGGAGAAATAGTGGGAGCGAACAATTAAGTGATCTAAATAGTCAAGAGGTAGAGCTTAAAGAAGCGGAAGAAGCATTGCTTGATCTCTGGGTAGAATCAAGATTTAAACCGCTTTTTCTTTCTTATTTTACACAAATGAAACAATTTAGTATAACACCTCCTAAGCTTAATGAGTTCAAAATATTTTACAACAATGTTTATGAATTTATAGGATATATTAATTGGTCAATTAATAATGTTGTTTCTCACAATTCTCATTTATTTTTAAGCAACAATGTAATTACTGCGAGAAATAGATTTTTATCTATCCAAATGGAATTATTAGAAGCTGATATTAAAGGGTATATTGAGTCTTCTAATCTTAATTTTAACGTTAAGGAAACCCCTTTTAATCTTTACACAAATAAATATCAAACGTTAGATTTTGTTGTAGAAGAATATGTTTTTATTCAAAAAAAAGAATTAATTGGTAATTCCGTAGTAGAAACTGGTACAAATATTTCTATTACTGATGAAGAGGAAATCACTTATACCCCTCCTGTTATAAATGAATCTCCAGATGTAAAACCACAATCACAAGAAAAAGGAATGAAAAATGGAACTAAAGCTCTTTTAGGTATTAGTATTGGTGTCTTTTTAAGTCGGTTATTCAAGTAAAAACAGAAAAATCGTAAATAAAAAACCGTAAATGTGTGTCACGGTTTTATTTACGGTTTTTGCATTAATTTATTTGGTATCTATATACAATTTACCACAAGCTGAGATTAAAAAAATCAACTCCGATTAATTGCGATAAAAAGAAAATTTATAATTATAATACTTAGTAAAACCGCAAGTATAATTCTCTCTTTTTTGTTAATTGGTCGTTTCATATGTTAAGTTTGAATACTTGTCTAAATCCTTACCAGTTTTAAAGGTTGTAATATCTGTAATTGTATTGTGCTCTGAATTGTAGTGACGTTTATCCATGTAAAAACCGAAAAACCGTAAATAAAAAACCGCAAATGTGTGTTACGGTTTTATTTACGGTTTTTACATTAATTTATTTTTAAGTAATCTTAAGAAACTTATCTAAACCACTCAATTCTTCAATTATACTCATAGATTTAAGTAGCCTAATAATAGAATCAGACGCTCCTGTTATACTTGTATCTGATGGCATCCAGTTTTTTGAATGATTAATAATATTTAAGGCCTCAATTAAATCAGCTTTTATTATCCCTAAATCTTCGTAATCATCAACGGGTATTTTAATATGTCTATCATTTGTATCACCATGGATAGTGTTAAAAAGGTTTTTATTAACCGTTTTACCAATTGGTTCGACGCTTAATGTAGTTGAATTGTTTTTTTCTTTGTTTTGAGTTTCCATAATCTTAGAATTAATAGTTAAAAATTTACAGTTTTCGATAATTATATCGGGAATATGGAAATAAAAAAACCCTTAATCACTTGTTTTTAAGTGTGTTAAGGGTTTTTGATGGTGGTGCCTCCAGGAATCGAACCAGGGACACAAGGATTTTCAGTCCTTTGCTCTACCAACTGAGCTAAGGCACCAGTTGCTTGATTAAGCGGATGCAAATATAGAAGCATTTTTATTATTAGCAAAAAGAATTTGATAAAATTTGATTTTATAAATTTGCAATCTAATATTTCATTATGAATCTTATTGTAGATGTGGGGAATACGTATGTGAAATTTGCAGTTTTTAATGACGCAGATTTAATATACAAATTGAGTTTTAAGCTTAATGCGTTTAAAAATCAGTATAAATCTCTTAAAAAAGACTTTCCAAAGCTTAAAAAAGCAATTATTTCTTCTGTGGGTCACTTAACGATTGAGCAAATAGAATTAATAAAAGCAGATTTAAATGTTATAGAACTAACGTCAGCTTTAAAATTTCCTTTTAAGAATACGTATCAAACACCAGAAACGTTGGGAGTAGATAGAATTGCATTGGTCTGTGCGTCGGTTAATCAATTTTCTAATAAAAATGTTTTAATAATAGATGCTGGTACCTGTATTACTTACGATTTTGTAACCGTGGAGAACCATTATCTCGGAGGTGCTATTTCACCTGGACTGAGGTTACGATACTTAAGCTTAAATAATTTAACAGCAAATCTTCCGTTATTAGAAACTAAACAGCCTCAGAAGTTGATTGGTGATTCTACGGAATCATCAATTCATTCTGGTGTGGTTTATGGCGTAATTAAAGAAATTGATGGAGTAATCGATCAATATCAAAGAGATTACTCAGATTTAACAGTTATTTTAACAGGTGGAGATAGCAAATTTTTGTCAAACCAATTAAAAAATACCATATTTGCGAAATCAAATTTTCTTTTGGACGGTTTGAATTTCATTCTAGAATATAATTCAAAATAATGATAAAACGATTCATTGTAATATGTATTACAATTATAGGTTCTGCAGCTTTTGCACAACAAGGTACAGGTTCTCCATATTCTTTTTATGGTATTGGAAGCCTTAAGTTTAAAGGTACTGTAGAAAACCGAAGTATGGGAGGAATTGGTGTTTACTTAGATAGTATACACGTTAATTTAAAAAATCCGGCTTCTTATGCAGGGAATCCTCTTAATGGCACTTATTTTAATGGAGAAAGCAGGCCTGTAAAGTTCACTGTGGCAGGAACAATGTCTAATACCACATTAAAAAGCAACACAGCAGAAGGTGATGCCAATACTGCAATATTCGATTATTTAGCCATATCTGTGCCTGTAGGTAAATTAGGATTTGGATTTGGGCTTTTACCATTTACATCTGTAGGCTATAAGTTAGATGACATTAATGACGATGGCGTTATCGTAAATCGTTTTAGTGGAGAAGGTGGTTTAAACAGAGTGTTTGCTGGTGTAGGTTATCAAATTACAGAAAAACTAAGTGTTGGTGTTGACTTTAACTATAACTTTGGAAATATCCAGAATAATGCACTTGAAGTTGAATATACACCAGAAGGTGATGTTGTGCAATACCAAACGGATGAGTATAACAGATCGGATCTAAGCGGATTAAATCTTAATTTTGGACTAAACTACAAAACCATGGTTACAGATAAATTAGAATTGTCTGCAACAACAACGTATGCGCCAGGAAGTAAACTAAATTCCAAAAATGAAAGAACCTTCTCTACAGTTACCGTGGATGGGACAACTTTAGAGACAACAGCGACATCGAGTACTATTGATGCTAACCTTGAAGCTCAGAATCTTAAAAAAACAAAATTAACCCTACCAGGAACCTTGGCTTTAGGGCTAGGAATTGGTCAGCCAAAGTCATGGTTTGTTGGTGCTGAATATACTTACCAGAATGCTAGTGATTTTTCTAATCCGGTATTTTCAAATGAAATTTCAACGTTCGAAAATTCATCGCAAATAGCCGTTGGTGGTTTTTATATCCCAGATTATAATGCATTTTCAGGATATCATAAACGTATGGTATATAGAGCAGGATTTAACTTTGCAAATACAGGTTTAGTTATAAAAGATGAATCTATAAAAGAGTTTGGCATATCTTTTGGTTTAGGTTTACCAGTTGGGCGCCGAAACCTTTTCTCTAATGCCAATGTTGGATTAGAATTTGGAAAACGTGGAACAACGAATCAAAACTTAATTCAAGAGAATTTTATAAATTTCAATGTAAGTTTATCTTTGAACTCGAGATGGTTTGAACAAAAAAAGTATAACTAACAAAATTAAATAACGATGAAGACGAAAATTACCATACTATTTTTAGCACTATTTGCGAGTGTTAATATAGGGTTCGCACAGCAAGATGAAGAGTGTATGAACAACCTATCAATTTTTGATAGTTACGTTAAGAGTAAAAAATATGACGACGCTTATGAGCCATGGAAAATAGTAAGAGAAAAGTGTCCTAAATTTAATAGAGCAATTTATGTGCATGGTGAGAAGATTTTAAATCATAAAATTGAAACTACTGCTGGTGAAGAAAAAGTAGCCCACATTAAAGATTTAATGCTTTTGTACGATCAAAGTAGAGAGCACTTTGCATCTAAATATGATCTTGGTGAAGTTTTAGCCGATAAAGCTAACTTAGCATATAAGTATAGAGAAGATTTAGGGTTCTCTGATGAGCAATTGTATAATATGTTTGACGATGCTGCCAAGAAAGATTCTAAAAACTTTACGAGTGCAAAAGGTCTATATACTTACTTTTCTTTAATTGTAGATTTATATGATGCAGAAAAGAAAACTGCTCAACAAATGTTTGATAAGTATGATGATGTTATCGAATTGATTGAGGCTATAGAAAAAAGTCATACCGAGAAACTTAATAAGTTAGTAGAGAAAGAAGAAGGTGGTGCTACTTTAAATAAGACAGAATTAAAATACAAAAAGTATCACGAAAGCAGTCTAGAGGCCTTTGATAAAGTAAAGTCTAGTATGGATCAAAAAGTTGGTGAAAGAGCAACTTGTGAAGTCTTAATTCCTTTATATCAAAAAGATTTTGAAGAGAATAAAAACAATGGTGAGTGGTTACAACGTGCCATGAATAGAATGTACGCCAAAGGTTGTAAAGATGATCCTTTATTTATCCAATTAGTACAGCAAAAAAATAGTATCGAACCTAGTGCAGATACAGCATTTTATTTATATTTATTAACTAATGAACAAAAGTATTTTGATCAGACAGTTCAGTTAGAAACAGATCCTTTAAAAAAGGCAAAGCTGTATAAAAAATTAGCACAAGAACTTAAAGCTAAAGGAAGTTATAGCAAAGCTAGAAAATATTACAACGAGGCTTTAAAATTAAATCCTTCAGATGGTTCACCACATTTATCTATTGCTGCGATGTACGCAAAAAGTGCAAATAACTGTGGAGATACTAACTTTAACAAAAGAGCTGTATTTTGGTTGGCGGCTTTAGAAGCAGAAAAAGCGGGTAGAGTAGATGGTCGTTTAAGAAAAGCAGCAGCTCAAACGGCAGCTAGTTATAGAGCTAGTGCTCCTTCTAAAACAGAGATTTTTAACTGTACTTGTGCAGGTGAAGTTATTCAAATTGGATGTTGGATAGGACGTTCAGTAACGGTACCAAAGAATTAATTGAAAATAAATAATTCACATATCATCAAAAACTTAGTCACAGCAATCGTTGTGACTTTGTTTTTTTCGTGTAGCAATGACTTTAGTGAGGTTCAAAAAGTTGGTGTACTACAAAATCAACCTATTGGTGAAGCCGAACATATAGATCTAAAATACACAGTGTTTAAGGAGGATACAGTTCGGTTAGTTGCTAACCTATTAAGTCCAAAAATGTTAGATTATTCTAACAGACAATTTGCATTTAATGAGTTTCCTAATGGTATAGAACTTAAACTGTACGACGACAATAACAACAAAACGACAATAACCTCTAATTATGCTATCGTTTATTCTGATACCGATATTATTGATTTAAGAGGCGATGTGAAAATTGCAACACACCAAAAAGACACCCTATTTACGGAGCAATTGTACTATAACCAAAAGTTAGAATGGTTGTTTACTAATGAGCCATGGTTGTTTAAACGTTTAGGAAGCCCTTCTCATGGAGTCGGTTTTGATTCTGATAAAGAATTTAAAAACTTTCAGTTGTTAGAAATGGGAGGCGAAATAGAACTCGATAATTAAGTATCTTTGTCTTAATAATTTTAGTATTTAACACAGCATTTAAGCATTTTAAATAATAGTGGTGTTATATCACAATGTGACTAATGCATTGTCTGTGACAAATTAAAAACAATCAATTAACACATGAAAATACAGAAGATTTTTCATTACGCTTATATTATTTTTGCAGTGCTTTTTATTTCAGATGCTATCACTAAATGGTCCGACAACAGAAATGGGGCTTATATGTCGTTAGTATTTGCTGCACTGGCAACTTTTATGTTTTTCTTTAGAAAACGTTTCAGTAAAAAGTTTGAAGATCGTAATAATAAGTAACCTATGACTTTTGATGTAGTCATAATTATTAGTACACTTTTATTGTCCGCTTTTTTTTCTGGTATGGAAATCGCTTATGTGTCTTCCAATAAAATTCATATAGAATTAGAGAAAAAACAAGGAGATTTTTTAGGGAAAATTTTAGGTAAACTAACGGCTAAACCTTCAAAATATATAGCAACCATGCTTATTGGAAACAATATAGCATTGGTTATCTATGGGTTTAAAATGGGAGACCTTCTTATACGTTGGTTTCAAAGCCTTTTGCCTTCCGATAGTGCTGCTTTAACCTATCTTTTTGTCGACTTACAATTATTAACACAGACTGTCATTTCAACTTTAGTGATATTGATCACGGCAGAGTTTTTACCTAAAGTGTTTTTTCAGATTTACGCGAATACTTTATTAAAGGTTTTGGCATTTCCGACTTACATTTTTTACGTGCTATTTTCTTGGGTTTCCGACTTTATCATATGGATTTCAGATGCAGTCTTAAAACATATATTTAGAGCAAAAGGAGAAGATGTTGTTTTAGCAATGACAAAAGTAGAACTCGGTAACTACATTACGGAACAAATGGAGTCTGTTGAAAATCATGAAGATGTAGATAGTGAGATTCAGATATTTCAGAATGCTTTAGAGTTTTCGGAGGTAAAAGCTCGCGAAGTAATGGTGCCACGTACCGAAATTACAGCAGTTGAAATTTCAGATTCCATCGAAAATTTAAGGCAACTTTTTATTGAAACAGGCCGAACAAAAATTATCGTATACAAAGATAGTATCGATGATATTTTAGGCTATGTTCACGCATTTGAATTGTTTAAAAAACCACAATCCATAAAGTCTATCATTATACGTGTGGCCTTTGTACCAGAAACCATTCTTATTAAAGATGTACTGAGTATTCTAACTAAAAAACGCCGAAGTATGGCTGTAGTTATTGATGAGTATGGAGGTACATCTGGTATAATGACTGTTGAAGATATTGTTGAAGAATTATTTGGGGAAATTGAAGATGAACATGATGTTGTCGCTATGATAGAAGAGCAGATTGATGATAGAACCTATAAATTTTCTGCCCGATTAGAGGTCGATTACATTAATGAAACTTATAAATTAAAACTTCCTGAATGTGAAAATTATGAAACCTTAGGTGGGCTAATTGTGCATGCCACTGAAGGTATCCCTCAAGAACATGATGATGTACAAATCGAAAATTTTAAATTCACAATAACAGAAGTGTCCTCAACTAAAATTGACGAGGTGCTTTTAAAGGTTTTAGAAGTTGATTAACAATTTTTATTACAGCTTAAAAAGTGCAAACTGTAAGTTCATTACGGTTTGTTTTAGTCAGCTAATTTGAGTGTATGCCACATAAATTTTAATTTATATTTATAACCTTTATAAAAACTACACTTCTCCTTTTATTATTTATTAGAATATGCTATTTTCGCAGACTTATTTACACCAAATTAAAGACATTACAAAAAAACTATGGCTGTTTTAAATAAAATTAGACAACGCTCACTAGTATTAATATTAGTTATTGCATTAGCGTTATTTTCATTCGTAATTGGAGATTTATTCAAAAATTCTGATGCTCTAACAGGAGAATCACAAGATGTTGTTGCGACTATCAATGGTACGGATATTAACCGTACAGAGTTTCAACAAAAAGTAAAGAACTACCAAGATAGAGCAGGTGGAAGACAAACGTCTACACAATCTATGAATGCAATTTACAACCAAGAAGTGCGTAAAATTGTTTTACAATCTGAGTTTGAAGAATTAGGATTGTCTGTAGAAAAAGATGAAATGAGGGATTTATTGAAGACTAGCTTTTCTTCTTATCCAGAATTTCAGGATGCAAATGGAAACTTTGATGTCAATCGTTTAAATGCATTTATAGCTAATTTAAAAGATTTAAATGGTGACACTGCGCCTTTAGGGAACTTCTTAGTAAATTATGAAAGTTGGACAAACAATGAGCAGACGATTGCAACAAATGCAATTCAGCAAACTTATTATAATTTGATAAAAGCAGGTCTTGGTACAACAGTGTCTGAAGCAGAGGAAGACTATTACGGAGATGCTAAAACAGTAGACATAAAATATGTACAAGTACCTTACACTACTATCGCAGATAGTTTAGTTGAGGTGTCTAAAAGTGAAATCACTGCTTATATGAAAAAGCACGAGGATACTTATAAAACAGAGGCTACAAGAGAAGTGGTTTATGTAGAATTTAAAGAAGAGGCTTCAAAAGCTGATGAAGATAAAATTAAAGCCGATTTATTAGCGTTAAAAGCGGATAGAACTGAATATAACGAAAACAGTAAGAATACAGAAACTATTCCTGGTTTCGATTCTGCTACTGATCTTGAAGAGTTCGTAAATTCAAATTCAGATATTAAATATAACGATGCTTATTTAAGAGCTGGTCAGTTACCTGCCGTTGCTAAAGATACGTTAATGAATTTACCAGTTGGTGGTTATTACGGACCTTATAAAGATGGTGAATACTATAAATTGTCTAAAGTTGTAGACACTAAGCAATTGCCAGATTCTGTAAAAGTACGTCATATATTAGTACCTTTTGTTGGTGGACAAAGAGCTGATGCTTCGGTAACTAAAACCCCTGCGCAAGCGAAAGCAACAGCAGATAGTATTTATGCGGAAATTAAAGCTGGTACTAAGTTTTTAGATTTATTAGAATTATCATCAGATAAAGTTAGTAACGAAAAAGATGGTGAAATTGAATTTGATTATTTAGCCGGAATGGCACCAGAATTTAAAGCGTATGCTTTTGATAATAAAGAAGGAGATATCGATGTGGTACAAACATCTTTTGGATATCATATTATTGAAATATTAGAGCAAAAGAGTTTTAATAAAGCTATTAAAGTAGCAACAATTGCGAGTAAAATTGAGCCTTCAGATCAAACACTTCAAGACGTGTTTAATGTGATGTCTAAATTTGAAATTGCTGCAAAAGATGGAGACTTTAATACGTTGGCTAAAGAACGTGATTTAACCGTTAAGCCAATTACATTTAAAGCTTTAGATGAAAATATTCCAGGACTTGGAAGTCAAAGAGAAGTTGTACGTTGGGCTTTTGATGAAGACACAGAAGCTGGTGACTACAAAAACTTTGCAATATCTAATTTTGGTTTTATTGTTGCTAAAGTAGTAGAGGTAAGAGAAGCAGGATTAATGAGTACTGAAGATGCTTCAATAACAGCTTTACCAGAAATTAGAAAAGAGAAGAAAGCAGAATTAATCCGTGAAAAAATTACAGCAACTACTGTTGCTGATATCGCTAAGAATCAAGGACAGAATCCTAAAACAGCAGCTGCGCTTACTATAAAAAACACTACATTATCTGGTGCGGGTGTTGAGCCTAAAGTAGTTGGTGCTGCATTTGGGTTAGCAGAAGGAGAAACTTCTAAGCCAATTGATGGTGAAAAAGGAGTGTACGTTGTTGAAGTGACTAAGGTTAACGAACCAACCAAGTTAGAAAACTACGGAGCTATTGCAAATAGATTGAGTGCTGAACGTAGAAATACAGTACAGTCTAAAGTGTATTCTGCTTTAGAAAATGCTGCAGAAATAGAAGATAATAGAGCTAAAACGGTTTACTAAAACCTTAGCATCATTAGAACAATAAAAAAGGCTTTACAGAAATGTGAAGCCTTTTTCTATTTACAAAACTAAATCTTTATAGGGAAGCACTGTATGAAGACCTTTGTTCTTAAAGTAAGCTGTAGGATCGGTTTTAGACGTTACCAAAACAAAATCTCCTCCCCACGCACCTAAGCTTTTTACTGCACCATTAAAATCAGAGAATAACCGATCCTTAACAGGCTTTTGATCTATAAAGTGTGCTATAATATGCTCATGGGCATTAAGTAATATTTCAAATTCTGACAAAGAATTACATACAATCATTTGATCTGTAATTTCATTAATTTTAGTAATGCCGCTGGTATCAATTTTATTTAAGGCTTTGTAAGCAGATATACCATCTCTACTATTTTGTTTTTGATTGAGATATACAAAATATAGATGATTTCTAAATTCAGGTTTAAAATCTACAGCGTTTACTATAGGATTTTTGGCTTTAGACTGTAGTTGAAATGTAATAGCAGTAGAGTGTTGCGCACAAGCAATATCATAACCACTACCGCCAAAGGTGCGCGCCAAAAGTGCATACGGATTCACATTGGCCCAAAGCGCTATGTTATTAATTAAGGTAGAAGAGGTGCCCAATCCCCAAAGCCTATTAAAATCTTGATGGGTTGTAATAAGGTAACCTTGGTTGTCTATTAAAAATTCTGAATTTAGCTCTTGAGCAGCATGTAATACTTGTATTAAACGTTCTTCTACAGAGTGTTTTACTAATCGATTAGGTCGATAAGATTTAATGGCGTCCAAAGAAATAATACACTCAAACCATACCGCGTTAAGTTCGTTATAGCTCTTCCATTGAATAGCATCCGAATCATAAGTTTTAATAACCAAACTTTGACCATAAGATGTAGGTATGGCTAAAGCTTTTGCTCCGTCTAAAACAGCATACTCTGCAGTAAGTAATAGTTTTCCGTTACTTCGATATGATTGAGTTGTTTCTTTCAAAATGAATATTTAATCTAATCCACGCAGTTTTGTTAAAGCTTCTACAACTGCACTATGGGTAACGACATTAGTTTTAAAATGTGTTACTAAAGTCGTTTTTTCGGTTTCGGTGGCTTCAAACTGATTTAAGATATTCATTAAGTGCATTTTCATATGACCTTCTTGGATTCCTGTAGTTGTTAAAGATTTTACAGCAGCAAAATTTTGAGCTAATCCTGCAACGGCAACAATCTGCATGAGATTTTTTGCGGTTGGTTGTTGTAGTAAATCCATAGAAAACTTTACTAATGGATGTAATCGCGTTAGACCACCAACCGTTCCTAAAGCCAACGGAATTTCAATCCAAAACTTAAATAGTCCGTCTTCAATAGAACAATGTGTTAAGCTTGTATATCTACCATCTTTTGCTGCATAGGCATGTACTCCGGCTTCAACCGCTCTAAAGTCATTTCCAGTTGCTAATACCACAGCATCAATACCGTTCATAATTCCTTTATTATGGGTCACTGCTCTGTAGGGTTCAACTTCTGCAATACGAACAGCTTGTTCAAATTTTTGAGCAAAAGTTTCTGGGTTCGGAATGTCTTTACTTTTTAAATCCTCTATTTTACATGAAACTTCAGCACGCACTAAACATTGAGGCACATAATTAGAAAGAATACTCATCACAATAGTTATGTTTTGCTCTTCAGAATTAAAGTGCTCAAACTGTAAGGCTTCAGTTTTAAACGTTGTTGCAAATTGTTCTAAACAAGAGTTAATAAAATTAGCTCCCATCGCATCCAAGGTTTCAAACGTGGCGTGAAGTTGAAAATAATGAGGTAAATCTTCAGACTTATTGCGTAACTCAATATCTAAAACACCACCTCCACGACGTTCCATGTTCTTGGTAATAGATGCGGTCTCTTTAATAAGTTTTGGCTTTACAAACTCAAAAAATGCTTTTAGCTTATCATACGCTCCGTTGTAAATAAAATGAACCTGCCCAATTTTTTCAGTAGATAACACTTTGGCTTTAAAACCTCCACGATCTAGCCAAAATTTAGCCGCTTTACTCGCTGCAGCAATTACCGAGCTTTCCTCAATAGCCATCGGAATGGTATAAGTGGTCTCGTTAATTAAAAAATTGGGTGCAACTCCTAAAGGTAAATAGTAGTTGGTAATAGTATTTTCTATAAACTCATCGTGTAATTTTTGAAGTTTATCGTCAGAGTTCCAATAGCCTTGTACAAGGGATCTTGCTTTGTCTTTGTCTGTAAAATAGGTGTTTAAAAGCCACTCAATTTTTTCAGATTTAGACAGCTTAGAAAATCCAGAAATGGTGTTTGGCATGTTGATTTTTATTTTAAAAAAAACAAAGATACTAGGATTGGCATAAAATGTGTGCCTAATCGACTGTAAATGCCGATTTACTGTTAATATTAGCTATTTTTTGCATAATTTTTAGTAAACTTGGGCTTGCTTTATTAAAATATAAAATTTATGAAATTAAGACAGATTTTACCTGTTTTTTGCTTTTTAATGACCTCTTTAGTTTTTTGTCAAGAAAAACAAATTACGCTTCAAGACATCTGGAGTGGAAAGTTTAGAACAGAAGGAATGCAGGCCTTGCATTCAATGAAAAATGGGAAACAATATTCAGTTTTAAATTTCGATAGACAGAGCAGAACTTCTACAATAGATATTTACGATTATAAAACATTAGAAAAAGTAAAAACCTTAGTTTCTTCTGCTGATATTGCTGAGATTCGAGGTTTTTTTGATTATTCCTTCAATGAAGATGAGTCTAAAATAATTTTAACGACAAACTCGCAGCCCGTTTTTAGACGTTCTACATTGGGTGAATATTACATTTATGACGTGGCGACTAAAGACGTTACAAAAGTATCGGATCAGTTGGTACAAGAACCAACTTTATCTCCTGATGGTACTAAAGTGGCATATGGATTTGAGAATAATTTATATGTTAAAGATTTAAAATCTGGAAACGTAGAGCAGATCACAACAGATGGTGAGAAAAATAAAATTATAAACGGAATTACAGATTGGGTTTACGAAGAAGAATTTAGTTTTGTAAGAGCTTTTGATTGGAATGCTGATAGCAACCAAATTGCCTATATTAAGTTTGATGAGTCTGAAGTGCCAGAATTTTCAATGGATGAGTATGGTTCAGACTTATATCAAACACAACATGTTTTTAAATATCCAAAAGCTGGAGAAGCTAACTCTAAAGTATCTTTGCAATTGTACAATGTAGATGACAAAAGCACCATAGAATTGAGCGAAGATAAACCAGGTGATTTCTATATTCCTAGATTACAATGGACAAATGATGCTAATATTTTAAGCGTTCAATTTATGAATCGTCATCAAAATGAGTTAGATCTTATGCTATTTGATACGAAAGAAAAGAGCATGACTAATGTATTGGCTGAGAAAGATAAGGCATATATAGATGTAACTTTTAATCTAACATTTTTAGAAGACAATAGTTTTATTTGGACGAGCGAAAAAGATGGCTACAATCATATTTATCACTATTCAAAAGACGGTAAACTTATTAATCAAGTAACCAAAGGGAATTGGGAGGTTACAAATTATTACGGATTTAATGATAAAACAAATACCATTTACTATCAGTCTACAGAAAATGGATCTATAAATAGAGATGTGTATGCCATCAAATTAAATGGTAAAAATAAAAAACGACTGACACAGAAAGACGGAACAAATAATGCGTCCTTTAGTGCCGACTTCACTTATTTTATTAACACGTTTTCAAGTGCAACAACTCCACAGGAATATACATTGCATCAAACAAAGACTGGTAAACTGATTAAGTCTATTAAAGACAACGATCGTTTGGAGCAACAACTTGAAGCTTATGTAATGTCTAAGAAGGAATTTAGTACTATTGCAGTAAATGGGAATGATTTAAATATGTGGACAATTAAGCCTGCCGATTTTGATCCTAACAAAACGTATCCATTATTGATGTATCAATATTCTGGCCCTGGTTCTCAGCAAGTCGCTAACCGTTGGAATGGGACTAATGATTATTGGTATCAAATGTTAGCACAACAAGGCTTTATCATTGTTTGTATCGATGGACGAGGTACCGGGTTTAAAGGTGCCGATTTTAAGAAAGTGACTCAAAAAGAATTAGGAAAATATGAGGTTGAAGACCAGATTGAAGCCGCTAAACAATTAGGTCAATTAGATTATATAGACGAATCTCGAATCGGAATTTGGGGATGGAGCTATGGTGGTTTTATGAGTAGTAATGCTTTGCTTAAAGGTAACGACGTATTTAAAATGGCCATTGCTGTAGCACCTGTAACGAGTTGGAGATTTTATGATACAATTTATACAGAGCGTTATATGACTACACCTCAGGAAAATCCTAGTGGATATGACGAAAACTCACCAATAAACCATGTCGATAAGCTTAAAGGAGATTATTTGTTAATTCATGGTACGGGTGATGATAATGTACATGTGCAAAATACTATGCGTATGGTAGAAGCACTAATTCAGGCAGATAAACAATTTGAGTGGATGATTTATCCAGATAAAAATCATGGTATCTATGGAGGTAATACAAGGCTTCACTTGTATAAAAAGATGACTAACTTTATTCATCGTACCTTGGGTGATAAACTCTAAAAATTATAGATTGAATACGTACTTAGGTACGACAAAACTAACTAATACTAACTAATTAAGATTATGTCAACAACAGCTAAACTAGCCCATCAGAAAGAACTTTTTGGGCATCCCGTAGGTCTATTTATTTTGTTTTTTACCGAAATGTGGGAACGTTTTTCCTACTACGGAATGCGAGGAATACTGGTGTTGTATATGGCGACCTCTGCAACGGCAATCGATCCTGGTTTAGGGTGGTCTAATAAAGATGCAATTTGGTTGTACGGTTGGTATACAATGTTTGTTTATGTAGCGTCAATACCTGGTGGATGGATTGCAGATAAATTTTTAGGGCAGAAAAAAACAGTAATGCTCGGTGGATTATTACTTTGTATAGGTCATGGGGTTTTAGCAATTCCTCAAAGTTGGGCGTTCTTTACAGGTCTTCTTTTAATTATATTGGGTGTTGGAGGTCTTAAACCAAACATTTCTACAATGGTAGGAGGTTTGTATAAGGAAGGTGATATTAGACGCGATAGTGGGTTTACTATTTTTTATATTGGTATTAATATTGGTGCCTTTTTGGCTAGTATTACTGTTGGATTAGTGGCTTATTATTATGGATGGCATTATGGATTTGGATTGGCCGGTATTGGTATGCTAGTGGGTCAGGCTGTATTTATTTGGGGACAAAAATTCTTAAAAGGTGTTGGTGAATTTACAGGAGGTAGCCAAGCGACGGAAGCAGAACGCTTAGCATCAAAACGACCGTTAAGCAAAATTGAAAAAGATAGAGTAGTAGTTTTACTAATTTCATTTTTAATTGTTGTTGTGTTTTGGGGTGCTTTTGAACAAGCTGGTGGACTCATGAATTTATATACGGATGCAAAAGTCGATAGAACTATTGGATTAAGCTGGTTAGAGGAAATTCCTGCTGCAGTATTTCAATCGTTAAATGCAGGTTATATCATAATATTCGGAACACTTATTGGTGGATTCTGGATTTGGTGGAAGAAAAAAGGTAAAGAGTCGTCTTCGTTATTTAAAATGGCGGTTGGTACCATAATTATGGGACTGGGTTACGTGTTTATGATGTTTGCTTCTCAAGAAGCAAGTGCAGAGACGTTTGGAAAAGCAGCAATGGTGTGGATTTTCTTAGCATACTTATTTCATACTATTGGTGAACTATGTACGTCGCCAGTATCATTATCGTTTATAACAAAATTAGCGCCATTAAAATATGCATCCATTATGATGGGAGTTTATTTTGCCGCTACAGGTTTTGGAAATAAATTGGCAGGAACAATTGGCGAGTCTTCTCAATTAGAGTCTTTTACTGGTGAAATGGTGGTGAGCAAGCAAGCTATTTTACCATTTATCTCAAAAGACACAATGAAGGTGAAAAACCAGGAAAAGAAGGTGGTTAAAATTTATGACTATCCTATTAATGAAGATAAAAACTTCAGTATAAAATCTACAGTTTATCCTGAAAATGGACAAGTGGTATTTAAAGAGTATGAAACTGGTAAGGATTTAAATGCGTTATTTACTTTATCTCAGGGCGAAGATTCTAATACTAGTCAATTATTAGAAGATTTAACAGAAAATAATGTTACAGCTTCTAATCCTTATCATGCAAAATTGGTGTTTGAAAAGGACAAAGATAAAGCTCAAATCTCAGAAAACAAGGGAGATGGTAAAGATTATGGAGTTTCGTTTGTATTAGAAGAAGAGCAGAGCGAACAAGAATATGCCACTTTTATGTGGTTAACTATATTTACGGTCGCATTTGGGTTACTGCTACTGTTATTCTTAAAGAAATTAAAGAAATTAACACATGGTGCAGAGGATAACGAACACGAAATATTAGAAACTGAAAACTTTGAGTTAGCAAACCCAGAACTTAACGATTAATATATAACCCTAACAAAGAATTCAAGCTTAAGAATTCATTCTAACTAAATTAATTTTTATGAATACAGACATTGAAAATCTATTTAAAGACAAAGTTCTTGGTCATCCAGCGGGACTTTTTGTCTTGTTTTTTACCGAAATGTGGGAACGTTTCTCATTCTATGGTATGCGAGTACTACTTGTAAATTTCCTTACCATGGCGGCTATTGGTTATAATCCAGGTTGGGAATGGTCAGTAGAAAATGCAGGTGCACTTTTCGGAACGTATGCGATGTTACTATATATTACACCAATAATTGGTGGTTGGTTAGCAGATAAATATACAGGCTATAGAGCAGCAGTAATTATTGGATCTTTAATTATGACGGCAGGGCATGCATCAATGGCTTTAGAAACGGAATTCTCATTATATTTTGGATTGTTTTTATTAGTTGTTGGTACAGGTTTTTTTAAGCCTACAATGACGTCTATTATTTCGGATATGTACAAAAAGAATCCAGAAAAGAAAGATGGAGCTTATACCATCTATTATATGGGTGTAAATGCTGGTGCCTTTTTCGGTATGATGCTTTGTGGGTATTTGGCTGAAAAAGTAGGATGGGCTTATGGATTTGGATTAGCCGGGATTTTTATGCTTCTTGGGACAATTCAGTTTTGGTTGGCAGGACCATTATTTGGGAAAATAGGTGCAAAGCCATCGGAACAGCACGAAGTAGAATTGCCACAAAATATTAACGAAGAAAGTGTTGAAGTTACAGAAGAGACTCAAGAAGAACGTCCTAATCCTTTTACAACTTTAGATAAAGTGCTAATCGTTATTTCATCGATCATTGGTCTTGGTTATGCTATTAACGATCCAATGTCTAAAATTGCAGGTGTCGATATGTTTGCATTTTTACAAGTAGGCGATTTTGAAGGACAATACACAGCCGTTCTATTTGCTCTAGCTTTATTCTTAGTACTTGTAATTGGAAGAATAATGCGTTATACAAGAGTCGTTAGAGATCGTATGATTGCCTTTATCATTTTTGCATTTTTTACAGTATTTTTCTGGATGTCCTTTGAGCAAGGAGCATCGTCTTTAGTGATTTTTGCCCGAGATAATGTGGACAGGATGTTAAGTGGTAGTGCTGCAACAATCTTTAATATTGTTAATACCTTACTTACAGTTATTCCTTTAATTATTATTTCTTATGTGTTATTTATCCTATGGAAGAAAACATTTAAGAAAATACCAGGTTCTAATATTGTATTGGTGGTTTGTTTCTTATTAATGTGGGGAATTGTAGGTTGGATGTTAAATAGAGATTATAACACTGTAGCTTATGACGTGGAATACGCTGCAATTGAAAAGCCAGATTTAGACGAAAATGGAAAACAGAAGGTGGATGAAGAAGGTAAAATGAAATTTATTTACATTCCGGTTTCAGAGAATACCAAATCTGATCCAAACCATAAAGTAGTAACCCGAACGACAAAAATAGCAGAACCATTAACATTTACTATTGGTGATAAACTAAATATTACCCCTAAAAATAATGATGGATCCGAGTTTGGCTTCTTAGATGATGTGCGTCTAGAAATGACAAAACAAAAAGGAGTAGAGCTAAATAGAGATAACGGAGTTGTAGCTGCAACTATTACCAAAGTAAGGGATAAGGAAGTGGAGATTACGGTATCTTGGTTTAGTATTTTAAATTCATTTTTTATTATTGTATTTGCCTCATTCTTTTCTAAGTGGTGGGAAAGTAAATACAATCCGAGCGCAGCTACCAAATACGCTTTAGGACTATGTACCATGGGTCTAGGTTTTGGTTTGTTGGCTTTTGGAGCTTTTGGTCTTGTGGAAGGTGTTAAAGTGAGTATGGTTTGGCTTATTTTGGCCTACTTATTCCATACGCTAGGAGAGCTCTGCTTATCGCCTGTAGGCTTGTCTTATGTCAGTAAATTGGTGCCAGGACGAATGATTGCCTTAATGTTTGGTATGTGGTATTTAGCCATTGCAATTGGTAATAAACTAGCCGCTGTTGTTGGTGGCCAAATTGAAAATATTACTAAAGAATATAGTTTGTCTACATTCTTCTTAATATTTACCATTGTACCAGTTATTGCAGGACTAATAATATTCGTTTTAAATCCTGTGTTGAAAAAATTAATGCATGGTGTTCGTTAACAAAAACCGTTAAAAACATATAAAATGCTCCTGTTTAGGAGCATTTTTTGTAAGTTCGACTCACTATTTGCAACAAAACAAATATGATGAAAAAAATAATTTTAGGATTAATAGCTGTTTTTGCTTTATCATGGACAGCAATGGCACAAGAGATTAATTGGGTAACCTTAGAAGAGGCTTTAGAGCTTCAAAAAAAAGAACCTAAAAAAATATTTATGGATGTATATACCAACTGGTGTGGTCCATGTAAAATGTTAGATAAAAATACGTTTCAGAATGCAGATGTTGCCGCTTTTGTTAATGAACACTATTATGCGGTAAAATTTAATGCCGAAGGTAATGACGAGGTGACGTATAAGGATCAAATATTTAAGAATCCAAATTACGATCCTGCTAAGTCTAATAGACGTAACAGTGCGCACGAATTTTCAAGATTCTTAAGAGTTCAAGCCTATCCAACTATGGTGTTTTTTGATGAAGAAGGAGGATTTATTTCGCCAATATCAGGATATTTAAAACCCCAACAATTGGAATTATATTTAAAACTTTTTCAGAGTGATAAGCATAAAGAAATGACTTCACAAGAACAGTTTAATGAATATTACAAATCGTTTAATCCAACGTTTAAGGAGTAATAATTCAATTTATTTTAAAATAAAAGCTCCCTTTTCATTAGTTTGATGAAAGGGGATTTTTTTATGTGCACACGTTTCCTTCCAACGTTTTAAATAGGTTTTATAATTACTCGCATCTGCGATAATACGTTTTGGCTTTAAGCTGTCAATTACTCTATTGAGGTTGAGTTTTGGTGAATTACGCAACAAGATAAAATGAGGCTGAAACGATATATTTTTATAGACTGCTAAACTATCTATGGCTAAAATAATCTTGTCGTTATATTGATAAGCAGTTTGTAGTGAATCTGTTTCTATATCGTCAATAAATTCGCCTACTTTATAATTCTTGATAGCATAATCTGAATTAAATTTTGTATCCTCTAAATTATGATATACTGTTAACTTACGATGTTCTTTTAGACCAATTAAGGTATGGCGACTTCTGTTAAATATTACAAAAGCATCATGTTGTGTCTGAAGCTTATTATAAAAGAAAACTCCCTGAAGACCAATAATCGCTAGTAAACATAGTGCTGTCCATTTAAAACTTCGAAATTTATAAACCTGAATCGCAGTTATAATTATCAGATAAGTTATCAATACCTGAATTAAGGTAAACGGGATATCTCTAAATAAGAAATTTTCAAACTGAGCAACCCACGCTATAAATTGGTTTAAACTATCGATGATAAAACTATAAATATCAACCATAAAATCTGGTAGTATATTTAGTAATGCTAATGCTATAATTGTTATTCCGATGCCTAATATAAGACCTAAAAAGGGTATCACTACAAGGTTAGAAATAAAAAATAAACCAGGAAATTGATGAAAATAATACAAACTAATTGGTGCAATACCAGCTTGTGCAGCTAAAGTAACGGTGAAAATTTCCCACGGTTTATTGATAATCCAATATTTAGGTCGCCAAACACTATAAATAATAGGTTGAATACTTACAATGCTTAAAACAGCTAAATAACTCATTTGAAAACCGACAGCAAATAATAATGTTGGTTGTAGTAATAAAATTATAAAGGCAGAGGTCACCAAAGTATTATAAATATTAGTTCGGCGTTTAAGGTGCATGGCTATACTTACCACGCTAAACATGGTGACGGCTCTGGTAACAGAAGGCGATAATCCTGCAATAATTGCAAAAATCCACAATAAAGAAACTAAAATTATTGGTCTTATTACATGACCATGCTTTAGGTAGAGAAGTGGTCTAAAAAAGAAATTTAAAATCCATAGTATGATCCCAACATGAAGACCAGAAACTGCTAAGATGTGTATAGTACCAGAATTTACATAATTACTGTAAATGGTCTTATCTATTGTTTGTCGTTGGCCAAGCAATAAGGCATTCATTATACTAAGAGCGTCGTCTTTAAATCCGGCTTCAATCAGTTTTGTATTAATCTTTGTACGCAAAGCATCTGCATAACCGTAAATAGTAGATTTAGAATCTGAAAGTTGAAACACGTTCTCAGAGTTTAAGTAAACTTGATGGTAAACATTATTTAATTCTAAATATTTATTGTAGTTAAATTGATAGGGATTTAGAGGTTTTTGAACTGTTTTTAAAGTCGAAGAAATAAATAAGACATCATCAATTTTAAAATGTTGAGATAAACTATCACGTTTAATATTAATCAATAAACGACCCGCAGCATCTTTACCATTAATCGCTTTAATTTTACCAATGTATTTATTGTTATAACTGTCAGGTTTTAGACGTTTCCTAATCTGAATAATAAATGTGTTTTCTTTTTCATCAGAACTTATGTTTGTATGGTGGTTGGGTCGTAACTTTTCATTTTGAATGTTGTAAGCTATAACACCAATTCCGACCATGCATATACATGCCAAGATACCAAAGAAGGGTTGTCTGTTTATTTTAGATTTAATAGACCAATAGTACAAGCCGAGTAAGGTAATTAAACCAATGGTGACAAATAATATTACGTAGAAATTTAGCTCTAAATAATGAGCTAAAAGAATGCCTACAACCAAACAAATGGTCAGTTTTATTAAAGTAAAATTTAGTAACTTCATGACAATGAGTTACTAAGATAGGAAAAATGAAATTATAATACGCGGCGCGCTTGTACAAAAGAAAAGTACCAATACTTTTCAGCAATAGATGATATCATTACTCCCTTACTGCTCGAGGCATGGATAAACTCAACATTGCCAGTTCTAACATTTGTCACAATACCTACATGATTTACGTTTCTACTGTTTTTATTCGTCGCAAAGAACACTAAATCACCTACATTCACTTCTTTAAGATCTATCCAATATCCTGTGCTTTTAAGTCCCGATGTAGTTCTAGGTAAATTAATATTATGTTTTTTATAACTCGTATATATTAATCCAGAACAATCCATACCGCTTTTGGTCGTGCCTCCGTATTTGTAGCGTGTACCACTAAAGGTTTTAGCATATTTTACAATACTTTTCGCTTCCGCAGTAGGTTTAGCTGTCGTTTTAACTTTTACAGTATGTGTCTGTTTACTTTTACTTGTCGTTGTTTTTTTTGATTTACAGCTAGCAATACATAGGGTTAATAGTAAGATTGGGAATAAGCGTTTCATTTTTTAATCGTTAGTTTTTATTAGGTCGCTGTTAATTAGACGGTTTAATAGCATTATAAATTAATTTTGCAGTATTCTCGCTGGCACCACGGCCTCCTAGAATTTTCTCCAATTCATAATAATCTAAAAAGAGCTTTTCACGTTTGTCGGTCTCTAAAATAGCTATTAATTCTTTTTTAAGACGCATTTTATTTAAATCTCCTTGAATGAGTTCGGTAACCACTTCACGATCCATTATTAAATTCACTAAAGAAATATATTTTAAAGTGATAATGCGTTTTGCTATCTGGTAAGAAATCGCATTAGCTTTATAGCAAACCACTTGTGGAACTTTAAATAATGCTGTTTCTAAAGTGGCTGTGCCAGAAGTCACTAAAGCAGCCGTAGAAATACTTAATAAATCATAAGTTCTGTTAGAAATAAACTTAACGTTATCTTTGTTTATAAAACTTTTATAAAATTCAAAATCCTGACTAGGTGCTCCGGCAATAACAAATTGATAGTCAGTAAAGTTATCTACTAAACTGAGCATAACACCGAGCATTTTAGTGATTTCTTGTTTACGACTGCCAGGTAGTAATGCAATTATAGGTTGATCGCTGAGTTGAAATTCTAGTCTGAACGCGTTATCATCAATTTGTGGTCTATCTGCAATAGCGTCTATTAATGGATGCCCCACAAAGTTTACTTCATAATCATATTTCTTATAAAAAGATTTCTCAAAAGGGAGAATACAATACATCGCATCGATATCATGCTTTATTTTTTCAACTCTACCAGCTCTAGAAGCCCAAACTTGTGGAGAAATATAGTAATGCGTTTTAAATTGTAGTGCTTTTGCCCATTTAGCTATCCTTAAATTAAAACCAGAATTATCAATAAAAATTATAACATCTGGTTGAAACTTTTCGATATCAGATTTGCAAAATTTTATCTGACCTAAAACTTTTCTCAGATTTAGTATAACTTCAGCAAACCCCATAAATTGGCGTTCCTTGTAATGCATCACTAATTCTCCGCCAACGGCTTGCATAAGGTCTCCACCCCAAAATCTAATTTCGGCGTGGTCATCTTGTTTATACAAGGCTTTCATAAGATTAGAACCGTGCAAATCGCCTGAGGCTTCACCAGCAATGATATAGTATTTCATTTTTAATTTAAAAATTTAATAATCAGTGTTGCAATGAATAATATTACGATAGAAATCAGTACACCTTTGGCTCTATAGTCTTTATTTTTTTTCAAGAATAGAAAGAATGTACCAATATTTAAAAGTGCACCAAGGCTAATTAATTTGGTGAAAAAACCTCCTGAAATAGATTTTTCAATAACATCTCCCCAATCATCCGATTGACCAAAAATCTGAATTGCAAAAATAAATCCGAAAATGCTGGCTATAATACCAACGATAAATCCTATTAAAATTTCTTTTTTCATACAACGCTTTCTTAGTTAATAGTCGCTATTCATTATTTAATTCCCATGTATTAAGTTTTTGTATGGTATGGTGTGCTGTAAGGTCAAAGTGAACGGGTACAACTGAAACATAACCGTGTTCTAAAGCCCACTCATCAGTATCTTCACCTTTGTCCATATTTACAAATTTACCACTGAGCCAATAGTATTCCCGACCCATTGGGTTGGTGCGTTTATCAAATTCTTCCTTCCAATTGGCACGTGCTTGTCGGCAAACTTTAATGCCTTTGATCTCATCTTTTTCCAAATTAGGAATGTTAACATTTAAAACTACACCTTCAGGTAATCCGTTTTTTAACACTTGTCTAGTAATGGTTTCTACAAACGATTTGCAGTGTTCAAAATCAGCATTCCAATTGTAGTCTAATAACGAAAATCCAATAGCAGGAATGCTTTCAATACCAGCCTCTAAGGCCGCACTCATCGTACCCGAATAAATAACATTTATGGAGGAGTTGGACCCGTGATTAATGCCAGAAACACAAATATCTGGTCGTCTGTCTAATATTTCATTCACGGCTAGCTTAACGCAGTCCGCAGGTGTACCAGAGCAACTATATTCTGGTTGGTTGCCGTCAATAGTTACTTTTTCCATATGCAGCGTTGAGTTGATGGTAATGGCGTGTCCCATGGCACTCTGTGGACTATCTGGAGCCACTACCACAACATCTCCAATTTTATGCATTACAGCAATTAATGTTCTTAATCCAGGAGCGGTGATGCCATCATCATTGGTAACTAGAATTAAAGGGCGTTTAGACATTTGGTGAAAAAGTTTAATGAGTTGTAAAAATACTAAAAAAGGTTTCGATTTATCAGTAAACGACGCTTTAACAAAAAAATAAGGTCTCTATTTTTTATGGCACGATTTTTTCTTCTATTTTAGTGAAAAATTGAGAACCTACTTAATTTATCATCCTTAAAAAATAGAAATGAGTTTGCAGATAATGTTATCATCACGATAATGATTAACGAACACATCTACCGAATTAAAAAATAATAAACAAAAAAAGAGAATGAAAGGGAAATATAAATTTTTGCTACTTGCTTTGCTGATAGCATTTGCCTCATGTAGTTTTACAAGTAAGAAATTTGAAGATCCAGATAAGGATAAATTACTCATACAATTAATTACATACCTTTTGGATCAAGGCCACTTTGAACCAAAAGATATTAATGATGATTTTTCAGAAGATGTCTTCGAGAAATATTTGAATAATGTTGATCAGTTTAAACGATTTTTTTATGCCTCAGATATCGAGGAGTTTGAAGCCTACAAGCTTAAAATAGACGATCAAATTAAAGCTTACGATGTGTCGTTTTTTAACCTTACACACCAACGTTTGTTACAACGTATTGCTGAGGCTAAGACGATGTATATTGAGATTTTAGAAAAACCATTTGATTTTTCTAAAAAAGAAGAATATGTAGCAGATTACGAGAACCTTACTTACGCTACCAACAAGCGCGAAATGAAGGAGCGTTGGAGACAACAACTTAAGTTTTCTACCATTGCTAATTACGACGAAATTCTATCACAACAAGATGCAGAAGCGGATAGTGCAGATAAAGCCATAAAAAAGAAGAAGTCTTTAAAAGAAATTGAAGCTGAAGCAAGATTGGCGACTAAAGAATCCATTGATGTTCTCTACGATTATATTGAAGATAGAAGACGTAACGATTGGTTCTCTGTATATATTAATGCGATTGTAGAAGGTTTCGATCCTCATACATTCTATTTTGCACCGGAAGATAAGGAGCGTTTTGATAGAGATATTTCTGGGAAATTTGAAGGTATCGGAGCACGTTTACAAAAGAAGGTTGATGGTATTATGGTTAACGAAATCATTAGTGGTGGACCAGCTTGGAGAGCAGATGAATTAGAAGTAGGTGATCAAATTCTTAAGGTAAAGCAAGAAGATGAAGAAGAGGCTGTTAATGTCGTTGGTATGCGTTTAGATGATGCAATCAAATTTATTAAAGGTCCAAAAGGTACAGTAGTGACCTTAACTTTGAAAAAAGTGGATGGCACAGTAAAAGATATTTCTATAACGAGAGATGTGGTAGAGTTAGAAGAAACCTATGCTAAATCTTCTATCGTAGAAAAAGAAGGAAAAACATTCGGTATTATTAATTTACCTAAGTTTTATATCAGTTTTGAAGATTATAACGAGCGCAATGCGGCCTCAGATATTAAACGAGAAATCTTAAGATTAAAAGAAGAAGGGGTTGAAGGTTTGGTGATGGACTTAAGAAATAACGGAGGTGGATCGTTACAAACCGTTGTAGATATTGCAGGTTTATTTATAGAAGATGGTCCTGTTGTACAAGTGAAAACTACGGGTGAAGCAAAAGAAGTCTTAAGTGACAAGGATAAATCTATAGTATGGGATGGACCATTAGTAATTTTAGTTAATGAGTTATCTGCTTCGGCATCCGAAATTTTAGCAGCGGCAATGCAAGATTATAAGCGTGGTATTGTAATAGGAAGTAAACAAACCTACGGAAAAGGTACTGTGCAAACTGTGATGGATCTTAACCGAATGGTTAAGAACAACACCAAAGGTGATATGGGAGCTTTAAAATTTACCACCCAAAAGTTTTATAGAATAAATGGTGGCTCAACACAGTTAGAAGGTGTAAAGAGTGATGTTGTTGTTCCGGACCGTTATAGCTATATTAATATTGGTGAAAAAGATCAGGATAATCCATTAGCATGGGATAAAATTGATGCTGCCGATTACGAAGTTTGGGGTAACTATTTTGATTATGATACCACAATTAGTAAGAGCAAAGCAAGAATGGCGGCTAATGAACAGTTAAAGCTTATCGATGCTAATGCACAATGGGTAAAGAAAATAAGAGACCGTGAATCGTATTCATTAAACTATGATGCTTACAAGAAGGAAATGGAGATTAACGAAGAAGAAGCGAAACGTTTTGCTAAACTATCGGAATATCAAACAGACTTAACCTTTACATCTTTACCATATGAGATGAAATTAATGGATAAAGACTCTGTGTTAAAGGAAAAACGAAACCGCTGGCACAAGGCCTTAGCAAAAGATGTATACGTTGAAGAAGCTATAAATGTGCTTCACGACTTAAAGATGACGTACGCCATTAAAAATAAAGTTGCTAATTCTGTGAAGAATTAAAGTTATAAATGAGTCATAAAAATAATTCATTAACAATACTAGCGCTTCAAAAGTTTAAAAAGAACTTTTGGGGCGTTTTTAGTTTCGTAATTATTGTCTGTATTGGACTCATTTCTGTGTTTGCCTATGTTTTTGCACCAGATGCTTCAAAAAATGCTAATCAAATGCATTTGTCTATTCATTCAAAATCACCTGGTTTTGAAGTTCGAATGCTAACGATACCTTCTGATATTGAGTCGGAAGAAGGTCTGTTTTCGACGTTATTTTTTGGAGAAACCAATACAAATACGGAGGTTCCTATTCAATCTTATACGGTTAACGATAATACACTTGCATATGTTGAATATGCATCAGATGGCTTGAAAGGTCAAGAAAAGCAAATAGAGATATCTCGCTTTCCAAATTCAAATTACGAAGCTTATATAGATAATCGAAGTTTTGTTTTTGGTACAGATAAATATGGTAGAGATTATTTAAGTCGTATTTTAATTGGTTCAAGGATTTCATTCTTCATTGGATTTGTTGCCGTGTTTATCTCATTAATTGTTGGTCTTTTAATGGGAAGTATAGCAGGTTACTATGGTGGGAAAATTGATGCCTTCATTATGTGGGTGATAAATGTTACTTGGTCTATTCCAACCTTATTATTAGTTATTGCGATTACATTGGCACTCGGAAAAGGTTTTTGGCAAGTGTTTATAGCAGTAGGTTTAACCATGTGGGTAGAAGTAGCAAGAGTGGTGCGAGGGCAAATAATTAGTGCGAAGGAAATGCAATACGTAACCGCAGCAAGAGCTTTAGGTTATAATGATTATAGAATCATCACAAAGCACATATTACCCAATATTTTTGGACCATTAATCGTTATTTCTGCGGCTAACTTTGCAGCTGCAATTTTAATAGAAAGCGGACTGAGTTTTTTAGGAATTGGCGCGCAACCACCAATGGCAAGTTGGGGAGCGATGATTAAAGATCATTATAATTATATTATTTTGGGTAAACCGTATTTAGCCTTAATTCCAGGGCTTTGTATTATGCTTTTGGTTATGGCTTTTATGTTGGTTGGTAATGCGTTGAGGGATGCTTTGGATGTGAAGGCGTAATGTTTTAAATAATTATAGTTTAGATCTTAGCTGCTCAATCTCTTCATTGGTTGCTCCAATAAAGTTAAGTACATCGTCTTTTCCAATACTTTTTGACGATGACGTTACAAAATGAGGAGGTAGTTCTTCCCAGAATTTAAGTAGTTCTTGGCAATACTCATCTACGTGGCGCTCAATAGCCTGAGGTTTTAATTTGTCCGCTTTTGTGAATATGATGCCAAACGGAATTTCACCTTCTCCTAAATACTGCATAAATTCTAAGTCCACAGGCTGTGGTTTGTGTCTAATATCTATAAGCACAAATGCCGAAACTAATTGTTGTCGTTGTTCAAAATAATTGGTTATAAATTTCTGGAATTTTTGCTTAGACGATTTTGAAACGCGCGCATAACCATAACCAGGTAAATCTACTAAATACCAATTTTTATTAATTAAGAAATGATTAATTAACTGGGTTTTTCCTGGTCGTCCAGAGGTTTTAGCTAAACTTTTACGATCGGTAAGCATATTGATTAATGACGACTTCCCTACGTTACTTCTTCCTATAAAGGCGTATTCTGGTATCGCATTCTTAGGGCATTTTGCCACATCAGAATTACTCACTACAAATTCAGCTGATTTTATTTTCATCTTCCGTTCCCGTGATAACAGGAATCTTATTTAATTAAACTTATATTTATGCGAAGTAAAAGGGTGATTTTCCTAATGGGTAGAAGCCAATTTTACTTTTTAGAATATAGACTTAGCTACTTTTTTAAATGTATTTTACTTCGTACTTACAACTTTTTAGTCTTTAGATTTTTATACTAAAATCCACGCTTTTCAAGCCATTTCGATAAAATTATATTGAACTCTTCTGGGTGCTCCATCATAGCTGCATGTCCACATTTATCAATCCAATATAACTCAGAATCGGGTAACAGCTCGTGAAATTCTTCAGCAACGTCTGGTGGAGTCACTGTGTCGTTTTTTCCCCAAATAATACAAGTTGGTGTAGTCATATTGGGTAAATCTTTAGCCATATTGTGTCTAATAGCACTTTTGGCAATAGCTAACGTTTTTATAAGTTTGTTGCGGTCGTTTACGGTTTCGTATACTTCATCAACAATTTCCTTTGTGGCTACCGCAGGATCATAAAAGACTTCTTGGGCTTTCTTTTTCATGACTTCGTAATCGCTACGTTTGGTATAACCACCTCCCATGGCGCTTTCGTAAAGCCCAGAACTTCCTGTAATGATAAGCGCTTTAATTTTTTTTGGGTATAATTTTGTGTGGTATAATCCAATATGTCCACCAAGAGAATTTCCTAATAAAATGACCTCGTCTAAACCTTTAAATTCAATAAAATCCTTTAAGTAATTAGCGAAACTCTTTACGTTGGTTTTGAGCAAAGACATGGTGTAAATAGGGAGTTCTGGTATAATAACTTTGTAGCCAATAGAACTAAAATGTTTAGTGACACCGTCAAAATTACTAAGTCCACCCATTAAGCCATGCAACACAATAATTGGTGTGCCTTCGCCTACTTCAATATATCTAAAATCCTTTTCTTTCTTTAAAAGGTGTGCCATGTGCAAGTCCGTGCTTATGTGTTAGAAACAAATATAACCAAATCCTTTAGAATATAAATAATATGGAAAAAATATCGATTTTTTTTATTCAAGCTACAAAGGTAAGCTGTTGTTAACAATTCCCACTATGGAAATGGTTTCTTAAAAGTCGAATTTATTGGTGCGGAATTAAAATGAACCGATTTTAAACTAAAACTTATTAACAAATGTGGTAGAATGTGGTAAAAAGTGGTGATTTTTTCAATATCTTTGATTCTTAATCGTTAAAGTGGTAAACGAAACCTTTTGAATTCATTTATAGGAACATACGAATGTAAAGCTGATGCCAAAGGAAGGTTAATGATACCTGCTGTGCTTAAAAAGCAGTTATCATCGGCTTTGCAAGATGGTTTTGTTTTAAAGCGTGCCGTGTTTCAGCCGTGTTTGGAGCTCTATCCTATGTCTGAATGGACAAAAATGATGGATAAAATAAATAAGCTTAACCGCTTTAAAAAAAAGAATAATGATTTTATCAGGCGTTTTACAGCTGGTGTTAAGATTGTAGAAGTGGATAATGCAGGTCGCTTATTAATTCCTAAGGATTTAATTGGGTTTTCTGGTATTACCAAAGAAGTGGTTTTGGCTTCTGCTGTGAATATTCTTGAAATTTGGGATAAAGAAAAATACGAACAAGCTATTGATGATGCGGCTTCAGATTTTGCGGATTTGGCCGAAGAAGTAATGGGACAAGACGATGAAGACAATGGATTATCATAATGCAGTATTATTAAAAGAAACCGTTGATGGTTTGGCTGTAAAGCCAGATGGTGTATATGTCGATGTTACTTTTGGTGGCGGAGGACATAGTAGGGAGATTTTGTCTCAGCTAGGACCAAACGGAAAATTGTACGCTTTTGATCAGGATAAAGATGCGTTAGTTAATGCAATTGATGATGATCGGTTTGTGTTAATTAATGAAAATTTCAGGTTTATAAAACGGTTTTTAAGATTTTACGGAGTCGAAGAAGTCGATGGTGTCTTAGCGGATTTTGGAGTGTCATCACATCAATTCGATGTCGCGGAACGTGGATTTTCAACACGCTTTGAAGCTGATTTAGATATGCGAATGAATCAAGATAGTAGTCTCTCTGCTTTTGAAGTCGTAAATAACTATGATGAAGAGCAGCTAAGAGCGGTGTTATTCCAATATGGCGAATTGCGACAAGCGCCAGCTATGGCTAGAGTTATAGTGGCTGCTAGAAAACAATCGGAAATTAAGACAAGTGAGCAATTAAAAATGGTGTTGAAGCCATTTTTAAATCATCAAAAGGAGAATAAGGTTTTAGCTCAAATATATCAGGCGATTCGTATCGAAGTCAATCAGGAGATTGAGGTGTTAAAAGAGTTGTTGCTTCAAACTCCAGAGATTTTAAAGAAGGATGGGCGTCTAAGTTTTATCTCGTACCATTCCTTAGAAGATCGCTTGGTAAAACGCTTTATTAGAAATGGATTGTTTGAAGGGGAGCCTGAACGAGATGTGTTTGGCAATTTCGAAGTGCCGTTAAAAAAAGTGGGCAAATTAATTGTTCCGAGTAAAGAAGAAATTAAAATTAACAATAGAGCGAGAAGCGCGAAACTGAGGATTGCTAAAAAAATATGAAAAAAAACATATACGGCATATTAAGGGGTAAGTTTCTGATCAGTGATGATTCGTTTAAAAATTGGCGTATCATCATTTTTATTTCATTTCTAGCAATCATAATGATAGCGAGTTCACATAGCGCGGATCAAAAGGTGTATGAGATTGCTAATTTAACCAATGAAGTTAAAGAATTGCGTTCAGCGTTTGTAGATAAAAGAGGGAAGTTGATGCAGCTTAAAAAAGAATCATTTGTAGAGGCTGAGGTAAAAGATAAAGGGATTGGGATTTCGCTAAATCCACCTACAAAAATTATTGTAAAATCGTCCAAGTCCAAAAAGTAAGTGGATGGATAGCGTTGTATTAAAATTAAAAAGAATTATATCTCGATTATCGAGACAAAACAAAAAAGATAAGACTTAGAAGCTTTGGCAATAACAGAGAAAAACATATTAAACAGATTGTACTTCGTAGCAGGCTGCATGTTTGTATTTGCCTTAGCAGTGGTGTTTAAGCTGGTGAGTATTCAGTTTGTTCAAGGTGAAAAGTATAGGGCATTGGCAGAGAAGAGTACTACGAGAGATTTTCCTATTCCTGCCAATCGTGGTAATGTGTATTCGGCTGATGGTAGTTTGTTAGCGACGTCTATTCCTAAGTACGATATAAGAATTGATGCCATTCAGGCTAAAGATGCCACCTTCGAAAAGTATTTAGGAGCTTTAGCGGATTCTCTTCATGCGTATAAAGGGAAGCCAGCATCTTATTACAAGAATATTATACGTAGAGCGCGCAAAAACAAAAACAGATATTTCCTTTTGGCACGTAATATTAGCTATTCTGATTATATCCGTATGCGCAATTTTCCTCTCTTAAATCTAGGAGCGATAAAGGGAGGTTTAATTGTTGAGCAAACAACAAGGCGAGAGCACCCAATGGGAGGTATTGCAGAGCGTACTATAGGATATGAAAGAAAAGATGCTAATGGTAATTTTACAAGACCAGGGATAGATGGGGCTTTTGGTGTAAAGTATCTACAAGGGAAAGATGGTAAACGTTTAAAGCAAAAAATAGGTAATGGGCAATGGAAACCTATTGCTGATTTCGATCAAATTGAGCCACAAGATGGGTATGATGTTTATACAACGATAGATGTTAATATTCAAGATATCGCGCATCATTCATTGTTAAAGCAACTAGAAATATACGAAGCAGACCATGGTTGTGTGGTGGTTATGGATGTTAAAACTGGGGAGATTAAGGCGATTTCAAACCTTGGTAGAAATAAAAACGGCAAGTATTATGAGCGCTTAAATTATGCCGTTGGAGAGAGTCATGAGCCTGGTTCTACCTTTAAAGTTATGGCGTTAATGGCAGCTTTAGAGGATAAGGTGATTGATACATCTACTGTGGTCGATACTAAGAAAGGGCGAAAGTCTTTATATGGTCGTGTTATTACAGATTCTGGAAATGGTTATGGAGAGATTTCTGCGGCTCGTGCTTTAGAGGTGTCTTCTAATATTGGTATGGCGACTATTATAGACGAGCATTACTCAAAACAACCAGAAAAATTTTTAAATAGATTAAGTTCTTGGAGGCTAGATAAAACGTTGGGTGTTGCAATTATTGGTGAAGGAGTGCCAGATATCCCAAGACCAGGAGCTGTAAACTGGAGTAGAAATGCTTTGCCATCCATGGCCTATGGTTATAATCTTGAAATGACTCCATTGCAAACCTTAGCCTTTTATAACGCTATTGCAAATGATGGAGAGCTGATTAAGCCGCGTTTTTTGAAGTCAGTAAAGTCTTTTGATAAAGATATAGAGGTGTTTAAGAAAGAAGTGCTTGTTGAGAAAATATGCTCTGATAAAACCTTGAATGAAATTAGAGATATTTTAAAGAACGTTGTAATTCGTGGCACAGGAAAGCGTATGTATTCTAAAACGTTTTCCATGGCTGGTAAAACAGGTACAGCACGTACCGATTATGCTAATACACAAGAATGGTATAAGGATAGAAAATATATTTCATCGTTTGCAGGTTATTTTCCTGCGGATAATCCTAAATATTCTTGTATTGTGGTAATTCATAAGCCTAGTACTAAAGTGGGTATATATGGCTCTGATGTTGCTGGTCCTGTTTTTAAAAGGGTAGCTCAAAAAATTTATACAGATACACCAATAATAGATGAGGTAGAGGTTCTAAATTTTGAAGATAATTTGGTTGAGGCGGATTTTGAAAGTTATTACGACGTTGCTCAAAAATATAAAGAATTAATGCCGAGTGTAGTAGGTATGCCTGCTATGGATGCGATAGCTTTATTAGAAAATTTACAAGTGGATGTAAGAGTGAAATTAAATGGAAATGGAACAGTGAGAAAACAGTCTGTAAAAAGACATCAAAAATTACAAACGAATCAAACTATTGTTTTGGAAGCGTCATGATGGTACTTAAAGACATATTGTATAAGGTTACTATTAATGCGGTTGTGGGCAGCACGAGTATTACCGTGAATAAAATTGAATTTGATTCGCGTCAAATTCAGGTAAATGATGTGTTCATTGCTATTTCGGGTACTATCACGGATGGTCATAACTATATCGAAAAGGCGATTAGCGATGGAGCTACGGCTATTGTTTGCGAGCAACTTCCTGAGCATTTAGAAGATGGTATTACTTATATCGAAGTTGTAAATTCTAATCAAGCATTGGCGTTTATGGCAGCTAATTTTTATGGTCATCCATCCGAAAATCTAAAATTAGTTGGTGTAACAGGTACCAACGGAAAGACGACCGTGTCGAGTTTGCTATATCAGTTATTTAAAAAAGCGGGCTATAAAGTAGGGTTGTTGTCAACCGTAAAAATAATGGTAGATAATACCACGTATAAAGCAACGCATACCACGCCAGATTCTTTAACGATCAATAAGTATTTGCAGTTAATGAATGATGAAGGGGTTGAATTTTGCTTTATGGAAGTGAGTTCACATGGTATTCATCAAAGTAGAACTGAAGGTTTGAGGTTTGAAGGAGGTATTTTTACTAACCTATCACACGATCATTTAGATTATCACGATACGTTTGCAGAGTACAGAGATGTTAAGAAACGCTTTTTTGATCAATTACCTAAGGATGCTTTTGCATTAACGAATATAGATGATAAAAATGGCCTAGTAATGTTTCAGAATACTGCAGCTAAAAAGTATACATATGCTTTAAAAAATTATGCAGATTATAGAGCGCAGATTTTAGAAAATGAATTCAGTGGTTTACTGTTAAAGCTAAATGACAATGAATTGTGGTCTAGGTTGATAGGGAGCTTTAATGCCTATAATGTGCTTGCTATCTTCGGAGCAGCTGAGTTATTAGGTTTAGATAAAGTTGAGGTGCTGAGGTTAATAAGTGAGCTTGAAAATGTAGCCGGACGCTTTCAGTATTTTATTTCTGAAGGAAAAATTACAGCCATTGTAGATTATGCACATACGCCAGATGCCTTAAAAAATGTTCTAGAAACGATAAACGATATCAGAACAAAAAATGAAGAATTAATAACGGTTGTAGGCTGTGGTGGTAATAGGGATAAAACGAAACGACCTAAAATGGCACATATTGCTTCTGCATTAAGTACAAAAGTGATTTTAACAAGTGATAACCCACGTAATGAAGAGCCATCCGCTATCATTGAAGATATGGAAAAAGGTGTGGAGCCTCAAAACTTTAAAAAAACATTGTCTATTACCGATAGGAAGCAGGCAATTAAAACGGCTTGTCAAATGGCAGGTGCAAATGACATTATCCTTATTGCAGGTAAAGGTCACGAAACATATCAAGAGATTAAAGGTGAACGCTTTGATTTTGATGATTATAAAATCGTTCAAGAGTATTTAAAACAATTACAGAAATAAATAACCAACAAGAATGCTGTATTACTTATTCGAATATTTAGAGCAAGAGTTTCAATTTCCGGGAGCTTCACTTTTTGGGTTTATAACCTTTAGGGCTGCCGTGGCAATAATATTGTCGCTGTTGATTTCTACAATTTTCGGTAAGCGTATTATTCGATTTTTGCAAAAACAGCAAGTAGGCGAAACTATTAGAGATTTAGGTTTAGAAGGACAAGTTGAAAAAGCAGGTACACCTACTATGGGTGGAATAATTATTATTCTAGCTACTTTAATTCCAGTGTTGTTATTAGCAAAACTTGAAAATATTTACATCATCCTCTTAATTGTAACCACGCTTTGGATGGGAACTATTGGGTTTATCGATGATTATATCAAAAAATTCAAAAACGATAAAGAGGGCTTAAAAGGAAAGTTTAAAGTATTAGGTCAGGTTGGTTTAGGGATCATTGTTGGTGCAACCTTATTTTTTCATCAAGATGTAACGCTAAAAGAGAAGCTGCCAATAGCACAACAGAATGAAATTCGTGCAGAAAATCCAGATGTACAAGCCACAAAGCTTTTTAAAGCTGAAGAGAAGTCAACTAAAACAACCATTCCATTCTTAAAAGATAATGAATTTGACTATTCAGATTTAATCACATGGATTAGTCCAAGTTTAGAAAAGTACACATGGATTGTATTTATCATCGTGAGCATTTTTATAATTACAGCGGTTTCTAATGGTGCGAATTTAACGGATGGAATTGATGGACTGGCTGCAGGTACCTCAGCTATAATTGTTTTGACTTTAGGGATTTTTGCTTGGGTGTCTAGTAACATCGTTTTTTCGGGTTACTTAGATATTATGTACATCCCAAGAGCTGAAGAAATCACAATTTATATTGCTGCGTTTGTAGGTGCATTGGTTGGTTTTTTGTGGTACAATACGTATCCAGCTCAAGTGTTTATGGGAGATACTGGAAGTTTAACTATTGGTGGAATCATTGCTGTAATTGCCATTGCAGTACGTAAGGAATGGTTAATTCCAATTCTATGTGGCATATTCTTAGCAGAGAATTTATCGGTGGTTATGCAAGTGAGTTATTTCAAATATACTAGAAAGAAGTTTGGGGAAGGACGACGCATTTTTAAAATGTCGCCCTTGCATCATCACTATCAGAAATCGGGTTATCACGAGAGTAAGATAGTTACACGTTTTTGGATTGTAGGAATTCTACTTGCTATTATAACGATAGTGACATTAAAGATAAGATAATTGCTTGTCATTCCTGCGAAAGCAGGAATCCACAATAAGAGTAGTAATAAAGTAGATTTCTGCCTGTGCAGAAATGACAAAAACGATTAATAAAATGAAAAGACTTATAATTCTTGGTGGAGGAGAAAGTGGTGTAGGTACAGCGCTTTTAGGGAAAGCAAAAGGATATGAGGTTTTTGTATCAGATAAAGGAAAAATTAAAGACAAGTATAAAAACGTTCTTTTAAATAATGAGATTGAATTTGAAGATGAGCAGCATACAGAGATAAAAATTCTGAATGCAGACATCGTCATGAAAAGTCCTGGTATTCCAGATAAAGTAGCTTTGGTAAAGCGCATTCGTGAAGCCGGAATAAAAGTAGTTTCAGAAATTGAATTTGCTTCTAAATTTACGGAGTCAACATTAATAGCTATTACAGGGAGTAATGGCAAAACTACTACGGCAACATTAACACATCATTTGTTGCATCAAGATTTAGATGTGGGTTTAGCAGGGAATATTGGTGATAGTTTTGCGAAACAAATTTTAGAAAAAAATCACGATAACTATGTTTTGGAAATTAGCAGTTTTCAATTAGATGATATCATAGATTTTAAACCTAAAATAGCGATTCTAACCAATATTACACCAGACCATTTAGATCGATACGATTATAAATTTGAAAACTATATTGCTTCAAAATTTAGAGTGGTAGAGAATCAAACAGAAGATGATTATTTCATTTATGATGCCGACGATGAAGTTATTTTGGAGTATTTAAAAAGACATCAAATTCAATCCAAAAAATTACCGTTTTCATTAACAAAGGTTGTGGATGAAGGCGCGTATTTAGATAAAAATAATATAGTAATAACAATAGATAATAATAAAATCATTATGCCAACAAATAATTTAGCTTTAGAAGGAAAACACAACGTGAAAAACGCAATGGCAGCTTCTACTGTTGCGCATTTATTAAAAATAAGAAAGCAAACCATACGCGAAAGTTTGGAAAATTTCAATGGTGTAGAACACCGTTTAGAGCATGTGTTAAAAATTAACAAGGTGCAATATATCAACGATTCTAAAGCAACGAATGTAAATGCCACCTATTTTGCTTTAGAGAGCATGGATGCTCCAACTGTTTGGATTGTTGGTGGTGTCGATAAAGGTAATGAATACAGGGAATTGTTTCCTTTTGTAAACGAAAAAGTAAAAGCAATTATCTGTTTAGGTACAGATAATGCAAAACTTATTGAGTCATTTGGAAATATGGTAGATGTTATTGTGGAAACACAATATATGAGCGAAGCTGTAAAGATTGCTTATAAATTGGCAAGCGCTGGAGATAATGTATTGTTGTCACCTGCTTGTGCTAGTTTCGATTTGTTTGAGAACTATGAGGATAGAGGAAGGCAATTTAAAAATGCAGTAAGAAATTTATAAAGTGTTATTATCTCTGTGAAAGCAGTAATCGACAATAAGGTAAACAACTAGATGCCTGCCTTTGCAGGAATGACAAAACGGAAAATGCAAAATATATTTAAACAAATTAAAGGAGATAAGGCTATTTGGGCTATAGTCACACTGTTGGCTATATTTTCTTTTTTGCCGGTGTATAGTGCTGCGAGTAACTTAGCTTACCACGGTGGTAATTCTAGTACATTTTCGTTTTTTATAAAACACTTTATGCATTTGTTTTTGGGCTTCGCTATTATGTTTGGGGTTCATAAGTTGCCTTATAAGTATTTTAGAGGCTTGTCTATGGTGATGATTCCTATTGTGTTTGTGTTGTTGTTGGTAACCATGCTTCAAGGTACTACTATAGATGGTGCAAACGCTAGTCGTTGGATTCAAATTCCTATTGTCGGGATGTCTTTTCAAACGTCTACATTGGCATCGGTAGTTTTAATGGTTTACGTGGCTCGTTATTTGTCTAAAATTAAGGATAAAGAGGTTCGATTTAAAGAAACAATATTGCCATTATGGGCACCAGTATTTCTTATTTTAATATTAATCCTTCCTGCCAATTTCTCAACGACGGCTATTATTTTTACTATGATTATGATGTTGGCTTTTATAGGTGGTTATCCTATAAAATATTTGGCTGTAATGATCTTTTCTGGGTTATTAGGATTAACCATCTTTATTCTGGTAGCAAAAGCATTTCCTGAGGCTATGCCAAACCGAGTGGATACTTGGATGAGTCGAATAGAAAATTTTTCAAACGGTGAAGATACGGAGGCGGATTACCAGATAGAAAAAGCAAAAATTGCTATTGCTACAGGAATTTCGCCATTAGGACCAGGAAAAAGTGTGCAAAAGAATTTTCTGCCACAGTCTTCATCAGATTTTATTTTTGCTATAATAATTGAAGAATACGGCTTATATGGTGGTATATTTTTGCTGGTACTGTATATGTGGTTGTTATTTAGAATTGTAATTGTAAGTCATAAATCAGATACTATATTCGGAAAATTATTGGTTTTAGGCGTTGGATTACCTATTGTGTTTCAGGCATTAATTAATATGGCTGTTGCTGTAGAGTTATTTCCGGTGACTGGGCAAACCTTACCGCTTATTAGTAGCGGTGGTACTTCCATTTGGATGACTTGTTTGGCTATAGGTATTATATTAAGTGTGAGTGCTAAACGCGAAGAATTAAAAGAAAAAGAAGATGCGGAAGATAATCCTTTGTCTATTTTAAGTGAAGCGATTTAGACACAGAGAATAAGAGAGAAAAGCAAAGATAAAAAGGATAGAAAGAAGATGTCAGTTAAAACTGATTTTGAAGTAAGTGATTGTTTCCTTGAGGGGACTTTAGGGAGTGTTTTTAATAATTAAACATTTTTATAGGAAAACGATAAAATAAAAAAAAGAAATTAAAATTTGAAGCCATATAAATTCATATTATCAGGTGGTGGTACAGGAGGACATATTTATCCTGCGGTAGCGATTGCGGACGAATTAAAATCGCGTTACCCAGATGCTGAGTTCCTTTTTGTAGGCGCTTCAGATCGTATGGAGATGGATAAAGTACCACAAGCGGGTTATAAAATAAAAGGGTTGTGGATTTCAGGAATTCAGAGGAAATTAACCTTAAGAAATTTAGCATTTCCGCTTAAATTGATGAGTAGTTTATTGCGTTCAAGAAAAATTGTAAACACATTTAAGCCAGATGCTGTTATTGGAACTGGTGGTTTTGCAAGTGGTCCATTATTGCAAGTCGCTTCTTCAAAGGGAGTGCCAAGTTTAATACAAGAACAGAATTCATTTCCGGGAATCACCAATAAATTACTCGGTAAAAAAGTAAACACTATATGTGTGGCTTATGACGGTTTAGAGAAATTTTTTCCTAAAGAGAAATTACGATTAACAGGAAATCCCATTAGAAAAGATTTATTGCAGGTAAAACATAAACAGATAGAAGGTAAGGACGCCTTTAAACTAAAGCATAATAAACAAACACTTTTAATTTTAGGAGGTAGTCTAGGAGCGCGACGCATTAATGAATTGATAGAAGCAAATATGTCATTTTTTGAAACGCAAAGTATTCAAGTGATATGGCAATGTGGAAAATTGTATTATAACCAGTATAAACACTATAACGACATGCCGTGTGTACAAGTGCACGCCTTTTTAAATCATATGGATTTAGCATATGCAGCAGCAGACGTTATTATTTCTAGAGCTGGTGCTATTTCGGTTTCGGAACTATGTATTGTTGCTAAACCTGTAATTTTTGTGCCTTCGCCGAATGTAGCAGAAGATCATCAGACTAAAAATGCACAATCGGTAGCAGATAAAAATGCAGCCATTTTAATTAGAGAAAAAGATTTAGATACGGAGTTTCAAAAGGCATTTTTAGAGTTAATGTCTAACGCAGATAAACAAAACGAATTAAGTAAAAATATAGAAGCTTTAGCGTTGGTAAATGCAACAAACGCTATCGTGGATGAAGTTGAAAAATTATTAAAAAGTTCATCGTTATCTATTTAAAAAAGATTGAGATAGAATTAGGGTTTAAAGAGTAATGAATACTAACAGCGAACATATTAGCAAGAGTGAGAAAGTCCTTTCAAAAGGAAAGGGTTTAGGATGGGCTGATAACGTCTATTTTATTGGTATTGGTGGCATTGGTATGAGTGCAATCGCACGTTACTTCGTGGCTAATGGTAAGCAGGTGGCTGGTTATGACAAAACGCCAACCGATATCACTAAGTCACTCAAAGACTTAGGAGTTGAAATTCATTTTGAAGATGATGTTAAGAGTGTTTCTAGTGTATTTTTAAATCCAGAAAATACACTTGTAGTTTATACACCTGCGATTCCTAAGGGGCATTCGGAATTCAATTACTTTAAAACTCATGGATTTAATGTTTTAAAACGTTCTGTTGTTTTAGGTGAAATTACGAGACAAACAGTTTGCTTTGCCGTGGCAGGTACACATGGTAAGACCACGACTACAAGTATTTTAGGACATTTGTTAAATATGTGTAATGTGCCAGTTACAGCTTTTTTAGGAGGAATTAGTGAGAATTACAATTCTAATTTAATCATTAATGGTACAGAAGTTACTGTGGTGGAGGCAGATGAATTTGATCGCTCTTTTTTAACATTATCCCCAGATTTGGCTGGTGTAACGTCCATGGATGCAGATCATTTAGATATCTATGGAAATGCAGAAGAACTGGTAAAGACCTTCAAGGATTTTTCAAAATGTATAAAGCCTAATGGAAAATTATTTGTTAAAAATGGTTTGCCTTTAGATGGGATTACATACGGAATAGAAGACGATTCGGATTATAGTGCTCAAAATATTACAATAGAAAACGGTTGTTATGTATTTGATGTAAAAACACCTAACGGACTTTATCGTGGTTTTAGATTTAGTTTACCAGGACGACATAATCTTTCTAACGCAATTATAGCACTAGCTATGGCGTTATATTATGGTTGTTCTCACAAAGATTTAGCCGAGGCTTTAGCGTCTTATAAAGGTGTAAAGCGACGGTTTACTTATCAGATAAAAACGGATGACTTTGTTTTTATCGATGATTATGCGCATCATCCTGAGGAGATTAACGCAGTGCATCAGGCAGTTAGGGAAATGTATCCAGATAAAAAAGTATTGGCAATTTTTCAGCCACACCTCTTTAGTCGGACTCAGGATTTTGCAGATGAATTTGCAGAAAGCCTTTCAAATTTTGATGAGATCTTACTCTTAGATATTTATCCAGCAAGAGAAAGGCCGATAGAAGGTGTGACATCAGAATGGCTATTAAATAAGGTGAAAAATCCGAATAAAAAATTAATTCAAAAATCACATTTAGTTGATGAAATAAAAAAATCGAATGCTCAAATTGTATTAACTATTGGAGCAGGAGATATTGGAGCTGAAGTTAAACATATAAAAGAGGCGTTGTATGTCTAAAATTAATTTCAACTATATAAAAGTCATAGGTTTAGTAATTTTAGTGGGCTTTTTGTTTGCATTTTCTAATCAACGAAACAAAACGAGAAAAGTAAGTGCGCCAAATATCACGTTTTTGGGCGAAAACAAATTATTTATCACGGAATCGAATGTTAGTAAATTGTTAATAGTAAATCAACAACCAGTTTCGGAGCAATCTAAAGAAATTATAGATTTGAACAAATTAGAATCTGCCCTTAAATCTAATCCTATGATAAAGAAGGCGGAAGTGTTTATGTCAGTAGACGGTGGGCTTTCGGCTGAAATTGAACAGAAAAAACCTATTGCGAGAGTGAACACTAATGAGTCATATTATATCGATGATGAAGGAGGGTTTATGCCTTTGTCTCATAATTATGCGGCAAGAGTGCCACTTGTTACCGGAAATATTGAGAAAAATAACCTTGCTACTGTCTTTCAATTTGCGAAATTTGTAGATGAAGATGAGTTTTTAAAGAAACATATTATTGAAATCCGTCAGAACGATAACAAGACGATTGATTTCAAAATCAGAAAACGTGATTTTACGGTTCATTTAGGAACCTTAAAGCAACTCGAAAAAAAGTTAAACAATTTTAAAGCGTTTTATCAAAAGGCTTTAAAGGATGATATTTTAGATCGCTATAGTGTAGTTAATCTAAAATTTGATAAACAAGTTATTTGCACCAAAAAGTAAACTATGGACAAACAAAACATTTCGGTAGGTCTAGATATAGGTACCACAAAAATTGTGGCCATGATTGGTCGCAAAAACGAGTATGATAAAGTTGAGATTTTAGGCTTAGGAAAAGCCAAAAGTATGGGAGTACATCGTGGTGTGGTTAATAATATTACACAGACGATTCAGTCTATTCAACAAGCGGTTCAAGAAGCTGAAGCGGCTTCAGGCGAAAAAATTGAAGATGTAACCGTGGGTATTGCTGGTCAGCATATCCGTAGTTTACAGCATAGCGATTATATAACGCGTCCAAATTCGGATATGGTTATTGATGAAGAAGATATTGATCGTTTAATCAATCAGGTTCATAAATTGGTAATGCTCCCTGGTGAAGAAATTATTCATGTCTTACCACAAGAGTTTAAAATTGATGGTCAGGCAGAAATTACTGAACCGATAGGAATGTATGGAGGACGCTTAGAGGCTAATTTTCACGTTGTTGTAGGGCAAGTGTCTTCCATAAGAAATGTAGGACGTTGTATTAAAAGTGCTGGTCTAAATTTAGAAGGAATTACACTAGAACCATTGGCTTCTGCAAATGCAGTTTTAAGTAGAGAAGAGAAAGAGGCAGGTGTAGCATTGATTGATATCGGAGGCGGAACAACCGATTTAGCAGTTTTTAAAGATGGTATTATTCGTCATACAGCTGTGATTCCTTTTGGAGGTGGTGTAATTACCGAAGACATAAAAGAAGGTTGTTCAATTATTGAGAAACAAGCAGAATTGCTTAAGGTAAAGTTCGGATCTGCTTGGCCTGGAGAAAATAAGGATAACGAAATAGTCTCTATTCCTGGTCTAAGAGGTAGAGAGCCTAAAGAAATAACATTAAAGAACTTATCTAAAATTATACATGCAAGAGTTGTGGAAATTATAGAGCAAGTGTATGTTGAAATAAAAAATTACGGTCACGAAGAGCAAAAGAAAAAACTAATTGGTGGTATTGTTTTAACGGGAGGTGGATCTCAATTAAAACATTTAAAGCAGTTAGTAGAATATATTACCGGAATGGATACCAGAATTGGATATCCAAATGAGCATTTAGCAGGAGATAGCGATGACGATATTGCAAGTCCGCTATATGCCACAGCTGTTGGGTTGGTAATGGATGGCTTAAAACGACAAGAACGAAAAAAAGTAGAAGTTGTTGAGCAAGACGTTGAAATTGAAAATGAAGCAGAATTACCAGAAGAGCCTGAAGCAGAACCTATAGCACCAGAGCCTATAAAGGAGCGTCGTTCGTTTTTAGATAAATTAACCGAACGGGTTAAAGATTTTTTAGATAAAGCGGAATAGATGTATGATCTTTGCAGGTTTTAATAGGTAAGTTTTCCTACGCAAGAATCATAATAGATAAAATTTTGCATTAAAGTAAAATTTATATATAATAGAATAAATAGAACGGGTAAAGGAGGTCAGTAACGTGGTCCCAAATTTACAAGACATAGAATAATAGTTAATCCATAATATATGAGTAATAGCAACGAATTTGGAAATATTTCATTTGATTTGCCAAAGCATCAATCAAACGTCATCAAGGTAATTGGTGTTGGAGGAGGAGGTAGTAATGCCATCAATCACATGTTTCAGCAAGGCATTAAAGGAGTCGATTTTGTAATCTGTAATACAGATTCGCAAGCACTTCAAAATAGTGGTGTTCCTAACAAAATTCAATTAGGAGTTAACCTAACTGAAGGATTAGGAGCAGGTGCCAATCCAGATATAGGAGAAGAAGCTGCAATAGAAAGTTTAGAAGACATTCGCCGCATGTTAGATACCAATACAAAAATGGTATTTATTACAGCCGGAATGGGTGGTGGAACAGGTACAGGTGCCGCGCCAGTAATTGCTAAAATGGCTAAGGAGCTCGAGATTCTTACCGTTGGTATCGTTACCATGCCGTTTCAGTTTGAAGGTAAAATGCGTAATGCACAAGCCCAACGTGGTATTGAAAAATTGCGTTCTCATGTAGACTCGTTAGTGGTAATTAACAATAATAAACTTCGTGAAGTATATGGTAACCTCGGATTTAAAGCCGGTTTCTCAAAAGCAGATGAAGTCTTATCTACAGCTTCTAGAGGTATTGCGGAAGTCATCACACATCACTATACTCAGAATATTGATTTACGTGATGCTAAAACAGTATTAAGCAATAGTGGTACAGCGATTATGGGATCTGCCACAGCTTCTGGACAAACCAGAGCACAAGAGGCGATTATGAGCGCATTAGATTCACCATTGCTTAACGATAATAAAATTACAGGAGCTAAAAACGTATTGTTGCTAATCGTTTCTGGTTCTCAGGAAATTACTATAGACGAAATCGGTGAAATTAACGATCACATTCAGACTGAAGCTGGATTTGGAGCCAATATTATTATGGGTGTTGGTGAAGATGAAGCCTTGCAAGAATCTATTTCGGTAACTATTATTGCTACAGGATTTGATTTAGATCAACAAAATGAAATTTCCAATACAGAGACTAAAAAAGTAATTCACGCACTTGGTGATGCTAATGAGACTAGTACTCAAGAGAAAGAACCAGCGATTATTACACCAGATATCGTTTTAGAAAAAGAAAAGGAAAAGGAAGCGCCAATTGTTCGTCATACGTTGCTTGAAGAAGATGACGAGGTTAAAGATGCTCCAAAAGCAAAGCATAATTCTGAAACCGATTTAATTGCAACGACAGACTTTTTAAAAAACATGAATGTCGTATATGATGAGGTTTTAGATACAAAACCGCAGATAGAAGCTGAATCTGAGGATTTTGTAATCACTCCAATAGAAAATAAAGCGGAAGTTATCGAAGAGCCAAAAGAAGAACAAATTACATTTTCTTTTGATTTGCCTATAACTAATAAAGCAGAAAAGGAAGTTGAAGAGCCTAAAGCTGAAGAAGAAAAAATGTTCTTTAGTTTAGATGAAGAGGTAAAAGGTATTGATGTTAACGAACCTGTTGAAATTATAGCCGTAACTGAAGTAAATGAAAAAGGAGAAAAGCGTTATGCTTTAGATGATTTTGAAACGTTTAATTCTTCAATCAATACGAAAAAAGAAGAGGTAGAGGTAAAAGAAGATATTGTTTTTGAAAAGAAAACAATTCCTTTGGATGATAATACTACGGCAACTGATGAGGAGATAGACCCAATGAATAGTCCAATCTCAGAAATGCTTATAGCTCGTGCAGATGAGCGTAGACGAAAAATGAAAGATTTCAATTATAAGTTTAATGATGCCAAAATAAATGAAATCGAAAAAGTACCTGCTTACAAAAGGCAAGGTGTTAATTTAGAAGATGCTCAACATTCTTCAGAAACAAAAGCTTCTAGAATGTCTGTCGGAACTGATGAGAACGACGATATACAATTAAGAAGTAATAATTCATTTTTACACGATAATGTAGATTAATAGCAAATTTGGCATATGGTGTAACACCAATTAAGTCAGGCCCAAAAAGTTTCTCCAACTTTTTGGGCTTTTTGTTTGTAAAAAAAACTTGAAGGTATCTGTGTTTCTACTGTAACCAAAGAAGAACTTTTTATTATCTTCGCAGACATATTAAAAGGAACAAAATTTATGAGTTTACAAGTAGATATAATGACTGCGATGAAAGCAGCAATGAAAGAAAAGAATCAAGTCGCTTTGGCCGCTTTGCGTGCTGTAAAATCAGAAATATTGTTAGCACAAACCGCTACAGGCTCTAAGGAAGATATTTCTGAAGACCAAGAAATAAAAATCTTGTCAAAAATGGTTAAGCAACGTAAAGATAGTGCTGCCATATTTTTAGAACAAAATCGTGAAGATTTGGCTGAGCCAGAACTCGCTCAGGCTAAAATAATAAGTCAATTTTTACCAGCACAACTTTCCGAAGAAGAAATTACGGTTGAAGTAATGAAAACCATTGCAGCAGTTGGTGCAGAAGGTATGAAAGATATGGGGAAAGTTATGGGTATTGTCAGTGGAAAATTAGCCGGACAAGCAGATGGAAAAACCATTTCGAACATTGTGAAAGCTAAATTGTCTTAAATCAATTACATACAAATTCTTGAGTATTCAAGAATTTATGGCTGCGTAGTTCAACTGGATAGAATATCAGATTTCGGCTCTGAGGGTTGGGGGTTCGAATCCCTTCGCGGTCACGAATAAATAGTTTCATAAGAAAAAACGCCAAGCTTGCTTGAGCGTTTTTTTGTTGAAACTATTTTCAAAGCGGATCTTTACGGGATGTGAAGCAATCCTTTAAAGTTCCGTTTTGCTAAGAGCAAGAGAATGTCACAAGCTTGCTTGAGCGTTTTTTATGGAAACGCTTTTCACTACTGAGTTGTGAGATGCATGTAGCAAATCCTATTCAAGAAAAAATACAAGTAAGAGTCGTATCTTCTTTAGTAAACTTAAAACTTGTTGCTTTATCAAAATCCATAAAATACAATTCATTTTGTGTTCGCATATATCACGAAAGAAACAGTTGTTTAAATATCAATAAGACGAACTCTTACTGTAAAACAAAATGATAATTACATGTATTGAAATAAATTAATTTAACACTCATTTAGTATGTCGTTTTTAATTTATACGCTTAATTTGTAGTCAATTTGAAAATAAGAATGTTTAAAACACTTTTTAAAATATATGTTATTGTTATCGGCTTTGCAATGTCTGCACATGCTGAAAACATACCTGATTTTAATAGTATTATTGAACAGACTTCCCTTGAATCTTCAGATGAGGTCTCTGGACGCTCTCCATCACATCATCAGTTTTTTGATGTTCAAAGAGAGCAATTTAGTGTTGTCTCTAATGTTGATATAGAACCCTTACCGTTAGAAGAAATTGCTTTTAACAACGCTGCGCTTACGTTTCGCAGTCAACACCTGTTAGTAGTACAGCGTGCTCAGTATGAAAGAGCAATGCGCAAGGAGATACTGCATACACACTTAAAGGTTATCCTTTTTCCTTTTCATGCTTTTTGGTAGCAACGTGTAACACCATTTTTTGTTAGCATCATTTATTTCAAGAAATGGCAGCAAATATCATTATAAGTGATGTTTGCTAAGGCAGCCATTGCCGTATCATTTATTTACACTTTTAATTATTACCAAAAAAAAATCTAATATCATGGAAACAGGATTAGTTATTATCGATGCTATTATCATTACCATCGTAATATTACCATTCGTACTATTTATAGTCGGTCGCAGAAAAAGAAAACAGAAATTACACAACGCACTGCAATCAGAAGCCACATTACACAATCGACAATTGGGTAAAACGGAAGTACAAAGCAACTTTGCAATAGGTCTAGACACTATCGAAGAAAATGTGTTCTTTTATAAAGAAACAGAAGATGTGGCTTATGCGCAAGTCGTAGATTTAAAATCTATAAGTGCTTGCAAATTTGTAAAAGAAAGCAAACTTATTAAAGATAAAAAAAAGCATTACGATGTTATCGATAAGGTACAATTAACTTTTGAGTATAAAAATCATAAAGCTGTAACAACCTTTGTGCTTTACAGCAATGACAATGATCTGGCTTTAAATAATGAAATAACCATTGCTCAACAATGGGAAGGTCTTGTAAATCAGATTTTAAGATCTAGAGTTACGCCAAAGTCAACAAACAATAAGTCTCAGGCTGTATTTGCTTAAATAGTAGTCTTTTACTAAAAAAAAAATGTCTTTTAAAAACTGCTTTAAAAGACGTTTTTTTGTGAATTTAATGCTAATGGAAGAACTTAATCAACGGTATACCTACTAGTTAATTTTAGCATCTTTTCGCTCAACGTATAGAGCCAATAAAGTTGTTCCCAAATTAAATGTGCCTCTTTATGGGTATGTTCGCTGTCGGTTTGTGAAATGGCATCAGAGGTAAGACTATTTACAGGAAATTTGAATGCGTCTGGTTTAGAGGTTGAAGTCTTTGTCTTTTGGTTTTCAAAATTTATAACTTTTAATTGAGAACAGACGGTATCGAGATTTGTATTTATTTTATCGGAAATGATTACAAAATCTTCTGAAGCCTCTGTGGTTACATGATTTTGAATATATGTACTAAGCGATGCTAACGACGATAAAAAGCTGTGGTTAATAACTACCAGTTCATAAATATCATCGATGTTATTCTGTTTCGATTCGGGTTCTTGAGCCATACGTTGAAAGGCAGAACTTAAATTAGAAGTTTGTAGAAATGCTTCTTTTCTATTTACTTTGAGGCTCGTCGGAATGTTTCCTTTTTTCTGATAATACGTACTTATAGATTTAAAAAATGCTGTATTCGCTTTTAAACTATCTTTAATATGATCGCCAATTTCCATAAACGACCAAGCAGGCCAAAGCCAACGCATGGCAGTATAAGAAAGCGCAGCACCAATAATAGTATCTATAACTCTAAACTGAATGACTTTTAAAATATCGGGTTGTAAAATCGCATAAATAAAGATAACACTGAGGGTAATAAAGGTTGCTGATGCTTTATAATTTTTCTGAACCATTGAAAATGCAATCACCAGAGATAAAACACCAAATGCACCATACATATAAGGATTGTTAATTAAAAAAACTAAACCACTCGCTAAAACAGCACCAATGAGGGTTCCTATAATGCGATCTTTAGAGCGGGTTTTGGTAAGACCGTAACTAGGTCTCATAATCACAATTATGGTAAGTATTATCCAATATGGATTTTGAAAATCGAAAAATATTCCAATACCATAACCTAGCATTACCACAACAGCCAAACGTAAAGAATGTTTGAAAATAGTGGATCTAAAACTGAAATTTCTGAGTATGAGTTTTGGGTTATAATCTTGCTCATCGATAAAACGCCTTAACTTATCATTTTTAATAAAATCGTCCGATGATAATTTAGGGTTGCCTAGTAGCCATTTAATTTTCTTTAATTTTTCAAATTGTTTTATTTGATAATCTAATAGATTTTGAAGCATTAAATAGTGCTCGTAATCTTCTATATAATTTTCATCTTTAAATTTTAAAATGTCATTTTCTAGTGTTTTAATGGCTTGGGAAAGAACGTTATTTGAAGGAAACCGTTTAGACTTATTAATGGTGTTAGCAATAGCCCTCAGCTGGTGAGAAAATTCAAAAATTAAATTCTGAAAATCTGTTTTAAATTCAGGATGTTTCTCAAAAAGCAAATCCATTTTGTCATAATTCACAGGATTGGCAACAGCAGTTTCAAGCATTTCTATCAACTGTATAAAGACCAACAAGCGTCTGCTTTGGTAATTAGATTTTCCTGAGCTTTTTCGGGATAAGATTAAAATTTCACGTAAGGTTTCGTGATGCTCTGTCAAGTCACTTTGCAAAGTCATAAGTTGATTCTGCAAGTCCGCTCTGTTCGGTTGCTCACCAATAAGTTGGCGTCTAGTATCTAAAAAATCAGCCGTTAATAGAAAGGTTTCATTTAAAGCTTCTTCGGTTTGCGCTTTGGGATTTATGTGGTACCACAAAGTTGAAAGTGTTAAATACCAAATGCCGCCAATACCAATACATAAGGCGTATTGGTAGACTTCTAAGTTTTCTGAAGTGTGCGCAAAACTTAAGACCAAAGCCAATAAACCAGAAAAACTTATTAGCGAGGCTCTAAATCCATAGATGGAAATAAAAGCAATACAGAACGTTAAAATTCCTAAAATAGGAAAAAGCAGGAAATTTGAAATATTAAGATATCCACCAATAAAGCTTATGACTACAACTAAAACGGCAGAAAACAGAATGCCAATTTGTTTGTGCTTTAAGCGTCCGCTGACATCACTTGGAGAGCACCAAAATGCGCCAAAACAAAGTGCCAGGCCAATTTCAAATTGTTGCGTTACGATACCTAAAACAATAGGTATAGTTACGGCTACACCAATTAAAACGGCTTTAGAAAAGCTAGTGCTTTTAAAGAATTCTAATAATTCTTTAATGTGTTTTGAAATGAGCGCTAAAATAGAAATTGTGATTTTATGATTTAGGACAAAGATACAACTTGAAAAAGCAAGCTGATTTTTTAAGTAAGAAATTTAAATCTCATTGCGTAAAAGAAAAGCTGCTCATTTTAAATATAATAAAATGAGCAGCTTTAAAAAAAGGTAATTTCTTTTTTATATTATTTCATAATACGTGTTAAGTGGAAAAACTTTTTGTATTCCTCTGGTATGGTATCAATGTTCAGTAAAGAACCTTGTTCAATAGGAGGATAAATATCATGATAGGTTTTAACATCGTAAAGTCCAACGCGCTTGCTAATATGATCCCGAGTTAATTCTGCTGGACTGTTTAGTCCTGCTGCGGCAACAAGCTCTAAGAAACTATGAATTGTGGCTTCTTGGTAGCGTTGTGCTCGTGGTGCTTTGTCTTCTACAACCAACCCTTTTACTAGAGACGGGTTTTGAGTAGCGACACCAACAGGACAAGTATTGGTATTACACTGTAATGCTTGTATACATCCAATAGAAAGCATCATAGCACGTGCACTATTACATCCGTCAGCACCCAAGGCTAAAGCTCTGGCCATATGAAAACCAGTTATAATTTTTCCGGCCACAATGACTTTAATATCCTTTCTTAAATTGAAACCAACTAGGGTGTCATGTACAAAAATTAAACCTTCTCGTAAAGGCATACCCATAGAGTTAGAAAATTCTACTGGAGCCGCACCAGTTCCTCCTTCACCACCATCTACGGTAATAAAATCTGGAAGAATTCCGGTGTAAATCATTGCTTCACAAAAATCCATGAATTCTTGTTTTCTACCTAAACACAGCTTAAACCCAACAGGTTTTCCATCAGATAAATCTCTGAGTTTTTTAATAAAATACATAAATTGAATCGGGTCTGAAAAAGCAGAGTGCGATGGTGGCGAGTGCACGGCAATTCCAGGTTTTATATGTCTTATTTTTGCAATTTCTTCGGTGTTTTTTGAAGCTGGTAAAATACCTCCATGGCCTGGTTTTGCACCTTGGGATAATTTAATCTCAATCATCTTTACTTCTGGGCGTATAGCACTTTCTCTAAACGTTACTTCGTTAAATGTACCATCGTCGTGTCGGCAACCAAAGTAGCCTGTTCCGATTTGCCATATAAGATCTCCACCGTGTTTTAAATGGTAATCACTAATAGCTCCTTCACCTGTATTGTGTGCAAAATTCCCCATTTTAGCACCTTTATTTAAAGCGAGGATGGCGTTATTACTTAGCGAGCCAAAACTCATTGCTGAAATATTCAACAAACTAGAAGAATAAGGCTGTTTACAATCTTTTCCTCCTATGATTAAACGTGGCACTTCACCAATACTTTTAGGATTCGTTTTTGCATACATAGAATGCTCTAACCACTCGTAACCCGAATGATAAATGTCCATTTGTGTCCCAAAAGGTTCCGTATCATTTAATCCTTTTGCTCTTCTGTAAATTAATGATCGTAAAATGCGATTAAGAGGTCTACCTTCCGTATCCGTCTCCACAAAATACTGCATAATTTCTGGCCTAATCGACTCTAAAACGTATCTAAAACGACCTAATAAAGGAAAGTTCCGTCTTATAGTGTGCGACTTTTGTAAAATATCGAAAATACCCATTAAGACTAATGGACCTACAAGTAAGAATAACCATACAATCGGTGGCCATAAAAATGCTATGCCTACAATAGCTAGGACGACTATAGTAGAAATTATAATAAAATACTCACGAACTTTCATAGTGATAACTTTAAAATGAATTGGCAAAGATAAGCTTACCTAATCGAATAATAAATTATAATTATGGAGTTTATCTTTTTTTACTTCATATTATTTGAAATCGCTAACCGACATCTTATTTTTTATAAATATCATAAAAATGGGACTTGTTTTTATTTTGTGAAGTACTGTGTAAGACTCCATAAAAGACGTTGATATTTGTAAATAAAAACGATAAGAAAACAGTTTGGAGTTCTGCTGCTTGGTAAAAAAATATTAACTTAACAAAACATAAATGTTAGATCAGATGAACTGGGTTTTATTAGGGGAATTAGCTTATGTGCTTTTAGTAGTGTTTGTGGTTTTAAGAGTATTGCATGATACACGCAGTAGTATAAAAGCGTTGTCGTATATATTATTTATTGTTTTTGTACCGATTATTGGTATGGTGTTCTATTTTACATTCGGAATCAATTATCGGAAACGAAAATTATATAGTAAAAAATTAAATCTAGACGAACCTGTACGAGAGCGTATTAGGGCTAAAATGTACTCGTATTCTAAGATGATTCACCAATCAGGATTAATAAGTGAGCACCAAAAAAAGTTAATGGAATTTATTCGCCATTCTAGTAGTAGTCCACTTACGGCAAACAACGAAGTGAAATTACTGATTAATGGAGAAGAGAAGTTTCCTCAACTACTACAGGCTATTGACGATGCTAAACATCATATACATATCGAATATTACATTTATGAGAGCGATAACACTGGAAACGCTGTTGCTGAGCTATTAATTAAAAAAGCCAAAGAAGGTGTAGAAGTCCGTTTCATGTACGATGATTTTGGAAGTCATAGTTTAAGTAAATCATTTTTAAAGACACTTAGTGATGCTGGCATACAAACGGTGCCCTTTTACGAAATTAAATGGTATGCTTTTGCCAACCGACTAAATTATAGAAATCACAGAAAAATTGTAATTATTGATGGTGAAACTTGCTTTATTGGTGGAATTAATATAAGCGATAAATACCGAAATGATTGTCAGCCCAACAATTTGTATTGGAGAGATACACATCTCTTAATTAAAGGACAGGCGACAGCTTATTTACAATATTTATTTCTCTGCGATTGGAATTTTTGTAGTAAAATACCTTTAGAATATGCTGTCGATTACTTTCCTGATTATACCAATACAAGTACAATTAAGAATGAAATTGTACAATTCGCAGCTTCGGGTCCAGATAGTAAACAGCCCGTTATTTTCTATTCATTATTAGAAGCTATAAGTACAGCGAAAAAACGTATTTATATCACCAGTCCTTATTTTATTCCAGGTGAGAGTTTAATGGATGCATTGCTTATTGCGATGCAAAGTGGGTTGGATGTAAAGCTTATAATTCCAGGTATTTCAGATTCTAAAATGGTAAATGCAGCGGCTAATGCTTATTACACCGAATTGCTTCAGTGTGGAGCAAAAATTTATCAGTATAAAAAAGGCTTTGTACATGCAAAAACAATGGTCATAGATGATAATTTAGCGATAGTTGGATCTGCAAATATGGACTACCGCAGTTTTGATCTTAATTTTGAAGTTAACGCATTCGTTTATAGCAAAGCCATCGCCTCACAATTGACAGAGGCGTTTGAGCACGATTTAAAAGCTTCACACAAAATTGATGCAGAAGCTTGGCTAAACAGACCAAAAGCAATTCAGCTTTGGGAAAAGTTAGTAAGGTTATTATCACCATTGTTGTAAAAAAGGCTGTAACGTTGAAGCACAACACGTTTAGGTATGAGTCTGCTATGTGCTTTTTACGTTAAATATTCATTAAATTGAAAGTCATCTCAAAGCTAATTTAACCTGAAACCTTATATTTGGAGTTAATCGTTTTTGCAACTAAATTACTTATATGATAAAAGAAGTATTTCTCACACCATTCCAAAAATTCGTAAAAATTGAAAGTTTTAGTGGTATTTTACTACTGCTAGCTACACTAATAGCTTTAGTATGGGCAAATTCACCATATGGTGATATTTATAGAGAAATATGGCAATATGATATAGGGATTGTAACGGAAACCTTTGAGTTTAAAAAACCACTAATTTTATGGATTAACGATGGCTTAATGGCCGTATTCTTTTTTCTTATTGGATTAGAAATTAAACGAGAGCTTTTAATCGGTGAGCTCAATTCCCCTAAAAAAATTGCGTTTCCTTTGGTGGGAGCATTAGGTGGTATGCTAGTGCCTGTAATTTTCTTTTTTGTACTTAATCAAAATCCTGATACAGCTAAAGGTTGGGGCATACCAATGGCAACCGATATAGCCTTTTCTTTAGCGATATTAAATGCTTTAGGAAATCGTGTTCCTTTAAGTCTTAAGGTGTTTTTAACGGCATTTGCTATTGTAGATGATATTGGTGCTGTATTAGTTATTGCGCTGTTTTATAGTGGTAATATCAATATGACCTTATTGGTTATTGCTATAGTTATGTTAGCCGTGTTATATATTTTGTCTTATAGAGGAGTGTATTCTAAGTTTCTTATGTTTTTCTTTGGAGTAGTCATTTGGTTCTTATTCCTAAAGTCTGGAATTCATCCTACTGTAGCAGGTATATTATTGGCATTTTCGGTACCGATAAGGCAAAAAATTGTGACGTCAACATTTTTAGAACAATTGGAAAATGTTTACAACGATATTAAAAACGCTAGTGTTCTTAAAAAACCAATTCTTTCTAGAGAACAAATACAGCATATGGATGATTTAGAGGATTGGGCATCAAAATTTCAATCTCCATTACAGCATTTAGAACATAATTTGCATGGATGGGTGGCTTATTTTATTATTCCAATTTTTGCCTTAGCCAATGCCGGAGTTTTAATTGCGGGTTCAGAGAATCTTGAATTAGCATTAGTAATTAATATTGTAATCAGTTTGGTATTAGGAAAAGGCCTCGGTATTAGCCTCGTCGTATTTTTAGCTAAAAAGATTAAACTGATTGAAGTACCATCAGATATTAGCTTTAAGCACATTCTAGGGGTGTCTTTTATTGCAGGTATCGGATTTACTATGGCGATTTTTATAGCCAGTTTAGCATTTGCATCTACACCAGAATATATAGATTCTGCTAAAATAGGCATTTTAATAGGCTCTTTTATCTCTGCAATTATTGGGTATATCATTTTACGTTCGGCATCAAATAACGCTATTGTAAGTGAAGGCTAATAGTATTACAGAATCTTTATATATTTAATCTAGGCATTTTATGATGGCCACTGGTTTTAAAAAATAGGGTTGTGGTCCTAAAGCTTATAATTATTAGACGATTTTTTTAATCTAATAACTGCAATTTGGCCATAGAGTTGAGATGTAAATGAGATAAAGGATACTGATTTTACTCAGAAGTCTCTTATTGTTCAATTACCGATTAGATATTTAATAATATCAGCGCTTTATATTGCGAAAAATGTTATTTTTGCTGCGTAAAAATATGTAATTCCAAAAATAAGAGGTTGTAAATGGGAAATTCAAAAAGTATTTCAAAGATAAAAAATAAAAAAGTGCCTTTAAAAGGCATGATGGATAACGTGATGGAGCAATTTAGTAGTGCTGCAGATCACATTAATCTTCATCCTAATATTAGAAAAATATTAAGTATTACTAATAATGAAATTTTAGTCAATTTCCCTGTAAAAATGGATAATGGCGAAGTTGAGGTGTTTACGGGTTATCGCGTTCAGCATAATGGAGCATTAGGACCATATAAAGGTGGTTTACGTTACCACGCTACTGTAGATTTAGATGCTGCAAGAGCTTTGGCTATGTGGATGACATGGAAAACCTCTTTAGCAGGATTGCCATATGGTGGAGCAAAAGGTGGTATTAAAATAGATCCTTCACTTTATTCAGAATCTGAAATTGAACGTATTACAAGACGTTTTACCTACGCATTGGCAGACAATATTGGGCCTGAGCACGATATTCCTGCTCCAGATGTAAATACCAACAGTCAAACCATGGCTTGGATAGCTGATACTTATATGAGTACAAGACCACCTGCACAGCGTTCCGCAAATCAGCATGTGGTAACGGGAAAACCTGACGGAAGTGGAGGATTAGAAGGTAGAGATAGAGCAACCGGATTTGGTGTGTATTTAACCATTAAATTTTGGGCCGATAAAAATGATATGGATTTAAACGGTAAGAAGTTTATTGTTCAAGGATTTGGAAATGTTGGGTATTGGGCTTCTCATTTCTTAGAAAAAGATGGAGCAAAACTAGTTGGTGTTCAAGATGCGCAAGGTGGTATTCAAAATCAAGACGGTATGGATGTTCAATCCCTTTTTGAATATAATAGTGCTAACAATGGTACTATTTTAAATTATCCAAACTCTAAGCCTGTTGATCAAGGTGAATTCTTTTCAATTGACTGTGATATTTGTATTCCAGCAGCTTTAGGAAATCAAATAACTAAAGAAAATGCTTCAAAAATTAAAGCAAAATTAATTGCTGAAGGAGCTAATGGTCCAACAAATGTTGAAGGTGAAAAAATATTATTAGACAGAGGAGTTATTATCATACCAGACATACTTTGTAACTCAGGAGGAGTTATTGGAAGTTACTTTGAATGGTTACAGAACCGAAGCGGTGAGATTTGGCATCTTGAAGAAGTTTTACAGAAGCTTACTAAAAAACTCAATGGATCGTTTAATAGAGTTTATGAGTACTCTAAGAGTGAAGGTATAGATATGAGAACAGCAGCGTTTTGTATCGCAATTGAGCGTATAGAAAAAGCTTATGTGCAACGCGGAATCTTCCCATAGTAGATAATGTCATCGAAAGATAACGAATTAAAAAAGTAAGTATGTGTTAATGGCATACTTACTTTTTTTGTTTTACAGGCATATATACACGTTGAGTTTTATAATTATTAAAATATTTCTAATTATAAAGTTTGAAAATAATAATGTTGCTTTATATTTAGGAATGATTTATTCGTTAACTATCATAGCGCTGATGCTTTGCAAAATTCATCAATCGGTAACTGTTAATTGGTCGTATTAATGGTGTTACAAACAATGCAAGAGTATGAATGGGAGATGGTACGAAATAGTGTGATTCCGCTACTTGTTTTTGGGATTATCTTGTTCATATTATATCGAATACTAAAGATTTTTCAGGTGTATTATGCCACCGTGTTTAACAAGCCACTATTTACAAATCGTTTTTTCCGACTTAACCGTTTAACTTCAAACCAAAGAGCGATATTAAAAAGCGAGAATGCCACCTACAGAACATTATCACCTAAAGATAAACGCCAGTTTGAACACAGAGTAGCCGCGTTTATCGATAAGAATACATTTGTTGGTAGACAAGAATTGGTGGTTACAGATCAAATGAAGGTTAAGGTTGCAGCCACGGCTACAATGCTGTGTTTCGGATTTAAAAATTACCATTTAGATATCATTGAAATCGTGGTATTATATCCAAAGGTGTATTATTCTCAAATTAATAAAGCCTATCATAAAGGGGAAATAAATCCGCGTTTAAAGACAATAGTTTTTTCGTGGGAGGACTTCTTGCATGGTTATGAAATTGGCGATGATAATTTAAACTTAGGCATTCACGAATTCGGACATGCCATACATTTGAATGCCTCTCGCAAAAGCGACATAAGTAGTTTAATTTTTAATCGTGGGTTTAAAAATTTAACGGAGTATTTACAACACAACGAATCAGTAAGGCAAGATTTAATTGCATCGAAATATTTTAGAGCTTATGCGTATACCAATCAGTATGAGTTTTTTGCTGTTTTACTTGAAAATTTTATTGAAACTCCTTCTGAATTTAAGTCTCAATTTCCTGTACTTTTTAAGCTATTAAAACAAATGCTTAATTTTAAGTTTAGCTTAAATTCAGATAAATAAAAATATATCTTATTTTTGAATATTAAAAATAACTGATTTATGAAAAGAATACTGGTAACTGGTGGCGCTGGCTTTGTTGGCTCACATCTTTGTGAACGTCTATTAAATGAAGGTAATGAAATTATTTGTTTAGATAATTACTTTACAGGATCTAAACAGAATATAGAACATTTAATGGATCACCATTATTTTGAATTGGTGAGGCATGATATCACTAATCCTTACATGGTAGAAGTAGATGAGATATACAATTTGGCTTGTCCTGCATCCCCTATTCATTACCAATATAATCCAATAAAAACAATTAAAACTTCTGTTATGGGAGCCATAAACATGTTAGGATTGGCAAAACGCGTTGGAGCAAAGATATTGCAAGCTTCAACTAGCGAAGTGTATGGTGATCCATCTGTACATCCACAGCCTGAAAGTTATTGGGGCAACGTAAATCCAATAGGCTTACGTTCATGTTATGATGAAGGAAAACGATGTGCTGAAACTTTATTTATGGATTATCATAATCAAAATGCTGTAGATGTTAAGATCATTCGTATTTTTAATACATATGGGCCTAATATGAACCCTCAAGATGGTAGAGTGGTTTCAAATTTTATCGTTCAAGCTTTAAAAGGTGATGATATTACTATTTTTGGTGATGGTACTCAAACTAGAAGTTTCCAGTATGTTGATGATTTAGTTGAGGGCATGCATAGAATGATGAATAGTAGAGATGGTTTTGTTGGTCCCGTAAATATTGGGAATCCAGTAGAGTTTACCATGCTAGAATTAGCTAAAGAGGTAATAGATTTAACTAATTCTAACTCTAAAATAACTTATTTGCCTTTACCTCAAGATGATCCATTACAGCGTCAACCTAATATTAGTTTGGCGAAGAAGGAATTAAATGGTTGGGAACCTAAAGTACAGTTAAGAGAAGGATTAGGACATACTATCAAATATTTTGAAAAAATATTAAAAGACAGTTAATCTAATAGTCCACTTCAATAAAAAAAGGCCCGATAGAATATTATTTCTATCGGGCCTTTTTTATATAAAAATATTCGTTTGTTACAACTTAAACACAACTTGTAAGTGATGTTGAAAGTGATTGTTGTCAAAACCGCTTTCAGGATGGTTAAAGGCAAATTTACCTGTAGTTTGAACTCTTAAACCAAAAGTTCTATTCCCATTTAACCAAAACAAAGCACCTCCACCAATATTAGCTGAAATGTTAGTTTCATCCACATGAAAAAAACCAACACCTGCATTAGCATGAAGCTCTATCCAATTAAAATTTGGAAATATATATTGATCAAAATAAAATTTCATATTAGTATCGAGAGATAAATAAGAATAATCTTCCTCTAAATTAACTCCATCAATAACGTGATCTTCTGTAAATCCATTAAAAGTTATAGATTGTTCTATCGCAAATTGATCACTCCAATTGTATTCTATTGCTGCAGAAATTGGAGAATGGAAAGCCCAATCACTTGGACTGTTAAAAGGTGATTGAGTTCCTAGACTATTAATGGCATTTACGCCTAGACTTACGTACCAATCATTATTTGCTCTACTGTTACGTTGTGCAAAAGAAGACATGCTAAATGAAACTAATAGTGTTATTAAAATTAATTTTTTCATTCTAAAATTATTTTGTTCAAAGGTAAACTTTATCAATTATAAAACAAATAATAGATATAAAGTTATCATAATTATAATTAAAATATATTTATTTTTTACTTAAAATGGATATTAAATGAGTAAATACCCGTTTTTTGTCAGTCATTATTGCTTTTCTATAGGATTTATTGGATAAAAACAACCAGAACCTGTTGGACAGAATCGGAATATAGTATCCAATCCGCAATAGTTTATTCCAGTTTTTCTGAAATTTACGGTGTCTTAATTTAAATAAATAAAAATGGGTGTAAATATTTGATTTAACATCCATTAACATTCCAACTTCTTCAAAAAATAAACCTATATAATTAAAATAGCGTTTAATTATATTATACTGATATAATTTATTTGGCTGAGGATAATTTTGAAGTAATAAAATGGTGTCATATGCAGATCTGAAATTTATATTATTGTAAAGGGCGCCATGATCATTTATTTGATGATTAAGAATATTGTGCATTAAAAGGTGCTTCAGCGAAGGTAAGTATATAGATTCTTGATATCTCTGCTCATTAAAAATCGATTCTGGTTCTAATTCGTGATTTTTATATGAAACGAATAATTTTCTATGAATTTCAACAGCAGCAATACGGGTATCTGTGACTGTAGTTTCTAATCTAGGTAAATGTTTGTGTTCAAAAAAATCTGCCCCTAAAGTCATAGCTCTAGATTTATATTCATTTTGTAGTAATAATTTATAAGCGCGCTTTAAATGTATTGGCTTAACCAATATATCTATATCACCAATCATACGTTCTGAGATATCCGTATAGGTCCCAGAAGCTAAAAGTGCTGCACCTTTTAAAAATACATGTTCAATGTTGTGTAATTGAAAAAGTTGAGATAATTCTTCTGTCTGTGCAAGGATAACAGTATTTCTTTTTCTGTTTTCATCTGTTATATATTCTAGGTAACTTATTAAATCCTCAGGTAGTAAATGTAAGAGATGTTTTGCTTTTAATCGGCAATATATTGTTGGTATAATATAGTGTTGACTAGCTTCTTTAACTATGGCCTCCCAATTAAAAGAGGGAGCTTTAAGCATTAACTCTAATTGTTTATGAGTCGTTTTAAAACTTAATATATGTGCAATATGTTGAAATGTACTAGTTGAATTATTCATAGACTTTTAATCATGGCACCCTATTATGTGTTATAAGGTAATTGTCTAAATAATGTTGAAATTTCTCTAAGTACGTCGGGTGTAGTACTGTAAGTTAACTGTAATAGAGGTAATGTGTGCAGCCAATTTATAAATTGTTCAGCGTGTTTAGGATTTGGGGATAACCAAGAATCTTCAATCAAGGTCTCTAAAATAAATTGAACCGAAATGTCCTCCAAAATAGTTTCGGAATCTGGTGTATAGTTAACCAACACGATGGCCTGACATGGATAGTGGTCTTTTTCGGGCTTAGTACTAGGCAAATACTTTAACTGACCTTTAATCTTATTAAATTCTGCAATTGGCAATTCATCAAAATTAGGCACTAAAGGTTTTAACAAATTAAATGCCCCTTCTTTTAGTGAAATAGAGGAAGGGTTGTAATAGAGATGTTGATTTTTAGAGTGTAGAGGCGAAACATCATCGGCTAATAAATGAAAACCATGAGCAGCCAACAAAGCACATAATGTGCTTTTTCCCTTTCCAGACTTTCCAATAAAGAGTATAGAAGATTCACCATCTGTAATTGTTGAACCATGAAGTGTACCAATCCAGTCTTGCTCTTCTATATCGTGTAATTCACAAAGAAGGTGCATAATAAATTTACCTTGAACCAAATGGTAATCGCCTTTGGGTACAGCAGTGATTAATGTTTCATTTTTAAATAGACATAACTGGTCATTGTACAAATGAATATCAAATGTAACATCATTGATGTCGCTTAAGGGTTTACAATAATTAGCAATGGCTGGATGAATGGTTTTTAATAAGGATTCAGAGCTGTAGTGTATTTGAATAGTTTTATCTTCAAATGCATATAGCTTTGAAATTTGCCTAGAAGCAGTGTCTAACGCAATAGTATCCTGATCTGGTAAAACGTAAGGCTGGTTGCAGCTTTCTAAGTAATTAAGTAACGATTCAGAAATGTCCTTTTTTTCAGCTGCACTAAGTTCTATAGGCAAGGCAGAAGAAAACGTATTATAGTTGTTAGAGGACAAATAAATATCCAATAGGCCTTCGAATTCTAAACTTACAACGCTGTAACTATTAGATATAGCATACCACAAGACCCAATAATCACCAAACATTTTTTTAAATGTTGGTGCTAAATTAGAGTTCAAAATAAATATTAAGAGTTAATCTTAAGAGAATGGATCGCCACCTGCTGAAGGCGGTACCGATTGCGCTTGAGATTTAAGTGGATTTAAAATCACAAATGTGCCTACTGCTGTTAATGCAGCATATTTACCCATTTTAGAAATGGCTTCTTTACGAGTGATTTTATCTAAGTTGTTATCTTTCTTCATGGCTTTTGCCCTAAATTTTGAGTTCAAAAATAATAAATTTATTTATTTAAAAAAGTAATAATACGAAAAGGTTTAATTTAATCCTGATTTATTCTACGAAACAATATAGTTATCTGTTAAATGACATAGGTTTCTCATCTAGATACATTTATATCGTATGATGCTTTTCTTTAATATATACGTTATAAATGAATTTATGGTTTAATTACCTTTAAATTATTTTCTTTTAATGAGTGTGATAAGGAATTTTTAAAGAGGATATCATATATGAAAAATTTTGAAATTTACATTACCGAATAACGGTTTGGCATTTTTCCTTTTAATATACTATATAATTTTAATGTATCACTAATTTTTTAGTCTTAATTTGTACAGCGTCAATAAGTTGTATCATATAGAGGCCTGAGCTGAATTTTGAAACGTCTATGGATTGTGATTCACTGTTGCTTTCTAAAACGATTGAACTCACTTTTCGGCCATTGATATCGTAAATTACCGCATTAGTAGGCGCTTTTAATACACCCGTAACTACAATAGTTTTTTTACCGGGATTGTGATAAATATTTATAGGGTTTTTAGTCGTATCGACCGTTGATAAGGTTGTGTTCTCAAATCGTAAATAAAATCGACCCGTTCCGCTTAAGTTAGTGACTGGTGTAAATATAAAGTTGCTATTGGTAATTAATGTAGATGTATTGGCTACGGTATCATCCAAATACACGCTCACGGTAGATGGTAAGTTGTTTTCGGAAATACGAATAGTTAATAGTTCTCCTTGGCTAGCATGTATACCTAAAGGTATCGTTGTGTTTTCGTAGTCCGTGAGACCAAGTGTTTGTAATAAAAAGGGCATGCCTTCACTCTCCTGAACCAAGTGCGAGTACAATGCAAAATCAGGTATCGATCCATAAAATGCTGCATCGTAACCAGGATCTAACCCAAGCATGGCGTTTTCATTAAAGTAAAAATTAGTAGCAAATGTTTTTGAATTCGTAGAAAGTTCTAATTCTAGGTTGGTAAGTGGATTACCTTCACGTCCAGCTATAAAATCGTCAGCCATCCCACTAGTTCTCATGTCTGGTGTAAATAAAATATCATGGATCGCTACTGTTGAAGTTTTAGCGCTAACTAAGAAGCCTTGTCCAGGCGCAATAGTCGTGCTAGCATTAGTATTGGCTAAGTTTAAGACGGTATACCCACTTGAACCAGTACCTGTTGCATCACCATCATAACCATAAATCGCCGCTGTAGTAGGTTCAAATAAATCAATATTTCTTACACCCGAAGCCACTTCATATTGTAAAAAATCATGTACTTTTAAATAGGAAGCATATGGATTCCCAATAAGATTCCAAGCTGCATATGCAGGTCCAGAATTTATAATGTCTATAGGGACAGTTTCCGTTTGCACTGTGCCGCTAAAGGTTAAAGTGTTCGTATCATTAGTTGCGGCTCTATAACCAACACCAGCTTCTATTGTTGTAAGTGCATTGGTTACCGTATTGTAATTTTCGTAATCTCCAGTATTTTTATCGAAGGGCGCAAAGGCCTTTTCTGTGGCATCAGATGGGTTTGATAATAAATTGGTATTCGCATCAGCAAAGTCACCAAAATACTGACCAATTACAGGAGCCGATACTAAATCATTATTGCCAATAGCATTGACATCACCTAAGATGCTGTTTCCGTTGACATGTCTTTTGTAATGTATGGTTCCTGAGATGGTTGTAGGAATAAAACTAGCATACGAAATAGAAGAGGATTGAAGTTCAAAATGACCTGCATTGTTGAAATCTCCATCGATGGTCAAGGAGCTTCCTGCAGCGATATAGCCAGTGCCACCAGAAGCCAAGGAAATATCTCCAGTAACGCTATAGTTACCGTCATCAATGTCAATATATGCATATGCGGTATTGGCAACTGGATTAGCATTTACTAGCACATCTTCTATAGGTTGGTTCTGATGAGTAACAGGGTTACAGCCCGATACGGTTAATCCTATGCCACCGAAATATCCAGAAAACGTACTTCCTGAGACTGAAATTGGATAGTTAATATCATTAGTTGCAAAAAAGCCACCATTATACGACATGTACATAGAAAAATAAAGCCCTTTAGGTGCGTCTATATTGGCTAAGGGAATGCGTATCTCAAGAGCTGTACTTGTAGTGTATTGATTAAAATTCGAGGTAGATCCACTGGTTTGGTCATCCCAAGTAGCTCCAGTAAATTTATGATGAAAAGATTCGCCTAAGGCGTTATGTCTAATAGCAATTCTATGATCTGCATTAAAGGGCATGGTTGGGGTTTGACTATCCCAGTTTAAACCTATTGTACTTCCGTTTCCTGTAGTTAAATCCGATTTAGGATCGGTATCTAAATAAATGGTAAAATGGTCGTAGCTCCCAAAAAATGATCCATTCACCCTAAAGGCGCCAAAATACATGTAAGTGTCATCATAAGTGACATAATAATCAACATCATTGCCACCATATATTTTTTCAGCATCATTAAAATCGTTAGCATTACCAGTGAAAGTTATAGTATGATGCGATTGTCCATAAGCAAAACCTGAAAGAAATGCTATAAGTATAGTGCAAATAAGTTGGGTACAAAAAGCCTTGTGATTCATAATAAAGTCGTTGTAGAGTATTAGTTTATTGTAAACAGTATCTAATATAAGTGACTTATTTAACAACTTAATTCACGAAAACGTTTTCGTGTTAATAAATTGTTGTTTTAACGTTAAATTTATTATGATTTGATATGTTGGTAACAAAAAAACACGCTAAATAAATTTTAGCGCGTTTTTTAAAAACGGTAAGTAAATTATAAAAAGGCTTATCTTATAATCACTTTTTGCGTTTTGTTTTGAGAGGCATTATGTAGCTTTATGACATAAATACCAGTGTTTAATGCACTAACATCTATGGCTTGAGAGCGCTCAGTGCTTTGTAATAATGTCGACAAGACTAAACGGCCTTGAACATCATAAATAGTTGCCGTTGTTGGTTCTAATAATTGACCCGCAACCACTATTGATTTGTCCGTTTTATTCGTGTAAATACTTAAATGCTCTAGCGTGTTATCTATAGTAGATAATGTACTGTTGGATACACGTAAGTAGAATCTACCAGTGCCATTCAGTGCCGTGTTCGGTGTGAGTATATAGTCAGTTGTATTCAATAAAGTAGAGGTGTTGGCTACATTATCTTCTAAATATACATTTACAGTACTTGGTAATGTAGAAGCGTTAATGCTAAACGTTAACTGTTCGCCTTGGTTGGCATTGACACCGAGAGGAATAGTCACATTTGAAAGATCAGTGACATCCAAAGCTTGTAATGCCATAGGTAAACCATTATTGTCCTCAATTAAATGAGAGAATAAAGCAAAATTAGGAGCTGTGCCTCCCCAAATGGTAGCATCATATCCAGCATCAAGACCTTGAGTCGCTGCAGCATTAAAGTAAAATTGCGTGGTATAGATTTCTGTAGCAGTGCTGGCGTTAAGTTTTAAATACGTTAAGGTGTTCGCATCACGACCAGCAATAAAATCATCACTATTACCTATGGTTCTCATAGACGTTGTAAATTCTAAATCGTATGAAGCTACATTTGCGGCATCCGCACCGACCAAGAAACCTTGACCTGGAGTTATAAGTCTTCCAGAGGCATTAGCAAGGTTTATAATATCCCAGCCATTTTCTGAATTTCCATCATAGCCGTAGATACCAGAGGTGTCTCCTAATAAATCTATATTTTTTACACCGGTATCCACTTCATAGTTTAAAAAGGCTTCCGCATCTAAATAAGAAGGGTAAGGGTTACCGATTAAATTCCATTCTTGATAACTTGGTCCAGAATGGTTAATATTCATAGAGATATCTCCCGTATGAGCACTACCTGTAAAGACAAGTGTTGCGGTGTTAGATGTGGCAGCTCTATAACCTGTACCTGCTGTTAATTGTGTAGAAGCGTTAGCTGTTGTATTATAATTCTCATAATCACCAGTGGTTTTGTCAAAGATAGCGAATGCTTTCTCTGTAGCATCTACTGGATTAGACAATAAGTTACTATTGGCAGCAGCAAAGGCACCAAAAGTTTGACCAGAAAGAGGTGGTGTAACCAAATCATTATCCCCGATTGCGTTAGTGTCCCCTAATCCAGCATTACCGTTAACATGGCGCTCATATTGGATCGTACCAGAGATAGCACCATCTAAGATTAAACTGGAATAACTCGTTGAGCTAGACTCTAAAGTAACAGCATCCGTTACGGTTAAGGTGGTTGAAGCATCAACTGTTAAAGCAGCGCCTGGATTAACCGTTACGGAGTTAATAGCCGTGTCAGATGAAATGCTAGCGTTACCAGATGTAATAACAATAGCATCATTAGCAGTCGCTGTGCCGTCAGGGTTGCTTGGAGACCAAGTTCCAGTGTAGGTGTAAGTGGTTGAAGTTGAAACTAATTCACCTTCTAGAGAGAAATCTTCTAAAGCAATATCTTCACTACCAGAATTTATCGCTATTGTAATTCTTAAATCTAATAAAAGGCCTGTTGTCGGAATAGATTTAACGAATTCTGTAAATGTACTCGATAATTGAGTGCCATCTCCAGTTCCATTGAAAGTAGTGTCTTCATAGAAATTAGTGTTATATGTATTCCCGTCATTTTCAAATGCTAATAAATCTGTCCAAGTTCCACCGTCTAATCTGTATTCTATGTGTATATAGTCATTAGCGTCTATCCCTCCTCCGACTGAAGCAAAATAACCACTAAAATTTAAGGATGTATAATTCTCAATATCAATGTCTGTCCATGTTAATTGGCTAGGAGATGAACTTCCTGTCCAACCAGAATCATCGATATCTTGACCCGCAAAAAAGTTGTCATTTCCACCAGTATATGTTTTACCAATATCAGACCCATCTGTTATCTGAAAATAATCAGAATTTCCATCATAACCTTCAGCGCCCATAGTAACATTGTATTGAGAATTATCTGTAAATGGTTCTGACCATATAGAAACAGGTCCAACAGGAACGGCTATTACATCAAATGAACTACTAGTATCATTATTTAAAGATCCAAAATTAGCGGTTAGATTATAATTAGTGCCAATGGTATCGAAAATAAGATTATCAAAGGTGACTTCTCCAGCTATAGCATTAACAGACGTGGTTGCGGAAGCATCAAAGATAGCAGCTATAGATGATGTTAATGTAATACTTCCTGTAAAATCTAAGTCTATGTTAGCTTGTGCGTCAACAGCCAAAACTGTTGGTGATGGAGACATTATTGTATTTACAATAGTCTCAGAGACATCTTGGTTAAAGATTAAATCTGTTGCAGTAACTTCTATACGGTTGTCATCTCCTGATATTGAAGTTAATGCTCCTCCAGCATCTGCAGTGGCAAAAGTAGAACCCGTTGGGTCTGCAATTGCATTGCTAATGGTTAATTGTATTTGTTCGTTATCTGTAACCGAACTTTTAAACGTTGCGTAAACGGCAAAAGTTTTAGATAAATCGTCGTTTGCCTGTATAGTTAAGCCAGTAAATGTTGTTGTTGCTGTAACCGTTGTTTCTTCAGACAGGTTTGTGGATCCATCAAAAAGGGCTAAAGCTGCAATATTCTCGAAACCAGCAACTGTAAACGAAATATCTGTTAATATGGTTCCTACAGCATCAGAATCGCTAAGTTCGTCTCCAGCATCTTGAATTGTAAATTCTCCAATTTTTATGGCATTGCTTACATTAAGAATACTAGGTGTATTATATAATGTATAATCTATATTATCTGGCTCATCGTAATTAGCTTCTATTATATCCGATAGATTTGAAGTCCCTTTAGTAATAGAAAGATCATAAGTTGTTGTTTGTGGACTAGCCCAAGTTGAAACAACTATGTAGTAAGTTTGTCCATTTGTAACAGGAAATAATTCAATATTTAAATCTGCATAACTAGATCCAGTGACATTTCCAGCTTGGCAAATTGAGCCTATATCAGCACAAGAATCATAAATAAAAACACCGGTGTAATTATCAGTAATGTTTGACAAATTAATATTAATAGTACCGTCTTCATCGGATGTGTAAGCATATACGATATCATTTCCATTTAAATATGAACTAGTAGATCCACAACCAGAAGCTCCTGGTGATCCAAAATAATCATCACCAAATCCAATTGTAGTTTGGCCTAAGCTTGTATAAGGTAATGTGCCTAAATCTATTGGGTCATTACATGTGCTACCTGGTGGAGGTGTGATTTCAGTTGTAAAAGTAACAGGGCCAACCCAATTACTATAGCCATTGCTATTTGCTGTACAATTAGCTCTTACATATACTTCGTATTGTGTATTCTGAGATAGCCCCAGTTCAGTATGAGGATTATGGATTGTAGGTGAACCAGAAGTTGACTGAGATATTCCTGTTCCATCTGGTTGTACAATAATTTCCCATGCTTCTTCTGAAGTTCCATTAGTCCAACTAATTACAGCTTCAACATCAGTAAAACTATCTATTGTTAACCCTGTGATACTTGGACAGGCTATTGGTGTAGTTGCGTCTGTACTTAACCCAAAAGAGTATTCAAAGCCATCATAAGAATAAGCTTTATAAAAATAGGTTGTGCCTTCAGTTAAACCTGTATGGTTAAAAGTTCCAGAACCATTACTATCATATATTACGGTTCCGCCAGCAAAAGTATTACCTACGGTAGCAGGAGCACCGCTTGGAGTTGTAAAGGAGTTATCTGTATCAAATACAATAATGATATCATTTTCTTCGGCATTATCAGCATAAGCTATATCAATTTGTGATGTAGAAATAGCTGTTGCTGTAAAAGTGTCAGGGTTGGCTGGTCCAGATGTGGCTATTCCAGAAATTTCTAGATCATCAATAATCCAATATTCATTACTAGAATTATTATTCATTGTAATCTTAACAACTAACTCACTAGAACTTGTAATATCGGTAATACTTACATAAGTGTATCCATTAGTCGTGTTGTTGCCTGATGAAGGTACAAAAATTGATTGATTATCATCTCCATCATATGCTGTTGAAGCAATTCCTGTTCCTGTGTCAAAAGACCATCTAGCATTAGAGTTACCTTCAACTTCCAATTCTTTTGAAAACGTTGACCCTCCATCTAAACTTATTTCAACTAAAACTTCATCAGAATTATCGGCTCCATTGCCACTAGATCCAGAAAAAGAGGCCAATCTAAAATTTAATTCGATGTTAGTGTATACAGAGACATCCAATGAAGAGAATGTTACAGTAGATGTACCATTGTTAACTTCCCAACCTCTAGCGCCAGAGACAAAATTATTGTCTCCAATAGGGTGAGATCCTGAACCAGTAGAATTGGACCCTCCCGAATTCGTAAAGTTTAAAACGGGAGCTGAAGGTGAGGTTTCAAAATCTTGCTGAGCAATTGTAGTCTGTCCAAACCCAAAACTCCCAATAAAAAGAGCAATTAAAAATACGTAAATGTGTTTCATGTGTTAATTTGTTTCTAATTTTTTAAATCTAAATGTAGGTTATAAATGCTTTTTTTTAGGAAAACACTTACAAATTATAACGGTACAACAATATAATATGTTATTAAAAGTTAAAAAGCCAAAACAAGCCATAAGTGCTGTAAATCTGAGGGTTGGCAAATATAATAAAAGATTTTTTGAACAATACAACTTAAGTATTACGAAACGATTAACCTTACATTAAGGAATTGAGGGCTTATTTATTTGATGCTTGTTAATCAGTAACTTATGTAATGTCGCTTTTGGTTCTGTGTTTATTTTACTAAAATTGACGTGCTTATGATGAATATAGTGGTTTAAGTATCTGTAATGTAGTGGATTGTGTGCTGTTAGGAAGAGTGGCTGATAAGTAGTTTGTATTAAGCTTGTACTTTTCAAAATGTATTTTAAATGCTGAGGTAGTGATTATTTTAAAAAATATCAATGAACTAGATAAGTTAATAGACTAATACGAGAGTAAAATGTTGAGATGATGTTCTAATAGCAATATGTCTATGGTTTATTTCTCATTTACATTAAGATAGTCTTAGATTTTATTTTAGATTTGCAAAATAACACTCAAATACTCTATTAAATGAGTAGAGTACTGTGTTAAGAAACTGTTGTAAAATAAATTACAATGCATACAAATGAAAATTAGCAAACGACATATCGCCAAAACCATAACTTGGCGCATCATTGGAACCTTAGATACCTTCCTGTTGTCATGGTTGATATCTGGTGATATGAAGCTGGGGTCTCAGATAGCGTTTATGGAGTTAGTAACCAAAATGGTGTTGTATTATTTGCACGAACGCGTTTGGTTTAAATCAAAAATAGCCTCATCCAACAAACGTCATGTACTCAAAACGTTTTCATGGCGTGCTGTTGGTACAATAGATACCATTGTTTTGGGTTGGATAGTGACTGGTAATCCTTTAACAGGATTAAAAATTGGAAGTGCTGAGGTTTTAACAAAAATGTTATTGTATTTTGGTCACGAGAAACTTTGGTATCGTATTGATTTTGGTTTAGATAAAAGGAATAAAAGAAAACAATTAGAAAAGTTAGAAAAACAAAGTAAATTATGAGTCTAAATACGGTGAAGCATACTTATAAGGTAACAAAAGAGGATCGCGAGAAGCTGCATAAGCATCGCGCTTTTTTATTGTGGTTTACAGGTTTGTCTGGCTCTGGGAAGTCTACCTTAGCAAATTTAGTAGAAGTGGAACTTCATAAAAAGGGGATTTCAACGTTTAGCTTAGACGGAGATAATATGAGGCAAGGTATCAATAAAGACCTTAGTTTTGCTCCAGAGGATCGCACTGAGAATATTAGGAGAATTGCCGAAGTTGGACACTTAATGGTGAATGCAGGTATTGTGACCTTAGCGGCTTTTGTGTCTCCATATATAAAAGACAGAGATGCTATTAAAACAATAGTAGGTGACGATAATGTGATTGAAATTTATGTGAACACGTCCTTAGAAGAATGCGAACGTAGAGATGTAAAAGGCTTGTATAAAAAAGCAAGAGCAGGAGAAATTAAGAATATGACAGGTATTTCTGCACCATATGAAGCACCTATAAATCCAGATATCGAAATTGTTACAGATCATCAATCTGTTGAGCAATCTGTTCAGCTTATATTAGACTTTATTATTCAAAAATTAAAATAAAAAACATGAGTAATTACGTAATTAATCATTTAAAAGAATTAGAATCGGAAGCTATTTTTGTAATAAGAGAGATTGCTGCACAATTCGAAAATCCAGTATTGTTATTTTCAGGCGGAAAAGATTCCATTTTGTTGACGCACTTAGCAAAAAAAGCGTTCTTTCCTGCAAAAATACCATTTCCTTTAATTCATATTGATACAGGACACAATTTTCCGGAGACGATTGCTTTTAGAGATGCCTTGGTTGAAAAACTTGGTGTAAAACTTATTGTAGGCTCTGTACAAGAAGCGATTGATAAAGGACGTGCTAAAGAAGAAACTGGTGCTGATGCCTCGCGTAATTCACTTCAAATTGTTTCGTTATTAGATACTTTAGAAGAATATAAAGTAGACGCTGCTATGGGTGGCGCAAGACGTGACGAAGAAAAAGCACGTGCTAAAGAGCGTTTCTTCTCGCACCGAGATGAATTTGGACAATGGGATCCTAAAAATCAAAGACCAGAATTATGGAACCTATTCAACGGTCGTAAAAATTATGGTGAGCATTTTAGAGTATTCCCAATTTCTAACTGGACAGAAATGGACGTTTGGGAATATATTAAATTAGAAAATATTGAGTTACCATCATTGTATTTTTCACATCAGCGCGATTGTGTGGTTAGAGATGGTGTGATTTTAGCAAATTCAGAATTTATTAAATTAAAGGAAAATGAAGAGGTGGTGAATATGACCATACGTTATCGTACTTGTGGAGATATGCCAATTACGGGAGCCGTAGAATCTGAAGCAGATAATTTAGATAAGATTATTGAAGAAATTGCAACAACGAGAACGACAGAACGTGGAGGACGTGCAGATGATAAACGTGCAGAAACAGCCATGGAAGATCGTAAAAAACAAGGGTACTTTTAAAACATAAGAAAATAGAGGTTAGAACCTAGAATATAGACTTTTTTGAGTGCTATTCTAAGGTTGAATTTTTATAAGAATTTAACGGCTGAACAATAGGAACGGTTTGTTTATGTTGTTTTAAAATGAGTTGCAAACTTTACCAAATGCCAAAACAACCTAACAATTATTTTACGTAAAAAATGATTTGAAGCGAAGGGGGTAAACAAAAATATCAGGAAATAGATTACATTAATGAAAACATATTATAAATATAAATTTAAGTGATTTTAAGAAAACGGCAGACCATTTTTGTGCCGTAGTAAAAGAAATTTTTAGGAAAATAATTTTCAGTTATGATTTTTTTGTTTCGTTTTTTGATCAAGCAAAAAATGAAAATTAGAAAATAAAAAAACAATATGAAGTTATGAGTAGTCTTATGAGTATAAGACCTACTAAAATGCAACAAAAAACATTATGAAATACCAAGACATAGAATTACTAAGATTCACAACAGCCGGAAGTGTAGATGACGGAAAAAGTACACTAATAGGACGCTTATTGTATGATAGTAAATCAATTTTTCAAGATCAATTAGATGCTGTGGAAGAGTCAAGCAAATCAAAAGGATTTGATTATGTGGATTTGTCTTTACTTACAGACGGTTTAAAATCTGAACGCGAACAAGGCATTACCATCGATGTAGCGTATCGTTATTTCGCCACTCCAAAACGTAAATTTATAATCGCAGATACTCCTGGTCATATACAGTACACGCGTAATATGGTGACGGGTGCATCAACAGCTAATTTGGCCATTATACTAATAGATGCTAGAAAAGGGATGCTAGAGCAAACCCATCGTCATGCTTTTATTGCGTCGTTGTTACGTATCCCGCATGCCATAGTATGTGTGAATAAAATGGATTTGGTGGATTATAGTGAAGAGGTGTATAATAACATCGTTTCCGGTTTTAAGACGTTTTCGTCTAAGTTGGGCATTAAAGATATTCAGTTTATTCCTATTTCGGCTTTAAATGGCGATAATGTGGTGAATCGTTCAGAGCACATGGACTGGTATCAAGGGAGTACGCTGATGTACCACTTGGAAACCGTGCATATTTCAAGCGATCATAATTTGGTCGATTGCCGTTTCCCAATTCAATCGGTAATTCGTCCTCATACATTAGAAAACCAAGATTATAGAGGTTTCGCTGGTCGTATTGATGGCGGAGTGTTTAAGCCTGGCGATAAAGTAAAATCCTTGCCTTCGGGATTCGTCTCTACAATTAAAACGATTGAACTTAACGGAGAGCAAATTCAAGAAGCTTTTGCACCAATGTCGGTAACGATGACCTTGGAAGATGAAATAGATAATAGCCGAGGAGATATGATTGTGCGCGAGAATAATGTGCCAGAAATCAGTCAAGATTTAGAGGTGTTAGTGACATGGATGAGCACAAAACCAATTCAGGCTCGTACCAAAGTGGTCATTAAACACACAACTAATGAATCTATTGGTATGGTTAAGGAATTAAAATACAAAATAGATATTAATACCTTGCATAGAATAGAAGGTATTGATAAGGTTGAAATGAATGATATAGCAAGGGTGTCTATTAGAACCGCTAAGCCTATATTTTATGATGCCTATAAGAAAAATCGTCAAACCGGAAGTATTATTATTATAGATGAACAAACCAATGAAACCATTGGTGCTGGGATGATTATTTAACAACTACATTTTGTAGTGGAGTATTGTCCCCTTGAGGGGACTTTAGGGGTGTTTTTCAATCAAGAGAATCTTATACTTACGTTTTAATATATGAACAATAATTTAAAAATAGCAATCGGAGCAGCCTTAGAAGCAGGAAAAGCAATTCTAGACATCTATCATTCCGATGATTTTCAAGTAGAACTGAAAGGTGACGATTCGCCTTTAACCAAAGCAGATATCGCATCACACAACGTTATTATGTCGCACTTGAAAGCAACAAATATTCCTGTCTTATCTGAAGAAGGGAAGTCAATTCCTTATGAAGAACGAAAGGACTGGAGGCAACTTTGGATTGTAGATCCTATCGATGGCACTAAAGAATTTATTAAACGTAATGGTGAGTTTACCGTAAACATTGCACTGGTCGAGAATCAAAAAACAGTTATTGGTGTTATTTATGTCCCGGTTTTAAACGATCTATATTTTTCAACTTCAGAAATGGGAGCTTTTAAAGTCAAAGTAAAATTGGAAGATTATAATGTAGAAACTCTAGTACAACAGGGCAGTAAATTACCCTTAGAAAGAGCAGATAAAACATTCACTATTGTAGCAAGTCGCTCACATCGATCTCCAGAAACAGATGATTATATTGATCAAATGCGAGAAAAACATGGTGATGTAAACCTGATTTCTAAAGGAAGTTCATTAAAGCTATGTATGGTCGCCGAAGGACAAGCGGATTGTTATCCGAGATTTGCGCCAACCATGGAATGGGATACCGCAGCTGGGCAAGCCATTTGTGAGCATGCTGGTTTTGAGGTAATAGATTGGAATACCAAAGAACGGATGTTGTATAATAGAGCGGAATTGTTGAATGCCTGGTTTTTGGTTTGTTAGGCTTAGAGTAGGAGTGTGGAAGTATGCAAACCGTTAAATTTTAATCCATTAATAATACTCAAATCCATTGGAGCTTTCTGAAATTAAAATATCTTTGTTAACTATTAATTTATATCTATAGATTTCTGTATGAGATTTTGCCCTCACTAAATTATTAAAAACGTTTAATTTACTCATGAATAATATAAGAATTGAGAATAAAGTATTTTATGAATTAACAAAATTTAAAAGTAAAATACGGTCATTTTTACTTTTTGGTAAGGTTAATAAAGTAAAATTTGGTAGAAAAATAAAACTTTCTGGTGAGGTTGAGTTTGGGAATAATGTATATATCCAAGATTACTCTAGTATCCGAGGGCGCAAAATTAAAATAGACGACAATGTTTTTATACACGAAAATGTGCTAATTCGTTCAAACGAGTATGTAATAATTGGTGAAAATACGACGATAAATAGAAACTGCTGTATTTTGGCTAAAGTTAAAATAGGCATAAATTGTTCAATTGCACCTAATGTAGTAATCGTTGGTTCAAATCACCTTTTTAAAGATGCATCTAGGTCAATAAAATCGCAAGGATCCGAACTTAAAGGGATTATAATTGAAGATGATGTTTGGATTGCTGCAAATGTAACTGTTTTAGATGGCGTAACGATTGGAGAGGGTGCGGTTATAGCTGCAGGTGCTGTGGTTAATAAAGATGTCCCTGCATTTTCTATTGTAGGTGGCGTGCCTGGTAAAATAATAGGACAAAGATAATGTCAAACGCAAAACATTATATCTGGAGCGCTGTCAATAGATTTGGTGTTCAGATTATCGGGTTTGTGGGTAATATATTGATAGCTAGAAAGTTGTCTCCTGATGACTATGGGTTGGTTGCAATGTTAGCTATTTTCATTGGGATATCATGGAATTTTACGGAAGCTGGATTTGCGGATTGCCTTATAAGAAAGCAAGATGCAGATAAAAAAGATTATGCTACAATATTTGTACATAATATCTCATTTTCAATATTCTTATACTTAATACTCTACTTTACAGCGCCACTAATTTCTGACTTTTACCAAAGAACAGAATTAGTTGATATTACGCGTATTTTGGGGTTGAGTATTATTATTAAAGCTTTGAGTTTAACTGAGTTTACCAAGATAAGAAAAAACTTAAAATTTAGTAGACTAGCCATTATTCAGTTAATTAGTAGCCTTGTTTCTGTTATAGTAGCATATGTAATGGCATTAAATAGCTTTGGGTATTGGGCAATTGTTAGTCAGACGTTATCCATTGCAGTGGTTAACTTAGTATTAATAATAATTTTAAATAAGTGGAAACCTTATTTTTATTTTAGTTGGAGCCGTTATAAAACTATGCGTGGTTTTAGTAATAATATGTTATTATCGTATTTTACAAATCAAATAGGTCAAAATATATATTCTGTATTTATTGGTAAGTTTCAGCCAACAGCAATTTTAGGTTTTTTTAATCAAGGTAGTAAAATTAACAATGTTAGTTTTCAGTCTATAAATGCTGTTGCCTTAACGACATCTTATCCTATATTGGCGAAAGAAAGGGATAGGAGTATCAGGAAGAAGATGTATGAAAATGTATTGAATTACTTCCTATTTGTACAATTTACAGTTAGCTTATTTATAGTTGGTGCTTCTAACGATTTAATAGTGTTACTATTTGGTCAAAAATGGGCTCCAACAGGACCGATCTTAATGCTATTAGTTATTTCTTTTCTTTTTATTCCATTATCGTCTTTAAATTCTAATATTATTAAAATAGAAAATAATTCACAACTTTATCGGAATCTTACATTTTTAAGAAACGGGTTAATTCTTTTGTCTTTAATGTTAACGTATAAATTCTCAATTGCGATTATTTTATATGGCTTAATATGTGCTAGATATATTTCTGTTATAATAGATGTGTTAGTTTGTGGTAAGCATATTGATTTTATGCCAAAAGAACAGGCACGTATTGCGTTAAAGCAAATTGTAGCACCATTTACTTCTTGTATTATTGCAGTTTATTTAACCAATTATTTTAATATAACCCTAGCATGGAAAAGCTTGGTTGTTTTTACGCCAATTTATTTTGCTAGCCTTATAGTGTTAAATATGCTAACACGAAACAAAACGTTTTTTATGTTTCTCAATAAAATAATAAGAAAATGAGTAGAGCAAGTAAATTAAAGTCTAAGATAGATAACTTTAAGCTGCGTTGGGCGCGTAGCTCACCTAAAAGATATATAAAGTTTCTTCGTTCTAAAGGAGTTAAAATAGGGGATGATTTATTTGTTACAAACGATGTTAAATCATTATCGATAGATATAACAAGACCGTCGTTAATAGAAATAGGTAATAATGTGCGTTTAAATAAAAATTTAACGATTGTTACGCATGATGGAGCTTTCTATGTTTTAAAAAATAAATACAAAGAATTTATACCTGCTTCAGGAAGAATTAAAATCGGAAATAATGTTTATTTTGGTCGTAATTGTACAGTCCTAAAAGGAGCTAGTATTGGTGATAATTGTATTATTGGATTTGGATCTATTGTGTCTAAAAGTATTCCTGATAATTCAGTTGCTGTAGGTGCCCCAGCTAAAGTTGTTTGTTCAATTGAAGATTATTATAAGAAAAGAAAAGAAGAGTCGGTTGAGCAGGCTCTTGATTATGCAAGAAGTATTCAAGAAAGATTTAACAGAAAACCAAGAATTGAGGAGTTTTGGGAGGAATTTCCACTTTTTATTAATGGAGATGAAGATTGTCCAGAAATACGGATAAAAAAACAATTGGGAGATGCTTATGAGCATTTCAAAAAAAATAATAAAGCTGTGTTTAACGGGTTTGATGATTTTTTAAAAGCAGCAGGTATTGAATAAGAAAATTGTCATACTACATCCGGCATTTTGGAAACAAGCTATGGGAGGAGCTGAGATACAAATCAAGTATTTGGTCGATTTTCTATTAAAAAAAAACGTACAAGTTCATTATGTGTATGAAGATAAGGGTACTGCAATAGGTACTGTTATGCATGAAAATCTAATTTTACACCCACTATCAAGAATTAAATTATCTAAACGTTTTGGAAATCGTTGGTTTTTATATCGAAATAAGATTAATTATATCTTGAATGAGGTTCAGCCAGATGGTATTTATACAAGGTTTTTCTCCTCATGGAGTGGATTTGCATCTGAGTATGCGTTAAAGAATAACATTCCTCATATTTGGGCTATAGCATCTGATAATGATTTAAAAGTATTAGAGAGGTCAATAAGTCTAATTAAGCCCTTAGATATTATTGAAAATAGATATGTAAAAAGAGCGTTTAAACTAGCCACAGTTATTATTGTGCAAAATATATGGCAAGAAGCTGAATTACAACAAAAACATAATCGCAAAGGTTTATTTTTAAAACAAGCGGCTCCTTATGATAATCAGAGTATAGTCGTTAAAAGTGAAACAGTTTTAAAAATTGTTTGGATTGCGAATATGAAGAGCTTAAAAAGACCAGATCTATTTGTAAATTTAGTAAAACATTTTAGAGAATTTAAGGAGGTTAAATTTGAAATGATAGGGCGGATGATGCCAAAATATAATAATATAATAAAGCAAGAAGAGGAAAATAACGCTATGTTCGAGTATTTAGGTGAACTATCCAATACAGAAGTTAATAAGGTGTTGTTGGGTGCAGATATCTTAATTAATACAAGTGATTATGAGGGATTTTCAAATACGTTTATACAAGCCTGGTTAAGAAAGAATATTGTAATGAGTATGAACTCCAACCCGGATGATATTTTAACGACTTATGAGGTTGGGTTTTTATGTCCAACAATCGATCAAATGATTCAAAAAATAACATTTTTGAAAAAGAATAAAGACGTTTTGAGAACAATGCAAAGTAGAGCTATGGAGTATGTTCTTGAAGAACATAATCTAGAGAACAATTTAAATATAATTGCGAACCTATTAAAAATAGAGGAAAATGGATCTACATTGGTTTGAATCAAAACAGTTAGATAGAGTTACTAACTACTCTACTGAAATCGAAATATTAAAAGCAGGAAATCGAAGGCAGGTGAATGTACAGTACTATTGTACGTTCGCTAAAACAAAAAAATATTTTGGGTTAAAGAAGAATATACAATACCTTGGTGTTTTTAAGAATAAATATATTAAAGCTATTGAGTTTAGACTCTTAATTTTATATAAATCGCTTTTACTTGTGTTAAACTATAATGATAATGTTATTATGGTTAACCAAGATTTAATTAAAAATGTTTTACCTTCTGTTTTATTGAATAAACTGTTTAATAAAAATAACAAGTTTATCGTTGATATTCGTACCACTCCTACTAACCCAGAAACCTTTGATAAGGATATGGCTCTATTTCATAGTAAATTTAAAGTAGCAGTTAAATATTTTGATGGTCTAAGTTTTATTACACCATTTATGGAGCGTTATGTAATGCAAAAGTATCAGTCTAAATTGCCAACCGTGAATTGGAGTTCTGGTGCAGATATTAATTTGTTTAACGCTAAAGAATATACGAAATCAGAGATAAATTCGGTTTTTAAGGTGTTTTATCATGGAGGTATATCAGTATCTAGAGGAAATTTATCCTTAATAAAAGCATGTGAAGATCTGGTAAAAAAGGGCTATGCTATTGAGCTCACTTTAGTTGGTATTTGTGTAGATAGAGAAATTGAATCCTATATAAATAGTAATAATCTTGAAGATTGGTGTAAATTATTGAAGCCAGTACCGTTAGAAGACATACCCCAATATATAATGGATTGTGATTTGCCTGTACTCCCTTTTCCTAATTTTATGGCCTGGCGTGTGTCTAGCCCAATAAAATTGATGGAGTATTTAGCCATGGGAAAAAAAGCATTAGCCCCCAATATAGAGGCCTTTACCGACGTGTTTGAAAAAGATTCAGATCTTATTTTTTTATATGATGCGACGCGAGATAATCAGATAGAGGAAATAAGTAAAAACATAGCTCAAATTATAGATCAGAACTTGTTAAAAGAACATAAACCTCAAAATGCTATTGACTTTGTAAGTGCTAATTACACTTGGGATAAACAGGCAAATAATTTATTTGACTTTTGTGAAACACTATGAATTCCATTAAATTAAAACTATTATTTTTAATGATATTCTTGGTTTTTACTCAAGGGTTGTGGGAGAGAGTTTTCTTTTTTTCGTCATTAATTCAATATACAATTGATGGTGCAATAGTAATTTTTATTATATTTCAATTTAAGTTTAATCGTAATGTTCCAGGATCTAAGGTGTTCCTGTTTTTATGTTTAATTTTCTTTTCTGTAAGTGTATTGAATAACAGTTCTATAATTAGGGCATTGTTTTATATGAGATTTCTTCTTTATACTTATGTAATATATAATCAATTGTTTTCAGTAATTATACCTCCTAAAACTTGGATGAAAATATTACGTTTTCTAGGTTTAATGGTTCTTATACAAGGGGGAGGAGCTTTTTTTAATATTTTTATTTTAGGAGAAAGAATTGAAGGTTATGTCGGTTTAATGTCTAGTTTAGGAGGTACTACAGCTACAGTATTTCCATTGTTAATTTCAACCCTGGTACTAATTTATTATCTCTTTTCTCCTAAACTATCGACTAAGGCACTTATCATGTTGAGTCTATTCTTGTTTAGTGGTTTTTTAGTAGGGTATTCTAGTGGTAAAAGAGGAATTTATTTTATAATCCCCATTATTTTAACAGTAACCCTAATAATGGCACTACCAAAATTAAAGAAAACAGGCTATTTTAATAGGAAAATTTCAGGTTTAGCATTGGCAGGATCGCTTATTTTTCCTTTGATGATTTTTGGTATTATGAATTCTAAAGGGCTTAACTACACCTTGTCTGGTAATGAATCTGCTTCAGAGGTTATCTCTAGATCCATTACGTATGCAGATGGTTATGAAAATGCTACAGATCAATACGGTAATACTACAGGCCGTTCAAATACAACTTTACGTATTTTAGAAAACACATTGTCAGATCCACTATTATTTTTTATAGGTTATGGATTTGGAGCTACAAAAGAGGAAGCTACGTTAAAAAGTCTAGGGTTTGTATACGGTATTGTGGGCTTTACAAGAGACCTTATTTCTGGAGGCGTTTTCCTTAGTCTGCTAACCATAGTTATATTAGGCAGAGTTATCTATGTTAATAAATCTATAAAAACAGACGTGACGACAATAGTACGTCGAGCAATTTTAATAATATTTTTATATATACATCTATTTTATTCATCAGATTTTACCGTGAGTATAAAAATTAATCTAATTGTTATAATTATAATGGCCTTATTAAATAGTCCTGTCCATCATATGATCTTAATAGATTTACTTAAAACGAGAAAGTTTATAAAACAATGAAAATGAGGCGGTTAATTTCTTTAATATTAAAAGAGACGGTGGGGTTTCTTTTTTTGAGATTAGGAGGGGTCTATTTCTTAAAATACAAATTGAGGGATCAACCGTATTTGATTGTTTTAAATTATCACAATTTTTCAGAATACAATAATTATAGGTTAAAACGTGGTAAAACTTTAAAATCGGGCTATGGTTCTAATTTTAATAAACAAATTAGGTTTTTAAACAAGCATTTTCAGTTTAGCTACCCAAATGAGTTTTTTGGAGACAAAACAACAAGCGGAATACATATATTAATAACATTTGATGATGGTTATAAAGATAATTATGATATTGCATTTCCTATTCTAAAACAACACAATGCAAAAGTAATATTCTTTATTGTAACTAATATTATTGGGACAAATGATTGGTTAACTCACGATAAGCTAAGGTTCTTAGTGGAAAAAAAATATAAAAGTGAAAATGAAGTAGAAACCTGTCTAAAAAAAATGAATCAAGGACATTCTATTGCGACTTGGATAAAACAAAATGAGAATTTAATAGCAATTCCAGAACAACGTTTAATGATGAATTGGAAAGAGGTAGAAGAAATAGATAAGGAAGGGTTCAAAATAGCACCGCACACCCACCAACATTCTATATTATCTTTTTTAGATTACACAAAGCAAGAAGGTGAAATTCAGACTTCTATAAAAACTTTGGAAAGTAAATTGAAAAAAATATGTAACTATTTCGCATACCCTAATGGGCTATATAATGCCGATTCTTTGAATGTTTTAAATAAGAGTGCAATTCAGTATGGCTTTACAACACAACCTGGTTTTAATTCAAAAGAAAATGCACCTCTACAATTGAAACGAATAGGGGTAAATGCATCGGATAGCATAGGTGTATTGCTTTTAAAACTGTATTTAAATAGAAAAAAATGAAGATAAAAGGCTTTATTGATCAATATGGATGGTCAGCAGTACCTAGACTTTTTAAAGCAGTACTTCGTAAATTTGGGATTATAATAGAAACTTTTTTTTTATTAAAGTACAAATTAAATGAACTAGATATAACGCATAAGTTTAATAAGTACAATTACTCAGATGTTAGAGAGCTCACTGAGAAAGACATTTCGAAGATTAAATTTGTGAGTTCTGAAAAACTAGAAATTTATAAAAATAGATTTCACAGTGGGGATTATTCATGCTATGCTATTATTAAAAATAAAGAAATACAGTATTTAACATGGATTTCATGGAAAGATATGAACTACCCAACTATTTTTGAAAGGAAAGAAGACTTAAACCCTGATGAAGCACTGTTAGAAGATTCATTTTGTAGTCCACAGCACAGGGGGAGAGGTTATCATTCTATGATGAATATCTTTAGATTGAAAAAAATATTAGACCAGCAGAAATCAGAGGTGTTAGTTTTGGTGTTAAAAGAAAATAAACCAGCGCTTAAAGTGCAACTTAAAAGTGGATTTTATTTCGACTCTAGAATAAAGTTTATAAAAATTGGGAAATGGATTAAAATATTTCAACAAAAAATATAATGATAGAAATTAAAGATGCAGACGTTTTTTTTGAGATTCAGAAAAAAATAAAGAAAATTCCTTTTACCCAATCAAAAGGATGGTACAAGTATACATTGCATAAAAACAACGATATTTGCTTTTATGTTGATAATGATACTAATGTGAATATTGCCCTATGGGGAAGGTCACAAAAAATACCATTCACAAATAAAAAACTTCTCCTAATTAGTGGTGAAGCAATATCACAAAATGTAGATGAGAAAAAGGTTATAAATTTTTATGAAAATTTGAGTAAAACAGATTATCAAGGTATTGAGTTAAATAGCGATAATGAGTATGATATAGAATTTGAAATAGGGTTAAGAAGAGCAGGTTTTGTTAGGCCTATTGGTGGGTTTACATGTCCTTTAACAATTAATTTTCAAATTCAAGATGATTTCAACTTTAACAGAAATTGGAAAAGAAATGTAAAAAAATCGGTGGTATCAGAGTTAAGGTTTGAGGAAGTTATGACGATAACAGATGAAATTATTAAAACTATAATTCTGATGTTCAGGGAAATGGCAGATTTAAAAAACTTGAGTTATCAATTAGAAGAAGATAGCTTAGCAAGGCTTTTGAATAGTACTGATATGAGATTGTTTGTGGTATATGATAAGCAAGACCAACCTGTTGCGGCAAGAATAATACATGACAATAAGCCTTATGCGTCAGATGTTTATGCAGCAAATTCATTAGAGGCACGAGGAAATGGGGCAACCTATTTTATAATGCAAAAAATATTTGAACAATTAAAAGACGAAAGTTTTCAAGAATTTGATTTTGGTAGGATTCCTCCAAGTAATCATGCTACAGATAGTGTCTATATATTTAAAAATGCATCTAGAGGAAAAAAAATACAATACAATGGGGAGTGGAGTTTTTATAAAAGTAAGTGGTTAGAATTCTTTATGTTTTTATACAAAAATTTCAAATTGAAAAAACAACGTTATTAAATGAAAATTCTAATAAATACTCCTGATACATCAATCTTAGGTGGAGTTGCGAATCATTACAAGGGATTAAAACCCTACTGGTCGCATCATGTGAGATACAATTTTATAGGAGGTCGTAAAGGTTTACCAGGGCCAATATGGCTGATTTTCGATTATGTGAAATTTATATTTTTATGTGCTTTTGGTAAATATGATGTAATATTATTAAATCCTTCATTAGGTAAAACGGCAATTAAAAGGGATGCGTTATTTTTAAAAATTGCTATATTTTTTAAAATTAAAACAGTAGTTTTTTTTCATGGTTGGTCAAAAAATATGGTTAATGAATTAAACAAAAACTCATCTAAATTTACTGAAATATTTAATAAGGCAGATAAATTAATTGTTTTAGCTAAAGCATTTAAAAATGATTTAATAAACTGGGGAATTACAAAACCAATCTATCAAACCACAACTAAAGTAAATGATGAATTGCTAAGTGGATTTGATTTTAATACTAAGTCATGGGATCCTAATATTCTTTTTCTTACTCGGGTTGAAACTTATAAAGGAATATTTACGACTTTAGATGCTTTTTTAGAAGCTAAGTCAAAGTTTCCAAGCGCAACTTTAACTGTTGCAGGTAACGGTTCTAAATTGGCTTTAGCAAAAAAGTTTGTAACAGATAACAAAGTTCAAGGGGTGAAATTTCTAGGTAATATTTCAGGAAAAGAATTAGTTGAGACATTTTCAAAAGCATCAGTATATATCCTTCCTTCTCATGGAGAGGGTATGCCCACCTCTGTTCTTGAGGCAATGGCATTTGGGTTGCCTATTATTTCAAGACCTGTTGGAGGGTTGGTTGATTTTTTTGAAGAGGATAAAATGGGGTATCTGATTAATAGTCTTAATCCTGAGGATTATGCTGAGAGAATTTTAGAGTTATTTCAAGACAAAGAAAAAACAAAAAAAATAGGACGCTATAACTATGAGTATGCTAATGAATATTTTATGGCATCAAAAGTAGTACTAAACATTGAAAATATATTACAAGATGAAAAATAATCCTATTTTTATAATTGGCGTGAGCCGGACAGGTTCAAAATTTTATATGCAATTACTCAACTCTCACCCTGATATATGCATCTTACCCGAATTAATGTTTAAGCATCCCCATAAAAAGGATTTATTTTCTGAAGTGGAATTGAAATTACAAGAAAATAATCTTGAAGCTTTAGTCGAAAGTCTTTATCTTTTTAAAGAGAGAGCAACTTATACTAACACTATTAAATTAGTAGATAGAGAATTATTGAAAAGTAATTTAGCTAATTTAGAATACTTAAAACCCTATACAGTATTAAATAGTATATTAAAATTGGCAGCTTTAAGCAAGAACAAAAAGCAATATGGTGCTAAGTTTCCAATACACTATAGTTACACCGCTGAATTACTACATGCAAATAAGAATAGTAGGATAATTTACTTAACTCGAGATCCTAGAGCTATATTTTACTCTGATTACAGAAAGAAGAGAGATGAGCAGAAAAATATAGGTAATAACTTCCCAATAAAAGGGATGCTTTTAAAACCAGCTGTTTTATTTTACACAATTCTAGAATGGAAAAAAAGTATGACTCTATTTAAAAAAATGAAAAAAAGTAAATTGGGGGAGAGAATTAAATTGTTCAAATTTGAAAGTATTATTATAGAGGAGGAGCAAGTAATAAAAAGCATAGCAAAGTTTATTGATGAGAAACCAGATAGTTTTTCAACAGAAAACATGAAAATTATGGACTCGAGTTTTTCTGAAAAACCAAAATTAAACCGTTGGAAAAATAACTTGAACACTATTGAAAAATTAATTTTTAAAATTTCTATTGGACGTAAAATGAAGGAATATGGATATCTGTAAGTCATTTTATAAACTAAAAACTTATTGTGAAGCCGAAGATTTCAAAGGTTGGGATCCTTATGATGGGATGAACTCTAAGGTTTTTCAGGCCCTACCATTAAAACATTGGGACTTAGCACGATTAGCTTGGATTCAAGGATTTAAGCGGAGTCCTATTAATTTTAGAAAGCTACTTTTGGTGCCTAAAGAGCATAATACAAAAGGTTTGGCTTTATTTCTTTTAGGGTATTGCCGCTTATATAAGTTAGCTGAAAGCGGAAATGAAGACTTTGGAACTAAAGACCAGATTTTACAGCGTATTAATGAACTTTCAGAATTACTATTAGGCTTAAGGTCTAAAGGCTATTCGGGGTCAGCTTGGGGATATAATTTCGATTGGCAAGCGAGACGTTTGTTTTTGTTTAAAAAATATACACCAACGGTTGTAGCCACTTGTTTTTGTGTGGAAGCTTTACTAGAAAGTTACGAAATCACTAAAAATGAACAAGTTTTAAAAGAAACGGTAACGGCTGCCGATTTTGTAGTAAAGGATTTATCGAGAACAAAACATGGCAGCGGAATCATTTTTTCATATAGTGTGCTAGATGGTAATAATACCGTGATTAACGCATCGTTATTAGGAGCTAAAATATTAAGCTATTCTTATAAATATACCAAAAACCAAACGCATGCTGATTTAGCAAAACAAGCGGTTATGGCAGCTTGTGATTTGCAAAGTGAAGATGGTTCCTGGATTTATGGTTTATTGCCCGTACAATCTTGGATCGATAGTTTTCATACCGGCTTCAATTTAGATGCTATTGAAACCTATCAACAAAATACTGGAGATCTAAGCTTTCAAACGTATTTAGATAAAGGATTAAAGTACTATCTAGACAATTTCTTTGAAGCTAATGGGATGCCAAAATATTACCACGATAAAACATTTCCAATAGATATTCATTGTCCAGCACAAGTCATTGTAACCTTATCTAAGATGAAAGCGTTTCGACCTAATAAAGCTTTACTTTCTAAAGTGTTACATTGGACTATAGATAATATGCAACATAAAAAAGGCTACTTTTATTATCAATATAGACAAGGCATGAGTTCTAAAATATCCTATATGCGGTGGTCTAATGCCTTTATGTTTAACGCTATGGCGCATTACTTACTAGAAACAAAATCTAAATAATATGGAGGCTAAGTCCTTAAACGGAGTCATGACTTTTGCTCCAACATCCAGAAAAGAATTAATGCAATATGCCTTTGATAACCATAAAATTATGGTGGCTGTTAATGCAGAGAAAATTTTGCATGCTACAGATGAAAGTAGAGCACTAATCAATAGAAATATGGGATATCCAGATGGTATTGGTGCAGTTTGGGCTTTACAGAAAAAAGGAATAGATAAAGTCGTTAAGATTCCTGGGTGTGAACTATGGTTAGATGTTGTTGCTAATTATTATAAGACAAAATCGTTCTATTTAGTGGGTGGAAAACAAGAGGTCATTGAAGAGACGGTTTCTAAATTAAAATCAGAATTTAATGGCATCAATATCTGTAACTATAGAAATGGTTATATTAAGACAGAAGTTGAAGAATTGGCTTTAATTGACGATATTAAAAAGCACAATCCAGATGTCGTTTTTGTAGCCATGGGCTCGCCAAAGCAAGAGTTATTAATGGAACGTATTCAAAAAGAACATCAAGCCGTTTATCAGGGCTTAGGTGGAAGTTATGATGTCTATACAGGAAATGTAAAACGGGCACCAGAGTGGTGGGTAAAAAACAACATGGAATGGACCTATAGATTGTTAAGCCAGCCATCAAGAATAAAACGACAAATACACTTAGTTCGATTTTTTGTTAATTTGCACTTAAATCGGTATTAATTTGGATTATAATATCCTTTTTAATGTTATAAATATTATTAAAAAGTAACAATATCTCATTGCAAGAGCTTTAATGAAGTTTTAATGTAATAGTATCAATATAAAACAGTCAATTTAATTTCAATATGTATAAAATCACAATAATTGCTGGTGCAAGACCAAATTTCATGAAGATTGCACCTATTATTCATGCCATTCAAAAAGCCAAACAAGAAAATGTCGACATTGATTATCGCTTAGTTCATACAGGTCAACATTATGATAAAAATATGTCGGGTAGTTTTTTTGAACAACTAGAAATTCCTGAACCACATGTAAACCTAGAATGTAGCGGAGGTACTCAAGCAGAGCAGACGGCAGCAATTATGATTAGCTTTGAAAAAGAACTAATGGCAAATCCATCGGATTTGGTACTTGTTGTTGGTGATGTCACCTCTACAATGGCATGTGCACTAGTGGCGCAAAAATTACATACCAAAGTAGCTCATGTTGAAGGAGGTATACGTTCCGATGATTGGTCTATGCCCGAAGAAATTAACCGTTTGGTAACCGATAGTATTACGAACTACTTTTTTACAACTTCAGAAACAGCAAATACAAATTTGAAACAAAGTGGAGTAAAAGACGAGCAAATATTTTTCGTAGGAAACACTATGATTGATACATTGTTAAAGCAACGTCCTAATTTTACACAACCTAAAGTTTGGAACGCATTAGGATTGGAAGAAAGGAATTACATCGTAATGACACTGCACAGACCAGCAAATGTAGATGAGGAGTCACAGCTAAAAGATATGATTGACGAAATCATTGCGAATACGCAAGATCTTCCCTTAATTTTTCCGGTACATCCAAGAACAGCAAAAATTTTAGAACGCTTAAATATTAGTCATTTAAGATTACACACCGTACAGCCGTTAAGTTATTTAGAGTTTAATTATCTAGTAGAAAAGGCTAAAGCCGTAATAACAGATTCGGGTGGGATTACAGAAGAAGCATCAATTATGCGCGTACCATGCTTAACGTTGAGAGATAATACCGAACGACCAGAAACGATTAGCTTAGGTACAAACGAATTGATAGGGACTAACCCTAAAAATCTAAAACCATATTTAGAGACTTTGTTCGCTGATGATTGGAAACAAGGAAATGATATTCCTTTATGGGATGGCAATACAGCAACCAGAATTATTTCTACGATAACTTCAGTTATTAATAAATAGTTATTTTTATATTAAATTTAACACACATTTATTTTAAAATAGTTATCAGGAAAGTTACTAGCGCAATAATTTGTACCTTGCCAGCAAATCTGAGATGTCTTAAATACAGATATCAATTTTACTATGATCAAAATCTTACTTGAAAATTTTAATCCAGAAAATAGACCTTTTGTTTGGTTGGTATCTGCTTTTATTTTGGCTTTTGTTATTGCTTATAAAACTTTTCCTACTATTTTGTATGTCTCTAAGACTAAACATTTAATGGATGAGCCTGACGGTCGGAGTATGCACTCTAATAGGACACCTACTTTAGGAGGAATTGGGATATTTTTTAGTGTAGTTGTAGTAATGACTATTGTTGGGGCAATGCTTAATACTAAGGTGTTATTGCTGGTAATGGGAGGCTTAACGATATTGTTTTTTCTAGGTTTAAAAGATGATTTAACGGTCTTGTCAGCACGGAAAAAATTTACAGGCCAAGTATTGGCGGCTGCATTATTAATTTTATTTACTGATACTAGAATTATTGGCTTTTCTAGAATCTTAGACGTAGATGTACTACCGTATTGGGTTTCTATTTTCTTTACCTTGTTTGTCTATATTTTAATCATAAACGCTTATAATTTAATTGATGGAGTGGATGGGTTAGCCGGCAGCGTCGCCCTATTAATCAGTGCAGTGTTTAGTGTGTTATTTTATAATTCAGGTGATTTAAGTTTAGCAACGATATCCGTGGCTTTAATTGGGGCATTAACGGCATTCTTGAGATATAATTTCTCAAATAATAAAAAAATATTTATGGGCGATACAGGGTCTATGATTGTTGGTTTTCTTATAGCATTTTTTGCTATAAGTTTTATTTCTCAAACTCAAAATGACACAACTTCTCTTTATTTTGGTTCGTCACCTGCTTTAATTTTAGCAATGTTGTTTTACCCATTAATGGACACTTTTAGGATATTCTTTATTAGAATTTTTATTCTTAAAAAGAGTCCATTTGAAGCCGATCGAAATCATGTACATCATCGATTTATTTTATATGGTTTTTCTCATCTGCAAACAACATTGACTATTGTAATTATAAACTTATTTATAATTATTATAGCATTCAATATGTTGCATTTAGATTTAAACATGCAAATTGCTTTATTACTAGTTTATGGAACAATAATGTTTTATGCACCGTTTATAATAAAAAGAAGATTTCGGAAAATAAGAAAAAAGAGTTGAGGTTTGTTTAGAGTATTCATTAGATAAGGTTAATAAAAGTATGAACTTGAGATAACTATAAATACTTTATATTTGCCGTCCATTAATAAAAATTATATGCGAATTAAAATTTTAGTAATACTGTTGCTAATTGTTGTAGCATCATGTGCTTCAAAAAAGGACATCTTGTATTTGCAAGATGCAGATTATAACAGTAATACGCCTATTGACTATCAGGAAGTTACTATTCAGCCTAACGATATTTTAAAAATTACAGTGGAAAGTTTAATTCCAGAAGCCGTAATTCCTTATAATAGAGTCGTTTCTGGAGCTTCAATAAATTCTATTGAATTAATACGATTAGAAGGCTATTTGGTTTCTAATGAGGGAACTATTAATTTTCCGGTTTTGGGAGAGATCTCAGTTTCAACTTTAACGATTCAAGAGGTTGGTGCTAAAATAGAAGATTTATTAATTGAAGGAGGACATTTAAAAAATCCATCAATTAATGTGCGCTTATTAAACGCTAAAATTACAGTATTAGGAGAAGTGAATAGACCAGGAACATATACTTTTACGGAACAGAATATTACCTTATTACAGGCTTTAGGTTATGCTGGGGATTTAACTATTAATGGGAAAAGAAATGACATTATTATAACTCGGGACGTTAATGGTGTGCGTAAAATTTCGCATATAGATATAACATCTACAGACTTCATGAATAGTGAATACTATTATATAAAGCCTAATGACAATATAATCGTTAATCCTAATGACCCTAAAGTTAAAGAATCAGGATTTATTGCAAATGTTGGCACGGTTCTAACCATTGCGTCTTTAGCCCTTAGTATAACCATTTTATTGACGCGATAACATTATGGATAATTCATTTAATAATAGGTATGCGTTTGAGGACGAGGGGAGTATTGATTTAAAACAAGAAGTTAGTCGATATTTAAGATATTGGCCATGGTTTGTTTTAACTCTTGTTTTAACTACGCTTAGTGCTTTTTTGTATTTACGTTACACGGCACCTGTATATGAAACGTATTCTAAGGTTAAAATTTTAGATGAATCTGATGGTTTAGAATTACCTACGTCTGCTTTTATATTTAAACGATCAAATATCAATTTGGAGAACGAGATAGAGATATTAAGTTCCTATTTGATAATGAATCGCGTTGTGAGAGAACTGAATTTAACAACAAGTTTTTATGAGGAAGGTACCATTCAAACTTCAAAATTAGAAGCCTTTCCTTTTGCGTTTGAACAACTGATTGAGCCAGATAGTATAGTAAAGAAACAATCGTTTAAGTTAAGTATTACAAATGAAGGACTCTATATCACCGATTTAATTTCTGAAAAAGTATTTGAATTTCCAGATTATAGAACGGAAAACGCTGTGGACAGTTTACCTTTTATGGTTAATATGGACACTTCAGCTTTACAAACAGAATTAATAGGTAAAACTTATATAGTAAACTTTAACCCGATAAAAAATGTAGCCCTAGGCTTAAAATCTAAAATTAGTGTTGAGTCTATAGGAGAGCAAAGTGATTTACTGAAATTGAGTATTAAAGGGGAAAATAGAGTCCTTTCAGAGAAGATACTAAATACGTTAATGGATGTATTTGATAAAGATGGTATATCTGATCGACAGCTTATTTCTAAACGAACTTTGAATTTTATAGATGAACGCTTTGTATTTTTAGCAGAGGAATTAGACTCTATAGAAGTTGACAGAAAAGATTTTAAACAGCGGAATAATTTAGTTGATATTACAGTAGATGCCCAACTAGGGTTAGAACAACGTACAAAGTCGGAACAAGAAGTATTTCAGATCGAGAGCCAACTAGAACTTACCAAGTTGTTAGAAAATTCACTTAACGCAGATTCTGAATCCGATTTATTACCCTCTAATATTGGTGTAGATAATTCGGGGATTAATGTGCTAATTGCTGAATATAATAATGCTGTAATCAATAGAGATAAGTTTTTAAATAGTGGTGGTGTAAATAACCCGTTGGTAAAGCAGGCTGTATCTCAAGTAGAGGAATTAAAATCTAATATTAATAGATCTTTAAAAGCTTATGTTAGTCAATTAGAGACATCAAGGGAACAACTAAATGCTAGAAATCGAGGATTTGTTGGTGAAGTGTCTCAAATACCTGAAAAAGAAAAACTTCTTCGTGCTATTAATCGTCAACAACATATTAAAGAGAGCTTATACCTTTTATTGCTACAAAAACGAGAAGAAGCAGCTATTAATTTAGCGATTACAGAACCTTCAATTAAGGTCGTTGAATATGCTTTGTCAGGTTTTGAACCTATTTCGCCAAAGCGTAATATCGTGTTTGCTGGAGCTATTTTAGTAGGGTTGTTATTACCGTTTGGGATTTTGTATCTTATTTTTATGTTAGATTCTAAGCTTCACAGTAAAGAGGATATTACTAAAATAAATTCAAAAACACCGCTTATTGGTGAGATTCCTGATGTAAAGCAAAAAGAAGAGAATGTCTTTGATGACCCTAATGCAAGAACTGCTTTAGCTGAATCTTTTAGAATTTTAAGCTCTAATGTAGATTTTATATTGCCTGCTAAGAATGATGGAAAAGCAAAGGTGGTTTATTGTACCTCTACCATTAAAGGAGAAGGGAAAACGTTTGTAAGTCTTAATTTATCTTTAGCCTTATCTAGTATTAACAAAAAAGTCTTATTAATTGGTGCCGATTTAAGAAATCCTCAAATTCATAATCATATTCACGAGGATAAGCACAAACCAGGCTTATCAAACTATCTTCATGATGACAGCTATGATTGGAAAGAATCTTTAATCAAAGGCTTCGAAAAGCACCCCAACCACAGTATTTTATTATCTGGTGATATTCCTCCAAATCCTGCACAGCTTCTTACTAATGGCCGTTTTACAAAGCTGATAGAAGAGGCTAAAGAAGAGTACGACTATATTATTGTAGATACAGCACCAACAATTTTGGTTACGGATACCATGTTAATATCACAACTTGCTGATGCTACAGTATATTTAGCTAGGGCGAATTATACAGAAAAGAATCTTTTAAATTACTCTAAAGATCTTGCTGAAACAGGCAAATTAAAAAATGTTGCTTACGTTATTAATAGTGTTGGGGCGAGTAAATCTTATGGATACGGTTATAACTATGGCTATAACTATGGCTATGGGATCAAAAAGTAACTTATAATGCCTCTGCTATTTCTGGAGACGTGATATTTGTCATGTTTTATCCGTGTTTTATAAACTACTTTTAATAGTGAATTATAAAACTAAGAGGTCATGAATACTAGAGAGCCAGTAGCTTCAATAATGTCTACTAACATTATTACGCTTAATAAAACCGATGAACTTGAAACGGCAGAACACCTATTTAAAAAACATAAAATTAGACATATACCTGTCGTAGAAGCCGATCGCATTATGGGGATTCTTAGTTATACGGATTTATTACGTATTAGCTTTGCCGATGCTATTGACGAATCGGAAACGGAAATCGAAACCTTAGTTTACAATATGTTTACTATTGAGCAAGTTATGGCCAATAATGTCACTACTGTTTCTTCTAATACCAGTATTAAAGAGGTTGCTAAAATCTTATCCGAAAAAGAATTTCATGCCATTCCGGTCGTTGATGAGGATCATTTAGTAGGCATAGTAACCACTACGGATTTAATCAATTATATGTTGAAGCAATTTTAAAGTGATGATGTGATGGGCTTAAAATAAGTCGGCGCGTTATGTTTTAAGCTAAAAACATGTAAGAAAATACTTTGTTTATAAAGCCTTTAGCTACTCCGTACTAACTCCGTACATACTCCCTACATACTCCGTAGTTAATCTATGCACCATATTTATGATAAATAGACAACTACGAGTAAATAGAGTAATAAATTAAAACAACCACAATTAAGTGAAAGAGGAGGTTTATGTGTAAGCTGCTTAAGCCTTATTAAAAAAGGCTACAGACATTACCAATAGGACGAATTAGCTGTACCAATAAAATAATTTTAATTTAGGAATTAGCCAACGCTTTCAAGGTTTTAATAGTTGCCGTTGGGTTATCACTTTTAAAAACATGGCTGCCTGCAACAAAAGTGTCAGCTCCTGCTGCTACGAGTTGTTCGATGTTTTTGTCAGTGACACCTCCATCAATTTCGATACGCGTATCTAAACCTTGCTCGTCAATCATTTTTCGAAGGCTTTTTACACGTTTGTAAGTGATGTCTTCAAATTTTTGACCTCCAAAGCCAGGATTTATAGACATTAATAATATCATATAACATTCCGGAAGAATATCTTCTAAAACATTTAACGGAGTGGTAATATTAAGGACAACACCAGCTTTGCAACCTGCATCCTTAATTTGGCGTAATGTACGGTGTAAATGCACGGTAGATTCATAATGTACCGTGATGATATCAGCTCCAACTTTAGCGAATTCCTCGATATAGCGTTCGGGCTGTTCTATCATTAAATGAACATCCAATGGTTTTGTAGCGTGTTTTTTTATGGCAGCAATTACTGGCATTCCATAAGAAATATTAGGAACAAAATGTCCGTCCATAACATCGATATGAAACCAATCTGCATCGCTATTATTTACCATTTCAGTATCGCGTTGAAGGTTGCCAAAATCTGCAGCAAGCATTGATGGAGCAATTAATTTAGAAGCCATTTTGTGTTGTGTTTTTAAGTTGCTGCAAATGTACTTAAAATGTCATAATTAAGTCTTGATTTTAATAGTAAAAGAAATAGGGAAGAAACGTGCACATTTTAATAGATGGTACAATATAGAACTGTCGAAACAGGTCTACTATTATAGCATCTAAGACCGCTTTAAAAAAGTGAACCCACGGTAATCAGCCGTGGGTTCTTTCATCAATCAAAAAACGAACAGTTATGTTTGTAACTGTTGTTACCATTATTAGGTTAGTCGTTAAATATACTAATAACTAACCTAAATATGTCTTTAATATTTTACTTCGAGACGTATGTTTTAAACGTCTAATCGCTTTTTCTTTTATTTGTCTTACACGTTCACGTGTTAAATCGAAAGTTTCACCAATTTCTTCTAGGGTCATTGGGTGCTGACTAGCCAAACCAAAATACAAACGGATGACATCAGCTTCACGAGGTGTTAAAGTCTCTAATGCACGTTCAATCTCCGTTCTTAAAGATTCGTGTAATAAATCTCTGTCTGGATTTGGTGATTCACCACTACGTAAAACATCGTATAAATTTGAATCTTCACCTTCAACTAAAGGAGCATCCATACTGACGTGACGACCAGAGTTTTTCATAGACTCTTTAACATCGTTAATAGTCATGTCTAATTCCTTGGCAATTTCTTCAGCAGATGGTGGACGCTCATGGCTTTGTTCTAAAAAGGCAAAGGTCTTATTAATCTTGTTAATAGAACCAATTTTATTTAATGGCAAACGTACAATTCGAGATTGTTCTGCTAAAGCTTGAAGAATCGATTGACGAATCCACCAAACAGCATAAGAAATGAATTTAAAACCACGTGTTTCATCAAAACGTTGTGCCGCTTTAATTAAACCTAAGTTACCTTCATTAATTAAATCTGGTAAAGTTAAACCTTGATTTTGATATTGTTTAGCCACAGAAACCACAAATCGTAAGTTAGCTTTAGTCAATTTTTCTAAAGCAATTTGATCTCCAGCTTTAATGCGTTGAGCTAATTCTACCTCTTCGTCTGCTGTAATAAGATCGACCTTACCAATTTCTTGTAAGTATTTATCTAAGGATGCAGTTTCCCTGTTAGTAACCTGCTTGGTAATTTTAAGCTGTCTCATTTCTATTTAAGATTTGTGCAATTTAACAACAACATGTTGCTTTTATTATACGCAACAGTGTTATAAAATGTTACACAATACTAATGATTTTTTTTTAAATCTTTAGTAGTTTAACGGTTTCAAGGTTGATAGCATCTACCGTTTCGTTGGTAAATTTATAGTGACCTCTCATGGTTATTAATCGAAAACGATATGATTTTAACTGGCTCAAAGTTTTTAGAAACAGCCATTTAGATTTTAATAATCTGGGTTTTTCAGACTTGAGACTGAGATCAAAAATATGTTTACGTCCTTCTTTTTCTGCCACAATATCTGGTGTAACGTCAACGTCACTTCCTTTTTTATGATAGGATTTTGGGGTCTCATAACCTTTTAAATCGGCTTTAATATTTGAGTACCCTAAATTTTCAAGGTAAGATATGGAGTTACTTAATTCTTCGGCGTATTTAATTTTGTCTTGTGTAATCATAACCTTTATTATAAGGTTTTTTTGTGTAAAATCCTAATTTTCAGATGTTAAATTTATGAGTTAGTACAGTGAAGACCTTATACATGGTTTTAAACACGCACTTGGCCATCACCATAAACGTAATATTTGTTGGTTACTAATTGGTTTAATCCTAAAGGTCCGCGATGATGAAGTTTGTCTGTACTGATGGCTAATTCAGCACCTACTCCCATTTGGCCACCATCCGTAAATCGGGTCGATGCATTATGATAAACCGCAGCACTATCTACATTGTGCATAAAGGTCATAGCTTCTGCTTTTTCTTCCGTAATAATGGATGCCGAATGTTTACCAGAGTATTTATTTATAGTTGCAATGGCATCCTCTAACGATGACACTTCTCCTATAAGTAATTTTAGTGCTAAAAACTCTTCATACCATATATGGTGATCAGCAATGGTGTTATGCTCTGGTAAAATATCAGAGATTTTATGGTCGACTAGAATTTCAACATGATGTTGTTCTAGTTTTTGTTTAAGCATTTTTATTTTAGTGGCGTACTGTGGTAAATTTTTATTTATAAGGACCTTGTCTAAGGCATTACATCCAGATATTTTATCTGTTTTTGCATTGATAATTACGTTTACAGCTTTGCTCCAATCTGCATGTTCAGAGACATACAAAAAGTTATTGCCACGTCCGCTGACCAACACGGCACAAGTAGCATGTGTTTTTACAAAGTTAATTAAACGCTCACCTCCTCTAGGCACTATCAGATCTAATGGTTCTGTTGGATTTTTAAGAAATTCTTGAGTTTCTTCACGTTTTAAATGAAGTAATTTAATCCAGTCTTTAGATAATCCATTGGCTTCTAAGGCTTCGTGCCAACACTGTTCTAATACAAGGTTACTGTGAAGTGCTTCTTTTCCACCTTTTAATAAAATCTTATTATTTGCTTTAAATGCTAAAACAGCGGCTTCGATGGTAACATCTGGTCGCGATTCGTAAATGATAAGAATGGTGCCAAAAGGAGCGGTTGTATTTACTATATTGAGTTTGTTTTTTAAGGTCGTATTAGAGATTTCTTTGCCTACGGGATCGTCCTGAAGCATTACCGCTTCTACAGCAGCTAACATTTCATCTACCTTTTTATCATTGACTATAAGACGATCGTATAAAGCTTGATCCTCTTTCTGAAAGGCATCGAGGTCTTTTTTATTTGCTTCTATAATTGTATGTCGTTCTCGGTCTAAAATCTGAAGCATTGATTTTAAGACGTTATTTTTTATTTCTGTATTTAAAAGTTTCATAGGTCTTATTTTAACTTGAAATTGTTTAGGCACTAATAAATTTTGTACCTATTTCTTTATTATTAATAATGTCTACGATGACATTTTCTTTTTTACCATTAGCGATATATGTTGGGATATTTTTATTCGCTGTACCCTTTGCTATTTTTAGTTTCGACGCCATGCCTCCACGGCCTTCTCCTTCTTTTTTATTGGAATCTTGAACGTATTTTTCAACATTCTGATTGGTAACTACAGTGTTTAATAGTTTTGAATCATCATCGTCCGGATGGCCATTATACAATCCGTCGGTATCTGATAATATAATTAACCTGTCGGCATCTATAAGTTCTGCAACCAAACTAGCCAATTCATCATTATCTGAAAACATGGACATGGTTAGTGAAACGGCATCATCTTCATTGGCAATAGGAATAACTCCTTCTGAGAGTAAACCTTCATAGCAATTAATCATATTTTCACGGTGTTTCCCGGTGTCAAAATCTCGTTTCGTCGCTAAGACTTGTGCACATCGCATGCCGTAATCGTGAAAAAGACTGTAGTAATGTCTCATCATTCGTGGTTGTCCAACAGAGGAGTAAACCTGCCGTCTAATAGACTTATCTTTTATAGTGGTTTCTCCTAATATTTCCATGCCTGCCATTGCAGAACCTGAAGATACAAGTATAACCATAATGTTCTTTTCGTATAGCACAGAGATTTGTCTTACAAGTTCACGCAATACGGGTCCTAAAATTCTATTATCTTTATTTGTTAATACGTTGGTACCTACTTTTACGACCACACGTTTGACTTCTTTATTCATAATTTTATTTGTCTTTTCCCAATTCTACAGCACGATCAAAAGCAGCGTATGCGGCATCTTGTATCAACTGTTTTACATTATTATCTTCCATAGAATCAATGGCGGCTTGGGTGGTACCTCCTTTTGATGCTACTTTATCAATCCAAGATTTTGGTGATATATTATTTTGGTTGAAGAGTTCAATAGCGCCTTCAAACGTGCTACTAACTAATACTTTTGAGTCGTAACTTGAAAACCCCATTTTTAAAGCTGCTTCTAACATGGATTGCATAAAATAGAAGACGTAAGCTGGTCCACTTCCTGAAATACCTGTGGAAGCATCAATAAACTTTTCTGTTTTTACATAAATGGACGTTCCCGTGGTATCCAATAAATTGCGAACCATAATAAGTTCTACTCTAGAAACAGATTCCGATGCTGTATAAGATGTTACGCCTTTACCAACTTGCGCAGGTAAATTTGGCATTGTTCGTACCACCTTTTTAATGTTTAATTTGTCTTGAATGGTGTCTATAGTTACACCAGCCATAAGGGATACAAAAATTTGATGATCGTTGAGCATTGCACTCATGTTCTCGAATAAGCTATCACTGTGATAGGGCTTTACAGCAATAAATACAATATCTGCGTTGGGTAAACACTCGTCTAAATTCTTGTAAACAATAAATCTAGAATCTTTACTAAGGCTTTCAATTTTTTTTGGATCCGTATCATAAATTTTTAATTTATGTTTACTGAGAAGAGGCGATTCTGCCATACCCTCAGCATAGGTTAAGCCCATGTTTCCGGCTCCAATCACTAATACTTTCATAATTTAATTTAGTTAATATGTTAACTGTCAGTTGCCTTTATAACCACAACTACTATGCGATAGTGCCAAATTGAAATTATGATTTAAAGATTTTTGAAATCCTAAGACTTTTATGTAATTAGTTGTGATATTGAAAAGTTTGTTGTAGAAATACTTATGATATCATAATTTGAAAAAAAATGAAGTTTCAAAATTATGACAAACTGTCGGTGACAAATTGTGGAATTTCATAGAAAAAGCCTATAAACATTAAGAGTATTATAGGCTTTTTAAATTTTTGTATGTAGTGATTTTTATGGCACTTCAACAATGTCTCGTGTTAACCAACCTCTTCTGCTCGCTGTTGCAATGGCATAAGGTGTAATCCAGAACAACGCAAATGTAAACAGAATGCTATACGAATATGCCCAAAAACCTTGAGTGGTTTTATACTGACTCGTAAAAAAGATGACTGAGAATGTTGAAACTACTAAAATAGTTACTAATGTAGATCCTAAGAATAATAAGGGGTGTACTAAAACAAAGAATAGCATAGATAGTAATAATGGATAGCTCATTAATATTTTAACGAATTGACTAATAAATAGAATACGCGTTCCCGTTTTGCCTTTAGCTCTAAAATTTGAAAAAACATACTTTGCCATTTCTAAATTCTCTCGTACGTTACTGCGTCCCCATCGTATAAACATTTTATATAAGCCCATATATTGTTCAGGGACATTTGTATACGCAACAGCATTTTTTTGAAATAAAACATGCTTTCCTTGTTTTAAAATCATATTGGTCATGGCTCTATCTTCACCAATATCAGATGGTTTTCCCATAAATGTTTGATTTATCCATTCGGGTAAACATTCGTGGACAGCTGTACTACGGTATGCTGCTAGCGCACCAGGAGTACACAATACTGAATTTAAATTACTTTCTGCAGAACGGACAAACTCAAAACTCAATACAAAACTTACGTCTAGCATTTTAGGAAGCATCTCCTTTTTGTTATTTAACACTCTAATATTACCGGCTACGGCACCACAATTTTCATCTTTAACAAATGGACTTACTAAATTTCTGAGGGTGTCTTCTGTAACAATAGAGTCACTATCTACTGTGACATAAATCTCTCCAGTCCCTAAATTAAATCCACGATAAAGTGCATGTCGTTTTCCTTGGTTTTCTGGTTGTTGGTAAATCTCTAAACGATCTCCTAGACTCTTTTTTGCATCTTGCATCCATGTCCATGTATCGTCTTTACTACCATCGTCAATAGATATAATTTGAAGTTTATCCTTTGGATAATTACTATTGGCTAAACTCTTTAATGTTTCCCAAACTTGCTTTCCTTCATTGTATGCTGGTACAATGACGGTACAAGTAGGTAGCTCATTATCTGATACTGAAGCAATGGGTTTGTATTTAAAATAATTATAGGCTTTATATAAAAAGAACAGTACTTTAAAACCTAAGAGGGTAGTGGCTATAGCAATAAAACTATATCCAATGGAAGTACTCATTTTATCTGCATTTAGCTGTTCAAAGTCACCATAAAAAACCGATAAAAAATAAACCCCTAAAACCAATAGTAAAAACGTACTGAATAGGACAATTTTATTATATGGATTTTCGGCTTTAGATTTACTATTGAGCAGTAAATTAAACTGATTTGATAGTTTATGAGTTATATTTTTTGAGTCTGAAAGATTACTATTTGAGGGTGTTGTTTTCGAAGCCATAAATTTTGTTTATGATGTGATTGATTAAAGTAGATGTACGATGGCTTTTAGGTTTTAGATTTTATTTAATTTTTTTTTAACAGATTCTGATGGCCTTTTAAGAGATTTTAAAAGATTAAAGTTTTGTTGTGGTATGTTGATATTTAGTGTGTTACGAAGTGTTGTTTTGTTTGAAAAATTAGGTTGTAAGAATATTTCTATATTTAGGCAGTACAGGTCTAGCTCATCTTAAAATGAAAATATGAGATTTTTTTACTAGTAAGTGTTAAACAGACTATGCTGTTTTGTGAAGAAAGTGTGAGTTTATTTGAAAGTCTTGACTACGATATTTTAAAGAACACCCTAGAGTCTTTTTTATTATAGTGAAGTTGGTAAAATATAATCATAAAAAAAAGCCTATCGAAATTTGATAGGCTTTTACTAATATAATAAGAAGACGTTAATCTTACTTTTTATCTTCTCTAGGCTTACGATCATCACGTCTGTTATCACGTCCGCGATTATCTCTTCCTCTGTTATTATCACGTCCACCAGAACGTTTATCATCTCTTGGTGGTCTTGCTACATAACCTTCTGGTTTTGGTAACAATGCTTTACGAGATACTTTTTCTTTACGAGTTCTAGAATCGATACCAAAATATTTTACATCAAAAACGTCACCCATGTTTACCACATCAGATACATTTTCGGTACGTTCCCAAGCTAACTCAGAGACGTGTAATAATACTTCGTTTCCTGGTGCTTCTGTATATTCTACTACAGCACCAAAATCTAACATTTTAATCACCTTAACTTCGTAAACACTACCCACGGTTGGTTTAAACAAAAGGGCATCAATTTTTGCCATAACAGCATCAATCCCTTTGCTACCAACACCTAAAATTTCAACAATACCTTCTTCTGTAACAGGGTCTTCGTTGATAACGATAGTGGTTTCAGTTTCTTTTTGCATTTCTTGAATCACTTTTCCACCAGGACCAATTAACGCTCCAATAAATTCGTTTGGAATACGTCTAGATACCATTGTAGGTGCATGATCTTTAACATCTGTATTTGGTGTTTCAATAGTTTCGGTAATTTTACCTAAAATATGTAAACGACCTTCGCGTGCTTGTTTTAATGCATTTACAAGAATCTCGTAACTTAATCCTTTAACTTTGATATCCATTTGACAAGCCGTAATACCATCTGCGGTACCAGTAACTTTAAAATCCATATCTCCTAAGTGATCTTCATCACCTAAAATATCAGATAATACAGCGTATTTTCCAGAATCTGCATCAGAAATTAATCCCATGGCAATACCAGAAACAGGCTTCTTTAGTTGTACACCAGCATCCATCATAGCCATTGTACCTGCACATACGGTTGCCATAGAAGAAGAACCGTTAGATTCTAAAATCTCAGACACCACACGTACTGTATAAGGACAATCTTCAGGAACCATACCTTTTAAAGCACGTTGTGCTAAGTTACCATGACCAACCTCTCTACGAGATGTTCCACGGATAGGTCTTGCTTCACCTGTAGAAAAAGGTGGGAAGTTATAATGTAAATAAAAACGCTCTTCACCTTCGTAAGACGGCATGTCTATTTGGTTAGCTTCTCTACTTGTACCTAAAGTTACTGTGGCTAAAGCTTGAGTTTCTCCACGGGTAAAAATAGACGATCCATGTGTAGATGGTAAGTAATCTACCTCACACCAAATTGGTCTAATTTCATCCGTTTTACGTCCATCTAAACGTAACCCTTCATTTAAAGTTAAATCTCTAACAGCAGCTTTTTCTGCTTTGCTATAATATTTAGAAATTAAGCCGCCAAAATCTTCTTGTTCTTCTTCTGTAAAAGACGCTTTTATTTCTTCTTTAATTTCATTGAAAGCAGCGCTACGTTCGTGTTTTGCAGATGCAGCTCTTGCTACAGCATATACTTTATCGTAAGCCATATCGTGAATTTTCTTTGCTAGATCAGCGTCTTCGCGTTCTGGCTCATACTCACGTACTTCTTTTTTACCAAAAGCTTCAGCTAATTTTACTTGAGCTTCACATTGTACTTTAATCGCTTCGTGTGCAAACTTAATGGCTTCAGTCATTTCTTCTTCAGAAATCTCATCCATTTCACCTTCAACCATCATAACAGAATCTGCAGAAGCTCCAATCATCATATCGATATCAGACTCTGCTAATTGAGCTCTTGTTGGGTTGATTACAAATTCACCATTAACACGACCAACTCTGGCTTCAGAAATTGGACATTCAAATGGGAAATCTGATAATTGAATAGCTGCTGAAGCTGCTAAACCTGCCATAGCATCTGGCATAACGTCATCATCATGAGACATTAATTGAATCATCACCTGAGTTTCAGAATGATAATCTTTTGGGAATAACGGACGTAAAACACGGTCTACTAAACGCATCGTTAAAACTTCTCCGTCACTTGGTCTCGCTTCTCTTTTAAAGAAACCTCCAGGGTAACGCCCTGCAGCAGCAAATTTTTCTCTGTAATCTACCGTTAAAGGTAAAAAGTCAACATCTGCTTGTTTGTAATTGGAAACAACTGTACATAATAACATACATTTTCCAGACTGAACAACAACAGAACCATGTGCCTGCTTTGCCAATTTTCCGGTTTCGATAGAAATTTCTCTACCGTCACCAAGGTCTATGACCTCTCTAAAAACTTTTGGAATCATAAATTTTTTAATTCTAATTAAACAATGGTCGTTGTGTTGTTGTGTAGTTGTTGTTTGTGACCAATGAAAAACCGCGAATCCTAAAATCACTTTAGGATTTTTCTGCTATTTTTTTTACGATTGTTTTACTCTTCCGTTTGAGTTATATAAAAACAAAAAGCCACGCTAAATGCGTGGCCTTTATATTGAGATTATTTTCTTAATCCTAATTCTTTAACTATCGCACGATATCTTAAGACATCTTTCTTAGTTAAGTAGTCTAGTAAAGCACGACGCTTACCTACTAATTTTACTAACGAACGCTCTGTGTTAAAATCTTTACGATTTTGTTTTAAGTGTTCTGTTAAGTGATTAATTCTTGCCGTAAATAATGCAATCTGTCCTTCTGCAGAACCAGTGTTTTTTGCATCACCACCATGTTTTTTAAAGATTTCCTCTTTAGCTTTTTGATCTAAATACATGCTAATATTATTGTAAATGATTTTTATGTACACGAAAGCCTCTCTTTCGAGCGGCAAATATACTACTTTTTTGTGATTTGAAATTTTTTTCGTAACTTTTTGATATCCTAAAGAATAGATTTATGCCCTAATTACGATTTTCCCTAGTAATAAAATAGCGTTCAATAGATTAATCCTTATTAAACGATATGTATGAAAGTTTCAAATCATTTACGGAATTTCTCTAACGCTTACGACGTTTTAGAACGCACATTTAACAATACTTATAATGGTATTGCAATTGTAAATTTAGATGGGAATTGGTTAAAAGTGAACCAGAGTGTCTGCGATATTTTTGGTTATACCAGATGGGAACTCTTTAATATGGATATACACAATATTGTCTATGCCCAAGATCTTGGTGTTCACGAAGAAAAATTTGATAATCTTATTAATGGAAATATTAGTAAATATCGTGTAAAACAACGCTATTTTCATAAGGATGGATCCATTCTGTGGCTACTAATTTCGGTGTCTTTGGTTTATTTTAAAGCTGGAAGACCTCACATGATTTGGCAATTTACCGATATTACAAATCGGCAAAAAAACCAAGATAAGCTTAAAACAATGCTCAATGTGGCAAGAGAACAAAATGAAAGGCTCACTTCGTTTGCTAATATTGTAACTCATAACTTAAGGTCACATTCAGGAAACTTAGAATCTCTAACGGGTTTTTTGGAGGAGGATTTTTCTAACTTAAGAGAAAATGAAAACTATCAATTATTAAAGAGAGCTATATACAATCTTCAAGAAACGGTATCTCACCTCACAGAAGTGGCTAAAATTAGAGAAATCGAAGATTCTAAAATGGAAATCCTAAACCTGTATGATTATACCGAGAAAGCGACCTATAATATTATTGCACTTGCACAGAATGCCGAGGCTGTGATTTACAATCTTATTAGTGAAGATATTTTAATAAAGGGAATTCCTGCTTATTTAGATAGTATTATTCTAAATTTTCTTACCAATGCTATTAAATATAAATCGGAAAACAGAAAGCCAATCATAGAACTGTCGTCTGAAGTTGTAGATGACTTTGTAGTACTCCATATAAAAGACAATGGTCTCGGCATTGACCTAGAACGGTTTGGGGACCAATTATTTCAAATGTATAATACCTTTCATTATAATGAAGATGCTGTGGGTATTGGTCTTTTTATCACTAAAAATCAAATTGAATCTTTAGGAGGAAAAGTAGAGGTGAAAAGTGAAGTGGGTGTAGGGACGGAGTTCTCTGTCTTTTTTAAGAAAGCCTAAATGCTGTATTAGCTAGTATTTTCAAATATTTATGCTTATCTTTTTAGTAATTATGATAACTAAATAATCTATTGAGTTAAACCAATTAAGGGTATAATTTAATTTTGTTTTCCAATTCTTAATGTTAGCCCATGCCTAAAAATCTCAATCGATTAAAAAACAAAGTTTTTCAAAATATTTTTGAGAATGCTAACGGAGGAATCTCTATAGTAAGTCTTGATGGTGTTTGGATAAAGGTCAACCAAAGCATCATCAATTTATTAGGATATGAAGAAGCCGAACTGTATAAGCTAAATTTTAGAGATATTACCCATCGTGATGATCTTGAGTCTGATCTTACACATATGCAGCAATTAATAGATGGTGAGATTGATAATTATCAGATAGAAAAACGGTATTTTCATAAAGAAGGTTATGTGGTATGGACACTACTATCCGTATCTTTAGTAAGGGACGAAAATGATGAGCCTATTTATTTTATAGCGCAATTAACCGATATTTCTGATCAGAAATCAGCAGAATGGCATTTAGAGGTTTTAATGAATGTTATTAAAGATCAAAATAAGAAACTAAAAGATTTTGCACATATTGCAACCCACGATATACGAACACACGTCGGAAATTTGTGTTCTATAACTGAATTTCTCGAAGAAGAATTAGAAGGGACTTTAAAATCTAACGAGAATTATAAGATGTTAAAGGACGCTTTAGGAAATCTTGATGACACTATAAATCATCTTAACCTAATGCGATTAAATAAACCTAAAAAATTCAATATTTTAAACAGATTACCCTTACATAATTATATTGAAAATTCAATCTATAATGTAAGTGCTATAGCAAAGAAGGAAAACTGTAAAATAATAAATAAGGTAGATAGAGAATGCTATATTATGGGTATAGAAGCCTATATAGATAGTATTATTCTTAACTTTCTAACTAATTCAATTAAATATAAATCCAACGACAGATTAGCAACTATTGAACTCTCTAGTAGTTTAAAAGACGAATTTGTAGTACTTAAAATCAAAGATAACGGATTGGGAATAGATTTAAAATCCAATAATGATAAGTTGTTTACGTTAAATGGGACGTTTCACAATCATCCAGATTCTCGAGGAGTTGGTTTATATATCACCAAAAACCATATTGAAAGTATTGGCGGAAGAATTGAGGTAGAAAGTAAAGTTAACGTTGGGACGTGTTTTTCCGTTTACTTTTTAAGCGGTCTACAAACGGCCTAATGAGAGTGTCAGTTATAAAAATAAAGCAAAAAAAAAAGAGGTTTATATACCTCTTTTTTATTTATTGATTTATGCGCGTACAGGTTGATTTTTAATTAAATCGATGTACAAGTTAACACGATTCTTAAGATCTTTTCGATGTGTAATAAAATCTAAGAAACCATGCTCTAATAAAAATTCTGAAGTTTGAAAGCCTTCTGGTAGCTCTTTTCCTGTAGTGTCTCTTACAATTCTAGGACCTGCAAAACCAATAAGTGCTCCTGGTTCTGCGATATTAATATCTCCAAGCATTGCAAAAGAAGCTGTTGTACCTCCTGTAGTAGGATCTGTACACAAAGAAATATAAGGAATACCAGCATCTGCCATCTGTGCTAACTTTACAGAGGTTTTGGCTAATTGCATTAGAGATAAAGCGGCTTCCATCATACGTGCACCTCCAGATTTACTAATAATCATTAAAGGGGTTTTCTTTTTTATGGCATAATCAGCAGCTCTTGCTATTTTTTCTCCTACCACACTTCCCATAGATCCTCCAATAAAACTAAAATCCATACAGGCAATAACTAAATCTTGACCTTTAGATTTCCCAACAGCAGTACGCACGGCATCGTTAAGTTTTGTTTTAGCCTGAGCCGCTTTTAAACGGTCTGGATATTTTTTAGTGTCTTCAAATTTTAATGGATCTTTAGAGGTTAAGCTCGGATCTAATTCCTTAAACTTATTATCGTCAAATAAAATTTGAAAATATTCATTACTACCAATTCTTACGTGATAGCCATCTTCAGGACTTACATAAAAATTTTGCTCGAGTTCTTTGGTATCTATTATCTTACCCGTTGGAGATTTGTACCAAAGTCCTTTAGGTGTGTCTTTTTTTTCTTCGGTTGAGGTATGAATACCTTTGTCTTTTCTTTTAAACCAAGCCATATGAGGTTACGATTTTAGTCCTGAGATGGTTTTACTAAGATACTTTTGCTGTATTTAGCTTAAGCACTATGTAAGGTGATCTTCAGGAAAGTTTTGTGATTATTGATGTGATCTCTAATCGTTTTTTAGTTAGTTATGTTTTACTATTATAAAGCGTACAAACTTACTATTTTATTAAATATAACTCAAAAATAGAGAAAAGTATCTCAAATTTCGAGTTTTGTTATGCAAATAAAAACCCATTAAAACTCTGATTACAAGTTCTAATGGGTCAATAAATATTTAATAAAATATCCTTATAAAGTATCTACATTATTTAAATCTTCGAACGCTTTTTTAAGTCTTTCAACAAAAGCATCTTCACCTTTACGTAACCAAACGCGAGGATCGTAGTACTTTTTGTTTGGTACATCGTCTCCATCAGGATTTCCTATTTGAGTTTGTAAAAAGTCTTTTTTATCCTGAATATAATCTCTTACACCACTTAAAAATGCATATTGCATATCGGTATCAATATTCATTTTAATAACTCCGTAACCAATTGCTTCTCTAATTTCTTCTACTGTAGAACCAGATCCACCATGGAATACAAAATCGATATGATTGTGCTCAACTCCGTATTTAGACGTAATATGCTCTTGAGAGTTTTTTAAGATTTTTGGAGTTAACTTAACATTACCTGGCTTATAAACACCATGAACGTTTCCAAAAGCAGCAGCAATAGTAAATTGATCACTTACTTTGCTTAACTCTTCGTATGCATAAGCAACTTCTTCAGGTTGAGTGTATAATTTAGAATCGTCTACATCAGTATTATCTACACCATCTTCTTCACCACCTGTAATACCTAATTCAATCTCTAAAGTCATACCCATTTTGCTCATACGCTCTAGATATGTTTTACAGATTTCTATGTTTTCTTCAATTGGTTCTTCAGATAAATCAATCATGTGAGAACTATAAAGTGGTTTTCCGGTGTCTTTAAAATGCTGTTCACTAGCATCTAATAAACCATCAATCCAAGGCAATAATTTCTTTGCACAGTGGTCTGTATGTAAAATTACAGGAACACCGTAAGCTTCTGCCATAAGATGAACATGTTTAGCACCTGCAATAGCACCTGCAATAGCTGCTTTCTGATCTTCATTGCTTAAGCTTTTACCGGCATTAAATTGCGCTCCACCATTAGAGAATTGAATAATTACTGGTGCATTTAATGCTTTTGCAGTTTCTAAAACAGCATTGATTGTGTTAGAACCAATGACATTTACAGCTGGTAAAGCATAGCCATTTTCTTTAGCATGATTAAAAATATTCTGAACTTCTTTTCCTGTGGCAACGCCAGGTTTAATATTATGACTCATAATTTTTTGGATTGAAAATTTAGTTATCAAAAATACGTAAAATTTCAGTATTTATAATGCCTAATTCGTTATAATATATCGAAAACGTTGTAGTTTTTTAGAAGCGGTAAATGCTAAATTATGGAATACGTTAGCATAAATATTGAAAATTAAAACGGATAGTTAATTCCAATGTTATAAACCGCATTTTTAAAGTTATATTCTTTAAACCATCGTTTATTTTCGTCTAATGAAGGATCGTAGGTTTTAAATCCTATATCAAACCGAAGTACAAAAAAGTCGAAGTCGTAACGGATACCAAAACCAGATCCTACAGCTATATCTTTTAATGAATTAAAATCGGTAAACGTGGCTCCCTCATCAGTGACGTTGTCTAATACATTCCAGATATTACCAGCATCGACAAAAATAGCTCCTTGAAATGCTCCAAATAAGCTAAAACGCTGTTCTGCACTAAGGTGAATTTTAAAGTTAGCTTCATTAAACTCGTTGGTAGATTGAGAGCTTCCTGGTCCTAAATTATAAGCCGTCCAAGCTCTGTTATCATTTGGTCCACCTGCAAAGAAACTTTCTGCAAAAGGAATACTATTAGAGTTGCCAAACGGAATGGCAATACCTGCATAACTGCGAAACGCTAGTACATTTTGCCTTCCTAAATCAACATACTTTACATAATCGATTTCTGTTTTAATATATTGTGAAAATGCCACTCCAAAAACTTCATAATTACCTGCATCATTTTTTGTAGCACCTGCAACGCTAGATATACTAGAGAGGAGATTTCCTGCTAATTCAAGCCTCATTTTAAAGACGGAGAAGTCGTTGTCAAAAATATTTTTTCTCTTGTCTTTTATGTAATCAAAACTAGACGACACAATGAGGTTGTTTTCCGTTAATCGCTCTTTTCGCTCTTCAATATTATTAACTGTAACATAATCATCATCATTAGACGTTAAACTTGTGTTACCTTCTAAAACATTGTTTATAAAAATATCTGCAGGTGCATAAGAATTGGATAAACTAGAATCGAATAAACTTTCATCATCTCCAATATAATTAATGTCTTGAGCTATAGTATTAAGACTTGAAAATGAATTGGTATAGACCCCAAAATAATTACTGGTATTTAGATTTTTTACAAAGTTAATATTAAGTAGTTCTAAAGTATTGGTCACTGTTTTAGAAGGGTACCAATTGTAGCTGTACACACCTGAAATGGCTTGTTTATCTAACCCAATGTTTTGTTGGCTTGTCGCAGAAAGGTTAAGTACTGTGCTTGGCGACATGTACTTAGGTATAATCTTATCTGTATTAAAAGGACTAAATAATCTAGGAATGGTTAAACGTACATTTCCACCAAATTCATTAATATCAAAAAAGGAATCCTCTAAGTCATTTCGGGTTTTAGATGCTCCTATCGCAGCAATTCCAGATATTTCTAAAGTTTCAGCACCTCTAAACACGTTTCTAATTTTTAAACCTGTACTAAATGAAAATCCTATAGTTTGGATATTACTAGTATTAATTTCAGGATCAAAACTAAGGCTATATTTCTTTTTAGGTTCTAAGAAAATATTAGCAATTAATGAGGTGTCTGCTTCATTTTCAATAAAATCGATGTTGGGATAGCGAAACATTTGTAAATCATTGAGGTAACGCGATGTTCTGCTTCTTGCGAGATCGCTATAATGGTCTCCTTCATTTATAAAAACAGCATCAGTGAGTGCTTTTGGTCTAAATTTTAGCTTTTCTTTACTGTAAAGATTGATGCCCTTGTAAGTGGTGGTGTCTGAGATGGCTTTAAACCGATTGTTAAAATTATCGTCTGTATAAATATTAACTTCCTTTATCTTATAGATTTTAAAGGGAGTTGTGGTTGTAGAATCATCACCTCTAATAGTTCTATTGGCTATAATTAAATCGGTATGCACCTTATGATTAGTGCCTATGGTATCCATTTCAAAACGGATATAATCTTGTCCAAAATGATAAAAACCAGTATTCCGTAAATAGGTATTGATACGTTCGCGCTCATTTTCATAGTTCTGTTCATCAAATTGTTCTCCTTTTTTAAGTAAGGTCGATTTTATAAATTTAGGATAAACAGAATCTATGGCACTACTACTAATAACAGGTCTTAAGGAATCTAAAATGTAGGGTTTGTTTTTGGTAACCTTGTAAGTAACTTTAGCATATTTATTACTATCCTTTTCTACATCGTAAGTAACTTGGTTGTTAAACCAGCCTTTACTATAGTAGTATTTTCTTAAGTTTTTTGCGGTTTTAATGGTTTGGTCTTCATCATAGATAACAGGAGCTTCACCAGTGCGTTTTAACCAAGCGTTAAAATTGCGTCGCATTTCTATTTGTTTGTCAAATTGTTTTTTAGACAGAAGTGCGATTCTTCGTTTAACCTTAGTAGAATCACTTAAAATATTAGCATTTAAAATAGAATCTATATTTGGTCTGGCTAAATTATAAATATGAAGTTTTAAAGGGGTGCTAAAATATTTTCTCATTCCAGAATTTACCTTTTGAGAAATGATATTATTAATACGCTCGTTAGTAACTTGAACACTGTCTTCAAGAATGGTATTTCTAATAATAAGATGATCTCCATCTTTAACGCGTTTTACCACATTACAAGACCATAACATCATAAAGCTGAGTGCAAGCAATGTATAGCGATGCCAAGATTTGTGTTTAGTAAACAATGTTAAAGAGGTGTGTCGCAAAGTTGAATTTGGTAAATTATTTTTTTACTTTTTATAAAAAACAAAAATAATACCATTTCTTCGTTAGAAATAGCATCGTTACTTTAATTTCGGAACAACATTAAATCAAAAAACGTTTACTTTGTATTATAAAGCGTTCCATACAACAAATGTAAATACATTTTAAAGAACTCAAATTACCTTTTATTTTTAAACCTAAATTGATGCTTTTGTACATATAAGTATCTTTTTTATTCTGTTTTTAAGTATTAGAGCTGAAAGATTTGCTGACTAAAATAAGATGTTGCAATATATAGGTAACGATTAAAATGAGCTAAATGATATCAAAGAATCAAATAAAGTTAATTAAAAGTTTAGGGCAAAAGAAAGCGCGCCAACAACAAGGCTTGTTTATAGTTGAAGGCATAAAAGGTATAACAGAATTCTTAAAATCAGAGTATGTTTTAAAACATCTCTACACCACGAAACTTATATTCGATGCTCCTCAAGGTCTTATTTCGGAGATTTCAGAATTAGACTTAAAGAAAATATCAGCACTCAAAAATCCGAACACTGCATTGGCCATTTTTGAAATTCCGACAGTAAAACCTTCTCAAAATACTGGGTTAATTGTCGCATTAGATGATGTAAGAGATCCTGGGAATCTAGGAACCATAATAAGACTCTGTGATTGGTATGGTATTAAAGATTTAGTATGTAGTTACAATACTGTAGATTGTTTTAACACTAAGGTTGTACAAGCTACAATGGGGTCTTTAACGCGTGTTAATGTGCAATATGTAGATCTAGAAAGTTATGTGGAAGCTCATAATACTGATATATTCGGAACTTTTTTAGAGGGTGAAAATATCTATACCACAACGCTACCAAGACAAGGTATTATCATTCTCGGAAATGAAGCTAATGGAATTTCAGAACGCATTGAAGCTAAAGTAAATAGAAAAGTCACAATTCCTCAATTTGGAACTATCAAAGAGACGGAAAGTTTAAACGTCGCAAACGCTACAGCAATATTATTAAGCGAGTTTAAAAGGAGAACTATTGAAATGTAAAATTAATAAATACACCTCTAGTTTGCATTTTTGAAATGTTGCCAGTCCATGGACTATTAGGATCAACATCTTTCACGATTTCATTATTCATTGAAAAAACACCGCGTATAGAAGGGGTGAACTTAAAGTGAAGTAAATAGAAGTCTATACCAAAACCTATCTCGTAGAAATATGTGTTTTTGATCATTCTAAATTCTCCTGAACTATTATCATCTGGATTATCTTCATTACTAGATAAGTTTATAGCTGTAGACACACCACCAACAATAAAAGGTTTAAAATTATTAATGCGTTTGGTAGAAAATTTTACTAAAAGAGGAATATGAACATACGTCGATTTCACCTCTCTTAGCAAATCAGAATCATTGAAATCAGTGCCTTGAAAATAGCTTTCGTCATAAACTATATTTCTGGTGGTAAAGAATACGCCTGGTTCTAATCTTAAGTTTATAAAATTATTAATTCGCATGTCGCCAATAAGACCTAAATGAAAACCAAAGGTGTTATCGACAAGGATATCTTCTAAATTTTCGTTGTAATCAAAATTAAAATCATACTGATTGAAGCCTAAGAAATAACCCCAAGTTAAAAACTTTTGATCAATATTATCCACAGGGTTCGTCACTTTTTCTTTTGTAAAAAGCTGTGCAGAAGATTGTTGAAAGGTTACTAAAAATACGAAAAGAAAAAAAAGATGTTTCATATTATGCTTTAGATGCTGTATAAATTGTTGCGACTCCCATGGTTTGTGGCAAGTCTTTGACATTAATAAACCCAATTTTTCTTAAAATATTGTTTAAGGCTTCACCATATGGAAAAACAGATGCCGATTCGCTTAAATAACGATAAGCTACTTTATCCTTAGAAAACAGCTTTCCTATTGTAGGCATAATCAGTTTGCAATGTACATTGTATCCGGCTTTATAAATAGGGTTTGTAGGCACCGAAGTTTCTAAAATAACAAAAATACCATTTGGCTTAAGTACTCTTAAGATTTCTGCAAGTCCTTTTTCTAAATGTTCAAAATTTCGAACACCAAAGGCTACTGTGATAGCATCAAACGTATTATCCTCAAAAGGTAAATCTTCAGAGTCGCCAATAACCATAGAGATAACAGCGTCTAATTGTTTGGCTTTTATTTTTTGGCGCCCAACCTCTAGCATGCCATCACTAATATCTAATCCAATAATTTCTTTGGCATTAGTGCGTGCTAAATTAATTGCTAAATCACCAGTTCCGGTGGCAATGTCTAAAATGTTTTTGGGATTGTTTTTTGAAACAAGTTTCACAACCTTATCTCTCCACTTTACGTCTATTCCAAAGGAAATTACGCGATTTAAACCGTCATACTCTTTAGAAATCGTATCGAACATTTTAGTAACCTGATCTTTCTTAGATTGGTCACTGTCCTTATATGGGTTTACTTTTTCGGCCATAAAAATTTTTGGCAAATATATGGATAAGTTACAAGTACTTAAAGTGGGAACTATTTAAAGTTAAAATAAATATTTCCCTTAAAAGCAATCAATTTATAAAGTTAACGGTTAGAAGGCATATTTCATTTTGTGTGAAGACTACTAATGCATGTGTTTTGTCGATGTAATTAACTTTAAATACTACAGGCTCTTTATAACTTATAACTTATAAGTATATTTGTACGTTTATTTCAAAGACATACAATGAAAATTATTATCGCAGGTGCAGGTGAAGTAGGATTTCATTTGGCGAAACTTTTATCTTACGAATCTCAAGAAATTACATTAATTGATACCAAGAAAGACAGTTTGGCTTATGCTGGAGAACACCTAGATATTAGAACCATTAAAGGAGATGCGACTTCAATTTCTATTCTTAGAGATGCGCGTATTGAAACTGCAGCGTTATTTATTGCTGTGACATCTTCGGAGACTACTAATATTACGGCTTGTGTATTAGCAAAGCAGTTGGGAGCCAAGCGTACTATTGCACGTATCTCAAATACTGAGTTTATAGATAATAAAGAAACCGTTGGGTTTTCTAAATTTGGAATTGATGAATTAATTTCTCCAGAATCACTGGCTGCGTCAGAAATAGAACTTCTACTAAACCAATATGGTTTTAACGATACATACGTATTTGAAGATGGTGCGCTTACCATGCTAGGTTTGCGCTTGTCTCGTACCGCAACATTTGTAGATAAAACGGTGAAGGAGGCAGCGGAAATTTATCCCGAATTAAATTTTATTCCTATTGCCATACAACGTTTAGGAACACAATACACCATAATACCTCGTGGTGATACCATTTTTAAGGAAGGTGACAAAGTAGTTTTTATTACTTCTAAAAGTGGTGATGAAGAATTATTTAAGCTTTCAGGAAAAGTTAAAGTTGCGATAAAAAATGTAATGATTCTTGGCGGAAGTCAAATCGGATTTAAAACCGCCAAAGATTTGTGCTCCAGTAAGTTTAATGTTAAGCTTGTAGAAAGCAGAAGGGGTAAAGCCGAAGAATTAGCCGAAGATGTTCCTAACGCTTTAGTCATTTGTGGAGACGGTAGAAATGTTGATATTTTAGACGAAGAGAATATTTCAGATATGGATGCGTTTATTGCAGTGACTGGGAATTCGGAAACCAATATTATGTCTTGTCTCTTAGCAAAATCTAAAGGTGTTAAGAAAACTATTGCCTTGGTGGAAAATATGGATTATTATCAACTATCCCAATCGATTGGAATTGATACTTTAATAAATAAAAAACTACTAGCTGCTAATAACATTTTTAGATATATTAGAAAGGGAGAAGTGGTTGCAATGACCAAGTTAACCAATATGAATGCTGAATTGCTAGAGTTTGTAGTGAAACCTAAATCTAAAATAACGAATAAGGTTATTAAAGATGTGAAATTTCCAAAATCGGCTATTATTGGAGGTGTTATTAGAGATGGAAAGGGCTCTATACCGTTAGGTAGTTTTAAGATTCAACCTGGAGATCGTGTGGTGGTATGTTGTTTGCCGCGCTCTATTTCTGAAGTAGAACGTTTTTTCTCTTAATATCGTTATGTCTCGTATAAAACTCAATTATAAAATTATTTTTCACTTCTTTGGCTTACTGTTGCTATTTAATGGTGGCTTTATGCTCATCGCAACGATTATAAGTCTCATTTATAAAGATGGTGTTACTTTTGAGTTGTCTTTAGCAGGGTTGGTAACCTTATTAATTGGGGTTTTTGCCATGTATAGAACCAAAGACCATCGCAAGGAAATGAATAAGCGCGAAGGTTATATTGTTGTCGCTTTTGGTTGGATTGTTATGTCACTCACAGGAACATTGCCTTACATGACGACTGGAGCTATTCCTTCATTTACGGATGCTTTTTTTGAAACGATTTCTGGGTATACCACAACAGGTGCCAGTATATTAAACGATATTGAAATTGTTCCAGAAGGTGTGCTGTTTTGGAGAAGTATGACGCATTGGATTGGCGGTATGGGAATTATCGTTTTAGCAATTGCAATTTTGCCATTACTGGGAGTTGGAGGAATGCAGTTATTTACTGCAGAAGCACCTGGGCCAAGTGCAGATAAGTTACACCCTAGAATAACAGATACGGCAAAACGCTTATGGCTTATTTACGTCGGCTATACCGTAGCAGAAACGTTACTGTTACAATTAGCAGGCATGTCTTTCTTTGATGCCATTAATCATGCTTTAAGTACATTGTCTACAGGTGGATTTTCAACAAAAAATGCTAGTGTGGCGTATTGGAATGATAATCCATTAATTCAATATATTATTATATTCTTTATGTTTTTGGCTGGGACTAATTTTGTATTGAGTTACTACTTATTTAAAGGTAAGGTTTCCAAAATTTTAAAAGATGAAGAATTTACGCTTTACTTTAAATTTGTAATCATTTTTACGCTCATAGCAGCAGTTTTAATCTATTTTAGAGCAGATGTTTCTCAGTCTTCAATTCTGCACCCAATGGTTTTAGGAGAAGCCGAGAGCGCCTTAAGACATGCCTTGTTTCAAGTGTTAACGGTAGTGACAACTACAGGGTTTGTAAGTGCCGATTACACCATGTGGACTCCTTTTTTAACTGTTTTCTTTTTTGGAATGATGTTTTTAGGTGGTTCGGCAGGAAGTACCTCTGGTGGTGTTAAAGTGATGCGTCAATTAATTTTAATTAAAAATAGTTTTTTAGAATTTAAACGCGCCTTACATCCAAATGCTATTGTTCCTGTGCGTTATAACGGTAAGTCGGTTTCTAAAGATATTGTTTTTAATGTTTTAGGGTTCTTTATTTTGTATATGCTTTCGTTTATAGTTGGAGCGTTGGTTTTTTCTATGTTCGAATTAGACTTTACCTCTGCCATCGGTTTATCTGCTTCTAGTTTAGGAAACGTCGGTCCAGCTTTGGGTGATTTTGGACCTGTAAATAATTATGCTGCATTACCGCCTTTAGGAAAATGGTGGGCTTCTTTTTTAATGCTTATTGGACGATTGGAATTGTTTACGGTTCTGATATTATTGACACCTTTTTTCTGGAGGAATAGATAAATTTTCAACTTTTTTTTAAATATTATAAAATATAGCTAGCCTATATTCTCACTGATAATTTTTAGATTTTTGGAACTTTGTTTTTGTTAGGGTCTGAAAAACAGGTTGTAACATTTGTAATGGTTGTGCGTCTTATCGGTATAACCAATTAAATCATCCATCATGGAATTATCATTACACTCAGCATTAGAAATTGTACCAGAACCCATTGAGGTATCTCATTTTACAACTCAAGGATTGTTAAATTCAAACTATAAATCGATAGTGAAACAAAACTATAAAACGTTAGCTTCAGAATCGGTGTTTGGGATTAGACAACGCTCAAGAACAATTCAATTTAATACGGTAAATCATATCGGTGTTATTTTAAAGTTATCCGTATTTGCGCTTACCCTTATCGCTTTGTTTTAATTAAGCGAACACTCCCCATTGATTTTATCAACTGATGCTGTAAAAGTGTCTTTAATGTACTATATCTCCTATTATTATAGGTGCTGATGTGGATTTTTATATCCTTATTTTTTAACTTAAAACACTATGAATTATGCCTTCTAACTCAATGAATGTAATCAATTTTAATAGAGGTCAACTGACGCAACGCGATAGATTTAAACACGTGTTGGGTGGTTATACAAAAAAACGTAAAACGGAATACACTTTTCCTAAAGCGACAACAAGTCAATTGAAGGCACTAAGAAAAAGGTTAAAAGAAGAAAGACAAATTAGAATGCTAAAAGTGGTAGCGTTGAGTATTATTTTAATAATACTACTATTTAGTGCAATCTTGTATTCCACAGATGGTATTGTTGAATTATTTACCTATTAAATATAATTAATATGCCACTAGGAGAGTCTATGAGGAGTACCTTAAAAAGTAATAAGGCTATTATGATTGATAAATCTAGGAGATTTAGAAAGACACTTGGTGGTTATAATAAGGGAAAGAAAAAGGTAGTTAATTTTCCGAATGCTACATCAAAGGATTTACAATTGATTAAACAAAAATTAAAAAAGGAGAATCAGAGACTATGGTGTAAAGTTGCTGGAGCATTGGTACTATTTATAGGCGTGTTGCTTCTTTTAATAATATGGTAAAGATGAATTTATATTTAAACAATTAAAAATTCGATTTTTATTGATTAATGTCAGTTACGGTGTTGTTTTTGTGTTAAAATGCTAATATTTAGTTGATTTATTGCGGATTCGGTAAATATTTTGTATTTTATCAAAAATGAAATTATTCACAATCCAAACGACTGTTAATTATGAAAGCGAGTATAAATGAAGAAAAGGAACACAAAACAATAACAGCTAAAAAGTCGCACTTTACATACAAAGGACTTTTAAACTCGGGTTACAAACGGATGGTAAAGCGCAATTTTAGAAAGGCTGGAAAGAAATCTATATTTGGAATTAAGCAACGTGCTAAATCGCCAAAAATGTGTCAAACAACCCACGCGACTTCAATGTTATTAAAAGTTTCAGTTTTTGCTGGTGTTGCTCTTGTGGCATGTGTTTAAATATAAATATTATAAAGAATAAAAAAAAGTTGCGACGAATACTGTTGCAACTTTTTTATAAATTAGAAATAAGTTTTAAGGTTTTAACTTAAAGCCGTTTTAATGCGCTTTATTGCTTCAATAATTTCATTTTGTGATGCTGCATAAGAAATTCGGATACAATCTTTATTTCCAAAGGCTTCACCTGTAACTGTTGCAACTAAGGCTTCCTCAAGTAGAAACAAGGAGAAATCTGTAGCATTGTTTATGGTTTTTCCTTTAATTGTTTTTCCGAAGTAAGATGACACATTAGGAAATACATAAAATGCTCCTTCAGGCTCATTGGTTTTAAAACCTTCGATTTCACTCAATAAGTTTAAGATAAGCTTACGTCTTTCTTTAAACTCATCTACCATATATTTAATACGAGAAGGATCAGCTTCTAAAGCGGTTATAACAGCACGTTGTGCAATACAGTTGGCTCCACTAGTCATTTGGCCTTGCATTTTATTACAAGCTCTAGCGATCCAGTCTGGGGCTCCGATATAACCGATTCTCCACCCTGTCATAGCAAAGGCTTTTGAAACTCCGTTTACGGTGACGGTTCTATCTTTCATATCTTCAAACTCAGCCATACTAAAATGACCTCCTTTAAAATTAATATGTTCATATATTTCATCAGAAACCACATAAATATTAGGATGCTTTTTTAGTACATCGGCCAATGCTCTTAATTCGGCTTTACTGTATACAGAGCCACTTGGGTTACAAGGGGAGCTATACCAAATCATTTTGGTCTTTGGAGTAATGGCAGCTTCTAATTGCTCGGCTGTCATTTTAAAATCATTTTCTATAGAGGTTTCTACTTCTATAGGTACTCCATCGCTCAATTTTACAATATCGCTGTAACTTACCCAATATGGACAAGGTAATATAACTTCATCTCCAGGATTAAGCATTACAGCAGCTATATTAGCTAATGATTGTTTTGCTCCGGTAGAAACAACTATTTGAGGTAAGGTGTAATTGAGATTATTATCGCGTTTAAACTTTTTTATAATAGCCTCTTTCAGCTCTACATAACCATCTACAGGAGTATAGCTATTGTAGTTTTGATTGATGGCTTCGATTGCGGCCTCTTTAATAAAATCTGGTGTATTAAAATCTGGTTCGCCCAAACTTAACCCAATAATGTCTTTTCCTTCTGCTCTAAGTTCTCTAGCTTTTGCTGCCATAGCAAGTGTCGCTGAGGTGGCTAGATTGTTAATTCTATCCGATAGTTGATTCATTGTATTTGGTGGTTTTTAAACTGGAAATTATACTAGGCCATACTCGGCTTTCTACCTAATTCTTTTAGTTGCTGGTAATGCTCATAAATAGCTTTCCAAATGGTATTGTATTCGTTATATGGTAAACTAAATTCATGAGCTGTTTCCCTAACTATTTTTGCAATATTTTTATAATGAACATGGCTAATATTAGAAAACAAATGATGTTCTACTTGTCTGTTTAAGCCACCTGTGTAAAACTCAACAATCCAACTCTTCGGCGAAAAGTTTGAAGTGGTAAATAATTGGTGAATTGCCCACGTATTTTTCATTGTACCATCTTTGTCTGGTAAAGGCATTTCGGTATTTGGCATAACATGAGCTAGCTGAAATACCACGCTCAAAATAATACCTGCCGTATAATGCATAATAAAGAAACCGATTAAAACCTGCCACCACGTATAACCAAGTGCTAATGGTAATACCACCCAAATGGTGTAGTAGATAATTTTACCAATAATTAATTTAGTCCATTGTGTTGCCGGATTAGGAAAGTCACCGTATGATAATTTTCTTTTAAGATATTGGTAAGTTTGTTTAAAATCTGTAGTTACCGCCCAATTTACTGTTAATAGTCCGTATAATAAGAAAGCATAATATCTTTGGTACTTATGTATCTTTAACCATTTAGCATGTTTAGAAAAACGAATGATTCTTCCAGCATCAATATCCTCATCGTGGCCTTGAATATTTGTATACGTATGGTGAAGCACATTGTGTTGTACTTTCCAGTTATAATCATTACCAGCTAAAATGTGAATACTACTACCCATCAGTTTATTAACCCATGCTTTGCTCGAAAATGAACCGTGATTTGCGTCGTGCATTACATTCATACCTACACCAGCTATTCCTACTCCAATTACAATCATAGCTATAATTTGAAGCCATGCAGGAATATTATCTATGGTTAATAAAAGTATTAGAGGACCAAGTAATAAGGAAAACATGATGATAGCTTTGGTATAAAGCTTCCAGTTTCCTGTCTTTTTTATGTTATTGTCTTTAAAATAAGTGTTAACGCGTTTGTTAAGTGTTCTAAAGAACTTTGCTGAATCCGTACGAGAGAATTTTACGGTTTGTTGTGTCATTTAATTAGTTTTATTTTAATTATAACGTTTGGGATTGTAAATCATTATAACAATGCAAAGATAGTTAATAAATAAAAAGCAACCTTAATCGATTAACGTTAAATTATGAAGATTAAAATTAAGTACTTTTGTCAAAAATTCAAACAATGAAACTCATCCTAAAATACTTTCCGAATTTAACTAATACTCAAATTCAACAATTTGAGGCCTTAGAAAGGTTGTATAACGATTGGAATAGTAAAATCAACGTTATTTCGCGTAAGGATATTGATGAGTTGTATCTAAGACACGTTTTGCATTCATTAGGTATAGCTAAGGTGATTAATTTTGCTCCAGGATCCTCAATTTTAGATGTTGGGACTGGTGGTGGATTTCCTGGTGTGCCTTTGGCTATATTATTTCCAGAGTGTCAATTTCATTTGGTAGATAGCATTAATAAAAAGTTGAAAGTGATTAACGCCGTCGCAGAAGACTTACAACTCACTAATATAAGAACAACGCATAGTAGAGTAGAGGCCATAGACGAAACTTACGATTTTATTGTCAGTAGAGCAGTAACCACAATGCCAGAATTTACGACTTGGATTAAAGGAAAAGTTGCAAAAACTCAAAAAAATGATTTGAAAAATGGAATTTTATATTTAAAAGGAGGAGATTTAACTGAAGAACTAAAACAATACAAAACGGTTAAAGCGTTCTTACTTTCTGATTATTTTGAAGAAGCATTCTTTGAAACAAAAAAAGTCATTTATTTACCTTTAAAATTTAAATAAAGTACCGATTAAAGGTTTAAATTTTATGGGCGAAGCTAATATAAGAGTTGCTGCATTTATTATTAATGGTAATAATTCAGTATATAATGCTAGGTCAGCGAGCTTTGGAGACACTCAAACTATTGAAGAGCTTTAAGAGTAATATTTAGTAGATTAATAATAATTAAAATCCTGTAACGAAACTTACAGGATTTTTTTTATTTAAAGTGATTATTGCACTACCAATTTAGTTGTGAAACGCGTACTATTTTCTGTTACAACATTTAAAAGGTAAAATCCGGAAGCTAAATCTATAGGTATAATAGTTCTGTTATGTAATGTTACTGCTGTGTTGTAAACAGTTTTACCAGTTAAATCTGTAATGTCGATAAGAGCTTTGTTGTTGGTATTAGAGCGTAGTATTAATTTGTTTATGATGGGGTTTTTTTCTATTTGAATTGTGTTTAATTCTAAATTAGAAATATGTAAAGAAGGATTTAAAATTTCATCTAATGCAAAGGCTACGTTAGCTTCAGTGAGTAATACGTGTGGCTCACTATGGTCTGGAATAAAAGTATTGGCAAATGGAGTCTGTGTCGTTGCTTCAGGCCCTCCTATATCGACACTGTGATTCCAGTTAATTTCATCATTTTCAAATTCAACGGCCAAAGCACTTACTGAGGGAATAAAATTAAATTTATCAATGGAGAGAGCGTCTACAAAATCGGTGGAGACACCTTCACCAGTGCCCAATTCACCTGTGAGTACGGCTAAGTCAAATAAACCACCAGGAGCAGCATCCACGCCATCTGAGTAACTAAAAGATTCGCTTTCAGCAATAGATCCTTCAATTTCATTACCAAATAGTTGTATCGAAATACTGCTAACCGTATTTGTGGCACTTGCTTCTGGTGTAAAATTAACATCAATTAAAATGGATGCTGTAAAAATGGCGACAGGTACATTTAATGTGGTACTCATTACAGGATAATTATTAGTAACTGTTGGTCCAGAATCTCCAATGGCAAAATACGGTATATTACTACCACTGCCATTAATTATAGAAATATTTCTTGTTTGTTCTGGAAATCCAGATGGTGTTAAAGCATCTATGTGAGATTGAAAAATTGCTCTAAATGGATGAGCTACAGGTAATTTTAGCGTAGGATCGAATGATACTAAATCTTCACCAGACAAATGCGCCTCTAAATGATCTGTAAGTAACTGGCGTGCTGCTGAAGACTTTAAAAGTCCGTTAATTAAGGGTTGAACCTCTGCGACAGCATTAGTGTTATTGTAAGCTAAAAAGTTTAGTTGATGCTGCAAACCAATAGGAACATTAGCACCATGATGAGGTGAATCAAAAGAAATATAAAGTCTGGTGTCGGCGTCCATAGAATTTGCTTCCATGTAATTTAAGGCATATCGGGCAATAATTCCACCCATACTAGGTCCGATTATCACATTTTGTTCGGGACTATTTGAAGCTTTCTGGGTGTTTATAGTTTCTATAAGTTCTACTAATATCATAGCATTACGTTCCATAAAATCGGCTCCACCATCGATAATAGAATTATCCGCAGTTCTCGTGTATGTAGGGAAATTTAAAATAACCACGTCAAAACCTTGAGCTCTTACCAAATCGGCTAAATTTTGATTTCCTGAAGTTTCTACAAAATCTAACGAGTTATATAAACCCGTGATATCTCGGGCATCTCCTGGATCAAAACCATCTACTACGAAAATGGGTTTATCTAAAATGTTATCCGGACTTAAAAATACTTCATATTCGCCTTCACCAGGATAATTTGTGGTTTCTCCATAGGCAGATAAATCTGGAGTAATTGCTGAGGTTATTGAATTTTGAGCAAAGCCTAAAAAAGGTAAGCACCATAATAGCGTAAAGTAATGTTTTTTCATAAGTACCCGATTTTAATTATTATCTTCAAAAGATACAACGTTTACTATCACTACCGCTTATTTTGGATGTCATTTCTATGAAATGCAAAAAAAATCCTTAAAAGTATTGTACTTCTAAGGATTTGCATTTCAGTATATTAAAGTTGTTATCCTAAAAATGGATATCTGTAATCTGTAGGAGTTACAAACGTCTCTTTAATTAATCTAGGAGATACCCAACGTAATAAATTTTGAGGACTTCCGGCTTTGTCATTTGTACCAGATGCTCTAGCTCCTCCAAATGGTTGCTGACCTACCACAGCACCTGTTGGTTTATCATTTATATAGAAGTTTCCGGCTGCATTTTGTAGTGCTTTTGTAGCTTCTTCAATAGCGTATCTATCAGTAGAGAGAATTGCACCAGTTAAGGCATACTCACTTGTTTCGTCAACCAGTTTTAACGTTTCAGAATAAGCGTCATCTTCATATAGATATATAGTAATTACAGGACCAAACAATTCGGTAGACATTGTGGTGTATTTTGGGTCTGTAGTAACAATAACAGTAGGTTCAATAAAGTAACCCTTCGATTTGTCATAATTACCGCCAGCTATAATCTCGGCATCACTATGGGCTTTAGCTTCATCAATATATTTTGCTAATTTATCAAATGAACCTTCATGGATAACGGCAGTTATAAAGTTACTCATATCTTCTGGAGATCCCATTTTAAAAGAGGCTATATCTTCTAATAAATAATGCTTTACATCTGCCCAAAGACCTTTTGGGATATATGCTCTAGAGGCAGCACTACATTTTTGTCCCTGAAACTCAAAAGCACCACGCGTAATCGCTGTAGCTACTTGTTTAGCATTGGCTGTTTTATGTGCAACGATAAAATCTTTTCCACCTGTTTCACCAACTATTCTAGGGTAGGTCTTGTAGTTATGAATGTTGTTTCCAATTTGTTTCCATAATTCTTTAAATACATGGGTAGAACCCGTAAAGTGTAGTCCAGAAAAATCAGGACTGGCTAATACTGTATTTGTTATCATCACAGGATCTCCGAACACCACATTAATAACACCATCTGGAACACCGGCTTCTTTAAAGATATCCATAATCACTTTTGCAGAATATATTTGGCTATCACTTGGTTTCCAAACAACCACATTTCCCATTAATGCCATACAAGCTGGTAAATTACCGGCTATCGCTGTAAAATTGAAAGGAGTTACAGCATAGGTAAAACCTTCGAGAGGTCTATATTCTACTCTGTTCCATGCTGCACTTGTGCTTTCAGGTTGCTCCATGTAAATTTCAGACATAAACTGCACGTTAAAGCGCAAGAAATCTATTAGTTCGCAAGCCGCGTCAATTTCAGCTTGATAAATGTTTTTAGATTGTGCTATCATTGTCGCAGCATTAATCTTAGCTCTGTATGGGCCTGCAATTAATTCTGCAGCTTTCAAGAAAATTCCAGCACGTTGTTCCCATGGTAATTGAGACCACGATTTACGAGCTTCAAGAGCTGTAGAAATGGCTTCTTCAACATGAGTTTTGTCTGCAAGGTGATATTCACCTACAATATGTTTATGATCATGTGGAGGAGACATTGGACTGGTGTTGCCCGTTTTAACGTCTTTTCCATTTATGTACATAGGAACTTCAACCGTTGCATTATACATCGATTTATAAGCTTCAGAAACAGCTTTGCGTTCTGCTGAACCAGGTGCGTAAGACATAACAGGCTCATTAACTGCTATAGGTACATTAAAGAATCCTTTTCCCATAATATATTTGTTTTTTAAGTTTGAATTTTACAAGTGCAAAGGTACAATTTTTATAAGAGAATGCTTCTTTCAAACGTTATAGTTGTGTGAAGATTAGAAACTATAATATTGCTAATTGTACATAAAATAATCTTATTAAAGTCTTTGAAATCTTAAAATTAAACTACTACTTATTTATAAGTGGTATTGTAACTGTGCTGAGATTGTAATAAAGTGACTTAGGTGTAAGGCGTAAATCATCTTAATTGAATGAAGAAAGGAATTGATTTTAAAAGTTTAGATATATCATTGAAACTTCTAAAATCCAAACGATTAATTAAGAGCAAAAGGAGCGCTTAGTTTAAATGAAGGAATGTAAACTTTGAATTTATTTGTTTTAGATAAATTAACCATATTATAATGTCCACTCATGGCACCAAATGGAGATGTTAATAAGCAGCCAGAGTTATAAGTGTGCGATTCGCCTGGTTTTAGTACTGGTTTTTTTCCAATGACACCTTCGCCTTCAATAATTTCTTCGTTATTTAAAGCATCTAGAATGCGCCAATGTCTAGAATTTAATTGAACAGAATCCTTACTTTGGTTTTCAATAGTTACTTTATAACCAAAAGCGAAGTGCACTTTATAATTTTTATAAAATGTACCTTCAAAGTTGGTTTCTACAGTGATCTTTATGCCGCTTGTAACTTGTTGTACCATAAGTGATAGATTAATCTATGCTAAAATAACATAATTTTTGAATGAAGCATTATAATTCGGATGAGTGGTTCTAATTTTTAACAGTTCACCAATACGGTGTTGTTTTAAATTCGGAAAACATAAATTTTTTCTATTATATTGATTTTATAGTAATTACATTAGTTGGTGATGTTTACGGAATTAGCCTCTCCAAAACCGATTAGCCTATCGTACCGATGCCCTAAGTCCCTATAATATACTAAAACTTTATAGTTGTTTTCGGTTTCCCAAAAATTGCCGCTAATTGCGCCTTCGTCAATAACACCAGTATTTCTGTCTACAGCCACATGTTTGTAATTGTAAAACCCTTGCTTCATTAGCATAGTAAGTTCGTAACGATTACTTTCTGGATTATAGATCATTTGAGTTAAGGGTTCTATAGTGTAGTAATTAAAATTACCGTAAACATGAATGTCTTTTGTCTTTAACTCCTCATGCTGTAATGAAAAGTGAACCATTACATAATCCGCTTCAATATCTGGATTGTCTCTATCTAAAACCGTCACCAAAAAATTTCCGTTAATATCAGGATTGTATGTATAAGGTCTGTTTTTTCGACTAATATTGGTGTATAAATAATTGTGATATAAATCTTCTAATTCTATATATTGAACTCCAACATTCGCGGCTCTTACATCTTTATTTTCAAAGAACAGATATTCATTACCTCCCCAAAATGCAGATTCAGTGTCGTAGCGATAGATCAGTTCATTGCCTAACGTGTATTGTGGTTTTAAGTCGGTAATGGCCGTATTGAGGTTGTTATTTTGAATAATAACAGTCTTAATGGTTTCTAAAGGATTATTAAAATTCATCCCACTTGTTGTAATAACCAAGTCTACAGACTGTTTTTCTGCTATGAATTTAACGTCTCTAGAGCGTTTTACGCTTACGCCTACGCTGGCGACGTCTTCATACACCATAAATTTTCTACTAAACATGAGCTCATCGTAGTCGTCATAAATGGAAATCATATAATTTCCACTCTTTAGTAATCCACGAGTTTGAGTGTTCGGAATTTCCAAATTATAATGTGAATATATTTGATAGGTATTAAAGGAGTTTTCGTAATCTAAAATACGTTGATTGTCTAAGCCACTTAAATATTCAGATTTCACCAAATTCGAAGGTGTCCAGTCAAAATTAAAATGTTCAATGACGTAATAAAAGTCTTCCTCATTTGCCGTTAAAGCATCGAACTCTAGCATTAAAGACTCTCCTAACTTTAACACGGGTAGTTGACCTTCTGTGGTATTACTTTTAAATGTAATGGTTTTTATAAAATCTGGAGGATTAAGTTCTACAGCTACCTGAGAAAAAAGAAGTGTAGGAAATACAATACACAGTAAATTGTTTAAAAACGTTTTTTTCATTTTTTTTTTGAAATCTTAGCGTATAAATATAATCAAAATCCATGCCCTAAAACAGTCTTCTTATTTATAATGATTACAAATAAAAAAGTTGCTGTATTTTGGGCTTTAATTAATCATTAATTCGTAAATTTGCCCCGATTTTTAGATAACTAATCTTTAAAAGATATGTCAAAAGACATCAAAATTAAAAAGGGTTTAGATATAAAGTTGATTGGTGAAGCCGAGCAAACTGTTGAAAATGCTATTGTTAGTAATTTCTATACAATTAAACCTGAGGATTTCCACAGTATTATTCCAAAACTTGTAGCAAAACAAGGGACACGTGTTAAAGCAGGTGAAACCTTGTTTTTTAATAAGGACAATGAAGCCATGAAGTTTGTTTCACCAGTATCTGGTGAGGTTACTGAAGTGCAACGTGGTCCTAGACGTCGTATCGATGCTATTAAAATTACTGCGGACAAAGAACAAACTTACGTAGATCATGGAAAGTTTGATTTAAGTGCAGATGCTGAAAAAACAAAAGCACATCTGTTAGCTTCGGGCTGTTGGAGTTTTATAAAACAACGTCCTTACGATGTAATTGCAAAAGCCGATAGTACTCCAAAAGCAATCTTTATTTCTGGTTATGCGAGTGCGCCATTAGCCGCTGATTTAGATTTTACTTTAACTGGTAAAGAAGCTGAGTTACAAGCCGCAGTTACAGCTTTGTCTAAGTTTACTACAGGTGGAGTTCATATTTCTGTTGGAGCGAACTCAAATTCTCCTTTAGCAAATTTAGAAAACGCAACTACTTATAAGGTTTCTGGGCCTCATCCTTCTGGGAATGTGGGTACTTTAATTAATAAGGTTAATCCTGTTAATAAAGGTGAAACTGTATGGGCCGTAAATGCACAAGATTTAGTCATAATTGGGGAGTTACTTTTAACAGGTAAATTTAACCCAGAACGTATTGTTGCCTTAGCAGGATCTTCGGTTAAAAAACCGAGATATTTTAGAACTAAGTTAGGTTCTGAAATCTCAACTATGATCTATGATAACGGTGTGGAACGAGATAGTAATGATCGTTTTATTTCAGGTAATGTCTTATCAGGAAAACGTGTCCAGCCAGATGGTTACTTAGATTATTATAGTAATGTGATTTCGGTCATTCCTGAAGGTAACGATTATGAATTGTTTGGATGGAATAAACCAGTTTTTGATAAAGTCTCTAATACAAGAGCTTTAACTTTTTCTTGGTTAACACCAAATAAAAAATACGATCTAAGCACTAATATGAATGGTGAGCACAGAAACTTTGTGCTTACAGGTAATTATGAGCAAGTTTTTCCATTAGATATTTATCCGATGCAAATCTTAAAAGCATGTTTGTATAAAGATTTAGATGAAATGGAGGCTTTAGGTATGTACGAAGTAGCACCTGAAGATTTTGCTTTAACAGAATTTGTTTGTGTGTCTAAGCAGCCACATCAGCAAATTATTAGAGCAGGCTTGGATTTAATGTTAGAAGAAATCGGTTAAAAAATAGATAATGGGTTTAAAACAAAACTTACATAATTTAAGAGAAAAATATAAGGGGACTAAGATGGCACCAGCCTTCAACGCCATACATACTTTTCTTTATACGCCTAATGATACTGCACATGGTGGTACACATATTAAGGCAGCGGATGATTTAAAACGTACAATGAACACGGTTATTATGGCCTTAATTCCGTGTTTAATCTTCGGTATGTTTAATGCAGGTTATCAGCATTATTTAGCAGCAGGAGAAATAGAAGCTGTATCAAGTGGTTTTTTTAGCAGTGAATTCTGGTCTTTACAGAATTTCTCTCTTGGTTTTTGGAAAATCTTACCAATCCTAATCGTTTCTTATGGTGTAGGTCTTGGTGTAGAATTCCTTTTTGCTGTCATTAAAGGACACGAAGTAGAAGAAGGTTACTTGGTAACAGGGATGTTAGTGCCATTAATTGTGCCAATTGATATTCCTTTATGGATGTTAGTTGTTGCGGTAATTTTTGGTGTGGTTATCGGTAAAGAGGTCTTTGGAGGTACAGGGATGAATATTTTAAATCCTGCCTTAACCATAAGAGCATTCTTATTCTTTGCATATCCTACTTGGATGAGTGGTGATAAAGTTTGGGTTGAAGGTGCTGTAGAAAGAACTAGAGAAATTGCTAATGGTTCAACTGCCGATGCTATTTCGGGAGAAACAATATTAGGTAGTTTAGCACAATCTCATGGAGTTGATTATTCTGTTATGGATATGTTCTTTGGGTTTATTCCTGGGTCTATCGGAGAAACCTCTACACTTCTAATTTTATTAGGTGGATTATTTCTGATTTTTACAAAGATCGGAAGCTGGAGAATCATGTTAAGTGCGGTATTAGGAGCTTTAGTTATGGGTTATATATTTAACTTGGTTGTAGCTGCCGGATGGATTACTGATACGAGTAAGTTTTACGGATTAATGAATACTGAGTTCTGGCACCATTTACTAATTGGTGGTATGGCATTTGGTATTGTATACATGGCAACAGATCCTGTTACGGCATCGCAAACCAATAAAGGAAAATGGATTTATGGTTTCTTAATAGGATTTATTTCCATTATGATTCGTGTATTTAATCCAGCCTATCCAGAAGGTGTGATGTTAGCAATATTGTTAATGAATGTATTTGCCCCAACAATAGATCATTATGTAGTTCAGGGCAATGTGAAAAGAAGATTAAAAAGAGCAAAATTAAAAACAGCTTAAATTATGGCAATCGATACAGAAAAAAATAGTTATACCGTTATTTTTGCCATTGTTATGGTGTTAGTAGTGGGTTCTATACTTGCAGGACTTGCTTCAGGATTGAAACCTTTAGTAGATGCAAATAAACGTTTTGAAAAGCAGCAGAACATATTGTACGCGATGGGTATTAATGCTAATGAAGGTACAAGTGATGTTGCATTTATTTCTACAGATAAAGTAGAAGAAGAGTTTAAAAACGCTATCACTAAACAATATGTTATTCAAGGTGCAGACGTTACAGAATATCCTGAGGCGTATTTAATTGATATCAAAAAAGAAGAAGCTAAGGCTAAAGATCCTGATTATACAAGAAAACTACCATTGTTTGAAGGCGAAAAAGATGGCGAAACGATTTATGTTATTCCTATTAGAGGAAAAGGATTATGGGATGCGATCTGGGGATTTGTTGCTGTCGATAAGTCTATGACGATAGAAGGTGTTTTCTTTGACCATGCAGGTGAAACTCCTGGATTGGGAGCAGAGATTAAGCAACGTTATTTTATGGACGATTTTGAAGGCGAGCATTTATTAAATGGAGCAGGTGTTTTTAAAGGCATCAATGTTGCTAAGGGAAATGCAGATCCTAAAAACGAGAGAAAAAATGACAATGCTGTAGATGCAATTGCCGGTGCCACTATTACTGGTGATGGTGTTACTGCAATGATTATGAAAGATTTAAAAATGTACGTGCCTTATTTCAAGACATTAAAATAAAAATGTATGGGACTTTTATCAAAAAAAGATAGTAAACTAATATTAGATCCTTTAGCGGATAACAACCCTATAACCATTCAGGTATTAGGAATCTGTTCTGCTTTAGCAATTACAGCACAGTTAAAGCCTTCTATAGTAATGGCCATCTCTGTGGTTTTTGTACTTAGTGTAGGTAATGTCGTTATCTCTTTAATGAGAAACATTATCCCTTCTAAAATTAGAATTATTGTTCAATTAATAGTTGTAGCAACTTTAGTAATTATTGTAGACCAAGTGCTAAAAGCATTTGCGTATAGTTTAAGTAAAGAACTGTCCGTATTTATCGGTTTAATTATTACCAATTGTATTATCATGGGACGTTTTGAAGCGTTTGCGTTGGGAAATGGTCCTTGGAAATCATTTTTAGATGGTATAGGAAATGCTGCTGGTTACGGTTTAATACTTATAATTGTTGGTTTTTTTAGAGAACTTTTAGGTTCAGGAACTTTATTTGGATTTAAAGTATTAGGTGACTCTGTAGAAAAAACAGGATTATATGCCATTGGATATGAGAACAACGGATTTATGGTTTTACCTCCTATGGCATTAATAGTAGTTGGTTTGATCATTTGGGTACAACGTAGTAGAAATAAAGAATTAATAGAAGACTAAATTAGTTTGTAAGTACAAGTTGTTTGTCGATAGCAATATCCAACAACTAAAGACTAACAACTAAAAACATAATATATGGAACATATAGAATTATTTTTCAAATCGATCTTTGTAGACAACATGGTTTTTGCATACTTCTTAGGTATGTGTTCTTACTTAGCAGTGTCTAAAAAAGTATCAACAGCAGTTGGTTTAGGAGCTGCGGTAATTTTTGTATTAGCAATTACAGTGCCTTTAAACTGGTTATTAGATCAGTATCTTTTACAAGAAGGAGCTTTAACATGGTTAGGACCAGAATATGCGGATTACGATTTAGGTTTTTTATCTTTTATCATGTTTATTGCAACGATTGCAACCATGGTACAGTTAGTTGAAATCATTGTAGAAAAGTTTTCACCTTCATTATATAATTCTTTAGGTATCTTTTTACCGTTAATCGCGGTTAATTGTGCAATTTTAGGTGGTTCTTTATTTATGCAATCGCGTGAAATTGAAACCTTAGGATTAGCGCTGAACTATGGAATTGGTTCTGGAATTGGTTGGTTTTTAGCTATTGTTGCTATTGCTGCAATTAGAGAGAAAATTAGATATAGCAATGTACCTGCACCATTAAGAGGGTTAGGGATTACATTTATTATTACAGGCCTAATGGCTATTGGTTTTATGAGCTTTGGTGGTATGTTAACTGGAGGTGAAGAAGAAGCAACAGAAGAAACAAGTAAAGATACTGTTGGAATGTTAACAACGACTTCAACAGATGTAAAAAATGAGACTTCTAGTCTTGTTATAGAAACAACTAACGATACGGATAAAAATTAATAATGAATATGGTATTAGCAGCAAGCACTTTAGGAACGGTTATTACTACCGTTATAGCCTTTTTAGTAGTTACTTTATTATTGGTATCGCTTTTACTTGTAGTGAAACAAAAATTGTCCCCTTCAGGACCTGTAAAAATCACTATTAATGGTGAACGTGAAATTGAAGTAGGATCAGGTGATACATTATTAAGTACACTTGGATCTCAAAAGATATTTTTACCATCTGCATGCGGTGGTGGTGGTACTTGTATTCAATGCGAGTGTCATGTATTATCTGGTGGTGGTGAAGCTTTACCAACAGAAACACCTCACTTTTCTAGAAAAGAATTAGCACATGGTGCACGATTATCTTGCCAAGTGAAAGTGAAACAAGATATGGAAATTACAATTCCAGAAGAAGTATTTGGAATTAAGAAATGGGAAGCGACCGTTGTACGTAACTATAACGTGGCCTCATTTATTAAGGAGTTTGTTGTTGAAATTCCTGAAGACATGGGTTATAAAGCTGGTGGTTACATTCAGATTGAAATTCCTAGTTGTGAGGTTAAATTCTCTGATATGGATATTACAGCACATCCAGAGGAACACGAAACACCAGACAAATTTCAAGCAGAATGGGATAAATTTAATTTATGGCCATTAGTAATGAAAAATGACGAAACTGTAGAACGAGCTTATTCTATGGCTTCTTATCCTGCAGAAGGACGTGAGATTATGCTTAACGTTCGTATTGCAACTCCGCCATGGGATCGTGCTAAAAACGGTTGGATGGATGTTAATCCAGGTGTAGCATCGTCTTATATTTTTAATCAAAAACCAGGTGATAAAGTGGTGATTTCTGGACCTTATGGTGAATTCTTTATCAATGAATCAGATAGCGAAATGCTTTACGTTGGTGGTGGAGCAGGTATGGCACCAATGCGTTCTCACTTATATCACTTATTTAAAACTTTAAAAACAGGTCGTAAAGTTACTTATTGGTATGGTGGACGTTCTAAGCGCGAATTATTCTATTTAGAACACTTCCGTGAGTTAGAAAGAGATTTTCCTAACTTTAAATTTTACTTAGCATTATCTGAACCTATGGAAGAAGATAATTGGAAAGTAAAAGAAAACATAGATGCACCAGGAGATGGATTTGTAGGCTTTATTCACAATTGTGTTATTGATAACTATTTAAGTCATCACGAGTCTCCAGAAGACATAGAATTATATTTCTGTGGACCTCCATTGATGAATCAGGCTGTTCAGAAAATGGGTGAAGATTTTGGTATCCCAGATGAGCATATTAGATTTGATGACTTTGGAGGGTAATCTAAAGAATCTATATAAAAAAAACCAACTCAATTGAGTTGGTTTTTTTGTTTAAACTTTAATTTTAAATGCTATAGTGCTGAATCTTTTTCTTCTCTTGTACTCAAAATATCCTTTAAAGTGTCAATAGAAATAGGCTTAATAATGTAATTAGAAACAGACTTATACCGTTTTGCTCTGTCTAAGTCAACAGGATCAATAGATGAGCTTACGATGTAGATAGTAACTAATTTATGTGATTCTATCTTAACAAATTCATCTAGAAATTCCCACCCATCCATAATGGGCATATTGATATCTAATAAAATCATATCTGGTACTTGTTCACCAGTATTCATTATAGGTTTTAAATTGTTAATGGCTTCTTGCCCATTTTTAAAGATCATGAATGAATTACAAAAATCAGATAATTCCATCATTCTTTTTGCACCGAAAATAAATATCGGATCATCATCGATGATACATGCAACGTCAATTTTGTTCATATGTTTTTAAATGTATATAAAAGGTTGTTCCTTCGTTAACTTTACTTTCAACTTCAATTTTTCCACCGATAGCTTCTACTTGATTTTTAGTAATAAAGAGTCCTAACCCACGAGAGTCGGCATGTTTATGAAATGTTTTGTACATGCCAAATAATTTTGCACCATATTTTTCTAAGTCAATACCCTGACCATAATCTCTTATTTCTAAGATTGCAAAGTTATCTTTAAGGCTAGCGTTTACTTCAATTTTAGCCGGTTCTGTTGGCTTTTTATACTTTATTGCATTGGTTAAAAAATTTAGTAATATACTATCTAAATAAGCAGGTACGGCTTTAATTATTATCTCTGGAGCAATATTAATAGAAATCGTAGTTTGAGAATCTAATAGAAGTGCAGAAATACTTGAATAGGCTTTATTAAAATTTTCTAATAAGTTTAAAGGTTCTGTCTTTAAGTCTTTTTGAATATTAATAGCAGCAACTTCATTTAAGTTTTCTACTGTTTCTCCCAAATGGGTTACAGCTTGATTCAATAAAGGAAAAATTTCATTGTCTGTGGTTTCTGGCAAATCCATTTTTACAATATCGAGTAACATATCGAGATTACCATAATGAGATCTAAGATTGTGAGAGACGATATGTGCAAAATTTAGCAAACGCTTATTTTGGTCTTCTGTGGTAGTTAATAATTGTGAAACTTTTTTACTGGTTTTTTTTACGTCAGTAACATCATTTATTTGCGCCACAAAATGCACAGGCTGCCCATTATTGTCTCTAACAATTGACATAGATAATTGGGCCCAAATGATTTCGTGCTGCTTGCTAATGTAGCGCTTTTCTGTTTCAAAGTGATCGATTTTACCACTCAACATACCAATCATGGCTTTATTATCTTTCCTTAAATCCTCAGGATGTGTGAGGTCTACAAAACTTAATTTTTTTATTTCGGCTTTGGTATATCCAAAAGTGTCGCAAAGACTTTGGTTGACATCAATCCAATTGCCATCCAGGTCTACTATGGCCATGCCGACTAATGCTGTTTCAAAAGTTTTTCTGAGTTGCTCTTCTTTATAGGCAAGCTGTTTAGCATTCTTCGTTTTTTTATCAATGTCTTGAAATAGCCCTTGTACCAAAATACATTGGTCATCTTTAACAATGGGAATTCCAATTGCTCTTACCCATATATCTTTTCCTGTATATGTCGTTATTTGTACTTCTACATCAAAGTCTTCTTTAAGTTCTATACAATTAGAAAATAATTGAGATATAGTATCTCGGCAATGGCCTTCTTTGTAAAAGGACAGGCCAGCTTCCACATCAGGTTTGTAATCTAAGGGAACTTCGTGAATTTTTTTTGTTTGACTGCTCCAGTTTAATGTAGAGGATGTAGGATCATACTCCCAGGTACCGATAGTGACACGTTCCTGGATGAATTCTAATAAATCAATTCTACTTTTGTTCTGCGTATTAGGGATAGACAAAATAGATAGTATATAGGGGTTAAGTGACAAATATAAATTTAATTCTGTAGGTTTTATGTGTTAAAACCATGATTTCTCAACATTATACCCATAGTTACATCAGCTTATTATAGCTATTTGTACTCCATAATTAAGTATATAGACGTGGTCTCACCTATATTTAAAACTTCGTGCGAAGTGATAGAATCTTTACTAAACGTATACCCTGTCGGAACGTTTACTTCTCGTGTTCCTGAGTGATCTGTAATTCTAAATTTACCACCAGCTAAGGTATATCCAACATGTGGATTGTGGTAATGTTTCTCGTGTCCAACGCCAGGTTCAAAAGTGCATTTAAGCACTCTTAGTTCTTTATTCTCTTCTAAAACCTCGCAAACTGCATGGCCTTTCCAACCGGCTTGTAATGGGTCTGGTAATGGTGATTGATTTTTACAACTCATAATTACCGTGGCAAAAACTAAAATAATGGTTAATGATGTTTCGATTTTCATACATTCTATTTCAAAGCAATATACTTATATTAAGTCAAAAAGAATTATATCAACGAATTCAATAAAATGGCTTCCACAAACTTAAGATTTGACAGATGATCAAAAATTTATTTAAATAAAACAAGAAATAATATAACTCAAATATTAAGAGAATTAATACAAGATAATTTGTAATTTGGTTATAGGTTTTTCTTTGAGTAAGAAATTGAAATTCAGTATTGTGTATACGAAAACTAATAAATTCTGCGTTAGTTGGAGTATGAAGAAAATTATACTCGTCCTTTTAATCTTAACATCACTTGCCGTTTTAGCGTTTCAGTTTAGACCAGTAAAAAAAGTGGTTAGTATCGTTAAATCAAGTATTGAAACACCAAGTCTTATTAATAAAGATAGTTTAACGATTGCATCTAGGGTTAATATTCCTGAAGGTTATAAACGTGTCAATTATGCCAAAGGAAGTTTTGAAGCGTATCTCAGGAATTACAAATTAAAAGCCTATGGAAGTAAAATCATTAATTACGATGACACCAACTATTTCTGGCAAGGAGGTCATATTGGAGTTTTAGAAGTCCCTGTACCTAAAAATGGATTACAACAATGTGCAGATGCACTAATAAGAATACGAAGTGAATACCTGTGGGACAACAATAGAAAAAACGAAATAGGTTTCAATTTTACGTCTGGGCATTATTGTTCTTGGACCAAATATGCTGAAGGGTATAGACCAAAAATTAACGGGAATAAAGTCACGTTTTATAAAACGGCAAGGGCCAATACTTCAAAAGACAACTTCTATAAATATTTGAATTTAATTTATATGTACTCTGGGACATTATCGTTGTACAATGAGTTAGAAACCGTTAAAGCGAAAGATTTAAAAATTGGCGATATGCTTATTAAAGGAGGTTCACCGGGCCATATCGTTATGATTGCAGATGAAGTTATAAATGAGAATGGTGAAAAGTTATTTTTATTGTTTCAAGGTAATACTCCAGCCCAAAGTGTACATTTGGTTAAAAATCTACAAGCGCCTTCGATTTCTCCGTGGTACAAGTTGGAAGACGACGTGATGATTCAGGTGTCAAATTATACATTTGTGAGCTCAAAATATGTGCGTTTTAAATAGCAAGTTTGTATTTTTGTATCATGAGCAAACCATTAACACCGCAAGAAATTCATAATCTCGCCATGAACCATGTAGGCAAGGACCTAGAAGCTCGTGGTTTTGAATTCATAGCAATTAATAGCAAGTTAAAACGCCATCCACAATTTGTGTGTATTGATAAAAATAGTCAGTATTATTTTGTGGTCGTCCGTGCTGTAATTTTGCCAGATAATCCTAATAATTATGATGTGGTTTGGATGGAAACCTTTAAAAAACACGCTTTTGAAAAAGATGCAAAGGTTTTATATGCAGGAGTTGGTCTAGGTAATCCAAACGGTGAAGATTTACCCATTTATCTTAACGAAGAGTATCTCATAGAATACAACGGCATTCAAGTTATAGAAATGAATTTGAATTGATACATCTATTTAGCTAACTACATTTTTTGAACTTCTTTTATATGAGAAATATACTTTACTTGTGTCTTACTGTGCTACTTTTTTCGTGTACTCTAGAGCCTAAGAACATTAAAATTAGTGGTCCTGTTTTCGGTACAGGCTACAATATTCAATACTTCACGTCAAACGATGTGAATTATAAACCTCAATTTGATAGTATTTTTAATGCTATCAATCAATCGATGTCTACTTACATTCCAGATTCTAAAATATCTAGATTAAACAAAGGTGAAGCTATCGTGGTAGATGAACATTTTAAACGCGTTTTTCAGAAGGCAAAAGAAATTTATAGAGCTACAGAAGGAGCATTTGACCCTACCATAGGATCGGTTGTGAATGCATGGGACTTTGGGCCAGAAGGTAAGATAGTGAATATTGATAGCACAACCATAGATAGTTTAATGCGCTCTGTTGGGTATAACCGTATGGGATTGAGAGCGGATAAGGTGGTTAAAAGCTCAAAATCGTTTTTAGACTTTAATGCCATTGCAAAAGGGTATGGTGTAGATGTTATTGGCGAATTTTTAGAAAGCAGAAATATTAAAGATTATTTAGTTGAAATCGGAGGTGAAATTCGTGTTCGTGGGCTTAATCTAGATAAAAAATCACCATGGAAAGTGGGCATCGATGATCCTAATTTTGAAGGCGAACAGTCCTACTCTAAAGTCATTCCGTTACAAGGTGAAGCGATGGCTACTTCTGGAACTTACCGCAAATTTAAAGTCGATGAAAACGGAAATCGCTATGCACACATTATTGATACCAAAACAGGCTATCCTTCAAAAACAAATATCCTTAGTGTATCTGTATTGGCAGAAGATTGTATGACGGCAGATGCATATGCTACAGCTTTTCAAGCTATGGGCATTGAAAAAGTAACTGAGTTTTTATACAAACATTCAGAATTAAAAGCGTTTATTATTTTTGAGAATGATGACAACGAGTTTGAAACTTTGACGTTAAATAACTTTCCTGACTAGAAAAAACGACATTCAGCAGTTAAAAACCCACTTTTAAAAGCTAATAGGCTTTCAGTTTGTAATTTGTTGTAGTTTTAGCTACAATATTATGATGCTGAAGAAAATTCTCTTTTTTATATTATTTCAATTGTGCTTGTGTTATTCGCAAGCACAAGAGCCTGTATCTGTACACCTCACTGAAAAAGATGGCTTGCCCGACAAAGAATTCTATAATATTATTGAAGATCGTAAAGGATTTATTTGGTTAGCTGCAGATAAAGGGCTTTTTAGATATGATGGAAAAGTCTTTAAAAACTACAGCAACCAAGAAAAAAGAGGCTTATCTGTTTTTGAGCCTGTAGAAGACCAATTAGGGCGTATTTGGTGTAGCAATATTTCCGGACAATTCTTTTATGTAGAGGATGATCAGCTTATGACGTTTATAGATCTCGGAAAAGAACTTAATGGAGAGCTTTCAGATTTTGTAGTCACAACAGAGCACCTTATTGTTTTTACCAAATACAGGATTTATTATGTCGATTTATTAAGTAAGAAAGTCACCACACCATATGAGACTACCCTTGCTTTTGGAGCACCTTTTGAGTATAATAATGACATTTTTTTTGGGTCGTTCGTTAACCTATGTAAACTAAGCAATGGTTATAAAAAAGAAAACCTTTTTGAGTTCGAATTACCAAAACCTAAAAAGAACGGCGAATATAATGTCAATCAAAAATCAAAGCTCTTTAAGTTAGGATCTATGTTATTCTTTATAAGGGAACACAACGAAAAAAATCGTTTTTTTAAGCTCGATTTAGATAAGACTCAATATGCTGAAATCCATGATTTTGAACTGCTTGCCAATCAGCGACATCTCTCGTATTTTGAAAATAATGGACAGTTATGGGTTGCTACACAAAATGGTGTTTTAGTGTATTCGTATGAAAATGAGGTATTCAAATTAGAAAAGCAGTTTTTACAGCGGTATCATGTTACCAAAATAATAAAAGATAAAGATGATAACTTCTGGTTTACAACACTTAATAATGGTGTGTTTGTAATACCTAATATTCATATAGAGCAATTAAATATATCGGAAGGAAATAGAAATATAAGTAATTTAGAAAAGATAGATAATAACACTTTGTTTTTTGGCACTAATAATGGAGATGTTGGTTTTTATGATGTCATAAATCATACAGAAGATATTATAGATTTGCCATCAACAGCGCGAGTTTCAGCCATAAAACACCATTCAAAAGAACAGTTAACTTTTATAAGTAAAGATGATGATGGCTTTTTATTAGATAACAAAACAAAACAAGTTAATGTTTTTAATAATTTTCATGGAGCAAAGAGTTTGTCTATTATAAATAATGAAAACCTATTGTTTGCAAACTATGCCGATGTGCGCTTATTAGATAGTAATAATTTCAATAAAAAAGGTCAGGATATTTCTTCAAATAAAAGGACATTTACCTCATTTTATGATTCAGAATACAAAAGCACTTATATTGGTTTTATAGACGATTTAGTAATTTACGACTGTGATTGGAAGCCTAAACATATCAGGAATAATGACCAGTCTATTTTTGCAATTTCACTTACCAAAACTAAAAATGGAATGGTTTGGGTCGCCACATTTAAAGATGGGATTTATGGTATAGCGCATGATAAAGTGGTGTCTCATTTTACAACCGAAAATGGTTTAGTCTCTAACCGTATTGAAAACATCAAGGCAGATGGCGATACATTATGGATAGCTACAGATAAAGGGATTCAATTGTTAGATGTAGAAACCAAAAAAATAAAAACCTTAACCAAGAGAGATGGTATCGTGTCGTATGATATTTCTGGTATAGAAATTTTAGATAATACGGTTGTTTTTTCTTCTAATTTAGGGTTGTTTAGAATTGACAAAGAGAAAGTATTTAAAACACCAATAGAGCATAACGTTTATTTTAGTCAGATAGAAATTAATGAAGAAGCCACAGAAGTAAGACCTAATTATGAACTTGATTACGATCAAAATACAATTAACATTGAATTTAATGTTAATGGGTTCCAATTTAATCAGAAGGGAACATATAGCTATCGCTTACTAGGATTAAATACCGATTGGGTGTCAGCAGAAACCGGAATTAATTCCGTTAAATATAATAGTTTACCTGCCGGAAACTACACCTTTCAAGTAAAACCTGTACTTGATTTTGAAAGTAGCGATACCACAATAAAAGAACTTAAATTTTCTATTGAAAGACCATTTTGGAAAACATGGTGGTTTTTTTCAGGCTTGTCATTTTTAGTATTAGGATCGACGGTTTTATACTACCGAAGAAAAATAAAACAAAAGGAACAACAACGGCAATTAGAAATAAAGCAACTGTCCTTAGACAATGAGTTGATTAATTTGAAATTAGAAAATTTACGGTCTCAAATGAATCCGCATTTCATATTTAATGCGCTTAATTCCATTCAAGAATATATTGTGTTGAATCAAAAAATATTAGCAAGTATATACTTGGGTAAATTTGCAGATCTAATTAGAACATACCTAAACCACAGCACCAAAGGACGTATTACGCTTCAAGAAGAAATTGATTGCCTTAACATGTATTTAGAATTAGAGAAATTACGTTTCGAAGATAAATTAGAGTATGCTATTCATAGTTCTGGGAGTTTAACTACTGGAGAAGTTTATATTCCAACAATGCTCATTCAGCCTTACGTAGAAAATGCACTAAAGCATGGTTTGTTACATCGTAAAACAGACCGTGTTTTGAAGATTGATTTTTTTATTAAAGACAAAACAAAAACAGTCAAATGCGTCATTGTAGATAATGGTGTTGGTAGAGATAAGGCAGAAGCGTTTAAAGCCCGAAAAAACAAAAAGCATAAATCCTTTGCAACAAAAGCCACTCAAGACCGATTGGCATTATTAAATTATGGTAAACAAAAGCAAGTCGGAGTCACTATAATAGATTTGTTTGAAGGTGACCAACCATCAGGAACACAAGTAGAAATTAATATTCCTTTTACAACCTAAACCTAGAATTATGAACGTAGTAATTATAGATGATGAGCCAAAGGCTAGAAAGTTACTAGAAATTTTAATAAGAGAAAACTGCTCTAAAATAACATCTATTTTTACGGCTGAAGATTTAATAAGTGGTGTAGACATTATTAAAAAAGAGCAACCAAAAATTGTGTTTTTAGATATTGAAATGCCAGAGCATTCGGGTTTAGAAATATTCGATTTTATTGATAGTGCAACTTCAAATTTTGAAATCATATTCACAACCGCATATAGCGAGTATGCCATTAAAGCCTTTGAACTTTCAGCTGTAGATTATTTATTAAAACCATTGCGAGCAGATAAATTAGTTGACGCTATTGAAAAAGCGATAGCTAATATTGGGAAATCTCATATTAATTTAAAGTTAGAAGAACTTCAGAAAAGTCTAAAATCTTCTAATTTCAAAAAAATAGGGCTTCCTGTTGCAGATGGTATAAAGTTTATCAATTTTGAAGATATTATTCTTTTAAAAGCCGATGGCATGTACACTAAAGTAAGTGTTTATAATGCTTCTGAATTATTAATAAGTAAGCCGCTTAAACATTTTGAAACCTTACTAGAGTCTATTCCTACGTTCTATAGACCACACCGTTCTTACCTCATTAATCTAAAGTATATTCAAGAATACTGCAAAAAAGATGGTGGTTATATTATTATGGACAATAATGAAAGCGTCTCTATATCAAAAGATAAGAAAGATGAGTTTTTAACCATTGTGCAGAATATAGGTTAGCGTTTTTTAGAAGTTGAAACGTACATTTCAGAAATTAACTGCTTTTTTTTAAAGCATCATAATAGATATTTGGTTCATTAACAACAATTAAAACCAAATTTATTATGACAACAAGATTACTTTTTATGCTACTTTTTATAAGTAGTTTATCCATTGCACAGGTACCAACAGACGCAGTAGCAAAATATACGTTTAATGGTGGAAGTTTAATTAATGTAGCAGATCCTGGAAATGGCGATTTATCTGGAACAGCACCGACGCTAAGACCAGATCGCTTTGGTGGAGCAGATAATGCTATTAGAGCAAATGCAGTTACTAGAAATGGGTATACGCTTACAGGTTATAATGATGAAATTAGTATTAGTTTTTGGATTGCAGGTTCTGCACCTACAGGAACGGCTCAAGAAATTTTTGATATTCGCGAATCAAACGGCTCAGGAGATGGAATTTCTATGACAACGACAACAAGTAATACACTAGTAGCAAACTTTATAAACGGAAACACATCGCATCAGTCTTCTCAATCCAACTTTTCATCTGTTTTTAATGGTGGATGGCATCATATCGTTTTTACCACAAAACGAGATGCTACAGGTATAGCTTTTGATAATAGTATTTATATTGATGGGACTTTGCATACAACACTTTCTAATGGGATAGATTCAAGTATTAATCAGCCTTTTTTAAATAATAATGCCACATTTAGAGTTTCATCAAATGATTATTATGGAAACATTGATGATATAGAAATCTTTAATAGAACATTAACGGCTACAGAGGTTCAAGATATTTATGCACATATACCTGAAGCGGATATATTTTATGTAGATGCAAGTGCAACAGGTTCTAATGATGGTACTTCTTGGGCAGATGCTTTTACAGATTTACATAGTGCTTTAGCGATTACAGATTTAAGTGACCAAGTTTGGGTAGCTAAAGGAACTTATAAGCCACACGCTTCTGATAGAAATGAAAGCTTTGTAGTAAACACCAATCTTTATGGTGGTTTTGCTGGTACAGAAGCTACTTTATCAGAAAGAGATATGAGCTTAATCCATACTGCAAATGAAACGATATTAAGCGGAGACTTGTTAGGAGATGATAGTGCAGCGGTAGATTTTAACGACCCTACAAGAGATGATAATAGTACGCACGTTGTAGAAATTATGACAAATAATTTAACGGTAGATGGTGTCACCATAAAAGATGGTAATGCAGATGCGACATCTGGTGATGATCGTTTTGGTGGTGGACTTTTTAAAGCAGTTACTGTTGCTAATTTTACTATAAAAAACAGTGTCATTAAAAATAATGTAGCATTTTCAGGAGCTGGTTTATCGCTAACAACTACAACCTCAGAGTCTAATATGATTGTAGATGCTTGTGTTATAGAAAATAATTTAGCTAATGCAGCTTCAGGTATCGACTATCATCGTTCTGGTTCTGTAGGAACAATGAATATTACGGTAACAAATACTTTGTTTAGATCTAATATCACAGATAATGATGCCGTAAAAAACAGAAATGGTGTTGGTGCAGCTGCCTTGCGTTTGAGGGCTTATTTTACTAGCGTTACGCTTAATGCAGATGTAGTAAATAATACATTTGTTAATAATATTAGTGCCGGTAGTGGTGGTGGAGATTATCCTGTAGTAGAAATATCAAGAAATAATGGAGAGTGGGGAACTATTACCGTTGCTAATAATATATTTTGGGCTAACACAGATAACACAGCTACACTAGCAAAAGCTATTGGTAGAACTGCTACAAATTCTACGAGATTTGGCAATACAAATGCTAGTAGAATTGTAAAGAATAACACAGATGAAGATGGACTATCGTTAATAACAGGTACTACAGCAACTGATACTACTGATCCTAATTTGGATGTAGATTTTAAATTAACCGCTGGTTCTACGTCTATTGATACTGGTGATAATAGTTTAATCCCAGCAGATATTACTACAGATTTATTATTTAATCAACGTATTTTTAATACAACAGTAGATCGTGGTGCTTATGAGTTCGATCCGTCTTTAGGAATTAATGATTTAATAGTTAGTGAAAACGACATCAAGTTATACCCTAATCCAACCACTTCAATTTTAAATATTGAAATGACTCAAAACTTAAAAGAAGTATTAATTTATTCTGTTTTAGGAGCTGAAGTTTTAAGAACTCAAAAAGAAATTATTGATGTTTCAGGATTATCAAACGGAATATTCTTAATTAAAATCGAAGACGAAAACGGAAACGTTTTAACTAAACGCTTTGTGAAGAAATAAACGTGCTATTAATCAATTGAAGAAAGTTGGACTAATTAATTTTAGTTCAACTTTTTTTTGAAGATATTTAGAGGCTATAACGCATTTACCAATACCAAGAGCCAACCTATAACCAATAGTAAGCCACCAATTGGAGTAATTGGTCCTAAAAACCGAAGTTTTTTACCTTTAGCATCCGATAAAATCAAACCGTAAATACTAAAAGAGAATAAAATAATGCCGATTGTGAAACACCAATAGGTTGCTGAGGTGATATCTTTGGCATTAAAACCTAAAGCTAATAATACAATGGCGTGATACAGTTGATATCTTACACCAACTTCAAAACTATGCAATTGCTCTGTAGTTAAAATTTTCTTTAAGGCATGAGCACCGAAAGCTCCAAAGATCACGGCTAGCATTCCGAATATAGCGCCTGTTGCAATTATAAGGTGTTGCGTCATTTTAGTAATGGTTTTATTTATAAACTACAGGAATAATTTCACCCTTAGCCAAACAGTATTTTTCAATATCTTTTTCTGAAAGTTGAGCCGTATAATCTACCTCTTCAACTTTAAAACCTATAGAACGAAGCTTATCGAAATAATCTCTACCATACACACGAACATGGTCATATTGGCCAAAAATCTTGGCACGTTCAGCTTTATCTGTAATCGAATCATCTTCAAAAGTCATCTCACGATTTAAATCTTGTGGAATCTGAAAAATACCATAACCACCAGGTTTCATCACACGAAATAATTCTAGCATGGCTTTAGTATCATCTGGGATGTGTTCTAATACATGATTACATAGAATAACATCATAACTATTATCTTCAAAAGGCAAATCACAAATATCTGCTTTCACATCCGCAATAGGTGATAATAAATCGGTCGTTGTATACGTTAAGTTCTTAAGGCTTCTAAAACGTTTTAAAAAACATTGTTCCGGCGCAAAATGTAGAACGCTTTTTTCTGCAGTAAAGAAATCCGTTTCATCTTTTAAGTATAACCACAACAAACGGTGACGTTCTAAGCTTAATGTGGAAGGCGATAATACATTATTTCTTTGCGTCCCGTAGCCATAAGGTAAAAACGTTTTAAAACTTTTACCGTCAATTGGGTCTATAAACGTATGTCCTTTTAAAAAGAAAGCTAAAACAGGCCGTGCCACGTAACTCAATCTTATCAGGAAAGGTCTTGGTATGGTGTTTAGAATGAATTTAAAAAGTTTTTTCATAGTGTTACTCAGAGATACACAAAGACACACAGAGTTTAGCGGAGTGCTTACTCGATAGTGTTTATGAATCGTTTTATTCCGTTTTTTAAAAGCTTTGTGTTAAAGTTGAGTAATAGTCCTATTGGGTAATCTCCTAATTTCATGTAAGTCAATATTTGAGCAGTATGAACATCTGTAAATTTCTCAACAGTTTTGAGTTCAATAACTATTTTGTTTTCTACTAATATATCAATTCTGTAACCGTGATTTAAAGAGATATCTTTATAAATAATAGGTCTTGAAACTTCTTTTTGAACAGAATATCCTAAGGCTTTTAATTCATGAAATAAGCATTCTTGATACGCGGATTCTAATAAACCAGGACCAAGTGTTTTGTGCACCTCAATAGCTGCTCCAATAATATTCTCATTGATTTTATCGTAAACCATATATTTTATTAAAACCTAAATCCCTCCGCGAATCTCTGTGGAAACTCTGTGTAACTCTGCGAAACAATTATCTAATCATAATAAATAAACATCGCTATTACATGGATTAAAATAACGATTAAACATTTACTTCACTTGTAATTAAATTATAAATGCCATCCCAAAGCGCAATTCTATGCATTAATGCATCTTTAGCAATATTTAAAGTTTCCTGCCACTTTTGTTCATCGCTACCACACAATTCCTCAATCATTTTTAAAGAAAGCGGACCGTGTTCATCACCATCGAGTTCAATATGACGCTTTAAATAGTACGTTAGTTTGCTATACGTATTATCACTCGTTTTAGACTGATTGATTATTTGAAAAAACATATCAGGAATGACATCTTCTCGTCCAAATGTAAATGCTGATGCAATTTTATGCGGTTCGTTGGTTGCAATAACTTTAAAAGTAAAGTCTACAAATTTGAGGGTTTCAGCATTCAATGTTACTTTTGCTGCAGCAATAGAAACCGAGTCACCATGTCTAATATAATCTACAAATTGTTCAATAGATAATGTGCTTGCTCCAACTTGGTGCATGGCATCCAAATACATTTCATAATGACTTTTAGGCTCGCCTAACTCATTAACATCACTTTCTTCTCCTAGTACAATTTCATTTATAAAGCGAGCTGTAGAAGGATTTTGAACAGGCGTCCAAGGCACCGATATATTTGTTAATTGAGTTTGAAGTGCTTTTAGTAAAGACATAAAATCCCAAACGGCAAATACGTGTTGTTCCATAAATGTTTTAATATCATCAATCGACGATAAAGCACTATATAATTTATGAGCATTAAGCTCCGCTCTTAAAGCAGTTAATTCGTTCTCTATGTGTGCAATGGTCATAGCTATAAATCTTAAAGTACTAAAGCGTTTTGTCTAAAAGCATCTTCTTCGTCAGACACAACACCTAAGGCTTCGTGCACATATGCAAATGTGGAAAGTATTTCTGGTTTGCCATCAACGATAGCAACATCGTGTTCAAAATGCACACTAGGTTTACCGTCTTGCGTAACAATGGTCCAGCCATCTTTAAGTTGTTTTACTTTATGGGTTCCCATATTTATCATAGGCTCAATGGCGACAACCATGCCTTCAATAAACTTTTTTCCACGACCTCTACGTCCGTAATTAGGCATTTCAGGATCTTCGTGCATTTTTCTACCTAAACCATGACCTACCAATTCTCTTACCACACCATAACCTTTAGCTTCCGTGTATTGTTGTATAGCATAACCAACATCACCAACGCGGTTACCAATTTTAAGTTGCTCAATACCTTTGTATAATGATTCTTTAGTCACCTGAATAAGTTTTCTAGTCTCTTCAGCGACGTTACCAACTTCAAATGTGTATGCGTGATCGCCATAAAAGCCATTCATAAATGAACCACAATCTATAGACACTATATCACCATCTTTCAATGGAGTGTCTGTTGGTAAACCATGAACGACAGCTTCATTAACACTACAAAGTAACGTTGAAGGACAATCGTAAAGCCCTTTAAAACCAGGTAATGCACCATGGTCTCTAATAAACTCTTCAGCAATAGTATCTAAGTGGTTAGTTGTTACGCCTTCTTTCACTTCTTTCGCTAACATACCTAAAGTTTTAGATACAACGAGTGCGCTTTGACGCATTAATTCAATTTCCTCTGTGGTTTTTACTATAATCATGTTTCAATATATTCAGCGGCAAAGATAGGTAATAGCATTTTTTGATTAAAATTACGACTAAAGAAAATAGATAATATTTACAGCGCTTGTTATTTCAACTGTAATCTTACTCTAAAATATCGCGATGTTACATGCAAATTGTGAACGTAAAGAGAAAGATGAAGATAACAGCAAAACATGATAAATAACAGTTTATAAAATTTTTGTTTACTCTAAATTTGCGATCTAAAACGGGTGTATTATGTATAAAATTGTTTCCGCAGAAGAGGCTTTAAAGGTGGTAAAATCTAACGATCGTGTTTATATACAGGCAGCTGCAGCTGCACCTCAAATCCTTGTTAAAGCATTAGCAGCAAGACATGAAGAGCTTCGAAATGTGGAAGTTTGCCAGTTACATACTGAAGGTGTGGCGCCTTATGCTAATCCGGAATTAAAAGACAGTTTTCATGTTAACTCTTTTTTTCTAGGTAAAAATATTAGACATACTATAAAGGCAGGTAATGGATCTTATACTCCTGTTTTTTTAAGTGAATTACCACGACTTTTTAAACAACGTGTACTTGAATTAGATGTGGTGCTAATTCATGTTTCTGTTCCCGATCGGCATGGGTATTGTTCTCTTGGAGTATCTGTTGAAGCCGCATTGGCTGCTATAGATAATGCAAAAACCGTTATAGCACAAGTAAATCCGCAAATGCCCAGAACCCATGGTGCCGGAATTATTCATATTTCAGAAATCGATTACTTTGTTGAGGTTGATGAAGAACTTCCTTTACATGTTATGGCAAAACCTAATGCCATAGAACAAAAAATAGGAGAATATGTTGCAGGTTTAATAGAGGATTGTAGCACATTACAAATGGGAATTGGTTCTATTCCAAATGCAGTTTTAACCCAATTAACGAATCATAAAGATTTAGGATTACATACTGAGATGTTTTCAGATGGTGTTATAGATTTAATACTTAATAATGTGATTAACGGTAATTATAAAAAGATAAATCGTGGACGTGCCTTATCTACATTTTTAATGGGGTCTAAACGTTTATATGATTATGTAAATGATAATCCGTTTGTAGAAATGCGAGCTTCGAATTATACAAACAATCCAGCCTATATAAAACAAAACCCAAAAATGGTAGCTATTAATTCTGCGATTGAGGTTGATGTAACCGGACAAGTTTGTGCGGATTCTATAGGTTCTGATATGTACTCTGGAGTAGGTGGTCAGATGGATTTTATCAGAGGCGCTTCGTTAAGTGCTGGTGGTAAGGCTATTATTGCATTACCGTCAGTTACTAAAAAGGGTATTAGTAGAATTGTACCTGTATTGAAAAATGGAGCAGGTGTGGTAACGACAAGAGCTCACGTTCATTATGTAGTTACAGAGTACGGAGTAGCTAATCTATATGGCCAAACCATTAAAAATAGGGTAAAAGCTTTAGTGAATATAGCGCATCCGAATCATCGTGAAGCAATTGAAAAAGCCTACTATAATTTTATAAAATAAATGGTGGCTTAAAATTGCCACCATTTTTTATTTTCAGTAGGTATTTTAGGTTCTTCGTTAGTGATAATTTGATACACTTCTCCCCAACCTAAAATACCTCCTATGTTTCTATCGTCTATAAATAGATCTGCATGTATTTTTCGACTTCGACTATAATCGTATTTTTCTTCTGGAAAACTAGCATTTACAGCATAAAACTCAATACCATTATCTTTACAAAAATCGACAGCCTCTTGCAACTTAGCTCCACATCTATAGGTCCAAAGAATTAGCCTATGGCCATCTTCTTGAAGACGTTTTAAAGTTTCAAATGCAAAGATGCGTGTTTTTCCAATTTTAGGATAAGCATCCTCTACAATGGTTCCATCAAAATCTACAGCTATTATTAATCTATTTTGAAAATTCATGTTATTTGTTAAATCTAGGGCAAAGTTACAACAATAAGAAAACTAAACAAGGCTATCTCTCGTCATGGCCTTTGGCTGTGGGATACCGATTAGTTTTAAAATGGTTGGTGCGATATCTCCTAAAATGCCATCGTTTATTGCTTTTAAATCCTTATCAATTAAAATTACAGGAACCGGATTCGTTGTATGAGCTGTATTTGGAGAGCCATCAGGATTTATCATCGTTTCACAGTTACCGTGGTCTGCAATTAAAATAGTAGTGTAGTCATTGTCTAATGCCGCAGTAACGACTTCTTTAACACATTTATCCACATGCTCACAGGCTTCTATAGCAGCTTGCATAACACCTGTGTGACCAACCATATCTCCGTTTGCAAAATTTAAACATACAAAATCAACGTCTCCTTTTTTCAATTCAGGAACGAGGGCGTCTGTTAATTCGTAAACACTCATTTCTGGTTTTAAATCGTAAGTGGCAACTTTTGGTGAGTTTCTTAAAATTCTTGTTTCTCCTTCAAACGGTTGTTCTTGTCCACCAGAAAAGAAAAAGGTAACATGAGGATACTTCTCAGTTTCCGCAATTCTAATTTGTTTTTTGTGGTGTTTCTCTAAGACTTCACCTAAAGTTTCGCTAAGATTTTCTTTATTAAATACAACATTAATACCTTTAAAACTGTTGTCGTAATTGGTTATGGTTACATAGTGAAGTTTCATTTTGTGCATGTTGTACTCATGAAAATCACGTTGTGTTAAGGCCTCTGTTAATTGTCTGCCTCGATCTGTTCTGAAATTAAAAAATATAACAACATCATCTTCTTTAATTGTAGCGACAGGTTGATCATTCTGATCTGAAACTATGATAGGTTTTATAAACTCGTCTGTTATGTCTTTAGCGTAACTATCTTGAATCGATTTTAAAACATCATTAGTTTTTTCACCTTCACCATTGACTAAGGCATCGTAAACGATTTTTACACGTTCCCAACGTTTATCTCTATCCATAGCATAATAACGACCAGTAACTGAGGCAAGTTTTCCAGATGTTTTAGTGAGCTGTTTTTCTAAATTGGTAATAAAACTAAAACCAGATTTAGGATCGACATCCCTACCATCGGTGAAAGCATGCACAAATACGTTTTCTAAACCATAGTCGTGAGTCGCATTGAGTAAACCATATAGGTGATTAATATGAGAATGGACACCACCATCACTAACCAACCCTAATAAGTGAACGTTTTTGTTATTAGCTTTTGCGTATTCGAAAGCTGTTTTTAAAACAGGTTCTTCGCGCAGTGTATTATTTTCTACAGCAAGGTTAATTTTTACTAAATCTTGGTATACGATACGGCCAGCACCTAAATTCATATGACCAACTTCACTATTTCCCATTTGGCCTTCTGGCAAACCAACATGTAATCCGTCCGTCCTTAAACTAGCATTTGGATATTTGGTATACAGAGAATCTATAAATGGAGTTTGCGCGTTGTCTATAGCCGAAACTTTAGGGTCAGGTGATTTTCCCCAACCATCTAAAATCATTAAAATAACCTTTTTATTCATGTGAAAAAATTTTGAGTATCAAAGATAATACATACAACGCTACAACAAATCTGTATGTTAAAAAAATTTAGAATGTTAACGCTATTTTAAGTTTTACTAAATAGTTGGTAAAGATCTGTTTATGTTTTGTGATGATATTAACATATTTATTTTCAAAGCGTTAAAGAAATGTTATAAAATGATTTTAGGTGTAACACTTTCAGGAAACTGTCGTCTATTTGGTATAATCAAAAAACAATCAATTAAATTTAAAATCTTTCATCATGAAAAAAACAGTAATCGTATTAGCCTTAGCATTAGGCTTTTCAATGTCAAATGTAAATGCATCTAATGCTCTTTTAGCTTCTGAGTTAAATAATGCAATTGTTAAAACTTTAGAGGTTAGTCCTTTATGTAAAGCCGTTGCCACAGGAAACTTAGACGAAGTGAATAAACTTATTAAAGCAGGTGCAGATGTAAACGCAAAATCAAATGGTATGATGCCAATTCATTATGCTGCAAAATACAATCGTGTAGAAATAATTAAGGTCTTAATTACAGCAGGCTCTAAAATTCATAGATCATGTGATAATGGATATACCGCAATAAAACATGCACAAAAATCGAAAGCCAAAGACGCAGAAATGTTTCTGAAGCGATTTAAAAATAAAAATGTCTGGGAGTAGACAATTATTTGAGTTAGTTAGTTGAAAAAAGCGTCCTTAGGACGCTTTTTTGTTTGTGTAAATGACGTATTTTTAGCTTTTAAATTATCACCCATGAATTATTATTTTAAATTAATTCCCAACGATAATCTCGACCAAATTATTCCTTTAGTCTATGAGCTAAATGACGCTAAAGTCAGTAAAGCGTTATTAAGGTCACGTTTTAAAGACATGCAACATCAAAATTATAAATGTGCAGGCATCTTTATAGATAATGAGCTTGTAGGAATAACCGGATTATGGTTTTCTACCAGACATTATATTGGCAAATCCGTAGAATTAGACCATGTTTACATTGTACCAGAACATAGGGGAAATGGGTTAGGTAAAAGATTTATGGCTTGGATTTATAAGTATGCTAAAGAGTGTGGATGCGATTCTGTAGAGCTTAATACTTATGTACAAAATTATCCGTCGCATAAATTTTATTATAACGAAGGTTTTCAGATTTTAGGATACCATTTTTTAAAAAAGCTATAGGTTATTTTAAAAAATCTAAATCCGTTTGCGGAGCTACTTCATAAGGAGATTTGTTATATTCAAAAATTCTAGCGTCTAAGTGACCTTTTAACGTTAGCTCACTTCCTTTAACGGCAATCCAACTACCTTCTCTTAATCCAATTACTGGCTGAGTATTGTAGGCATGAAATTCTTTAAGGCGTGTTTCTCTAGTTTCTCCCATGTGTGTGCTACCTTCAATAGGATCTAAATAATGCGGATTAATATTAAATGGAACAAGACCCAAGGTTTTAAAACTTGGAGGATATACAATTGGCATGTCGTTGGTAGTATTCATCGTTAAGCCACAAATGTTACTTCCTGCACTAGTACCTAAATATGGCGTGCCATTTTGTATCGCATCCTTTATTGGTGATAACACCTTGTATTTATACAATTGTGAAACTAAAACAAACGTGTTTCCGCCACCCACAAAAATACCTTGAGCATTTTCTATGGCTGCAATAGCGTTATCAAATTCGTGTATACCTTTTACCGTTTTGCCTATTTTAGAAAAAGCTTTAGCTGCTGTTTGGGTGTAAACATTGTGAGAAATTCCGCCTGGTCTGGCATAGGGAATGAATAGAATTTCATCTGCCGATTTAAAATGTATTTTTAATTCGTCTAGTAAATAGTCTAAATAGCCACTTCCGTGAACCGTAGAAGTACTTGCAATTATAATTGATTTCAAATTTTAAAGATTTAGTAGTATCGGTTACAAAGTAAGTTAATCTTTTTTAAAAGTGCTATTTTTCTCATTTAACAAACATTTACGAACCTATTGTTATGAGAATTGAAGAATATAACCGAAATTTATTACAAGAATGAAAAGTTAAAATCGAGCATGTTACTATCGTTTTTGCGTCTAGCGAATAATTTTATAGAGAACAGCATGTGATAATTCAATATATTAAATCAACACACATGAAAAAAATACTACTCTTATTATTTGCAATGACAACACTTACGGCATTTTCTCAAGCTGTAGAAAGGGTTACAATCAATGGTAGAATTGTAGTTGCTACGGACGATAAAGAAGGAGTTGCTGTCTTTAATTCCTCTACCAATAAGGGGACGTACACAGATGCTGACGGTAATTTTGAAATCCAAGTTGCCTTAAATGATGTCATAGAATTTGGTGCTCTTCAATTTCAGGATTTTTCAGTAACTATTACAGATAAGGTTTTAATTTCAAAACAATTAACGGTTATTCTTGTTGAGGAAGTTAATAAATTAGATGAAGTGGTTATTCTGCCTTTTGACCTTACAGGTAATTTAAGAGCTGATTTAGAAAATGTAAGAACCTATAATGTAAGCCTTGACGATGTCTATTTCGGTTTAGATAATATTGAAGATTTTGAGTTTTCTGCAGACTATAAAACCAAAGCAGATAATTTGGCGTTTACGGAATATAATCCATATGTCGGAAATATGGTTGATTTAGTAAACGTTGCTGGTTTTCTCTTCAAGCAAGTGGTTGATGTCGATGGTGAAAAAACTAAAAATAAAAAAGCCCAATTAAAAGAGAAAACACCTTTTAAGCAAGCATTAGATATTTATAGCGTTAATTATATTCATAAAAATTTTGATATTCCTTTAGATAAGGTGGACGCATTTATTGACTATGTTGAGAAAGCAGGAGTAGAAGATCGTTTGTTTGAAGAAAATAATGAAATGCAACTGTTAGAGCGTATTTCAGAGTTAAGTAAGACATTTTTAAAAGCAACCCGTGAAAAGGAGTAGTTTATTATATGTTGTACTCGCTTGTTTATCGGTGTGTTATGTTAGTGCGCAACGTCGTGATCTAAATGGTCAACTTATTGCAGAGGATGAGGTCGAAGGACTACATATTCAAAATAGAACAGCTGCAAAATACACCGTATCTAATGAAGATGGAAGTTTTGTGATACCTGCACAAGCACAAGATACATTGATAATTTCTGGAGTTAAATATCAAACACAAGAGGTGGTTATTACCAAACTAATAGTAGCAGTAGGAGCGTTTAATGTCTCACTTGTAGAAAATGTAAGTGCTTTAAATGAGGTTATTGTGGGTAAAATTTTTACTGGAAGTTTAGAGTCCGATCTCGAAAATCTTAAAGCCGAACCCGAAATAAATTTTTATGATCTCGGCATACCAGGTTATAAAGGTAAACAACTTACTCAAAATGAACGAAAACTATACGATGCAGATGGTGGGTCTTGGGGTAGTGTAGGTTTAGGGTTTAGCGTTAATTTTTATAAAGTACTTAACACTATTAGTGGACGAACAAAAAAGCTAAAAGCCATAGTAGAACTTGACGATCGCAATGCATGTATAGAACGCATGAAAAATAACTACGAAAACTATTTATTCAAAAATGATTCTTTAAAAGAAAATTTACGAACCGAATATTATATGTTTTGTCAAGAAGACAAAGAATTTTTGAACCTTTGTAATCAAAATAACGATTTGGCACTATTAGAATTTTTACAAACAAAGCTAAAAGCATATCAAGAGAATCGGAAATCCGCAACTAAAGACTAACTTTGGACTGCATTTTACAATCCATAGATCTACCCTTAAATAAAAACATGAAATTCAAAGCTATATTATTTGTCCTTTTAAGCCTTCCATTTTTAATCTCTAATACTAATAATCACGAATACTATGTAAGCGTCACTGTTGTGGAATATGCTAAAAAAGAACAGTCTCTTCAGATTATTAGCCAAATATTTATAGATGATTTCGAAACTTTAATACGAAAGCGTTTTGATGAATCTATAACGCTAGCCATCGATGATGAGTCCGAAATGGTGGATACTTATATGACCAAATACTTAAAGGATAAATTAAAGATTCTTGTTAATGGCAAAACCGTAAACTTCACGTTTATAGGAAAAGAGTATAAAGATGATATTGCATATTGTTATTTAGAAGTAGAAAATGTTTCTAAATTAGAGTCTTTAGAGATTACCAATCAAATATTATTCGATGTGTTCTCAGGTCAACAAAACATTGTTCGCCTAAAAGTCTATGAGAAAAATAAAAGCTTTTTACTTGTGCCTGATAATGATGTGTGTCTGTTAAATTTTAATTAAATAACTGTTAAAACCATCTTAAATTCATAATTTAGGTGCCATGTTTAATTTCAAAATAACCTATGAAAATTTTTAAATTTGTCTTGTGTGCTATTCTTTTTACCTCGTTTAGTACATATGCCCAAGATGAGGTAAAGACCGAACGTCAGCAAGGTCACACTAACCAAAATAAATTTAAACAGCTTTACGATGAGTTTTCTACACCTAATGTGTTTAGAACGGGCTCAGGAGCTCCTGGACCTGGTTATTACCAACAACAGGCAGATTATAAAATGGACATTGAAATCGATGATGTTAATGCCAAATTATATGGAGATGAAACTATTACTTATACTAATAATTCACCCGATGAATTAGGTTATTTGTGGGTGCAATTAGATCAGAATATGCGTGCTAAAGATTCTAAAACACCACTTATTGGTAGATCTGGTATTGCGCCAGCTTCTTTATCTTCTAGAGTAGTGAAATCCTATTTAAAAGAATCTTTTGATGGTGGTTTTAACATTGTTCATGTTAAGGATGTAAATGGAAAAGACTTACCGTATACTATAAATCGCACTATGATGCGAGTAGAATTACCACGAGCAATGAAAACAGGTGATAAGTTTTCATTCCAAATTAAATGGTGGTACAATATCAATAATCACGTTACAGATGGTGGACGTTCTGGTTATGAGTATTTTGAGGAAGACGACAACAACTTATATACTATTGCGCAATTTTATCCGCGTATGGCTGTATATAATGACGTAGAAGGCTGGCAGAACTCTCAGTTTTGGGGACGCGATGAATTCGCTTTGCCATTCGGAAATTTTGATGTGAATATCACAGTGCCTGCAGATCATATTCTAGATGGAACAGGTGTATTAACCAACCGAGAGGAAGTATTTACAAAAGAGATGATGAAGCGCTATAAAAAAGCGCAGAAATCTTATGATGAACCTGTAATGATTGTTACAGATGAAGAGGCTAGAAATGCTGAAAAATCTAAAAGTAAAGATAAGAAAACATGGAAGCTTTCGGCTAAAATGGTACGTGATTTTGGTTTTGCAACTTCACGTAAATTTTTATGGGATATGATGGCTGTGAAACTTGGGGATAAAGATGTAATGGCAGTATCTCTATACCCAAAAGAAGGAAACCCATTATGGGAACAGTGGTCCACAAAAGCTGTAGCAAGTACACTAAAAACGTATTCTCGAATGACCTTTGATTACCCATATCACAAAGCAATTTCTGTAAATACACCAATGGGAATGGAGTACCCAATGATCTGCTTTAACTTTGGTCGTCCAGATAAAGAAGGAAATTATTCTGATAGAACAAAATACGGAATGATTGGCGTCATTATTCATGAAGTTGGTCACAATTGGTTTCCAATGATTGTAAATAGTGATGAACGTCAATGGACATGGATGGACGAAGGCTTAAATACGTTTACACAATACGTAGCAGAGCAAGACTTTGGCGAATGGTATCCAGATGCGTTGTCTCCACAGCACAAAAAATTTCCATCTAGAAGAGGACCTGCTAAGAATATAGTGAGATATATGGGAGGTGATCAAAATTATATTGCACCAATTATGACTAAGGGATTAAATACCTATCAGTTTGGAAACAATGCCTATGGTAAGCCTGCAACAGCATTAAATATTCTAAGAGAAACAGTAATGGGACGCGACTTGTTTGATTATGCATTTAAAGAATATGCAAACCGCTGGAAGTTTAAACATCCAACTCCCGAAGATTTTTTCCGCACTATGGAAGATGCTTCAGCTGTAGATTTAGACTGGTTTTGGAGGGGTTGGTTCTACACCACAGATTATACGGATATCGGAATCAAAGATGTAAAGAAATTTGCTGTAACTACGACGCCTAATGATAACGGAAAACGATTAGCTGAAAGGTATAATAGAGATCCTAACAGCTTAGTTTATTTCATAGAAGAAGGCGCTGAAGGTTTTGATGATGCCATGAAAGCCAATACATCTATTGATGAATTACCGACTGTAAAAGAATATATTATGGATAATTTTACACCAGAAGAACAAAAATCTATGAAAAAAGCGCCTCAGTTTTTCTATCAAATTACTTTTGAGAAACCAGGTGGGTTAGTGATGCCGCTAATCGTAGAATATACTTATGCTGATGGCACAGCATCTAGAGAAACTTATCCAGCTCAAGTATGGAGATTAAACGATAAGGAGGTGACAAAAGCTGTAGCTAGTGATAAAGAAATTGTATCAATACAAATTGATCCAGATTTAGAAACAGCAGATGTAGATACCACCAACAACGCATGGCCTAAAGAGGTAAAGGAAAGTGAATTTGATAAGTTTAAAGCGAGAGCTAGAGATTAGTACCACCTATCAATTGATAAATTTAAGCCAACTTTTCTAAGTTGGCTTTTTTTATTTAAATTCAAGTCGTTTAATTCACAAACTCATTCTATATTTGCATCGTGATACATCAACTAACAATATTATTTATTGGAGCTGCCGAGATAATGGTGATACTGCTAATAGTGGTATTAGTCTTCGGTGCAGATAAACTTCCTGAAATAGCAAGAGGACTTGGTAAAGGTATGCGTCAGTTAAGAGATGCAAGTAATGATATTAAACAAGAAGTTTCTAAAAGCGCAAAAGAAAATAACATCATAGATTCTGATGTTACAAAAAATGTTCAAGAAGAAATCAATAAAATTAAAGATGATCTCGAAGACTTCACAGGATCATTAAAACGCAATAAATAATTACGTATTTCTTAAAAATTAGCTTTAATTTGGTCTAAATATCCAAGTTGGAGCAGAACACAGGTTTTAAATAGACTGAAGCAATCTTCTGAATTTTATCCTAGTAAAAATAGTATTTTGGTTATGGAAATATTGATGCTTTAGAAGCTGTACAATAGATAGAACGTAATAATAAATGTAATAGGAAGCTTCGCAAAATGTTGTGAGGCTTTTCTTTTTTTTGATTGAAATAATTTAATCTAACACATGTTTTTCAAAAATCGTTTGTAATTCATGTTCTGGATTATCAGTAATACCACAATGTGTCTTAGAACTTTGAATTATAGTACTACGAGATGCTGCTAACCACCTAAACCTATCGGATAATTCAAATTGGGCAATCGCACCTCCGGAAGGGTCGCCTTTAGAAATCAATTCCCAGGATTTTAAATAATTATGAATAGCTTCCAATCCGAGTTCACATGAGAACGCCTGAAGCTTTTTCGGGTTAACGTTATACTTTACTCCCAGAAATTTTTTCCGTTTCGAAAATAAGATCACACCAATATTAAAAAATTCTTCGCGTTCCACTTTAGGCACCAATCTAATAATTGCGTATTCAAACGTCACTTTATCTTGCATCTTCAGCTTCTTTTACTAAGGTTTCAATTTTTGATAGTCTAGAGTTTAAATACGCTTTATAGGCAGTTCTCATATCGTCAGGACTGAATGAATCAGATTCATTTTTCAACCAATCATCTGGTATTTTAGAAATAATATCTTCAATCGTTTCTTGGTTCAATACTTTTATAATGTCTTTTGAAGCTTCTTGTAAAAGTGCAGCACGTTCTAATAAAACATGATCTTTAACCAAAGAAAATGTTCCTTTTAGGTGATTTTCCCACGTGCTCCAATTATGATGAAAATAGAAACTCGCTCCATTATCTATAACCCATAATTCATTATTCCAATTTAATAAATTGGTGTTTTTTACGGTACGGTCAATATTACTGATAATACTGTCTAAAAGCACAATTTTAGATGAGGTTAAAGCATCTGCAACTGATACCAAAGGATCAAAAGTTATAGAACCACTTAGGTAATGCAGACCTAAATTTAAACCTACACTAAATTTTAATAAATCTTGTATTTCTTCATCAGGTTCAGTTTTACTAAACGAATCGTCTAAATTCAGAAACACTAATTCAGGAACTTTTAAACCTATTGCTCTTGCTAATTCACCTCCAATAAATTCTGCAATGAGAGCTTTGGTTCCTTGGCCTGCTCCTCTAAATTTTAGAACGTATAGAAAACCATCGCTAGCTTCAATAATAGCAGGTAACGATCCGCCTTCTCTTAAAGGAGTGATGTATTTAACTACATCTACGGTTCTTATGTCAATGTCACTCATAGCTAGGCTTATTTTTTTCGGCTAATGGTTAAACCATCTCTTATAGGGAGAAGAACAGTTTCAATACGTTCGTCGTTTTTAAGAAGTGTGTTATAATCTAAAACTGCTTTTGTCGATTTGTCCTTTGCGTCAAAAGGCTCTACCACTTTTCCATACCATAACACGTTATCAGAAAGAATTACACCTCCTGGTTTTAACTTATCAATTATTAAATGAAAATAATTGGAATAATTAGGCTTATCGGCATCAATAAAAACTAAATCGAAGGTCTCATTTAACTCAGGAATGATATCTAAAGCGCTTCCTGTATGCTGAATGATTTGCTGTCCATATTCCGACTTGTTAAAATACTTTCGCTGAAAATCGACGAGTTCTTCATTAATATCAATTGTATGAAGCCTACCGTTTTCTTGAAGTCCTTCTGCCAAACATAATGTCGCATATCCGGTAAAAGTCCCTAATTCTAAAACCGTTTTGGGACGAATTAATTTCGATATCATACTTAAAACACGGCCTTGATAAGGGCCACTAAGCATTATCGGTTGTAGTACTTTTTGATAGGTTTCTCTAGTGAGTTGTTGCAGTAATTGAGGTTCTTGTTCAGAATGGTCAACTACATATTTGTCTAAATTATCGGGCAAGAAAAACATAAATTATAATTTAAATTAAAACCTTAAGATGCAGAGAACTATTAAGACAAAATTCTATCCATTAATTTCTTTTTAGCTGCATCATCATCTCCACATAACCATTGAATAACGTTGTCTTCCCATATAGCATCTCCTTCGGTTTTAGTAATTATCTCGCGTTCTATGGCTAAATCTATAATTTTACCTGGATAAGAGGATTGCTTTTCGCTTTCCATTTCCCCTAAAGGGTAAGGGTCGTCTAGTCCCATAATTACTTGTTTAGAACCTTGATTTCTAATTAATAATTCTAAACCACCTGTGTCATGCACTAAAGTGTCAAAGAATATATTTTTATGTCCTACAGCTTTTCTAGGATGACTTTTACCTTCAAATAAATCTGGTCGTCCATCAAAGCCTTGAATCCGTCGTCCTAAATTAATTTGTGCCAATTGTCCGCCATGCGCAAAACAAGTACGCATGTTAGGATATTTATCTTGGTAACCATTTAAGGTTAAAAAGTGGTACGCATCGCCACATTGTGCTAACATCCAAATTAAATGAAACCGCCACGATGTGTTTTCTAATTTTATAAACTTCTCGCCATCGTAAGGATGAATTTCAACAGCCAAATTATATTTGTTGGCCATTTCAAAAATAGGTTCATTTTCTTCATCAAAAATGCAACGCCAAGTGCCAATAGAATCCATATAATGCGTAGGTAAACATAAAAGTTGCATACCTAGAACTTCAACACAACGTTCAATTTCCCAACAAGCACTTCTTACAAATCCAGGATGCACTACAAAACCACAGGTGAATTTACTAGGATGATTATGTTGCACTTTAGCATTAAAATCATTCTGAAATCGTAAGGCTTGTTTCATTTCTTCAACCCTTAAACCATTGCCGTAAAGTTGAGATAAATTTAAAACAACGGCATGGTCTAGCTTATTGCGCTCCATCCATTCTAGCTTTTCTTCTAAGAAAAAACTAGAATCTGTAATAGGACGATTCCAATCTTTCTGAAGCATAAATTTTCGGTCTTTATCGACCCAAAAAATACCTTTGTCTTTCATGAACTGAGGAATTTCTTCAGGGTAGGGAAGAAGGTGTGAGTGACCGTTTATTCTTAGTTTGCGTTTACTCATATTTGGGTTGGATTGCGAGAGATTTAATTATGGAATATTTTTTTTCTAGTTTAGTCTTTTTTAATAGTCTTGTTATATCTATCAAAAATGGCAGGCATATCGGTTTCGATATTGTCCAAAGTAAATTCCTCTTCGTATAGCAAACTAGCATCTTTCTCAGAATACCATTGTAACTTATCTTTTACGCCTTCATCTCTTGGATACTCTATAACTAAACCAACAGTATTTGGTCCACGTTGTGGCGAATGCGGCACTTTTGGTGGTAATAAAAAGATGTCACCTTCCTTAATATGAATGTCTTTTGGTACACCATCATCAATGACTTTTAAAACAATGTCGCCTTCTACTTGATAGAAAAATTCTGGTGTTTCGTTATAATGATAATCTGTACGGTCGTTAGGTCCACCGACAACCATTACAATAAAGTCGCCATCTTTCCAAACCACTTTGTTACCAACAGGAGGTTTAAGTAAATGACGATTTTCTTCAATCCATTCTTTAAAATTTATGGGTGGAAATAGTTTGCTCATGGTTATGTTGTTTTTTGTCATTCCTGCGCAGGCAGGAATCTATGTTATTATCAATCTTTATTTTGGATTCCTATGTTCACAAAAATGACAAGTCATAAAGTTACAAAGATTTTGTTCGTCCGCCATCAACAGGAAGGTTAATTCCGTTAATATAAGCAGCACGTTCACTCGCTAAAAATGTAATGGCATCGGCAAGCTCTTCTGGTTGCGCAAAGCGTTTTGCTGGTACTGCGTTTTTCATGGCATTTGCAGCTTCTTCTTCAGTATTTCCAGATTTAGCCGATTTGTTTTTTATAATTTGAGTTAAACGTTCTGTACCAGTAGCTCCAGGTAAAACATTGTTTACGGTAATACCAAATTGCCCCAATTCGTTAGCCAATGTTTTACTCCAATTGGCAACGGCTCCTCTAATGGTATTACTAACACCAAGACCATCTAAAGGTTGTTTTACAGATGTTGAAATCACATTAATGACGCGACCAAAACCTTCCTCTTTCATAAAAGGAACGGTAGTTTGAACTAAGACATGATTACATTTTAAATGTTGGGTGAATGCCGATTCAAATTCATCTACTTCAGCAGAAAAAACAGGACCTCCTTTTGGGCCTCCTGTATTATTTACCAAAATATGAAACCCATGATGGTTTGAAATATAATCTGAAACTTTAGATTTTAAATCCTCAGGATTTGAAAAATCAGCTACAATATAATCATGTGGTCTTTGTTGTGGTAATTCTGAAAGCACCGTTTTCAGTTTGTCTTCGTTTCTAGCGACAAGGGTTATTTGTACACCTTCTGCTGCTAAAGCCATTGCTGTTGCTTTTCCTATGCCTGCTGTGCTGCCGCAGACTAGTGCGTATTTGTTGTTTAATTCTAAATTCATAATATTTTGTCTGGTCGAGCGTAGTTAAGACCTACTTAGTTTTCAGGATTATAATTTGAATGTGTTGCATTTCTGCATTCAGATAGAATTTATAACAAATCATAATCTCCTTTTATTAAAGCATGTTTTTTCTTAGCACTCCATTTTTTTATTTTCTTTTCAAAGTATATTGCTTGTTCAATATCATTAAATTCTTGATGAAAAATTAATTTCAAAGGTCTTCTTTTATACGTGAAACAATTTTTATTTAATCCTTTTTGATGTTCTTCAAAACGTCTTGAAATGTCATTTGTTACTCCTGTATAAGTGAGGTTATCTGAGCATTGTAATATGTAAATATAATAGGTTTTCATAAGCAACCTCTCGACTGCGCTCGAGGCGACATTTTAGTTTTAATTTTATTTTTTTTATGTCTGGTCGAGCGCAGTCGAGACCTTGCTCTTTTAATATTTTATACAAACATTCTTAGCTTCCGTAAAAAAACGCAAAGCTTCAAATCCACCTTCGCGTCCTACGCCAGATGCTTTTACTCCTCCAAAAGGCGTTCTTAAATCGCGCATCATCCAAGTGTTTACCCAAACAATTCCTGCTTGTAGTTCGTTACTCATTCGCATAGTGCGTTTTAAACTGTTAGTCCATAATGTGGCTGATAAACCGTATTTTACTTTGTTTGCCATTTCTAAAACGTCGTCTTCTGATTTGAATGGCATGATGGTTACGACTGGTCCAAAAATTTCTTCTTGGTTTACTCTGCAGTCGTCATTTGGCACTTCAATAACCGTCGGCTCTAAATAATAACCGTTTTCAAAACCTTTAATTGTGACTTCATTGCCGCCACATAAAACAGTTCCTTTTTCTTCTTTCGCAATGTTGATGTATGCTTTTACTTTCTCCAAATGCGATTTAGAGACTAATGCTCCAATATTGGTATCTGCTTCCGATGGATGTCCAACTTTTAAGGCTTTTACTTTTTCAACAAAGTCTTTTTTGAATTTATCATAGATAGACGCTTCCACAAAAATGCGACTGCCACATAAGCAAATCTGTCCTTGATTAGCAAAAGAGGAACGTACAGTGGTATTCAACATGTCCTCATAATCACAATCGGCAAAAATGATATTTGGGTTTTTCCCGCCTAATTCTAATGATAATTTTTTGAACATTGGTGCTGCAACTCTGGCAATATGTGCTCCTGTTGCTGTGCCTCCTGTAAAGCTTATGGCTTTAATGTCTGGATGTTCAATAATAGCTTGTCCTGTAGTTGTTCCTAAACCATGAACAATGTTTAAAACACCTTCTGGCAAACCTGCTTCGTTACAAATTTCGCCAAGTAAATAAGCTGTCATTGGCGTGACTTCACTTGGTTTGGCAACGACGCAATTTCCTGCGGCTAGTGCTGGTGCTATTTTCCAGGTAAATAAATAGAGAGGAAGATTCCATGGTGAAATACAACCTACAACACCAATGGGTTGACGCAAGGTGTAATTAATAGCATTTTGACCTACAGATTCATGACTTTCACTCGCGAATTGTGTTACCGCATTTCCGAAGAATCGAAAATTACTTGCTGCTCTAGGAATATCAATGGCTTTTGCTAATGAAATAGGCTTGCCATTGTCTTTACTTTCGGCTTCTGCAAAACGGTCTAAGTTGGCTTCTAATAATTCTGAAATTTTAATTAATATTCTGCTACGTTCTTCTAATGTGGTTTGACTCCAACTAGAGAATGCTGATTTTGCACTTTTGTATGCGCTTTCTACATCTTCTTTTGATGAGTTTGGAATTTGTCCGTAGATTTCCCCATTAGCTGGATTGTAGTTGTCTATCCAGTTGCCTTGAATTGGATTTTGGAATTTTCCTTTTATGTAGTTTTTGATAGTTATCATGAATTCACGATTATTTATCTTGTTTTGTCATTTCCAAAAGAGGAACGATTGGGAAATCTCATGATGCGATTTCTCGTCGCTGCGCTCTGTCGGAATGACAGAATATTTTATTTTGGTTTATAAGCCATAACCTTTATCTCAACCACTAAATCAGGATGCGGTAACTGATGAACCGCAACAGTTGTTCTAGTTGGTCCTGTTTCTTTTTCAAAGAATTCAGCGTAGGCTTTGTTGTAATCAGCAAAGTCATTCATGTTCACTAAAAATGATGTGACATCAACGACATCTTTTAAGCTTGCTCCAACTTTTGCTAAGTTTTTTTCTATGTTTTTTAGGACTTCTTGGGTTTGGGTGTATGCGTTTAAACGTTTGGTTCCCATCTCGTCAATGATATCTACACCTGCGATAGTGTTGTCTGGTCGACGCGAACTTGTTCCTGAGACGAATATGAAATCGCCTACTTGTTTTATGTGTGGATATGCTCCTCTTGGTGTTACTTCACTCATGTCAATTAAAAGCCCATCCTAGCCTTCCCAATGGGAAGGAACTCTTACTCGGGCGAAAAAGAGTTTTTATATTATATTATTTTTTAAGCGCATTTGGTTCCCTTCCTTTGGAGGGGTTAGGGTAGGCTTACAAACCAGCAATCCTATCATCCTCTAAAATCGCCTCAGTTTCTGCGTTTACTTTGTCTAAAATGTCTTTTAAATCATCATCTGATGAAATAATCTTATCTGTTAATAGGTTTAAAATCGCCTTATCTTGTGCTCTTCCTTTTAACATGGCTAGTCGGTAACCTATGTTTTCATTAAAGGTTACTAAACTATATTTTGAGGAATACGCATTTTGAAATTCTTTTTCTAGTGCCATTTCAATTTTTCGTTTTTCTTGAAATATAGGATTTGCCACATGACCTTTCATTTCATGGAAATTGTCAATAGCTAAATCGGCAATGGCATCTGTATCTTTCTTTCGGTTTTTCTCGTAAGTTTTAAATATTGCTTCCCAATTTTCTAAATTTTGGTCTAAAACTTTATCGAATTCAACCACATCTTCAAACGAAGCATTCATACCTTGACCATAAAACGGTACAATGGCATGTGCGGAATCTCCCATTAATAGTGTATTTCCTTTGTAATGCCATGGCGAGCATTTTACCGTACCTAAAGCAGCTGTTGGATTTTCAAAAAAATCATCAACCAAATTCGGCATAATTGCTAAAGCATCTGGAAATTCTTTTTTGAAGAATTCCGTTACGACTTCAGGTGTTGTTAAATTATTAAAATTGTATTCGCCTTCATCATAACTTAAAAATAGCGTTACGGTAAAACTACCATCTAAGTTGGGTAGCGCAATAAGCATAAAACTACTTCTTGGCCAAATATGTAAGGCATTTTTATAGGTTTTATAATCGCCAGTTTCTGTTGGTAAAAAGGTTAATTCTTTATAACCATGGCTTAGATACTCTTGTGAGAAACTGAATAAAAATTTCTTGCTTAAATAATAACTTTTTCTCAAGGCCGAACCTGCGCCATCTGTGGCAATGATGCAATCGGCATCTTCTATAAATTCGTTTTTTGAGTTATAATCTTGAAATAAAGCCGTGGTTTTTTCAAAATCTACGGATTTACATTTTTTATTGAAATGAATGGTGACATTATCATGTTTTTCCGCTTCATTGAGAAGTAAAGCGTTTAAGTCGCCTCTAGAAATTGAGTTGATGTATTCGTAATCTCTTCCGCTATAATTAGACATGAAAGTCTTTCCTTCTTTATCGTGAATCATTCTACCATTCATTGGTATGCAAAGTTCTTTGACCTTGTCTTCTAGGCCAACGAGTTTGATTGCTTTGTTTCCACGGTCCGAAAATGCTAAGTTAATAGAACGACCAGCCGAAATGTCTGTGGTTCTTAAATCAGGTCGCATTTCGTAAACGGTTACGTCGTAGCCTCTTTGCCCTAGTCTTAGAGCTAAAAGGCTTCCGCAGAGTCCTGCGCCTATGATTAGAATGTTTTGTTGTTTATTACTCATATGCTTTTGTCTGGTCGAGCGCAGTCGAGACCTAATTAAAAACTCTCGACTGCGCTCGAGTTGACCTTTAGTTTAATTCAAAATTTCTTTCATTTTTTCAACCATCAAATACACATCTTCAAATGAATTATATAAAGGTACAGGTGCACATCTAATAACGTCTGGTTCTCGCCAATCGCTAATAACGCCAGCTTCCGTTAATTTATCATGTAATGATTTGTCTGCATTTAAAACTTGAATAGATAGTTGACAACCACGCTCATCTGGGTTTTCAGGTGTGATAATTCTGATGGTATCTTCGCCTAAAGTTTTCAATAAAAATTCAAAATAACCCGTTAACTTTTTCGATTTTTTTAGAATTTTATCAAATCCGACTTCATGAAACATATCTAAAGAGGCTTTTATTGCTGCCATTGATAAAATTGGTGGATTACTCAGTTGCCAACCTTCGGCTCCTGGTAAAACATCAAACTCATGTCGCATATTAAATCGCGTATCCTTATTGTGGCTCCACCAACCTGTAAATCGGTTGAGGTCTTTATCGTGCGCATGTCTTTCATGCACAAAACAACCCGATAAACTTCCTGGCCCTGAATTTAAGTATTTATAGGTACACCAAATGGCAAAATCGGCTCCTGAATTATGTAAATCTAAATCTACGTTTCCGGCACCATGTGCGCAATCAAATCCGACTTTACAACCGTAACTGTGACCAAGGTCTGTAATACGTTTAAAATCGAAAAACTGACCTGTGTAGTAATTGACTCCACCAATCATAATTAGTGCTATTTCATTACCATGAGCTTCAAGAATGTCTTCTAAATCTTCATAACGCAATAATTCTTCGCCTTCTCTCGGTTTCCATAAAATTAAACCTTCTTTATCATCATAGCCATGATGACGCAATTGTGATTCAACAGCATATTTATCTGAAGGGAAAGCATCACTTTCAATTAAGATTTTATAGCGTTCCTTAGTAGGTTGATAAAACGACACCATCATAAAATGCAGATTTGCCGTTAAGGAATTCATAGTGACCACTTCAATGGGTTTTGCACCAACGAGTTTGGCTGTGGCTTCTGTTAGAAATTCATGATATGGTAGCCAAGGATTTTTAGCATCTGTATGCCCTTCAACACCTAGATTTGCCCAATCTTCTAGTTCTTGATTAATATAAGCTTTTGTTGATTTCGGCTGTAAACCCAAAGAGTTGCCACAGAGGTAAATAAGGTCGTTCCCGTCTTTACCCTTTGGGATGTGAAACTGATTTCTATAGCTTGATAATGGATCTAATTGGTCTTGTTTTTGAGCATAATCAAGACTTAGTTTATAGTTGGACAAAGTAAAAATGTTTTTCGGTTTGTAACAAAAATAGCATAATTATATGGAATTTCCGTTAACCCTTTTATGTAGAAAGCGGCAGAAAATTAAAAAGAATTAAATAGTTTTGCGTATATTCTACTCGGTTAATTAATTATCAATAATTATTTTGAATATTCTAAAAAAACTTTGGTCGGCCTATCGTCAATGGTATGTTGAGTATATCGGTTTTTCAAATCAAAATGAAAGAGAAGATTTATCTTATTTTAGAGATAAGTTATTTATTTCTATTTTAATATTAACCCTTGCCTTAAGTTTATTCTCTTACATTCCTAGTGTTGGCACTGCAATAGTTCTTGATAAATGGTTTGTGGTTGTTTTAGACACTGTAGCTGTATTGGTGATGTTATTTCTGTTTTTTAATAAGCAGATGGGTTTAATGACAAAGAAAATTATATTTTCTGTCAATTTGTTTCTGTTGTCTTTCGCTTTAATTATTGAACTTGGTCTTAGTGGAAATGGGACCATTCTTCTGTTTATGCTAAGTGTGTTAATAACCCTTTTTGGTAGTAAAAGAGCTGGGGTTCTTTCGGTTTTAGTTACGGCAGTGTTTTACTTTATAATCTTAGTTATTTATTATACTAAGTGGATAGAATTCAACTTTTTTTTAGAATCACCTATAGAGGTTTTGTTTATTGTATTTGTGAATAATATCGTTTTTAGTTTGCTTACTGTACTTTCTGTGTCGTTTTTAATAGGTCGTATACACAATGCACTTTTAAAAGAAAATGAATTACAAGAAGAGCTTATTGAGAAGCATAAGAAGGTGATTATAGCAAAAGAGCGCGCTGAGCAATCCGATCAGTTAAAATCTGCATTCTTAACGAATATGAGTCATGAGATAAGAACACCGATGTATGGGATTTTAGGGTGTGCAGAACTTCTAAAATCGTACCATCAAGAGGATGAAGAATACCAGGAATACGTTAAAGTAATAGAAGGAAGTGGTAATGAATTACTAGAAGTAATTACAGATATCTTAGATATATCGAAGATCGAAACAGGTCTTATGACTGTTAGAAAATCGAACTTTAATGTTCTTAATATTATAGATGCAGTTTACAACTTGTTTTTACCAGAAGCAGAATTAAAGCATGTAGAGTTTACCATCAATAATTTTATATCAGAGCAAGACGTTCAAATATATACAGACAGTGATAAGTTGACTGCCATATTAAAACATTTAATAGAAAACGCAGTAATGTATACTTCAAAAGGAGATGCTATTTTGTTGAGTTGTAGTATCGATAAGGCGGCTTCTCAATTAAAGTTTTCAATAAAAGATACAGGAGTTGGAATTCCTGCAGATAAAATTGACACTATTTTTAATCCATTTTATCAAGTTGATGTTGGTAATAAAAAAGCACTACATGGATCTGGCATTGGTTTGTCCATATCTAAAGCATATATTGAGATGTTAGGAGGTGAGTTGGTATTAGAAAGTGAACTAGAAAAAGGTACAAACTTTCATTTTTACATCGCGTTAGATTCATAAAAAGAACAACTGTTCAATTAAATACGTGATACAAAAAAAGCACTTTAACAAAATTGTTGAAGTGCTTTGTATATATAGACGCCATAAGGCGGAAAATGTAAGCTATGCGTTTTTAAGTGACACCTAAGAACACGAATCTTACATTATAGATTGCAAAAGTAGTGCCATAATACTACTTATCCAAAGTAATACGCACATCTGTAAAATTGAGATTCCAGTTGCCATCTGCTTTTTTATGGTCTGTGGCAATCTTAATACCGTTGTAATCTTTGTGATTTTCAAAAGTTGTGGTTAAAGACGGTTCTTTAGAATTTCCTTTTCTAAAAACCCACTCTTTAATTATAAAATCATTGTCGTAATAAATATCATAAGCATCACCTGGTGTATAGCCACCTTCGTTAGGGTACGCTATGGTTAACATATTTAACTGTGTTTTGCTAATTGGTGCATTAATGATTACAGGTTCTGAAATTGTTGCAGAGTTGTCCCATGCCAATTGAAATGGCACTAATAACCAATATTTGTCGTTAATGAATGCTTGGTCCGCTTTAACGTGTGTGCTATCCATTTGGTTTCTGATGTATTCAACAGTTGTTTCATCAGTTTTCATTTTTATTTTATCTTCTTTAGGAAACCAAGTCCAAGACCTTCCTTTACCTTTAATGGTATCTCTATCAACTTGAAATGTAAATTTTACTTCAGATACATTTTTCCAGTTTTTAAAACCATGAGCATTGGCTATTTTTTCTGTAATTGATAATTCTTTTACCGTTTCAGAAATTGGTGTTTTAGATGTATCCGATTTACAAGAAACCATCAGTAATAGACAAATCAAACTTATATATAATGTCTTCATATTAAAAAGTTGTTTTAAATTACAGACAAAATTAACCAACCATGAAAGACAACACTAATTATTTTGACGTTAATAAAGCGACATGGAACAAAAAGGTAGCTATACATGCCCAAAGTGACATGTATAATTTAGAAGCTTTTAAAAACGGGAAATCTTCCTTAATGCCATATGAATTAAAGGCTCTTGGTAAGGTTGAAGGAAAGTCCTTATTGCATTTACAATGTCATTTTGGACAAGACACGCTGAGTTGGAGTAGGATGGGAGCGAAGTGTGTTGGTGTAGATTTAAGTGATGAAGGTGTAAACTTAGCAAAACAGTTAAATGAAGAATTACAGTTAGATGCTGAGTTTGTCTGTTGTAATGTTTTAGACACATCTAAACATATTTCGGATACATTTGATATTGTGTTTACAAGTTACGGAACTATTGGTTGGTTGCCTGATTTAAAACCTTGGGCAAAAATGATTTCTGAAAGATTGAAAGTAGGTGGTACATTTTACATCGTAGAGTTTCATCCTATTGCTTGGATGTTTGATTATGTAGATGGTGAATCCAAAATGAAGTATCACTATAGTCAAGATGAAGTGATATATGAAGAATATAAAGGGACTTATGCCAATCAAGATTCAGAAATGGTGAGTAAAGAATATGGTTGGAATCACGGTTTAGGCGAAGTCGTTAATTCACTTATTGAAGCCGGATTACAAATTGAATATCTCAATGAATATGATGAAAGTCCGTACGATGTGTTTTCAAATTTAATTAAAACGGAATCTGGAATGTATAAAATGGAAAATCAATTATATCCTATGATTTTTGAAATTAAGGCTACTAAAATATAAATTGAGACCTATCAAGTTTTTTAAAACCTGATAGGTTTGAGGTGAGAAAATTAATTTCCTAGTGCTCTTCATTTTTTTTTAGCAACCCAGGAAACTTAGCCTTAAATTTGTTTAATCGAGGTATAGACACATTTCTAATATAACTTTGATTTGGGTGCAAACGTTCGTAGTTTTGATGGTAGTCTTCAGCAATCCAAAATTTCTGAAATGGATAAACTTCTGCTGCAATCGTTGCATTTAATGCTTGGGCTAATGCCGCTTTTTTATCCTCAATAATCTTTTTTTGCTCATCGTTTTGATAAAAAATAATGGAACGATACTGTGAGCCATGATCAGGACCTTGACCATTAACTTGTGTGGGGTTTTGAGAACCAAAGTACACATCTACTAATTCCGAAAAGCTAATGATTTTAGGATTGTAAATAACCTCTACAGCTTCAGCATGACCTGTTTTACCAGTATTGCTTGCTTCATAGGTAGGTTTTTCTGTAAATCCACCAGAATATCCAGAGATAACCTCTTCGACCCCTTTTACACTTTCATATACGGCCTCAACACACCAAAAACAACCGCTTGCAAAATACGCTTTGGCCTTGCCGTCTTTAAAGGGAACAACTACGGGTTCTGCATCTATAATCGCTTGTTGCTTAGGGTTAACTTGTGCCTGATTATGACAACTAAATACTAGTGAGATCGTTAAAATACTAAATAACTTTTTCATGCTTTAATTTTTCTTTTAGTTGTAGTCGTAGAAAGTTATAAAACCTTAATTGTAATTTTTATAAAATTTTATTAATATTAATAAAAAAAGCCCTTGCAAATGCAAAGGCTTAATTATATAATATTTAAAATGTTTACTTGCTAAGCTTAGCAAATAATTTATTCATTTTTACTTTTTCTTCTTCGGCTAAACCAGCATCAACAAGAATACGACCACTATGTTCATCTGTAATTACTTTTTTACGAGAAGCAATTTCTACTTGAATTTGTGGAGGAATAGTAAAGAAAGAACCACCAGAAGCACCGCGTTCAATCGCTACAACAGCTAAACCATTTTTAACGTTGTTTCTAATTCTTTGGTAAGCTTTTACTAAACGCTCGTCAATTTTCTTTTGAAAATCTAAAGACTTTTCTTTTAAAGCTTCTTCTTCTTTTTCAGTTTCTTTTAAAATCTCATTAAGCTCACCTTTTTTGTGCTTTAAGTGTGCAGTACGGTCTTTTAAACGCTCTTTAGTTTCAGAAATAACTTCTTTTTTCTGCTCAATCTGAACTTTGAATTCTTTAATGTGCTTTTCAGCTAATTGAATTTCTAATTCTTGAAATTCTATTTCTTTAGTCAATGAGTTGTATTCTCTGTTATTTCTAACATTCTTTTGTTGCTCACTGTATTTTTTAATTAAAGTTTTAGCTTCTTCGATGAGGTTTTTCTTCCCTTTAATCTCTTCATCAATAATAGTTAGGCTATCATTTAGCTTTTCCATTCTTAAGTTAAGCCCTTCAACTTCGTCTTCTAAATCTCTAACTTCTAAAGGAAGTTCTCCTCTGACATTTCTTATTTCGTCTACTCTAGAGTCAATTAGTTGTAAATCATATAGTGCTCTCAAACGCTCTTCAACAGAAACTTCAGCTTTTTTTGCCATAATTATAAATACTTTATCGGATTTGTATTTGTCTTTGATAAAATGATTGCAAAATTAGTGATTTTTTTTGATAGATAGTCTACTAAAAACGATTTTGTGAACTGTTCGCTCTCATAATGTCCAATATCTGCCAACACTATGCTGTTTTCTGCACTAAAAAAATCGTGATATTTCAGATCTGAAGTAACCAATATATCAGCCTTTGCGGCCTTAGCAGCAGAAATTGCAAAGCTACCAGAGCCGCCTAATACAGCGATGCGTTTAATAGAGGTATTTAATGGCTTTGAATGTCGTATACATTCCGTATTCATTCTATCTTTAATGAATTTTAAACAATCTTCGGTGGTCATCGCCTCATTGAGCTCTCCAATCATACCAATTCCAATATGTTGGTTGGTATTATCTAATGTTGAAATTTCGTAAGCAATCTCTTCATAGGGATGCGCATCAAAAAGCGTTTTTAATACGTTTGATTCTAAATGTTTTTTGAATGTTACAGAAATTGCAATTTCCTTTTCTATATGTAATTTTCCTTTTTCACCTAAAACAGGATTAGAATTTTCGTTGCCTAAATAAGTCCCTTCTCCTTCAACATTAAAGCTGCACGATTCGTAGTTGCCAATATCTCCTGCGCCAGCATTAAACAATGATTTCCTTAACGCTTCTGCATTTGCTTTTGGAACGTAGGTTTGTAACTTTTTAATCGTTCCAGATTGAGGTATGAGAATTTTTTTATTTGTCAATCCTAATTGGTCGCATATAATTGAATTAACACCTTGTAAAGCATTGTCTAAAGCGGTATGAATAGAAAATATAGCAATATTATGTTGAATCGCTTTTATTACCACGCGTTCTACATATGTTTTACCGGTTAATTTTTTTAACCCAGAAAATATAATAGGATGGAAACTTACAATGAGGTTACAGTTATTTTCTATAGCTTCATCTACAACCGCTTCAAGGGTATCTAATGTTACAAGAATACCAGACACGGTTTCATTTTTATCGCCAACTAAAAGTCCTACGTTGTCAAAATCTTCGGCATAAGCTAAAGGAGCTAAGTTGTGCAAGTGATTAATTACGTCTTGTATAATCATAAGTGTATATTTGTTTCAAAAATAATATAATTTAGTCATCGTGAAATTTATCCGCATCATATTGTTTCCTATCGTACCAATTTATTTTGTAATTACTTGGTTACGTAATTGGTTATATAATGTAGGTATAAAGCAGTCCAAGTCTTATGATTTTCCTGTGATTTGTGTGGGAAATCTCAGTACAGGTGGAACAGGAAAAACACCAATGATAGAATATTTAATTCGATTGTTGCAAGATGAAAAATCGCTCGCCACATTAAGTCGTGGTTACAAAAGAAAAACGAAAGGATTTATCTTGGCAGACAACACTGCAAATGCCGATACCATTGGTGATGAACCATTTCAGTTTTATAGAAAATTTAAAAACCTTACTGTGGCAGTTGATGCAGATCGGCAACATGGTATTGAAAAACTTAAGGCATTGTTACGGCAACCCAAAGTGATACTGCTAGATGATGCTTATCAACATAGAAAGGTGAGGGCAGGTTTTAATATCCTATTAACCGCCTATAATAATCTTTATTATAAAGATATTGTTTTGCCAACAGGGAATCTGCGAGAGCCGCGTTCTGGTGCCAATAGAGCTAATGTAATTGTTGTTACCAAGTGTCGCAAAGATATGTCGGAAAGTGAAAAACTAAGTATTGCTACTAAATTACGCATAGATAGTAATCAACAGCTCTTCTTTAGTTATGTCGATTATGCAACGAAAGTGGAGTCAGTATCTAAATCATTAGATTTAATAACATTACCTAAGTTTACTTTGGTTACAGGTATAGCCAATGCAAAACCATTGGTGGATTTCTTAGCGAGTAAGGGGTTAAAATTTGATCATTTAGAGTATGGTGATCACTATAATTTTAGGGCTTCTGATATTGAGACTTTAGCTTCAAAATCATTAATTCTTACAACTGAAAAGGATTATGTAAGACTGAAGGATTATAATAGTTTAGAAGGAAAGTTGTTTTATATACCTATTGAAGTTAAGTTAGATAAGGAGGAAGAATTTAATGCTATGGTTAAGGGATTTGTTAATTAAAAAAGCTAGATACTATTTTTTCTCCAGATAGTGCCGCATGTAGTTTGTCTTCAAAATCATCTTGTTTAAATGGCTTAGAAATAATATCATCAAAACCGGCTTCACCAAACTCGTGCATTTTATCTTCTAATGTTACTGCTGTGAGGGCAAAAATGGTTAATTCCTTATCGAAAGTTCTAATGATTTTAGTGGCTTCTAAACCGCTAATACCAGGCATATGGATATCCATTAAAACAACATCATATGTGGTTTCTTTTACTTGCTCAACTGCAGCTTCACCATTATCAACCACATCACAATAAAGATTCATTTTGTTAAGAATCTTTTTCGTAATCATTTGGTTGATTTTATTATCTTCTACAATCAGAATTTTAACGTTACTTAAATCCAATCCTTCCATTTTATTTTCTTTTTTAACTTCAACTACTTCGGTTTTTTCAACAACATCATCAAACTCTAATGGGATTTCGAAAAAGAATGTGGTGCCTTTACCAAGCTCACTCTTTAAATGAATAGTTCCTTTAAGAATTTGAATTAGTCCTTTTACAATAGATAATCCTAAACCAGTACCTCCGTATTTTCTGTTGATTTGTACAGAGCCTTGAGAGAAACTCTCAAACATGTGGTCTTGTTTTTCTTTTGTAATACCAATGCCATTATCTTCAATTTCGAAGCGAAGTGTGTACACATTGTCTTTGAGGTCAACTTTGCGTGTTCTCACCCAGATGTCTCCACCTTTTGTGAATTTAATAGCATTACCAAGTAGGTTAATTAGGATTTGGGAAATCTTTAATTGGTCACCAACAAATGTTTCTGGTAACCCTTTTTCATATTCAAAATGAATTTGAGTCTCTTGGTCTTTTGCAGAATTGCTTAATGCCGAGATTACATTTTCTAATTTGGTTTTAAGGTTAAATCGCTCAGGATCTATTTCAACTTTATTGGCTTCTATTTTATTAATTTGAAGAATATCGTTAATAAACGTTAATAGATAGTCGCCTGAAAATTTTAATGATTTTAAATGCGGTATTTGATGTTCTTTTGGATCTTCGTCTAACAACATATTCGTTAATCCGGTTACGGCATATAATGGTGTACGCAGCTCGTGCGTAACTGTAGATAAGAAATTAGCTTTGGTTTTAGAGGCTAATTCAGCTTTTTCTTTAGCCACAATAAGTTCATCATTTTTTTTATGAAGCATTGTGTTGGTGTTCAGTCTTATGTTATTGTTTTTGTACAATGACAAGGTTAGTAACGATAAGATTGTAATTAAAGCGATACTTAAGATTGTTGTGATTCTAGTAAAAGCATGTTCTGCACTAACTTCATCTATTTGTGCTTTTAATTGTGCGTTTTCAGCGTCTTTATAATTATTAATGGATGCGTTAGATACACCTGAGGCGATGTTTTCTCGGGTAACATTTAATATTGAATCTGATAAGTGAATATGTCTTTTAATGTAATTATGAGCACTTTTATAATTGCCATTTTGCTCGTGTATATCACTAAGAATAACATAAGCTTCATCAATGTTTTCTATAATCTTTTCAGCTTGTGCAATTGCTAAGCCTTCTTCTGTTTGGGCCAAAGCCATCTTCGGATTATTTAAAGCACTATAAACTTTGCCACTCTGAATTAAGGCGCTACTTAAACGACGCTTCTGATCGTATTTTTTAGCTATAATCGTTGTTTTTTCGAGTTTCGTTTTCGCTTCTTCGTATTTTTCTTGAGCGATATAGGCTTTGGCTTCATTAAGGGTTACATCAGAAATATATTCTTCTAAATCTTCTTGTTCAAAGAGATTTTTAGCAGATTCGTAATAGACTAAAGCTTTGTCGTATTTGCGTTGCGTACTAAAAATTACACCTTTTATGTTGTAGGTGATTGCAAGGTTGCTGTAATCATCATTTTCACGTTGTAGTTGAATGGCTTTACTGAGCGAAACGGTAGCTTGGTCTTCCTCACCAACTAAAAATTGTACTTTGGCAATTTTTGTATGAATCGTACCTTGACTCGTTTTGTCGTCAATCTTTTCAGCGATTAAAAGCGCTTTATCTAGATTGTCTTTGGCGTTATAATAGTTACCACGATCATTATCTAACTTGGCTTGGTTTAAGTGTTCCGCAAGCCTTAAAGTAAGCATATCCTCATCTTCTACGCTTTCTTGTTGTGCGAAAATAAGACCACAAAAACATGCTAAAATAACAAATATGTAGTATTTGATCTGGGACATTCAGCTCATTTTAATTTAAACAAATATAATTATTTATTCGACAAAAGTGGTTATTTGTCCGATAAATTGCAAATTAAATCTAAAATTCTTGAACTATATCCAGTCTCATTATCATACCAGCCTACTATTTTTACCATGTTCCCTATCACAGAGGTCATTTGTGCGTCAAAAATACAGGAGTGTGGATTACCGACAATATCAATAGATACTATAGGATCTTCTGTATATTCAAGAATTCCTTTTAATGCATTTTTTGAAGCATTTTCAAATATGGTATTGACCTTTTCTATAGTTGTAGGTTGTTCAACATTGATAGTAATATCAGTTAAAGACCCATTAGCCACAGGTACCCTAATACCGCAACCACCAATGACATCTGATAAATCAGGGAAAATTTTTGTCAATGCTTTGGCCGCGCCAGTTGTTGTTGGCACAATGGATTGTCCGGCTGCTCTAGCTCTCCTTAAATCTTTATGAGGCTGATCGTGCAAACTTTGGTCCGTTGTGTAAGAATGAATCGTTGTAATATAAGCCTGTTTAATACCTAAATGCGCTTTTATTAAAGCAATCATTGGTGCCGCATTATTGGTAGTACAGGATGCATTAGAAAGGATTGCTTCCGTGCCATCGATGCTGTGATCGTTGACTCCTAAAACAATGGTTTTTATATCGTCTTCCAAAGCTGGAACGGATAGAATAACGCGCTTCGCGCCATTTAAAATATGGTGCTGAAGGTCGGTTTTAGTCTTAAATTTTCCTGTAGACTCTACAGTAAAGTCGGGCTGTACTTTTTGCCAATTAATATGTTTAGGATGCGTTTCTCTATATAAAGGTATAGCCACATCATTAACAATTATATGATTATCATCGTGTGAAACCGTGTCTGTTAAAACACCATGAATACTATCATATTTTAATAAGTGACTTAATGTTTTTGCATCTGCTAAGTCGTTAATTGCCACCACACGGATTTGCGGATGTGCTAAAGCAAGTCTAAATACACGACGGCCAATTCTGCCAAAACCGTTAATGGCTATTGTGATCATTAATTAATATGTTTTTGTGCTTTGTACGACGATCTTACTAAGGCACTACTTTCAACATGTCTAAAACCTAAATCTAATCCAATGGCTTTATATTCGTCAAATTGGTCTGGGTTTATAAATTGTTTTACCGGTAAGTGTTTTTTACTTGGCTGTAAATATTGACCAATGGTTACAACATCTACATCATTAGCTCTTAAATCGTGAAGGGTTTGTATCACTTCTTCGCGTTCTTCACCTAAACCTAACATAATACCAGATTTAGTTCTTCGCTGGCCTTGGGCTTTTAAGTATTTTAAAACACCCATACTTCTATCGTATTGCGCTTGTATACGCACATCGCGCGTTAAACGTCTTACAGTTTCGATGTTATGAGAAACGACTTCAGGAGCGACATCAATAATTCTATCAATATGTTTTTCTATACCTTGAAAATCAGGAATTAGTGTTTCAAGTGTGGTTTCAGGATTCATGCGTCTTACAGCTTTTACCGTTTCAGCCCACATAATACTTCCCATGTCTTTAAGGTCATCACGATCTACACTGGTTAAAACGGCATGCTTAATCTGCATTAGTTTTATTGATCGTGCTACCTTTTCGGGTTCATCCCAATCTACAGTTTCTGGTCGTCCTGTTTTAACTCCACAAAAGCCACAAGAACGCGTGCAGACATTCCCTAAAATCATAAAAGTAGCTGTACCTTCTCCCCAACATTCACCCATATTAGGGCAGCTACCAGAGGTACAAATGGTATTTAGTTTATACTTGTCTACTAAGGTTCTTAGTTCAGTATATTTTTTGCCTGTAGGTAATTTTACTCTTAACCATTTTGGTTTACGTTCTGGTAAAATATTTGAAGCAACTTTTGTTTCCATGCAATTTTCAATTTCTAAGGACAAAGATACAAACTAAATAATTAAAATAGTTGACTGCAGCAAGTGGCACTTAGTGAGAAATATCTATTTGGAAATGTTGTTTTTAGTGATAAAAATGGATTGCTGTGAGGTGAAATAGTAAGCTGGCAAGGTTTGGTATAGTTCTAGCGTTTAACAATAATTTCTGCTAATAGTTTTTTGGCGCGCAGAAGTTTAACCTTTACATTGTTGATTGGTTCTTTTAGCTCTTCTGAAATTTCCTTATAGCTTAATTCTTGAAAATACCTCAAATTAATAACTTCTTGATAGTGCAATTTTAGTTTTTTTATATCGCGTAAGAGATGAGCAAGGTTTTGTTCCGTAATAATTTTGTCTTCAGGTGAAGGTGAGTTATCTACAATATCAAAATATTGATCTTCGTTGTCTTTAGAAGTATTATTAATTGTTTTTTTCTGTTTCCGGACTAAATCGATATGAATATTTTTCGAGATAGTAATCAACCACGTTTTAAATTTATAGGCTTCATTATAAGTGCTAATCTTATCAAAAGCTTTAGAGAAAGTTTGTATGGTAATGTCTTCAGCATCATTTTCATTTTTTGTGCGTTTAAGCTGAAAAGCATATACGTCATTCCAGAACGTATCCAATAAAAATTTAAATGCTATTTGGTTATTATTTTTGGCTTTGTCTATGGCTTCTTTTACTTCCAATGTTTTGGCTTAGATATCAAATTAGCTATAAAGATACTTAATTGTGTAGTAATGAGAAATAATTCTAAAACTGGCATTAAAATAATGAGGTCTGTTTCTTCAAATTTTTTAGCTGTAAAACCAAATGATAACCATTGAATGATAAAGCGCAATCCAATTAAAGATACAATCCATGGCCAAGCAAATCCGATGAGTAATAAATAGCTTCCAAGTACCCAAAACAATAATGTTGAAAGATAAAATAGACTCAATAAAAATTTATGTTTTAATTTATAGAGACTAGCAGTGCTAATGTGCCTTCTTTTTTGGTGAATCCAATCTTTAAAACGTGTTTTCGGTTCAGAAATAGTGAAACTTTCTTTAGTGAAACAAACAGAGGTGTTAGAGGCGTTAGCTACTTCATTTATAAATAAATCGTCATCTCCAGATTTAATAGACATGTGGTTGTTAAATCCACGGTTATTAAAAAACAAAGCTTTTCTGTAAGCCATATTACGACCTACACCCATATAAGGTTCACCCATTTTTGCATACGAAAAATACTGTAAAGCGGTCATTACAGTTTCAAACCTGATAAGTTTGTTTAATACTGAAAATTTCTTTTTAGCATAGGCTCCATAACCTAGAACAATGGATTTATCGTTAGAAAAATGACTGCTTATTTGCGCAAGCCATTGTTCAGAGTTTGGTGTGCAATCGGCATCAGTGAATACTAAAAAATCATGTTTAGAAGCTTTTATGCCTAAGGTAAGTGCATATTTTTTATTTCCCCAAAAAGCTTCATTTGTTTTAACATCAACTAGTTTTATGTTGTCGTATTGCGCGTCAAAACGTTTCATGACTTCTAAGGTGTCGTCATACGAACTATCATTCACTAAGACAATTTCAAAATTTGAATAGTTTTGATTTAGTATTAGAGGAATGTTTTTTTTTAGATTTTCTGATTCATTTTTAGCACAGATAATTAGAGATATTGGGATGTGCTTTTTTAGTCGTGTTTCTGCACGTTTTAAACTAAAAAAGAATAGAAAACTAAGGTAATAAGCGATTTGAATACTAACTACTGCAACAAATGCATAACATAGCATTGAGGGAATGGTCATTAATATTTAAGAATGTTGAGGTTCGCTACAGTCTTTGTATTGGTCTGGGGTTTTTCCACAAAAGCCGCAAGCTTCTCCTTCTTTATTAAGCATAGGGTTTTGGCTGGCACAAGTGCCTGCAAATTTGCCATCTTTTTTTGCCCATATTTTTATAGCGATACCTGCCACTCCGATAGCTAATAATCCTAATGTAAGTAATAATAATTTCATCGGTTTATCTTTCTTTTTGTATTAATTGCCTTATAGCACCTTCTTAAACTTAATGATATTGGTTTAGCATTAAATTTTAAAGTGTTTCTCTTAAAGGCTTACTGAAATGCAAAGATAATGCTTTTACATTTATTTTCTTATTCATTTTTGTGTGACTTAACTTGTTGATGCTGTGTCTTATTACTAAATATAGATTTTTTACTAACTAATTAATTAAACAATTATGAAAAAATTATTCGCGGAGTTCTTAGGAACGTTTTGGCTTGTGTTTGGAGGTTGTGGTAGTGCGATTTTTGCGGCTGCATTTCCCGAATTAGGAATTGGGTTTATGGGAGTAGCGCTAGCATTTGGACTTACAGTATTAACTATGGCTTATGCTGTTGGACATATTTCTGGTGGTCATTTTAATCCGGCTGTATCTATTGGTCTTTGGGTAGGAGGAAAATTTGAGGCAAAAGATTTATTAGGATATATTTTGGCTCAAGTGATAGGAGCTATAGCTGCAGCAAGTGCATTGTACCTTATTGTATCTGGTAAAGCCGAATTTAGTGGAGTAGATGGTTTCGCAGCTAATGGTTATGGAGAGTTATCGCCAGGTGGTTTCAGTATGCTGTCTGCTCTAGTAATTGAAGTAATTTTAACTGCTTTTTTCTTAATAGTGATTTTAGGCAGTACTAATTATAGAGTTCCTAAAGGATTTGCACCTATTGCAATTGGTTTGGCTTTAACTCTTATTCACTTAATTAGTATTCCGGTGACCAATACTTCTGTAAATCCGGCAAGATCTTTAAGTCAAGCTATTTTTGCTGATGGTGCTTATTTATCTCAAGTTTGGATGTTTTGGGTGGCTCCGATAGTAGGTGCGGTTATTGGTGGAATTATTCATAAGTCCTTTTTCGAAAAAGAATAATATTCAAAACTGTATATCCAAAAAAAAGAGGTGCAATGTAAATAGCACCTCTTTTTTTGGCTTTGATTTTATTTTTTAATTTTCTTTTAAAGAAATTTCTGCAACTTCAGTATCATTTTCGTTGGCATTATCTCCTTTAGTACCAATTTTAATACTCAAAGCTAAAGCATCTTCCATGTATGGGATTTGTTTCAACTTACGATCAGATTCATCTAAAATACCTAAGTTAACCATTCTGTCTTGCAACTCGGCCCAAATTTGGTATTGTTGTTCTTTTGGTAATTGAGGAAGTGTAATCACATCTATCATAGATGTTTTTTCAACAGGATTTATGTAGGCTACAGTTTTTAAATTCTTAGCACGTCCATTACCATTAAATACATATTTTTTAGAATCAGGATTGTTGAGCTTTAACAATTCCCTAGATAGTTCTTCTAATTTAGAGTTGTTATTTTCTATATCGCTTCGCAAGTCAAAAATTTCTTCAACAACAATATTGTTTTCATTATTTAAGGCCATATTCTTTTGGTAAAGCATTATTGAAGTTGCTGCAAATAATATTGCTGCTGCACTTGCTGCAATACTGTACCAAGGAGTTCTTTTTCGTGGTGCTAATGGAATGACTTTGGTATCATTAGTCTGTTCTAAAGATTTTAAAACATTACCTAAAATATATTGCGGCGCTTCAACGGCACCTGCCTTTGCTACAATTTCTAAATTATCTTGAAGCTTTTTGTACGCTTGTGCTACTTCAGGATAAGTAGAAATAAAGTGTTCTACGTCTTTAGATGCTTCTAAAGAAAGGTCTCCAACCAAATACTTGTTAAGCAAGTCGGAATTTAAAAAGTTCTGTAAATTTTTTTCCATGATCAAATAATTTATGGATTGTAAACCTTTTTCAGTTCTCGTAATCCTATTTTTAATCTAGACTTAATTGTGCCAAGCGGAATATCTAATTCGTCGCTTGCCTCTTGTTGCGTCATGCCCTGAAAAAATAAGGCGTCTAACACAATTTGATATTTTTCTTCTAGTTTACCAACATGCTTTTTAATGTCCATGACATCTTGATTAAAATTTGTTGTTGGTAAGATATATACGTTAGATGTTTCAATTTGGACTTCTTTATGATAACGATTATTAAAACTTCGTAGTTTATCTATAGCGGTATTTCGGGCGATACGAAATAACCAAGTAAAGAGTTTAGCCTTAGAGGCATCATATTTTGATGCGTTTTTCCATACTTTAATAAAGGTTTCTTGTAAGGCATCTTGAGCAACTTCTTCATTTACCGTGATTTTTAAAATAACACCGTAAAGGCTGTTAGAATAATTTTCATAAAGCAAATTCAAAGCTCGTTTATCTCCTTGCTGAAGATAATCTATGATCTTTTGTTCTGTAGGTGATATACTCAAAGTGTTAAAATCTTATTGTTTAGATAGTTAAAACGTCTAAATTTAATTTCTGAACGTAAATATACTTAAATACACCTTAAAGGTGATAAATATAAAGTTTTAGAATGATTTTGTCTTCATAAGAGGTTGATTAATAGCGTTTTCAAATTGAAATTATTCTAGATTCAAAAGTCACAATTCTAAATTGTGACTTTTGTTTTATATAATATTCACTTCCGTTTCAATACTGATATTAAAGAGTCGTCTTACCGTTTTTTGGATTAATTGCGCCAATTCAAAAATATCTTTACCATTAGCGTTGCCATAATTAACTAAGACTAAGGCTTGTTTTTGGTGTACTCCGTAATCTTTAAAACGTTTACCTTTAAATCCGGCTTTTTCTATGAGCCATCCTGCAGGTATTTTTATAGCGTTATCAGATACTTTATAGGAAGGCACATCAGGAAACTGATTTTGTAATTCCATAAATGCTTCAGCTGTTATTATTGGATTCTTAAAAAAACTACCACTATTACCAATTTCTTTAGGATCTGGTAATTTACTTTGCCTAATGGCAATTACAGCTTTTGATATATCTTGAATGGTTGGGTTTACAATGCCCGCACATTCTAATTCGTGTCTAATAACACCATAATCCGTGTGTAGGTTATGATTGGTTTTTGTTAATTGAAGATTAACGCTAGTAATTATGTATTGTCCTTTTAAAGCTTGTTTAAAAATAGACTCTCTATAGCCAAAGTTACAATCAGATTTTGTAAATGTCTTTACGGATAGATTGTCTATTTTTATGGCTTCACAACTTACAAATACATCTTTTAGCTCAACTCCATAAGCACCAATATTCTGTATTGGAGCCGTACCAATATTTCCGGGTATTAAAGATAAATTTTCAATGCCTCCGTAATTTTGCGCTAAGCACCAAAGTACAAAGTTGTGCCAGTTTTCACCAGCCATGGCTTTGATAACTACCGTGTCTGCAGTTTCACTAACAATCTCAATGCCTTTTAAGTTAATATGAAGCACCAAAGCCTTAATATCTTTAGTTAACAACATATTGCTTCCTCCACCAAGAACAAATAAAGGAGTGCCGTGATGCGCTTTTAAAATGGTTTCTAGAGCAACAATAGTACTCACATCACAAAAAGATTGCGCTTTAGCATCGATACCAAAGGTGTTAAAAGGTTTTAAGGAAGCGTTGTTAATTATTGTCATTAGTCTTTATATACCTTTAATCCTTCTTCTAAAATTTTAACTGCAGTTCGTAAGCTATCTTCATTTAAAACATAGGCAATACGGATTTGGTTTAAACCTACTCCTGGTGTAGAATAGAAACCTGCTGCAGGTGCTACCATTACCGTGTTGTTATTATAATCAAAAGATTCTAACAACCATTTTGCAAAATGATCTGAGTTTTTTACTGGTAATTCTGCAATACAATAAAAAGCACCATTTGGGTTTGCAACTTTAACGCCATCGATTTTTTCTAATGCTTCAATCAAAGTATTTCTACGTTTTACGTACTCTTCTTTAACATCATCAAAATAACTTTGCGGTGTATCTAAGGCTGCTTCGCTTGCAATTTGTGCAAGGGTCGGTGGACTTAATCTGGCTTGAGCAAATTTTAAGGCCGTCTTTATAAAGTCTTTATTTTTAGAAACTAAATACCCAATACGAGCTCCACACATACTGTAGCGTTTAGATACAGAATCTATTACAATAGCGTGTTGTTCTAAACCAGGTTCTTGTAAGATAGAATAGTGCGATACATCATCGTACACAAACTCTCTATAGACCTCGTCTGCGATTAAAAATAAATCGTGTTTTTTTACGATGTCTGCAAGTTGTTTTATTTCTTCTTTCGAATATAAATATCCAGTTGGGTTACCAGGATTACAAATTAAAATAGCCTTGGTCTTTGGAGTAATTAATTTTTCAAATTCTTCAATCGGAGGAAGAGCGAAATTATCTTCAATTTTAGAAATTACTGGTACAACATTGACGCCAGAAGCTGTTGAAAATCCATTATAATTGGCATAAAACGGCTCTGGAATAATAATTTCATCACCTTGGTCCATAATACTACCAAAGGCAAATAGAAGAGCTTCACTGCCTCCTGTTGTTACAATAATGTCATTATGAGACACTGCTATTGAGTTACGCTCGTAGTACTCAGCAATTTTTATTCTATAACTCTCTGCTCCTTCAGATCGACTATAAGCTAAGGTTTCAATGGTGCTATTTTTTATGGCATCTAAGGCTACTTGAGGAGTTTTTATATCTGGTTGACCTATATTAAGATAGAAGATGTTTTTACCTTTTTTTTGTGCTGCTTCAGCATAGGGTACCAATTTTCTAATTGGCGATTCTGGCATCTGGTTGCCTTTGTTTGATATTAATGGCATTTAATAATGGTTTTAAAGTGCTAAGTTCTGAAAAATCTTAATGTTAATCGGAAAAAATACATAAAAAAATGAGCCCTCAATTTGAGCGCTCATTTTAAAATTTTTAAAAGGTTAAGTTTTACTATTGTTCTAGCATACTTTTACTTTTCTTTTCTAAGACACTAGTCTTATTTGGATCAATTACTAAACCTTTTATTTTTAATGCTACTGTTGGTGTGTCAGCATTAGAAAATACAGTAATTGTTTTTCTAATTGGGTTGACTCTTTTAGTATCGTATTTTACTTCTATTTCACCAGATTCACCAGGCATAATTGGTCCTTTTGGTTTTTTAGGAACGGTACAACCACAAGTAGATTTTACATTAGAAATTACTAAAGGAGCATCTCCTGTATTGGTAAATTCAAAGACTCTTACTCCATTAGCACCTTTTTCAATGGTACCGTAATCTATTACATCGGTCTTAAATTCAATTTTTGCTACTTTTTCTTGAGCAAATGAACCTAGACTTATTAATCCTACAAATAATACTGTTATTAAATTTTTCATCACTATAATTTTGATTAGTCAAACTTAGTTACTTTTTCATTCCTAGCAAAATTTATTAGACGTATAACACTTCATTTAACAGAAAATTTGACTTTTAAACTTATATTCTTACGCTAATAATTTTTCAAAAAAGGAATTATAAGTACTTTTGACAGTTCTATTACAAAAACAATACCAAAACATGCAAATTCCATCTAAATATAACCCCTCAACAGTAGAAAATAAGTGGTACGACTACTGGATGAAGCACAATTACTTTCATTCTAAACCAGACGAGAGAGAACCCTATACTATCGTTATTCCTCCGCCTAACGTTACAGGAATTTTGCATATGGGACACATGTTGAATAATACTATTCAAGATGTATTAATTCGTAGAGCACGTTTATTGGGTAAAAACGCATGTTGGGTGCCTGGTACCGATCATGCCTCAATTGCCACTGAAGCTAAAGTCGTGGCTAAACTAAAAGAGCAAGGGATCGATAAAAACGATTTGTCTCGCGACGAATTTTTAGCTCATGCATGGGAATGGACTGAAGAGTATGGAGGTGTTATTTTAGAACAACTTAAAAAGTTAGGCTGTTCTTGCGATTGGGATCGTACTAAATTTACTATGGATGACGATATGTCAGAAGCTGTAATTAAAGTGTTTGTAGATCTTTATAATAAAGGACTTATTTACAGAGGTTATCGTATGGTGAATTGGGATCCAGAAGCCCAAACAACTTTATCTGATGAAGAGGTTATTCACGTTGAAAAACAAGGGGCGCTCTATTATTTAGAATACAAAGTAGAGGGGAGTGATGAAAAATTAACCATCGCCACCACAAGACCAGAAACCATTTTTGGAGATACTGCAATATGTATTAACCCTAAGGATGAACGTTTTTTACATCTCAAAGGAAAAAAAGCGATTGTACCTATTTGTGGACGCGTAATACCTATTATTGAAGATGAATATGTGGATGTGGAATTTGGTACAGGATGTTTAAAAGTTACACCTGCACACGATGAAAATGATAAAATTTTAGGTGATAAGCATCAACTGGAAGTAGTTGATATTTTTAATGCAGACGCAAGTTTAAATAGTTTCGGAATGCATTATGAAGGTCAGGATCGTTTTGTAGTTAGAAAAGCCATTACTAAAGAACTTGAAGAATTAGGAGTTTTAGTAAAAACTGAAACTCATATTAATAAAGTTGGAACGTCTGAACGTACTAAAGCTGTTATAGAACCAAGATTAAGTGATCAGTGGTTTTTAAAAATGGAGGAACTGGCGCAACCAGCTATTGATGCCGTTTTAAAAACTGGAGATGTAAAATTATTTCCAAAGAAATTTGAAAATACATATCGTCACTGGATGGAGAATATTCGCGATTGGAATATTTCTCGTCAATTACTTTGGGGACAGCAAATCCCTGCATTTTATTATGGAGACGGAAAAGAAGATTTTGTGGTTGCAGAGACCAGAGAAGTTGCTGTAAAACTTGCCCAAGAAAAAACGAATAATTTTGCATTATCAGCAGAAGATTTAAGACAGGAAACCGATGCTTTAGACACTTGGTTTAGTTCTTGGTTATGGCCAATGAGTGTGTTTGATGGTATTCGTAATCCTGAAAACGAAGAGATAAAATATTATTATCCTACAAACGATTTAGTCACTGGACCAGATATTTTATTCTTTTGGGTAGCACGTATGATAATTGCTGGTTACGAATACAAAGATGAAAAGCCATTTGAGAATGTTTACCTTACTGGTTTGGTAAGAGATAAACAAAGACGAAAAATGTCTAAGTCGCTAGGTAATTCTCCAGATGCTTTAAAATTAATTGAGGAATACACTGCAGATGGTGTTAGAGTAGGGTTATTGTTAAGTTCCGCTGCAGGAAATGATTTAATGTTTGATGAAGCACTTTGCCAACAAGGAAAAGGGTTTGGTAACAAAATATGGAATGCCTTTCAATTAACTAATTTATGGGAAGTAGCAGATATAGAGCAGCCAAATTCTAGCAAAATCGCCTTAGAGTGGTACGAGGCTAAATTTCAATCTGTACTTGTAGAGATCGAAGATCATTTTAGCAAATATAGATTAAGTGATGCTTTAATGGCAATTTATAAGTTGATTTATGATGATTTCTGCGGTTGGATGTTAGAGATGGTAAAACCAGCTTATCAACAGCCCATTGACAAAACGACCTATGAGAAAGTTATGTCTATTTTTGAAGATAATTTAAAAATTGTACATCCTTTTATGCCATTTTTAACTGAAGATATATGGCATTATATTAAGGAGCGTTCACCAGAAGAAGCCTTGATTATTGCTAAGTGGCCGGAGTCAAAACCAATTAATCAAGATTTGATTTCTGAGTTTGAATTTGCATCCGAAGTAATTTCTGGAATAAGAAATATTAGAAAACAAAAAAATATTGCTTTCAAAGACGCAATTGGATTTTCTGTAGTGAATAATGAAAATGTAAATTCTACATTTGATGAAGTGATTTCAAAACTAGGAAACCTTGAAAGTTTTGAATATGTTACCGAAGCAGTAGAAGGTGCGTTAACATATAGAGTAAAGTCTAATGAGTACTTTATTCCTATGGAAGGAAGTATTGATGTTGAGGCTGAAATTAAAAAGTTAACTGAAGAATTAAATTATACCGAAGGATTCTTAAAATCAGTGCAGAAGAAATTATCTAATGAGCGTTTTGTAGCAGGTGCACCAGAACAAGTGGTGGCAGCAGAGAAAAAGAAAGAAGCTGATGCTTTAGCTAAGATTGAAACTATAAACGCTAGTTTGGCAAGTTTGAAGTAATAAATATAACCTGCAAGGTTTCTAAAGCCTTGTAGGTTTATTTTAAGATGAATTAACATCTTCATTAAGTAGAATAAAACTAATCGAGGATCTTCTTTAATCTAAAAGCAAAGGGGTAGAAATGTCTTTTTCTACCATTCATTAATCTTGTTGCTATCTAATTTTACAAAAATAAACAGTAAAATAGTAAAACCCCAAAGTCCGGAGCCACCATAACTAAAAAAAGGTAGTGGTATGCCAACCGTTGGAATTAAACCCATTACCATACCAATATTAATGGTAAAATGGACAAATAGAATTGAAGCTACTCCATATCCATAAACTCTACTAAATTGTGATTTTTGACTTTCAGCTAAGTACAAAATTCTTACAATGAGTACTACAAATATGATGACTACAAAGCTTGTCCCTATAAAGCCCCATTCTTCTCCTACGGTACTAAAAATATAATCGGTTTCTTGTTCGGGTACAAATTTTCCTGTAGTTCTTGTGCCTTGTAAAAAACCTTTCCCAGTAATACGGCCAGAACTAATAGCTTGTTCAGATTGAATAAGGTTGTAGGCTTCTTCTTTTTTCATGCGCTCCAGTTTTGCCGGATCTTTTTCTAATCGTAACCAAAGGCTAATTCTGTTTTGCTGGTGTGTTTTTAAGCCGTGCTCATAAAATAATTTTATACCATAAGAAAACGCTATTGCTACAATGAGTGCAGCAACATATTGTAATATTGAACCTCTTTTTTTCTTTCTAAAAAAATACACAAATGTTAGAACCGTGACCACCACAAGTACTGTGATTAAAACGCCAAATTTTAGCCCTAGTACAGCTAAGATTATTAATGACAAAGCAATAACTAAATACACTTGTTGTAAACCTTCGCGATAAAAAACAAAGAAAAAGGCTAGGTAAACAATAGTACTTCCGGCATCGTTTTGTAGTAAAATTAATAACGCTGGAATAAAAATAATTGCTGCAACTCTAACTTGATCTTTTAAAGTTGTCATATTGGTTTGAAGATCGCTTATGTATTTTGCAACCGCTAAAGCTGTAGCAAATTTGGCAAACTCACTGGGTTGAATTGTCATACTACCAATGCCATACCAAGAGCGAGCACCATTAACGTCCTTTCCGAAGATAAATAAGCCAATTAGTGATAAAATGGCCACTAAGTATATAATGCTGGCAAAGCGTTCATAGAACTTAGCTTCAAACGAAAGAATGAAAATAATAAGAACAAAAGTTAAGCCTAAAAACACAAGTTGCTTACCGTAAAGTTCTGAAGTGTCAAAATAGTTGGTTACCTCACCAACATGCGATGCTGATAAAATATTAAGATAGCCAAAACCTACCAATAATAGAAATAGAACTATAGTAACCCAATCGAATTTAAAACCTCTATGATTTTCTCTTATCATGCTTTTAAGACTTTGGGATTTCGGCTTTAAGTTTTAAGAGATTTTGAAATTCCTCTTCTTCTATAGGATCTAATTTTGTTTGTCTATTAATGCCAAATGGTTCATCTAAATATGGTTTTTCATATTCGTGTTCGAGAGAATAACGCAATACAAAGTTTTCTAAGTCCTTTCTTGTAATCTCACCTTTAATGTAGTATTCTATCATAAGACTTGCCATTTTACCCGCAAATCGACTTCCAAAATAGCCGTTTTCTACAAATACAGCGATGGCTATTTTAGGGTTGTCCTTAGGTGCAAAGGCCACAAAAATTGAATGATCTGTAAGCTGCGTTTTTACACTATCAATAATCGCAAAGTTTTCTGCTGTCCCAGTTTTACCACTGATTTCAATACCTTTTACTTGTAGTGATCTGGCTGTTCCTTTATTGTATACGTCATACATACCTTGTACAACTGGTTCAAAATGACGTTTGTCTATGGTTGTATATTTAGGAGTTCTAAACGCTTCAGGAATAGTATCTCCTTCAATATTTTTAATGATATGAGGTGTATAATAGTAGCCTCTATTTCCAATTGCTGCTGCCATATTAGCTAGCTGAATAGGTGTTGCTAGCACTTCTCCTTGACCAATAGAATTAGATAAGGTAAAGGTGGTGTACCATCGGTTTTTACCATAACCTCTGTTATAGGTTTCAGCTGAAGGCACTTTACCTGGTTGTCCTACTGCTAAATCATTGTTGAGATAATTTCCTAAACCAAAACTTTTTATATGCTTACTCCAGTTGTCCATACCTTCAGCTGGAGAGTCATATTTATCCATTATTCTTCTATATACATTGGCAAAATAGGAATTACAAGATTCGTATATGCCAATATTCATATTTACTGGACTAATATGATGATGGCATCCCATTTTGCGGTTCCCATATCTGTAACCTAAGGCACAGCTAAAACGTTCTTCAGGGGTTACAACTCCTTCTTGTAATGCAATTAATGCATTTAAGGTCTTAAAAGGCGAACCAGGAGGATACATGGCTTGTAGGCCTCTATCGAATAAAGGTTTTGCAATGCTATCGTTATATAATTTGGTGAAATTTTTAGAACGATCTCTTCCCACTAATAGGTTAGGATTGTACGATGGACCTGTAACCATGGCTAAAATTTCACCCGAACTAGGTTCTATAGCAATTATACCTCCATGTTTATTGGTCATTAATAACTCTCCGTAAGCTTGTAGCTCAGAGTCAATGGTAATGGTAACATCTTTTCCGGCTTGTGGTAAGGTGTCTAGCTTCCCTTCCTTAAAAGGGCCTATATTTTTATTAAATCGGTCTTTTTGAATAAACTTTATTCCTTTTACACCTCGTAAGGTTTTTTCGTAAGTCTTTTCTATACCTTGTTTTCCTATAAGATCGCCAAGAGAATAATAAGGATCATTTTGAATGGTTTTGCGATTGACTTCACCGAGATCACCTAATACGTTGGCACCAATATTGGTTTGGTAAGATCTCAAAGAACGTTTTTGGATATAAAAACCGTCATATTTTCTCATCTTTTCCTGAAGCACAGCATAATCTTTTTTAGAGAGTTGTGGTACAAAAGGAGAGGGAAGTCTTGGCGAGTATCGTGTTGCTCGATCTAATTTTTTATCGTAATCTTCTCGTGTTATTTTTAAAAGGCTACAAAATTCTTTAATTTCTAATGAGTCTAATGGTTTAACCTCTCTAGGAATAACCATAACGTCATAAGATGGTTGGTTGGCTACAAGTAACTTTCCGTTTCGGTCATACACATAGCCACGTTTTGGGTAGTTATATTCTTTTCGTATGGCATTGTCTTCAAAAATGTTATAAACCGTATTGTCATAAACTTGAAGATAAAATAAACGGGCAATAAAAACGAGACCAACAAGAATTACCGATGTTAATAATAGCAACTTTCTCATTTTCGGTTTCGGCTAAATAGAATTATAATTAAAACACTTAATATTATAGTGAAAATACTAGAGAATAACGTCTTTTTTAATATTGAAAGTATGTTTGAAATGTTAAATGTTTCTAGTGAAAATAATATAGTATGATGAATTATGGTTCCTAATGAAATATAGGTAATAAGGCTACCAATGTCTGTAGAACTAAACTTTATACTTTGGTGTTCATATAACATGCCAAATGCGCTTTTAAGAAGTATTGGTCTAGCATAGGCTAAACAAACGGCAGCTGCGGCATGCACTCCTCCAGAGTCTGAAAACATATCGACCATTAAACCCAGTAAAAAACTGACAAATAAGAGAACGAGACGGTCTTCGCGGATTGGAAACAGAAATATAAAAATGATATAGATGTAGGGATTGATATACCCTAAAAAATCAATATGATTGCAAATGACAACTTGAAGGAGCAACAGCAAAATAAATCGGGCAATATTTATACCAGCAACACTATTCATTAGTTTTGTTTTCTAAAGATTGAATTTCTGCACGATCTAGATTTTCTAAAATATATACCGTTCCAATGTTCGTCATGTCGTTAAACAACTTTACTTGTATTTTATATGTGTCTCCACTGATGTCAGTTTCAAAACTCGTTATAGTTCCTATACCAATGCCTTTTGGGAAAATAGAAGATTCTCCACCTGTTTCAATAGTATCTCCGACTTTAATAGGTGCAAATTGAGACACGTCCTCTAACTGAACATACACAGGAGATTTTCCATCCCAAGTTAAAGAACCAATATGGTTGGTAGATTTTATCTTAGCGTTAATTTGACTTTTTACATTTAAAATTGATAACACTGTGGCGTAATTTTTTGAGGTATTATCAATAATACCAACAATACCATTAGACGTCATTACTCCAAAATCTTGCTTAATACTGTCGTTTTTTCCTTTATTTATGGTAAGAATATTATGTGTCGATGAATAGCTGTTTTTGTACAGATTTGCTATTGTAATTTTATAATGACCTTTTGAATAAGAGCTATCGATATATGATGAGTCTTTAGTGCCTTGTAGATTAAAAAGTTGCTCTCTTAACTGTCTGTTTTCTTCACTTAAAATAGCATTGGTAGTTTTTAAGTCGAAATATTGATCTACCGAATTCATGGTGCCATAAACTCCACCAGTTAAAAAATTAGCTGAATTTATAAATTTACTTCGGTGATAAGAATGCGACTGAATGGTTAATGCTAAAGCAATACTAAATAGCAATAAAAACAACAGAAAGGTTTTGTTTCGTATAACAAAATTGAATATTTGTTGCATTATTTACGGCTTATTTAATCAATACGCTTTTGTATTTAGGTAAATTTTTAAGTACAATTCCTGTCCCTCTAACAACTGCTCTTAATGGATCTTCAGCTATGTAAACGGGTAAATCTGTTTTTTGAGATAAACGTTTGTCTAAACCTCTTAACATAGAGCCACCACCCGCTAAATATATACCTGTGTTATAAATATCAGCGGCTAACTCTGGTGGAGTTTGAGACAATGTTTCCATAACAGAGTCTTCGATACGTAAAATAGATTTATCTAAAGCTTTAGCGATTTCACGGAATGAAATCTGTACTTGCTTAGGTTTACCTGTTAGTAAATCACGTCCTTGAACACTCATATCCTCAGGAGGTAATTCTAAATCCTCGGTAGCTGCACCAATCTGAATTTTAATTTTTTCAGCCGTTCTATCTCCAACATATAAGTTATGCTGCGTTCTCATGTAATAAATAATGTCGTTAGTAAATACATCACCAGCAACTTTTACAGATTTATCGCATACAATACCTCCAAGAGCAATAACAGCAATTTCTGTGGTACCGCCTCCGATATCAACAATCATGTTTCCTTTGGGTTGCATTATATCTACACCAATACCAATAGCAGCAGCCATAGGCTCGTGTATTAAGTAAACTTCTTTACCATTTACACGTTCACAAGATTCTTTTACTGCTCGCATTTCGACTTCAGTAATTCCGGAAGGAATACAAACTACCATACGTAACGCAGGATTAAAAAACTTTTTCTTTAATGCCGGAATATTTTTAATAAACATACTAATCATTTGCTCTGAAGCATCAAAATCAGCAATCACTCCGTCTTTTAAGGGACGAATAGTCTTAATGTTTTCGTGTGTTTTTCCTTGCATCATGTTGGCTTCTTTACCAACAGCTATGATTTTTCCGCTGATGCGGTCTCTTGCGACTATCGATGGATTGTCTACAACAACTTTGTCATTGTGAATTATCAGTGTATTTGCGGTTCCTAAATCTATGGCTATTTCTTCCGTTAGGAAATCAAAAAATCCCATGTGCTATTCTTAATTATTTGGGTTATTTGTATCTTATTTTTAAGACTATCTGTAAAAGTAGTAAAATATACGTTATTTATATGTTTAAAGATGTTTATTGCTAAACTTTTTTCGTTTTTTCTTTGGCTTAATTTATAAAATAAATATGATTAGGAGTTTAATAAAAACAAAGAACCCAAAAATGAGATGGTTAACATCTTTATTTTGGGCTCTGAATACGTGTAATATTTAATGTTTAAAATGACGTGTGCCAGTCATTACCATGGCTATATTATTGTCATTACAATAGTCAATACTTAACTGATCTTTTATAGAGCCGCCAGGTTGAATTACAGCCGTAATACCTGCCTTATCTGCAATTTCTACGCAGTCTGGAAATGGAAAGAATGCATCACTAGCCATCACAGAACCTTTTAAATCAAATTTAAATGATTTTGCTTTGTGTATAGCTTGGTTTAACGCGTCCACACGGCTCGTTTGTCCGGTGCCACTAGCACACAATTGTTTGTCTTTTACTAAGACAATAGTATTAGATTTAGTGTGCTTACATATTTTAGACGCAAAAATTAGGTCGTCTAATTCATTAGAAGTTGCCGTTGTTTTAGTTACTGCTTTTAAATCTTCAAGCGTATCTGTAACGTTATTTCTATCTTGAACTAATACACCATTTAAACACGTTCTAATGTTGGTTTCAGGCATTTCAATATCGTTCAAAATTAATAGAATTCTGTTTTTCTTACCTTTTAAAATGTCTAAAGCCTCAGGAGAAAAAGATGGAGCAATAACAACTTCGCAGAAGAGTTTATGGATTTCTTCTGCCGTGGCAACATCAATTTCAGAATTACTAATTAAAACCCCTCCAAAAGCTGAAACCGGATCGCCAGCAAGAGCGTCTAAGTAGGCTTGGTGTAAGGTGTCGCGTTGTGCTAATCCACAAGCGTTATTATGTTTTAATACCGCAAATGTTGGAGCGTCATTTTTAAATTCTAGCATTAAATTTACAGCTGCATCAACATCTAATAGGTTGTTGTAACTAAGTTCTTTTCCATGTAGTTTTTTGAAAATAGCATCAAAATCTCCAAAGAAAAAGCCTTTTTGATGTGGGTTTTCACCATAACGCAAGACCTTGCCTTTTTGTTCAGAAATTTTTAAGGTTGGGATGTCTTGATTTTTATTAAAATAATTAAAAATTGCAGCATCGTAATGTGATGACACGTTAAATGCTTTAGCTGCAAATTGTTTTCTGTCTTCTTCTGAAGTCTCACCGTTTTTAGTCGCTAATAACTCTAAAAATTCAGCGTAGTCATCCACAGAAGATACACAAGTGACATCTGCGTAATTTTTAGCTGCAGCTCTAATTAAAGAAATACCTCCAATATCAATCTTTTCAATAATATCTTGATTGCTCGCTCCAGAAGCAACAGTTTTTTCAAAAGGATATAAATCTACAATTACAAGATCGATTTGTGGAATTTCGAATTCTTTTAATTCAGCAACATCACCTTCATGATCTTGGCGATTTAAAATGCCTCCAAAAACTTTAGGGTGTAATGTTTTTACTCGTCCACCTAAGATAGATGGGTAAGATGTAACATCTTCTACTGGTACCACATCGATACCTAAATCTTTAATGAATTTTTCAGTGCCTCCCGTAGAATAAATTGTAACGTTGAGGTCGTTTAATTTTTGTACAATTGGTGCTAATCCGTCCTTACTAAATACCGAAATTAGTGCTGACGAAATGGATTTGTTGCTCATAATGTTGTGTTGTGTTTTAGATGCGGCAAAAATACGTATATTCACAAAGAATATCTCGATGTAAAATGCAGTTTCTTTAAGTTTTTTGTAACAATAAATTGTTGAAAACGTCCTATCTTTAAAATGATATAAAATAATCCTTGCATGCTGGTCTATTTACGTTTACTAAAAGAGAGTTTTTCATTTGCCTTAAATGCACTTCGGAACAATAAACTCAGGACATTCTTGTCTCTTTTAGGTGTAACTGTAGGGATATTCTCTATTATAGCGGTTTTGGCAGCCGTAGATTCTTTAGATAAAACGATACAAGGACAATTGAGCTCTTTAGACAGTAATACAATGTATATTTCTAGTATGTCTTTTGGACCAACAGAAGTACCACGTTGGCAAAGAGAAACGTTTGAAGAAGTGTCGTATAATGAGTTTAAAAGTATACAAACTACCGTTCAAGATGTAGAGCATGTGGCATTGCAATTGTTTGTAAAGCGTGAAAATATTAGATACGAATCTGAATTAGTAAGTAGTGTTAATACAGTTGTGGTATCGCATGAGTTTATAGATATTCAGGCCATGCAATTTGAAAAAGGTCGTTTTTATAATGAAGTAGAATCTAATTCCGGTCGACCTGTAGTGGTTATAGGTTCTGAAATTGCAAAATCGCTATTTGGTGACTTAGAGCCGATAGGTAAAAAAGTACGACTTTATGGTCAGAAATTTACTGTAATTGGTGTGGTTAAAAAAGAAGGCTCTGGTATATTTGGAGATAGTAATGACGTTTCTATATTTCTTCCTGCTAATTACGTTAGAAATAGATATGGTGATAATAATCCGTTTATTAAGTATGTGGTAATTGTAAAACCAGAGAAAGATGCGGATATTGAAGGTGTGAAGGCTGAGATTACTCAGGTACTACGAAGTAAAAGAGGTTTAAAGCCAGATCAAATTGATACTTTTTTTATTAGGGTAATGTCTGGATTGCAAGATGTAATAGATACTATAATTGGAAGTTTAAATGTTATTGGCTGGGTGATTAGTGGCTTTTCGCTTTTAGTAGGTGGTTTCGGAATTGCTAACATTATGTTTGTGAGTGTAAAAGAGCGAACGAATCTTATAGGTATTCAAAAATCTTTAGGTGCCAAAAATAAGTTTATCTTATTTCAATTTTTGTTTGAAGCTGTTATCCTGGCTGTTGTAGGTGGACTGGTAGGTTTATTTTTAGTTTGGATAGGTACACTTATAGGCAGTAGTCTCGTTGAAGACTTTGAGTTTGTTCTTTCGATACAAAATATGTTTCTCGGATTTTTTATTTCTTCCGTTATTGGATTAATTTCTGGTGTAATTCCTGCGCTTGCAGCTTCACGTTTAGATCCTGTGGAAGCCATTAGAACTGGGATGTAAACATCTTATTATAATGTATTCGAGATTGGAATGCCACTTTAAAATGCCATCCAGATTTACAATAATGCACTACAATTTGGAAATCGAATTATTAAAGTGTAATACTTAATGTTTATGCTAATAATGTGGCAACTGCTTCGCAAACAAACTCTAAAAACTGTTCGTCGACTTTAGTAAACGGATCTGGAGTATTTGAGTCAATATCAATTTGTCCAATATTATTTCCATTTACAAAAATAGGAATTACAATCTCTGCTTTAACTGTAATGCTACAGGCTATATAATTGTCTTGAGCACTAACGTCTGGTACTACAAAGTTCTCGTTACTCACCGCAACTTGCCCACAAATACCTTTTCCAAAAGGAATAATGGTGTGATCGGTTGGTTCACCAACATACGGTCCTAATTTTAATTCGTCCTTATCTCCATTTTTAAAATAAAAACCAACCCAATTATAATAACTTATATTTGCTTCTAGTGTTTCGCAAACCTTTAATAAGCGTTCGTCAACACTTAAGTTTTCTTGAGATAAGATTGATTTTATTTCAGGTCGTAAGTCGTGTAAATCCATAGGTGAAAAAAACTTTTTGCAAAAGTATTTAAAATACACTGTTTTAAAATAGGGTTTTTATAAATTTAACAACAAACTAACATTCTTGATTTTTGAAGTCACTTCTCATAAAATATAAATCTGTAATTCGTTTTATCGTTACTTTTTTAACGGTGTATGGTATCTTAACGCTCGGGTATCATTTTTATTTAAGTGTCTCGGATGGTTCTAAGTTTTATCCTGATTATATAACCCATTTGGTAGCTGTGCAAACAGATGCTTTATTAAACGGGTTAGGGTACGATGCCAGTATTACACCACATCCACATGAAGCTTCTATTAAAATTATTATTAACGGTAAGTACATTGCAAGAGTCATTGAAGGTTGTAATGCCATGAGCGTAATAATTTTATTTCTTTCATTTATCGTTGCTTTTGCAGGGAAGTTGAAAACAACAGTATTGTATGGTTTGGCTGGTAGTATAATTATTTATGCTTTTAATTTAATCCGTATTGTTATTTTATCCATCGGACTCTATCATTATCCATGGAGAAGAGAAGTGTTGCATACTGTTATTTTTCCGATGTTAATCTATGGTACAGTATTTTTACTTTGGATGTTTTGGGTCAATCGATTTTCTAAAAACATAAGGCCTAATGAATAAGATTGTTACTTATAGTTTGGTAGGTGTATTAGTATTATTGTTAATATTGATAAGAGCTTATGAGCACGTTCTGTTTTACGATCCGTACCTTACCTTTTTTGAAAATGACTATTTATATATAGATAGCCCAAGACGCGAAATCGCAAAATTAGTTTTAAATACAACGTTTAGGTTTGTCTTAAATTCGCTTATTTCTTTGGGGATTTTATACCTTGTATTTAAAGATAAGAGTATTATAAAGTTTTCGGCTCTTATTTATGGATTGGCATACGTGTTACTACTTATTCCGTTTTTGTATTTTGTTGTAAACCCTAAGCAAGAAGATTATTATTTGTTTTTTAATATTAGACGTTTTTTAATTCAGCCTATAATTTTAATATTACTATTACCAGCTTTTTATTACTATAAGCTAAACCGTTAATAGTTTAATAATTCTTACAACATCAATTTAATAATTTTGTAGCTTTGCATCGTGAAATTTTCATACGCACATAAAATATTTTCTGTCATTCTATCCTTTTTGGTGTTGTTTTCTACATTATCATTAACGATTGAAAAGCACTTTTGTGGAGATACGTTAGTGGATGTTGCCATATTTACAAAAACGGATAAGTGTGCTGATGATATTGTGAAGCACGATGATTCTAGTGCCAGTATCATTAAAATGAGTTGTTGTAAAGATGAGATAGATGTTATTGACGGACTATCCGAAACCACACTTAATTCATTTGAAGATTTAGACCTTATTCATCAACAGGTTTTAATAGCTTATAGCTATTCTTATATCAATCTTTTTGAGGGTTTACCAAACTTGGTTATTCCGCATGCAGATTATTTACCTCCAACCTTAGTTAAGGATATTCATCTTTTGGATGAAGTCTACCTCATTTGATTCAGTTATAACTTTTAGTAAAATAAAAGAACACATATGTATGTGTAATTAGTTATATCTGAAATTCAAAAAAAAATGAAAAAATATTTATTTATAAAATTTATGTTCTTGTCGTTAATGCTGTCTGCGCAAGATCAATTAAAAGGTGTTATTTTAGAAACAAGTAGTGGGCAAGAAATGCCTTTACCTGGTGCCAATGTCTATTGGTTAGATTCTTCAATTGGCGTTATTACAGCAGCGGATGGTACGTTTGCTATTCCTTATAAGTTTTCATACAATCAATTAGTGGTGAGTTATGTGGGCTTTAAAACGGACACCATTACGGTTAATGAAAACAGATTTGTAAAACATGTTCTTCAAACAAGTGATGAGTTAGATGCTGTGGAAATTACCTCACGTAAACAAGCCACGCAAAAATCATATTTAAAAGCCACAAATACATTTACAGTAACAAGTGACGAACTTCTAAAGGCGGCTTGTTGTAATTTGGCAGAAAGTTTTGAAACCAATCCGTCTATTGACGTTAATTTTGCCGATGCGGTAACAGGAACACGACAAATAAAAATGTTGGGCTTAACGTCTCCCTATATTTTAATTGCAACAGAAAATATCCCAGCAATACGCGGTGCATCTCAAGCTTATGGTTTAAGTTTTATTCCTGGCACTTGGGTAGAAAGCATTCAAATAACCAAAGGGACTGGTAGTGTGGTTAATGGGTTTGAAAGTATTGCTGGTCAAATTAATGCAGAGCTGGTAAAACCAGAGACCGATGATAAGTTGTTTGTTAATTTGTATGGTGCTTCTAGCGAGCGTTTAGAACTCAATACACATTTTAACACACAAGTTTCTGAGAAGTGGAGTACTGGCTTATATGTACATGGTAATACACATCAAGAAAAACATGATGTTAATAATGATGGGTTTTTAGATATGCCACTTTATAATCAAATTAATCTGATGAACCGTTGGCAGTATACCAATCCCGAGAAAGGCTTTGTGTCTTTTATTAATTTGAAATACCTTAATGATGAAAAACAAGCTGGCCAAGTCGATTTTAATCCAGATACGGATAAGGGTACAACCAATTTTTGGGGAAGCGAAATTAATTCGGAACGTTTTGAAGCCACAACAAAGCTAGGTTATGTTAATCCTGAAATTCCGTATCAAACTTTAGGGCTTCAGTTGGCATTTAGTCATCACAATCAAGATTCTTATTTTGGATTAAACCTATACGATATAGAGCATAACAGTTTTTACTCTAATTTAATTTATAATTCGATTATTGGAGATTCACGTCATAAAATCAAAACAGGATTGAGTTTTACTTATGATCATTATGATGAATTGGTAAACACTACCAATTATGAGCGTAAAGAAAACTCTATTGGTGGATTTTTTGAATATGCTTTCGACAACTTAGATAAATTGACCATGACGGCTGGTGTGCGTGTCGATCAGCACAATAAATTAGGCTTTTTTGTAACACCTCGTTTTCATTTGCGATATACACCTTGGGAAAAATCAGCATTAAGATTTTCAGTAGGAAGAGGAAAACGAAGTGCTAATATTTTTGCTGAAAACCAGAATATGTTTGCGAGTTCTAGACAAATTAATATTTTGAATTCAGGTGGAGCTATTTACGGTTTAGATCCTGAAATTGCATGGAATTATGGTGTAAGCTATTTACAAGGATTCAACTTATTTAATAGAAAAGCTGATGTTACTTTTGATTTTTATAGAACCGATTTTCAAAATCAAGTGGTTGTAGATTGGGAAAATCCTTATGAAGTTAATTTTTATAATTTGGAAGGTGAAAGTTATGCTAATAGTTTTCAATTTGAATTTAATTATAATGCATTTAAACATTTTGATGTAAGAATGGCTTATAAGTATTATGACATACAGACCGATTATGAATCTGGTAAATTAGAAAAACCATTGGTGCCAAAACATCGTCTATTTGCTAATGCATCTTATGAAACCGAAATAAAAAATAATAGTCAATGGAAATTTGATGCTACATATAATTGGTTGAGTGCCCAGCGTTTTCCAAGTACAGATGTGAGCGCAACGGCATTTCAGTTAGCAGATGAAACGCCTACAGTTGGAACTCTAAATCTACAAATCACCAAAGTGTTTTCTCCAAAATTTGAAGTATATTTAGGTGGGGAAAATGTGACAAATGTGCGTCAAGATGATCCTGTTGTTAGTGCAGATAATCCTTTTGGTTCAAATTTTGATAGTAATTTTGTGTATGGTCCAATATACGGAAGTATGTATTATGCTGGTTTACGTTTTAGAATAAAGTAAACGATTACAGAAATAGAAACTAAGTTAAAATAAATAGGTTTTTTGCTATTGCAGAAACACAATTAAAAACAAAATAAGATGAGAAAAATAATAGTAATTTTTACAGTGTTAATAACAACATTATCATTTGCCCAAGACAAGAACAAAAAAGCAAGTATTGAAGTTGATGGTGTTTGTGGTATGTGTAAAGATCGTATTGAAAAAGCAGCGATAAGAACCAAAGGAGTTAAATCTGCTATATGGAGTATTGATACACACGAGTTAAAACTTATTTTTGACGAACGTAAAATAGATTTACTAGCGATTTCTAAAAAGGTGGCTTCCGTGGGGCATGACACCAAAGAGATAAAAGCAACGGAAGAACAATACAATGCTGTACATCCATGCTGTAGATATCGTGATGAGGTGGTTAAAAACGATCACAAAAAAGAAAAAGAAGACGGAAAATAACAAACACAAAAATTTAAAAAGCCTGAGTTTTAAGATTCAGGCTTTTTTGTTTAATATGTTTTTTCAATAGGGTTTAAAACGTGCCCGTTAAACCTATAGTGCCAGCACCAGCGCTTATGCGCCAACTCATAGTTTTAGGTTTTGCAGTGTTATAAAAGTTGTTTTTAGTCATAAAATTTTCAATGCCATCGACAACGACAACGCTAATTGCCATACCTAAACCAACATCGCTCAGCCAATGTGCATTTTCCCATAACCTAGAGATTGGAGCAATTGAGCCAACAGCATAAATGCCTGCTTTAACCCAAAAATTATCAAATTGTTTGGCTATGGCATGTGCCATAGTGAAAGATAAAACACTGTGACCAGAAGGAAAAGAGTGGAAGCCAGGCTTATTGCTAAAGGGTTCAAATTCGTTGTAATCGCCACTGTTAGGTCTAGCGCGACCTACAACAGTTTTGGATATCGATTGTATAAGACCTGTCGTAATCGCAGATGAAAAGATCAAGATTCCTGTATGACGGACTTTTTCATTATCTGTAAGAAGTCCAAAACCATAAATCCCAGTAGATACCATAAAGAAGTTTTGAGGACTCCCAAAATACCAACCAAAGTCTTTTACTATTTCAGGAGCACCAGAGCCTTGTTTTATAAAAACAGGGTTTGCTTGCTCATCACTTAAATACAGCAACGTTGTTCCTGCTAAAATACCTCCAGCCGTTATAAAATCATCGCTTTTCCACTTAAGGGGTTGGGTAAATGAATGCCCAACACTTTTTAAGGTTATGCCAGCGTCATATTTAAGGTGTTTCCATACTCTACCGGTTTTTGTTGTGGTACTGTCTGTCTGCGAAAAAAGATTTAGTGAAGCTAGTGACAGTAAAAATAGAATTGTGATTTTTTTCATTTTAATTGCTGTAAGTTTTAAATATAATATAAAATAAAGCCTCTGACTCTCATCAAAGGCTTTAAATTTATAATTTGACCTATGTCAATAAGTATTAATGATGTTTCACTATTACATCATGCCTGGCATTCCGCCTCCACCCATTGGTGGCATAGCAGGTGCATCTTCTTTAATGTCAACTAATGCACATTCTGTAGTTAAGATCATTCCAGCAACAGATGCCGCATTTTCTAAAGCGATACGTGTTACTTTTTTAGGATCAATAATACCTGCTTTAAGCATATCTACATAAGTTTCTGTTTTAGCATCATATCCAAAATCTTTCTTACCTTCTAAGACTTTATTAATAACAACAGATCCTTCTCCTCCAGCATTTTCTACAATGGTACGTAAAGGTGCTTCAATAGCTTTATTTACAATTTGTACACCTGTAGTTTCATCTAAGTTGTCTGTAGTTATTTTTTCTAAAGTTTTCTTAGCTCTAACTAAAGCAACTCCACCACCAGCAACGATACCTTCTTCAACAGCTGCACGTGTAGCATGTAAAGCATCATCAACGCGATCTTTCTTTTCTTTCATTTCTACTTCAGATGCAGCACCAACATAAAGTACAGCAACACCACCAGCTAACTTAGCTAAACGTTCTTGAAGTTTTTCTTTATCGTAATCAGAAGTTGTAGTTTCTATCTGTGCTTTAATTTGGTTTACTCTCGCTTTAATATCTGCAGCTTTTCCTTCACCATTTACAATGGTTGTATTGTCTTTGTCAATAGTTACAGTTTCAGCAGTACCTAACATAGATAAATCTGCATTTTCTAAAGAGAAACCTCTTTCTTCAGAAATTACAACTCCACCTGTAAGGATAGCGATATCTTCTAACATGGCTTTACGTCTGTCACCAAATCCTGGTGCTTTTACAGCTGCAATTTTTAATCCACCACGTAATTTATTTACCACTAACGTTGCTAAAGCTTGCCCATCTACATCTTCTGCGATAATTAATAACGGACGGCCAGATTGTGCTACAGGTTCTAATATTGGAAGAATTTCTTGTAAGTTAGAAATTTTCTTGTCGAATAATAAGATATAAGGATTTTCTAAATCCGCAATCATTTTATCTGCATCTGTTACGAAGTATGGAGATAAATACCCTCTGTCAAATTGCATACCTTCAACAACATCAACGTATGTTTCCATACCTTTAGCTTCCTCAACAGTAATAACACCTTCTTTACCAACTTTTCCGAAAGCTTTAGCAATTAAATCGCCAATAGTATCATCATTGTTTGCAGAAATAGCAGCGACTTGTTTAATCTTGTCAGAATCACTACCTACTTTTTTAGATTGCTTATCTAAATCGTTTACAAGTGCTTCAACAGCTTTGTCAATACCACGTTTTAAATCCATTGGGTTTGCACCAGCGGCAACATTTTTAAGACCTTCTTTTACAATTGCTTGTGCTAATACGGTTGCTGTAGTTGTACCATCACCAGCTAAATCGTTAGTTTTAGAAGCAACTTCTTTAACCATTTGCGCTCCCATGTTTTCAAGTTCGTCCTCTAGCTCAATTTCTTTAGCTACAGAAACCCCATCTTTAGTAACTTGAGGTGCACCAAATGATTTTCCAATAATTACGTTACGACCTTTAGGTCCTAATGTTACTTTTACTGCATTTGCTAAAGCGTCAACACCACGTTTTAAACCGTCGCGTGCTTCAATATCGAATTTTATATCTTTTGCCATGTTTATTATGTTTTTGTCATTCCTGCGAAGGCAGGAATCTAATTTATTTAAGTTTATAATGGATTCCGCATTAGGAGCGGAATGACAGAATTAATAGTTTAAATGATTATATTATCGCTAGGATGTCACTCTCGCGCATCATTAAATAATCTTTTCCTTCTAGTTTAAGATCAGTTCCACCATATTTACCATAAAGTACAGTATCTCCGACCTTAACCGTTAAAGGTTCGTCTTTTGTACCATTACCTATGGCAACAACAGTCCCTCTTTGAGGTTTTTCTTTGGCGTTATCTGGAATAATAATACCTGAAGCTGTTTTAGTTTCAGCTTCTGTTGGTTCAACAAGAACACGGTCTGCTAAAGGTTTAATGTTTAAACTCATTTGTTATATGTTTTTTTAGTTATTTAATAAATTACGCTTTAGCGTATTTCGAAAATTATGCCAATAGAGAAAGTCTGACAAAGTTTCAGACCTATATGACGAAAGTGATGGAATAAAAAAAGCCAACTTAAAAAGTTGGCTAAATATCTTTATGAATATAACTGATTGTTATTATTCTGGAGTGCTATCTGATGTTTCAGAATCTGTTGTTGCAGCAGGTAATGTTGGCATCTCAGTAGTTTCGTTAGTATCTAAAGCTTTAGATTCTATATTTCCACCAGAATTAATAGTTACATTAGATGCTAAGATTAAAACGATTAAAGCGGTTGCTAAAAACCAAGTGCTTTTATCTAAAAAGTCTCCTGTTTTCTTTACTCCACCCATTTGTTGTGTTCCGCCACCGCCAAAAGATGATGATAATCCTCCGCCTTTAGGGTTTTGAACCATAATTACTACTACAAGTAAGAAGGCAACGATTACGATTAGTATTAAAAAAATTGAAAATGCACTCATTTTATATTGTATTATTATCTTTTAATTCTTTTACCAATTTTATTTGGTGTGCAAAGAAACTACTTTTTTCTGGATATTTCAAACTTAAAATTTTGTAAGATTGAATTGCCTTGTCATAGTTTTTTTGTTCTAAATAAATTCGCGCTAAAGTTTCAGTCATTAAACTATCTGAAATAGGGTTGTCGTTATTGACTAACTTAGGTTTAGGTGCGTTGTGAGAAACAGGTTTTATCTTAGGATTTTCGCTTATAAATTTATCTATAATAGATAGTTTTTCTTGAAGCGGAGATGTCTTTTTGGGCACTTCTGGTTGCGCTGTTGTTGCAGTTGTTTTTTTATTTTCTTCTAGAACTTCTGCATTATCTCGAGTTTCCTTTTCTTGGTTTTCTTCTCTAACAATAGGCTTAAAACTGGTAATTTTTAACCATTCTGTAAATGAGTGGTTTTCAGATTTATCAAATTCTAATGGTTCACCTATCTTTAATTCTTTTTCGGGTGTAATGTTTTTGACATCTACAGAGATAATAGAGTCTTCAATTTTTGGTAACTTAGTTTCTAATCTTGGTGGAGGTAGCGGTTTAACTTCAAACAAACCAGGATCTAAAACACCTTCAGTTGCTTTAATATGTGCTTTGAGTGCATCATCTATAGTGACGCTTTTGTTAACAGAAATGTCATCAGCCTCATTAACATCTATAGATTTTAGATGCTCTGTATTTTGTTTAATCTGTTTAGAGATTTCATTTTGATTGAAAATCTTCGAGGTAATATAATCAAACAGTACGCTGCGATCGGTAGTATGCGCAGCTGTAGTCTTTAATGCATTGTTATATTTATAACTTTCTTTTTGCTTTAAACCTTTGAGATATAAAGCTCTTAAAGGTTGAAAATAAGGGTACTCTTTAATTGCTGCAGAAAGTACCTCGGTTTGAGATGCTGTAACCGCTTCTGGATGCTGTAATAAATAAGTGAGGTCTTGAAGCTGCATAGTTTTTACCAATCTGCTAGAGAAGCATTGAGAATATCTTGTGTTAATCGTTCTAAAATTTCATCGAACGCAGTATCCTTTATACTACCAGTAAGCTGTTCGCTGGCTCCGTAATCATAGAAGAACGAAAAGGTGCGTTCAAAATCTTTTTCTTCGTCTTTTGTGTTTATATAGCGTACTCTAACTCCAATGGTTAATCGGTTTTGTGCAGCAGTGTTTTCTGCAGTTGCTGTCATTGGAGCAATGCGGTATTCTACAATTTCACCTTCATAAATAACTTCACCTCCAGAAGTTACGAGCTGTGCGCTTGTCTGATTTACAATAAGATCTTGAAGTGCGTTTGTAAATAATTGGTCTAAACCAGGTTCTACTAAATCTGCATTATTTTGAAAGAAGTTAACCTGAAAAGTTTCAGGTGTTTCTGTTATTCCTGTAAAAGAATAATTAACCTTACAACCATAATATACCAAACAAATTGCAGCTATAATAATGTATTTAAATGACTTCATTTATTGTATTTTAAATCGTTTAATAATCACATAAGCAAAGATAACTTTGATGTACTTATGTCGATTTGTTTTGAACAAGTAATGTGAGCCTGAACAATAATATAACTCAAAAATAAAAGGTTATCTTATTGTACAGCTCTTAAACTTATCTTAAAGATCAAATTGTTTTATTTTTCTATAAAGCGTTCGTTCACTGATGCCTAACTCTGCAGCAGCTAATTTACGTTTGCCGCCATGTCGTTCTAGTGATTTTTTAATCAATTCTAATTCTTTATCATGTAAAGATAATGTCTCTTCTTCTTCTATTTCTTCGGCAAAATGATATTTATCTTCACTTTCTGTAGTTGCATTTTCATCAGCATGTTCTGCAAGCGATAGAATTTCTAAGTCTTCTACAGCTGCTTCAAATTTTTCATCTTTATCATCTCCATAAATTTTCTGAATTAAATGTTCATTATCTTTTTGAACATCGGCATCACTACCTTTTTTCATGAGTTCCATGGTGAGTTTTTTAAGATCGTTAAGATCGCTCTTCATGTCAAATAAAACTTTGTAGAGTATTTCGCGTTCACTGCTAAAATCACTTTCAGATTTAGAGTCATTAACTATGGCTGGCAAATTGCTACCAGAGCTTGGTAGATAATTTTGAAGTGTGAGGCCGTTTATAGTTCTATTTTGTTCTAAAACAGAGACTTGTTCTGCGACATTACGTAATTGTCTAATGTTACCATTCCAACGGTACTTTACCAATAAACTAATTGCGTCGTCGGTTAATTTTACCGTTGGCATTTTATATTTTAAGGCAAAATCACTAGCAAATTTTCTAAATAATAAGTGAATATCGTCTTTACGCTCACGAAGCGGAGGTAAATTGATTTCTACTGTACTTAGTCTGTAGTATAGATCTTCTCTAAATTTTTCTTTTTTAATTGCATCAAACATGTTAACGTTCGTTGCAGCTACGATTCTAACGTTGGTTTTTTGAACCTTACTAGAACCTACTTTTATAAATTCCCCATTTTCTAGTACGCGCAGTAAACGCACTTGTGTGGTCAATGGCAATTCTCCAACTTCATCTAAAAAAATGGTGCCTTCGTCGGCGACTTCAAAATAGCCAGATCGGGTGGATGTGGCTCCTGTAAATGCGCCCTTTTCGTGTCCAAATAATTCGCTATCAATGGTTCCTTCAGGAATAGCTCCACAGTTTACAGCAATATATTTACCGTGTTTTCTGTGTGATAATTGGTGTATGATTTTTGGAATACTTTCTTTTCCTACACCACTTTCCCCTGTGACTAATACTGAAATATCAGTAGGAGCAACCTGTATCGCTTTTTCTATAGAGCGATTAAGTTTAGGCTCGTTTCCAATGATACCGAAACGTTGTTTTATGGCTTGAATAGATTCCATGATTAATTAACGTATGAAAACCTTTCGTTAAATTCAAATGATAATTCAGGTCCAAAGTTGTAGGCGATAACTCGACTTTCAATTCTTCCTGCTGAATTGTATTCTAAATCAAAATTAAAAACATTACCATCGAAAGTTGCTCCATTCCAATTGTTTGTGGAAAGAAATTGAGCAATTGGACTTCCAATTTCATCCGAATAATCATCATCTAAAAATGTAAGTAAATAATTGTCTTCAAAAATGACTTTTAATGGATTAGGATTATCATCAAATTGATATGTGGTATTACTATCTGTTTCTCCCGTTCTGATACTACTTGAAATATTTCCATTGGCAGCATAACTAATGCTTTCAAATTGAATAGAAAAACCATTTTCAAAAGATTCTTTTTGTATAATACGATCTGAATTATCTACTGTAAATACTGTAGAAATACTAGAGCCTTCTTCTGTTCTTGTAATGGTATTGCCGTCATACGTAAAGTTGTAACTATAGTTTTCTTCAGCATCTTCGTAATAGGTGTATGTAATATTAGAAATGACTCCGTTGGTGTATGTTATGGTGGTTTCGTTAGTTGTTACGCCAGCTGTATTTACGGATTCATCATTAATAATTTGCCCTGAGCTATTTCGGGTAATAATTAAATTTTCATTTTCAAAAGGGCTACCGTTGGCTGATAAAGCATTGGATCCAGAGATAATTTTACTGTTTGCAATATTAAAATCAGAATTGGTTATAGTCTCTATTGGTGCGCCAAAGAACTCTAAATTTACTTGTGTGTCTAATTCATAAATAGACATTGTAAGGTCTGCACTTTCACTACCAGTGCCACCTCCTTGATTGCCTCCTCCTTGTGTGTAAGCCGGATCTAAAGGTTCAACGTCACAAGCTGTAATAACAGTAAGGGTGAGTAATAATAAGGTTAGTTTCTTCATTGATGGTTTAATTTTTTTTTAATTCTCATAGCGATGAGAGGGGTAGTTGGACTTAGTAATTTCTTTTTTGAATCGATTACGAATAGCTTAATTTCTACAATTCTTTAGTTATGCTTTTAAAATTAGTAATACGTATAGGTTAACGTATTTATTACTTCACCTGTTGCTACATTTGTTATGGTTACAGACATAGGGTAATCATCATCGTTGTATACATAATTGTAGGCTAATGTATTTCCTTGATTATCGGTTTTACTTAACACATTGTTTGGTGACATGGCCACGGTGTTATGGTCATCCATAAAATAGAGTGCTAAATTATAGCCGTCCATAGATTCTGCTATCGGGTTTTTTTTATCGTCATACGTATAGGTGTTGCTATAATCAACTTCAATACCATAGCTTATTGTGGTGTGACTTCCAACGATATTGAAGTTGTTATCATATTCGTAATCTGTTAAATTTTGTACAGAGTTCGCATTATTTATTAAGGTGGATTTTTTTTGCGCTAAATACTTTAATTGATCTGAACTAAATGTCCATTGAATATTTAAATCATCTTCTTCTATGTCTGAATCCATTAGATCGATATAGTTGAGGGTGTTATTGTTAATAACAACGTTAGAATCTATGCTATAACCGAGTGTGACATACTTATAATTAGTAATATTATTATCAGTGTAAGTGAGATTTATAAACGCCTCTTCAGTACCATATGTGTGGTAAGAACTGTTAAGTTTATTGTCGTTTGAGTATTCAAATTCAGATAGAATATAATTATATTCAGGAAGGGCATTAGTATCTGTAATGGAGACTAATCTTCCGTTTAAATCGAAATAAAAATTACGCTCATTATTTTCTCTAACATCAGTAATGTGTTTAATAATTAATGTGTTAGGTGTTTCTGTTTCTTGGTTATCATCAGAACTACAGGAAAACATAGAGATAAAAAAGATGATGTAAAAAAAATATTTCATATTAATTATTTTTAGAATATCCAATAGCTTTACCTATTAGAGTTGCGCTTGTACAATCTGTAATCAATACATCTACTAAATCTCCTACCTTATAATGTTCTTTTGGAAACACAGCTACCGTGTTATCAGAAGTTCTTCCCGACCATTGCAAATCGGATTTTTTAGATGCTTTTTCAATTAGGATCTCTACCGTTTTGTTAAGGTGAGATCTAGTGTTCATGGCACTGTGCTTGCGTTCTAATTGAATAATTTCGCTTAGACGACGCTTTTTAACTTTTTCAGGGACATCATCTTTCATTTTACGACCAGCTAATGTTCCTGGACGCTCAGAATAAGTAAACATATAACCAAAATTATATTTCACATATTCCATTAGAGATAAAGTGTCTTGGTGATCTTCTTCTGTTTCCGTTGGAAAACCAGCAATTAAATCGACACTTATGGAGCATTCTGGGATAATTCTTCTAATGTTATCGATGATTTCAAAATATTCTTGGCGTGTATGTAAACGATTCATTTCTTTTAAAATACGATCGCTTCCACTTTGTACAGGTAGATGTATGTGTTTACAGATGTTATCGTACTTAGCCATGGTTTCTATCACATCTAAAGTGAAGTCCTGAGGATTAGAAGTGGAAAAACGGATACGCATTCTAGGCTGTGCCTTAGCGCATAGTTCCAAAAGATTTGCAAAATTAACGGCTGTAGCTTTTTGTAATTCTGAAGCATTATTAAAATCCTTTTTTAAGCCGCCTCCATACCATAGATAGCTATCAACGTTTTGTCCTAAAAGAGTGATTTCTCTGTATCCTTTTTCCCATAGCTCATTGATTTCTTCAATAATACTTTGTGGATCTCTACTGCGCTCTCTACCACGTGTAAAGGGCACAACACAGAAGGTACACATATTGTCGCAACCTCGAGTGATAGAAACAAATGCTGTTATACCATTAGAATTTAGTCTTACAGGTGAAATGTCTCCGTAAGTTTCTTCTTTAGATAATATAACGTTTATAGCGTCTCTACCTTCTTCAACTTCAGCGAGTAAATTAGGTAAATCTTTATAAGCATCAGGACCTACAACTAAATCCACGATTTTTTCTTCGTCTAGAAATTTAGTTTTTAAGCGTTCGGCCATACAGCCTAAGACGCCAACTTTCATTTTAGGGTTAATACGTTTTACAGCATTATAGTCTTGTAATCGTTTTCTAACCGTTTGTTCTGCTTTATCTCTAATAGAGCAGGTGTTAACTAATACAAGGTCTGCTTCCTCTAAGGTTTGCGTAGTGTTAAAACCTTGTTCAGAAAGTATAGAAGCTACAATTTCGCTGTCACTAAAATTCATAGCGCAGCCATAACTTTCAATAAATAGCTTTCGTTCGTTACCTTCCTTTTTGTCTATGACTAAGGTTTCTCCTTGTTTGTTCTCGTCTATAATTTTTTCCATCAGCTGTAGTGAATACTTCAAATCTCAATAAGCATGCAAAGATAATATTATTTTATGGATTATGACAAAGTGGCAGTTATAATATTTAATTATACGTTAAAGTACTTCAAAATATAGATTTGTTTGAATTTCTAATGAAAATAGATTTCTTTTGGCGTATCATTTAAAATACTACACATGAGCCCTACAGAAATCAACACTAAAATAGTAAATGCAAACCCATTGGATTTCGGAACTATTTTTAATCAATCCATTGCTTTATTCAAAAAAGTTTGGGTTCAAGGTTTAGTGATGGTATTACTCAATATGGTTTTGGCGATTCCAGTAGTAATGATTGTTTATATTCCCTTATTGTTTTTCGGTTTTATTAGTGCTTTAACTATGGACGGAGAATATGAGTCGTACGGTCAAGCAGGATTGAGTATTGCTATGGTACTTGTCCTCATAGTAGCTTATGTGTTTATGATTGTGGCAATGAGTGCTATCGGACTTGGCTTAAAAGCGGCATTCTATAGGATTTGTAAATTAAGAGACTTAGAACAGATTGGTAAGGAAGATTACTTTTATTTCTTTAAAAAACCATACCTAGGTAAAACCATAAAGTTAGGTGTAGCTTTTACAGGGATAGCACTTGTAGCAACCATGTTGTGCTTTCTGCCTATCATATACGCTGTAGTTCCTTTGTCTTTTATAGTGGTTGTATATGCGTTTAATCCAGATTTATCTATTTCGAAAATTATTAAGTTGGGCTTCGATCTTGGAAATAAAAAATGGTTAATTTCATTCGGGTTAATGTTTGTTTCGGGTTTTCTAGCAATGATTGTCGGTTTTTTAATGTGTGGCTTCGGTATATATGTAACTGCTGCATTTGGTCAGTTGCCTTCTTATTTTATTTATAAAGATGTGGTAGGCTTTGGTGGTGGTGATGAACAAATGAGACGTATAGAACAATTGTCTACGTTTTAAATCTACTTATTGGTTATTTTGTATCTTTATACAAACTGGGTATTATGAAACTTAAAAAACGGATATACATCTTAGTGTTGGGTTGTGTTTTAATGAATTTTCAATGCGAAGATAGTGGCAATGACGATGCTATGATAATATCATGTGGCATTGAAGTGGTGAATGATAGTGTATTATACGAATCTGCAGAGTCAAGTTATTTTGGAGTCTTAGACTCTAATTTGGAGGGAAATTGTTTGTCTGTTACAATTTCATCGAGTGGTTGCGATGCGAGTACTTGGGGTTTAACGCTAATAGATTCTGAAACTATTACCGAATCCTTGCCACCACAGCGGGAGTTGAGATTGATATTTTATAATAATGAAGCATGTTTAGCAGTTTTAGAAAAAGAAGAAATTTTTGATTTAGTTGCATTGCAAGTTGAAGGTGCCAATGAAGTAGTCTTAAACATCGAAGGTTTGCCAGAATCCATTTTGTATACCTATTAATTTAGATTTTAAAAAAAATATAAATTGAAGAAGCCTTATAAATTATAAGGCTTCTTCTGTGTTTTAAAGTCCTATCATCACGTTAAAATGTACGGTATTTACGACCAAATTAGGATTGTATCTTAATTTTCATATACATTTGTAAACGCAAAATTTTAAGAATGTCAAAGAATCTCGTTATTGTTGAGTCACCTGCAAAGGCTAAAACTATTGAAAAATTTTTAGGTAAAGATTTTAAAGTGGAATCCAGTTTTGGACACATCGCAGACCTTCCTTCCAAGGAATTGGGAGTGGATGTGGAAGGAGATTTTATGCCTAAATATCAGGTGTCTAAAGACAAAAAAGATGTTGTTAAAAAACTAAAAGATCTATCTAAGAAAGCAGATGTTGTTTGGTTAGCAAGTGATGAGGATCGCGAGGGAGAAGCGATTGCTTGGCACTTGGCTGAAACATTAAAATTAGATAAAGACAAAACAAAGCGTATTGTATTTCATGAAATTACAAAAAGCGCTATTAATAAAGCGATAGAGAATCCGAGAAGTATAGATTACAATCTGGTAGATGCACAACAAGCAAGACGTGTGCTAGATCGTATTGTAGGTTACGAACTTTCACCAGTTTTATGGAGAAAGGTTAAAGGTGGTTTGTCGGCTGGTAGAGTACAGTCGGTTTCTGTACGTTTAATTGTAGAACGCGAACGCGATGTACAAGCTTTCGAAGCTAAAGCGTCGTATAGAGTAGATGCTGAATTTACAAATAATGCAGGGAATTCTTTTAAAGCCAAACTGCCTAAGAATTTCGATTCCGAAAAAGAAGCTTTAGAATTTCTTAATAATAATGTAGGTGCCACATATCAAATTGCCGATTTACAGAAGAAACCTGCAAAAAAATCGCCTGCAGCACCATTTACAACCTCTACACTTCAGCAAGAAGCGTCTCGTAAACTCGGTTTTTCTGTGAGTAGAACTATGACCAATGCGCAGCGTTTGTATGAAGCTGGTCTTATTACATATATGAGAACAGATAGTGTTAATTTATCTGATGAGGCTAAAAAAGGAGCGGAAAATGAAATTATTTCGGCTTACGGATCAGAATTTAGTAATCCAAAAAATTATAAAGGGAAATCTAAGGGAGCGCAAGAAGCTCACGAAGCGATTAGACCAACCGATTTTTCAAATCATACGGTAAATGCAGAGCGTGATCAGGCAAGATTATACGATTTAATTTGGAAGCGTGCCATTGCCTCTCAGATGAGCGATGCTAGATTAGAAAGAACTAACCTTAAAATTCAGATTAATTCTGAGAAAACTATTAGCGAACAATTTACAGCTAATGGAGAAATCATAACATTCGAAGGATTTCTTAAAGTGTATTTAGAAGGTACGGATGATGAGGATGCAGAACAAGAAGGTATTTTACCAGATTTAAAAGTTGGTGAAGCGCTTCAAAACACATATATCACGGCAACCGAGCGTTTTTCTCGCCCACCAGCAAGATTCACTGAGGCCTCTTTAGTAAAGCAGTTAGAAGAATTAGGTATTGGTCGTCCGTCTACTTACGCACCAACAATTTCTACAATTCAAAATAGAAATTACGTTGAGAAAGGAACTCACGAAGGAGACGAAAGACCTTATAAACAATTGGTTTTTGAAAATCAAAAAATCAAAGAGAATCAACTTTCAGAAAAGACCGGATCGAATAAAGGTAAATTAGTACCAACAGATATTGGTATGATTGTTACCGAATTCTTGGTAAAGCATTTTGAAAGCATCTTAGATTACAACTTTACAGCTAAAGTTGAAGATCGATTTGATGATATTGCCGAAGGGAAGGAAAATTGGAGAGAAATGATGAAGGATTTCTATAAGGGCTTTCATCCACAAGTCGAAGATGTTCAAGAAAATGCTGATCGTGAATCTGGAGAGCGTATTTTAGGTACAGATCCTAAAACAGGTCGCCAAGTAAGCGTGCGTTTAGGTAAGTTTGGACCAATGGTTCAACTTGGTGTAATGGAGGATGAGGACAAACCAAAATTTGCCAGCTTGTCTCCAGATCAACAGCTAAATTCTATTACTTTTGAAGAGGCAATGGATTTATTTAAGCTACCAAAAGCTTTAGGTCATTATAAAGAAGAAGAAGTTGAAGTAAATAACGGCCGTTTTGGACCATATGTTAGATTCGGAAAAAAGTTTGTGTCATTACCAAAAGGAGTAGACCCTTTAAGTGTTGATATGGATGAAGCCATGGTGTATATTAAGGAGAAAGAATTAGCTGATGCTCCTATATATATGTATAAGGACTTGGAAGTTACAAAAGGAAAAGGACGTTTTGGGCCATTTATAAAATGGAACAATATGTTTATTAATGTAAATAAAAAGTACGATTGGGACAATTTATCTGAAGAAGACATTGTAACTTTGATTGAAGAAAAGATTCAGAAAGAAATTGATAAGGTTATCCATAATTGGGAAGATGAAGGTGTAAGAGTTGAGAAAGCCAGATGGGGAAGACATAACGTTATTAAGGGGAAGCAAAAAGTAGAGTTAGCTAAAACGGTAGATGTAAGCGAAATGACTTTAGAGGAAGCAAAAGCGATACTCGAAAAGAATGCACCTAAAAAAAGAGCAACCAAGAAAAAAGCGACTAAAAAAACGGCAGCAAAGAAAAAAACGACCACAAAAAAGAAGTAATTGAATATGAATTTTAATTTCCTTACGCCTGTATCAGATGCGGTTTTAGCTCATAACGAACTAACAGCGCAGCAAGCGCTAGGAAAAAAAATAAAAGTCCATTCTCGTCAAAACGGTATTCCTGATTTGGAAAACGTTAAAATGGCCATTATTGGAGTTCAAGAAAATAGAAATGATGTCAATTACATGGGGACGCCTATTAATTTCGATTCTATTCGTAAAACTCTGTATACATTATTTCCAGGAAACTGGCATACTACTTTAGCGGACCTTGGAGATATTGAACCGGGAGAAACTGTTGAAGACACCTATTTTGCCATTCGTACAGCTATTACTGTCTTAGTTGAGAAAAAAATTATTCCAATCGTCTTAGGAGGTAGTCAAGATTTAACATATGCTAATTATCGGGCTTACGATTCGCTTTTGCCCATGGTAAATGTGGTTAGCGTGGATACTAATTTTGATTTAGGAGATGCTAATCTTCCTATTAAAAACAATAGTTACGTTGGCAAAGTAATTGTTGAAGAGCCGTACAATCTTTTTAATTATACGACCATAGGCTATCAAACTTATTTTAACTCTCAAGAAGAAATAGACCTTATAGAAAAGTTATATTTTGAAGCTTACCGATTAGGAGAGATTTCTGGAGATATTAATAAAGTAGAACCTTTAATGCGAGATGCTCATATAGTATCCGTAGATTTAAAATCTGTTAGAGCTTCTGAGGTGAGCGATAACCAAAAGTATTCCCCTAATGGTTTTTCTGGGAAAGAAATTTGCGCTATTAGTCGATATGCTGGGATAAGCAACAAAGTATCATCATTTGGAATTTATGAATATCACGGTTCTAAGAACGATAGTGCGTCATCGATGCTTATTGCTCAAATGATCTGGTATTTTATAGAAGGAGTGAATTGCAGAGTAAAAGATGATGATTTTAACAACGAAAACCACTACCAAAAGTATAATTTATTGGTAGAAGATGACGAATTAATTTTTTATAAGAGCTTAAAAACAGGGCGTTGGTGGATAGAAATTCCATTTTTACCAAATGTTAATAATAAATTAAAAAAGCATACGTTATTACCTTGCATGCATTCCGATTATGTGCACGCAACTCAAGGTGAAATACCAGAACGTTGGTATAAAGCCTACAGGAAGAATAGCTTTTAAAAAAAGCACTTAATCGGACTTTAACACTTTTTTAATCGATGAAATGCTAATTTTAAGGGTAAAGTGCAAAAAAAAGATAAAAAAAGTTGTTTATTCGGAAATATATAAATATGTTTACGACCTCAAAAATAATAAGGACTAATTTAACCTAGAGTTACTATGAATATTAAGAAGTTTATTTTACTAACCACAGTACTAGTTATGGTAGCCAGTTGTAATTCTGGAGATCGAGGACAATTGGTTGGTGTACAAGGTAAGAAATGGCATCCAGAAAAGCCCTACGGAATGACATTAGTACCGGGTGGAGCTTTTATAATGGGTAAATCAGATGATGATTTAGCTGGAGTTCAAGACGCGCCAACAAGAACAGCTACAGTTCGCGCATTCTACATGGATGAAACTGAGATTACAAATAGCGAGTATCGTCAATTCGTGGAGTGGGTAAGAGATTCTACTCTAAGATTAAAATTAGCTGAGATGGCTGACTTAGAAGGAAAAACACCTGGAAACGGAGATATAGGTGAGTTTGCATATTTAGATGCTAACCCAGAAGACCTTAATGCTTACGAAAGCTATATGGTTAATACCTATGGTAACGAACAGAGAAAAATTAATCGCGACGCTGAGTTGTATTTCAATACGGATGATTATCCAGATGAATTGTATGCTGAAGTTATGGATGGTATGTATCTACCATTAGAAGAGTCATACAACGGTCAACGTACTTGGGATGTAAAGCAATTTAAGTTTCAGTATACGTACATGGATATTCAAAAAGCTGCTAAAAATAGAGGTTTAAAGCGTTCTGAGGTTGTCGTTCAGCAAGAAGTAGAAGTATATCCAGATACTACGGCTTGGATTAGAGATTTTGCATATTCTTATAATGAGCCAATGCATAATGATTATTTCTGGCATGATGCTTATGGAGATTATCCAGTAGTTGGTGTTTCTTGGAAACAAGCTCAAGCGTTCTGTCAGTGGAGAACTTTATATCACAATGCAGATAGAAAGAAAAGAGGAAGACAGCCTGTAAATTCATACAGATTACCATCTGAAGCGGAGTGGGAATATGCTGCTCGTGGAGGATTGCAAGGAGCTTCATACCCTTGGGGTGGACCATATACCAAAAATGACAGAGGTTGTTTTATGGCTAACTTTAAACCATTACGTGGTGATTATGCTGCAGATCAGGCTTTATATACTGTAGAGGCAGATGCTTATGATCCTAACGATTTTAACCTTTACAACATGGCTGGAAATGTTTCAGAATGGGTAAACGGTTCTTATGATCCTGCATCTTACGAATTTGCATCTTCAATTAACCCTAATGTCAATGATCCAGATAATGCACGTAAAGTGGTAAGAGGTGGGTCTTGGAAAGATGTTGCTTATTTCTTACAAGTAAGTTCTAGAGATTACGAATATGCGGATTCTGCGAGAAGCTATATCGGATTTAGAACAGTTCAAGATTACATGGGAACTGAAGTAACTAAAAACGCAGCAACTAATTAAACTTAACTTAAACCTAATATTAATCCTAAATGAGTCCTAATTAACCAAGCTCATTTGAAAACAAAAATTTAAAATCATGGCACAAAAGAAATTATCAACAATGAATATGGTCTACGGACTTGGAGCTGCAATTGTAATTATTGGAGCATTATTCAAAATCCAACACTGGCCTTATGGATCCCTTATCCTTACCCTAGGTATGATTGTTGAAGCAATAGTATTTACAATCTCTGCTTTTGAGAAGCAAGGTGATGATTTAGACTGGTCTTTAGTATATCCTGAATTAGCTGGTGGACAATCAGTAGGTAAAAAGAAAAAAGCAATAGAAGAACCTAAAGATGCAGAAGGTATGTTATCTAAAAAATTAGATAATTTATTAAAAGATGCAAAAATTGATGGAGCACTTATGGCTAGCCTTGGTGATAGCATCAAAAACTTTGAAGGTGCAGCAAAAGGAATCTCTCCAACTGTAGATTCTATGGCAGCTCAAAAGAAATATAGCGAAGAAATGTCTTTAGCTGCTGCTCAAATGGAATCATTAAACAGTCTTTACAAATTACAAGTTGAAAGCGCTAACAGACAAGCTGCTATCAATGAAGAAGCTGTAGAAAATGCAACTAAATTAAAAGAACAAATGCAATCTTTAGCATCTAACCTTTCATCTTTAAATGGTGTATATGGTGGTATGTTAACTGCAATGAACAAGAACTAATTGGTTTTTATAATCATATTAATTAATAATTAAAAAAACTAGTTAGAAATGGCAGGAGGAAAACAGTCCGCAAGGCAAAAAATGATTAACTTAATGTATTTGGTATTTATTGCCATGATCGCTATGACCATGTCAAAAGAAGTACTTTCTGCATTTGGGTTAATGAATACTAAATTTGACAATGCTAATGAGTTAGCAGCAGCTTCAAATGAAGGTATTTTAGATCAGTTAGAAAAAAAGGCTGAAGAGAAACCAGAAGACTTCGCAGTTGTAGCAAGTAAAGCACAACAAATAAGTAAAGTATCTGATGCATTTTACAAATTTATCGAAACTGTTAAGGAAGAAGATATTGTAAAAAAAGGAGGATACGAAAGAGAAGAGAACGGTGAATTACCTTACGAAGAAATGGATAAGGGAGATAAGCTTGATGAATTATGGTTCACAGGTGACCGTTATACTAAGAGAGGTGATGAAATCGTAGCAGCAATAGAAAAGTATAAATCTGATATTAAAGAGATTGTAGGCGACGATGTAAAATGGTCTAAAGTAATTGAAAGCTTTGAAAAGCGTTTCAGCTTAGAGCCAATCGTTGATAGTGAAGGAGCAAAAAAGAAATGGTTAGATTATCATTTCCAAGGATTTCCAGCTATTGCTTCTTACACGAAGTTAACAGCAATGCAAAACGATATTAAGGCGACAGAAACTAATATGTATAACGGTTTCTTAGGAAACTTAGTAACTGAAGCGGTATCGTTAAAGAACTATAAAGCTATTGTATTAGCTGATAAGTCTGCGTTTTTTGCAGGTGAAAAGTTTCAAGGTAGAGTTGTGTTAGGTAAATACGCGAATGTAACACCTACAAAATTAAACGTACAAGGTCAAGAAATTGATTTAACAAATGCTATCGATTCAACAGGTGCTGCAAAGTTAGACTTTAACGTAGGTAATGTTGGTGAGCACCAAGTAGAAGGTCAATTTACTTTTATTGAAGATGGTAAGCCATTAGATATTCCAATTATTGGGAACTATGTTGTAGTACCAAGACCTAACTCTGCAACGATTTCTGCAGATAAGATGAACGTTGTTTATCGTGGTGTTGCTAACCCAATGACGATTTCTTTTGCTGGTGTACCAGATAATAAAGTTAGAGCTACAGGAGCAGGACTTAAGCCTTTAGGTAAAGGTAAATATGTCATGAATCCTGGTAAAGGTAGAGAAGTAACAATTAGTGTTACTGCAACATTAGACGATGGTACGCCTGCTAATGATAAGAAGACGTTTAGAATTAAAGATATCCCAAAACCTACAGGTACAATTTCTGGTCAGGATGGTATGGTAAGATTACCTAAACGTAACTTAGAAATTGGTACAATTGGTGCTAAATTAGATGATTTCGTATTTGATTTACCAATTAATGTAACCTCATTCCAAGTTAAAGTTCCTGGTCAACCAACAGTTAATGTTGCAGGTACAAAGATGAACAGTCAAGCTAAAGCAGCAATAGGTAGAGCAAGAGCTGGTGATGTTATAACAATCTTTAATATTAAAGCTAAAATTCAAGGAAATTCTAGCTACCAATTAAAAGGAGTTTCAACAATTACCGTAGAGGTAACGAACTAATAATTCATTGTTGCATTAACAAGCATTATTAAAAGAAAATCCCAAATTATAATAAACGATAAGATGAATTTAAAAAGCTTTTTATGTATAGGATTAGGTGTTTTAGCCGCAAACAGTATGTTTGCACAGGCTAATATCCTAAATGCAAAAATACCAGAAGAAATTGGTATGAAAACTGAAGCGCAGTTACTTCTAGATAACGATAAGCCTTTAGAGTATGGATATGTTGGTGATAGAGATATCTTATTTTCAAAAATGACTTGGGAAAAGATTGTTTTAGATGAGCGTGCTAATTTTCCTTTATATTTTCCTATTGAGGAGAACCTAGGTGATGATAGAAAATCATTGTATATGGTGCTTATGGAAAATATTACTAATGGAACGATACCAAAAGTATATGCTGATGCGTATTTCACTGAGGAACGTACTATGGAAGATTTGGCTCCTGCTTTAGTAATGGAGAGAATTACTGATGTTGGTATTGACTGGATGAATGCTGAAGGTGTTACTGATACGGCTTTAGTGCCAGAAGAATATAAAATCCGTAGAGAAATTGGTCCTGCAGATATTAATTCTTATTTAGTTAAAGGACTTTGGTATTTTGACAAGCGTCAAGGAGAATTAAAGTATCGTATCTTAGGTATTGCACCAGCAGCACCAGATGTTAACTTTATCGATTCTGATGACGAAGCTAATAAAGAGCCTATCGGTTTATTTTGGATATTCTTTCCAGAGATAAGAGATATTCTGCACGAAGCAAAAGCTTTCAACAATAAGAATAGTGCTGTACCATTATCTTTCGATCATTTATTAAACAGTAGACGCTTTAGTAGTGTAATCTACAAAGAAGAAAATGTGTATGGTGATAGAGAAGTAAAAGAGTATGTTGCAGAAAATGCGTTAATGCAGCTTTTAGAATCTGAACGTATCAAAGATAAGATCAGAAACTTTGAACAAGATATGTGGAGTTACTAGTTAACTTGAACATAATATATATAAACGCCCACTTAGAAAGTGGGCGTTTTTTATTTATCATTCCGTTATTGACAGCAATCTTTTTGATATTTTCGTAGCTATGAAAGAAGTAGATTATATTATAGTTGGGTGTGGATTGGCAAGTATCGCTTTCTGTGAGAAATTAAGAGCTAATAATAAGACGTTTTTGGTTTTTGATGATAGTTCTCAACAGTCCTCTATTGTGGCAGCCGGATTATATAATCCTGTAATTTTAAAGCGTTTTTCTGAAGTTTGGAAAGCAAAAGAACAACTCACATTAGCCATGCCGTTATATACTAACATAGAAAACGAACTTAAGATTAAAATAGATTATAAATTAAGAATTCTACGACGTTTTACGTCTATTCAAGAACAGAATAAATGGTTTACGGCTTCAGATAAACCATCATTAGAGCCTTATTTAGCTTTACAACTGATTACAAATAATAATAAAGAGATTGATGCTCCTTTTGGCTTTGGAGAAGTTTTACATGCTGGTCGTTTAGATACAGAGAAGCTTATTACATGCTATAAAAACTTTTTAAAATCTAAAGAGCAACTTTTAGAGGAAACCTTTATGTATAGTGCTTTTCAAACTAATGAAGTTGACGTTATTTATAGGAATATAAAGGCGAAACAGATTGTATTTGCAGAAGGCTTCGGTGTTAAACATAATCCGTATTTCAACACCATTCCTTTAACTGGTTCTAAGGGTGAAATATTAACTATTAAAGCCCCAGATTTAAAAATTGACTATGCCATTAAATCATCCGTATTTATCATTCCTTTAGGTGACGATTTATATAATGTAGGTTCTACTTATAATAATACCGACAAATCAAATACTCCTACAGTTGCTGCAAAGGAAGAACTGATTTCAAAATTAAAAACATTTATAACATGCGATTTCGAGGTGATTAATCATATTGCAGGAGTAAGACCTACAGTTAAAGATAGACGGCCATTAGTAGGTAGGCACGCTACACATGCCAATTTATATGTACTTAATGGGCTTGGGACAAGAGGAGTTATGATTGCACCTTACGTAGCTGAGAAATTGTTTGAGCTAATTGAATATAACAACTCCTTAGATCCTGAAATAGATATTCATCGTTTTGGTTAATTACTGCTTTGCAGATTTTACACCAGATTTTTTAGCGAGTTCTTTATCGTAACTCATAAAGAGATTGATCCAGATATTACGAGATAATCGCATAATTATCGGCATAAAACCAATTAGGGTGGCTACGATAGCAATAAATGCTACAGTTAATGACGACCCTAATATATTATAACTAATAATAAAGGCAGCGACTGCAAAGGCAATACCAACAGCGTAACTGACGTACATTGAACCATAGAAAAAAGAAGGTTCAATCTGATATTTGGTTTGACAATGAGAACAACTTTCTTTCATTTTTATTACTTCAGAAAGTACATAAGGATTTTTATTCTGATACATGGACTCTTGATGACATTTTGGACATACACCAAAAAGAATACTATAAAGTTTCATTCCTTTTCTAATCATAACTAAAACCTTTACTTTTGCGTTTTCTAAGACATTGCGAAGATAAAATAATATAACTGAAGCACTGTAACAATTGTAACGTAAATACAATCGTAATATTCACAAAACTTATGCTAAATATCCATAACCTTTCTATTTCTTTTCAAGGAGAATATCTTTTTGAAGACATTTCTTTTAAGCTTGGTCTTGGTGACCGCATTGGTTTAATCGGAAAAAACGGAGCAGGTAAATCAACCATGTTACGTATTTTATCTAAAGAGCAAGAAGCAGATTCTGGCCAAATGGCTGCAGATAAGGATATGAATATCGGTTTCTTAAAACAAGATATTGATTTCGACTTAGGAAAAACCGTATTAGAAGAATCCTACCAAGCCTTTAAGGAGATTAAAAAATGTGAGGTAAAACTTGAGGAAATTAATACGCAATTAGCAGAGCGTACAGATTATGAGAGTGAAGCTTACCATCAGCTAATGGTAGATTTGAATGATATTCAACATCAATATGAAATACTTGGAGGTTATAATTACCAAGGTGAAACTGAGAAAATTCTACAAGGATTAGGTTTTAAACGTGAAGACTTTAATAAATTAACAGATACTTTTTCTGGAGGTTGGAGAATGCGAATTGAGTTGGCTAAACTCTTACTTCAAAATAATGATTTATTACTTTTAGATGAGCCAACAAACCACTTGGATATAGAATCTATTATTTGGTTAGAAAATTTCTTAAAAGGCTATAGTGGAGCAGTGGTTATTGTCTCTCATGATAAAATGTTTTTAGACAATGTTACAAATCGAACTATTGAGATTTCATTAGGAAGAATATACGATTATAGTAAACCTTATTCACAATTTTTGGAGTTGCGTAAAGAGATGAAAATTCAACAATTAGCAGCTCAGAAAAACCAAGAAAAACAAATTCAGCAAACAGAAAAACTAATTGAAAAATTTAGAGCCAAAGCTTCTAAAGCTACCATGGCGCAATCTCTGATTAAAAAATTAGATAAAATAGATCGAATTGAAGTTGATGAAGACGACAATAGTGTAATGTCTTTAAATTTTCCGGTTTCAATTACTCCTGGTAAAGTTGTTGTAGAATTAGAAAATGTGTCTAAAAGCTATGGTGATTTACAGGTATTACACAATGTTAGTTTAAGTGTGCCTAGGGATGTTAAAACTGCTTTTGTGGGACAAAACGGTCAGGGAAAGTCAACCTTGGCTAAAATAATTGTTGGTGAATTAGAACATGAAGGGACATTAAAGTTAGGGCATAATGTACAGATTGGCTATTTTGCCCAGAACCAAGCCGAGTATCTAGATGGAAATAAAACCGTTTTAGATACCATGATTGATGCTGCTAATGAAACAAATAGAAGTAAGGTTAGAGACATATTGGGCTCATTCTTGTTTAGAGGAGAAGAAGCAGATAAATATGTGAGAGTGCTCTCGGGTGGAGAACGAAATCGTTTAGCTTTAGCGAAGTTGTTACTACAACCCTTAAACGTCCTTATTATGGATGAGCCTACCAATCACTTAGATATTAAATCTAAAAATGTTTTAAAAGAAGCCTTAACTAAGTTTGAAGGCACTTTAATTTTAGTATCTCACGATAGAGATTTTCTTCAAGGGTTAACAGATACGGTTTACGAGTTTAAAGATCAAAATATTAAAGAGTATTTAGGTGATATTGATTTTTACTTAGAACAACGTAATCTCGAAAATCTAAGAGAAGCTGAAAAACGAACGGTAGTTGCAGATAAACCTAAAGAAAGCAATAAGCAGAGTTACGAAGACCAAAAGAAATTAAAATCCTTAAATAATAAGTTAAGTAATATTGAATCTAAAATTAGTCAGTTAGAAAAGGACATTAAATCCGATGACCTTAGACTAGAAACAGATTACGATAAAACGGCATCAGATCCTAAGTTTTTTGATGATTACCAAGACAAGAAAAAAATGTTAAGCAAACTCATGGAAGATTGGGAAGCTGTTCAGTTTGAATTAGAGGCGCTTTCCTAAGAATAATTAAGATTTTTTTAACGTCAGCACATGTCGATAAAGTTAGTTTTGTAATTTATTGACGACAACGAGCTTATGTTAAGAAAAATTATTCTATCTGTTTTAGGAGTTGCACTGATAATAGGTGCCATTATTTTTGCAAATTATCTTATAGATAACAAAAACAAACCCAAACCTGTAATACCTAAGGTTATTAAAACGGTTTTGGTAGATACAGTAAAAAACTCGAGTATTCCAATCGTTATTTCAGCGAATGGAAATTTAACTGCTTTACAACGCGTAGAGTTGTATTCTGAAGTGCAAGGTTTATTTCAAACGGGTTCAAAATTATTTAAACCAGGCCAGAAATTCAATAAAGGAGAGACATTAATTCGATTAGATGCCTCAGAATACTACGCTAGTGTGCAGTCTGCTAAAAGTGACCTTTATAATAGTATTGCTGCGATAATGCCAGATTTACGTTTAGATTTTCCAGATGTATTTCAAAAGTGGCAAACGTATTTAAATAACTTCGATTTAAATAAAACAACGCCAACCCTTCCAGAAATTTCAGGGGAAAAAGAAAATTACTTTATTACCGGTAGAGGTATCGTTAGTACGTATTACAATGTAAGGAACTTAGAACAACGACTCACTAAGTATAGAATTATTGCTCCATTTTCAGGTATATTAACCGAAGCCTTAGTAACAGAGGGCACCTTAGTTAGAAACGGTCAGAAATTAGGGGAATTTATCAATCCATCCGTTTACGAAATGGAAGTAGCGGTAAGTAAGTCGTTTGCCGATATTCTAAAAGAAGGTGAAGCTGTGACTTTAACAAATTTAGATCGTACTAAAACTTATGAAGGCAAAGTGTCTCGAGTTAATGGTAGTATAGATGCTACAACTCAGACGATAACCGCTTATATTGAGGTGAAACATGAGGATCTTAAAGAAGGCATGTATCTTGAAGCCAATTTAAATGCTAATAAGGTTGATAATGCAATAGAAATCGATAGAAATCTTCTCTTAGATACTGAAGAAATTTATGTGATAAAAGATAGCTTACTTGATGTTATTCCTGTAAAACCCGTTCATTTTTCTAATACTAGTGTGGTGTTAAGAGCGGTTCCGGATGGTACTATAATTTTAAGAAAACCTGTTCCAGGTGCTTATGCAGGTATGCATGTAAAAAGCGCAGTAAATAGTGATAACACCTCTGATTCTGTTCAGTAATGAGAAAGATAATTGAATATTTTATAAGATATCATGTAGCAGTAAATGTACTAATTATTGCTTTTATTGTTTTTGGTCTTATTGGAGCGCTTTCACTGAAGTCATCATTCTTTCCGCTTAATGAAACCAAGATTATTACCGTAAATATTAACTATCCTGGTGCTTCACCTCAAGAAATAGAAGAAGGTATTGTACTTCAAATTGAGGATAATCTAAAGGGACTAAGAGGTGTAGATAGAGTAACGTCCACGTCCTTAGAAAATAGTGGAACCATAACTGTAGAGATTGAAAAGGGTGAGAATATCGATTTCATGCTTTTAGAAGTTAAGAATGCGGTAGATAGAGTACCTTCTTTTCCAACAGGTATGGAGCCATTGGTAGTTTCTAAACAAGAAATTGTAAGAGAAACGATTTCATTTGCTATAAGCGGAAAAAATATTCCGTTAGTTACGCTTAAACAATTAGCTCGTCAGATTGAAACCGATTTAAGAGGTATTAAAGGTATTTCTCAAATTGAATTATCTGGTTTTCCTGAAGAAGAAATAGAAATTGCAGTTAATGAATTAGATCTATTAGCGTACAACCTTACCTTCGACGAGGTGGCTTCAGCCGTGAGTAGTTCAAATATTTTAGTAACAGGTGGAAATGTAAAAACCGTTGCCGAAGAGTATTTAATTAGAGCTAACAATCGTCAGTATTATGGCAAGGAACTTTCAAATATTATTGTAAGAGCATCTTCTGATGGTAAAGTAATTCGATTAAAAGATGTTGCTGTAATTAGAGATCGTTTTTCAGAAACTCCGAATGCCACATATTTTAATCAGAATTTATCGGTTAATATTGCCGTTACCAGTACAAATAACGAGGATTTAATTTCGTCCGCAGATAAGGTAAATGAATACATTGAAGAGTACAATCAGATGTACAACAATGTACAACTAGAAGTGGTTAATGATAGATCGATTACATTAAACCAACGTACGCAATTGTTAGCAGAAAATGCCATTGCAGGTATGTTATTGGTATTACTGTTTTTATCGATATTTTTAAATACAAGATTAGCGCTTTGGGTTGCTTTCGGATTGCCGATATCGTTTTTGGGGATGTTTATGTTTGCATCTCAATTTGATGTTACCATCAATGTATTATCACTTTTTGGAATGATAATCGTTATTGGTATTTTAGTTGATGATGCGATTGTTATCGCAGAGAATATTTACCAACACTATGAAAAAGGAAAGTCACCGATTAGAGCTTCAATAGATGGAACTCTCGAGGTTATTCCACCAGTGGTTTCAGCAATTCTTACTACAGTTTTAGCATTTTCTTTATTCTTCTTTTTAGATAGTAGAATTGGAGAGTTTTTTGGTGAGGTAGCGGTCATTGTGATATTAACCTTAATAGTATCGTTAATTGAAGCTCTAGTTATTTTACCGGCTCACTTAGCACATTCTAAAGCATTACGAGCTCAGAAAGTGGATGACAATCCGTCTAAAATAAAACAGTTTTTCTCATTTATGAAAAACCTCAATCGAGGTGGTGATCGTTTTATGTCGTTTTTAAGAGATAAAGTTTATACTCCGGCTTTGAATTTTGTATTAAGCTTTAAAATTTTATCACTAGGTATTTTTGTTGCGCTGTTGGTTTTAACCCTTGGTTCTCTTGGAGGTGGTATTATAGGTGTTACTATTTTTCCTAGAATAGCAAGTGATGCTGCCAATATTGAATTGGTAATGCCTGCAGGTACAAATGTAAAAATTACTGATTCTATCATTTCTATGATTGAAGAAAAGTCATTTATCGTTAATGAAGAACTTACTGAGAAATATCTAAAAGGTACCGGAAAACAATTATTCGAAAATACTATTGTTGATATCAGCAGCAGTTCTAGTGCCAGATTAAGAATTAACCTTTTGCCAGGTGAAGAGCGACCAGATGAAATTAAAGCGGATTTAGTAACCAATAGATTAGAAGAATTGGTTGGCCCTGTTATAGGAACTGAACGCCTTATTTATGGTTCAGGTGGTAATTTTGGAGGAAGTCCGGTTTCGGTATCGTTACTAAGTAATAATATTGAAGAGCTAAAAGCATCTAAACTAGAGCTTAAAAAGTATTTAGAATCTAATCCTTTACTTAAAGATATTGGAGACAACGATCCTGCAGGTATAAAAGAGATACGTTTAGAGCTTAAAGAGAGTGCGTATTTATTAGGTCTCGATTTAAGAACAGTTATGTCTCAGGTACGTTCTGGTTTCTTCGGTGCTCAAGCTCAGCGTTTTCAACGTGGACAAGATGAAATTAAAGTTTGGGTACGTTATGATCGTGAAAATAGAAGTTCCATTAATGATTTAGACGCCATGCGAATCGTTACACCAACTGGTGAACGCGTGACGCTCAAGGATATTGCAAATTATAGCATCGTAAGAGGAGATGTGGCCATTAATCACTTAGAAGGTAAGCGCGAGATTCAAGTGTATGCAGATTTAAAAGACCCTAGAACAAGTAATACTGATATTTTAGACGATATTAAAACAGTATTTATTCCTAAATTACAATCGAAATACCCAACTATTAATGCATCATTTGAAGGGCAAAATCGAGAAGCAGATAAATTAACTGGTTCGTTATCCGTTGCCGGTCCTATTATTTTATTATTAATTTATATCACTATAGCGTTTACGTTTAGAAGTTATTCGCAACCTTTATTGCTCTTATTACTTATTCCGTTTAGTTTAACTGCAGTAGCTTGGGGACACTGGATATTAGGATTTCAAGTGAATATTTTATCATTACTAGGAATCATAGCTTTAATTGGTATAATGGTGAATGATGGTTTGGTGCTCATTGGGAAGTTTAATGGTAATTTAAAGGAAGGAATGCCATTTGATGTGGCCCTTTCTGAAGCTGGAAAATCGCGTTTTAGAGCTATTTTCTTAACATCGTTAACTACAGTGGCAGGTTTAGCACCTTTATTATTAGAAAAAAGTAGACAGGCCCAATTTTTAAAACCAATGGCAATCTCTATTTCTTTCGGAATCGCTTATGCCACCATTTTAACATTGCTGGTTCTGCCTTTATTTTTATCATTTAGTAATACCATTAAAACGAATAGTAAATGGCTTGTTACAGGAAATAAGGTCACTAAAGAAGAAGTAGAACGTGCCATAAAAGAACAAAATGAAGCAAATGAACACTAAATACATATTTACCTTTTTGTTTTTTGTATGCTGCATTGGTTTGCAAGCACAAGAAGTTTTAACAAAAGACCAGGCTGTATCTAAAGCTTTAGAAAATAATTATGGTGTAAAAATCGCAAAAAATGCGGTTTCAGTTGCCGAGAATAACACTAGTATTCTTAATACAGGATTTTTACCAACCCTTACGGGTAGTGCAGGAGCAAATTATAACTTAGATAATACTGAAGCTGAATTTTCTGATGGTAGTCCAGATGCTGTATTAAATGGTGCTGAAAGTTCTAATTATAATGCCAGTATTACTTTAAACTATACAATTTTTGATGGCTTAGGCAGACGCTATAATTACAAACGCTTAAAAGAGCAATACCAATTATCAGAATTACAAGCTAGAGAAACTATAGAAACCACCATACTTCAGTTATTTTCTGTGTATTATAACGTAGCTCAACTCTCAGATAACTTAAATGCACTTGAAGAGACCTTACAAAATACCAAAGACAGATTAATAAGAGCGGAATATCAATTTGAATATGGTCAGAATACTAAGTTAGAAGTCTTAAATGCAGAAGTAGATATAAATACCGATAGTATTAATATTATTAATACAAAACAAGATTTAAAAGTTGCTAAGCGCGATTTAAAATTAGTATTAGGCGAAACTTACATTAATGATTTTGATGTAGAAACAGAGGTGAAGTTCGCACTTCAGTTTCAAAAAGATAGTTTATTACAAAAAGCTAAATCTAGAAATGTAGCTTTACTTCAAACAGAGAAGAATATTTTGATTAGTGAATTAGATATTAATTCCGGAAAATCGGCCTATTTACCTACTATTGGTTTATCGGGCTCTTATGGATGGAATCAGAGTGATAATAATGCGGTATCACTTTTAGCGGTTTCTACAAGTACTGGCTTAACGGCAGGTGTTAGTTTAAGTTGGAATTTATTTGATGGTGGCGCCACGATAACTCGAGTAAAAAATGCCCAAATAAATTTAGAAACACAAAAGCTTGAAAAGGAACGTATTTTACTAAATATTGAAAGGGATTTTAATAATGCGTGGGATAATTATCAGAATAAATTAGAAATTTATAACATTCAAGAAAAAAATATAGTCACAGCTCAGAATAATTTTGATCGTACACAAGAGAAATTCAAAATCGGACAGGTCAATTCTATTGAATTTAGACAAGCACAAGTAAATTTACTCAATGCCGAATTAAGCCGAAATCAAGCCAAGTTCGCTGCGAAATTATCCGAGTTGGAAATACTTCAGATTAGTGGTGAACTATTGAATGTTCAATTTTAGAAGAGTCAATTATGGATGAACACTTCTTTCAATATCCATATTGCTGGGAACAAATTTCGATGTTAGTAGACTTGTCTCAAAGCTATCAAAGTTATATTGAAGATTGCGAAACGTGTTGTAACCCCATTCAAATAAAAGCACATACAAAAAATGGAGAAATAGCTAGTTTCCTAGGCACAAGTATTGAACAATGACTATTTGTGTTCTTAGCAGTTTTATTATTAATTTTAGCAAAATAGTGTATTTCGTCGAATAAATTTGCTTTTAAAAGTGGTTACGCCTATATTCGTGGTGTTATTGTGTCCCTCCACAAAAAATCAACCACTATGAAGACACTTAAAATAACATTAGTATTCTGCTTAATTTCTATTTATGCTTTTGCAGAAGTTTCTAAAGATCAAAAAGCCGCACTTGTAGATTTATACAATTCAACCAACGGTGATTCTTGGAGTCACTCATGGGATTTAGATCAACCCGTTTCAAAATGGTATGGTTTAACTATCGAAAATGATAAAGTTGTTGCCATTAACTTAAGTTTTAACGGCCTTCAAGGTACACTTCCTGAGTCAATTTCTAAATTATCTGATTTAAAGATTCTAAATCTATCTTTTAATAAATTGAGTGGTGAGTTACCAAGTTCTTTAGTGCGTATGATTAATTTGGAAGAGCTAAAATTATTCTCAAATATATTTAGTGGTAGAATTCCTGCAGATATTGGTCAACTCACTAATTTAAAATCATTAGAGTTATTTAATAATGATTTTACAGGTGAGATTCCAGAGTCTATAGCTCGTTTAACTCATCTAGAGACTTTAATTTTAAGTAGTAATCAATTAAGAGGTACACTGCCATCAAATTTATCGGGTTTAAAATCTTTAAAGGTATTAAGCGTTTTTGATAATCAGTTATTAGGAAATATACCATCATCGATTGGAGGATTAGCAAATCTCGAAGAGTTAGTATTATCTAATAATGCTTTTTATGGAGATATTCCAAATGAATTAGCCCAACTAACCAACTTAAAAACATTATTGTTAGGTCAAAATCAGTTTAAGGGTAATTTTGCAGCATTAAAAGATAAGCTTCCAAATATCGTAGATTTCGATTTAGATGAAGTCAATAGAAATGGCGCTTTAGCAACCTTAGACGCTGAAGAAGATGAAGAAAATTAATTTTTTGCCGTAATATAATTTTAATGTAATAACGCTCTTTAAAAAATTAGAGCGTTATTTTTTTTATTTATTCTTTCATATATCAAAATAAGTATTATCTTTGCAGTCCTAAAATGATGGTGTCGGCATTATGAACCGAAAGTTAAAAGCTAAGAAAATCATTTTAAGATTAAATCGCGGGATAGAGCAGTAGGTAGCTCGTCGGGCTCATAACCCGAAGGTCACTGGTTCGAGTCCAGTTCCCGCTACAAGGCGAAAGCTTTTTATTAACGGTTTAGTTCACGCTAAACCGTTTTTTTATGCTTTATATTTAGGGCTTCTTGGCTTATTATGATAAGCTATTGTTATTGCTTTAATATTTTCAACTCTTAAAACATTATGATGATTTATCACTACAGATAGTCTTATCTATTTTAATCGATGTTATTAGATCATCTAAGGTCTGAAGAAATAGTAGAGTTACGGTCTGTTATTTTGTAATCCTTCATTCCATCTTCTAAGAAACTCTTCAGACCAAGCATCCCATCCAATGGTTGCTAAAGTCCAAATGGTGATTCCTATTACTATTATATTTAAAACTATGCCTACAATGGCAATAAATTTTCCTTTTTGTATAGTTTTAATATTATTATAAGCTTCTAGGTTTTGTTTGTATATCTGCTCTGATTTTTTAGCAAGAATAAAAGCTATTATAGCTAAAATGATTGATAGGCCACCAAAACAAAATAGAACGCAACTCAAAATGGCTAAAATGTATATTAATCTACTATGAGGTAATTTATTTCCGTGCATATTAATGTATATGATTACAGGTTCGTATAACGTAATTTCTTTACTTAGAAGTCTACTTTCTCTACAAGATCAACAACTAATTTAATAAATAAAATTGATTATTTAATCGAAATAATTCATTGTGCAGAAACAATTTATGAGATGAAATCTAAGAGTGTGATGTAATTGATTACAATAAAGTTGGAATTGGTCTAAAAATAAGTACGCTCTATGAGTATAGTACTATAGAGCGTGCTTGCGTTATTAAGAAGGGGTTATTTTATTTTAGTACACTATAATTTTTTGAACAGTCAGGGAAGAATTATTAGCAATCTGAACAAAATAAATACCATTTGTATCCGACTGAAAGCTAATAGTTTCGCCTGAAAGTGTTTCTTTTTGCTGCTTGTTTTTAATAAGCTTACCATTTATATCAAATACGCGTATGGAAGTGATATTAGCTGTAGTATCTAAATTAAAGAATTCAATCGATCTGGTATTTTTGTGGTATACTAATCGTATTGGGTTTGCAACATTCACAGCCTCTAAACCTAGTACGGTACTGCAACCATTAAATACATCATTTATTACGCTTCCTGAACTAGTTACAGTGATGAGTCTGTTGTTTTCTACAACATATTCACATGATGCATCTGGTGTTTCATCTGTTCCCCAAGCATTACCATTAAGGTATTTATATTCGTAAGTTACAGGGTAATCTGCTGGAGTGGGTAATCTAAGTTCAACACTGTAAATACCTCCTGTCTGGTCAACAAGCTGTAAATTATCTGTAGACCAACCATTTAATGATCCTGCCATATGAACTCCATTTTCGGATAAGGAAGATTCATTAGATAAATCAATATTAAATGTGGTAGTAAATCCTGTAGAGGTGTCATTACATCCACCAAATGGTACTGGAGTTAAGTTTACAGCTTCCCCCGACTCGTTAATAAATAGAAATCGGTTACCATTTGACGCAGCACATGGCAAATTTGCGGCTTCTTCTGTTCCCCAAGCATTACCGTTTAGATATTTAAATTCATGCCAACCTGGATTGACTTGTATCGTGGCAGAATAAATACTTGTAGATCCCTCTTGTGTAAGTGGATTGCTTGTGGTATTCCATCCGTTTATAGATCCTACAACATGTACTCCGTCTGCACTCACTGTCTCCGAAGACATATCTACTTTAAAGGTAACATCTACTTGTGAAAAAGCTTGATATGATAGCAGTACAAAAAAAGCCATCAAATAATTAACGTAATTTTTTTTCATAATAATGTGATTTAAAAATTAATAAATTAGAGATTGAATTGCATGGGGCAGAATTTTATATGTAATTTCATGTGTACCTACAATGAGCTTATAGTCAATAGGTGCTTCTGTTTTATTCATGACAACAGTTACAATTTTGCCATCAGGATTTTGAAATGAAGTACTTTCAATAGTACTTCTACTGGTGGTAGTGCTAATACGTTTTGCGCCAGGTTGAATAAATTTTGAAAAATGACCTATATAATAATAGGTAGGTGTATAAATCAGTTCGTTAGTTCTAGTATCTGCATGGATTGGTGCAAAACAGAAGTTTTGAACATGGTTAGGTCCGCCAGTATGATCTAATAGTATATTCCAATCGGTCCAACCTACTGTGCCATGATTAAAATCGTTAATCATAGAGTTGCCGTAACGTTCAGCATTAGACCATCTTTGGTACGCTGTAGCGTCAAATTTTTCTTGACACCCTTCCGTAAATAATAAATTTTTGTCTGGAAAGGATTCGTTAATACTCCCTAGGTTGTCATATTTAGCATCACCACCTGTCCAAGTTTCATACCAGTGAAACCCAATTCCCCAAGCGTATTTAGAAGCTTCAGGATCTTCAAAAATAACATTAGCACGATGCGAGATTAAATCTCTGTTATGATCCCAAACCACAATATTTTTATCTCCTAAGCCGGCTTTTTCAAATGTTGGTCCTAAATAATTTTTTAGAAAATCGCGTTCTTCTTCAGCGGTATAGATACAAGATTCCCAACGTTGGGTTGCCATTGGTTCATTCTGAAGAGTGACTCCCCAAACAGGGATCCCTTCAGCTTCATAAGCCTCTATAAATTTTACATAGTAATTAGCCCAGTTTTGATTGTATTCTGGTAGTAATTTTCCACCTTGAAGCATGTTTTTATTGGTTTTCATAAAAGCAGGAGGACTCCACGGACTAGCGTAAAACATTAAATCGTCACCGATTAATCCCGTCGCTCTTTTTATCATAGGAATTCTAAATTTTCTATCGGCTTCTATAGAAAATGTATTTAAATCGGCATCCCCTTCTTCAATGTATGTAAAACTTTCTGAGCCAAAATCACTACTGTGTATACTGGTTCTAATGATGTTGTAATTAATTCCATCTTCACTATAATACGCGTTAAGCAATTCGTTTTGTTTATCAGCACTTAATTTTGCAAAGACTTCAGCAGAAGCATCTGTGATTGCTCCACCAATACCAATAAAGGATTGAAAACTTTTATTAGGATTTACAAATACAGCAATATCGGTTTCTAATGGCTGTGTGGCTTCGGTAAATGTTGATACTCCTTGGTTAGATAATCGTAATGTTGTGTTTTCTGCCGTGGTATACAGTGTGGCTTGTGTTGGTGTAAAAACCTCACTGTTCTTAGTTTTGGATTCTGTGTTTGCGGTTGTTTTAGTACTATCTATGTCGTTATCGCATGAAGCTAGTAGGATTCCGGTTAAGCCGAATATGATTTTTTTTATCATCATTAAGTAGTGTATTTAGTTTACCATACGAAAGTTCCAACAGATCCTGCTGGTAGTATCGCTGTAATGGGTTCTTGAGGTGTGTTTAGGTTAAATGTTTTTTGTGTATCAGAATTATTTAATACAATGACCACAATGTTGTCTTCAGGCGTTTTATAAGCTACATTTGGGAATTCTGTAGAATAATTAGATTCTATTCTAACAGAACCAGCCGGAACAAATTTTGAGGCATGAGCAATAATGTAGTAAGCAGGATTTCTTTCTACAGTATTTCCGTCAATAGTAATGGCGCCTAGGCATTCGGTGCATCCACCGTCTGTGTGCGGATTACTATTTGGATCTGCAGCTAAATTCCATTCTAAAACCGTTTTACTCCAGTTTCTTGGTGCTCCAACAATTAATTCTCTAATATGCCATCTTATATCTGAATAAAAATCTCCAGGCGCTTGAACCCATTGTTCCGTGAAATAAACATTTTTATCAGGATGCGCATTGTGAACTAAAGACATATTATCGATCTGACCTGCGTATAAATGAAACGCAGAACCGTCGATATAACTTTTAGCAGCCGCATCATTTAAAATTGAAATCGGATATTCAGGGTGATCTAAGTTATGATCGAACAGAATGATTTTAGTTGTAATGTTTTCTGCTTGAAATGTTGGTCCTAAATGATCTCGAATAAAGGTTTTTTGCTGTTCCGCAGTCATCACCATACTTGGATTATTATGGGGATTTTCTGGCTCATTTTGAATAGTGATGGCATCAATAGTAATATCCTCTGCAGCCATGCCTTCGATGTATTTTACAAAGTAGTTCGCGTAGGTGTCATAATATTGAGGTAAGAGTTCACCGCCTATAGTTGAGCCGTTTGTTTTCATCCAAGTTGGAGCAGACCAAGGTGAACCTAAGATTTTTATATTTGGATTTATGGCTGTAATATCTTTTAATATGGGAATGAGATTTGCCATATCTGGTTGCAATGAAAAGCTAGTTAAATCTTCGTCGGTTTGTCCGGCAGGTAAATCGTTGTAACTAAAGGTTGTGGCATCTAGATCCGAGGATCCAATACTAATTCTTAAATAGTTGACTCCGATACTGTTTTCACCTGTGCCAAAAAGCTCTTGTAATAAATTTTCTTTTGCAGAAGTAGACATACTATTAATTAACGCAGCACTTCCTCCTGTTAATGTATACCCAAATCCATCCATTTCTTGATAGGTGGTACTTTCAGAGACACTTATTGTAAAATTGTTATTATCTGATAATGGAAATATATTATTTGTCTGTAATGCTAATAAGTTGGACTGATCTGGTGTGGTTAAATAGTAATTTACTCCTACCTCTGATTGCTCTGGTGGAGGGTAATACGTGTTATCTGTATCATCGCATCCTTGTGCTACTCCTAAAAAAGTTAGAAGAATTAAAATTAATTTCATGTTTGTGCTATTTATACTAATGTTCATTGTTATCATCGTTTTTTATTGGGCTACAAATTCGTATGTACCTGTTGCGTAATCGTCACTTATCATAGTTGTAATTGTATAAGTGCCATCTGTAGATATATTTCTTATGTTAGAACCACCACCATTGGTAATTGTTCCAGATAGCTCGCTCGGAGATTCAGAACCAAAATCATTATCCCATGGTGAGAAAAACTTCATGTCATAATTTGCTGAAAGTGTTTCTGTGAGCGTAAAACTGTTAGGGTGGACATAAGTCATTAAAAATTCATTTCTATTATCCCATCCTTGGTTAATTTCATCCCAATGGAACAGGAATAAATTGTAATATTTCCATTGAAAATTTGCATTCGCAAAATTGATTGTAAATCCATAGGCTTGATCTCTATCCACTACAATGTCTCCCAGACCAGCAGTTAATGTTGCACCTTCGCTAACCAAAGCGGCATCTGGTGAAGTTGTCGACCCAATACTCATTGTGCTTGTAAATGTGTCTCCAGAACCATCTGAGGCCGTATTTAAAGAGACAACATCGCCAACCTGAAGTGCGAGGTATGCGCTGTTGGTAAACGTATCACCATCCTTAGCAAGCTCTTCAATCATATTGCCATTGACAAATAAATACAATTGATCTGGTGTTGTAAGTGGAGTAGGAGGTGTAGAGGTATCTTCTTCAATAGTGTAGGTGTAACCATTTGCAGATAGGTCTAGAGTGACTAGGAAAGTTCCTAATTGGGTAGATTGAATATCTTCGAATTCGACACCTTGGTCTGCTGCCTGAGATTCCATAATTAATGAACTTGGTGCGCCTACGATACTTTTTAATAAATAAGACCAATCTCCATTTGCTCGGAAAAGAAAGCCGCCAACATCAACAAGCTCAATAGTTGCACTCCAAATACTATTGCCTTGGTAAGAGAGTGGTTCATCTCCTCCCCAACCACCATTAATTGGCTGGCCGACCATGCTCCAATAGTCTATTTTTAATAGGCTATATGTGTTATCGTCAAGATTTACGGTAATTCTATAAACCCCATTTTCTGTGGCTGTAATTGGTAATCCAGATTTAACCAGTTCTCCATCAGATCCACCGTATTGATGTGCTGGTAAAGTATTTTCACTGTAAAATTTAAACGAATTTCCTGCGGTTAAGCTCGTATAAACTTCATGTATGTTGGAAGGGTTACCTTCAGAATTATTTAAACGTTTTAGTTGAATGGCTTCAGATAGATTATTAGCGTTTTCTGTAGCTGTACCCGAAATGTATAATCTGGTTGGGATAACTTCATCTTCAAAACGTGTGATGTCTATGGTTTGAGAAGTGTATGCTGTTTTACTCAAACTCATCGATTTTACAGCCCATGTTAATGGAGTGCTTTCGTTTGCAGTATAGCCAGAAACGGATAAGGCTTCATCTATTTCTGCGAAAGATACCACGGCAGATGTGCTACTTCCAGAATTGCTCGATGCGACTTCAAAAATTGGCGTATCAAAATTAGTGGAACCCAAAGTGTCTATAACCACTGCATAAGTAATGGCATAGCCTGCAGTAGAAATTGCAGGTTCCCAACTAAAGGTTATAGTTTCGTTAGGTGTTTCCTGATCTAGTATAATACTTTGATCTGCGGCTGGAAGCGTAATCGTTGGTGCGATTAAGTCCCATTGACCTTCGGGTTGCATGTTTTCATCCTTTTCGCATCCGGTTATAGCCATAGAAGCTATAGCAAAAAGCAAAAGGTGTTTATATATTTTTTTCATAACTGTTTTTTATAGAGGATTTTGAGTCAATGCTGTATTTCTATCTAATTCTTGTTGTGGAATTGGCAATAGTATTTTTGCTTCGGTCATATTATAATTTACAGGGCTGTTATTTCTTAAGTCTATTTCAACCAAATTATTCATTGTAGATACGGCAACATTATATCTAACCAAATCATCCCAGCGATGTCCTTCTTGAAATAATTCTAAACGACGTTCTTTTAAAATCGTAGTTCTTAGTGCGCTTTGAGAGCTTTTTTGCTCTGGAGTTAAGTCTGGTAAAGACACTCTGTTTCTAATTCTATTCACTTCGGTAGCTGCAGATTCTAACTGTCCTAATTCGTTGAGTGCTTCAGCTTTTAATAAAACAATATCACCATATCGTAATAAATACTGACGATCAGCGCTAGCCCAACCATCAGCATGTTTCCATTTGTAACTAAAAGGAATAGCACTGCCTTGATTGTTTTCCCAAAACTCATCAACCCAAGGTGCTTCCTCAAAAAGTACAGAGGCATTTTTTCTTACATCATCACCTTGCTCATCAAACGCATTTATTAAATCGTGAGAAGGAGTAACAAATTTTCGCCAAGAGTCGCCAGAGACGGATGGTGGTAATAGTAGTTGAGGACCATAGTTGCCTTCAACACCACCCAAATACTGAATTTCTATAATAGATTCGGCATTGTTATAATTATTGCCATCAAAAAGATTATTGTAATCTATCAGCGCGTAGTTAGCGGCACTACTTTCTACGGCATTTATATGATCTAATACAGCATCATAATTAGGAGTAGGTTGTTGCGCGTATGCTTTGGCTGCTAACGCGTGTGCTGCTCCAGAAGTTGCTCTGGCTTTATTTACACTAGCATCATTTCCATAGGTGTCTGGCAATAGGCTTGCAGCAGTTTCTAAATCGGTTGTAATTTGTGAATAGATTTCTTCAACGCTAGATTTAGGAATATTTACACTTCCAGGATCTACTGCTACGATGGTATTTGTGATTAAAGGAACACCGCCCCAAAGTTTTACCAATGTAAAATAGTGGTAAGATCTAAGAAATAGAGCTTCACCTTTAATTTGTTGTTTTCGTTCTTCGGTAAGTAATGGGTCTGAAATACCATCCACACGTTCAATCACTAAATTGGCTTTAGAAATGGCATTATACAAATTAGACCAATGTGTAAATAATCTTGAATGGGTTGGAGTAATCTCCAAATAATCGTATTGAAAAACTTCGGGATTATCTCCACCTGCATAAGCATTATCAGACCTTACATCTTGAAGTAAAATATTGTCCCAAACATAATATTCTGCTGATTGAAACGATTCGTATGCTCCAACAAGTGCGGCTTCAATCTGACCGGCAGACTCATAAGCATTGCCACTTGTTTCTTCTGAAATAGGTTTCAAATCTAAATAATCTTCACATGAAAATATTGAGATTGAAAGTAATACGGTAATTAAATATTTATTGTATTTCATAATAACTGAGAATATTTTTAAAATGTAACACTCATACCAAAGATGAGGTTTCGAGTTTGTGGATATGTACCAAAATCAATTCCTCTAACGGTATTGCTCGACCCAAATGAATTTACTTCAGGATCATAACCAGAATAGTTGGTGATGGTAAACATGTTTTCACCAGTAACGTAAAGTTTTAAGGCGCTTAGTTTGGCATGTTGAATCATAGATTCAGGAAAATTATAACTCAAGGTAATGGCTTTAAATCTTAGGTAAGAACCATCTTCTACAAAGCGTGTTGAGATTCTTGAATTATCTGTGTTACCAAAACTAGATCTTGGGATATCAGTAATATCACCTGGTTGTCTCCATCTATTTAGAACTTCTGTAGACTGGTTTTTAGGGTCAGACATACCTTCTAATTCAATTCTGGTAGCATTGAGAATGTCATTGCCTTGTGAGCCTTGCAAAAACACAAATAGGTCAAAACCTTTATATGAAATTGTATTCGTTACGGAATAAAAGAAATCAGGATTAGCATCTCCAATAATTACACGATCATCTGCATCTGGTGTAAACGTTGATTCGCCGTTTTGATTAATATAATAAGCATTTCCTGTTGTAGGATCAACCCCTCCAAAAATATAACCGTACAATGTGCCTAATGGTAAGCCTTCTTTAACTAATGTGGCTTCTCCGCGTCCTGCAATACTTCCTTGTAATAATTCTTGCCCAACTAAATTGGTAACTTCATTTTCGTTAAATGAAATATTGAAGCCTGAGGACCATTCAAATTTATCTGATAGTATATTTTTTGTGTTAAGTGTAAACTCTAATCCCTTATTCTGTAATTCCCCGATATTTTGAATGGCAGAGCTAAAGCCTGTAGAGGTTGGTAAAGGTGCATTTAAAAGCAAGTCTGAGGTGTTTTTTACATAAGCGTCGGCTGTAAATCCTATTCTATTATCTAAAAACTGAATATCTATACCCACATTAGTTTGTTCAGACTCTTCCCATTTTAAAGACAAGTTTTCTATAGTACCAGGATATGTGCCTGGTTGAGCGACACCTCCAATTGGATAATTAGCACCACTACCAACAGTACCTAAATAGGCATAGTTACCTATTTGGTCGTTACCAACAATTCCCCAACCTGCTCTGATTTTTAAATCGCTGATGAAATCTACGTTTTCTAGAAAGTTTTCATTAGAAACTCTCCATCCTAAGGAAAACGAAGGGAAGTAACCCCAGCGTTCATCGGGACCAAATGTACTAGAGCCATCTGCTCTAAAATTAGCGGTTAACAAATACTTGTCATCAAAGGCATAATTTAGTCTACTTATAAATGAGGTATTTGATTTTTCAGATTTAGTAGCTGAAGCTCCAAATATTTCGGAACCGCCATTTGGTGTGGTTACAGATTCACTCGCAAAGTTTCGAGTTTCTATAGAGCTATTTTCCCATAAGTACTTTTGATTTACTGAGCCCAATAGTACTTCAATATTATGTTTATTAATGTTTTTCTTGTAGTTAAGTGTGTTTTCTACGATATAGTATTTGGTGCTATTGGTTGTATTTATAGATTGCCCATTTAAAGCTCTTCCATAACCTGTTCTAAAAGGGTCTAGAAAGAAATCGTAAATACCATTACTGTTGTCAATACCGTAATTAAATCTATAGGTGAAATCTTTTAGAAATGTTGCATCTAAATAGATGTTTCCTAATAGTCGTTGGCTATTATATTCGCGCTCGCTACCATCTGTACTAGATAAAGGGTTTTCCCAATTTTGAAAGGGATTACTCGTAAAGCTGCCGTCCTCATTATAAATACCAATAATTGAGGGTGTGGTTAATGCACCTAACAATACTCCACCAGAATTAACATTTGTATTGTCTGTAATGTCGACGTCTCTATAGGACGTGTATGCAATTCTGGTTCCAATTTTTAACCAATCGGTTACTTTTTGATCCAAATTGATTTTAAAGTTAGAACGGTCTAGTTCAGAACTTCTAATGGCGCCTTCTTGACTGACATAGCCAGCAGAAACATAATAATTAGTGCCATCACTTCTTCCAGATAATGAAAGCTGATAGTTTTGTGAAAACCCACTTTGGAAAATTTCATCTTGCCAATCTGTACGTTCTGTATAACTGTCCCAATCTGTAGTTAATCCCATTTCGGTCATCAAGTCTCTGTATTGTTCTCCGTTAAGTACAGAAATTGTTTTCCAGACTTCGTTAAAACCTGTGTAAGTATCGAGACTAATCTTTGGCTTGTCAGTGGTACCACGTTTTGTTGTAATTAAGACGACACCATTAGCACCTTGCGCTCCATAAATAGCTGTTGAAGAGGCGTCTTTTAATATAGAAATGCTATCTATATCTGAAGGATTTATAGATCTGGTATCGGTTGTAGGGACGCCATCTACAACATAAAGTGGTTCGCTACCTGCATTAATAGAATTGGTACCTCTAATTCTTATACTGAATCCGGCAGAAGGTTTCCCTGAATTAGACGTCACTTGCACACCAGCAGACTGCCCTTGTAATAATGAGCCGACTTGCGTATTTGGCCGAGATTCAAAGGATTCCGAATCTACAATGGATACCGATCCTGTTATATCTTTTTTCTCTTGGGTACCGTAACCTACAACAACAACTTCGTTAAGCATTTGTAGATCTTCTTCTAAGACCACGTTAATTTCATCTTCGGTGCCAACAAGGCGCTCTACTGTAGTCATTCCTATGTAAGAAAATACTACAATAGAAGTGTCTGTATAGGATCCTTTTAGTTGGTAAAAGCCATCGAAATCTGTTGTTGTACCTGTTGTTGTACCTTTAATAATAACTGAAACACCAGGTATTGGAAGTCCACCTGAATCTGTAACATTACCACTAATTGTTTTTTCTTGAGCATGCACGGTAGATATCACCAGCATAGCTAATAGAATTACTGTCTTTTGTATTCCTTTAATACTACTCATTGTTTATTTATTATGGCTATTTAGTGTTGATGTAAATTATCGCAGATTTAATACTGGGTTTACATCTTCTACAAATTAATTACATAATGGAGCGTTAAACAATGACGTGTAGTAAAAAAGTAGTAAAAATGAGACGTGATTTTTTATTAATCGTCTTGTTTTTAGTTTGTTGTGTCTTTTTGGGATTGTGAAAAAGGTAGATTATGTTTGAAAAAAAGTAGTAAAATGTGTGTGAATTTGACAAAATTGCAAGGGTAAAATTACCGTATATGTAATTTTAGTCTAGATTTTTTACTTTGTCTTCAAAAGAATTTCGGTCGCCAATGGCGTTATTTCTAACCTTTACTCTGTAATTATATATGGTATTTACAGAATATCTTAAAATTTTTGAGATCTTAGAGCTGTTGGTAATCCCTAATCTAATTAAAGCCAAAATGCGCAATTCTGTATTTAACGCTTCTCCCTTTTTTACGATTAATTGCCCTTCTGGAACTAAGAGTTTATTAACTTCAGCGATAAAATTAGGGTGAATATGAAGAAAGGATTCATCAAAATTTTTGTAAAACAGTTTTATTTCCGCACCAACCACTTGTTTAGATTTTGTAAGTTCTAAAAGCTCTTGGGTTTTATTTGTAACGATATATTTTCTGACAAGTTTCCTATACGCATCTAATTTATCGATGTATTCAGAATAGAGGTTTAAAAATGTACCCACATAATACTCTTTTACTTTATCGGATTCTGAAAGTTCTAAATAGAGTTGTTTTAATTCTTTATTTGAATTATTCAATTTTAAGTTAGAATCTTGTAGTTGCTCATTTACTAGTTTTAGTTTATTTCTGGCATCAGCAACTTTTCTAACTTGTTTAAAAACTAAATAAATGGCAAGACTTAAAAAACCAGCGAGTATACTTATAAAGATTAAATAGTTTTTAAGTTTCTCTTTCTGTTTGGCACTCCTCTCGTTATAAGCCTTAGTAATCATCGGTAAATTATTAGCGATGTTGACGTAGCGTAATTGTGAATTATAAAAATCGGCATCATCAAACGAAAAATTAATATACCGATGAGCACGTTCTATATCTCCTTCTTGAAACATGATACTTGCTAAAACTCCCATGGAGGCACTATCCTTTACTGATGCTTCAATATCTGACATAGCAGACAGGATAAGGTATTTTTTCTGATTTACTTTGTCGTGCTTTAGTTCGTATAATAATGATCTTTCAAAAGTAATTAAAGAAAAACCTCTAGAGCCCATTTGTACATTTGTAAGACGTTGAGAGTTAATTTTTAATGCTTCAGGTAATTGTCGGCTATCTCTAAATTGCTTTTCTTTCAGACGTAGAGACTCTTCAGAATTAGGATCTAATCTTATTAAAAGTGAATCTTGGTAAGCAGTATATAATTCTGAATAATTAACCTTACTTCGTACAACAGTTGTGTTATAGGATAAGCCAGAATATCCTTCCTTATAAGCTATATAATAATTATTGATTAATGAAGCAGGTAGAGAATCGCGTTTTATTTCATTTAATGCATCGATTGATTCTTTATAACGACCTGAGTCTACAAGTAAAAGACTTAATGATAATTTAGATTTGTTAAGGAAAATGTCGTCATTAAGAGTTTCGGCAATTTTAATGTTTTTTTCAAGGTATTCTAAAGCTTTGTCAAAACTATAAAATTCATATTCATCAATAATTTCATTTAAGATTAAGTACTTTTCTCGTAAAGCTGTTGTTGAAGCGGCTTTCTCTTTAAGAATTTTAATACGTTCTTCTTTTTGTTGATCGAAAACGTCTCGTTTATCCATTTTAGATTCTAAAGCAGATACAAGTGAATCTAAACTTTGGTTGGCGTACATGCCTTGTACACAAATTAGAAATACGAAAAGAGATAGGAACTTCAATTTATTATTAATTAGTTGCTTCGAGAAGATAAAATTAAACAACTTTATTGTAATTAAGGTTTAGGAGATATAAAAAATAGGCGTCTGTTATTTTTATGTTTTCACTAATAGCATCAATAATCTATTGTTTTGCATCAATTAATTCTAGCCCTTACCTATACTTTTACGGTAAGAAAGTAAGAGTTACAGCGCACTCTTAAAATAATGTGTTTGTGACCCTTTACATAAAATAAATGTTTAATCAATAAATTTAAAATTATGAAAATTAGAAACTTTATAGTAACGATGGCGTTAATGTTTGTAACAGTGTTTGCATTTGCCCAAAATAACGATGATAGGCGTGTTATGAAAGATGCCGAAAAAGCAATTTCAACTTTAAAGAAGTCGGATATTGGCTTAGAGAAATTCTTTAACAATTCATCTGGTTATGTTGTATTTCCTAATGTTGGAGAAGGAGCATTGGTTGTCGGTGCAGCATCAGGTAATGGTGTTGTATATGAAAATGGTATGCCTAAAGGTATGGCTGATATGAAAAAACTAGATATCGGACTACAAGCAGGTGGAGAAGCTTATATGCAAGTAATTTTCTTTGAAACAGAAGAGGCTCTTAATGAATTTAAACAAGGAAACTTTGAGTTTTCTGCAGAAGCCAAAGCGGTTATTGTAGATAAAGGAGCAAGTAAAAAAGCCAATTATAACGACGGAGTTATCACTTTTGTAAAATCGAAAGCTGGTGCTATGGCAGATGTTTCTGTTGGAGGTCAAAAATTTAAGTATTCAGAATTTTAGACATATAGCTACATATAGCTAAAATATAATCTCAGAAAAGCCGATTTTATAATCGGCTTTCTTACGTTACGTTAAATTCTAAATTAAATGTAACCCGTATGTTATTTGTATTTTATGAATTCAGTAAAATAATATGGTGAAAAATGTGAATTTTAGCAGTAAATTTGAATTATTATTCCATTGTTCAACCTTAAGCGCAAATCTATACAATGAAATTATTGTTAAAATTTGATTTTACCAAAGTTTGCAATGCTGTTTTAGAACAGCGATTGGAAGCGCATCAGCTCAAGTATCAGCAAACAGCGTTTGGTGAAATAGAGCTGTTAGATAAAGTATCAGAGGAAAAACTGGATTTATTTTATAATGATATTAATGATTTTGGAATCGATGTCGTAAAGGATCCTAAAAAGATTGTGATACAAAAAATAAAAGATGTTATAGTAGATATGGTCTTTAATGAAAAAGATATCAACGTAAAGACTTCAGTATATTTAGCAGAGCAGCTAAATGAGAATTATAGCTACCTGTCTAATTTATTTTCTGAAGTCACTTATACTTCTATCGAAAATTTTATTATTTTACAGAAAATAGAATACACTAAAATATTACTTACAAAAGAGGAGCTTTCGCTAACTGAAATAGCTTTTAAACTCAACTATTCTAGTGTAGCCCATTTAAGTAGACAATTTAAAAACACAACGGGTATTACTCCGTCAGCTTTTCAGCGTATTATTGCAAAACGAAAACAAATAAATTAACCTAACTGTAAGTTTGTATAAATGAATAGCGATTATATTAATTTAGCCTTGGCTGATGATGATGAAGACGACAGATTGTTTTTTACTGAGGCTTTTGAAGAGTTGAAAGTGAAAAGTAAAGTGTCACTTTTTAAGGATGGTATAGAGTTAATGGATTATTTAGATGATTCTAATAATGCGATTCCAAACTTATTGTTTCTAGATCTCAATATGCCAAAGAAATCGGGATTAGAATGTTTAAAAGAGATTAAAGCATCTCAACGCTTTAAAGATATGGCGATTGCTATTTACTCAACATCAGCATCTGAAGAAGATATTGAAAACACTTTTGTTATAGGTGCTAATGTCTATATTAAAAAACCTAATGATTTTGAAAAACTAAAAAAAGTACTTTCAGAAGTCGTCACTACCAATTGGCAGTATCATACCAGCGGCTTAAATAAAGAGAACTTTTTATTAAGACTATAACCTATGCCAACACCTTCTAGTAGATACCTCAGAACCGCTTTTGTCGCAGGTCTTTTTGTAATTCTATGTATAGGAGGATATACCTATCAGCATATTAGCGAACTCTCTAAAGCCTCAGAAGTTGTAAAAGATAATTACTCGCTGAGAAGTGAATTAGAGCTAGTTATTTCTAACCTTAAAGATGCCGAAATAGGGCATAGAGGCTTTTTATTAACTCACGATTCGCTTTTTCTTACTCCATATGAAGAGAGTCTGCAAAAAATATCTAATAACCTTGAAAAGTTAGACACATTAATTGTTCCTAATAGTAAACAGGTAGACAAACTAAAGGACTTAAATAGTGATATTCAAAAACGTTTTGAAAATTTTAGCAAATCTTTTGCGCGAGTTAATGATAGTGAAGTATTAACCAAGGATTTATTGTATTTATTACATGAAGGTGAAATACAAATGGATACTATTCGTTCCGATATATCCGAAATGTTAGACTTAGAACAGCGTCTTTTAGTTCAAAACCAAGAAATTAGTCAAGGCAAAATAGGCCTCACGCCTTTGTTGTTTTACGGTTTATTAATTGTAACCTTAGTTATTCTGCTCTTGGCTTATATAAAAATGACCACAGATTTAAAAGCTTTAAAGGAGAGTAATACCGAATTAGAAATTTTTGAAAAACTTACAAAGCAATCCGAAATTGTTAGTAATACTAGTACTTGGGTTTGGTATATTGAAGAGGATGAATTTGAATTCTCGGATAACTTGTATCGCCTATTGGGTGAAGAACCGCAAAGCTTTGAGCCTACCTTAATTAACTTTTATAAATTTGTACACGAAGAAGACCTCACCAACTTAGGGCACCGTGTTAACCTAATGATGAAGGAAGGTGAATTGCCATTCACAAGTTTTAGAGTGGTGCATAAGGATGGCACTATAAAACACCTAAAGGCCTACTCAAAGTTGATGGATGAAACCGATGGTGAGAAGAAGATATTTGGTGTTACTGTCGATGCTACCAATGAAGTTGAAAACTACCGAATTATTGAACAGCGCAACCAAGAGTTAGAACGCACCAATAAAGAACTATCTGCGTTTAACTATGTGGCAAGTCATGATTTACAAGAGCCTTTGCGAAAAATTCAGACGTTTATGTCGCGATTAGAAGCCAAGGAAAAAGATCGTATTTCGGAAAGTGGTCAAATTTATATTCAACGTATGAAGTCTGCATCTGCCAGAATGCGTATGCTTATTGAAGATTTGTTGCAGTATTCTAGAACTAATACTTCAGAAAAAGAATATTTAAAAACAAATATGAATCTACTATTAGAGCATGCCAAGACAGAGCTCATAGATAGTATAGAAGAAAAGAGAGCTAAAATTATATGTGATGATTTACCGACGATGGAGGTAATCTCATTTCAAATTCAGCAATTGTTCATCAATATTATAAGCAACTCTTTAAAGTATAGTAAAGAAGATGTGCCTCCTATAATAGAAATTACGCATGAAGAAGTGCTATCTAGAAATGTAAAACAGATTCAAAATTCACTATACAAATACCATCATAAAATAACATTTAAAGACAATGGTATTGGTTTTGAGCAACCGTATGCCGAAAAAATATTTTTACTCTTTAATAGGTTACATGGCAAATCAGAGTATTCTGGTACAGGTATCGGATTGGCCATTTGTAAAAAGATTGTTGAAAACCATAAAGGTGTTATTATCGCTGAAGGTGAGCCTAATAAAGGCGCTACATTTATTATTTATTTGCCATTCTTAAAGTAGTTAATTTTTACTCTTACTTAAAATAATATAAACATTTCTGGTAATTGTATAACATCTTCTATATCTAATTCTACATATTTGTTACAGTTTTTACTCCGCATGTTATTCTTGCTCTAACTTTTAAAAACTGTTTTAGTAAATTTCTAAATTGAGTTAAAGCCCTTATATTAAATTAATTCCTACAATGAAGACTTTTCTTTATGTTTTTTTGGTACTTATAATTATCCTCTGGGCCATAGGATTCTTTGTGTATGCTTTATCTGCAGTTATTCATTTATTGTTGGTATTAGCAGTTATACTCCTTATAATGCTTAACAGAAAATAGGTCTTGCTGCTTCTTATTTCTAAAGAAGACTATAATACCCTTTCCTTAGTTACCTTTTTAATTTTCAAGTTCTACATCTTATTAATGCTTCTAACTATAATATGTATAGCCATTAGTTAATAGTGATTAATGAGCACTGTGTATGTAGCTAACTCCTTCTATTTTAGGGGTTGTTTAACAATATTTCGGAATTATGTAACAAAAGAAAGGAATTGTATAACATGCTAAGCCTAAAGAGGTCGTTACTTTGTATCAAGAAAATTAACCTAATCAATTATACCATGAAAATATCAACTAAACATTTACAAAAGCAATTTTCAAGAGTTGGAAGAATTTTTCCAAAAAACAAATTTAAAGTTGCGAGTTCAGAAATAGGATATTCAAAATTGAATACTATGGAAAGCGCCAAAAAGACCATTTAAGTTAACCACTTATAGCGTTACAGCCTTAACAAGCTTACCTATTAGAACTTATATAATTTATACTGTCTAACCAAAAATTCAATAATCATGAAAACTATAGAAATTAAAGCCAACAATCTTCAAACAATGTTTAATACATTAAAGAATACCATTGGAGGATCTTACACTACGCAGCTTAATGAAGGAGAACTTTATATTGATAATGGACTAGGAAAAGGATTCATTAGAGGCATTGAATTAGAAAGAGATACCATTTTTGTAGAATTTGATATAAAATTCAAAGAAGATGTAAAGTTCAATATTAAAAGTCCACAACGTGCTGTAGCTAACTTCTTATACTGTACGGAAGGTAAACTATCTCATGCCTTTGTAAATTCAAATGATTATAAAACGATTGAAACCTTTCAAACTGGGATATCTGCAAATATAACCACCAATGAAAATCACATATGCTTTTATAAAGATATCTATGTAAACGCAACGATTATTTCAGTAAACACATCTAAAACAAGTTCTAGAGAACATCCAATTAACAAAATGGTGTCTGAAATTTTTATTCAAAACAATAAAAAAGACTACAGTTATATCGGATCTTATAACTTAAAAATAGCAGATCATATTAAGCAATTGAAAGCCATTAAACAAAGTGGTGTTGTAAGAACATTATTAATTCAAGGTATGGTAAATGTAATCTTAGCAAGAGAAATTGAACAACATTCATTTGATCTTAAGAGCTCTCAAAACCCAACAGGTTCGCTTACAGGTTTTGAACTGAAACAAATAAAGGAACTGTCGGATTATATCAACAATTTTCCAGAAACTAACTTAAGCGTTATAGAGCTAGCGGCTAAGATTTCTATTAGTCCAGCTAAAGTGCAAGAAGGATTTAAGTTAATGCACGGTAAGACTTTAAATAATTACATTAGATATGTACGCGTTAAAAAGTCAGAAGAGCTTATTAAGAATACAGATTTAAATATTTCGGAAATAGTGTATTCTCTCGGATTCTCAAGCAGAAGTTATTTTTCTAAAATTTTTAAGGAACAATATAAATGCTCACCAATTGAGTATAAACAAAACATTAAGTTAGCTGCAACAGCATAATATATATGTTAGATTATTTTCAGGAGGTTGTTAGAATATTTCATTAATATTTTAACAACCTCTTTAACGTTGTAATGGGGCGTAAATTTCCTGAAGGGTTGCAATGAAATTCCTATTTTTGATTTATGAATGACAATTTTACAAACGAATTCTTTGGTATAGGAATTCAGAATGGGAAAACCCCAGAAAATCTTGGTGTGCTTTGGCGATCTGCTCAGAATCTCGGAGCGAGTTTTATTTTTACTATAGGTAACAGATACGCTAAGCAGGCTTGTGACACGCATAATGCTGTAAAGTCAATGCCATATTTTCATTATGATACGTTTGAAGAATTCTTTAATAACTTGCCAAAAGGTGCACGTCTTGTGGGAGTAGAATTAACGGAAGATGCTGTACCCTTAGAAACCTTTAATCATCCGAGACGATGTGTCTATTTGTTGGGAGCAGAGGACCACGGTTTGTCTAATTTGGCCATTGAAAAAAGCCATTTTTTAATAAAGTTTAAATCACAATTAAGTCTCAATGTCGCTGTAGCAGGAAGTATTGTAATGTACGATAGAGGTATTGCTAAACCAAGAATATAATTCCTTTAAAAATTAGGCATAAAAAAACCTTGAATTATTAATTCAAGGTTTTTTTTATAATACATTTTAATAGGGTTTAACCATTCATAGAAATTAAAAATTCTTCATTATTTCTAGTTTGTTTAAAACGGTCATTGATGAATTCCATAGCTTCAACCGGATTCATATCTGCTAGATATTTACGCATTACCCACATTCTTTGTATGGTTGTTGCATCTAGTAAAATATCATCACGTCTGGTACTTGATGACGTTAAATCGATAGCAGGGAAAATACGACGGTTAGAAATCTTACGATCTAACTGAAGCTCCATGTTACCTGTTCCTTTAAATTCTTCAAAGATTACTTCATCCATTTTAGAACCTGTTTCTGTTAAAGCTGTAGCAATGATTGTTAAAGAACCACCATTTTCAATGTTACGTGCAGCACCAAAGAAACGTTTTGGTTTGTGTAGTGCATTGGCATCAACACCACCAGAAAGAATCTTACCAGAAGCGGGTTGTACCGAGTTATAAGCTCTTGCCAAACGTGTAATGGAATCTAAAAGAATTACAACATCGTGGCCACATTCTACCAACCGCTTTGCTTTTTCTAAAACGATATTAGCAATTTTTACGTGCTCGTGTGCTTCTTTATCAAACGTAGATGCAATGACTTCACCACGAACGTTACGTTGCATATCTGTAACTTCTTCAGGACGTTCGTCAATTAACAAGATCATTTGATACACTTCAGGATGGTTTGCTGCAATAGCATTTGCAACATCCTTAAGTAACATCGTTTTACCTGTTTTTGGTTGCGATACAATCATACCACGTTGTCCTTTCCCTATTGGCGCAAACAGATCCATAATACGCGTAGAAATTGTTGCTTGCTTTTCAGCAATATTAAATTTCTCTTGCGGAAATAAAGGTGTTAAATGTTCAAAAGCCACTCTGTCTCTAACTACATTAGGACTCTGTCCATTAATTTTACTCACTTTAATTAAAGGGAAATATTTTTCACCTTCTTTTGGCGGACGCACATTTCCTAAAACGGTATCACCAACTTTTAATCCAAATAATCTAATTTGCGATTGCGAGACATAAATATCATCTGGTGATGATAAGTAATTATAATCCGATGATCTTAAAAATCCATAACCATCTTGCATAATGTCTAAAACACCTTCACTTTCAATAATAGCATCGAATTCAAAATCGGGTTCGCGGTAGCGATTTCTGCTATCCTTGTTACCGTTATTTTTGTTGCCATCTTTAGAACGCTGCTGTCTGTTGTCTTTGTTTTGACGTCTATTGTCGTCTTTACGCGGATTAGGACGTTTTTGTTCTTGTGGTTTATTGTTAGGTTTATCGTTAGTAGGTTTTTCTACTTTAGATTTTGTGTCTTGTGTCTTGCGCTCCTGAGGTTTGCGAGTATTGGTTTTCTTCTGCTCCTGAGGCTTGGCTTTAGTATCAGCTTGTTTATCTGTAGACTCTGCTGGTTTTTGCTCTTTATTGTCCTTAGGTTTTTGTTGAATCCTAGCCCGTTTTTTAACAGGTTTAGTGTCCTGTTGCTTTGGTGAAGATGTAGTTTCAGTTGCTACCTTAGTGTCTACCGCATCTGGATTTGCAGCTTGGTAATCTAAAATTTGATATACCAAGTCTAATTTTTTTTGTGTACGGTATTTAGGTACATTTAGTTGTTTCGCTATTTCCTGTAATTCAGGAAGTTTTTTAGCTTTTAACTGAGAAATTTCAAACATTCTGTATGTTGTATATGTATTATAATTTTGATATTATTAATTCAATGTTTTCTAAATGAAATAAAAAGAAAAAAAGTGAGATTAATTTGGAAGATTAGAAGGATGCAACTCAGTACGTTACTTCTTTCTATTGCAATAATACGATTTTATTTTAAAATAATTTCTATCTTTTTAAAAATAAACTCCTAATTTTGCATAGCTTTTAGAGTAAAAGATATGATTCAACGCATTCAAACCTTGTATTTATTTTTAGCTGCTGTTATTTCGGCGGGTTTAATATTTGTGTTTCATTTGTGGACAAACAATGAAGGTGTTAAAATTTATGCCCTAGATAATTATTTATATTTAGGTCTGTTTTTAGGCTCAGCTTTGTTATCTTTGATATCAATATTTAGATTTAATAATAGGAAATCTCAATTTGTTTTGGGACGACTCAATATAATATTAAACTTTATTTTACTAGGAATCTTTGTATATCAATCTCTAAACTTATCTGGAGAAATTAACGTTTCTGAGAAAGGTATTGGGGTTCTTCTTCCTGTTTTTTCTATTGTGTGTTTGGTCTTGGCTAACAAGGCTATTAAAAAGGATGAAGATCTTGTAAAATCTGTAGATCGATTACGATAGACCTAAAATCTTAGTAGTATTAGTGTGAAAAACCCAGACGCTGCCGTCTGGGTTTTTTTTATCATTTCTTTTTGTAAAAATAGATTCGTTTTTTTTATCGTTTTAGATTTTTATTGAAGACCATAAATGCCTTCCTTCAAATTAAAACACATCACTACTGATACTTATTGGAATGGTATTAATTATTTAAGAATTAGTAGATGGTGTTAAATGCTCTAAAATTAGTGTATTGACAAATTACCGAGTTTCAAATTCAATGACCTCTAAATCCTTAATATTTTTACCATCAATTTTAAAACGAAGCATTGTTCTTACCTTATGAAATCCGTGTTTACCTGCTGCTCCTGGATTCATATGTATAAGGTTAAGTTTTTTATCTGGCATTACTTTTAAGATGTGAGAATGTCCTGTGATGAAAATATCTGGCGGATTGGCAACTAAAGCTTCTTTCACTTTAATATTGTATTTAGGAGGATAACCACCAATATGCGTTATCCAAACATCAACGCTTTCGCACATAAATCGATGATGCAATGGGAATTCTGCTCGGGCTTTAGCGTCATCAATGTTGCCATACACGGCTTTTAATGGTTTTAATTTTTGTATGCTATCCGTAACTATTAAGTCACCAATATCACCAGCATGCCAAACTTCATCGGCCTGCTTTACATGCTTTAAAATGGCATCGTCGATGTAACTATGAGTATCAGATAATAGGAGTATTTTTTTCATATAGATGTAATGGAAAATAGCTAAAGTAGACCTTTATATTTTAGGATTTCTTTAGCAACTAAAACAGTAACTTTGCACTTTAACAAAAGTAAGATTTCTATTGCGATTTTTTATTGAACTTTCATATAATGGTAAAGCTTATCATGGTTGGCAAAATCAGCCCAATGCTATTTCTGTACAAGAAGTATTAGAAAAAGCGCTTTCAACTCTATTAAATACTGATATCGCTATAATGGGAGCAGGTAGAACAGATGCTGGCGTACATGCGTCGCAAATGTTTGCGCATTTTGATTACGACGGTGATTTTAAGTCCATAGATATTGTGTATAAACTCAATTCTTTTCTGCCAAAAGATATTGCGGTGGCAGATGTGTTTAAAGTTCAATCAGATATACATGCTAGATTTCATGCTACCGAGCGAACGTACCATTATAAAATTTCTACATCAAAAAATGTATTTGATTATGATTTTGCTTATCAGGTGCAATTACCTATTGATGTAGAAGCTATGAATGAGGCTTGCAAAATATTATTTAAGTATAAAGATTTTCAATGTTTTTCTAAGAGTAATACAGATGTAAAGACGTATAATTGTGATATTAAAGAAGCATATTGGACAAAGCAAAACGAGCAACTTATATTTACTATTACCGCAGATCGGTTTTTAAGAAATATGGTTAGGGCCATTGTGGGTACAATGCTTAATGTCGGTTTAGGAAAAATGAAACCCGAAACATTACATGCTATAATTGCATCAAAGAACAGAAGTGAAGCTGGGTTTTCTGTGCCTGCACATGGATTGTATTTAGTGAAAATTGTATATCCTGAAACGATTAGAGTACATAGTTAAATTGAAAGTCGTTTTCAATACCATTGGAGAATAGTTATGACCAAAAAACAAAAAAAAATATTTGATACATCGTTATTTACACGATTACTTCAGTACGTAAAACCTTATCGTGCAATTTTCATTGTGTCCTTAATCTGTGTTATTGGCTTAGCGTTATTTGGCGCATTTAGACCTTATGTGCTAAAGGAAGCTATAGATGTTAAGATTGCTAACAAAGAATATAATGGTTTTGTAATCTATATGGTTATAATGCTAGGATTATTGATTTTGGAAGTGGTATCACAATTATTATTCATTTATTATGCTAGCTGGTTAGGGCAATCTGTAGTGAGAGATATACGTGTAAAATTATTTAAACATATGCTTAAGTTTAAAATGACGTATTTTGATAAGTCTTCTGTAGGTGTGCTTATTACAAGGGCTGTCACAGATATGGAGCGTATTGCAGATATATTTGGTCAAGGGCTTTTTATGATTTTTAGTGATGTTTTAAAGATGCTGGTCGTGGCCACGTTTATGTCTTTTATTAATTTAAAACTGAGTTTAATTGTATTCTTAACACTACCGATAGTTTTATTTGCGACTAATATTTTTCAAAAATATATGAAACGCGCTTTTGAAGATGTACGTACAGAGGTATCTAATCTCAATTCATTTGTTCAAGAGCGGGTTACTGGGATGAAAATCTTACAGTTATTTACACGTGAGGATACAGAGTTTAAGAAATTTAAAACCATTAACGAGCGTCATAAAAAAGGGTGGTTAAAAACAGTTTGGTACAATTCTATTTTCTTTCCTATTGCAGAATTTTTAGCATCACTAACCTTGGCTATGGTTATTTTAGTTGGAGGGTTTAATGCTGTATCTGGCACAGGAGATACCACTTTAGGTGAGTTAATTTCCTTTACTATGTTTATTCCTATGTTATTTAGACCTCTCAATCAAATCGCAAATAAATTCAATACACTTCAAATGGGAATGGTGGCTGCAGATCGTGTGTTTAAGGTCTTAGATACCTCCTCTAATATTGATGATTTGGGAACTATTGAAGCCAATCATTTTAAAGGATCTATTGCATTTAATAATGTACGATTTTCATATATCAGCGATGAAGAGGTTTTAAAAGGTATTTCATTTAACGTAAAAGCAGGCGAGACTGTTGCTATTGTGGGCGCAACTGGCGCCGGAAAATCTACTATAATCAATTTATTAAATAGATTTTACGATATTAATTCTGGTACGATTAAAATTGATGATACCGATATTAAGGATATGACGCTAAGTTCGCTTAGAAGTCAGATTGCTATTGTGCTTCAAGATGTGTTTTTATTCGCTGATACCATTCTTAATAATATCACTTTAAATAATGCTAATATCACAGAATCTGATGTAATAAAAGCTGCGAAGGCTATCGGAATTCATGATTTTATTTCGAGTCTTCCAAATGGGTATCATTACAACGTTAAAGAACGCGGAGTAATGTTGTCTTCTGGGCAGCGTCAGTTAATATCATTTTTAAGAGCTTATGTCACTAACCCTAGTATTTTAATATTAGATGAAGCGACCTCTTCCGTAGATTCACATTCCGAACAACTGATACAGGATGCTACAGATAAAATTACTAAAGGTAGAACTTCGATTGTTATTGCACACCGACTAGCAACCATTCAGCAAGCAGATAAAATTATTGTAATGGATAATGGAGAAATTGTTGAAATTGGAACGCATCAAACTCTATTAGAAAAAGAAAGAGGCTATTATAAAAACCTTTATGAGGTTCAATTTTTAAAGGAGGAAGTCGCTTAGAGGTAATCTTATTGCGGCTTAAAATCTTCTAGATTTACAATTCCTGTTGCTAGCATTAGTGCAAATACTAATATTGAAATTACAACATATAATACAAAGAATAATCCAAAAAAGATAAGCGATCGAAGCATAAGGTTACCGGTTGTTAGCTTAAATATCCTTTTTAAAATAAAACAGTGATAGATAAACATTACTGGATAAATGAACATTGAAAACATAAAGTAGTGTTGCGGAACTACTAATAATATCAGTTGAGCCACAAAAACAGATATAATACTTAATAGTGACATTGAGTAAAAGTAGATAACTACATGTTCGGTAAAGTTGTACTTTTTATCCAAGAATACAACCCAAGAAATTAAAGCAAAAAACGGAATTAATAAAAAGTAAAATAAAGAATTGTATTCTAAAATGGAACGCGATGTTGAGCTCATTATTTCTTGCGAACCTTTTATTCCGTTCAATAAATTGGAGAAATCTAAATATTCTAGATAAAATTTCTTAATGATAAATAATGAAATGCCTGAGAATGTTAAGGAAAGTCCAAAAAAGCTTATTGGGTTAATGTATTTCTTTCTTACACCCAAAATAAAGCTAGAGATAACGACATCTGGCTTAGACACGAGATGAATAAAAGTCAATACAAGGGCGTTGTCATAATTCAAAAATGTTTCACTGATATACTCAAATAAGTTTTTGGCAGACAAACGGTTTCTAATCACTTTCCCACCACATCGGTTGCAATAACTATCTTTTTCAGATAAATCCGTATGGCAGTTTTTACAATTCACTAATTAAATATTTAAATAACCACTAATAAATAAGACGGCAAATACGACTATAATTATCACAAAATAAATGATAAAATATAAAAACATTACAACCAAAAATTTGGCAAATGTATTCCAGAAATCTTCCTTAAATATTTTCTTTAGTACGTAAGCTAAATATATAAATGTTGGTAAGCCAAGAATAGTAGATACAATGAGGTAGTTTATACCAGTGACTAAGAATAGAATACTAAAGAAAGCTGTTAATATGATAATTTGAGCTGAATAATATAGGTTAATTACGAGGTGTTCCGTAAAATTAAAGCGCTTATTTCCAAACATAAAATAAACCAACCAAGTTGCTAATGCCGAAACTGGAACTCCTAAAATGTAGATTAATCCTTGGTATTTGGTGAAAAAATCTGAATTAAAATCAGCCATTGGATGACGTTGATTTTCTGGTAGGTTTCCCAGACCATGTACAAAATCGGCATTAAAATTTAAGGCATCTTTAAAAAATGTGTTGATTAAAAACACTTGAATACCTGCTAATGTTAAGGCAATGGCAAAATACTGAAGGACATCGATATATTTTTTTCGTGTGCCGTCGATATACCCAACAATAACGGTTTCGGGTATTTTAAATAAATCTATAAATGTGAGCAAAAATTTATTATCTATAGAAATAAACTGTTCATTAATCTGTTGTGCAATTATCTTAGGTTTTAACCGGTTATAGATGACTTTAGCTCCACATTCATCACAGAATTTTTGGGTATCTCTTAGTGTGTTATGGCAGTTTTTGCAATTCACTAACCTAAATCTTCTTTAATTTTTTGCGTGAGTTCATCGGTGTTTTTAAACATTTCAAATTCTCCATTTTTAATATAAGAGATTTGACCCGTTTCTTCACTTACACAAAGTGCAACCGCGTCCGTTTTTTCAGTGATGCCAATAGCAGCTCTATGACGTAGCCCAAAACGCTCAGGAATATTTTTTTCGTTATTAACAGGAAGAATAACACGTGTCGCTTTTACAACATTATTGTCAATAATAATAGCTCCATCGTGTAATGGGCTATTTTTAAAAAAGATACTTTCAATTATGGGTTGAGACACTAAAATATTCATTTCGTCTCCTGTATTGGTTAAGAAGTCTAAGTTGTTGTTACGTTCAATGACAATCAATGCGCCTGTATTAGAAGCTCCCATTTTATTACAAGCGTTAATAATAGCATCGACATCTGTTGTGGTTTGATCATCGTTTTTAAGAAACTTAAAGTTTTTAAAAAGATTTCGTTTACCTCCAATATTAGTAGATCCTACCATTAAAAGGAACTTTCTAATTTCAGGTTGAAATACTACAATTAAAGCAATAATTCCAACTTTCATAAAACCATCAAAAATGCTGTAAAGCATATGCATATTGAGGTAATCCGTAAGTCGCCAAGCAAAATAAATGATAAGAATACCGATAAAAATATTGATGGCAACTGTGCCCTTTACAAGTTTGTAGATGTAATAGAGTAAGATGGCTACGAGGAAGACATCTACAAAGTCTATAAATCTAAAATCCCAAAGTTGTAAGTTTTCCAAAAGGCTGGTGTTTCTGCTAATTTAAGAATTTATGTTTAGTAGTGAAGAAAAAAATGTAATTGTTAGAGCGGTTTTGTTTGGTTATTAAAATTTCCTACACCCCTAAAGTCCACTCAGGGGAACAATCCAAGAAAGTTTAATTTGTCTATTGTCCCCTTGAGGGGACTTTAGGGGTGTCTTAGCAAAATGTTTAAAGTCTTAGTAAATGAATTCGTTAAAATCCATCGAAATTAAATCTGATGTTAAAGAATTTACTTTTCTTTTAATCGATATATAGTCTTGAAAAGATAAATTTTTATTGAAATAGAGCTGTAAATGAATTCCAATAAAATTTATTTCCGTCAACTTATCAAGCTCATTTTTTAGCTCATCGATAATTAAGTTTTGTTCACCTATTTTAAAGTGATTACCGTCTTTGAAGATTAATGGAATTGTTGAACTAGCATGAAATCCTCCAATTCTTTTTAAGTTTTCTTCGGTTGGCATATTGTATTTATGATATACTGTATCAATTTTGAATTTTTCTTTAAATACCACATCCGTAAACTCCAAAAAACCCAAATTCCCAATACTGGTGTCATGACATGTAAAATAATTTTTAGCATCTTCATTTTTATGCATTTCTGCATTGCGCTTTTTGTCTTGTAAGAATTTAATATGTGGAATGGCTTGCTGTAATGTTAATCGTTTATCGACATTCACTAACCAATTGGTGGTAATGATGAGGTTTTTACGGTTAAGCAATGTTGAGTCGGGTTGTGATTCATCATAAAAAATATAGGCAGGTGAGACGTCTAAGACTTCTGTGATGTCAGCATTTTCAATTTCAGGAAGCAGTATAGTGCGTTCGTTGTTGCAACTAAATAGGGATAGAATAATTAGTAAATAGATATAGCGCATTCTTTGTTGTAATTTAATATTCTGTTTCTTTATTTTATAAGACAGGCCTGCAAGGTCTTAGACTAACTCTGTAGCTGATTATAAAGCGTTACACATTCCACGGCTTCTTTAACGTCGTGTACCCGTAAAATTTTGGCACCTTTTTGTAAGGCAACCATATGTAATGCGGTTGTACCGTTGAGGGCATCTTTAGAGGTTAAGTTTAAGGTTTTGTATATCATGGATTTTCGAGATACTCCAGCTAAAATAGGTTGGTCGGTAAGTTGAAGTAATTCGAGTTGATTGAGTAATTCAAAATTCTGTTCAACGGTTTTTGCAAATCCAAAACCTGGATCAATAATAATATCATTAATTTTTTCTTGGTAAGCCGCAGCAATACGCTCAGCAAAATAAGCGATGATTTCTTTTGTTAAATCCTGGTAATCCGTGAGCTGCTGCATGGTTTTAGGGTTTCCTTTCATATGCATCATAATATAAGGTACACCCAATTTGCCAACAGTAGGTAGCATGTTTGTATCTAGTTTCCCAGCCGATATGTCGTTAATAAGTGCAGCACCTGCCTCAATGCTTTGTGCAGCAACATGGCTTCTAAATGTATCAATTGAAATTAATGCTTTAGGAAAATGTTTTAAGATTAATTTTACTATGGGTACCACACGTTGTAATTCTTCTTGTTCACTAACCTCGTCAGCATTTGGTCGGGAGCTGTAGCCACCAATATCAATAAAAGTAGCTCCTTGGTTTAGCATCGTTTCAACTTTTGTTAGTATCTCAGATTCATTTTTATATTGGCCACCATCAAAAAATGAATCTGGTGTAACATTCAGTATTCCCATCACTTTTGGTGTGGATAAATTGATTAAATGTCCTTTGCAATTTATATTCATATTTACTCTAAAAAAGGCGTTAAGAAAACTTTAAACGTCAAACTTTGAACTTCTAATTTATTTATGCGAAATTTACGGAAATTATAACATAATAGATGCAAGATACTTCAAAACAATACGATGCTGTTGTCGCTAAATGTAGAGCGCTTTTTGTAAATAAAATGAGTGATTATGGCAGTGCTTGGCGCATTTTAAGATTGCCATCTTTAACAGATCAAATTTTTATTAAAGCTCAGCGTATTAGAGGGCTACAACAAAATTCGGTTAGAAAAGTAGATGAAGGAGAAGTTAGTGAATTTATAGGGATTATAAATTATTGCATTATGGCTTTAATTCAGTTAGAAAAAGGTGTTGTAGATCAACCCGATTTAAACACTGACGAAGCGAGTGAATTGTATGATGATAAAATTGCGGTAACAAAACAATTAATGCTCGATAAAAATCATGATTATGGTGAGGCTTGGAGAGATATGCGCGTAAGTTCTCTAACCGATTTAATCTTACAAAAATTATTACGTGTAAAGCAGATTGAAGACAACGCTGGAAAAACCATTGTAAGTGAAGGTATAGATGCCAATTATCAGGATATGATTAATTATGCAATTTTTGCTATGATTCATCTAAATGAAGCAGATTGAGTTGTGATAAATATAATCCGCTCAGCGTAATCGACGGGATATTTAGATAAATAGAAAAACAAACTTAAAATAGAATCTTGCTTTCGCAGGAACGACAGTAAAAACATGAAATACATCGTACAACTTAGTAGAATTTTTACAGGAATATTATTTATCATTTCAGGATTTATAAAACTTAATGATCCTTTAGGGTTTTCATATAAGTTGGAAGAGTATTTTGGCGCAGATGTCTTAAATCTCGAATTTTTAATTCCATATGCCTTAGGGATTTCTGTTATTGTGGTGGTATTTGAAGTGGTGTTAGGTGTGTTTTTATTAATTGGTTATAAACCAAAATTCACGGTTTGGAGTTTGTTATTGATGATAGTGTTTTTCTCATTTTTAACTTTCTACTCGGCGTATTTCGATAAGGTTAAAGATTGTGGTTGTTTTGGTGACGCTTTAAAATTAACACCATGGGAAAGTTTTACAAAAGATATTGTCTTACTAGTATTGATACTTATCTTGTTTGCTGGTGTAAAACATATAAAACCTATTTTTTCTAAATTACCAACAACGGTTATTGCACTAGTTGCCTTTATCTCGTCACTTTGGTTTGGCTATCATGTATTAATGCACTTGCCATCAATAGATTTTAGAGCTTATGCAATTGGTAAAAACTTACCTGAAGAAATGGCTGTTCCTGAAGATGCTCAAAAACCTATTTTAGAATATACATGGACATTTAATGTTAATGGAGAAGAAGAAGAATTTGTTACCAACGGAAGTTACCCAAGTGTAGATGGAGACTATGTTGGAGTAGAAACTAAAACCATTGATGAAGGTTATGTTCCTGCTATTCAAGATTTTTCTATAGAATCGGATGAAGAAGATCTTACCACCTATTTTATGGAAAAGGAGAAACTGATAATGATAACAATGTACAATGTAATGAAAGGGGAAGCTGAAGGCATGCGTAAGCTTAAATCATTTTCTGATGAAGCCATAAAAAACGGTTATACTGTAATAGGTTTATCGTCTTCGGGTCCAGAGGATAAAGCACAGATAAAATCTGATTACAATTTAAATTTTGATATTTATTTATGCGACGAAAAAGTGGTAAAAACTATTGTTAGAGCCAATCCAGGAGTTATTGTGTTAAATAAAGGTACAGTGACACAAAAAGCCCATTGGAATGACCTTGAAGATATAACATTGTAATATAGTAACGCTAAGCCTACCGTGGCTTATTGTTACTCGATAAATCATAACAACTAACAGTTTTTGGTAAGATATTTACTTCATAAAGTCTTCTATGCATTTGTCACCTTGTTTGGTGTTATAACGGTTATTTTCTTTTTGTTTAATAAGCTCGGTGATCCGGCTAAAATGATGTTGGGGCAAAACCAATCCGAAGTACAAGTTTTGGCTGTAAAGAAAAAATACGGATTTGATAAACCCATCAGTACACAGTTTCTTTATTATCTTAACGATTTATCTCCGATTTCATTCCATTCTAAAACACCAACAAATTATACCTATTTAGCACCTAAGAAATATACCGCAACAACGCTGTTTAGTGTAGGAAATACATCGACTGTAATTAAAATGCCTTATTTACGAGAGTCTTTTGCAAAGCAAGGTAAAAAAGTGTCTCAGGTTATAGGAGAAACGCTTCCAAATACCTTTGTTTTGGCAATCTCTGCAATTATAATTGCTATACTACTCGGAGTCGTTTTTGGTATTATTTCAGCTTTATATAAGGATACTTGGATCGATAAAACAATTCAGGTTTTAAGTACGTTTGGCATGAGTGTACCATCGTTTTTTAGTGCTATTCTATTTGCTTGGTTATTTGGGTTTGTGTTACACAAATACACCAATTTAGAAATGACAGGTAGTTTATATGCACTCGATGATTTTGGAGAAAACATGCAAATACAATGGAAAAATCTTATTCTTCCAGCAATCGTTTTAGGAATTAGACCATTAGCGGTTGTGATTCAACTAATGCGTAATTCGTTGTTAGAAGTGTTAAATCAAGATTATATACGGACCGCTAGAGCAAAGGGCTTAAGTGAGTTTCAGGTTATTAAGAATCATGCTGTTAAAAATGCTTTAAACCCAGTAGTTACTGCAATTTCTGGTTGGTTTGCGTCTATGCTTGCTGGTGCCGTTTTTGTAGAATATATTTTTGGATGGAATGGTTTAGGTAAAGAAATTGTAAATGCACTAAACACCTTAGACTTGCCTGTAATAATGGGAGCTGTTTTGGTCATCGCCATGATATTTATTATAATAAATATTTTTGTAGATGTCATTTATGCATGGTTAGATCCTAGGGTGAAGTTATCGTAATGAAATACTGATAATTGTCAATTTACCTTTACCTTTATTGTGTTATTTTTGTGTACTAAAATTAAAAAATCAATATACTTATATTATGAGAAAACATATCGTAGCCGGAAACTGGAAAATGAATAACGATTTACCTCAAACGGAACTTTTAATAACAGAACTATTAAAGCAAAACAAAACATCGGATGCTGAGGTTATGATCGCACCTACGTTTACCAATTTATGGCAAGCGTTTGAATCGTTAAGACAAGAGTCTATTGAGGTTATTGCTCAAAATATGCACTTTGCTGAAAACGGAGCTTATACCGGAGAAATCAGTGCAAGTATGTTAAAAAGTATTGGTATTGAAACCGTAATTTTAGGTCATAGCGAACGTCGTGCGTATTTTAATGAAACAGACGAATCTTTGGCTAAAAAGGTTGATGCTGCTTTGGCTAATGATATGCGTATTATTTTTTGTTTTGGAGAAGAATTAGCAGATAGAAAGTCAGGAAACCATGAAGGTATTGTTGAAAGTCAGATTAAAAATGCATTATTTCATTTAGAGGCTGATGCTTTCAAAAATATCGTTTTAGCTTATGAGCCTGTTTGGGCTATCGGAACAGGTGAAACTGCTAGTCCTGAGCAAGCACAAGATATGCATGCCTTTATTAGAAAAACTTTAGCGGATAAATATGGTAATGATGTCGCAGAATCTGTATCAATTTTATACGGTGGAAGTGTAAAACCAAATAACGCTAAAGAAATTTTTGGAAAGCCAGATGTTGATGGTGGACTAATTGGAGGAGCAGCGCTTAAAGCAGAAGATTTTTATGCTATAGTTAATGCTTTCTAAGTAAAACATTAGTTGTTCAATATAAAAAAAGCTAACTTAACCGTTAGCTTTTTTTTTGCTTAAATACCTATTTCAACTTGAAATCTCAGATACCAATTGTTAACCGTATTAGCATCTACATAATTGAGTTCGGTGTTAGTAATTTCTGCTTGTAGTTTTAAGGAGTGTTCCCAAATATATTTTGTAAGTCCAAGACTGTATTGATTAGTTTGTGGCGTTAAGACTTCAATATCTTTATGTGGTTCTTGGTAAGAGTAACGACCCACAAGTTCATAATTACTTGGAAAAATATAACTTAATTGAGCATCAAATCCATGGCCAGCAAATACATATCTAGATTCTAAGGCATCTTCAGGGTTTATAGTAATAGGATCGTCAGCAGTGCGCTGCATATAAGCGGTTTGAAAAGCCCAACCGTTATATTTCATAATGGCATCTATAAATAACGCTTGTATATCGCGTTGTTCATATAAGTCATCACCAATAGTACCACGCGTTCTTCTTGCTTTGTTATTGATGTGGTATACACCAGATAGCATAAGTTTAAGTGTCTCTTCTCGTTTTATATCCCCTTCAAATAGTGTTCCATTACTTTCAAAAGCACCAAAAGGAAAGAGTTCTAAACGACCTGTAAAAGCCAATCCATTATCGGGTTCTTTGGTCCAATTTCGTCCTTCTCCGGTACTAATAGCGGTTTTTATATTGTAAGAAAACGTGTCTTCCAATTCATTTAAATAATAAACCTGTAGCCCAAAATCTCTGTCAATATTAAATCGGGAGTTGTTGATAGAGCGATCCGTAAGTTGTAAAGCGCCAGAAGAATTAATCCGCTGCCTATTTCCAGGGAGTTTTGTTTGTCCAAAGCCAATATTCCAATGTTCGTCTGGTCGGTAAAATACAATTGCATCTCTTATGATATTAAGGTTATCACCATCTTCAATGGCACCAACATCGTTTGGTGAAAACGATAATTGAATCACATAAATAATACTAGGATCACCGACATAACCATCAAAACGTAATCGTAAACGTCTAATCATGGCTTCATAACCATCTTCTTCATTTTCATTGTATAAAGAAGTAAATCGGTTTTGCATTCTAAAACGAATGTTGAGTTTAAAAATACTGTCGGGCGACGTTATGCCTAAACCTTTTCCATAACTGTAATATGGTAAAGCAGAAAGTTTTATGTCGTTAGTGTCTTGAGCGAAAGATAATTGTGATAAGATGGCGCAAACAACTGCAACAATATATTTTTTCATGTCATTTAAATTTGACACAAAAATAAGAGTAACTAAATTAAGGATTAGTAAATTTGCAAAAAAAATAGATGTCAGAAATATATATAGGTTACACGTTTAAAGTAAGTCCGTTGCAGCCGGCTGTTGAGATATTAATTGCTGAATTGGGTTATGCGGGATTTGAGAGTTTTGTTGAAAATGAAGAAGGTGTTATAGCTTATATTCAAAAAGAAGAATGGCATGAACGTATTCTCGATACTATTTATATTTTAAGTTCAGATGAATTTGAAATTTCATATACGTTTGAAGAGATTGAGCAAACCAACTGGAATGAAGAATGGGAGAAAAATTTTAATCCTATTGTCGTGGATGATTTAGTTTCAGTACGTGCCCCATTTCATGAAAAACCAGACGCAAAGTTCGATATTATTATTGAGCCGAAAATGAGTTTTGGAACAGGGCATCATGAAACAACACATATGATGATTCAGCATATTTTACAAAACGATTTTACGAACAAAACAGTTTTAGATATGGGCTGCGGTACAGGTGTTCTAGCAATATTAGCCGAAAAAGTAGGAGCGTCTAAACTCGATGCAATTGATATTGATAATTGGTGTTACTTAAATAGTTTAGAAAATGTTGAGCGAAATAATTGTAATCATATTTCGGTGTACGAGGGAGATGTAAAGTTGTTAGAAGGTAAAACTTACGATAGTATAATTGCTAATATTAATAGAAATATATTATTAGCAGATATACCTCAATATGCTAAAAGTTTAAATACAAACGGTTCCTTATTTTTAAGCGGTTTTTATGAACAAGATATACCTATGATTAGTGAAGCTTGTAATAAACAGATGTTAAAATTGGATGAAACTATCCAAAAAGGGCAGTGGGTTTCATTAAAATTTATAAATTAGTAGTAATTAAAAGAGAGTCTGTGAGACTAAGCGTATAAGAATTGCTTAAAAAGATATCCACTATGACGAAAGAAAAATATTCTGAAGAACTACTTTTAAAGGAAGAAGAAGTAAAACAAAATGAGATTGTATTGTTTAATGATGAAGTCAATACGTTTGATCATGTTATCGATACTCTTATCTATGCTTGCGACCATGTGCCTGAACAAGCAGAGCAATGTGCTTTGTTAGTACATTATAAAGGAAAATGCACGGTGAAGACTGGGCCTTATGAAGATTTAGAGCCTCGTTGCTCTAAGCTTTTACAGGCAGGACTTAGTGCAGAAATCGTTTAATAAAAAAAATCCCACTTATGGTGGGATTTTTTATTGTTTTAAATAGATTTATTTTAAGACGATAAATGATCATCTGTTTTGGACATTCTCCCAACGGCACAACTCACAAATGACTTGGCTTTTTTCGGTAATGAATTAGCATCCCCTTCAACAGGATAACCTAAATGTGATAATTTATTTTTTACAGTAGTTATGTCAGTTTCAGATGCAGTTGTAAAAGACACTTCATCCGTATCATTATTGACACTCACTTCAGAAATGCCATCTAACTTGGATAATTGGGTTACAATAGTATTAGCACAACCTCCACATTTTAAATTTTGTATTTTAACAGTGTTTCTCATGGTGTTTTAATTTTATAAGGTTGAAGGACAAACAAAATCTGTTGTCTCAATATCGGTATGTTTTATGGCTGCAAATCCACCGTCAACGTCTATCAGGTTATGAAAACCTCTCGCTTTTAATATAGAAGCAGCAATTACAGAGCGGTATCCACCTGCACAATGCACATAATAAGTTTTATCCTTACTTACTTCGTTCATTTTTTCATTGATAAGGTCTAGCGATAGATGTTGCGCATCTACAATATGTGAGGATACGTATTCTCCATCCTTTCTAACATCCAAAATATTAAGCGTCTCTGTTTTTGCTCGTTTAGCAAATTCATCTACCGTTACCGATTCTAAAGTTTCGATATCTTTTCCTTCAGCTTTCCAGGCCTCTATACCTCCTTCAAGATAGCCTAGCGTATTATCATAACCCACACGAGAGAGTCTCGTAACAGCTTCTTCAGATTTACCTTCAGGAACCACCAAAACAATGGGTTGTTTAATGTCTTTAATTAAAGCACCAACCCATGGAGCAAAGCCACCATTCAAACCAATAAATATAGAATTTGGAATATGTCCTTTTATAAAATCAGCTTGGGTTCTGACATCTAAGACTAACGCGGATTCATGGTTAGCTAAAGCTTCAAATTCATTTGGGTTAAGTGGCACATTTCCTGTTTTTAAAACGGTTTCAAACGTGTCATACCCCATTTTGTTCATCATGGCATTTTTAGCAAAATATTGTGGTGGTGGTGCAATACCATCTAAAACTTCTTTTATAAATTCGGCTTTAGTCATATCTGCACGTAGCGCGTAATTTGTTTGTTTTTGCTCACCTAAAATACCTACGGTTTCTTTGCTTAAATTTTTTCCACATGCCGAACCAGCACCATGAGCAGGATATACAATAACATCATCAGCTAGTGGCATAATTTTATTTCGAAGCGAATCGAATAACAGGCCTGCTAAATCTTCTTTCGTTAAATCAGATTTAATCGCTAAATCTGGTCTCCCTACGTCACCTAAAAACAACGTATCACCAGAAAAAATAGCATGATCTTTTCCGTTTTCGTCTTTTAATAAATATGTTGCGGACTCTAAGGTGTGTCCTGGTGTGTGTAAAACTTTTATCGTTAGCTTTCCAACGTTCAGTTCTTCGCCGTCATTAGCTGTGTGAATATCATATTCTGTAATTGCACCTGGGCCAAATACAATTGTTGCACCCGTTTCTTTAGCTAAATCTACGTGGCCAGAAACAAAGTCGGCATGAAAATGAGTTTCTAAAATATATTTAATGTTGGCATTATTAGCCTTGGCTTTATCAACGTATTGCTGAATTTCTCTTAGTGGATCAATTATTGCGACTTCACCTTCAGATTCAATATAATATGCGCCTTGTGCTAAACAGCCTGTATAGAGTTGTTCTATTTTCATTCTTAAATTATTTGAAATACAAATTTACGAAACTTCGTTTTTTGAAATGTGATAATTATCACAAAGTGTGTTAAAACAGTTCTTTGAACATGATATAAATAGCCATGACGATGGTAAAATAGCCAAATCCGCGTTTTAATTTTTTAGGACTAATTTTCTTAGACAATGCTAGCCCAATAAAAATGCCAACAATTGATATTACGGTAAATGTTACAAGAAAAGTCCAATCGATATTAGTGGTTTTATTTATATCTCCTAAAAATCCAATTAACGATTGAATGGCTATTATAAATAATGATGTGCTGATGGCTTTTTTTATTGGCAGTTTAACTAATAATACCAACGCAGGTACAATGAGAAATCCTCCGCCAGCACCTACTAAACCAGCTAAAGCTCCAATACCTATGGCTTGTGTACCAATGGCAAAATAATGGGTGTTATCAAAGTTGTTAATGGTATCGTCGCTATTAATGACTTTAGATTTAATCATAGACCAACCTGCCAAAAGCATGATTACGGCAAAAAGTAACATGATAAAAAGTGAATTTGTCAGTGAAAAATCACCGATAGAAAATAACACTTCAGGCAAATTAGGAATCACTATACGACGTACTAAAAATACTGTGAGAATGGAAGGAATGGCAAATATGAGCGCTGTTTTAAAATCTATGGTATTTTTTTTAATGTTACGTAACGTGCCAATTAAAGCCGTGCTTCCTACAATAAATAAGGAATAACCAGTAGCAACGATTGGACTAAAACCTAAGAAATAGACCAAAATAGGAACGGTTAAAATAGAGCCACCACCTCCAATTAAGCCTAAAACAAGACCAACAATTAAAGCACCAACGTATCCAATAATTTCTATAAATTCCATTTTAATGTGGTAATTTATCTTTTAATAATCCGTAAACGTAGGTACCTAACAAGGCAGCAGCAATGACAATTAATATGGACCAAACTCCGGTTCCAATTAAGATATACATGGGACCAGGGCAAGCTCCACAGAGTGCCCAACCCAAGCCAAAAATACTTCCACCAATTATATAGCGCGTAAAACCACGATCTTTTAATGGAACTCTTAATGAAGTCCCTTCGGTAGTTTTGATTCTTCGTTTTTCAGATAGCTTAAGTAATATAATTCCTGTTATAACTGCTGTGCCAATAATACCATACATATGAAAGGATTGAAATTTAAACATCTCATAAATGCGATACCAAGAGACGGCTTCGGATTTTACTAAAACAATTCCGAAGAAAATGCCAACCATAAAAAACTTTATATACTTACTCATAATTAAAATAGTATTGGAAAAATAAGATGAATCATAATAAGCCCTCCGAGGAAAAATCCAACAACAGCAATTAATGATGGTAATTGTAAACTACTCAATCCTGTTATGGCATGCCCAGAAGTACAACCGCCTGCATAGCGAGTGCCAAACCCAACGAGAAAACCTCCACTAATTAAAATTACTAATCCTTTAAAGCTAAAAACAGCATCCCAACTAAATAATTCTGGTGGTAATAAATGTTGTCCTGCATCTGTAAAGCCTAATGCTTTTAAGTCTGTAACTGTAGCATCGCTAAGCGCAATGTCAATGGGATTAGATAATAGGAAGTGGGCAATAAAACCACCGACGATGGCTCCGAGAACTACGATGAGGTTCCATTTATGGCTTTTCCAATCATAATTGAAAAAAGCAACGCGTTTACCAGCACCTCCCATAGCGCACATGGTTCTAAGGTTTGAGGACATTCCGAAGGTTCTTCCAAAATAAAGCAGTAGAAACATCACAATTGCAATGCATGGACCAGAGATATACCACGGCCACGGTTGTAAGATATATTCCATAATTTTCATTTGATACAAAAATAGAGTTATGTGATTAAGACTTTAGGTTAAAAGTTGCTAAAATTCTAATACCAGAATTTTATTTCTGCCGAGTTCAATTTTTTTCTCACGTTCTAATTGTTTTAATAAACGTGAAATAACCACACGAGAGGTGTTTAAGTCTTCTGCAATTTCCTGATGTGTAATTTCTAAATTAGTAGACGCAGAAAGTTTTACATGATCTGTTAAATACTTAAATAAACGTTCGTCCATTTTCATGAAAGCCAGTGTGTCAATAGTTTCTAACATTTCGTCAAAACGTATTTGGTAGCTTTGTAAGATGAAAGTTCGCCAACTGTCATTAGTATCAAACCACAGTTTCATATATGCTATCGGAATCATAATCACAGTGGCATCTTCATCCGCAACAGCACGTATTTTACTTACAGATTTTACCATACAGCATGTTAAAGACATGGCACAAGTATCACCAGACTCTAAAACATAAAGTAGAAGTTCATCACCATCATTGTCTTCTCTTAAAACTTTAATATTTCCTTTAATTAAAAGTGGAATAAAATTAAGGTCTTGACCAATATCTATAATGATATCTGCTTTTTGAAAAGTTTTTAGAAACGCCACATCAGCGATTTTTTCGATTATTTCGGAATCGAATAAGTATTGAAATGGCTCTAAGAGTTCTTTAGAAATCATAGCTCAAAAATACTAATTTAAAAATTTGAAATAAATTATTTGGCTATGATTTAATAAATGTATTATATTTGCACCCACTTAAAAAGGCCTCGTGGCGCAACTGAATAGCGCACTTGATTACGGCTCAAGAGGTTACAGGTTTGAATCCTGTCGAGGTCACAGAGCAAAAAGCCCATTTCTTTACTGAAATGGGCTTTTTTTTATTTATAAAAGTTAAAATTTCAGTTCAATAATTAGCATTTTCAGTGTAGAAATGTTGTTTTTAGGTTGTTTTTCAATAATATAAATTTTAATGACGACTAATGCTGGCGTCTTGTATCAATAATATATAATGATATTAAAATTTGAGTGTGATATTGGAAAATAGTCAAGGTAATTAGACGATAAGAAAGCGCTAAGGAATCTTATGTCTGCAGTAGATTCTAGCGTGCATAATCTAAAAAATCAAAAGCTAGCCAAGCGCTTGCTTAGTAACATAAGCACGCCAGCCAATTATAGCCAGTTGCAATTTAGACGCTTTACTAAGGTCTAATTGTTTTTTGGAGTAAGAAGGAAGTATGGCTTTGTTTAGTTTAGCCAAAAGCTTAAAGATTTTGTTTTTCATTGTATAGTGAATAATAAATCTTTAACAAAAATAGTAAAACTTATTCTAGAACTAAGTTCTACATGGTTTGGTTGGTGGGTTGTAATTAGATTATTGCTAAAATAAGTTCAATAATTAATTTTGCTAATGTCATCATAATGTTTTGGTTTTAAAGGTTAGTTAAATACTTCGTTTGTTTGATTGAGTTTTCAATATATAACCTTGAGCAAGTGTCTTCCAAATGATTTTGAATAAATCCGCGAATTTGCATTCTAATTTATAACTAAAAGAATAGTTTGTGTTTCGTTATTTTGTGACTTGTCTATAGTTTTGTTTTTATTTGTAATATAAATATTAAGTTATACTTCCATATTAGTAGGTTTGTAGGGGTTTTTGTAACCTGTTTTGTAAATCGTAGAGCAGTTTTATCCTTAGAATATCATTTTTTGCGATTTTCATCTTTTTGAAGTTGGAGTCTTATGATATATTTCATGTTTTAATTTGACAAATTTTTGTATTTAATTATAACATAACAACGGTGTTTAATTTTAAAACTATCTTTACACAAAAAATAATATGATGAAGAACATTACTATAGTAGTATTACTTTTAATTACAGGCTTGAGTTGGTCTCAAGTTTTAGTGATTAACGAATTAGATGCAGATACTCCTAGTATAGATACACATGAATTTATTGAGATAAAATCTGAAACGCCAAACTTTTCTACTGATGGTTACATCTTGGTATTCTTTAATGGATCGAGTAGTGGTGGTGATCGGAGTTACTTTGCTTATGATTTAAATGGTTTAACTACTGATATTAACGGTTTATTAGTGGTAGGAAGTGTAAATGTGAGCCCTTTTCCGCAATCTATAATGTCAGAAAATGTAATACAAAATGGTCCAGATGCGGTAGGGATTTATCAGGCATCGGTAGAAGATTTTCCAGAAGATACCTTAGCAACGGAAACCAATTTAATAGATGCTATGGTTTATGGAACAAATGATTCTGATGCTACAGGATTATTAACTAAACTAGGAGAAACCACTCAGTATAATGATAATGGAACCAATGCTAATCCTAAATCTATTCAGCGTTTTGTTGATGATATGGGTGTCGTTACGTTTACTGCAGCCACACCAACACCAAGAAGAGAAAATGATGGTGGTGGTATGGTAATCAATCCGATTGCTATTTCTGTAAATAATACACAACTTAACGAAGGGGATACTTTCGAAATAGTATTTACCGCAGAATTTAACGTAACATCAGATTTAAACTTTAATATTAGTTTAGATAATGATGGTTTTAATACTTCAGATTTTACAGGGAATACCAATATAACCATCTCTTCTGGTGAAAATACAGCTTCAACTTTAATTACAACAGTTGATGACAGTTTAGATGAAGGTGATGAGGTTATACTTATTCGATTTTTAGATTTAGAAGAACCAATTGTAGCATCAAATGGAGCTATTGATATTAGAGTGGTAGATAATGATTTTACTATGGCTGCTTGGGGAACGCCTTTAGAACCGACCTATGGTATTGTAGAAAGTACGCAACCTAATGGTTATTACAATAGTTTAGATGGCTTGGCTGATGAAACATTAAGACAAGCTTTGCAAAATATAATTGCAGACCCTACAATCGTTAGAGCACAGACTTACGCTGATGTAATCGATATTTTAAAGGAAGCAGACCAGAACCCAGAAAATAGTAATGAGGTGTGGTTAGTTTATTTAGAAGAAGGTAGACCTAAATTAGATTATCAAACGAGTTCAGTAAATACAGGGAAGTGGAATAGGGAACATACATTTCCGAGATCGCGTGGAGGTTTTTATAGTATAGAAGAAGATGAAATTGCAGATGGAGTTGATATTTATTGGACAACAAAAGCAGATTCATTACGCCATGGTAATAGTGATGCACATGCGTTAAGGGCTGCAGATGGACCAGAAAATAGTACGCGTAATAACCAATTTTACGGTGAATATAATGGTCCCAGCGGAACAGCCGGTAAATTTAAAGGTGATGTGGCAAGAAGCGTATTTTATATGGCGGTACGCTATAACGGTTTGGAGATTGTTAATGGATTCCCTGAAGGTAATGTTGGAGAATTCGGTGACTTAGCGACCTTGTTATATTGGCATAGAAATGATCCGCCAGATGATTTTGAGATGAATAGAAATAATGTGGTTTACAATTGGCAATTTAATAGAAATCCATTTATAGATCAACCAGATATGATTGAATATATTTGGGGTGATATGATAGGTGAGACATGGAATCAACCTCTAAATATTACTGATAACACAGCGTTGAAGGTTGTTTTGTATCCTAATCCTAGCACAGGACGTGTTTACTTGTCGGGATTAAATGCTGAAGCAGATGTGGACGTTTATTCTATAGATGGTAAACTTTTAGCACAATACCGGTCTGTTCAAGATTATATAAATTTAGATGTTACTTCAGGACTATATCTTTTAAAATTAACGAGCAATAACCGTTCTGTGATTAAGAAAGTTCTTGTAGATTAATCTAAGACTTATTAAATAAAAAAGCCAAACTAAATGATTTTAGTTTGGCTTTTTATTTTTGTTCAGGTTATACTAAGGTTGTTTTGTTCTTGTAATTAATTTGCCTTCAGATATACCATATTCTATATTTTGAATACCATCATTATCTTTCCATGTTGCACTTGTTTTGCTACCTTCTTTATTCTCAAGACTAATTTTAATACTTGTTATTTCTCCAGCTTTATTTCGTTTTAATTTTGAATATTTAACGGTAATTCCTATTTTTTCGAGATTCACTTTATGGTCCTCTAAAACAGTATCTGGTGTGTATTTTGAAATATAAGCAATAGTTGCATTTTTTGAAGGATCCTCATCATCTATAAAAGTGACACTCGATACTTCTGTTCTGCCAATTTTCCATGGATTGTCTTTTTTTGTGACAGCCACACTTTCTTTTGTTATTAATTCAATGACGCCATTTTTACCTTTTTCTCCATACTTTGATAGAGCGTCATCACCTTTTATAACAGTCATACTTTCAATAATTTCAGCAGAAATAGATTTTAAAAAGTTCGACGAAACTTCTTTTCCGTTAACTATCACTAAGGGTTTTGGGTTTAGATTACCAGAATTAGTAATAATCTTATAGTTAGTTGCTGGTTGGTGAATGGAGAATTCTTCGTTTGAATCATTAACCTTTAAAGTTTTACCTCCTTCATAATATAAATCAGACTTTTCTTTAGATAAGCGTTTAACTTCGGATGAATCTATTGACATGTAAATAGAGTCTTGTATATGGGTAGAAGGTCGTACTATCTTATAGTATAAAGTATCATTTGAGGTCTTGTTTGAGGACGGTTCCTTGAGGTCATAGACCATGATAGTTTCTTCAATTTGCACGGCTTCTTGCAAAGTGTTTATACTAATCTCTTCATTTGTCATTTCAAAAAAGAAAGGTCGTATACCATCTTTATCTTTTGCTTTATGATTCGCAATGCTATTCTTAGATTTAAATTGAATATTTAAATCGCTAATTTTATGTTCATGATTACGTTTGATGCGTTTAATTTTCATTGAAACACCATACGGCTTTAAAAGTGTTTCGAACTGTGATAAACGCTGGTCATTCATTTGGTTTGTGAACTTTAATTTTAAGCGCTCTGATATAATAGAATCCTTAGGTGTCTCTTGTTCATCAATTACCTCATAATTATCGTCATTATGAATACCTTTCTTTTCGAAGACATTAGTCATACCCTCTAGGTTTACATCTGAAGTGTTTTTGGTAACTACAGGTTCAAGGATATTGCTATTTGATTTGGTCGTTAGGTTATGTTCAATATAAACCTCTTTAGTATTCATACTCATTAATAAACCAGCTAAAAGCGGAAGAATTAACAGATACTTGAATTGATTTTTTTTATTTGATCGCGATTTGTTTAACATAAGAATTCGTTTTTTAATTGATGAGTTATAAAAATTATTGGATAATAAAGTGCTGTGATTTGCAACACTGGTTTTTAATAATAAATGTTGATAGTCCTTTTTAGTCTGAGGACTGTTTTGGCAATTAAGATCAGCTATGTATTCGAGATTCTGCCGTACCTCTTTTCTGTAGTACCATATTAACGGGTTGAACCAAAAAATAACGCAGGCTAATTGTGTTAGTAGAATATCTATAGAATGCCATTGGTTAACGTGAACTTTCTCATGAGCTATTATAAGTTGAAGCTCTTCCGCTTTATAAGCATCAGGATTATAAACAATCCATTTAAAAAATGAAAATGGTGAGATTTTATTGTTTACAATAACATACGTGTACTGTTGATCTTTCCGCTTTGGGTTTTTAAGCAGAAGTAAAATTAACGAACTAAATTGTAATATAAATTTAATGACAAATACCGTCAATCCAATACCGTAAACTATTGGGATAAGGCTTAGCCAATTAAACGTAGCAGCAGGTTCTGTTACCACTAAATTAGATGGTGCAGCAGATATAAATGTTGTAGTTGGAGTTACAATAGGTGGTATAGGTACATAAATAGGAATTACAATTAGTGGAAGTATCAATGCAAGTAGTAATCCAGTTAAGAGAAACCATCTATTGTGCTCAAAGAATGTTTCCTTCTTCAGAAAAATGTGAAAAAAGAAATACATCAAGACAATTACAGTTGATGCTTTTAATAGATATTCCATAATTATTTTTTGTTTTCTATTAATGCAATAATCTCTTTTAATTCATCAACGCTTATTTTTTCTTCTTTGGCAAAAAAGGAAACAACATTTTTGTAAGAGTTATTGAAATAATTTTCAATAGCTGTATTCATAAATTTTGTTTTATAATCTTCCTTCGTAACAATAGGGTAGTACTGATGTGTTTTACCATAGGCATTATAACTGACATATCCTTTCTCTTCTAAATTTCGTATAATCGTAGAAAGCGTGTTATAATGTGGTTTATCGCCAGGTATCTCTGTTAATACTTCCTTTACAAAAGCTTTTTCTAGCTTCCATAAAATGTGCATTATTTCTTCTTCTTTATTGGTTAATTTTTGCATGGTTAAAAAAATCAATGATTAAACTGGATTAGTCAAATGTATAACTATTTTTATAGTTATACAACTAGAGCAATAGTTTTATAACGTAATATATAGTTTTAGTAGGTGTGAGTATGAAATATTATCTTTGCGCTTTTAATAGAAAATAAGTAATTAAAAATTTAGATAGCGAATGAGTGTATTTTTGGTAATTGTGGGATTGGCGTTGTTAGTGGTAGGTGGTGATTTTTTAGTGAGAGCGGCTGTAGGTTTATCCTTTAAACTAAAAATATCAAAGTTAGTTATAGGAATGACTGTAGTGTCATTTGCAACTTCTGCACCTGAATTGTTAGTGAGTTTGCAAGCGGCATTAGATGGAGTATCAGATATTTCTCTCGGTAATGTTATTGGGTCTAATATTGCTAATATTGGTTTGGTTCTTGGAATTACTGCTATTATTACTCCGTTAGCTGTCGATAAAGATTTTTACAAGTTTAATTGGCCTATGATGATGTTAGTGTCTTTTATGTTGTATTACTTTTTGTGGAATGACAACGTGCTAACGGCAATGGAGGGAATGATTTTGTTTGTGGCTTTAACGGTGTTTTTGTATTTATTGATTAAAAGCTCACGAAAATCCACAAAGGCTAATCTCGAAGAAGTAGATGACGCTTTAGCTGTGGTATCTAACTTTAAGGTAGGTATGTGGTTATTGATTGGTTCTGCTGGCTTGTATTTTGGTTCTAAATGGTTGGTTGAAGGAGCTGAGCAATTAGCAGAAACAGTAGGAATTAGTGATTATGCCATTTCGGTTACAGTAATTGCTATTGGTACAAGTGTACCAGAATTAGCGGCTTCTGTGGTTGCAGCGTTAAAAAAAGAAAAAGCATTGTCATTAGGAAACTTAATTGGGTCTAATATTTTTAATATCGCATCTGTTTTAGGGCTCACAGCAATTATAAAACCGATAACGGTGAATCCGGCAACTCCAGAAATACTTTCAACTAATATCATTTGGATGATTGGTTTTGCTGCGATTTTGATTCCATTAATCTTAATACCTAAACGCTTCGAGATTGGTCGTCTAAAAGGCATGTTGCTTTTTGGTGCGTATATGATTTTTATATATTTAGCTTTAATATAGAAGAGCTTTCTCGGTGTAAAATTTAGTTTGTAAATACCGTCGCAACGACACAAATTTTAATATCAATAGTTACATTTCAAAATACTAAAGTACTTAGCTAAAGCTTCACTTCAAATTTGTATTACTGCTAATAAATTATGGAGATGTGAAAATTATTTTTTCTCGAGTTTCAACCAACTAATAAGTTGTCGTTAGATTTGAAACTTTAAAAATTGAATTGCTGCTAAATGAAAAAGCCATCTGAAGTAAAAATCTCAGATGGCTTTTTTTTATTAGGTAAAGTCAGTGACTATTACAGCTTATTCTTACTTAGTAAGAATAAATTTCTTTGTAATGCTTGAATTCCCTGTTGTAACCTTATAGATATAAAGTCCTGCAGATAAATTGTTAGTATTAAATTCAGCTGTGTACATTTTACCAGGATAAGCTTCTTCATTGAATACTTGGCCAATGTTACGACCATTTATATCAAACACCTCGATAAGAACATCGCCTGTTACTTTTGGTGTGAATTCAATATAAGAAGTTCCGTTTGTTGGGTTAGGATAAGTTCTAAATCCAATTTCTTCAGCACTTGGTGATTCTACGCTTAAGGCGTTGTAGTGCGCTTGAGCGTAAGTCGCATAATTAAAGCTTTCACAAGTTCCTACGGCAATAACACCATCAAGATCATAGGCATCTTCAGTTGATGATAACTCGTTGTTGTTTACAACTTTTACATAATAAATAAAATCGAAGTCTCCAGCATCTGAAATGTCAATGGCATTATCTGATTTACACACTGTACCTGCATAGTGATAGTTAATATCATCAGCAGAAACGTAAATATCAGCAAATTCTTTATACGTGTCACAACCCCAAGTATTTTGGAATGTTGTCTCAATTACAACTAAATCTGGGCCATCTTGGTTGTAAACCGCACCACCAAAAGTCAATGTAATTTCTCCACCGTAGCCAAGAGATGTAAATACATACTCATCTGTTTGTTCTGGTACACCAAGTGTGTTTTCCGGAGTTTCAGTTCTAATCGCATCAATAACACCACCGTTTTTTGTCGTTCCTTCAACATAGTTAAAGTAATCCACAGGGTAACATCCAGCTGGTGTTGGGTCAATTGGTTCATTACAACCCGTTAAGGCAACTACGCCATCTAAATCAAAACCATCTGAGGATTCAGAATCGCTAGGTGTTGTATCTACGATTTTAACTTCAGAAATGTAAGTTAAAGCAATTGGTGCATTACTAATATCTAAATCTGCAGCTTCTGCGGTAAGAACGGCTCCAATATAATAAAAATCAATACCATTTTGAGAAACATACACATCAGCAGACTCTGGGTAGCTTGTAAAAGAATCGTAACCGAATGTTGTTTCTACAACTTTGATATCAGCTCCAGCATTGTTGTGTACAACACCATCAAAAGTTATTGTAACTTCTCCACCGTAACCTAATGATAAAAAGTTATTAGTCTCGTCCATTTCTGGTTCACCTAATGCTTTATTTGTATCCATGCGTTCTGCCACGTTAAAAGGTGCTCCCGTTACGTCAAGTCCAGGGACGTAATCAATAGCTGCTGCTCCATAGCATACAGTAGGAATTTCTTTACACTCATTTACAGCTTCAATACCGTCTAAATCGTAACCGTCACCAGATCCTGTTGTCATATCTGTAATTCTGATTTGAGTAACATAATCTAAGTTTAAGCCGTCTAAATCTACAAGTCCATCGCGACAAACGGTACCGTACCTTAGCCATGTAGAACCATCTTGTGATACTTCAACTAAAGCGTTTTCATCATCGCTATGTCCACAATCATCTCCACTAAAAGATGTTTCGTAAATAGCGATATCAGCTCCAGGCTCGTTGTAAACAGCGCCACCTAAACCTAATGTAATACTTCCGTTTATACCTAAAGAATAAAAGCCTCCAGCCGCATTTGATTTGTCTGGAGTGTTCAATGCTGCATTCACGTCAGAACGATCAGCGCTTATTGTGTTTCCGCTCGAATTCATACCTTGTGAGTACTCAATTACCTCAATAGCGTTACAGCTATCTTGTGAATTGTTTTGAGCGTTCAAATCCGTTGTCATAAAAATAACTGCTCCACATAAAACAGGAAGCATACGTTGGGTAATTTTTTTCATAAGTATCTAAATATGGTTAATAACACCGTAAAGTTATGGAAGAGGTTAATTACAGTACAAAAAACACGAAGACTCACATTCAAAACTCGATAAAGTGAATGTGTTTGCTTTGAACAGTGAGTTTTATCGATGAACGGATAGGTTGCTTAGGATGTGCTTCTAACAGTTTTAGTTATTTAGAGTTTTAATTCGTTTTTGGGTGGTATATAAACAAAACACTAATACGGAATTGAGTAGCGTATTAAAACGTATCTGCGAGCTATATTATATTAAGGAGAGTGCAGTAAAAAAAAAGACGTTTAGAACAGGTGTTCTAAACGTCTTTTATATGTATAAGGTCTAATGATTAGCTTACATTAGCACTATTTACAGTTTTAATAATTCTTCCTGCAATTTTATAAGGATCACCATTAGAAGCAGGTCTTCTGTCTTCTAACCAGCCTTTCCAGCCCTTCTCTACAGTAATAATAGGGATACGGATAGAAGCTCCTCTATCAGAAACTCCATAACTAAAGTCGTCTATAGATGCTGTCTCATGATCACCAGTTAAACGCTCATCATTAAACTCGCCGTAAACATCAATATGTTCTTTTGTTACAGGTCTAAAGGCTTCACATACTTTTTCATAAATTTCTTTAGAACCACAAGTTCTTAATAATGAATTAGAGAAGTTAGCATGCATACCAGAACCATTCCAATCACCTTTAACAGGTTTTGGGTGGTATTCAATATAATAACCATATTTTTCAGTTAAACGGTCTAATAGGTATCTAGCAATCCAAATTTCATCACCTGCTTTTTTTGCGCCTTTAGCAAATAATTGAAATTCCCATTGTCCAGGAGCGACCTCTTGGTTAATACCTTCAAAATTTAATCCTGCTTCGATACATAAATCTGCATGTTCTTCAACGATATCTCGTCCCCAAGTATAACGTCCTCCAACAGAACAGTAATATTGACCTTGTGGGCCAGGGAAACCACCTCTAGGGAAACCTAGTGGTAAATCTGTTTTAGAATCCATTAGGAAGTATTCTTGCTCAAAACCAAACCAGAAGTCATCATCGTCATCGTCAATCGTAGCTCTTGCATTAGAAGGGTGAGGTGTGCCATCAGCGCTTAAAACTTCAGACATAATTAAATAGCCATCTTTTCGTACAGGATCTGGATATATAGCAACTGGTTTTAATAAACAATCTGAAGCACCACCAGAAGCTTGTTCCGTTGAGGATCCATCAAAAGACCAAATTTCGCAATCTTCTAATTTTCCGCTAAAGTCTTCAACAACTTTAGTTTTACTTCTCATATTTTGAGTTGGTTTGTGGCCATCTAACCAAATGTACTCTAGTTTTGATTTACTCATTGTTGTGTTTGTATTAGTAGTTTATAATAAGACACAAATATTGCTTTTATTTTGTTAGCATCAAAAAATAGAGGGTAAATTATGGGTTATTAATGTGATTTTTGTCAATGACCCTATTTTTTTAGGGGTACGTTGAGAATTTTTAAATATTTTGTATTTTTGAACTTCAAAATTAACAATATGTCAACACTGAGATTTCATGCTGTAAAAGCATCTTTAAAAAGAAAACCATTAAAAATAAAAGAAGATAAACGTCGATCAGAAATTTTTGGTTCTAATGTATTTAATGAGGTCGCCATGCGCCAATACTTAACTAAAACATCTTTAAATAGCGTGTTAGAAGCCATAGAAAAAGGGACGAAGATTAATCGTCTTGTGGCAGATCATATTTCAACCGGAATGAAAGAATGGGCGATATCTAAAGGAGCTACACATTATACGCATTGGTTTCAACCTCTAACAGGTGCCACTGCAGAAAAGCATGATGCGTTTTTTGAAACGATCGGAGATGGGCTTGCCATCGAAAAATTCGGAGGAAACCAATTAGTTCAACAAGAACCAGATGCATCTAGTTTTCCTAATGGTGGAATAAGAAATACATTTGAAGCAAGAGGGTACACGGCATGGGATCCAACATCACCTGCTTTTATTTACGATAAAACCTTATGTATTCCAACTGTTTTTGTATCCTATACAGGCGAAGCTTTAGATTTTAAAACACCTTTATTGAGAGCCTTGCAGGTTGTTGATAATGCAGCAGTAGCCGTATGTAAATATTTTGATAAAAACGTAAAAAGCGTCAGAACTTCATTAGGTTGGGAGCAAGAATATTTTTTAATTGATACAGCTTTAGCCATATCTAGACCAGATATCTTATTAACCGGAAGAACCTTATTGGGCCATTCGCCTGCAAAAGGTCAGCAGTTAGATGATCATTATTTTGGAACCATTCCTGCAAGAGCGATGTCATATATGCGCGATTTAGAACATCAATGTATGCTTCTAGGAATTCCGGTTAAAACAAGGCACAACGAAGTGGCGCCTAATCAGTTTGAATTAGCTCCCATATTTGAAGAGGCTAACTTGGCTGTTGATCATAATTCATTATTGATGGATATTATGCAGAAAATCGCAAAACGTCATAGTTTTACAGTATTAATGCACGAAAAACCTTTTGCAGGTGTTAACGGATCTGGAAAGCATAATAACTGGAGTTTGTCTACAAACACTGGTGTCAATCTTTTAGCTCCAGGTAAAACACCAATGAGTAACCTACAGTTTTTAACGTTCTTTATTAACACAATTAAAGCTGTACAAACCCATGAAGAGTTGTTAAGAGCAGCTATTGCATCTGCCAGTAACGATCATCGTTTGGGGGCTAATGAGGCGCCTCCTGCGATTATTTCAATCTTTATTGGAGATCAACTTACAAAAGTGTTAGGTGAATTAGAAACCGTAACTAAAGGGAAATTATCGCCTAAAGAAATTACGGATTTAAAACTTAATGTGGTAGGAAAAATTCCTGAAGTTATATTAGATAATACAGATCGTAATAGAACATCTTCATTTGCTTTTACAGGTAATAAATTTGAATTTAGAGCTGTAGGGTCTACAGCAAATTGTGCTAAACCAATGACGGTTTTAAGTACAATTGTAGCTAATCAGTTAAAAGAATTTAAAGTTGAGGTAGATGAACTGATTAACAGCAAATCCATGAAAAAGGATGATGCTATTTTTAATGTTTTACGTGAGTATATTAAAACTTCTAAAGCTATTCTTTTTGAAGGTAATGGGTATAGTGAAGCTTGGGAGAAGGAAGCTAAAAAACGTGGATTGAGTAATAATAAAACCACACCAGAGGCTCTACAGATTAAAAAAGCCAAATCTACGATAGCACTTTTTGATAACTTAGGCGTGATGAATAAAGTGGAATCTGAAGCGCGCTATGAAATTGAAATGGAAGATTATATTCATCACATTCAAATTGAAAGTAGAGTCATTGGTGATATTGCCAGAAACCATGTAGTGCCTACAGCGGTGAGATATCAAAATATACTTATTGAGAATGTTACTGGTCTAAAAACAATTTACGGTGACCAGTTTAAAGACTTTGCTAAAGCCCAACTAGTTCTTATAAAAGAAATTTCAGAGCACATTGAAACGATTAATACTACTGTTACGAAAATGACAGAGGCGCGTAAAGTCTGTAATAAAGAAGCTAGTTTAGAAAAGCGAGCGGATGGCTATTGCAATCGGGTAAAACCTTTATTTGCAGATATTAGATACCATTGCGATAAGTTAGAGATAATGATTGATGACGAGTTGTGGCCTTTAACAAAATATAGAGAGCTTTTGTTTACTAAATGATAGTGGCTATAAAATAGTAATGTATTTCGTCGGTAATTTCATCCGACGAAATACGTATATATACGTAGTCTAAAAAGCGATAAATTGGACTTTTGTGTAGTTTGTCGATGACATTAAACGAGTTGTCGAAAAGGTAGTAGAAACAGGTTAAATAATTGAGTTTAGTCAATTTAACGATACGTTTATTTCGTATTTTTGTAGGGCTATTAATCAATATTTGTAAAAATGAAAAAGTTACTACTTAGTGTAGCAATTCTTGTTGGGGCGACGCTTATTTTGTCTCAAGACAATTCGGATGAATTGAATAATGTCAGCAATGATAATGTGGCAAGTATCCAAGTAAAGCTACCAACAGATCTTAAAAATTAAGACAAAATTGTTAGGTTATTTTTACCTATTAAATCTATAAGATAAAATCGATAACTCGGTTTTATCTTTTTTTTTGTTCAAAATTAATGTTTTCTGACATGAACATTTTTTTATTTCGACTTTTCTTGTTGATAATTAAAGGTTTATGATTTGTAGGGTTTCTATTAATAGAACGTGTTGGACTTCAACTTTTAGGGGAATGCAACTATTTTTTACTGACAGTCACTTAGATAATCTTGCTTTAGGTGATACAGAAGACAGATTATTAATGGCCGGTTTAGGTCTTAATCTCTACTTTGGTGGCAATCGAAAAAAAGAGGAGTTAAGAAAAAAAATGAAAACTGTTATTAATTCCAACTTAATCATTCCTTATAATTAAACGCAATCCTTACTTTTGCAACACCAATACTAATAAATTGAAAGATGAGTAATTCGGTGAGTAAAAGATATGCGCAAAGAGGTGTTTCAGCGTCAAAAGAAGATGTTCATAATGCTATAAAGAATATCGATAAAGGGTTATTTCCAAAAGCATTTTGTAAAATCGTTCCAGATTATTTAACCAATGATGAGGACTATTGTTTAATAATGCATGCAGATGGAGCAGGTACAAAATCATCATTAGCGTATATGTATTGGAAAGAAACTGGAGATATCTCAGTTTGGAAAGGTATTGCTCAAGATGCTTTAATTATGAATATTGACGATTTGTTATGCGTCGGTGCCACAGATCATATAATGTTATCATCTACAATTGGGCGAAATAAAAATCTTATTCCTGGTGAAGTCATTTCGGCGATTATTAACGGTACAGAAGATTTAATAGAAGATTTAAAATCATTTGGTGTTACGATTCATTCTACAGGTGGTGAAACAGCAGATGTAGGCGATTTAGTAAGAACTATTATTGTAGATTCTACTGTAACCGCACGTATAAAACGGAGTGATGTTATAGATAATGCAAATATTGTTGCTGGTGATGTTATTGTAGGTTTAGAGTCTTTTGGTCAAGCCTCTTATGAAACTGAATATAATGGAGGAATGGGAAGTAATGGTTTAACCTCTGCCAGACACGATGTGTTTTCTAAATATTTAGCAAAAAAATATCCGGAAAGTTATGATGCTGCTGTGCCAGAAGATTTAGTGTATTCCGGACAAACTAAACTGACTGATACTGTTGAAAATGCACCGATAGATGCGGGTAAGTTAGTCTTATCACCAACTCGTACATATGCGCCAATTATAAAAGCAATTCTAAGTAAATATAATAGCGATACGGTGCATGGTATGGTACATTGCAGTGGAGGTGCACAAACAAAAATTCTTCATTTTATAGATGAACTTCATATTGTGAAAGATAATATGTTTCAAGTTCCGCCGTTATTTAAACTCATTCAGGAACAATCTAAAACGGATTGGAAAGAAATGTATCAAGTGTTTAATTGTGGCCATCGTATGGAATTGTATGTAAAACCGGAGGTTGCAGATGCTATTATTGAAATTTCAAAATCTTTTAATGTTGATGCTAAAATTATTGGACGTGTAGAAGCGTCCGACAAAAAGCAATTGACCATTGCTAGTGAGTACGGTACATTTACATATTAATTTTTTAAGTATGAAAAACTATTCTTGGTTTATATTTAGTGTGTTTGTGTTATGTTCTAGTGTGCTTTTTGCGCAACCAGATTCTTTGTACTTTCAAAAGAAGAAAAATGAACCTATACAGTTAGGTTGGAGAACTAAAAAAGAAGTTGGCTTAAATCTTAACCAAGTATCATTCACAAATTGGAATTCTGGTGGTACCAATTCTATTTCAGGAATCGTAACAGGTAAGGCTGAAGCAAAATATAAGCAAGAAAAATGGTATTGGAATTCTAATTTTAATATTCGTTATGGTTTAAATAAACAGGAAGAATTAAATGTTAGAAAAACGGAAGATGTCATTGAGGTTATTTCTAACGTAGGTCTAGAGAAAGATCCTAAAAGTAATTGGTTTTATTCGGCAAAGTTCAGCTTTAATTCGCAGTTGGCTAAAGGGTATAATTACCCAGATAGAGATACTCCTATATCTAAATTTTTAGCACCAGGTTATATGTTTTTTGGTACAGGTATGGAATATGGTCGGTTTATAGAGCGTATGTCATTCTATGCCTCTCCAATTACTCTAAAAACCACTTTTGTTTTAGATAGAGATTTAGCTAATAGAGGAGCTTTTGGAGTAGATCCGGCAATTTATGACCTAGAGGGTAACCTTCTTAGAGAAGGAAAAAAGGTAAAACAAGAATTGGGGATTTTATTAACTAATCAGTACGAAGAAGAAGTATTCGAAAATATTAAAATCACCAGCTTGTTGCGTTTGTATACCGATTATATAAATAGTTTCGGAAATATAGATTTAGAGTGGGAACTTAACTTAGATATGAAAGTTAATAAATTTGTTAAAGCTACTTTAGGTTCTCACCTTAGATACGATGATGATATTAAAGTTGAAGTTGAAACCAACGAAATCACTAACGAAGAAAATGTTATTGTTGGTCCAAAGTTGCAATGGAAACAAATTTTAGGTGTTGGTGTGGTTGTGGATTTAGATAACATAATAAAAAATAATTCATCTTCTTAAATGCTTACAACGTACCTTCACTTAGGTATTTGTAATCCTCAAGCTCTGAGAGCTGATTAATCTTTTTTGTGGTGCCATTATTTAATAAATAAATACAATCCGAGGCATCAATGATGTGTTGGTACATATGATCTGAAATTATAATCACTTTCTCTTTTTTCTCTGTTTTAATAAGTTGTTTTACCGTGTCAATGTGTAAAGGAGATAAATGAGAAAAAGGTTCGTCTAAAAATACGATTTCACTTTTAGTTTTTAGAATAATATAGGTTTCAACAATCCGTCTTTCTCCACCTGATAATACTTTAAAATTAGACTTTTTATATTTAGCAAAAGCTTTAAAACTTTCAATAAATACAACCCAATCAACTACGTATAATTTAAACACAAACGCCAAAGTAACATCACTTGGGATAAAATGGTACTGTGGTAAATATACTGCGCGTTTTGTGGTGTATAAAGGTTTCAATAGTGGTTTGTTGTCTATTCTAACTAACATGTATTTGGGTTTTAAGTTTCCAAACGCAATGTTGAGTAAAGAACTTTTACCACAGCCATTTCTGCCTAATACAGCAGTAACGTATCCTGTTTCTGCTTTAAGGTAAATACCTTGTAAAATCCGCTTATTTTTAAAGTAAAGTTCAACATTGTCTAATTCAAATTTCATATTATAATTAGGTGAATTCCTTAAATATGGTAAGGAAAATAACGGTTAAGATACTATCTAAAATAAAAAGCACGAAAAAAAGTTTTAAGCTCGAAATACCTAAATTCTTATAAAAAGTTAATTTTCTTTTATTACGAGTTTCACTCACGTAGTACCATGCAAAAACCGTAAGAAATAGTTTTGTCACTAATGCAGGTACTATAACCGGATTAAAAAATCCAATTATAGCATTCACAATAAACGACCAAACCACAAACGGTCTATAAAATGTAAGTATAGCTAGGAATCGATACATACTATATAGCTAACGCTAATTTTATGCGTTTTATTTTTAAAATATATTTTAGTGTCTAATTATTCTAAATTTATTGTAGTCATGTTGAAGGATTTCTGACACTTTGTAAATGCTTGTAATTTAGTTGTTTAAAACTAATGGGGCTTTGTTGTTTATTCTAAAAGTGAAGCGGCCTTATATCTTAAAAAAATTGTATTTTTGAAATCCAATTTTTGAAGAGAGATGTTAGAGAAATTACAGATAATAAAACAACGCTTCGATGAGGTAAATGACCTTATCATTCAACCCGATATTATATCAGATCAGCAACGCTACACCAAGCTGATGAAGGAATACAAAGACCTTAAATTAATTGTAGACAAAGGAGAAATATATAAAGAAGCCTTAGATAATGTTTCGGAAGCTGAAGAAATTATTGCCGATGGCTCTGATGCCGAAATGGTTGAGATGGCTAAGATGCAGCTCGAAGAAGCTAAAGAAACCATCACTAAGCTAGAGGAAGAGATTCGATTTATGTTAATTCCTAAAGATCCAGACGATGCTAAAAATGTTGTAGTGGAAGTAAGAGCTGGTACTGGTGGTGACGAAGCTAGTATATTTGCAGGTGATTTATACCGAATGTATTCTAAATACTGTAGCGATAAAGGTTGGAGAGTTGATGTGGTGAGTCAAAGTGATGGTACTTCAGGTGGATTTAAAGAAATTATTTTTGAAGTTTCTGGTGAAGATGTTTACGGCACTTTAAAGTTTGAAGCTGGTGTACACCGTGTGCAGCGTGTACCACAAACCGAAACTCAAGGTCGTGTGCATACTAGTGCGGCAACGGTTATGGTATTGCCTGAAGCCGAAGAGTTTGATTATGAATTAGACATGACAGAAATTCGTATTGAACGCACCACATCTACAGGTCCTGGTGGTCAGTCGGTAAATACAACGTATTCGGCTATTAAGTTACATCACGAACCAACAGGAATGATTGTAAGTTGTCAAGATCAGAAATCATCTCATAAAAACTTAGAAAAAGCCTTAAAGGTATTACGTTCGCGTTTATACGATTTAGAATTAGCGAAGCAACAAGCCGCAGATTCTGAAAAGCGTAAAAGTATGGTGAGTTCTGGTGATAGGTCTGCTAAGATTAGAACCTACAATTATCCTCAAGGACGAGTTACGGATCATAGAATTGGTTTAACGCTTTACGATTTATCAAATATCATTAACGGTGATATTCAAAAAATAATAGACGAATTAATGTTAGCTGAAAACACTGAGTTGTTAAAGGCTAATGATGATGAAATTTAAATTGAAGCCTCTTTTTTGAGGCTTTTTTTATACTATGACCACACAAAAGCTTATAGACCAAATCCAAAAAAAGAAATCCTTTCTTTGCATAGGATTAGATGTCGATTTAAATAAAATTCCAAAGCATTTACTAAAAGGCGACGATCCCATCTTCGCTTTTAATAAGGCTATTATTGATGCGACACATCACCTTTGTGTGGCGTACAAACCTAATACAGCATTTTACGAAGCTTACGGTATAAAAGGTTGGCAAGCTTTAGAGAAAACAATCAACTATCTCAACGATAATCATCCTGAAATTTATACCATTGCTGACGCCAAACGAGGTGATATTGGGAATACAAGCACCATGTATGCTAAGGCGTTTTTCGAAGATTTAGGTTTCGATAGTGTAACGGTTGCACCATATATGGGAAAAGATTCCGTAGAACCTTTTTTAGCATTTAAAGATAAACATACGATTCTTTTAGCTTTAACTTCTAACCAAGGAGCTTTTGATTTTCAAACAAAAACAGTTGATGGAGTAGAGTTATATAAACAGGTTTTAGAAACGTCTAAATCTTGGGCCAATTCTGAAAACTTAATGTATGTCGTTGGCGCCACTAAAGCTGAATTTCTTGGAGATATTAGAAAAATTATTCCAGATAGCTTTTTGTTAGTACCTGGTGTTGGCGCCCAAGGTGGAAACCTTCAAGAGGTTTGCAAATATGGCATGAATGATTCGGTAGGTCTGTTAATAAATTCGTCTCGAGGCATTATTTACGCTTCACAAGATGAAAATTTTGCAGAAGCTGCTGCTCAGAAAGCTGAGGAATTACAGTTGCAGATGGCTGCTGAATTGTAAACTGTCATTTCAAGGAAGTATGACGTACATAGACCAACTCAAAAGAGAGAGCCAACTCAAAAAAACACCCAAACGAATTATCTCGTTAGTGCCATCACAAACCGAGTTGTTAGTCGATTTAGGTTTGGAGTCCGCCATTGTTGGTGTAACGAAGTTTTGTGTGCATCCAAAGCATCTTAGAATGTCTAAGGCAGTTGTTGGCGGTACAAAACAAATTAATATTGATAAAATAATAGCACTTCAGCCAGATATTATTCTTTGTAATAAGGAGGAAAACACAAAAGAGATTATTGATAGTTTAAAAGAAATTGCTCCTATTCATATTAGTGATATTTATAACCTTGAAGATTGTTATGAGTTGATTCATATGTATGGAAAAATGTTTAATATTGAAAGAACGACTTCAACTTTAATAAAAAATCTGCAATTAGAACGCGAAGCCTTTAAACAGAAATTTCAAAATACAGAAAAATTAAAAGTGGCTTATTTTATTTGGAAACAGCCTTGGATGGTTGCAGCATCAAATAACTTTATAGATGTTATGATTAACGAAGCTGGTTTTGAAAATGGATTTAAAGCACAAAAGCGTTATCCTGAAATTGATATAGAGAGTTCGGAGTTAAATGAGATAGACGCCATCTTTTTATCTAGTGAACCTTTTCCCTTTAAAGCAGAACATGTATTAGAATTTCAGAAGAAATTTCCAGAAAAGACCGTGAAAATTGTAGATGGTGAGCTGTTTTCGTGGTATGGCAGTCGGCTATTAAAATCGTATCAGTATTTTAAAACACTTCACCCTAGCACATAAAAAAAAGTCGATACCTAACAACAATACCGACTTTATAACTAACTATCCTAATCTAAGATCTAACTAACTCAATCTTTTGCACTGCAAAGATGGCAAGTTAACTTGATCTGTAAGTTATGTTAGTGTTAGGATATAATTAAATGTGGCTTAATCAAGTTACTGTAATTCAATATCTGGCTTATTGACAACAAATTCTAACTTTTTAAGTTTGTAAAGAATTTTATTGGCTTTGTATTCAGAAAAATCACTTAAGGCGTGATCGGTTTGTCTTAAATTATAAGCATCTTCAATAAGTTGAATATACTTTTTTTTAAGTTTTTTTCTCCTTTTTAATATGTAATCTGAATTATACAAAGCTAAATTTTAATACCTACGTTAGTAAGATACTAAAATTTAGCTAGAATAATTGGTTGTTATTCAGAAAAATAACGATAACAATGTATAAGTAGTTTTAATTTAAGTAGATTAATCTTGGAGGGCAAATACTTTTTTCAATAAATCGGTACTTCTCGAAGAGACTTTAGTTCTAATTTCTTTTTCTTCCACCGCAATCATGGTATACACTCCTTTTAAAGCTTCTTGTGTTACGTAATCCGTTAAATCTGGGTTAACGTTGTTTGTAAGAGGAATGTTATTGTACTTGGTAATTAAATTAGACCATATTTGATCTGCTCCAACTTTGCTAAAAGAATTATTAATAACAGGCTTAAACTTATTGTAAAGCTCAGTTTGCGTTTTTGACGTTAAATAGGATGTGGCAGCATCATCTTCTCCTAAAAGTATATTCTTAGCATCATCAAAAGTAATGTCTTTAACAGCGTTTACAAAAATTGGTGTTGCTTCAGAAACCGCATCTTCTGCAGCTCTGTTAAGTACTTTTAAACCTTCGTCAGCTAAACTGCTTAATCCTATTTTACGAAGTGCAGTATCAACTTTTTGTAGTTCTTCTGGTAAAACGATTTTTACCAATTCATTTTTAAAAAAGCCGTCTTCAGCTGTTAATTTTGTTACTTGTTTATCAATACCTTTATCTAAAGCTTCTCTTAGTCCTGCTGCAATGTCAGCATTCCCTAGAACATCACTGGTACCTTGTGGTAACGAATCTACAACTTGCTGCAGTTCGGCACAAGCCATGATATTGAAAACTACTAATAGGGCAAAAATTCTTTTAATCATAATTTTGGTTTTACAATTTTTAGCAAAGGTAATTTATAAAATATATAATAGTTTCATTTTTATGCAGTTTCTAAATTTAAAATTTATCACTCTTCTATTCCCATAAAGATTGATAGCATTAGGAAATAATTTTTTTAAAATTAATTATTGTTAACTTATATATGAGCTACCGTTTAAGAGTAAAATGTCCTGTTTGCTTTTCGCCTGAAATAAAGGTTACTTCAAACCAATAATCGTTTGTTGGTTGCAGTTGATTCCCATATTTACCATCCCATATATAATTAGTTGACTTTAGTAGGTGAGACATAACTTTTCCATATCTATTGAAAATCTTTATAGACTTTATGTCATTGCTGTTTATACCTTTAATTCTCCAGTAATCATTTATTCCATCATTATTTGGTGTGAAAAAGTTAGGGTAGCTAATAATGTAGATTTCCTTTTGTATTGTAGGTTGACATTGATTAAGGTCTCTGACAAAAATTGTGTATTTTCCAGCAGGTATATTGTTAAATGTATAGCCGTTAGAATTGCCATAATAGGTTATGTCATCTAATGAAAACTCATAATCATTGCTGCCGTCTACCAGTATAGTAACATTGCTAGTACGACCTAAAGAAGGTGATATTTCTACGGTGTTAAAAGTGGGTGATTCGATGTTTTCTATAATAAACGTTTTAGAATTTGAACACTCTATTCCATTTTCTGTTTTGTAAGCAATATGTGTATAAGTCCCTGTGTTGTTAAATATAAATTGTCTCAGATTTGAAATAATTTGATTATTACTATTTAGCCATTCATACCTATGATTAGATGCATTTCCCGTTAATATTATTGGATTACTTCCGCATAAAACATAATTGTCTTCAAGAGCAATTATAGGTGTCGAATTAACAATTAAAGATATGGGCGCAATACCACCACATGAGATATCTGTATTGTCTAAACGAACCCATAATGTAGTTGAACCAGATATAAATTGATCACGAGAAATTTCGTTTTGTGTGGTTTGTGCTTCTAAAAATGAAGGGAATAAAGTAATGGTATTTGGGTCTAATATATCAAGCTGATTTTGAATATTAGCTTTAACTAAGTTTATAGAAAATCTTCCTTCTGAGTTACCGTCAATAAAATCAGAGTTTTCACAGGTATAGATGTTTTCTAGACCTTCAATTTCAATTAGAATTGCACTCAGCGAAAATGAAGTAATTGAAAAACATTCATTTTTATTAACAACTCTCACAAAAATTTCTTCATTAACAACCATATTCGTATAATTTTCAGGATTGGAAATACGGTTACTATCTTGCTCTGCATCAGCAAGGTTATTATAAAAAAATAATTCTTCCTCTGATACTGAGGTAGAAATTTTCTCACGAATGTTATATAGATTAAAAGTTGCTATACCGTCGGTATCGTTATCGCATTGAATTAATTGCTGATTAGGAATTAAATCAGGAAGTGGGTTAATTATAATATTTTTATAAACTGTAATTTGACGATCGTTAATCGTTATTGTAACTGAAGTAGCAAAATTCCCAATTGAGTTGTATGTATGAGTAGGAGAAATTACATTGGATGTATTTCCATCTCCAAAATCCCATTCTATTGCTGTAATTTCAGCATAAGTATCCACTTCAAAAAAAACAGGGTTGTTTATGCAGCCTTTCTTAGTTAAAATTCTAGTTCTAAAATACGATTGAATAAAGTTTGGAAGCCCTAATCTAGATTCGTTTGCACTTAGATTTATAGCATTATGAGCGTAAGTTGATTGAGTTTCTTCATTATCAATATTATATATAAAACCTACATAATCCGTTCCGATGCTTGAACTTTGGCTTATAGCTCTGTAAATTTTACCATTATTTGCTAGTTGTAACGTTGCTATACCATTATCGGGTGCATCAGATTCTTCATATAGTACTTCTAAATTACCGGCAGGATTAACTAAGCTTAAATCGTATTTGTATAACAAGTGTTTTCTGGTACTACTTGGTTCACCTTGCATTGGCTGTCTAAGTAAATTGGCATATAGATATTTCGAATCTTGTGAAAATTCAACACTGTAAGCTGTTACAACTTCGAAAAAAACAAAAGAAGTTTGAAGATTGAATTTATTACTCAATACGCCTGTTTCATTATTGAAATCAAAAGTTGTAAGATTGTTCTGTACGTTTTCTAATTGAAAATTGGCACAAGCTAATTTTTTTCCATCTGGAGAAAATTTTATTGAACCTTCCATAGCACCCTTATAACCCATGTTATTGCTGATAACAGGATCATTAATAGTTCCATTTGTATTTATTTTATAAGCATAGAATGACGTAAATTGATTATCATCATTTTTTTTGGTTGTCATTAACCATATTGATTTTCCATCTGCATGATGTACTGCAGAAATTTTAGCCACTCCATTTTCTGTGAATAAAGGTATGTTTTTAATGGTTACTTCTCCTAGTCCGTTTTGAAGGTTTATATCAACAATGGAATAATATAAACCATTTGGTCCAAGTGTGAAAACATAATAAATATTGCTATTAGCAATTGGAACTATAATAGAGTTTTGATCAAAATCCCTATTTGTGACTAGTGGAGGAGGTGCTCCTGGAACGTTATCGAGAGAAACAAGAATTCCATTTGACATGATGTTATGGTTTTTATTAAATATCATATCTCCATTAGTGTAAATTAAAAGATTACCATTTCTGTCAGAGATAGATGAACAACCTCTTGGGGCAACTAATTGACTATTGTATATGACTTGAGGGTCTTGTTGGGCAGTGAAGTTTAAGCCAGCGCGTTCTCCAAAAATCCAATTATTGGTTTCGTTTTGAGAATTTGAAATAAAACTCATTAAACACATAAAAATTATTATAAAACTATGAAAAATGAGAAAATAATTACGATATGTTTTTTTTGAGAAAAGAGAGTGATTGGTGTAATTAGAAATTCTAATTTTTAGTAAATTACTAAATTCCATGAACTGACATTTTTATATTGTTATATGACTTTAAACTAGTTTATTGGTTTGTTTTTAATAATGATGTAAAAATTATCAATAATTTTATTATTTATTCGTTTAATACTGGAGATATAGCAAGATAATACTTAGAATGGGAATTTTCTATAATAACCGTTTATATTACATTTTTTTTACGTTAAAATATATAATAGTATATTTAGGTAGGTAAGATTTTTAATCTGACTGTTAAAATGTCTTTTATTTTAATTAACCTTTGCGAGACTTTATATAACCAAATGTTATAGTTAAACTTTCTAAGATATATAAAATAGAATATTATGTTTTATGATAATACGAATCAAGAGAAAATAATAGTCTTATTATTATAAACCATCACTTTTCTATTAGCATGGAGTTTAATAGCATTAGATAATACAATTTTCTCCAAATCACGACCTTTTGCTATTAAGTCTTTAATTGAAAATGTATGTGTAACATGCGCTACATCTTGCGCAATAATTGGTCCTGCATCCAATTCTTCCGTAATATAATGACTTGTTGAACCAATGATTTTTACACCGCGTTTATAAGCCGAATGATACGGTTTAGCACCAATAAAAGCAGGTAAAAAGGAATGGTGAATATTTATAATGCGGTTAGGATATTTGTCAATTAAAGTTTCAGATACAATTTGCATGTAGCGTGCCAACACAATAAAATCAATTTGATGCGTTTCTAATAATTTTAATTGTTTTTGTTCGGCTTCATGTTTTGTTGCTTTAGTTACAGGAACATGATAAAAAGGAATATTGAAACTATTAGCAATAGGTTTTAAGTCGAGATGATTACTGAGAATAAAAGGAATTTCTAAACATAATTCTCCAGAATTATAACGTCCTAAAATATCATATAGACAATGGTCGTACTTTGAAACGAATAAAGCCATTTTTGGTTTTCTTTCTGCTGAATACATTTTCCAATGCAGTTGAAATTGTTCAGCTAATACAGATTGAAATGATTGCTTAAATTCTTCAAGTGAAAATGTGTTTAAAGAAAACTCACATTCCAAACGCATAAAAAAAATGTTTTGTTCTCTATCAACATGCTGATCGATATAAACAATATTTCCATCATTAGAGGCCATAAAGTTAGTCACCGAAGCAATAATATTGGGTTGATCTGCGCAATGAATAAGTAAGGTGATTTTATGCATAAAACTAATCTTGAATGAATTGATAAAATTAATTAAAATTGAAAGCTTTAAGGAGTTTCTTTAAGTTTTAGATATTTATAGATTGATGCCTTAAATTTTTGAATATTCCTTAAATTTGCCACCTAAATAAGCTAGATTTTTACGAATGGAACAAGTTGCACCTTATAAACCAAAATATAAAGTCCGTATAGTAACAGCCGCATCTCTCTTTGATGGACATGATGCTGCCATTAATATTATGCGTCGTATTATTCAATCTACTGGAGTAGAAGTGATACATTTAGGTCATGATAGAAGTGTAGAAGAAGTGGTAAATACCGCCATCCAAGAAGATGCAAATGCGATTGCATTAACGTCTTATCAAGGTGGCCATAACGAGTATTTTAAATATATGTACGATTTGCTCAAAGAAAAAGGAGCAGGTCATATTAAAATCTTTGGAGGTGGAGGTGGAGTAATTCTACCTGAAGAAATTAAAGAATTAATGGATTATGGAATTACCAGAATCTATTCTCCCGATGATGGTAGAGCACTTGGATTACAAGGGATGATTAACGATTTGGTTCAACAATCGGATTTCGCATTAGGAGATGTATTAGATGTTGATGTCAAAAAACTTCATGAAAAAAATCCACAAGCCATTGGACGATTAATTTCATCAGCTGAAAACTTTCCTGAGGTTGCAAAAGAGACTTTAGAAGCTATTCATACCAAAAATAAGAATTCAAAAACACCTGTACTTGGAATTACTGGAACTGGTGGAGCTGGGAAATCGTCTTTAGTAGATGAGTTAGTAAGACGATTTTTAATCGATTTTCCCGAAAAAACTGTTGGTTTAGTGTCCGTTGATCCTTCAAAACGAAAAACTGGAGGTGCACTTTTAGGAGATCGTATTCGAATGAATGCTATTAATTCTCCTAGAGTATATATGCGTAGTTTAGCAACGCGTCAGTCTAATTTAGCTTTGTCTAAATATGTAAACGAAGCTGTAGAGGTATTAAAAGCAGCGGAATACGATTTAATTATTCTTGAAACTTCAGGAATAGGACAATCAGATACCGAAATTATAGAACATTCTGATGTGTCACTTTATGTTATGACACCAGAATTTGGAGCAGCAACACAATTAGAAAAAATTGACATGCTCGATTTTGCCGATTTAGTAGCTATTAATAAATTTGATAAACGCGGTTCATTGGATGCGTTGCGCGATGTGAAAAAGCAATATATGCGTAACAATAACCTTTGGGATGTTCACCAAGATGATTTACCTGTCTATGGAACGATAGCTTCACAATTCAACGATCCAGGTATGAATACGTTGTATAAAGCTATTATGGATAAATTGGTGGAAAAAGCTCAGTCAGAACTAAAATCTACTTTCGAAATTTCAAAAGAAATGAGTGAGAAGATTTTTGTTATTCCACCTTCTAGAACACGTTACTTATCTGAAATTGCAGAGAATAATCGTGCTTATGACAAAACCGCGGCTTCGCAGGTAGAAGTGGCTCAGAAACTCTATGGTATTTATAAAACCTTAGAATCTGTTTTAGATGCTAAACCAGCATTGGATAAAGCCGGAATTGCTAGTGACGAGATAGATACAATTGCGGTTGAGAATAAAGATTTTGTAAAATTGCTTATTGCTGAATTCGACCGTGTGAAACTAAATTTAGACCCTTATAACTGGGAAGTCATTACGGGTTGGGACGAGAAGGTTAACAAGTACAAGGACCTTATTTATAGTTTTAAGGTAAGAGATAAGGAAATAAAGATTGAAACCCATTCAGAGTCGTTGTCTCACCTACAAATTCCTCGTGTAGCGTTACCAAAGTATCAAGCTTGGGGAGATTTATTACGTTGGACCTTGCAAGAGAATGTACCAGGAGAGTTTCCGTACACTTCAGGTTTATATCCTTTTAAGCGTACAGGAGAAGATCCTGCACGTATGTTTGCAGGAGAAGGTGGTCCTGAAAGAACCAACAGACGTTTTCATTATGTTAGTGCAGGATTGCCAGCTAAGCGTTTATCAACGGCTTTCGATAGTGTAACGCTTTACGGTAATGATCCAGATTTACGTCCGGATATATATGGGAAAATAGGAAATGCAGGAGTTTCAATCTGTTGTTTAGATGATGCAAAAAAACTGTATTCAGGTTTTGATTTAGCTAATGTAATGACATCGGTTAGTATGACTATTAATGGTCCTGCGCCAATGCTATTAGGCTTTTTTATGAATGCAGCCATTGACCAACAATGTGAAATTTATATAAAAGAAAATGGCTTAGAAAAAGAAGTTGAAGCAAAAATTGCTAAACTTTATAAAGATAAAGAACGTCCTTCTTATAATGGAGAATTACCAGAAGGAAATAATGGTTTAGGGTTGATGCTTTTAGGTGTTACTGGTGACCAAGTATTACCAGCAGATGTGTATGAAGACATTAAAAAGAATACCATTGCACAAGTAAGAGGAACCGTTCAGGCCGATATTTTAAAAGAAGATCAGGCACAAAACACTTGTATTTTTTCAACTGAATTCGCACTGCGATTAATGGGTGATGTACAGGAGTATTTTATTGAGAATAATGTGCGTAATTTTTATTCAGTTTCCATTTCTGGATATCATATTGCAGAAGCAGGAGCCAATCCGATTACACAACTAGCCCTAACTTTATCTAATGGTTTCACTTACGTAGAATACTATTTGAGTCGAGGAATGGATATCAATAAATTTGGTCCTAACCTATCGTTTTTCTTTTCTAATGGTATTGATCCAGAATATGCTGTTATTGGTCGTGTAGCACGTAAAATTTGGGCAAAAGCCATGAAGCATAAATATGGAGCCAATGCGAGAGCGCAAATGCTTAAATACCATATTCAAACATCAGGAAGAAGCTTACACGCACAAGAAATTGACTTTAATGATATCCGTACAACGCTTCAAGCTTTATATGCTATTTACGATAATTGTAATTCGTTGCACACCAATGCTTATGACGAGGCTATTACAACACCAACCGAAGAATCGGTTCGTCGAGCAATGGCAATTCAACTTATTATCAATAAAGAATTAGGACTAAATAAAAACGAAAACCCAATTCAAGGCTCGTTTATTATCGAAGAATTAACAGATTTAGTAGAAGAAGCTGTATTACTCGAATTTGATAGAATTACAGAAAGAGGTGGTGTTTTGGGTGCTATGGAAACCATGTATCAGCGTTCTAAAATTCAGGAAGAGAGTTTGTATTATGAAACGTTAAAGCACAATGGTAAATTCCCAATTATTGGTGTTAATACCTTTTTAAGTAGTAAAGGGTCACCTACAGTACAACCTGCGGAAGTGATTAGAGCTACAGAAGAAGAGAAGCAGTTTCAGATTAAAACATTAGAAAATCTACACAAATCAAATGATACCAACGCATTATTAAGAGACTTACAAACGAAGGCTATTAATAACGAAAACATTTTTGAAGCTTTAATGGAGGTCTGTAAAGTCTGTTCATTAGGCCAAATTACTTCGGCTTTATTTGAGGTTGGAGGTCAGTATCGTAGAAATATGTAAGTAGCTTCATTTCAGTAGTAATAAGTCAAATTAATGGATTGTTGATCTGTTTTTTGAAAAATAATAACATCTTTTTGCATCTTTTTTAGAATTATTACGTCTATTATATGAACACATAAAAATAGATATTATGAAAAATAAAGAATGCACGTGCGATTGTAATGGTTGCGCAAAAGGAAATTGTTTTGAGTGCACCTGTGACAGCTGCGCATGCTCAGGTTGTAATTGTTAAACTAATGTTAGTTCGGGTATAATTTTTGTATCCGAACTAATTTTATTTAAATTAAGATATGACTACAACAGAGGTGTGGAGAATGTATGCAGACGATGTAAAATACTTTATTTTAAGTAAGGTAAAACACATAGATATTACAGAAGACATTCTTCAAGAAACATTTATAAAAGTGCATACTAAATTGCATACGTTAAAAGATGATCACAAACTAAAGTCTTGGTTGTTTTCTATAGCACGCTATACGGTTTTAGATTATTTTAGAGAACGAAAATTAGAATTGCCTGTAGAAGCTGTAGAGGTGCATTTTGATGCTGAACCTCAAGAGCATACGGAACAAGATTGTTTAAGAGGAATCATTAAAAACTTACCTAAAAAGTATAGAGATCCCTTGTTTTTATCCGATATAAAAGGCATGAAGCAACAAGAAGTGGCCAATCAATTGCATTTGTCTTTACCTACTGTAAAGTCTCAGATTCAACGCGCAAGAAAGCAAATAGCACAAGGGTTTATGGATTGTTGTGGTTTTAAGATGAATGATGACGATCATTTAGTTGGAGAAATTCAAGACAAAGCCGACTGTAAAGTATGCCATTAATGGTATCTTTGTAGTTCTTAGTAAGCAATAAGTTTACGCATAAATAAATGCAATCATGTCTTTCAAAAAATTACACCCTTTATTAAAGGAGTCTCTAGAAAATGCAGGTTTTGAAACTTCAAATGCCTTTCAGAAAAAAGTTTTGCCAATCTTAAAGGGAGGCTCTGATGCTTATGTGCTTGCACCTAAAGGGAGTGGAAAAACTACCGCACTAATTATTGCCACCATTCACAAATTAAAAGCGCAGGCGTTTGAAGATTCTCCACGCGCTATAATAGTTGTAAAAGATAAAATTGACGCTCTTGCTTTAAAAGAAGAATTTGAAAAATTTACAAAAAATACAGATTTAAGGGTGTATGCGCTTTACGATGAGTACGATATTGAAAAGCAGAAAAACGAGGTATATTTTGGACAAGATATCGTCATTGCTTCTCCTGCTAGATTGAGTAAATTATATTTTTTAAATGGTATACACTTAGGCGAAGTGCAACTGTTTGCTATTGAAGATGCCGATTATTTAGGTCGAAATAATGCGTACAATCTTATTTTAAGATTATCCGAAAGTCTTAGTAAATGTCAATTTATAATTAATGCCGATGAGATGTATTCTAAGATTAAAAATTATCAACATAACTTTATGAGTAATGCGCACATCGTTGCCAAGAAGAAGTAACTTAAAGCGTTAACATCCAAGTACGTTGTAGTTTTCTGAATTTTTTTAATTCACCACGCAGAATTGGTAAGTAATCTTTCCCATTACTATTAGATTTCTCTAGCCTTTTACAATTAATATAAAGTCTTGTTGTTAAACGCTCTAAACTTTCGAGGTGTTTACTTTTTTTATGAGAACAAGATTCTTGTTGTGCACTTATAATTTGTGGTGCTAAATTTGTAGATTGTTGAACGATATCTCCTGAGAAATAAATATTATTATCTTCCGTACCATCTGTATTTAAATACGCCAAATCTTGATTGAGATAAGTCGATATACTTCGTGAGAGTACAATGATATCTATGGCCTTTTTGTAAATAGGCAAATCAGACAAATGAGATGGTAGGTGGTAACTCATAATATTAATAGCAATTGTAACGAAATTAAGAACTAAATTTTAAATTTATCTTTAGTATTTAAAGTCAATTTGTATATTTACTTTAAATTTTAAATAATTTTAGTTAATTTTCTTTAAATGAGCATTGATAATTTAAATTGGAAGATTTTAAAGTGTTTACAACAAAATGCACGTATGTCTAATGCAGAAATCGGAAGGCGTGTTGGTATAACTTCGCCTGCAGTTTCTGAGCGCATAAAAAAAATGGAGGATGCTGAAATTATTCAAGGCTATACAACGTTTGTATCTCCATTTGAAGCTGGTTATCAATTGAAAGCCTTAATTACGCTAAGAGCTTTTATGGGTATGTTAAAGCCGTTTTTAGAAAAGGTTAAAACCTACGATGAGGTTGTAAATTGTTATCGTATAACGGGTAATGAAAACATTGTTATGGAAGTCGTCTTAAAAAATCAAAAACATTTAGAAATTTTTATAGACCAATTGATTAGTTATGGGGAAACTAAGACCCAAATTGTACTTTCTCATGTTGTAAAATACAGTGAAGTAAAACCTGTAAAATAAACCTACAATTAGATTTATTTTACAAGTTAAAGCACCTTTATAATTACGCTAGGTTTTCTGCGATATGTTCTGCGATGATTTTAGCATGTATTCTAGAGTTTTCAATAAACCATTTATGCGTTTCTCGACCTCCACAAATAACACCAGCTAAATACAATCCTTTCACATTAGATTCCATGGTGATAGAATTATACTTTGGGATGGATTTACCATCTTTAGAGAGCGCTATACCTGCGTTTTCTAAAAACGATAGGTTTGGTCTGTAGCCTGTGAGTGCAATTACATAATCATTAGCGATAGTTTTTTGACCATCTGGAGTTTTTATGACAATTTCTTTTGCTTTTATTTCTTCAATTTCAGAATTAAAATAGGCTTTAATACTTCCTTCTTCTATACGATTAATGATGTCTGGTTTTACCCAATATTTTACACGTTCTCCAATCGCACTTCCTCTAATTATCATGGTAACGTTTCCGCCTTTTCTATAAATTTCTAAAGCTGCATCTACAGAAGAGTTACTTGCTCCTACAACGGCAATATCTTGCAGTAAAAACGGATGTGCTTCTTTGTAATAATGAAATACTTTGGGTAAATGTTCTCCTTCTACATTTAAAAGATTAGGGATGTCATAAAACCCTGTAGAAATAATAACTTTCTTCGCTATATAAGTGTTGAGGTCAGAAACAACCTTAAACCCATAGTCTGTTTTATTAAGTTTTTGTACGTTTTCGTAGAGATTAATTTTTAAAGCATTAGAGGTCGTGACACGTCTATAATATTCTAAAGCCTCATTCCGTGTGGGTTTTGGGTTATTACTTATAAATGGTATGTTGTCGATTTCTAATTTCTCTGATGTTGAGAAAAAGGTCATGTTTAATGGGTAATTAAACAGAGAATTAGTCAAGGCACCTTTTTCGAGGACAATATAATTTAAGTTTCGTTTTTTACATTCTAGTGCACAAGCGATACCAATTGGTCCGGCTCCTATAATGACTATATCTATATGTGTTGTTTCCATATGCTGTTTTTAATTAACTCTCCACGGTGGATTTTTACGATATTTTCCTGCATGGTAAATGATGATTGGGTTACCATCAGGATCTTTGAGGTGTACTTCTTGCCAAAGCCAAGATTGTTCTTTAACTTCAGAATTAAAAGTAATACCTTTTTCTTGAAGTTCTAAAACTGTTTTAGATAGGTTTTCAACTTCAAAATAGAGGGTTACCCCTTTATTAATGATTAAGTCTTCGGTGTGATGAATAGAAAAGGTAGACTCTCCATCTGGGCATTCTAATCGTGCATATCTTGGTAAAGCATCAACGATGAGTTTAAGTCCTAGTTTTTTATAAAATCTTACAGATGTTCTTGTATCAAATGATAATATTGTAATCTGATTTAAGTTCATTATAAATTGCGTTTTATAAGATTAAGTAACCATGTGATAGAGGCTAATAAATTCTAAGAATCCATGATGGCGCAATTGATTTGAGCTGAATAGTCTTATTAGTCCATCTTTATTTTTAGTTCTATTATAAAAACTAAAGTAAAAAATATGGCTTATAATGCTAAATAACTTCTATAGAAATCTTTTTTGTTGTTCTTAAAACAAAGGTATCAATGTAAGACAAACCTATCAAATTGGTTGAAGTTAAAAATACTAGTCTTATTATAAAAATACCGAAATAAACCTTAAATATTTAGATGAAACAACACTTCTTAAAATGCGATTTGTACGATGCATTTTTTGTTTCTAAATATGTTATATGTCGCATTTCAAATATTAAAATTAGCACGCTGTATATAAACATTAATTGTATTTTTGATTTTTAAATCAATTTGAAATGAAGAATTTAGTAGTATATATTTTAGTTCTATTTACCTTTAGTTGTACTGAAAATAAAAAGATGATTAAAGGGGAAACGCCATTTCAGAGAAAAATGAATGCCGAGTTTAAAGATGCCTCAAGATCTCCGTTAAAATCCAAAGATTTAAAAAATTTTGAAGGCTTAGATTTCTTTCCTTATGATTCTACTTATGTGGTCACAGCAACATTAAAGCGTACACCAGATAGTAAATGGTTTAATATGAAAACCAGTACAGATCGTTTATCTAAAGAACGGATTTTGGGAGTTTTAACTTTTGAATTAAAAGGGCAGACCTATCAATTAAATGCTTACCAAGGTGAAGAACTAATGCAAACCGAAGGTTTTGAAAATTACTTGTTTTTACCATTTCTAGATCATACTAATGGAGTTTCAACCTATGGAGGTGGACGTTATATTGATTTAGAAATTCCGGAAGGAGACATTATAGAAATAGATTTTAATTCGGCATATAACCCATTATGTGCATATAATGAAAAGTATTCTTGCCCAATTGTACCGCGTGCAAATTACGTTGATATGGCTGTTGAAGCAGGAGTTAAAGCTTTTAAAAAGTAAAAGAAATTTTGCCTCACAGTTTATTGTATACAATGAGTTATAGAAATGCTAAAATGCTATTTATAAGGTGTTATAAATTTTTCTCAACTAAATAGTTTTCAAAGATGACACCTTTATAATTTTTCTTGTGTTTTTTGATGACTTCAAAATACCTATTGTCAAAAAATGGTATAGCTGTTTTATTGATATCAGATTTTAAAACGTCATAATCATTCATCATTGCTTGCGATTCCATTATACGTAGTAACTTAGAGCCGATACCTTGACGTTTATAGTCCTTATGTACATATAGCCCTTCTATAAAATTACCGTTTTTAAGATACCCAAAACCAACCATAGTCGTGTCAATTTGGGCCACAATAAAATAGAGTTTTTGAATGCGTTTTTCCCAAGCTTCGATATCATCTGCTCCAGATGCCCAAACATTCATCTGTTTTTCGGAAAAATGCTTAGAAGTCACATAAGGAATTGTAGCCCTAAAAAGTGCTGTAATTTCTGGGATGTCTTCTTGTGTTGCTGGTCTTATTTCTACCGTCTTTTTCAAAATGTCTTATAAGCTATTTACAGTTTTTCTAATAGCCACTAAATTACTTAACAATCCTTCTAGGTTGTCTAAATGCAACATGTTAGCACCATCACTTTTTGCATTAGCAGGATCAAAGTGGGTTTCAATAAATAAGCCATCGACATTATTTACAATTCCGGCTCTCGCAATAGTTTCAATCATATCTGGTCTACCACCAGTGACTCCGATACTCTGATTAGGTTGTTGAAGTGAATGTGTAACATCTAAAACGGTTGGTGCATATTGGCGCATGGTTGGGATACCTCTAAAATCAACTATCATGTCTTGGTACCCAAACATGGTGCCTCTATCTGTAATCCAAGCCTGTTCATTGCCTGCGTCCTTAACTTTTTGTACGGCGTGTTTCATGGCCTCAGGACTCATAAATTGTCCTTTTTTTAAATTCACTACTTTTCCAGTATTAGCAGCAGCAACCACTAAATCGGTTTGTCGGACTAAAAAAGCCGGAATTTGTAGCACATCTACATATTCTGCAGCCATAGCAGCATCTGACGCTTCGTGAATATCAGTTACGGTTGGGACATCAAAAGTTTCTGAAACTTTTCTAAGAATTTTTAATGCTTTTTCGTTTCCAATTCCTGTAAAACTATCAATTCTACTACGGTTTGCTTTTTTAAAACTGCCTTTAAAGACGTAAGGAATTTTAAGGTTGTCGGTGATTTTTACAACGTTTTCAGCAATACGTAAGGCCATATCCTCACCTTCGATGGCACATGGACCACAGAGTAGAAAAAAGTTGTTAGAATTAGTGTGTTTTATTTTAGGTATATATGTTAAATCCATAACGGTATTTATGAGTATGTTTAGTGTGCAAATATACTATATAACCATAACTTTTGTGAGTCAAATAGTCACAAGATTTAAAGCTGAAATTTTAGTTTATTACAACATATTCTACATTAACTATTTGAAACGTAGATGATGGAGGAATGTTTGGGTCTATTGTATATTCTTGATTAAAAGATAATACGCAACTAGAATTCGCTGAAATTTCATAACAGGGTTCACTTGCATCTGTTGAAATCGGTCCAGATACTTCAAAATTACCATCAATTCTAGTCAAATATGGAATCCCAGTTACCGCAAAATCATTATGATTATTAAGTTGAATTTCATATTGGACTAGGGTTGTGTTATTATCGGTGTAAGGCTCATAATTGAAACTTAGTATTTCATAAGTAAAATTTTCTAAAACAGGAGGTTCTATGATTTCTCCTGGCTCCGAAGGTTCTTGTTGGTCACATGGAATTTCTTGCGTGATTTCTTGAATATAGCTTTGATTGCCGACGAAATACGTTTGCGGAATAGTAATTGTCTTAGTGCAATCATCATCAGAAGGGCATGCAAATAATGTAGAGAGGCATACGATGCAGATACATTGTTTTAGTATTCTAAAATTTACAAATGGAATTGTTCTCAAAGCTTTAAACTTAAGTGGTGAACTGTAAAGATAGGATTTTGAAGCTTAAAACAAAACGATGATTTTGATTATTAAGCTTTAAAAAATAGATGCTTAGCACTTTAGTATATTAATTTGAGAGTTGCTAATTAGTTTTTCGGTAAACTCTTCAAAATGCAATTAAAAAACCTTCTTAATGCTATTTCTAACAATCCAAAGCGACATTACAAAATTACCAACCACTAAGAGTCCGCCGTAAAATAGAATCTTTCGAGATGTTTTAGACCAATGAATAATGTGTAATAAATCGAATACATAGGCTAAAATGAGATACGAAGAGAGGCAGACAAATACAATACCTAATGAAAAATTTAATTTTCTACTCGGTTTTACAAGTTGCCAAATGAATGGTATACTAAACAATAAAATAGGATAAGCAGAGACACCTTCAGTGGCATTAACTGTTGTAAACCAATACATAATTACCGACAGAAAGTAGAGGTAAGGAATAAATTTTGTGTATTTGCGAAGCGTATTCATCTGGTAAATTTTAAGGTTCAGATCAATCTGCATAAGCGCAGTTGTAATAGCCTAATTAGAGATTGTGTTGTAGGGTAGGCCATATCTGTTAATCAATATTTTAACGTAAGATACGGGTTCAAATTACTTGATATTGAAATTATAACATATAATTAACGAAAAAAGAAGAATTAACCGTACATTTGCACGCTTAAAAATCAGCATCAGTTATGGCTAAGATTAAAAATATTGCAATTATTGCACACGTCGATCACGGTAAAACTACATTGGTAGATAAGATTATGTACCACTGTCAATTGTTTCGTGAAAACGAAAACACAGGAGATCTTATTTTAGATAATAATGATCTAGAACGTGAAAGAGGAATTACAATTACCTCAAAAAACGTTTCTGTTATTTACAAAGACACTAAAATTAATGTTATTGATACTCCTGGTCACGCCGATTTTGGTGGAGAAGTAGAGCGTGTATTAAATATGGCTGATGGTGTTTTACTTTTAGTAGATGCTTTTGAAGGGCCAATGCCTCAAACACGTTTTGTGTTACAAAAAGCTATCGATTTAGGATTAAAACCATGTGTGGTTGTTAATAAAGTAGATAAGGAAAACTGTACACCAGATGAAGTACACGAAAAAGTTTTTGACCTAATGTTTGAACTTGGTGCTGAAGAGTGGCAGTTAGATTTTCCAACGGTTTATGGTTCTGCAAAGAACAATTGGATGAGTGACGACTGGAAAAACGAAACAGAAAATATAGAGCCTTTATTGGATATGGTGATTGAGCATATCCCTGAACCAAAATTTGAAGAAGGTACCACGCAAATGTTAATTACTTCTTTAGACTTTTCTTCTTTTACAGGACGAATTGCAATTGGTCGTTTAACAAGAGGTAGCTTAAAAGTGAACCAACAAATTTCTTTAGTAAAAAGAGATGGTTCTATTGTAAAGAGCAAAATTAAAGAACTACATACTTTTGAAGGTGTAGGTCGTAAAAAAGTAGAAGAAGTACAAACTGGAGATATTTGTGCTATTGTAGGTTTAGAAGGTTTTGAGATTGGTGACACGGTTGCAGATTTCGAAAATCCTGAAGGTTTAAAAACCATCGCTATTGATGAGCCAACAATGAGTATGTTATTTACCATTAACGATTCGCCTTTCTTTGGAAAAGACGGAAAGTTTGTAACGTCTCGTCATATTAAAGACCGTTTAACTAAGGAGCTAGAAAAGAATTTAGCATTACGTGTTGAAGAAACTGATAGTGCAGATAAATTTATGGTTTTTGGTCGTGGTGTATTACACTTATCGGTTTTAATCGAAACGATGCGTCGTGAGGGTTACGAACTTCAAATTGGTCAGCCACAAGTAATCATCAAAGAAGTTGATGGTGTAAAATGTGAGCCTTTTGAAGAATTAACCATCGATTTACCAGAAAATGTTTCAGGTAAAGCCATTGAAATGGTGACTATGCGTAAAGGTGAGATGGTTAGTATGGAAGCTAAAGGTGATCGTATGGTTTGTGAATTTATAGTACCATCTCGTGGTATTATTGGTTTGCGTAATCAATTATTAACAGCAACGGCAGGTGAGGCTATTATGGCGCACCGTTTTACGGATTACAAGCCATTAAAAGGTGGTATTCCAGAACGTCAAAATGGATCATTAGTATCTATGGAAAACGGACAAGCCATTCCTTATTCTATTGATAAGTTACAAGATAGAGGTAAGTTTTTTGTAGATCCAGGTGAAGATATTTACGAAGGTCAGGTTATTGGAGAAAACTCTCGTCAAGATGATATGACTGTTAATGTTACTAAAACTAAAAAATTAAGTAACGTACGTTCTTCTGGTGCAGATGATAAAGCTAAGATTGTACCAGCAATTAAGTTTTCTTTAGAAGAAGCTTTAGAATATATTCAGAAAGATGAGTATGTTGAGGTAACACCAAATCACTTGAGATTACGTAAAATCTATTTAAAAGAAGTAGATCGTAAGCGAAATAAGAATTTGTAACAGATATTGTTAAAAAATATAGATTGAGAAAAGAGGAATACTGAAAAGTGTTTCTCTTTTTTTGTTTTTCACACTACCTCTTCCATTTTTAAGTTTTACCGATTAGGAAGTGTCAGCTGCATTTCTTTAATATTTACTCTGTATAAATAATCTAAACTCACAGTTTTTTATTTACTTTGGAGTCCAACTAAATTAAAAGTATTATTTTCTCAGTAACAAAATATAACTCTAGTTTACAATCGGAGTGGGATGCATTTGTAAAGACGGCTAAAAATGCCACATTTTTATTTGAACGTGGCTTTATGGATTATCACAATCATCGTTTTACTGATTATTCAGTGATGATTTACAAAGAGAATGAACTCTATGCATTGCTTCCTGCTAATAAGGTTGGTGACAAGGTGATTTCTCATCAAGGCTTAACTTATGGTAGTTTTGTGCTTCAAGATAAATCCAAGTTTTTATATGCTTTTGAGGCGTTTAAGGCCATGCTATCATTTTATGAAAATGAAGGCTTGAAAACTTTAGAAATAAAGGTGATTCCAACCTTTTATAATAAAATGCCTTCAGATGAATTAGATTATTTTCTGTATAAAGCCAATGCGCAGTTAGTAAAAAAGGACGTGTTAATGGTTATTGATTATACACATAAATTACGCTTTCAAAAAAACAGAAGAGAAGGGATTAATAAAGCATTGCGCTCTGGTCTTGAACTAAAAGTAGATACAAATTTTAAAGATTTTTGGAAAGAGGTATTAATTCCTAATTTAGAAAACAAACACGGTGTTAAACCGGTCCATTCTTTAGAAGAAATAGAACTATTAGCATCTCGCTTTCCACAGAATATTAAACAAGTTAATATTTATAAGGATGGAAAAGTTGTGGCAGGCACAACCGTATTTTTAACTGAAACAACGGTTCACCCTCAGTATGTATCTGGTAACTTGGATAAAAACACTTATGGTAGCTTAGATCTCGCTTACGATTTTATCATTAATAAAATGTGTGACGATAAGCGTTATTTTGATTTTAATATTTCTAGTGAAGACAATGGAAGTAAAATAAATGAAGGTCTTATTTTTTGGAAAGAAAGTTGTGGTGCTAGAAGTTTTACAGCAAACACCTATACTGTGAATACCGCTATTTATAAAGATTTGCATATTTCAAAAACATAAAGTTTTACGGCCTCTAATTTAAGTTGTTTTAAGTCCTATAGAATAAGCCATAGTTGAAATCTTATTGAAATATAACGACTTAAAGTTTTAATTTAAATAATTGTTGTTTTATATTTCAAAGGTTTATTTGAATTCTGAAGGATAGCCATGTGAAAAATGTTTATACAAGTTTATATTGATGATTAAGTTTTTAGATTTATATAAAATCAATAATCGGTTTCGCGATGCGCTAGAAACCTCTTTTCGTAATTCTTTAGAGAATGCTCATTTTATTTTAGGTCCCAATGTTACTCATTTCGAAAATGAGTATGCAAACTATTGCGGTACAAAATTTTGCATAACTACAGGCAATGGTCTAGATGCTTTAACTTTAATATTAAAGGGCTATGTGGCCCTTGGTAAACTGAATAGAGGCGACAAAGTAGTTGTACCTGCAAATACATTTATAGCAACAATTTTGTCCGTGTTGCATGCAGAACTGGTTCCTGTTTTGGCAGAGCCAGACCCAGATACTTATACCATTTCAGTACATACAGATAAAGCTGTTTTTGTAGAAGCCAAAGCTGTAATAATGGTGCATTTGTATGGTCAATTAGCAGATGTAAATAGTTTTCAAAAAATAGCTAGAGATTTTAATTTGTTGTTAATAGAAGATGCTGCTCAGGCACATGGAGCAATTTCAAATTTAAATAACCGAAAAGCGGGAAACTTATCTCATGCCGCAGCCTTTAGTTTTTATCCTACTAAAAACTTAGGAGCACTCGGAGATGGTGGTGCGGTTACCACTAGCGATTCAGAATTATTTGAGGTTGTAAAACTGTTGCGCAATTACGGAAGCCAAGAAAAGTACACTAATAAAACGATTGGATATAATAGTCGTTTAGATGACATGCAGGCAGCATTTTTAAGCCTTAAATTAAAATCGTTAGATCTCGATAATCAAAGACGTCAAGACATAGCAAAACGATATTTGGACGGTATTACTAACTCAAAACTAAAGTTACCTTTCTATGATGGCTCTAAGAATCATGTGTTTTACGCTTTTGTGGTCGAAGTTGAAAATAGATCAGATTTCACAGCATATTTAAATAAAAACAAGGTAGAATGGTTAATACATTATCCTATTCCTCCACATCATCAGGAAGCCTTAAAAGAGTTTTCACATTTTAAACTTCCTATAACAGAAAAGATTCATAAAAGAGTTATAAGTTTGCCAATGAGTCCTGTAATGAGTGATTTAGAGATTCAAACGGTAATAGATGTTCTAAATACCTATTAATTGAAAAAACTTATTCAATATATTAATAACGAAGTTTTAGTTAAGGCTGCTAATCTCAATTTAGCGAATCTTAGTCTTAGAATAATTACTGGTATATTGGTTTCTAAGTTTATTGCTATTTATATTGGTCCACCTGGTATGGCACTTATCGGGAACTTACGAAATTTTATGAGTGCACTACAATCCTTATCTATATCTGGACTTTATAAAGGTGTTGTAAGTTTAATAAGTCAATGTAAAGACGATGTTCTTAAACTTACCAGATTATTATCTACGGTGTTTTACTTTGGTTTTTTCTCTTCTGTTCTTTTAGCATTTGTATGTTATTATAATGCCGAGGTTATTAACGATATCATCTTCTCATCGAGTTATCGCTACACTTATATTATAAAAATACTAGCGATTGTTCTGCCATTTTACGCCTTAAATATGTTTGCGTTTTCCATAATGAATGGGTTCTCAAAGCACAAATATTTATTGATCATAAATATTTTGGGACAAATTTTGGGGCTTTTAGTAACGTTACTTTTAATATATCAAGAGAATATCGATGGTGCATTACAAGCTATTGTAATTACGCCTGCACTCAACTTATTAATTACTATTGTTGGTATTGCGTTTAGACGAAGTTTAGTGTCTTCAATTAAAATTACTCAAGTTAGTTGGTCCGTTATTGATAAATTGAGTCCTTATATGATTATGGCACTAGTAAGTGCTATTGCAATACCTATTGTAATGATTATTATTAGGAATTATTTAATTGAAGAAATTGGTATTAAAGCAGCTGGTTACTGGACAGCCATGACACGGGTTTCAGATTACTATTTAATGTTTTTTAACTCGTTGATGGCGCTATATATCTTACCACGTTTTGCTGAAATAAATTCTAAACAAGCCTTTAGAAAAGAAGCCTTTAGCTTTTATAAAACGATTATGCCTCCGTTTTTAGTGATATTGCTTTTTATTTATCTCAGCAGGTCTTTACTTATTAATATATTGTTTACTGAAGATTTTAGACCCGTTGAAGACCTTTTTGGTTATCAAATTTTGGGAGATATAGCGCGTGTGCTTTCTATGGTAATTGTATATCAATTTTTAGCGAAAAAGATGTTTGCACATTTTTTAATTTTAGAAATATTTTTATTTATAATGATGTACTTTTCGAGTATATATCTCATTGATGAATTTGGGTTACAAGGTGCTGTGATGGGACATTGTCTTAGTTATTTTATGTACTTTGGTATCATCGTATTACTATTTAGCAGTTCGTTGTTTGGTGTTATTAACGAAGATGGCATAGACGAATTTTAAAAGCAAACACGTGAAACTTCCTAAGTTTATTAGCAGTAATATTGTGCTTAAAATTACTTCGCTTAATGCGGTAGTTATCACTATTCGGTTACTGGTATCTGCTGGTGTACAACGCCTACTTGCTGTTACCGTTGGTGAGGCTGGTTATGCTAGTATTGGTCAAGTGAGAAACATTTTGGCAATGCTTACCAGCACAACTACTTTAGGTACATTTAACGGAGTTGTAAAATATGTAGCAGAATTTAAAACCAATCAGCCAGAACTCTCTAAAGTGTTTTCTACCGTAACCACTTTTACTTTAATTGGTTCACTCGTTTCTGCGGTTGTATTGTTTTTTGGAGCGAGCCACTTGTCCGAATACCTCTTTAACTCACAGGCTTATATTTATATTTTTCAATTATTAGCTGTAATTGCTCCATTTATAGCAATGAGTCGTGTGGCCAATGCTGTGGTTAGTGGGCTATCGGATTACAAAAAATACGCGAAAATTGAACTTATTAGCTATCTGCTAGCTACAGTGGCGCTTGTTATTGGATTATTTACGTCCGAATTAAAAGGGGTTATTATTGCTATTGCCTTTGCGCCTGTTATTCAGTTAATCGTTTTAGGGTTTGTATTTGGTAAAACCTTAAAAACGTATGTAAAATTTAAGTCGCTAGGTTTTCAACTTTTCTATAAAAATAAATTATTGGCATTTACATTAATGTCTTTTATTTCTACATTTTTATTAAATTATATAGAGTTAAATATTAGGACTTTGGTAGCAGAAGAAATCAATATTAATGAAGCGGGTTACTGGACAGCCATTACGTTTATATCTAAAAATTATATGGTATTTGCTACAGGTTTGTTTACGCTCTATGTGCTACCAAAGTTTGCTAGCATTCACAGTAAGTATGAATTTAAGAATGAAGTCTTCAATATTTATAAAACGATTTTGCCCATTTTTGGTTTAGGGATGCTACTCGTTTATGTTTTAAGAGATTATATTATACAGTTTATTTATCCTGATTTTACAGGAATGGAGCCCTTGTTTAAATGGCAGCTATTAGGCGATTTTATAAGGTTAGGTGCATTAGTATTATCGCATCAGTTTTTAGCTAAACGTTTGGTAAAAAGTTTTGTAATTACTGAAATAGCTTCTTTAGCATTATTTTTTGTACTGTCTAAAGTGTTTATTCAATATTATGGTACAGAAGGGATTGTCATTGCCCATTTTGTGAGATATATTCTTTATTTTATAATGGTATGTTTTGTCATTAAAATATATTTCAGTAATCAAAAAAATAATTCAACTGATGGAAAAAATATGTAAAATATTTATTGATAATCAATCTTTTGAATTTGAGGTTGAAGGTGATTTTTTTTGGGGAAAATCCGTATTGCTTTATCCGCAGAAAGATAATGTTCTGTCTAAAGTGTCTTGGGAAAATGAGGGTTTTAATACCGTTAAAGCATTTGAAAATCAGGATTTTTTAAAGCTTCAAGAATCTGTAAAAAACATTATAATCGATGCTTTAAAGACTAATAATGTTACTGTAGATGATAAAACCTTTGACTTAAAGGATTATCATAAACTTGTTACTACAGATGCATTACATAATCAGGTAATTTCTATAACTCGTAATCTTGAAACTTCAGATTTTGATTTTGATATAGACTTATTGACAAAGCGATTTGGGGATATTTTGGGTTACAAATTAACTTCTTATGTAGAGGAACTAAAAAAATCACATATTCAAATAAGGATAAGTAGACCAAAGTCTTTGGATATAAACCCACCGCACAGAGATGGTTATTTGAGTTATTGGGAAAATATTATCAATGTTTGGCTACCTATTGCAGGTTGTAATGAAAAATCGTCTTTACCAGTGGTCGCAAAAAGCCACCTTATACCAGAAAATGAAGTTTTAAGAACTGAAAGTAAGGGCGCAAAAATTAACGGAAATATTTATTATGTGCCTTGTATTTTAGAGACAAAATCTGGAACCATTAAGATGACAAGACCAAATCCTAAGGAAGGTGAAGCCTTATTATTTTCTCCTTTTTTAATTCATGGAGCTGCTGTAAATGAAAATGAGGATATTACTAGAGTTTCTCTAGAACTCCGTTTCCCGAAACAAAAAAATTAAGACCATTTTTCTAAAAATGATTTAGCACTATCAATATGGTTATGATGCGTTTTTACAAATTGGCGTGCGTTTTTAGATATTTCAATTATTTTTTCAGGGTTTTCAATCAGCCATTCTAGTTTAGAAGCAATATCCTTTGCATCAGGTAATGCATTTATAACTATAGTATTTGGTGTTACATCGTAGTACTCTTCCCATTCTTTTTCGGCTCCAGTAAACACTACTTTACCTTTTGCCATAGCTTCTAACGCATTGTAGCCTTGGTCATAAGCATAGACTTGATCTAATAAGATGTGAGCAGTGTCAAAAGCTTTAATGTATTCGGTGTAAGGTAAGTTTTCGACCTTAATTATATTGACTTCAGATTTGTATTTACTTTCAATTATATCTAATGCAGCATCAAAAATGTCATTTCCTTTTTTGTAATAGTTTGTTCTGTTTATACCATGAAAAATAGTTATTTTCTCTTCTATATTAGGTTCCTGATAAGGTATGCTGTCTACATTTATAACATGAGGAATCATTCCTAAATGTTTTTGATGGTTTTTTAAAGGAATGTAATAATCGAGGTCAGAACTAATAACACCTTCAATTTTATTGTAAATATGATGATGTAATTTTACAAATTCAGGTGTTAAATATTTTAGACCTAACGAGAAATCTGTGGGTTTTACACGGCCTTCAAAATAAGGAGTATGTATGGAGTATCTGAATTTTTTATCAAACGAAAATTTTACACTCGGGTAGTCTGTACCACACGATAGGATAAATACTTTCTTATTCCAATCGCTTAATAAATCAAAGATGTTTTGTTCATCTTTAGCATCGCAGAGAAAAGAAGATTCATTTATGAATTGTACAACATCATAATTTTTTAGTTGCTTGTTAAGCTTTAAGAGCTGCTTCTTGACGTGAATAAAATGCAAATCTATTTTAAACAAACGCTTTATTAAAGACCTCACTTTTTGTAATGCACCTATTCTAAATTTTTGATTTATTTCTATGTCAACATCTACTTTTTTAAAACCATCGCACATGCCAACAACAATGGCTTCATGACCTAAATTTTGCAGCCCTTCTTTTAAATATCTATGTGACCTATTGTATTCGCCAACCAATAAAACTCTCATGTGTGGATTTTAATTACTGTAATCAAAGTTATGGAACATTTCAAGAATAATCTAGTTAGAATAGCATTGAAATATAGATGTTTCATTTATATCATTACATTTGTTTCAAAGATAAATGTTAATGCTAAAAGCTAATAAGAAAAAGATCTGTATTGTGGTGTCCTCCTTAGGTAAAGGTGGAGCAGAGCGCTCTTCTGGCTTATTATCTCAGATACTTTATAATACTGGTTATGATGTCCATGTTGTGAGTGTACTAAATGATATTGAGTTTCCTTTTAAAGGAGAATTACTCAATTTAGGCGAGCTTAAAGATTTAAATGACACTTCTTATGGAAGATGGCAACGCTTACGAATTTTGAAAGCCTATTTAAAAACTCATAATTTTGATTATATTATAGATAACAGAACACGAATTGGTTTTATAAAAGAATATGTAATCTCTCAATTTATTTTTAATCCTAAAAAAACGATTTATTGTGTTCGAAGTTATAACGTGAACTTATACATCAATCCTAATCGATTTTTAGGAAAACTAATTTATAGTAACGCCTATAAAATTGTTGGTGTTTCTAAACTTATTGCCCACAAAATAAAGGAAGATTATGGGTTGAATAATGTTACTTCTATTTACAATGCTATTAATATTAATACTGAAACCGCAGAAACAGAAGTTAGTGAGAATTATATCTTATTTTTTGGACGTTTAGATGACGATGTAAAAAATATTTCATTGTTGCTAGATGGGTATTCAAAATCAAATTTACCAAGTCAAAATATTAAACTTAAAATTTTAGGAGATGGTAAAGATTTAGAAAGCTTAAAAAGCAAAACTGAAGATCTTAATTTAACCTCTTCGGTAGAGTTTTTGGGTTACAATCCTAATCCCACTATAGTAGTTAAATCGGCATTATTTACAGTGTTAACGAGTAAATATGAAGGTTTTCCTAGGGCTATTATTGAGTCTTTAGCATTGGGAACTCCGGTAATTTCTGTAGATTGTAAATCTGGTCCTAATGAAATTATCCAAAATAATCACAATGGTCTTTTGATAGAAAATTACAATTCAGATGCATTGGCAATTGCTATAAACCGCCTTTTTGAAGATAAAGATTTATACTTGCATTGTAAACAGAATTCTAAATCTAGTGTCTCTCATTTCTCACAAGAGAATATAGCAGCACAATGGCGAACAATTTTAAAGTAAAAAAGACAGATGAGTACTCTAAGTAACGTGAAATTAATAGGTATTCCTAAAATGCATGATGAACGTGGTTTTTTAGCGGTTATAGAAAAGAACACCATTCCATTTGCCATAAAACGGGTGTATTATTTGTATGATGTACCTAGTGATAGTTATAGAGGTGGACATGCACATAAGGAACAACATTCCGTAATTATAGCATTAAGCGGAAGTTTTGAAGTGCTAGTAGATGATGGTAAAACAAAAAAGCGAATTATGCTTAATAAACCTAATTTAGGGTTGTTAATACCAACACAGATCTGGCGCGAAATAGATAATTTTTCTTCTGGTGCTGTGTGCTTGGTTTTAGCATCTACAGAATATAATGAAGCTGAATATATAAGAGATTACGATGATTTTAAAAATCAGTGCTTAGGGTAAATTAAGCGTTCACCTTTTAAAGATTGTAATTTTATTAAGAGCTGAATTAACCATTTAGGTGATTTAAGAAGCATGCGTTGTTTAACACTAATATTATTAAGATCTAAATGAGAAGTGTAATATAAAAAATGCTTATTATCATTTTTTAATTTACTTAATATAGCCAATGAGTACCTATTACGATCCAGAAAACCTTTTAAAGAGCTATTGGTTTTTTCTTGTTCAAAATAAGCATCAAAATTTGGTTTTTTTTCTAAATCAAAATTTGTATTCGATAGACTATAAATATCATGATGATAATAAGCCAAAAGCTTATTAATAAATAGGATTTGAAAATGAAGTCCCAATCTAATCCACATGTCAGTATCTTCACCAGTAAGAAGTGACGTATTAAAAAAACCACTTTTTTCTATAACAGAGATGTTAAAAACAACACTAGAACTTGTAAGAAGTGTGTATTTCTGGCTGGCTTTAAAATAATCATAAACACCGTAAAGTTCAGTTTGCTTGAAGCTATACGGCACAGAAATAACTTTGTTCTCATATTTTTGAGCTATGGCAGCCGTGAAAATTTTTAGGTCGGGGAATTTACGGATAGCATCAAACATGTATTGCAAGTAAGTTGTTTCCCAAGTATCGTCGCCATCTAATAATGCAATATAGTCTGATGCTGCTTTTTTTATCCCTGTGTTCCGGGCATTAGAAGCACCTTGATTACTTATAGAAAATAATTTTATACGATGGTCTTTAAAACTATTTATTATTGCCTCACTTTTATCTGTAGAACCATCGTTAACGACTATAATTTCAAAATCCTGAAAGGTTTGATTTAAAACACTCTGAATGGTCTGAGCAATGAGTTCTTCTTTATTATAAACGGATATGATTACTGAGAAAAAAGACATTATTGTTTTGAGTTTATAGTGCAATAATAACTTAATCTGTACAAGTCAAATATTAAAAGTGAAGGATTTTTACCTAGCAGATTTCTCTTAAATATACGATTATATTTACGATAAATAAATGATAATAATTTTGAAATAGGACTATTTTCTATTTGAGAATACAGTTTTGTAATTCGGGTGTAATGCGCAGGTAATAAACCTTGTTTAACAAATAAATCTATAGCTTCTACTGCTTCTAAAGATTTCTTTAAAAATGTTTTACTGTCTTCTAAGCCAAGATGATAAACTGTATTGTCAATATGTTCAATCTTAATGTTAGAGGTTTTTAAATCGTAAGAAAATAGTGTGTCTTCATGCCGTAAGTTGGGAATAGATTCATTAAACCGAACGATGTTAAATACATCCTTATGTATTAGGAAATTTAGCGTTAAAAAACTCAAATATGTGTTACTGTATCTCACCTCTGCCGATAAGGCTTCTCTTTCTCGACCGTAAGTCCAGCGTAACATTTGTGAAGCGGATACAGTTTGATCTTGGTATAAAATACCACCATAAATAATTTGAGAACGTGCCGTAATTGATTGTAGGTAGAACGCAATAAAATGGTCGTTTTTTGGTATCACATCGGCATCAAGAAAAAGACACCAATCGTATTTGGCATCTTTAGCCAACTTATTCCTAATAGCGCTTCGTCCAATATTTTTTTGCAGAATATGATACTCAGAATGTGAAAAAGTATTTATAATATTATTATCCTTCTGAAATTTAATATCATTAGAACAGTCGTCATAACACAATATTTCAAAAGGAACGTCTGATATAATTAATTGCTTATGTACTACGGAAACGAGTTCTGAAACATTATAATTATAAACAGGTATTAATACAGAAATCATAAGGTTTTACAAAGGTTAACAAAGCACTTAAGAGTGTTATATTAAGGGTTTAACTCTTACGTTGTACCACTTCAAACACTTTGTTTTCGTCGCATTTTAAGGTTTTGCTCGGATATTTTAAAAGTAAAGCATAATCGTGCGTAGCCATTAAAATGGTATTTCCATTTTTATTAATGTCTTGCAAGACTTCCATAACTTCCACACTGGTTTGTGGATCTAAATTTCCGGTTGGCTCATCGGCTAATATCAATTCAGGATCATTTAACAAAGCACGAGCAATAGCAATACGCTGTTGTTCTCCGCCAGAGAGCTCATGAGGGTATTTAAAACCTTTAGTTTTCATTGCGACCTTGTCTAGCACAACTTCAATTCGATCTTTAATACGGTTTTTTTCTTTCCAGCCTGTGGCCTTTAGCACAAACTCTAAATTGCCATTAATAGTTCGATCGGGAAGTAATTTAAAATCTTGAAACACGATGCCCAATTTTCGTCTTAAAAACGGAATGTCTTTCTCCTTCATGGTTTTTAAGTTGAAATCTACAATAGAACCTTCACCTTCAGTTAACTGTAAATCACCATAAAGTGTTTTCATAAAACTACTTTTTCCGCTTCCAGTTTTACCAATAAGATAGACGAAATCGCCTTTTTTCATTTCAAAATTCACCTTAGAAAGTACCATACTATCTCCTTGATAAATCGTAGCATCTCTAAGTTCTAAAACTGTTTCAGACATATTATTGTTATAAATAATTTGGTAATTGTAAATGTATTGCTAATAAACCAAATTCCAAAAACTAAATTCTAAATTCCGATTGTTAATATTTCATTGTGAAGCTTTAACTTCGATTTCAAGTTTTAGTTAGTTACAACTTAAAATAATCAATATAATTCTGTAAATCCTTGTCGCCACGACCAGATAAACTAATCACTACCACATCTTCAGGTTTAAAGGTTTTATGTTTAAAAATGGCTAAAGCATGCGAACTTTCAATGGCAGGAATTATACCTTCTAACTTGGTAAGTTCTAATCCGGCTTGCATGGCTTCATCATCGGTTGCCGAATAAAATTCACCACGACCTGTTTTATACAAATGTGAATGTAATGGTCCAACACCAGGATAATCTAATCCTGCTGAAATAGAATAAGGTTCTGTAATTTGTCCATCTTTAGTTTGCATTAACAAGGTTTTACAACCATGAATGATACCTTCTTTACCCAATACAGAAGTCGCAGCACTTTCACCAGAATGTATACCTTTTCCGGCAGCTTCTACAGCTATAATACCAACGTCTTCATGGTTTAGAAAGTGATGATACAATCCTGCCGCATTACTACCTCCACCAATACAAGCCACGACATAATCTGGGTTTTCTCGTCCTTCTTTGTCTTTTAATTGCCATTTAATTTCTTCTGAAATAACAGATTGAAATTGCGTCACCATGTCTGGATAAGGGTGTGGACCAATAGCAGAACCAATTATGTAATGGGTGTCCACAGGATTATTAATCCAATCGCGAATAGCTTCATTTGTGGCGTCTTTTAATGTACGACTTCCAGATAATGCTGGGACCACTTTAGCGCCTAACATTTTCATTCGAGCTACGTTTGGGGCCTGGCGTGCAATATCAATTTCGCCCATATAAACCACACAATCAATTCCTGTTAAGGCGCAAACTGTTGCGGTTGCTACTCCATGCTGTCCGGCACCTGTTTCGGCAATAATTCTGTTTTTACCTAAACGTTTTGCCATCAAAATTTGCCCTATTGTATTGTTGATTTTGTGAGCACCTGTATGGTTGAGGTCTTCACGTTTTAAATACACTTTGGTGTTGTATTTTTCCGAAAGACGTTTGGCAAAATATAGAGGAGAAGGGCGACCAACATAATCTTTTAAAAGTTGATTAAACTCAGCTTGAAAATCGGGTTCAGCCATAACTTTTAAATAGTTTTGACGTAATTCTTCTACATTAGGATAGAGCATTTCTGGAATGTATGCTCCACCAAATTCTCCGTAATAACCTTTGTCGTTGATGTTGTACGTGTTTTTCATAAGCCTTGGTCATTCCTGCGAAGGCAGGAATCTATTATTTTTTTAATTTTCATTGAGCATTCCACATTAGGTGCGGAGTGACAGATGAGTTCTAAACTTTTTTAATTCTTCAATATTCTTTAATCCAGGTTTTATTTCAAATTTACTGTTTACGTCAAAAGCGTAACAATATTTTGAAGCCGGACTTTGTTTAAATTCTATGATGTTTTCAATTTCGTTAATTCCAATACCACCACTTAAAAAATAAGGTTTGGTAGATGGGTATTGCTCTAAAATATTCCAGTTGAAGGTGTAACCATTACCTCCTGGTAATTTTCCTTTTGTATCAAACAAAAAGTAGTCGCAAACCGCTTCATAAGGTTTAAGTACATTAAAATTAAATTCATCTTTAATACTAAATACCTTGATGACTTCAACATCATTTATAGCTGCACAAAACTCAGGAGATTCTTGTCCATGAAGTTGAACGGCTTGTAAATTATATTTTTCTATTTTCTCTTTTACAATTTCTAGCTTTTCATCTACAAAGACACCTGTTTTTTTAATCGATGTTGGAATTTTTGGAATTATTGCATCGAAATTTCTAGCAGATTTATCGTAAAATATAAAGCCCATATAGTTGGGTTGCAGATTTGCAACAGCTTCTATATTGTCCTTATATTTCATTCCGCAAATTTTTAGTTTCATATATTTCTGTGAAAGCGGGAAACTCAATCTCGCATTCGACTTTTTAACTTATTATGTATAAAGACCAGGCAGGTCACTTAACGTTATTTGTTTACTTCTTGTCATTCCTGAGAAGGCAGGAATCTATTAGTTTTAATATTCATTGAGGATTCCGCATCAGGTGCGGAATGACAACCTATTTACTTAATTGTTTTATAAATTGAGTCGCACTTGCTCCAGGATAATCCGTTTTCATAAAGTTTTCTCCAATTAAGAATCCTTTGTAACCATAAGGCTGTAATTCTTTAATGGCTTCTACAGAACTTATGCCACTTTCCGATACTTTTACGAAGTCATCAGGAATTAATGCACTTAATTGTTTTGAAATTTCTAAACTGACTTCAAAAGTTTTTAAATTTCTATTATTCACACCTAGCATGTCTAGCGAAGGCATGATAGATTTGTGTAATTCTTCTTCGTTATGAACTTCTAATAATACATCGAGATTCAGACTTTTGGCTAATTCAGAAAACTGCTTAATCTCTGCTTTAGTTAAGATGGCTGCAATGAGTAAAATGGCATCAGCACCAATGGCTTTGGCTTCAATAATTTGATATTCATCAATGATAAATTCTTTTCTTAGCAAAGGCAGATCGCTATGTTCTCTAGCAGTCATTAAGTCGTCCATAGTACCTCCAAAATAAACTTCGTCGGTTAAAATAGACATACCACATACTCCAGCAGTCTCGTAACCGATGGCGACATCCTCAACTAAAGCCGTGTCATTAATTACAGACTTGGAAGGTGACTTGCGTTTAAATTCCGCAATAATACCAGTATTACTTGCTCGTAATTTTTCAGACAAAGACCGCGTTTTCATTTGGAAATACGGGCGCTGTTCATAAACTTGAATAGGAATTAATTCTTTTTTGAGATTAACCTCTTTCCGTTTGTCTATAACTATTTTATCTAAAATGTTCATTTGCTTAATTCAATTAGTTTGTCTAAACTTTGTTTTGCTTTTCCGCTTACAAGGGATTCTTTTGCGAGAGCAAATCCTTCTTTATGAGAAATTTGTTTGGCTGTTGCAATGGCTAATCCGGCATTAGCACAAACCACTTGATGTTGTGCCTCCGTACCTTGATAATTAATAACACTTTTAAAAATTTCTGCAGCCATTTTTACACTATTTCCACCAAAGATTTCAGATTGTTGAAATTGATTGACACCTAATTCATGCGGTTCAAATAAGGTTTCTGAGGTATTAGAAATCACCTTTGTTTTTCCGGTTAATGAAATTTCATCATAGCCATCTAGGGCATGCACAATGGCATAGTTTTTATCTGATTCTTGATATAAGTAACTGTATAATCTCAATAATTCGAGATTAAAAACGCCGACCATTTGGTTTTTTGGAAAAGCAGGATTTACCATAGGACCTAACATATTAAAAAAGGTTTTTACGCCTAATTCTTTTCGGATTGGTGCTACGTTTTTCATTGCTGGATGAAATAATGGAGCGTGTAAAACACATATTCCAGCTTCGTCAATACTTCGTTTTAAAAAGTCGGTATCATTAGTGAATTTAATGCCCAAATATTCCATTACATTTGACGATCCGCACGCTGAAGATACACCGTAATTGCCATGTTTTGTAACATGTACGCCTGCACCAGCAGTTACAAAAGAGGATAAGGTTGAAATGTTAAACGTGTCTTTAGCATCACCACCTGTTCCACATAAATCAATGGTATTATAATCTTCAAGATTTACTGGAATACAAAGTTCTAATAAGGCATCCCTAAATCCTCGAAGTTCTTCTGTAGTGATACTTCGCATCATATATACGGTTAGGAATGATGCAATTTGACTTTGGTTATATTTTCCTTCAGAAATGTTGACCAATACGTTTTTGGCTTCTTCACTAGAGATGCTTTCTTGGTTAATGAGTCTGTTTAATAGTTGTTTCATATCAATGTTCCGTACAACGGCATATCTTTTTAAATGTAATTTCTATTCTTTTTCTATTGCTGTTTATTTTGCTTTATTCTTAATTTGAGTTTTTTTACAACAGCCAATAGCTAATTTTTTACTGATTTACCCAGTTTTTTAAAATTTGCTTTCCATCTGGTGTCAATACCGATTCCGGATGATATTGTACACCTTTAACATCGTAAACCTTATGTCTTAGTGACATAATTTGGCCGTTGTCGTCAAAAGATGTGGCTTCTAAACAATCTGGTAAATTGGTATTAACTACCCAAGAATGGTATCTGCCAACTTCAAAAGTTTTATTAAGTCCATTAAATAGGGGCTCATCATCAACAGAAACGCTTACTTGCGTTGCTACACCATGAAAAACATGATCTAAATTTTCTAAGCTGCCACCGAAAACCTCACCAATAGCTTGTTGGCCTAAGCAAACTCCTAGAATACTTTTAGTTGGAGCATAGGTTTTAATAATTTGTTTTAATAAACCTGCCTCATCAGGGATTCCAGGTCCTGGAGATAACACAATCTTCTCAAAAGCATTGACTTCTTCTAAAGTTAGTTTATCGTTTCGTTTTACGGTGACCTCACAATCTAAATCTTCTAAATAATGTACAAGATTGTATGTAAAACTGTCGTAATTGTCTATGACTAATATTTTTTTCATCTTAATGTTCCCATGCAAATGGGAATCTTTTTAATTACACTTCAATTTTTTAAATAGATTCCTGCTTATACAGGAATGACAGCTAATTCAAATCTCTTTAGCTTGTTCAATCGCTTTTGTTAAAGCACCTAGCTTGTTATAAACTTCTTGCAATTCACTTTCAGCATTAGATTTTGCTACTAATCCTGCTCCTGCTTGCCAAAATAATTTATGATTCTGACTTAAAAATGTTCTAATCATAATGGCATGATTAAAGTTGCCGTTAAAATCCATGAAACCAATGGCACCACCATAATACCCTCTACTAGTTTTTTCATATTTTTCAATGAGTTGCATAGCTTTATGTTTTGGGGCACCGCTTAAAGTTCCGGCAGGAAATGTGTCTGCTACCACTTGCATGGTATCAGTATTGTCGTGAATTTTACCAGTTACTTTACTTACCAGATGAATCACATGAGAGAAGAACTGAACCTCTCTGTAATTTTCAACTTTAACGTTACTACCATGTCTGCTGAGGTCATTTCTTGCTAAATCTACCAGCATAACATGTTCGCTATTTTCTTTTTTATCTTTAATTAATTCCTCTGCTAATTCGGCATCTTTTAAATCGTTCCCACTTCGTTTAAAAGTCCCAGCAATTGGATGAATTTCTGCTTTATTGTCACTAACAACTAACTGAGCTTCAGGCGAACTACCGAAAATTTTAAAATTACCGTAATCGAAATAAAAGAGGTAAGGGGATGGGTTAATACTTCTTAAAGCTCTGTAAACATTAAACTCGTCTCCACTAAATTCTTGAGAAAACCGTTTAGACAATACCAATTGAAAAACATCTCCTCTGCCACAATGTTTTTTAGCGAGCTCTACATGGGCTTTATAGTCGTCATCCGTAAGGTTAGATTCAATCTCTCCTTTAGGTTTAAAATCGTACGAAGCATATTGTCTGGTTTGAATTAATTGTAATACTTCGTCTATATTATTCTCGCTATGGAAACAATGCGCAAAAATATAAGCTTCATTTTTTTGATGATCTATGGCAATGATATTTTGATAAACAGCGTAATATATTTCGGGAATAGTAATAGAGTTCTCCTTTTTTGAAATCTCTATATCTTCAAAATGTTTTACTGCATCATATGAGGTGTAACCAAATATGCCATTATTTATAAACTTAAAGTCTTCTTTAGTATTCACTTTAAAACGTTGGGTGAATTTGTGTATTTCCTCAATGACGCCAACTGTATGAATAGCGTTACTTTTAGAGCTTCCATCAGGATAGGTTTGAAAAATCGTATCTCCTTCCACTTTTATAGAGGCTATAGGATTGCAACATATATAGGAGAAATTGTTGTCGTTGGCATGGTAATCACTACTCTCTAGTAGAATACTATTAGGAAATTTATCTCTAATCTTAAGATAAATACTTACAGGCGTAATGGTGTCTGCTAATATTTTTTTATAATGTGTATTTAAACTAAATGTTTTCATTTTGTGTCAAATTCAATTGGATCTCTTCGTTAATATGGAAATCTATTTTTAGTATAATGCTATAAAATCAAAAAAGGCTTGTCGTGAATGACAAGCCTTTTTTATATAAGTTATACATACCAAGGGATGGTTCACGAACGTAAGTTTGAGAAATTCCACCACCAAGTATGATTTGTATTTATATTCATAATGCGCCTCAAATATAAACATCAAATTTAAGATTTCAAACACTTTATAAAAAAAAAAGACTCCTGTTAACGTGTATTTAACGAAAACAGGAATCCAAATGTAAAATTTAGTGTTTTAATTTAAGAACAACTTAAAACTTAAGCGTTACATTTAAATCAAAATCATCATAAATAGCTTTATCCTTTAGCGTTTCTAAGAGGGAAGGTGATTGATACGTAATATTATGTTTTGTTCTGTCTATTTTAAGATTGGCCGTTGCAGTATCGTCATTCACGTTCATTACAAAATCGATAGCTTCGGTTATTCCTTTGATTGTAATGTCTGCTTTAACGTTATAAACACCAGCTTTGCCAGTAGCTGAAGTGATGTTTAAAGTTGCTGTAGGGAATTCTTCTACACCAAAGAAATCATTTGATTTTAAATGCCCATCTAATTTATCTTTGTAGTCACCCGATAAATCCGTGGTGTTAATAGATGTCATATCAATTACAAAGTTACCTCCGGTTAACTTTGAACCATTAAAAATCAATGAACCACTTTTTAAATCAATTGTACCTGTGTGTTCTCCACCAACTTTATAGCCCTTCCAGGTTATAGAACTCTCTTTAATTTTAACGGTTTTGTCCTTTAATACAGTAAAGGACATAAATGATAATGCTAAAATAAATAGCATGGCAAATTTTGAATTTCTGTTTTTCATAATTACTTGTTTTTAAGTTTTATTAAAAGGGTGTTTAATTGCATTAACTCTTCTTGAGTTAAGTTTTTTGTGATATCAGTTGATGTGCTTTCTATTGTAGGATCCACTTTTTGTAAGTGTTCTAAGCCGAGTTCTGTAATAACAATTTCTACTTTTCGTCTGTTTGTTTTACAGATAGTACGCTTCACAAATTTTTTTTTAATCAATTTATCGACTAAGCGAGTTGTATTGCTCATTTTACTTACCATACGCTCTTGTATATCTTGTAAGTTGATGGCATTTCCGTTCTGACCTCGCAAAATTCTTAAGACATTAAATTGCTCTATGGATAAATCAAAAGGTTTAAGTGCTGTTAACAAATCATCTTTCATCCAAGAGTTGGTGTGAAATAGATGTATTACTGTGGCTTGCGGTAAAGGTAAATTTACTTTAGTTTTTAAAATCTTATTTAATTCTTTCATATACAATTGTTGTATGTACAAATGTATGTGAAATATTAGAATTTAAAATTAATATTTTGTTAAATTTTAGTCATGAAATATTTTAAAAGGAGACGATATGAAAATCATAACGTGCTAATAATCTTTGTCTTTTATTGAAAAATAAAGTAAAATCCACTATTATTAATATAAAATAATGATGATGTTTTGTAACACTTCTAATTTTTTTACGTCTATATCATAATGATATGTTAATTTTGCTAAAAATTAAGAACACAGAAAATGGCTGATTTATCACAAGAAGAATGGACTAAAAAATTAGAGGCAGATACGAATGCTGTAGTTTTAGACGTTAGAACACAAGACGAAGTTGATCAAGGAATCATTCCTAATGCAATTCATATAGATATTTTTAAAGGACAAGGATTTATTTACGAAGTAGAAAAATTAGACAAGTCTAAGAACTATTATGTGTATTGTAGATCTGGAAACAGAAGCGGTCAAGCATGTGCTATTATGAATCAATTAGATATTGAGAATGCTTATAATCTCGAAGGAGGCTTTAGCGAATGGCAAGGTGAGGTAGCATTTATGGAATAATTAAATTAGAAATGATGAGAAAAATAATTGCACTATGTTGCTTAATAGTATTGGCGTGTTTCAGTACAAGCTGTTTAAATAGAACTTTAAATAATGGAGAAGTTCAATTAGTGACTGCAGAGGAAATGAATTCTATTTTAGAGTTAGAAGACGTGCAGTTGGTCGATGTGAGAACTCCAGAAGAACACAAAGAAAACCATATCGTCAATTCTCAGAATATAGATTTTATGTCACCGACTTTTGACGAGGACATTTTAAAACTCGATAAAGATAGACCAGTATTATTATATTGTAAATCTGGTGGTAGAAGTGCCAAATGTGCTAAGAAACTAAAAGCTGCAGGTTTTGAAAAGGTGTACGATTTAGAAGGAGGTATTTCCAAATGGAAACACTCAGATAAACTCAACCTGAAAGTGAAATCATAAGTAGACCAACCGAACCTAGTGTTCGGTTTTTTTATACCCCTAATTCTTTACTAATATTCTTAAGATTTTTATAAATTAGACGACTGTAAGTGTATTAACAAAAACACATCTGTTACATTTGCAAATTAACATAACATGTCGTTCATGAATATTAAAAAAGTACTTCTGTTTTGCCTCTTGGCGTTTTTAATGTCTTTCACTATAAATTCTCAAGTTTTCGATCCCGTTAAATGGGAAACTAAGGTTGAAAAGATTTCAGAAACAGAGTACAATCTAGTGTCTATAGCAACTATTGATTCCGGATGGCACTTATATTCTCAAAACGTACCAGAGGGTGGACCTATTCCAACGGGCTTTTCATTTTTAGAAAATGACAATTTCGAACTCATTAATGAAACTACCGAGAGTGATGGTCACACTGTAAATGATCCTGTTTTTCAAATGCGTATTAAGTTTTTTGAAAACAAAGCCGAATTTTCACAACGCATTAAAGTTTTAAATAAAGAGTTATCGCTAGTTGAAGGCGAAGTAGAATTTATGGTTTGCGACGATGAGAAATGTTTGCCACCAACATATGTAGATCTTAAATTTAAGTTGAAGGACGATAAAGCTTCTGAAGCTGTAGAAGTACCCGCTATAAATTTAACTGGTGCAGGTGCAACATCTAAAATTTTAGAGCCAGTAAAATGGAGTACTTCAGTTGAAAAAGTAAACGATACAGAACTTATACTTGTAGCAACAGCTAACATCGATAACGGCTGGAAATTATATGCCCAAAATATTAAAGATGGAGGACCAATACCAACTCGTTTTGATTATTCAGAAAAAGAAGGTATTACCTTTTTAGGAACCACTCAAGAAGAAGAGGGTGAAGAAAGTATGGATAAGGTCTTCGATATGACGATTAAATACTTTAAGGATAAGGCAGAGTTTAGGCAGAAAATCAAAGTTTCGGATGTATCGGTTACAACGGTTACCGGAGAAGTAGGTTTCATGTCTTGTGATGATACACAGTGTACTGCTCCAACGTATGTAGATTTAGAATTCGATTTAACTAAAACCGTTAAAGCTTCTTCGGATATTGTTGAAAATTCAGCGTCTAGCGAAGATGAATCTAGTAAAGGGTTATGGTCTATTTTTATTATTGCGTTTTTCTCAGGATTCGTGGCTTTATTGACACCTTGTGTGTTTCCAATGATCCCAATGACGGTTAGTTTCTTTATTAAACAAAGTCAATCTAAAGCTAAAGGCATCAGAAACGCTATAATATATGGATTGTCTATAATTGTTATTTATGTGTTACTAGGCACAATAATAACAGCGATTTTTGGTGCTCAAGCGCTTAATGCTTTAGCCACAAACGTTTGGTTTAATCTTATCTTCTTTATATTATTAGTGGTTTTTGCTATTTCATTTTTAGGAGCCTTTGAAATTGTATTGCCAAACTCATGGGCAAACAAAGCAGACAGGCAAGCTGATAGAGGTGGACTTGTTGGTATTTTCTTTATGGCATTAGCCTTAGCTATTGTTTCATTTTCTTGTACAGGACCAATAGTCGGAACAATTCTAGTAGAAGCGGCTTCTAAAGGCGGTATTGCTCCAGTTATAGGAATGCTTGGATTTTCTTCAGCAATCGCTTTACCATTTGCCTTATTTGCAGCATTTCCGGGTTGGTTAAATTCATTACCAAAATCTGGTGGTTGGCTAAATACCGTAAAAGTCGTTTTAGGGTTTTTAGAATTGGCTTTAGCGTTTAAATTCTTATCTCAGGCCGATTTAGTATTGCAATTACACATCTTAGAACGCGAAGTTTTTATAGCCATTTGGATTGCGATTTTTGGAACACTTTCATTGTACCTTTTTGGTAAAATTCAATTGCCACACGATTCTCCACTAAAACATATTTCTGTAGGACGATTATTATTTGGCTTATTAACGCTGACGTTTACGATTTACATGATTCCAGGACTTTGGGGAGCACCTTTAAAAATTATAAGTGCGTTTCCGCCTCCATTAGATTATTCTGAATCTCCATATGGTGTAGGAAATTCAAAAGGTGGTAGTGGTACGGTTGAAGTTCCCGAAGGTGCACATTTATTAGCGCCACACGATATTATCGCATTCAACGATTATGAAACAGGTTTGGCTTATGCCAAAAAAGTAGGGAAACCTGTGATGCTCGATTTTACAGGTTGGGCTTGTGTCAATTGCCGTAAAATGGAACAGAATGTTTGGGTAGATCCTAGTGTGTTATCCAAACTTAAAAATGATGTTGTTCTCATTTCTTTATATGTGGATGAACAAATAGATTTTCCTGAAGGTGAAGCGCCAGATTCAAAATTAAGACCAGGTAAAAAACTGAAAAATAAAGGACAGCTATGGAGCGAAATGCAAACCATTAAATACAAAACCAATACGCAGCCGTATTATGTGTTAATGGATCATAATGAAGAAAACTTAAATGAACCTGTTGCTTACACGCCAGATATTGAAGAATATGAGGCATGGTTAAAAGAAGGGATTGGGAATTTTAAGGATTAAAACACCAAACTAAAAACAGAACCTTCACCTTCCACACTTTTTACAATAATTCTACCTTTATGAAGTAACATAATTTGCTTACACAGGCTTAAGCCAATACCACTTCCTGTGGTTTTACTCGTAAAGAAAGGCACAAAGATGTTTTCTAAAATGGCTTTCGGAATTCCAGAGCCATTATCCATAACTTTAATAACGACATCTCTATTTGGGTTTTGGGAAGCTACAACCTTTATTTCAGGGTGTTTTGCCATTTTACAGGCATCTACAGCGTTTAAAATAAGATTGATTAGCACCTGTTCTATGAGGTGTGTGTCTATATCTAATTCTAATTTAGGCGGAATAATCTCAAAAGAAACAGCAATGGCTTTAGCTTTAATAGAAGGTTCCATTAAAAGCTGAATGTTATTAAAGAGATCTCCAATTTTAACCCGTTGTAAGTTGAGGTGTGTTACTTTGCTTAAGCTACGATAGGTTTTTGCAAATTTTAAAAGACCGTCACTACGGTTTTTTATGGTTTTTACTCCGGCGTTAATGTCCTCTAAATCCAAACGTGTCTCATTTGGATGAGCTATGGCGAGTTGTAAATTATTTTGAAGTGTATCTGCTAAAGATGAAATTGGAGCAATAGAATTCATGATTTCATGCGTCATTACACTTAATAATTTCTTCCAAGATTCCGATTCGTTTTTATTTAAAGTATCATCGATATTCTGAATTACAATTAACTTAAAAGCATCCTCTTTAACTTGAAATACGGTATCAGAAATTAAGATTTTTATATTTTCATTCTGAAGTGCTATGGAGATAGAATTGGGTTCTCTGTGGTAGGTTTCAAAAATGGTCGTAAATAATTCGGGTTTCCTGTTTTCTACAAATCGAATATTTTTAAACGATGGCATGTCTAAAGTTTCGCCAAAAGAATCGTTACTCCAAAGGACATCACCAGATTCCAAATTATACGCAATAATGCCAATATCTACCATTTCTAAAATCTTTTGAAGATACACGTATTGTGCTTCGTTTTGGGAGTTGATTTCCTTTATGGTTCGGTTTATTTCGTTAAAACCCGTATATAAAAAACGAATGTCTTTAGGTCCTCTGTCTTCTGGAAACCATCTTGAAAAATCACGATATTTAACGGCTTCAAAAAAATCGTCTATAGCCGCAAAACGGCGTTTTACAAAGGAATAGGTGTTGAACAATAGGTAAAGTAGGGCAATTCCTGAAAGAATAATAAGTGAGGTTTTATCACTGTAAATGGTATATAACAATCCGAGAATAGCACCAACGATAAGTAGAATTCTAAAAAATAGCCAGAAGATGTAGCTTTTATAATTCATACTTTTCTAGTCTTCGGTATAATGCAGCTCTGGTAATGCCTAATTCTTTGGCCGATTTAGAAACATTCCCCTTGTTTTTTTCAAGCACATTGAGAATTGCATTTTTTTCGATGTCATCTAAATTAAGGCTTTGAGTTGATATGCTAGGAGTTGAGGTAGATCGTTCTATTGAAGAAAACACTAAATCATCAGGTTTTAAAACCGAACCATCGGTCATTATTACGGCACGTTCTAAAACGTATTGCAATTCTCTAACATTACCTGGAAAATCGTGTTTTTTTAATTTTGAGATAAATCCGGAATCAAAAGAAAACGGATTTTTATTATATTTTTCGGCATACTGTGCTACAAAATGATGAGCCAATTCAGTAATATCAGTACCACGATCTCTTAATGGAGGAGCCACAATATCAACCGTATTAATCCTGTATATTAAATCTTTCCTGAACCGCTTTTCATCAGCTAAAATTTGAGGATTAATATTAGTAGCGCAAATTAATCGAATATCAATAGGGATTGGGTCATTTGAGCCCAAAGGAGTCACGTGTCTATTTTGTAAGACGGTAAGTAATCGGGCTTGCTGACTCAAACTAATATTTCCTATTTCATCTAAAAATAAAGTGCCACCATGGGCGGCTTCAAAACGGCCTTTTCTGTCTTCTCTTGCGTCTGTAAACGCTCCTTTTTTATAGCCAAATAATTCACTTTCGAATAATGATTCGGTTAAAGCACCAACATCGACTTTTACAAACGGTTGGTGTTTTCTGTTGGAGTTATCATGAAGCGCACGAGCAATTAAATCTTTACCTGTACCGTTTTCACCAAGGATTAAAACGTTGGCATCTGTTGGTGCTACTTTTTTGAGCTTTGTAAAGACATCCGTCATCACATCACTAGTGCCAATAATTTCAACAGAATTGCTGTGAAGCTGGTTCTTTGAGAGCTTTTGCGATTTTTTCTGACTCAGAATAGTTGTGATGGTTTCTACTATTTTTTCATTCTTCCAAGGTTTCATTAAAAAGTCAGATGCACCTTCTTTTAAACCGCGTATGGCTAAATCAATATCAGCATAAGCGGTCATTAAAATCACAGCTGTTTCTGGTTTTAACTGTCGGATTTTGTTCAGCCAAAAAATACCTTCGTTTCCCGTATTGACTAAGCCATTAAAATTCATGTCTAGAATAATAATATCGTAATTAGCTTGCGCTATTTGAGAGGTAATATTACTTGGGTTTTTCTCCGTAACCACAGTTTTAACCAGCGGTTTTAATAGCAATCGCAATGCTGTTAATACATCAACATCATCGTCTATAACTAATATTGTAGCGTTTTTAAGTACCATCTCTCGATAATCGAGGTTTATTTATTAGGAAGTCCTTTCAAAGCCGAACGTTATACATCGGAAATAGCGTATTGAACTCATTTTAAGGATGTGTTTACAATATTACAATTTTATCTTGGGCTTAAAAAAAATACAAAACCTAAATTTTAACAGCCTTCAAAAGTGTACGTTATTGAACATAAAGTGTATCAAAAACGGACACTTTTAATTTCGACTAAAAATATAATAAGCTGTAATTCAGTATATTAATGTTTTGGCATTATCTTCACTATATAAAATATATAAATCAAAAATTACAAATGGACGTTCCAATTCAAAAGAAGAAATTTTCAAATCAAAAAGTAGGATTAGCTTTAGGGATTTTAGCATTAATAGCTTTAATCGTGTATGTTATTTTTCAAACCTCAGGTGGTTCAAAATTGAATGTGGATAAAGAGCGAATTTCAATTAGTACAGTCAGTGAAAATGTATTTCAAGAAAACATTCCGGTTAACGGTATTGTGCTTCCTATTACCACTATTTATTTAGATGCTTTGGAAGGTGGGCGTGTAGAAGAGAAGTTTGTTGAAGATGGTGCCATGCTTAAAAAAGGAGAACCAATTTTAAGATTATCTAATACCGATTTGGAATTGAGTCTTATTAACCAGGAAACGTCGGTGTATAATTTATTGACACAAATGCAGATTTCTCAAAATGCAGCGCGCCAAAATACCATTAACCGCCAAAATCAATATACTGATGTTGAAAATAATCTCATTGAAGCCGAACGTGTTTATAATTTAAACAAACGTTTATACGAAAAAGGGGCGATTGGAAGAATGGACTACGAGTCGTCTCAGAATAATTATGAGTACCAAAAGGAACGTATGAAACTTGCGCAACAAGTATTATCAGAGGATAGTATTTCATCAAAATTAGAAGTCAATCAGGCTAGAAATTCATATGCTAGAACTCAAAGTGCATTAGAGCTGATGCGAAAAAAAGTTGGGGACTTGGTGGTGAGAGCACCAATCGATGGGCAGTTAACGTCGCTAGATGCTGAAATCGGACAGTCTATTAATAAAGGCACACGGTTAGGTCAAGTCGATGTGATCACTGGTTATAAAGTAAGAGTAGATATTGATGAACATTATATTTCCAGAATTTATAATGGTCAAACCGGAACCTTTGTGTTGAATAATAAAACCTACACTTTAGAAATTAAAAAGGTATTTACACAAGTTACCAATGGTCGTTTTCAAGTGGATATGAAATTTGTAGGTGAAGTGCCTGAAGGCATTCGTAGAGGTCAGAATTTGCAAATTCGTGTGGCCTTAAGTGCAGAAAAAGAAGCGTTGTTAGTAGCGAAAGGTGGCTTCTTTCAAAAAACAGGAGGGAACTGGATGTTTAAAGTCAGCGAAGATGGAAATACCGCGTACAAAGTCAACATAAGATTAGGAAGCCAGAATACAGAATATTACGAAGTCTTAGAAGGATTAAATCCTGGAGATAAAGTGGTGACGTCTAGTTATGATGCTTTTGGAGATACGGAAGAGTTGATTTTGAAATAGAAGCATGAGACATGAACCAAGATAATAAAGAATAGAAAAAAAGACTAAAATTAACAACCAATAACTAAGGGCTAATAGCCAAAGCTACAAGATAAAAACTTATACGATGATACAAATAAAAGACCTAGAAAAATTCTATAAAACCGAAGAAGTACAAACCATAGCCTTAAACAAATTATCATTTGATGTGAAAGAAGGTGAGTTTGTGGCGATCATGGGGCCTTCGGGATGTGGGAAATCGACCTTATTAAATATTTTGGGATTACTAGACGATCCTGATGGAGGTAGTTTTATGTTTAACGGCACGGAAGTCGCTGGTTATAATGAGCGCAAGCGTTCAGAATTACGCAAACACAATATTGGTTTTGTTTTTCAAAGCTTTAATCTCATTGATGAACTAACGGTGTTTGAAAACGTAGAATTACCCTTAATCTATACAGGTGTTAAACCAGCAGAACGTAAAAAGCAAGTGGAGGCGGTTTTAGAAAAAATGCAAATTATGCATCGTCGTAATCATTTTCCGCAACAATTGTCTGGTGGACAGCAACAACGTGTGGCTGTTGCCAGAGCTGTGGTCAACAAACCAAAACTAATTCTTGCCGATGAGCCAACAGGTAATTTGGATAGTACTAATGGTAACGAGGTAATGGATTTATTAATAGATCTTAATGAAGCCGGAACAACCATCATCATGGTAACACACAGTGAGCACGATGCTAAGTACAGTCATAGAATTATCAGAATGTTAGACGGACAAAAAGTAACTGAGAATATATTAGCGTAGTCTATCCTGCAAGGTTTTTAAACCCTTGTAGGTATATAATGATCAATCAATCAATCAATCAATCAATCAGGCCGAAAACACTTCAGTAAATCATAAAACAACCAATCAATTACGACTGAAGTGTCGAAGCCAAATCAATCAAAAAACGAACAGTAATTCATAGAAGCCATGCTCAAAAATTATTTCAAAATAGCGTTTCGGAATCTTATTAAAAATAAGGTGTATTCATTTATCAATATTTCAGGTTTAGCTGTTGGCATGGCAGCGACGATTATGATTGGTTTATGGGTGACTGATGAATTAAATTTTAATAATCACTTTAAAGATAAAGGTAGCATAGCTCAGGTTTTTCAAAGTCAAACTATGAATGCTAATGTTAATACGAGTCCTGCAGTGCCAAGACCTTTAGAGTTTGCTTTACGTCAAGATCATACTGATAATTTTAAGCATATTGTGATGTCATCTTGGGAACAACCGCGATACCTGAAATTTGGTGAAACCAATATTTACATAACAGGAAACGCAATGCAAGAAGGGGCAACAGCTATGTTGGATTTGGATATTATTTCGGGAGTAAAAGATGGCCTTAAAGAGAAGAATTCAATTATGTTATCAGAATCTGCTGCAAAGTCTTTATTTGGTAATGAAACCGCTCTCGGAAAAATAGTAAAAGTGAATAATGAGGATGATTTAATTGTGTCTTCGGTTTATAAAGACATTCCAACAAATAACTCATTTAGCGATATGGAATACATCATTCCATGGAAACATTATGTAACAACCCAGCCTTGGTTAGAATTGTCAAAGGATGCTTGGGGAAATAATTCATTTCAGCTGTTTGTGCAAATTAACGAGAATACGACTATGGATGTGGTAACCTCTAAAATTAGTGATGTAAAGAAAAATGCCTCATCTGAAACAGCTCAATTTAATCCACAATTATTCCTGTTACCTATGAAAGATTGGTATTTGCGAAGTGAGTTTGAAAATGGAGTGCAATCTGGTGGACGTATTGAAAACGTTTGGTTGTTTGGTATTATAGGTTTATTCATTCTGTTATTAGCTTGTATTAATTTTGTGAATTTAAGTACCGCACGTTCCGAAAAACGAGCGACAGAAGTAGGCATTAGAAAATCGATTGGCTCACAACGTAGTCAGCTTATTTTTCAATTTTTAAGTGAATCGTTTTTAATTGTGTTTCTGTCGTTTATTGTTGCACTTGGATTAGTGTTGTTATTCTTAAACGGATTTAATAATTTGGCTAGTAAAGCCATCGTTTTTCCGTGGGAAAATCTTCAGTTTTGGTTAATTTCATTGGCTTTTGTAATTATTACGGCATTTTTAGCAGGAAGTTATCCAGCCATTTATTTATCATCTTTTAATCCAGTTGCGGTATTAAAAGGCACCTTCAAATCTGGTCGTTATTCATCTTTGCCTCGAAAAATTTTAGTAGTCGCACAGTTTACCGTTTCGGTAGCCTTAATTATAGGAACATTAGTGGTGATGAATCAAATTCAGTTTTCTAAAGATCGACCTGTTGGGTATGATAAAGAAGGACTCATTCAAATTCCAGTTATGAGTAACGAGTTTATCGGGAAAAAAGATGTCATGAGGAATCAGTTTATAGCCTCTGGAGGTGCTTTAGAAATGACGGGTACAAGTGGGCCAATGACTAATGTATGGTCTAATAGATCTGGTTATACTTGGGATGGTAAGCCAGCTGATTTCCAGGAAGATTTAGCATATACATCAGTCTCATATGAATTTGTGGAAACTTTAGGCTTAAAAGTTACTGCTGGTCGTGGGTTTTCTCGGGAATTCGCTTCAGATTCAAATGCTGTATTACTTAATGAAACGGCTGTGAAATACATGGGACTTATAGACCCAATAGGTAAATTTATTAGAGATTCTGATACTGAAGATCCAAGTCCACCTTTAAAAATTGTAGGAGTTGTTGAAGATATGATTATTCAATCGCCTTACAGTCCTGTGAAACAAGCGATGTATGTTTTTGATAGCGAAGATAATACGGCGTTTTATAATGTAAGACTTAATCCTGAAAAAAGCACCAGTGAAAATTTAGCGCTTATTGAAGGTGTCTTTAAGAAGAACTTCCCTAACACTCCTTTCGACTATCAGTTTGTAGATGAAGAATATGGAGCAAAGTTTGAATCAGAAGAACGCGTTGCCAGTTTAGCCAGAGTATTTACAGTGTTAGCGATTTTTATTAGTTGTTTAGGTTTATTTGGATTAGCATCTTTTGTGGCTGAACAACGTACTAAAGAAATTGGGGTCCGTAAAGTCTTAGGAGCATCCATCAGTCAGTTATGGTTATTGCTTTCAAAAGATTTTATCACGCTTGTGGTCATCGCATTATTAATTGCATCTCCGTTAGCCTATTATATTATGGGACAATGGTTACAAAAATTTAGCTATCGTACCACAGTCAGTTGGGATGTCTTTGCTATTGCTTGTTTTGGAGCGTTAATCATTACACTAATCATTGTAAGTTTCCAAGCGATTAAAGCGGCAACCTCTAATCCGGTAAAGGCATTGCGTACCGAATAATCATCAATCAAAAAACGAACAATCATGTTTAAAAATTATATAAAAATTGCACTCAGAAACCTTTGGAAGAATAGAACGTTTACAGTGCTTAATGTGGTTGGACTTACGGCAGCATTTGGTGTGGCTATTTTATTAGCGATGTATGCCGTTTTTCAATTGTCTTTTGATCGCTTTCATGAACATGGAGACGCCCTTTATATGGTGTATTCTGAAGATAGTACACCCAATGGTGTCGAAGCTAACATCTCAAAATCGGAGCCTTTTGCTGCCGCTTTAAAAGATGAGGTTGCGGGAGTTGAGAAAATTACGCGCTATGTTAGTACTGGTGTCTTATTAAGTCAAGAAGACAAGCAATTCGGTATGAGTACGGCTTATGTGGATCCCGATTTTTTTAACATGTTTAGCTTTCCAATTATAAAAGGTGATAAGACAAATCCAATAGCGTCAGAGTCTTCTGTGGTAATGACTGAACTAGCTACGAAACGTATTTTTGGAGATGAAGAGCCCATCGGACAAACGGTTAGCATTCTAAGAGATGAGCAACAAGTACCGTTTACGGTTACAGCAATTGTAAAAGATTCTCCGAATACCAGTTCTATGGGATTTGATATCGTTCTGAATTTTAAAAGCCAGAATGAACATGCCTATGCTAGAACAATCGGTCGTTGGGACATGGAGAACCATGAAGTATATATGCAACTTGCAGAAAGTGTACAACCTAAGCAATTTGAAAAGAGTACCACAGATTTTACGCAATTACATTACAAAAACGAGATTGATAATGCTAAACGTGATGGGTTTCAACCAAATACTGACGGACTTTATAGACAACTAAAACTATTGCCTTTGGCAGATGTTCGTTTTGCTAATTTTAATCAAGGTCCAGTAACAGTAAGTCGTACCATGCCTTATTTGGTCTTGGGGATTTCAACTTTAATTCTGTTTATCGCTTGTGTGAATTTTATCAATATGAGTATTGCTAAAAGTGCGCAACGTTTGCGTGAGATTGGCATGCGAAAAACATTAGGTGCAAACAAAAAACAGCTGTTTTTTCAGTTTTGGGGTGAAAGCATTTTAGTGTTTTTAATTTCCATCGGACTAGGAATTTTATTAGCTGTGTTTCTACTGCCTTATTTTCAAACCTTATTTAAAACCCAAGCGTCATTGGCAACCTTACTAAACCCATCATTGTTGTTGGTGCTTATTTTAAGTGTTTTGCTGATTACATTAATTGCTGGAGGTTATCCCGCGTTATTAATGAGCCGCCTAGGAACCTTACAAAGTTTAAAAGGGAAGCTCGACGTCAATGGTAAAAACCATTTGCGAAATAGTTTAATGGTCTTGCAATTCGGCATTGCTATTTTACTGATTAGTGGTACGCTTGTACTTTGGGATCAGGTGGAATTTATGAGGACTAAAGATTTAGGTTTCAATAAAGATCAGGTGATTGCTTTTCCTCTGAATGGTCAACTTAACGATCAACAAGCTATAGAATTACTTCGAAATACGCTTCAAGATAAACCTAATATTGTAAGTGTTACAGCATCCAATAACATTTTAGGTTTAGGAAAAGATGGCTCACGCTCTACAAGTGTCTTGGGTTTTGAACATCAAGGTCGCGGTGTAGAAACACACATGGTGGTGGTTGATGCCGATTATATTGAAACCTTAGACTTGAATATTATTGAAGGTCGTTCATTTCGAAAAAACTTAGCGAGTGATAGTCTTTCGGTTATTATCAATGAAGCCATGGCGAAGCAACTTAATGAAGATGATATTTTAGCCTCACAGATAGATTTAGATGATGCTGTATATTCTGTAGTAGGTGTTATTAAAGATTTCAATTTTCAAGAACTCGACCAGAATATTGCGCCAATGACCTTATTTGCGCTTCCTAATTGGAATTTGCGCAATGCATACGTTAAGGTATCATCACAAAATTTAGAGCAAGCCTACACCGATGTAAAAGCAGCTTGGAATACTATTGAACCTAATGCCGAATTTCAAGGGTCTTTTTTAAATGAAAATATTGATAGAACCTTACGACATGAGCGTACCATGATTACCATGATTGGTAGTGGTTCTATTTTAGCTATAATCTTAAGTTGTATCGGTTTATTTGCCATGTCTTTGCTTATTGTAGCACAGCGAAAAAAGGAAATTGGAGTTCGTAAAATAGTCGGTGCCAGTGTCTCGGCTATTACAATATTACTGACTAAAGACTTTTTAAAATTAGTCGTTATCGCTTTTTTAATCGCGTCGCCAATAGCATGGTGGGCAATGCATAATTGGTTACAGAATTATGCGTATCGTATAGAACTTAATATTTGGATGTTTTTAGGTGCAGGCGGCATCGCAGTAGTGATTGCCATGTTAACCATAGCTGTAAAAACAATAAAAGCGGCAACCTCTAATCCTGTAGAATCTTTAAGAACGGAATAATCATCATCAACCTGCCAGGTGTTTAAAACCTTGTGGATTTTGCTATAAAACAACACATCATGATTAAAAATTATTTCAAAATAGCATGGAGGAACCTTATGAAGCATAAGGTGTTTTCTCTAATAAATATTATTGGATTAACCATTGGTTTAAGTGCCTCTTTTGTGATTGGTTTAATGATTTATTACGATGCTACCTTTGATACATTTCATAAAGATAAGGATCGTATTTATAGAGTAGTTACCGATTTAACGAGTCCTGAAGCTAATTTTTCAATTCCAGGAGTCACTTTAGCATTGGAGGATGCTATTTCCGAGAATTCAAATTTTGAAACCGTTAGTGGGTTTTATATTGAACGGCCTTCAAAAGTTGAAAATAGAGTATTAAATTCCGAATTTAAATGGCCCAACTTCGTCATTTTTGCAGATGCTAATTATTTTAAGATTTTCAATTATAAATTTTTAGCTGGTAATACATCTGAAATTTTAGCAAGTCCAAATAATGTTATTCTTACCGAAAATCGAGCAGCTGATTATTTTCCAAATACAAAACCTTCAGATATTATTGGAAAAACCTTGGTTTACAATGATTCACTTCATATAACAGTTACAGGAATTGTTGAGAATTTTAAAGAACGAACAGATTTTGTGTTTGAAGAATTTATCTCGCATTCAACAATTTTGCAAACACGATTGCGAGACGATTTCCTTAATAAAAATTGGAACAATACCAACGATGCGTCTCAGCTATTTGTAAAGGTGACTTCAAATGCCGACTTATCAGCCATACAAAATCGTTTGGATGATTTAGCAAAGGAGCACCAAGATGAGGAATCTAAAAAATATGGTGATGAACAAAAGTTTACACTTCAACCATTAGGAGATATTCACTTCAACGAAAAGTATGGTATTTACGATTGGTCTAAAGGTCAGGCCAGTAAATCGCTACTTATAAATCTCGCTTTAGTGGCGATATTTCTATTGCTTTTAGGTTGTATCAATTTTATCAATCTAAATACAGCGCAAGCTTCTCAGCGTGCTAAAGAAATAGGAATCCGTAAAACATTAGGAAGCTCTAGAAAACAGCTGATAGGTCAATTTATGGGTGAAACCTTTTTATTGGTTTTAGTGTCTGCAGTATTATCGCTATTGCTTTCTAGATGGTTGATTAATGTGTTTTCAGATTTTGTGCCAGAAGGTTTAAGTTATGAGTTGATGAAATCACCCATAATTATTCTTGGTATCGCTATTCTATTACTATTAGTGACATTTTTATCTGGTTTTTATCCAGCATTAGTACTTTCAAAATTTAACACGGTTGCCGTTTTAAAAAATCATTTAGCTGTCGGAAATAAAAAGGTGAAACTTCGTAAATTCTTAACGGTTTTTCAGTTTTCTATTGCTCAAGTATTTGTAATTGCTACGTTGTTGGTTGGTCAACAAATTAATTTTCTTTTAGAAACAGATATGGGTTTTAAAACGGATGCTATTGTGTCTGTTTATAGCCCTAGAGCGGAACGTGAAATTTCTAAAAAAGAGCTTTATGCCCAAAAATTAAGAGCTATTCCGGAAATTAAGTCGATTAGTATTGGAAGCCATGCACCTGCATCTATTTCAACGAATAGTTCTTCAGTTACTTATAATAATGGTGACAATGAGGTTAATATAGACTTACAATTTATTTTTGGTGACGTCAATTACGCTGAGGTATTTGAGTTAGATCTTATAGCAGGACGAACCATCAGAAATGATACTGTTAAAGAGTTAGTAATTAATGAGACATGCCGAAAAAGACTTGGGTTTAAAAGTCCCGACGAAGCTATTGGAAAAACAGTTTTATTCGGTGATCAAAGTGTGCCTATAGTCGGAGTTATGGCAGATTTTTTCCAACGTTCCTTGCGAAGCCCTATTAAACCCATGGCATATAGAGGAGACTGGTATCAACAAGATTGGAGTCAGTTTCAAGCTGTTCATATCGCATTTCAAAATGAATCATCAGCGGATTTTAAAGGAACACTTTCAAAAATTGAAAATGTTTATAAATCGGTTTATTCAGAAACAGACGATTATCGCGTAGAGTTTTTAGATGAAACCATTCAGCGGTTTTATAATCGGGAGCAAAAGATGTCCAAACTTTTAAATTGGGCAACAAGCTTGTCAATTCTCATTAGCTGTTTAGGATTGCTCGGACTTGTGATTTATACCACTAACCGTCGTGTAAAAGAAATAGGAGTGCGTAAAGTTTTGGGAGCGTCATTGTTACAGATTAATGCACTCTTATGTAAGGAGTTTTTAATCTTGGTAGCGATTGCTTTTGTTATTGCTGCACCAATTGCATATTACGGCATTCACAATTGGTTACAAGATTTTGCATACAAAACAAGTATAAGTTTCTGGGTGTTTTTAGTGAGTGGTTTGGCTATGATTGTCTTTGCCTTATTAGTCATCAGTCTAAAGACGCTTCAGGCGGCAAATGCTAATCCTGTGGATTCTTTACGCTCAGAATAAACTGTTCATTTACGAACAAGATGTGTATCAAAAACGAACACTATGGATTTTAAAATAAAAATTAATTAATTGATTTTTAGTGTTTTGTGGTTTTGGCATCATCTTCACTACATAATAAGTAGTAATAATTAATTCAGTCAAAAAAAGAATATGATTTTAAATTATATAAAAATAGCATTCCGGACGTTACGTAAAAATAAAGGGTATAGCTTTCTGAATATTTTCGGATTAGCCATCGGAATTACCTGTGCCAGTTTAATCTTTCTATGGGTTGAAGATGAGTTGAGTTTCGATTCGGAATTTGAAAAGCAAGATCAAGTGTATTATGTGCCAACGCATCAAGAATATGATGGAGAATGGCGAACGTTCAATTCTACACCAGGACCATTTGCGGAAGCTATGAAAACGGAAATTCCAGGAATTGTTAAAGCATCACGCACTAAACATAGAGATTTATTATTTTCTGTAAATGATAATGCCATTAATAGTGGTGGACGTTTTGTAGATGAAGATTTTATAACAATATTTAGCTTAAAATTTGTTGAAGGTAATGCTAAAGAGGCTTTTAATAATCCTGAAGCCATCGTTATTACGCAAGAAACGGCAGAACAGTTGTATGGCAAAAATGCAAAGGCCATTGGTAAAGTACTCAAAGTAGATAATACTGAGAACTATTTAATTTCTGGAGTGATTGAAAATCTTCCAAAAAACGTCACATTTCCCATCAATTGGATTGCACCATTTGAGCGTTGGAGTGGAGACAAAGAATGGACCAATGGTTATGGTAGTTTTTTCGCCGATACCTTTGTAGAATTATCACCAGAAGCCGATTTTAATGATGTTGATGCACAAGTAAGAGGTTTATTAGAGAAGAAAACAGGAGATAGTGACTCAAAAGCTTTTTTACATTCTATAAAAGATTGGCACTTAAGAGCTCATTTTGAAAATGGAAAGCAAGTTGGTGGACGCATAGATTCGGTGAGACTATTTACTATCATTGCTTTAATTATCTTATTAATTGCGTGTATTAATTTTATGAATTTATCCACAGCACGAAGCGAAAAACGAGCAAACGAAGTTGGAGTCAGAAAAGCGATGGGTTCTGGTCGCACAAGATTAATTTTTCAATTTATTTCAGAAGCTTTGATTCTGGCTTTTATAGCTAGTTTAGTGAGTGTACTGTTCCTGTTTGTGTTGTTGCCGCAATTCAATTTACTTATAGAAAAAGATTTAGTTTTAGGATTGTCGCAACCATTTCACATTGTATTTTTATTAGGAATTACCTTGGTGTGCGGCATCATCGCAGGACTGTATCCTGCTTTTTATCTATCGTCGTTTAAGCCTGTTGAGGTTTTAAAAGGACTAAAAGTTACACACGGTTCTGCAAATTATATCCGGAAAGGACTCGTTGTTGGTCAGTTTACAATTTCAATCGTATTTATTATTTGTACCATTTTAGTCTATCAACAACTTCAACATATAAAAAATAGAGACTTAGGTTTTGATAAAGACCAATTGATTTCGTTGAATGTCAATGGAACTATGATCCAAAAATTTGATGTCATTAAACAAGATTTAATTCAAACAGGTGCGGTTTCAAGCGTCGGTTTAAATAATTCTGGGATTTTAAATGGAGGTAATAATGGTTCTAACTTAACGTGGACAGGCGGAACAAACACAGAAGACGTCTTAATTTTCTTTAGATATATTAGTTCCGATTTCTTGGAAACTGCAGGTATGGAACTCGTTGAAGGTCGTGGGTTTTATGAAAACATGGCAAAAGACAGTACGAGTGTTTTAATTACAGAATCCTTTGCTAAACTGATGGGACAAGGCAGTGCAATTGGTAAGAAGATAGATCGAGGAGATGTGTATACGGTTGTTGGTGTTGTAAAAGATTACCTTTTTGATGACATGTATGGACAAAGTGATCCTGTGATGTTTTTTAACTACCATGGTGAAGCGAGTTATATGTATTTAAAAACAAATCCTAAAATAGGAACTAGCGATGTGTTGTCTAAAATTGAAGCAGTAATGAAAAAACACAACCCAGCATTTCCTTTTGAATACAGTTTTGTAGATGATGCGTTTAACGCTAAATTTAAAAGTGAACAACTCGTTGGGAAGCTATCTCAGCTTTTTGCCTTATTGGCCATTCTTATTTCATGTTTGGGACTTTTTGGATTGGCAGCATACACCGCAGAACAGCGTAGCAAAGAAATTGGAGTTCGTAAAGTTTTAGGAGCAAGTGTTTCTGGTATTGTAAAATTATTATCTAAAGACTTTTTAAAACTCGTTGGTCTTGCCATTGTAATTGCTATTCCTGTGGCTTGGTATGTTATGGATAATTGGCTTGGGAATTATGCCTACCGCATAGAAATCAATGGATGGATTTTTGTCATAGCTGGAATAGTTGCTATTGTAATTGCAATGGTGACGGTAAGTTTTCAGGCGATTAAAGCGGCAATTGCAAATCCTGTGGATAGTTTAAAAACCGAATAAATAAAATCATCAATCAAAATGCAAAATATATTAGTAAGCTTAAACGAAGCCACAAGAACAGTCAATTCAGGAAGCAATAAAGTCACATTACTAGATAATATTAATTTTAATGTAGAGGAAGGTGAATTCATTTCACTTATGGGACCTTCTGGTTCTGGGAAATCTACTTTGTTGAATTGTATTGGTATGTTAGATAATTTTACAGGTGGAGGTTATACCTTTTTAGGTGAACCTGTGCATAGTATGAAAGAAAAAAACCGCTCTAAACTCTACAAAGAATATATCGGTTTTGTGTTTCAGGCGTATCATCTTATTGATGAACTCACCGTTTACGAAAATATAGAAACACCATTACTTTATAAAAACGTAAAATCTTCTGAACGTAAAGCGATGGTTGCTGATATGCTAGACCGATTTAATATCGTAGGAAAGAAAGATTTATTCCCAATACAATTAAGTGGAGGGCAACAACAACTCGTTGGGATTGCCAGAGCCTTAATAGGACAACCAAAGCTCATTTTAGCAGACGAACCAACTGGTAATCTCAACTCTAAACAAAGCGAGGAAATCATGGAACTCTTTGCTCAGTTAAATAAAGAAGGAGTCACCATAATACAAGCCACACATTCTGAAAGTAATGCTGCTTATGGTTCTAGAATTATTAATCTACTTGATGGAAAAATAGTATAAATATTTAACTGAAATTTTCTCTTGAGTGGACTTTAGGGGTGTTTTATAAAATTATACAATAATCATGATACATAAACTCATACTATTAATCATCATTGTAATGATGAGTTGGGCTGGTTTTGCTCAAAATACAACGAACAAAAGTTATACTTTAGACGATTGTATTGCTATCGCTTTAGAGCACAACCTCGATTTAAAATCAACCAATTTACAAGCCAATTCAGCAAAAGTAAATTACCAACAATCCAAAGCCGATGTGTTACCAAGTCTTAATGGTAGTTTTAATTTGGGTGTTAATGATGGCAGAAGTATCGACCCATTTACCAACGCTTATATCAATCAAGAATTAACCTTTTCTAACTTAGGATTGAGTTTAGATATGATCATTTTTAATGGTTTTCGATTATTAAATGCTGCCAAACAAAATCGATTGAATAAAAAAGCTTCCGACTTAGAAATTGAAGCAGCGCAACAAGATTTAATATTGAATATCACCTTGGCCTATCTTCAAGTTTTAAATGCAAAAGATGTATTAGAGTTGGCTAAATCCCGATTAGAAACAACAAAACAACAGCTTAAAATTCAACAAGATTTTTACGATAACGAATCAGGAAATCCTGCAGATTACGCTGATATTCTAGGACAAGTGGCAAGCGATGAAACCAGTGTCTTAGTAGCTGAAAGCAGCTTAAATAATGCCAAAATAAGTTTACAGCAATTAATGAATTTAAAAGAAGATATTCACTTAGCAACCGATGGTTTACTTCTAGAATTTAATAAATATGAAGTTTCTGCCAATACTGTTTTTGAAGACGCTATTCGTAACCTAGCCACATTTAAAGCTAAGGAATTGCGTATAGAAGCAGCCAAAAAAGGGGTGCGTGTTGCGAAGTCTCAGTTTACACCCGAAATTTCACTTTTTGGAGGTTTAAATACAAACTATTCTAGCGCAGCGGAATTATTTACCGCCACAGGGTCAAGTTTTGTTGAAACCGGAGATTTTGTAACGGTTGACGATGAAGATTTGCCGATTATGACAGAACAGACCAATTATGCTTCAGAAGGTATTGATTATACCGACCAATTAGATAATAATCTCAATACGGTTGTTGGTGTTCAGGTTAATGTGCCATTATTCAATGGTTTTAGAGCGAAAAACAATGTGGCTTTAGAAAAAATTAAAGTTGAAGAATCCATCATTGAGTTAGAACGTACACATGTTGACATTAAGAATGCGATTGCTCAGGTATATTTTGATATGGAAGCCGCTTATAAACGTCATCAAAGTTTAGAAAAACAAGTGGAAGCTTATCAGGAATCTTATCGTATTAATGATATCCGATTTAAAAATGGCGTCTCTAATTTCTTAAATTATATCACGAGTAAAAATAATTTAGACAATGCTAAAGTCAATCTCGCCAATGCCAAATACGATTACTTACTGCGCGTAAAAGTATTGGATTATTATAGAGGTATTAAGGGGTAAAGAAGATATTACGATTTTTAATCACGAAAGTAATGAGATACTTTTAGTGGCTTTTGAGTTAATTGATGTTGGGTTAAAGAATTTACTTTATAGCTTATATAACCACACGAACATCATGTACTACAGAAAAAAACATGGCAGAGGCTTTCGATATGTCGATAGTACTGATAAAACTATAAAGGATAAAGATTTAAAAGATTGGTTTAAAGCCTTGGTTATTCCACCAGCTTGGACCGATGTTGAAATTACTACCAACAAATCGGCTAAAATTTTAGCCACAGGTAGAGACGATAAAAATAGAAAACAGTATATCTATAATCCAAAATATAGAGAAAAGCAAGAACAGCAAAAATTCGATCGCATTGTTAAGTTTGCAGGTCAATTAGAACGTATGCGTCGTGTTACCGGACAACACCTTCGTAAACGAAAATTGGTTAAAGAAAAAGTGCTGGCATGTATGGTGAGACTTCTGGAAGCCGCGTATTTTAGACCTGGGAGTGATTATTATGCCAAAGAAAACGAGAGTTATGGTTTAACGACCATGCGAAGTAAACATTTGCAAATTGAACATGATGAACTCATCTTTAATTATATCGGGAAATCGGGTAAAGAACAAGAACGCCATATCGTTGATAGAAAGTTAGCGAAAATCGTGCAAGAGATAGACGATTTGCCTGGTTATGAAATATTTAAGTTTATTGATGAAGCCGGAGAAAAGCAGGATGTTAAAAGTGAACATCTCAATGACTATATTAAGGAGGTGATGGGTGAAGAATTTTCTGCAAAAGACTTTAGAACATGGGCAGGAACAGTGATTGCCGCCATGGCATTAGATGAAATTGGGTATTCTAAAAAACAAGACCAAAAAGAATTAGATAAAAATATCCGTGAAGCGGTCATAAAAGTAAGTGAGCGTTTGGGAAACACACCATCGGTTGCACGCAGTTCTTATATTGATCCGCGTGTTATTGATGAATATATTGATGGCAAAACCATCAACTATTTTCAAAAGGAAATAGCACGACTATTAAAAGTAAATGAAAACCTTTCGAGAGAGGAAATTGGAGTTTTGTGTATGCTGAAGAGAAAATTGAAATAGCTCAAATGCTAACTTTAAATAATATCACAGTATCATAAAAAAAAAGCAACCTTCTGTAGAAAGTTGCTTTTCAAATTCTTAATTATTTTAATAAAGCAGAATGAAGCTTTCTCAATTTGGATAATTTAGGTTCAATAACAAAACTACAGTACCCATAATCTGGATTGTTTTCATAAAAATCCTGATGCTCTTGTTCCGCTTCATAAAACGTAGGAGCTGCAGTTAATTCTGTTATAATCGGTTGTTCGTAATACGGTTTTAATTCATTTAGAACTCGATTTGCAACTTCCTTTTGCGCATCATTATGATAGAAAATTACTGAGCGGTATTGTGTTCCACGGTCGGCACCTTGTCTATTAAGTGTTGTTGGATCGTGAGTAGTCATAAAAATGATTAAAATAGCTTCGTAGCTAATCACGTTAGCGTCAAAAGTCACTTGAACGACTTCTGCATGACCTGTTAAACCAGAACAGATTTCTCTGTACGTAGGTTTTCCGGGTACATTCCCTCCAGCATATCCAGAGATAACTTGTTCTACACCTTTAACCTCTTGAAACACGGCTTCTGTACACCAAAAACAGCCGCCACCAACTGTTGCTATTTGTAAGTTTTTAGTACTCATTATGCTGTTTCTTTATCTAAAATCATAGATTCTGAATTCACGCAGTAGCGCAATCCACTCGGTTCTGGGCCATCTGGAAAAACGTGTCCCAGATGAGCATCGCAAGTATTGCACATCACTTCTACGCGAACCATGCCATAAGTCGTGTCTTTTTCATACTTAATAGCATTTTCTTCTATAGGTTGCGTAAAGCTTGGCCAACCTGTGCCTGAACTGAATTTTATTGTAGAATCGAATAATGGTGTGTTGCAACAAACGCAATGGTACTTGCCTTCTTCATAAGTTGTGCAAAGGTCACCAGTATGCGCACGTTCGGTACCTTTTTGACGAGTAATTCTATATTGCTCATCTGTTAATTGCGCTTTCCATTCAGCCTCAGTTTTCTCAACACGACGGTCTGGAGTAGGGTTGCCATTAACAGAAAAGTTAATAATGTCTTTCCAAGTTAACATAGATTTGTATTTAAATAAAATAGTCGTGAAAATATCAAATTACTTTCACGAAAAATAGATTTCAATTTTAAAAATTTTAATTATTTCTGAGGGCAGTGATTAATTCATCCTTTTTCATTTTAGATCTTCCTTCGATATCTACATTTTTAGCTTGTTCGTAAAGTTCATCTTTGGTCCATTCTTCATATGGTTTTGCTTTACCGCCTTTTTTGCCAGCATCTGGTGTGTTGGCAATTCTTGCTGCTTTTTCTTTACTGTAACCTTTATCGCGCAAAGCGTCGTATTGATCTTCATTTTTAATTCTTGAACGTGCCATGTATATATGTCTTTATAATTTGTAACCAATAAGTTCTTAATAAAAGGCACAATTGCTTAGCGCTATTGCAACAAAAATTGGCTGTGTTAATAAGCAACACAATAGAAATATCTATACGTTGTCTTTGCGATTTTATATAGGATTCGGGTCATAGGGTTAATTGTAACTCTAATTTAAGGTTGATATTTTATGGTTTGGTATTCTGAGACGTTAAGTTTTTCTTAAATAGACAGAAAAGGGTCGTATGATTCTTTATTCTCTATGAGAAACAATAATTTTGCAGCTTATTATAATGAAAATAAGAAATTTATGAGTCAAGTAAAAGAAAATGATACTGTAAAAGTACATTATACAGGAAAATTAAAAAACGGACAAGTCTTTGATAGTTCTTTAGAGCGCGAGCCTTTAGAGTTTACATTAGGTCAAGGGATGTTGATTCCTGGTTTTGAAAAAGCAGTTATTGATATGAAAGTAAACGATAAAAAAACTGTAGATATTCCTGTAACTGAAGCTTATGGTGAAGTGAGACAAGAGTTATTTCACAAAGTTGAAAAGGCACAGTTACCAGAGGAGGTAAAGCCAGAAGTAGGATTAGGTTTAGTGTCTAAAGATGCACAAGGTAACGAGCATCCTTTCAAAATTGTAGAGGTGAATGAAGACCATATTGTTGTAGATGGAAATCATCCTTTAGCAGGACAAGAATTAGTATTTGATCTTGAATTGGTAGAGATTAAGTAAGACCTTCTGATTGAGATATAAGAAAACCTATGAAGTTAATTTCATAGGTTTTTTGTTTTAAAACTGAGTGTGTTTTTATGTTAGTCAAATATTATAATTTGTTTGAGGTGATTAAATATACAATACCAGTGTAAAAAGTATCTACAAAACAAAGCACGATTTAATAAAAAACTTCTATCTCCTTTATAATTTTAGCGATTCAGTTTTTGTGCAATCGGTGAGATTAACTTCGTAATGCTCTGGTGTACTATATATTTTAAAAACAACAAAGTGCAATCAAGTTAACTTGTTGCACTTTGTATGTTTAAAATCACAACAAAGTTGTGCTTCATTGTGGAGTCGGAGAGAATCGAACTCTCGTCCAAACAAGTAACCAAAGGGCTTTCTACACGTTTAGTCTTTTCTTAGATTTTAGACGTAAAGCTGGTTAAAGACAACCCACTTTACGCTTAGCTTTTTAATCTCGAAAGGGCATCAAAGCGCTACCCAATCTTAGTCAATTTTTACGATGCCTCATGCAGAAACGCCACTGACTAGGGCTTTTCGGAGACATTTAGCCTTCCTACCTTGTAGGAATGAGCACGAAATCTTACTGTAATTCAGATTATGCAGCTAAAGCGTAGTTATTCTCGCCGTTTAAAATTTGGTCTAGCCTTTTAGGTGTTTCAATGCCATTACACCACGTGCTTACCATTTAATTAATCTCGCTGTCAAAACCAGTCGACCCCAAAATTTGAAATAAATGGACGGCGAAGTTACGAAAAAAGTTGCGCAACCTCATAAATCCTTTTACATTCGTGCAAATATTATTCCATATTCAATTTTGACAGTTTTAAAATTATAATAAGTATGACATTTGCCATCATAAAAGAACGTAAAAATCCACCAGATAGACGCGTGGTGTTTTCTCCTGAACATTTAGCAGAAGCCAGAATGCAATTTCCAGAGGCTACATTCATTGTAGAGTCTTCGGATATTAGAATTTTTCCGGACGAAGCTTATAAAGATTTAGGTTTTGAAGTTCTAGACGATGTCTCTCATGCCGATGTAATGATTGGAGTGAAAGAAGTACCTATCGAAAATTTGATTCCGAATAAAAAATACTTCTACTTTTCTCACACGATTAAGAAGCAACCGTACAATAGAAAATTGTTAGTGGCTATGTTAGAGAAAAATATAGAGATGTTTGATCATGAAACTATCGTTAAAGAAAATGGTGCGAGACTTATAGGTTTTGGACGATATGCTGGCTTGGTTGGCGCCTATAATGGATTTAGAGCTTTAGGATTACGAGATGGATTATTTAAATTACCCAAAGTGGAAACCTTGGCCGATTTAAATGCCGTAAAAGCCGAATTAGATAAAATCACCATTCCAAACATTAAAATTTTGCTTACTGGAACCGGAAAAGTAGCTTATGGTGCCAAGGAAATATTAGACCATTTGGGCATAAAGCAAATCAGTGATGCATTATATTTAACCTCAGAGTTTACGGAACCAGTGTATGTTATGGCGGATGTTATGGAATACGCAAAACGAAAAGACGGTAAAGTTGGTGACCGCTTTAAGTTTTACAAAGATCCATCGGGTTATGAAAGTAACTTTATGCCTTATGCTAAAGAAACCGATTATTTTATAGCAGGTCATTTTTATGGAAATAATGCACCGTATTTATTTACGAGAGAAGATGCCAAGCATCCTGATTTCAAGATAAACTTAGTGGCTGATATCTCTTGTGATATTGATGGTCCTGTGGCGAGTACAATACGACCTTCAACTATTGAAGATCCTTTTTATGGTTATGATCCTAAAACGGAACAGGAAGTGGCTTATGATGCAGAAGGAGCTATAACTGTAATGGCTGTAGATAATTTACCATGCGAGTTACCAAAAGATGCTAGTGAAGGTTTTGGTGAAACATTTTTGGAACACGTAATTCCTGCATTCTTCAATAACGATGAACGGGAAATCTTAAAACGTGCTCAGATGACTGAAAATGGGAAATTAACGAACCGGTTCAGTTATTTACAAGACTATATAGACGGAAATTAATTTACAAGGGATTGTACTGAATCACATTTAAGTCTTCATCTTTTAAATTTACATACTGATAGTTGACCCTATCATTTTTGTCGAACTCACCATTTTTGTTGGTGTCCGATATGCTTTTAAAGTATAACCGGCTTTGTTGTGGAATAACATTCCAATCGACAATTTGTGCTAATTTTGGAGTAAGCTTTTTCAGACCTTTGCCTTCAATGGTACTGATGTATAAGGTTTCGACATCGTTAAAATCTAGTTTAGCATCTTTATTAGTGTCGGCATCTCTAATGGTATATACTAAAAATTGGAGTCCAGTTTGTACTCTAATATTTTCAAGAAATCGTATAGACGTAATCTCCATAAGCTCATCTGTTAAAGCTGTTAATTTTTCTGAATTAAGATGCTGGAATTTAATATTACTAAGTTCTCCTGTTATGGAATAGTTGTTATAGCGAGAAACTGAATAGGACGCATGGCCACTTCCTTTACTGTAACTAGTAAATCTCGACTTATAATCTCTTATATAACCAATGGGGTGAATTAAATAATCCGTACTATCAATAAGAATGGGCAAATCTGCAATTTCGATTTTTGAATTGTCTTTTTTGATTTCAGTTGTAATGGTATCATCATGACTTATAGTTTGTGATCTCTCATCGCAACTCATTAAACATAAGACTAGACAAAATAATGCTAAAGTTCGGTTCATAATTTTAGTTTTTTTCTAAAGTATTCAAATTCTTAAACATCCAAAAGCCTACGATTAAAAATGCACTGAAACCAAAAGTAAATAACCAAGCTTCAAAATGCTGAAATGGCATAATAATTATGTTTAGAATATCTATAAACAAATACTGTGAGCCACTTATAATTTCCCATGAATTGTAACGAAGAAAACGTCCTAAGTAAACTCCAAATCCACATAAAAAAAGTATAGCAATACTCATCATTTCAATAGGAAGGGTTTTAAATATAGATTTAACTAGTGTTTGCATATCCAAAAGGGAAATGTAAAATACTAAGAGTCCACTTAATGCAAATGATAAAACCACTAATACATCAAGCCATAAAAGCGCATCGTTTCCTATTCTAATATGAATTAAATCGGTAACAATATAGGGGGCATTGGGCAAAAAGGCTAACCACGCCATAAACCAGAATCCAAGTTTTAATTTGCTCAGTTTTGATGTGGTATTTAAATACATCGTTATGGCATATGGGATGATGGCTAAGAACACATTCCAGATTAAAAACAGAAAGGCATAGGACTTGTTGAGTTTCATGCGTACCATGAGTAAAATACTGCTAAATAGTAATGCTACGGTAATTAATGATAAGGTTTTAAAACGTTCTTGAATTAATATTTTTATAGTTTCCATAATCTTATATTTTGTCTATTTTGTAATTTTGAAAGAGATGATTCAACGGCTATAACCGTCAGTATGCCTAAGGTATAAGCGAGTAAGTCTGATACATGAAATGTGCTACCGAAAATGAGTTTTGCCGTAAAACTATCTTGTAAATTAAAGTAGGTTAAGAATGGGGTGAGTTGAAGCAATTCGATACCATAAGCAATTAAGAGGACCACTATACTCGACTCCCTCACATTCAAGTTGGTGCATCCTCTAAGAATTGCATATAGTAAAATAACAACGAGATAATCGCCAAAGGTGTAGCGAATGAATCCTGTTTTGATTATAAAAGCAATGGCCAATTCTATAAGAAATAAGCTATGTGCGAGTACTAAATAGTTTTTGTTGAATTGAAATTTCATGATGGTAATGGTGATTTTATTTAATAGCGATTTTATCTCCTAAAAATTTAGGTTTTATATTAAAGAGCAAGTCTAAACGTGCTTTGGTACGTGCTAAATATTCGCGTGGTGGTGTTTTGTAAACATCTTTGGCGTTATAGGCTATAGCTTCAATATCATAATGTTGCGCAATGTAAATAGCACGTTCATTATGAAATTTCTGTGAAATAATAGTAATCGCATTTTGACCAAATATTTTCTTAGCTCTCACTATGGAATCTAAAGTTCTAAAGCCTGCATAATCTAAAAATATATGTTCAGCAGGAATCCCTTTCGCAACTAAATCATTTTTAAAATCAGTAGGTTCGTCATAGTCTTTTCTGCCATTATCTCCACTGATTAAAATGTAGTCTATCTTACCAGCTTTGTAAAGGGCAACAGCTGCATCCACTCGATGTTTGTAGAATAAATTGATATTGCCACTGGGTGCCCATTTGCTTGCTCCAAGGACGAGTCCGACGTTGTTCTTTGGAATAGTATCAATATCATCATAAGTAAGGCCTTTAGCTTTAAAACTAATCCAATGAAAGGTGACGAACACACCAAAAATCATGCAGATTCCTGTTAGAATTAAGATTTTAAATGTTTTCATGCGGCGATGCGTTTTATGTTTAATAGGTCCTGTTTTGGAAAAATAGCAGCTCTAAAATCTGAAATAGACACATGCATGAGCTTTCTATAATCAAAATGATGAAAGGCATTGGCTGCTTTTCCTATCTTGTAAGAATGATGGTAATACTTATAGTAATCAGGAAGAATGGCCACACCAAGAATAATGGCTCCATACAAATACGGACTGCGTTTGCCGTTGCCATAACAAAGGCATTGTAGCGCAATTTCATCTTCAACTTTAGTGCTGTAACCACAGAGTACATGGTAGCAATCGTGACGCTCAACCTTGGGGATTAATTCAAAATTATTTTTATCTAGAAATTCTCCCAAATGTCTTCCAAACGTTGGTTCCGGAAACTTTAATAAATCCTGTTTTGTGATATGCCAAGGCTTGTGATTTTTAAACATATTGGTGTAAATCCGTTGCGAATGTTCAAACAACCAAATGATGAATTGCTTGCGTTGTGCTTTTAAAGTTTTATATAGGTTGTTCATGGTAATTTGGGATGATTTGATTTTGCAAAGTTGTTGTTTGGATGCTGAGTTTTTCTGCTTCGTATGAGTTCGTATCTCCAAATAAAAAGCGACAAGCTGAACACGAAACTGAAATAATAAGTGGCAACGATATGCTTGTCTAATCCTATAATTGCTACAATACAAAGCGTAAATACACTAATAATGTAATACGGAAAATAGAGTTTGAAGACGCGCATTTTATCATGTCGGTATTTGGAGGCCCAAAATATGCACGATATACTAAGACGTACCAAGATGAAAGTGATTCCTCCAACAAAAAGCGAAACAAACAAGATTAGAATAGCCATGTTATTCGGTGTCTATTTTAAAATTATCATATCGTAATTCTTGCCAATTATTAGTTCGTAATTGATACACGTAATTGTGATATTTTTCTTCGATTTGATGGATAGAATCTCCATTTAAGTTTTCGTTGTCTAACTGTTCATTTAACAACAAGGTGTTATTATCGGATAATGCAATGACATACTTGTAATCCATGGATTTGGCATAATTAAAATTGTAATTCGTAATGTGATAATCCCAATTAATTGTGCTAGAAATAACGAGAATTGCAAAAGCAGCTTGTGTGTTTATTCGGAATAAATACCAGTTGTTTTTTGCTCCATTTATTTTAAGAAGCGTTGTAACCAATCCAATTGTGGCAAGCAGTAGGTAGACAATGACTCCAATACGTTTGTAGGTTAACCCGAAGTAATAGATATACTGACTGTTTTTAAATACAATGCTCAGCACTAATAGAATATTTAAAATAATCCATGTAAAAGCAAGGCGTTTTAAGGAGGCGTTTTGTTCGTAAAAATTGAGGTTACCTCGAAATACATAAAGTAAAATCATGATAGCAATAACAATAGAGGCAATGAGCGCATTGATACCATTATGAACTTGGGCAGAATATAAGGACGCTTTAATCTCTTGTTGTGTTGTTATAAAGGTAATATCGGTTAATAAATACATTACAATTAATGCATTTAATAATGCGATAAGAATCAGGCCTAGTTGATTTTCTTGTTTTAATTTGGGGATAGAAAATGCTGCTGTTTTATGTAAGGTGTTTTCAGTTTGTAAATCGAGTTCTGTGGCTGGTTCTACTTCTATTGGTGTATGGATATTACTGAATAAATAGTAACCTAAACCTGCGACTAAGACCCATTGTATGTTTATAAATCCAAAATCTATCTGTTCTATTAAGTTGCTAAAAACGGGATTTCCTTCTTTATAAAGTGCAATAAAAGTAATGAGGATTACGGTTGGAATTAAAATGATCTTCGCCCAATGCAAATAATCTATTTTGTCCTTTTTTTCTAAATTCTCAGTGTTTGGTTTTGGTGTGGATAAAGCAAAATTACGGTAAAATAGTCCTGCTATAGTGGTGTACAAACCATTAAGCCAACTTATATAAATTGAAGATTTGGTTTCAGATAAATGACCGATTAACGTAAAGAATGCGACTAAGTTGGCAATTATGGATAATGAAGAACTATGAAAAAAGATGGTAAGTCCTGTGATGAGGTAGGCTATGGTGTAGATTTGGGTTTTCCGATTTTTAAAATGCGCTTTGTTATTAATAAAAAGAATGACCACAGTGAGTATACTGAATAAAAAGAGGTTAAGTCCGATAGATTGGTCATAGAAAAAGGTGCTAAATAAAAGGGCTGCAATAAATAAGATTAGTTTTTTCATGATTGAATACTTTAAAGTACTTTGAATTTCAAAGTAAGTGATAAAAAAAAAGATTTTAATTTTTCGACTATCTCGTTGAGCGTAGGCGAACGTTGATTTTATGTTTTATTGATTAATTTTTCAAGGGCTTCAATATGTTTTTTGAATTCTAATTTTCCTAGTTTCGTCACACTATATCTTGTGTTTGGTTTTCGACCTATAAACTGTTTTTCAACCAAAATGTATTCGGCCTTTTCTAAAGCTTTGGTATGGCTGGCCAAATTACCATCTGTGGCTCCTAATAATTCTTTCAACATTTTAAAATCGGCATACTCGTTTACCATGAGAACCGACATGATGCCGAGTCGTATTCTGTGATCAAAAAGTTTATTTATGTTAGTTATAATACTCATTATACTTCCCGCAACAGCAGGAATCTATTTTTTTAATAAAGGTTGTCAAATTTACCATTAATCAAAATAGTATCATTTAAAATCGTAATGTTAATGACCTCTTCTAGTTGGTGCCCATTAGTATAATACCCAAAGCGTCTTGAAACTTGTTGATTATGAGCGCTTTTAAATGCTATAGAATATGCGCCATCTGTGCTAATCTCGTCCATGTCGGTGTTAAATGCAACCGTTTCATCTTTCTTCAAATGGATTAATTGTTGATTAGCGTCTGGGGAAATTTGTAAGGAATCAATATCGTAATCACTTTTGTTTGAAATCCTAAATTTACCTTCGTTAGTCTGGCACGATAGTAAAACTGTAAGTACTAAAGCGTAACCTGGAATAAGTTTAATACCTCTCATTTTACATCATATTTAAAATGCATCCAAGTGCCATAAACAATATGCAGTATTCCAAATCCCATTACCCATAGCCAAAATCCGTATCCAGGATAATAGGCGGCAAACAATCCTAAAATTACTTCTGCAAATCCTAAATACTTGATATCACCAATACTATATTTAGAAGCATTAATTAATGCTAAGCCATAAAATATGAGCATTAAAGCACCTGTCTGTCCATACCTCCCTTGATCTAATATAATTAAGGTGTATAATCCGCCTGCCGCCAAGGGTACTAAAAAATTGATGAGTAGGCGACGCGAGGAGTTGTCCCATATTTTTTCGCCGTTTTTCTTGGCCTTTCGTGTGGTTAAAATAATACCAGTTAAAGCACTTAAAAAGGCAATCATAAAAAGTACAAACATGCTAGTCCAAAATACCCAGCCATGAAATATAATGAGCGTGCCACCGCTGTAAGTCATTACCAACCAGTATGCAATAGCAGCACCAATTAAAGCATAGATACCAGCGAGAATCCCAGACAACCCACTCAACGAAATAAATCGAGATGACTTATTCATGAGATTTTTAATCTCACTAATGTCTTTTAAATAATCTTTATCACTCATATTAAAGTACTTTGAAATACAAAGTAAAATAAATATTTCGGTTTGCGCAAGTTTATTTTCGAGATTTCGTTAAATTTATAAATGAACAAATAAATGACATAACCACCATGATTGAACTACTTTTAGCTATTGCAAATATCTCAGGAGGCATCTTATTAGGTCTAGCAACCCTAGATAAATGGGATGGTGAGCATAATTTCTTTAATAAAATCGCAGGATTTTTAGCTCCTTTTGATACCGTCATTGGACTTGCACTTATCATTTTAGCCATACTCGAATTTTGGGATGGATTGTTATTTAACATTGTGAGTATATTGGGCGGCATTTTGCTATTAACGCACGTATTTTATAAAGTACCTGCTTTAGAGGCGAGTTTAAGACAACTATCTGCAAAGTTAATGCCTTTTAAAGCTGTCATTGGGATTGCTCTAGTTATAATTGGTGTTTTACAAATTTTTTAAGGTGTCCGAAACCTCTTTTTCTCTTTAACATATGATTATAAAGTAGAAAGCGTTTTGGTAGAAGTCAAATTGAGGTTGTCCTATTTATCTTGTAGGAAAATAAAGCGAATATATTTTCATTAATTAACAATCGTTCAGACTTATTAACAAGTATGATTTTTGTCATGTTTTGGGGTTTTATCATAGGGTAGCTTTGTGTCTATCCTTTAAAATTTCAAAACCTTTTTCATTATGAATCAAACGCTTTATGCTTCAAAATCATTTACTTACAACGACGTTTTAAAAGAATGTTTAGCTTATTTTAATAACGACGAACTTGCCACAACTACTTGGATTAACAAGTATTGTTTAAAGGATAGGCATGGTAATTATTTAGAGAAATCGCCAGATGATATGCACCAAAGGATGGCTAGGGAATTTGGTCGGATAGAAAATAAATATGCGCTTACGGATACCATTTCAGAACACCTATCAGAGTATGGGAAAATTAGAAAACCGTTAGATGAACCTAAAATATATCAACTTTTTAAAGATTTCAAATATGTAATTCCTCAAGGTAGTGTCATGTTTGGATTGGGTAATGAACACGTTATTGCATCTTTGTCCAATTGTATCGTGGTGCCTTCCGTTTTAGATTCTTATGGTGGAGTTTGTAATACCGACGAGCAATTAGCACAATTGTTCAAAAGACGTTGTGGAGTAGGAGTGGACTTATCCGAACTGCGACCAAAAAATGCTTTAGTGTCTAATGCAGCGGGTTCGACAACGGGAGCAGTGTCGTTTATGAATCGTTTTTCGAACACCACAAGAGAGGTTGCACAAAACGGAAGACGTGGAGCTCTAATGCTTACCATGGACGTCAAACATCCAGATATTGAAGATTTTATTACCATTAAGCAAGATTTAACCAAAATTACAGGTGCTAATATTTCCATTCGTTTGTCAGATGAATTTATGCAAGCCGTTGTTAACAACACTAAATTCACCTTACAATGGCCTATTGATAGTAAAACACCACAATACACAAAGGAGATTGATGCCAAAGATCTTTGGGATAAAATTATAACCTGTGCGCACAATACTGCAGAACCCGGTTTGATTTTTTGGGACCGACAACATCAGTATTCTACCTCGTCTGTATATCCTGAATTTAAAAATAGTTCTACCAATCCATGTTCAGAAATTGCCATGCAAGGTGGTGATAGTTGCCGATTGATTGCTGTGAATCTATTCAGTTTTGTGGATAAACCATTTACTAAGAAAGCGAAATTCAACTTTAAGAAATTCTACGAAGTAGTTTATGAAACGCAGCGTTTGATGGACGATTTAGTCGATTTAGAACTCGAAGCTGTAGAACGTATTTTAACTAAAATTAATGCAGATCCAGAACCGGATGCCATTAAAAGAAATGAAAAGGACTTATGGAATCTTCTCGCTGAAACCGGTAGAAAAGGACGGCGTACAGGCTTAGGGTTTACAGCTCTAGCCGATGCCGTTGCGGCCTTAGGAATTAAATTTGATACTGATGAAGCCTTAACTGTTGTGGATGATATAATGAAAACAAAAATGACGGCCGAGTTTGATAGTAGTATAGATATGGCCATCACAAGAGGTCAGTTTGAAGTCTTTAACAGAAATATTGAAGACACTTCAGAATTTGTGCAAATGTTGGCTAATGAATTTCCTAATACGTACAACCGTATGATGGAACACGGCCGAAGAAATATATCCATAAGTACCGTTGCCCCAACTGGCTCGTTGAGTATGTTAGCACAAGTGTCATCAGGAATTGAGCCGGTGTTCTTATTGTCTTACGTAAGACGACGCAAAGTGAATACCAACGATAACAATTCTAAAGTCGACTTTGTAGATGATTTAGGTGATGCCTTTGAAGAGTTTACTGTGTACCATAAAAAGTTTGAAACTTGGATGAACATTACAGGTGAAACTGAAATAGCAGACAGTCCATATGCCGGAGCAACAGCACCAGAAATTGACTGGAAAAAGCGTGTGGAATTACAAGCTTTGGTTCAAAAATATACAACGCATTCCATTAGCTCTACGATTAATTTGGCTAAAGATGTTACGGTAGATTTGGTCGGTGATATTTACGTGGACTCTTGGGAAAAAGGCTTAAAAGGCATTACGGTGTATAGAGATGGGTCTCGAAGTGGCATTTTAGTCGCAACCGATGAGAAAACAAAGGAGGACAAAATAACCACAACGGAAACCTTAGTCGCCAAACGCCCAGATAAAATTGAAGCCGAAATTGTGCGTTTTCATAATGAGTCCGAAAAATGGTTAGCCGTCATCGGTTTAGTGGAAGGCCGCCCTTATGAAATTTTTACAGGCCAAATGAAGGACGCGTTTAATTTACCAGAATGGGTGAATAAAGGTTGGGTCATTAAACAGCGCAACAACGATGGATCGTCACGGTATGATTTTCAATACATCGATAATGAAGGCTATAATATAACGATTGAAGGCTTGTCGCGATCATTCGATAAAGAATTTTGGAATTACGCCAAATTAATATCAGGTGTGTTACGTCACGGTATGCCAATACCTTATGTGGTAGATTTAATTCAGAATTTAAATTTATACGACGATCATATCAACACCTGGAAAAATGGAGTCGCCAGAGCTTTAAAACGTTTTGTGCCAGAGGGAACAGAAGCTGTGGATAAAAAGTGTCCTAGCTGTAATGATCCAGAGGGTTTAATTTTTGAAGAAGGGTGTTTAAAGTGTAAAAGCTGTGGGTATTCTAAATGTGGCTAAAATTCCTACGAAAGCGAAAATCGAAGATTCAGCGTAGCTAATCTCATCAACGATAATAAATCACCTGAAATAAATCTAAGACCTCAAAGTTTTATAAACCTTGAGGTCTTTTATTAATAATTTAGATATTCAAAATTGGAGTCGTCTAAAACAGTAAAAAAGCTAAGTAATATTTATTATATTTCATTGTTGTTTAATATTTGAGCATGACAGAAATCTAGTATTTTAAAAAATCAGAGGACATTTTATTCTAAAAAAAATAGATTTAAATTTGAGTAATCCTGCAAGGTTTCAAAAACCTTGTAGGTATAAATTAAAATGAAATAATGTGAACCCAGCAGAAGCACACATCCTAAACCAACCCGAACCTTTCAAATCTATATTTTTGCATTTGCAGGTGTTGATTGAACATACCTTACCAGAGGCCGATTTATTATACAAATGGAGAATGCCATGCTATTACGTAGATAAGCGACCAATCTGCTATCTCAATAAAAGTAAAGATTATGTAGATGTCGGTTTTTGGCATTCTGCACACTTATTAAAACAATGGGATGCGTATTTAATTTCTGAAAACCGCAAAGTCGTAAAATCATTACGCTACAAAACGCTAGATGATATTGATGATGCTGTTTTTATTTCCATTTTAAAAGAAGTGGAAGGATTGAAGGAAAAAGGGTTTTATAAGAAAGGGTAGATTTTAGTGTTCAGTTTTCAGTGTTCAGTTGGTAGCTAGTATGAGAAATAAGTTATTAAATCGTTGCCTCAAATTACTCTACGCATCTCCGTGGATCCTCCGTACATTCAGCATAATTCCCACTTTGCATCTCAAGGTCTTTCGGAGAAACATTCTTCACTTTGAAACTCTGCACCTCTGAAACTTTACAACTTATTTCACCAGCCACATCCCTAAAAACACTGCCAAAAACCCAACGACAAAACTCGCCACCGTATAAACCGCAAAACTCATAAAGTCCCCCGATTTTAAAAACACATGATTCTCATAAGCAAAGGTAGAAAACGTGGTAAATCCACCACAAAACCCTGTCGCTAAAAGTAAGGTCTGACTCTGAGAGAGCGTATCGTTTTTAGCTGCTAAGCTAAGAATAATCCCAATGAGTAAACTCCCTATAATATTGGCTACAAAAGTACCATAAGGAATTCCTGTTTCAGAATTATTGAGCCATTTACCGATTATAAAACGGAGTACGCTTCCGAAGCCACCACCAAGAAATACGAATATAAGTTGTTTCAATTGTGTTTAGTTTTTAGTTGGTCGTTGATAGTTGCTGATTCAAAGTATATGATGTTTACTTATCAGTTTCAAAATAGGGCATCAAGTTATTTAGTTATAATCTTAATCACGATTTAATATTATTTTTTTTAGCTTCACACTTCAAACTACTTAACGGCAACATAAATTTCAGTTATCCAATTTGCTGGATTTAACTCATTTGTAGGGTCGGTTAAATAAGTTTCAAGCATTGGTCCTCCTTCAATCATTTCTAAATTATTATCAGAGATATACTTCATCGTAGCATCCCAAGCGTCTTTCAAATTAGAATAGTTCCCTTTTAAAACAGTTTTTACTGCTGTAAATGATTCTAGTTTTCCTGTTAAAATTTCGGCTTCGTCTGTTATAACCTTAGAATTTGTAGGAACGCATGCAGAGAACATTACGGCATCATTTTCTTCATCCCATTTGTGATATAAAATAAACGGTGGACCAGCCATAGTTACATTATGAGTTATGGCGTAGGCACCAACTTTTGGTAACATAGTAGACATACTTTCTTTAAAATCCTTAAATTTAGTTGAAGTTGTATTGTAAAGATAGTAGCCTCCGCTGTGTTGTGTAATACCTTCAGTGGTAATGCTATAAACTTTCATCTCGGCTTGTATAACACTATCTAGTTTCTCTAATCCTCTTTCATAATCCGGACCAATTTGTTTTTCCATGCCACCAGAAAACGCAGACCACATTTTAAAGCCAAACGGTAAGTTGTCTCCAGAAATTGACCAAGTGACATCTGTAGAACCATCCGTGTTGGGTTTTAAATCCCAAGTGACTTTAGATTTTGGGAATTCTGCAAACTGCATGTCTTGCGTTATTGAGGTCTTAGGATTAGTGTCTGTAGTCGTCATGTGGCCAATGTCTCCATCCTCGTTCCATTGGTAAGAACCTCCAATACCTTTGGTAGTCTCGCCAAGTGTTACCTCAATATCAGGGTTATGTTCCACCCAAGGGTTCCATGCTTCCCAATTTTTAAAATCAATGACGTTGTCATAGACTACAGATGTAGGCGCTTTAATTGTTCTTGTTCGTGTAACTTCATAAGAATTTGGCTGTACTGCAATATAAATAGAAACGCCAATGACAATGATTAATAGTAATAAAAGTAAGGATTTAAAAGCTTTCATGTACAGGAATTAAATTAGTATATCTCAAAGATAGTGATTTTATGATATGTGATATATATATTACATTTGTGTACAACTAAATAAAATAAACACATGAATTTAAAATCATTATTTAAAATTTGCCTTCTCGCTTTCATCCTTGTTTCATGTAAGAATGAAGTTAAAGAAGAACCCATTGAAACCGTAGCGACTACAGAAACGGATTTTAGTTTTAATGTTGAAGAATTTGCAGATATTAAAATTTTGCGTTACCAGATTCCAGGATGGGATAATTTAACGTTAAAAGAACAGAAGTTAGTCTATTATTTAACTCAAGCCGGTCTAGAAGGTCGAGATATTATGTGGGACCAAAATTACAGACATAACCTTAAAATTAGACAAGCATTAGAAAATATTTATACCAACTATACAGGAGATAAATCAACAGAAGATTGGAAAAATTTTGAAACCTTCTTAAAACGTGTTTGGTTTAGTAATGGAATTCACCATCATTATTCTAACGCTAAATTGGTTCCTGAGTTTGGTAAAGCGTATTTCAACGAATTATTAACAGCAACAAATACAAGCTTAGAAGGTGAAGCTTTAGAGGTTTTATTTAATGATAAAGACGCTAAAAAAGTGAATCAGGCTAAAGGTATTGATAATGTATTAGAATCTGCCGTTAATTTTTATGGTCCGGATGTAACCAATGCAGATGTGGCAAATTTCTACAAAACTAAAACATCTCCAAATCCAGAAAAGCCATTATCTTATGGTTTAAACTCAAAATTGGTTAAAGAAGATGGTGTTTTAAAAGAGCGCGTTTATAAATCTGGTGGCTTATATGGAGCAGCAATAGACGAAATTATTAAGTGGCTAGAAAAAGCACAAGGGGGTGCAGAAAATAAAGCACAAGGAGATGCTATAGGTTTATTAATAGAGTATTATAAAACAGGTGATTTACAGACTTGGGACGACTATAATGTGGCTTGGACAGCAGCTACAGAAGGAAATATAGATTACATTAATAGCTTTATAGAAGTGTATAACGATCCTTTAGGTTATAGAGGATCTTATGAAACTATCGTTCAGATTAATGATTTTGACATGTCTGAAAAGATGGCTGTATTATCTGAAAATGCACAATGGTTTGAAGATAATTCTCCATTGATGGATGAACATAAAAAAGATAGTGTAGTTGGTGTAACATACAAAGTGGTGAATGTTGCAGGTGAAGCAGGTGATGCCTCTCCAAGTACGCCAATCGGAGTTAATTTACCAAATGCCAACTGGATTAGAGCTGCAGTGGGTAGTAAATCTGTATCGTTAGGAAACATTATTAATGCCTATAATAATGCAGGTGGTACTGGTCGTTTAAAAGAATTTGCTCACGATGAAGAAGAGGTGCAATTAGAAGAACAATACGGACAAATTGCAGATAAATTACATACAGCATTGCATGAAGTAATTGGGCATGCTTCCGGACAATTAAATCCTGGAGTAGGTGAGACCAAAGAAACACTTAAAACCTATGCATCTACTTTAGAAGAAGGACGTGCAGATTTAGTAGGTTTATATTATTTATACGATTCTAAATTACAAGAATTAGGATTGGTAGACGACTGGAAAAAAGTTGGAAAAGCAGCATTTGATGGCTACATTAGAAATGGTCTAATGACGCAGTTAGTGCGATTGGATTTAGGAGACGATGTCGAAGAAGCACACATGCGAAACAGACAATGGGTTTCGGCTTGGGCATACGAAAAAGGAAAAGCCGACAATGTTATTGAAAAAGTAACTCGCGACGGAAAAACGTATTTTAATATTAATGATTACGATAAATTACACGATTTATTCGGACAATTATTAAGAGAAACACAACGTATTAAGTCGGAAGGAGATTACGAAGCTGTAGAAGCTTTAGTAGAAGGCTATGGTGTAAAGGTCGATCAAGATATTCATGCTGAAGTTTTAGAGCGTAACAAACAATTTCCATCTCCACCTTATAGTGGTTTTGTAAATCCGGTTTTAGTACCAGAAATGAATGATGCTGGTGAAATTACAGCCATTAAAGTAACACAACCTAATTCATTTGCAGAACAGATGTTAAACTATAGTAAAGATTATAATAATCTTCCTGATGTCAATTAAGAACCATTGTTCTAATCAAGATAAGAAAAGCACTTACAATCCTGTAAGTGCTTTTTTTATGGTGTAGCGTTTATAACTTAAACAGCTGCTAAACACTTTAAAACAATGGTGTACTTTTCTATAGACAATTACGTTTTACCGTAAACTTTGTGGATCTTTTAGGTGTATCTTTGATTCTTAACAGAACGATGATATATCGATGACATAACGTTTATTTAAAAAATAAAATTAACTTCGTAACGGATTATACTATAACATATTAAAACTGTTGTTGTCCTTTTGTATTAATGGGATAAGCATACACTAAGTTGTGATATAACGAGTTGGCAATAATTAAACTCGATTGATATAAATCATAAGAATGAATCGTGAAATAATAGATATAAATGATTACACAATCTTGTTGGAAGAGGCTTCTACCGAAAATAATTTAATAGATTCATGTTTTTTTGACGAGCCAGTAATAGCTATCGCCTTTTATGGTACAGGTGATGTTGGTCTTAATGTAAAATTTGATGGAAAAACCAAAAAGTTCCATCACACCAAAGGTATGGTACTATCATTTTATGCAGATAATATGGTAGAATTTGAACATCATGTTTCCAAACTAAAATCGCTGCAATGTCTAGTAATCGCTACAACAATAAGAAACATAGACAAATTGCCTAATGGTGAAGGTCAATTCTTGGAACAATTTTTATACCAATTAATACACCCAAAAGACCATTATGTTGAAGGTCCTGTATTTAATATGAGCCCAGAAATGTTTCAATTAGTTGAACAGTTCTTCAGCAATACTTACGAAGGTGAGATTAAAATGATGTTTTATAAAAGCCATATCACAGCTTTACTTTCTCATTATTTTGGACAATTGGCACAACAACAAAACACAAAACTTGATACTTCGCAAATAGAAAAAATCAATCTTGCTCAAGAAATTTTATTATCCGATTTAGAAAGTCCACCTTCCTTAACAGAATTGGCCAACAGAATTGGAACTAACACAAATAAGCTTAAAATAGAATTTAAAGCACAGTTTGGCGTTCCGGTTTTCAAATACTTACAAAACGAACGTTTAAAAAAAGCCTACAGTTTAATTAAAAACGAACAAAAAACAATTCAAGAAGCCGCTTGGGCTGTAGGTTACGATAGTTTGGGTTCTTTCTCTAACGCTTTTGAAAAAAAGTTTGGCTACAGACCTAGCCAAGTGTAAAATTCTTTTCGAATAAATCATAATTCTTTCTGAATAAGTCGCTGGAAGACAGCTACTATAGATTTGTATCATAATTTAAAACTAAAGATTATGGTCAGTAAAAATTTATTTAGCATTGTATGTGGCATACTCGTTTGGATTTTAGGCGTTAGCTTTTACCTCTTATCATTTTATGTTCCCATATTAGAAAATCCGGAACTACAATCTAATATCGCATTGGCTTTGGGTATTATACCTAGCGCATGTATAGGAACATATCTGTTCTATACGAAAAGTTACATAAAACCATCTACATTGGGGCTTACATTCGTTATGGTGGCTACGCTTCTAGATGTAATAATCACAGTTCCAGTATTTATAATTCCAAATGGTGGAAGTTATTCAGAATTTTTCGGAGACCCAATGTTTTACACAATTTTAGTTGAGTTTTACTTCATTGTATTCTATTTCGGAAATCATTTAACCAATAAAAAAATCAAAGCATGAAAACTATTGTTTTTTTTATTACGGTTTTATTGAATGCACTTTCCACAGGTTTTTTCTTCGCTTGGTCAGTTTCAGTCATATTGGGCACTAACAAAATAGGTCATTTAAACTATTTAGAAACAATGCAAAATATTAATAGAGAAATCTTGAATCCGGTGTTCTTCATTGTGTTCTTTGGAAGTTTAATCGCATTGGGAATAACTACTTATTTACAGTTCAACAACAAAACTGTATTTGTGTTAGTCTTGGCATCAACAATCATTTATCTAATTGGCACTTTTGGAGTTACAGCTTTTGGAAATGTTCCCTTAAACAATGAACTAGAAGCATTAACCATTACCAATCTTAAAGCAATAGAGCTAAAGAGTTTTAGAACCTATTATGAAAGTGCTTGGAATCATTTCCATAGTATAAGAACCATTTCGAGTATAGTTTCATTCATACTATTACTTATATCAATATTTATTCAAAAAACATTTTAAAACAATTCATTATGAAAACAAACATTTTAGTAATCGGAGGAACTGGAAAAACTGGTCGCCGAGTAGTAGAGCAATTACAAAACAAAGGAATTGAGCCAAGAATTGGTTCAAGAAATTCATCACCAAGCTTTGATTGGGATAATAAAGAAACATGGATAGAAACCTTAAGCAGCATCGAAAAAATGTATGTTACGTATTATCCTGATCTTGCTGTTCCAGGAGCCAAAGAAGCTATAGAGAGTTTAACTTATTTAGCAAAAGAATTAGGTGTTAAAAAAATGGTGCTGCTCTCTGGAAAAGGTGAAACTGAAGCTGAAGCTTGTGAAAAAATCGTGATGAATTCTGGCATGGATTATACAATAGTTAGAGCATCTTGGTTTAATCAGAATTGGAGTGAAAGTTTCTTTTTGGATCCTATATTATCTGGAGAAGTGGCGTTACCAATGTCTAATGTTTTAATTCCATTTGTAGATGCTAATGATATTGCTGAAGTAGCTGCAACTGTTTTACTTGATGACACTTATAACGGAAAAATAATTGAGGTAACAGGTCCAGAATTAATCACCTTCAAGGATATTATCAATATAATTTCTAAAACTAGTAACAGAAAATTAAACTTCTATGACATCACATTAGAACAGTATATTGATGGTATGAAGCAAATGCAAATACCAAATGATGTAGTGTGGTTAATTGAGTATTTATTTAGTCATGTTTTAACCAATCCTAAAAATCAGTTAGTGGTTAATGATATTGAACGAGTTCTAGACAGAAAAGCAAAAACATTTCTAGAATATGCACAAGAAACTGCTAAAACAGGTATTTGGAGTCAAGTAGAAGTCCAATAACTATTGCCAACAACGTGTATAGCTCATTGCGGCTGAATTCCTAATCGGAATTCATTGCAATTTGCTATCTTTCGGTCACGGCGGAAAATCATAGCTGATTTTCCGCAACGAGCCATACACAAAACCGTTGTGTGTAATGCCGTAAAAACGGAGAGATTCAAATGACAGATAAAGAAAAAAATAGAATTGCAGAATTGAGATGGGAAATTGAACGGAAAGAAAAACGGGCAAAACTCGAACCGAAACTGATTTCAATATTACCGAAAAACTCATTTGAATTTTTAAGTTTTGAGGAATCTGATTCTTTTCAATCTAAAACAGACGATTGGCCAAATGATAAATGGAAAGAAAACTTATACTTTCAAACCGAAATTGAAAACACTCTGATAATTGAAAATATCATAAAGAATTTTCTTGACCTAATAACAGACTCTGAACTTTATATTTTCCTTATGAATTATAACTTCGGACTGATTAAAATATCGAAAGAAAAATTAAGTGACAATTGGATTGACTTAATCGAAATTGACCAAGACGAAATTTATTTATTTAATCCAAAAAGTACCGAATTCATCTGTATCGAAAAAACTGAAGAAATTATTTCAGGACGTGAAAATGAAGGTCCAAAATGGATTTATGAAATAACATACTCGAACAATGAATTAAAAGAAAAATGTAAAAGCACTACACACAACAAAGTACTGTGGCAAAAAACAAGTAAAAACTCATTATTTTTTTACTAAAGTACTTTTATAATTTCCATCATATATTAACCCTGATTTAGCTA
>NZ_QUNH01000002.1:0-41508 GCF_003387355.1 Winogradskyella sediminis
AGGTCTAAAAGCCTCATAGAACTGTACGAAATCTGTGTAGAAAAGAGAGGGGATTTTCAATGTTGACGAAGTCTAAAGCTTCTGCGTATATATTAACCTTACTCCTCTCTTTTGTTCTTTCTAATTTATCCTTAAATTTAATGAATTGTAAACTTAAGATGTGTATAATTCATTGCTAGCTCTAGCCTAGTTACGAAAGTCCTCAAAGACTTCCTTTTCTAATTTTTATTCATTAAACTGTTAGATTTAATCCCTATACTGCATGATTAAAATCTGTAAAGTAGAAAGAAAAACTACGGATTAAGATGTATTTTATTTTTATATATCTAGAATTATAGATATATTTGTTGTATGAATATAAAAACGGCGACAGAAATAGGTAAATGTTTATCTAACCAAACTAGGTTTCAAATTTTAGAATGGTTGAAGGCTCCAGAAAAGCATTTCCCACCACACGAGACCTTAAAGCATTTTAATGATGGAGTTTGTGTTACTTATATTCAAGAAAAAGCAGGCTTATCGCAATCCACTATTTCAACCTATCTAACTAATATGGAGAAATGCGGACTTTTAATTTCAACAAGACACGGCAAATGGTCTTATTTAAAAAGGAATGAAACAGTTATTAAACAGTTTACAGATTTTCTATCATAAAAAAAAATAGTAATACATATCTATAATTCGCAATATAACAAACTATGAGATTGGTAATAGACATATTAGGTTGGTCAGGTTCAGGCTTAATAATCTTGGCTTATGCACTTACGCTTATTGAGAATAAGACCTATGTAGTGTATGGTAAATACTTAAATTTATGTGGTGGACTTTTAATAGCCATAAACTGTTATTACTATAATGCAATTCCGCCTTTTGTAACCAATCTGCTCTGGAGTATCATTGCAACTTTAACGATCTATAAGTCGAGACATCGAAAAAAGAATTGCAGCAAAACACAATGTTTAACTAAAAATTAAGAATCATGAAAATTTTAATAATAGGAGGAAACGGCACCATAGGAACAACTGTGGCTACACATTTTAACCAAAATAACGACGTTTTAATAGCTGGTCGTACCAGTGGAGATGTTACTGTAGATATTGCTGATAGTAAATCTATAAAATCTATGTTTGAAAATATTGGAAAAATGGATGCCATCATTTGTATCGCTGGTGAAGCTAAATGGGCCGATTTTAATGAACTTACTGAAGACGATTATTATATCGGACTGAAAAGTAAATTAATGGGACAAGTTAATCTTGTACGTATCGGGCAGCATTATTTAAATTCAAATGGTTCAATTACTTTATCCACAGGAATTTTAGCAGACGACCCAGTTGTTAAAACAGCGAGTGCTGCTATGGTAAATGGCGGAATTCATAGTTTTGTGCAAGCTGTTGCGCTTGAAATTGAAAACGGAATTAGAGTAAATGTTGTTTCTTCAGGAATGGTGGAAGATGCTTATGACAAGTATAAAGACTTTTTTCCAGGACATAATCCGATACCAATGACGAAAGTAGTGAATGCTTATGTTAGAAGTGTAAATGGAAAAGGAAATGGAGAAGTAATTAGAATCTACGACTAAAATAAATGGTTTTTTACGGACACCGTTTTAAGTATTTTATCTCTTTTTATGTACTAAGTTCAATGTTGAAGAACATAAGGATAGCGTACCTAATGGTATAGTGACTAATAGAAGCGTTCTCAATGCTTATCTGAATGGAACATATAGATCCAAATCGTTCTAGACAATTTAAAATTGAAAGTGCTTAATAGAAATGCGATTCCACAGATAATGAGATAAACGTTTAAAGGAGACAAGTCAATAAAATACCAAAATACCACAAGACTTGCAATCATCTGAGCGGCAGCAAGCGCATAACTCACAAACATGGCGCCAAAAAAGAAACCTGTTTCTCTTTCAAATTTATAATGACACTCAGGACATCTATTGTGCATTTTCGGAATTTTAAACAATAATAGGTGTCCTCCTTTTATAAAAATTTTACCTTTTTTACAATTCGGACATTTACAATTCAATGCATTAATCACTTTACTCATCACATGGTGTTTTGTTGCACAAAATTATGGTGATTAATTATTTTGATTCATATAAGATGTGCTCCATTTTTTGTACTTTTAGGACATATTATATGAAAATCCCAGTTTTAAATATTAGTCAGTTTAAGGCATCTACACCGCTCAATGATGTGTATATAAACGCTTTTTCAAACCATATACAGCGCAATAAAAACTTAATAAACAAACCACATAGTCATAATTTCTATCTATGCGTACTGTTTACAGAAGGTACAGGTACGCATGAAATTGATTTTAATTCGTATGATATTAATCCTGGAAAAGTGTTTTTTCTAAAACCAGGTCAAACCCATTTTTGGAAATTTGATACAGAACCTCAAGGATTTATATTTTTTCACTCTCAAGAATTTTATGAATTAAAGTTTTTAGAACATAAGCTCCATACTTTTCCCTTTTTTTATTCCAATCAAAATCCTCCGTTTGTAGAATTACCTCCCAAAAAGCTTAACGAATTAAACCAAAAATTTCAAGACGCGTATTCCGAGTACTCAAAAACACATCTTTTTAGGGAGTTGAAAATTGTCAATGCAATAAGTCAAATTTATATAGAATTGGCAAGAGCGTATACTGTTAATGTCAACTTAGAAAAGCTTAATTCGTCCAATTATTCTAACACGCTCGAAACCTTAGAGCGCTTGATAAATACCCACTTTTACAAAGAAAAATTCCCTAAGTTTTATGCGGATAAGTTAAACATATCCACTAAACATCTCAATAGGGTGGTCAAACAAACCATACAGAAGACTACCAGCCAGCTAATTTCCGAACGGATAATTTTAGAAGCAAAACGACTAATGGTGCACTCACACGGTAATTTAGCGAATATTGCCTATACACTCGAGTTCTCAGACTATGCTTATTTCTCGAAGTTTTTTAAATCTAAAACAGGAATGACGCCTTTAGAGTTTAGGAAAAAATATTTTTGATATATTGAGAGCCGTAGCCTACCAAAATTGAGATATAACAAGACGTGAGTTGCGTCAAAGAAACAAGTAATCCAAATGCATAATATTATTACGTTTTATAAAAATTTCTTAATATTTGGAATACTCATTCCATTTTATGTATATTTGTAGCGTGAATAAGAAACAAGACATATTAGCTTCTGCACTAGATATTTTAGCAGAAAAAGGAGTCCATAATACACCCATGTCGGCTATAGGAAAAGCCGCCAAAACGGGTATGGGCACTATTTATAATTACTTCCCTAACAAAGAAGCCTTAATCAATGAAATCTATACAGATATAAAGAAACAAGAGAAACTGCTTTTTGAAAGTTTTGAATTGAACCAACCTATTAAAACACAATTTGAAAATTACTTCAATATTGCGGTAAACTTTTTTATTGATCACCCTAATTATTTTAAATTTATGGAGCAATTACAAGCGTCTCCTATAATTACTGAAAAAAGCAGAGAAGTGGGTAGGCAATCCATAATCCCAGTTTTCGAACTATTAGCACTAGGTAAACAACAACGCATTATTAAAGACATTAATACCGAAGAAATTTTAATGTTTATTGGTGGATCAATTTTAGCCTACTTAAGATGGTATTTTAATCAAACGGTAAAAGAATCAAGCTCCCTTAACAACCAAGTAATGATGGTTTGGGATGCTATTAAAGCATAAAAAAAATTTAACCATAATTTGGAATGAATATTCATTCCGAAAAATAACAGATATGAAAAAAAATGTATTAATCACAGGAACATCAACCGGAGTCGGATTGGAAAGCGCTATGTTATTCGCTAAAAACAATTATAAGGTGTATGCCACGATGCGTAATCTCAAAAAATCCGAAAAACTGAAACAGAAAATTCAGGAAGAAAACCTCGATATAAACCTCCTGCCTTTAGATGTCACTAAAATAGATTCCATTCAATCCGCTGTAAAAACCATTATAGAGCGCGATGGCAAAATAGATGTATTAGTAAATAATGCAGGTGCTGGTTTTGCGAAAACCACAGAACAAGCCACAGAAGCAGAAATCAAATGGGTAACTGATGTTAATTACCTTGGTGTTGTTTTTTGCACACAAGCTGTTTTACCTTATATGAGAAAACAAAAATCGGGTCAAATCATTAGTGTCACTTCTGTTGGTGGATTGGTAGGGCAACCATTTAACGAACTGTATTGCGGTGCTAAATTCGCTGTAGAGGGCTTTATGGAAGGACTTGCCACCTATGTGAGTGAGCCCTTTAATATTAAAATTACCTGTGTAGAGCCTGGTGGTATTACTACGGAATTTATGACATCTGCTATTGAAAAAACAGCTGTTGATGGCCAATTTGCAACTGGTGAATATGCGCCAATTTTTGAAAAGTATATGGCCGGTAATCAAAAAAGAGCTAACGAGAGTGAAGTCCAAGTGTACCAAACAGCAATTGAAGTAGCAAATGTGGCTTTAAATATTGCTCAAAATGAAAATCCTCCCTTAAGAATACGAACTTCACAATGGGCTGAGGATTTCTGCCAGTTAAAAACAAAAGCAGATCCTGATGGTCTTAAATTAGTGAAGCAAATTCAAGATAGCTTTTTGTAAATTGAATATCTATGATGAAATATACCGATTATCACCAAATAGTATACAACATTCGAAATTCTGTATAAGAAAGTAAGCCTCGTTCTATCCGACCTTTGTCCTATAGTTTTTAACGTGAATAAATAGTGATATTATGAATACAAATCAATTTGGCGATAAGGGTTGGACACCAGATAGAATAGGAAATTTAAAAGGAAAGACATTCGTCATTACAGGAACCACAAGCGGAACGGGATTTGAAGCTGCAAAAATATTACTTTCAAAAGGTGCTAAAGTGGTAATGCTAAATAGAAACCCTCAAAAAGTAAAAGACACGATTAATATATTAAAGCAAGATTTAGGTAACCAAATAGATGTAGTGGCTATAAAAATGGATTTATCCCTTCAAGCTTCTGTGAAAAAAGCAGCTGAGGAGGTGATACATACCATTTCTAAAATTGATGCTTTAATATGTAATGCAGCCATTGCTCAAGTCCCACACCGTAGGCTAACCATTGACGGCTGGGAAAGTCAAATGGGAACCAATTATTTTGGGAATTTTACACTTCAAGCGCTATTATATCCGTTGATTGAAAAATCAAAAGGACGTATTATTACTGTGGGAAGTATGGGTTACAATATGGGTATAAAAACCATTAATTTCGATGATTTAAATTGGGATAACGGTTACACGCCAAATAAGGCGTACAGTCAAAGTAAGCTGGCACAAATAATGTCTATTTACGAATTGCAAGACCGATTTAAAGCCGCAGATAAAACAACGGTAAAAGCTTATGCTTGTCATCCTGGTGCGTCTAATACCAACTTAATTAATACCAGTGGTAGTTTTTTGACCAAGTTAACTTTTAGACTTATGAAACTTTCACCCTTAGTGCAATCGGCGGAAAAAGGCGCCTATCCACAATTAATGTGCGCTACTGAATCCGACTTAGACCAAACAGCGTTTTACGGACCAACAGGAAAAAGTAATTGGGTTGGACCTGTAGGAGCACATCACATAGAACCACACGCTAAAGATAAAGCGGTTTCCAAAAGATTATGGGAACTTTCTGAAAAGGAAACTGGTGTGGTTTGGAATTTGTAAATTTAACAATGCGTATCATAAAAAGAATAATGCTAGGACTACTTATAATAATCTTCACCATTGGAGTGGGAACATTTTTTTTCTTAAACACCGAACGCTTTGGTAAGCATCCGTCGGGAGATCGTTTATTAAAAATAGAACAGTCACCTCATTATAAAAACGGAAGTTTTCAAAATTTAAACCCTACACCAACACTTACCGAAGGTGTAAGTTATGGTAAGGTGATGTACGAATTTCTATTTTCGGCTAAGCCTAAAACTCCTACCACAACTCTGCCGTCAGTTAAAACGGATTTGAAAACCCTCAACCCTCTTGAAAATGTATTAGTTTGGATGGGACATTCTTCTTATTTTATGCAGGTGGATGGTAAGACGGTTTTAGTAGACCCTGTTTTTAGTGGCAATGCATCTCCATTGTCTTTTACAACCAAAGCCTATAAAGGCACGGACATTTATACAGCGGATGATCTGCCTGAAATTGATTTTTTGTTTTTATCACATGACCATTGGGATCATATGGATTACAAGACTCTAAAACAATTAAAGCCTAAAATTAATAAAGTGATTACAGGCCTTGGCAATGGTGCGCATTTAGAATACTGGGGTTTTGATTCCGACGTCATTTTAGAAGGCGATTGGTATGATACATTTACCTTTGAAGATGGATTTGAAGTGAATGTCACACCAGCCCGACACTTTTCCGGAAGGGGATTTACGAGTGCAAAAACACTTTGGGCATCTTTCGTATTAAAATCACCAAACACGTCAATTTATATTGGAGGAGATAGTGGTTACGATATGCATTTTAAAGCTATTGGAGAAAAATATGGTCCTTTTGACCTCGCTATTTTAGAGAATGGACAGTATGACTTGAAATGGAAATATATACATATGTTACCAGGCGAACAGTTTAAAGCAGCCAAAGATTTAAAAGCAAAAAATATTTTACCTGTGCATTCAGGGAAATTTACATTGGCCAATCATGACTGGGATGAGCCCTTCAAAAAAATAAATGATTATGCTCAGCAATCTAGCATTAAGGTAACAACACCTATGATTGGAGAACAGGTTAATATCAACGATAGTTTACAGCAGTTTAAACCTTGGTGGAATCTAAAAACTACACCGAAATAGAATATATGAAACACTTTAAAACACTGACATCATATCTCGATTATATAGGTTTGCCACGACCAGAGCACCCTATGTTGAGTGTTTTTAACTCTAAAGGAGAGGGCTATTTACCTTGTCCTAGAGAAAGCTCTCCACCAATTACCAATGATTGCTATGCAATCAGTTTTAAAAAGTATGTGGAGGGAAATTTAAATTATGGTCGAACAGAATATGATTTTACAAATGGAGCTTTAGTTTTCATTGCACCAAGACAAGTGTTACAATGGGATAACAGCATGGTTTTTGAACAAAAAGGCTTCTCCTTAACTATTCACGAAGACTTTTTTAAAGGAACTCCATTAGGGCATCAAATAAAAAAATATGGTTTCTTTTCGTATTCTGTAAATGAAGCCCTACACCTTTCGCCAAAAGAAGAACGTCAAATAGAATCGATTGTAGAGAATATTGAAATCGAATATCAAAATAACCAAGATAGTTTCAGTAAAGATATTATCATTTCTCAATTAACAACCTTATTAAAATACGCTAATCGTTTTTATGAACGACAATTTCTAAACCGAAAAGCAATATCGAACGACTTGTTAGATCAATTTAAGAGCTATTTAAATTCTTATTTTGAATCCGGACAGCTACAAGAACAAGGCATACCAAGTATTGAGCAAATTGCCGAAAACCTATCGGTTTCGCAACGTTACTTGAGTGACACATTGAAAAAAGAAACCGGTAAAACCACTACCGAACATCTACATCTTCTTTTAATCGATGAGGCAAAAAATATCTTATTGCAACCCAATAAAAGTGTGTCTGAGGTAGCTTATGAATTAGGCTTTGAGTATCCACCATATTTTTCGAGATTATTTAAAAAGAAGGAAGGTATCAGTCCAACTGACTACAGAGCATTGTATAAAATGAATTAAAATTATGGATATATTAAAAACAGCAATAGATTGGGCTAAAGCCGAACTTTTCTCAACACCTTTTTTTGTGCTTTTCGGGCTTGTTTTTGTAGCCGCGAGTATCGGGTTTTGGCAGTTAGGAAAAACTGAAATGGCTAGAGCATACATTATTCCAACATTGGTCGCAGGTTTATTACTTATTACAATAGGAATTGGGTTATTTTACACCAATAAGTCGAGAATTTCACAATTTGAAACGGACTTCCATACCGATGCTTCTGCTTTTGTAGCCTCAGAAACTGCGCGTGCTGAAGCTACACTTAAAGAATATAATACCATTGTTTTTAAAGCTATACCGGTTATAATTATTGTGGCAGCTTTATTCATTATTTTTATAAATACACCTATGTGGCGTGCCATTAGTATCACTACAATTGCAATGCTTGTAGTCATTTTATTAGTGGATGGCACAGCTTATGCCAGAATGGAGGCTTACCATAAAACTTTGAAATTAGTGAATAGTGAACGTCACTTAAAGGTGTGAAGCTACAGAATAACATTCTTAAATAATAACGGTTTGAGTGGATGCTCAAACCGTTTTTGAGATAATAGAAAAGACAGTTTATAGTTTTATGATGCTATAATTTATCGATGATATAAATTTGAAGTTGTTGAAAACGAGTAAGGTATCAAATGTAACTAGGATAAGTTTCTACTACAAAATCTCTCCATACTGCAATAGAATGAATCAGAGGAGTTAAAGTTTTACCAAAATCTGTTAAAGAATATTCAACTTTTAAAGGTCGTTTAGATGTGTAGACCGTTCTTTTTATTAAACTATCCTCTTCTAAGGCTTTGAGCTGTAAGCTTAAAGTGTGTTCTGTAACTGTTGGTGTTTCTTTTCTTAATTCTTTGTATCCAAGTGTTTTATCTGTTAATTTGTATAAGGTGACTGCTTTCCATTTTCCGCCAATATTCCCATTGTTAAGCTCGCACAGCTAGGATATTCCTTATATCAAAACTTCAACATTTTCTGTGCTTCTTTTTTCATAAATGTATACTATCCTTTTTGACCGTTATTGCAAATATAGATCACTATACTTAAGTTTGCAACTATAATTTTTATAGTAATTAGTAATCAATACATTATGGATTTAAACGAAACACTAAACTGGAGATACACGACTAAAGAATTTGATCCGACAAAAAAAATATCAGAAGCTGATATAGATCAAGTAAAGAATTTATTACGAATGAGTGCATCCAGTATCAATTTACAACCTTGGCAATTTATTATTGCTGAAACAAAAGAAGGCAAAGAAAGAATGGCAAAAGGTACACAAGGTTTTTTCCATTTTAACGAACCTAAAATTACCAACGCATCTGCCGTTGTATTATTCTGTGCTAAGACTTCAGTAGATGAAGAATATGTTAAACACATTGTTGATACAGAAGATAAAGCGGGTCGTTTTCCAAATGAAGAGATCAAAAACGGATTTCATGGTGCCATGAATGCTTTTATTAATATTCATAAATACGACTTAAAGGATCTACAACATTGGGTTGAAAAACAAGTGTATTTAAATATCGGTAGCTTTTTATTAGGTGTGGCTAGTTTAAAAATTGATGCAACACCAATGGAAGGTATTGATGTAAAAGCATTAGATGAAGAATTTGGATTAAGAGAAAAGGGGTATACAGCGGTTGTCGCTGTGTCTTTAGGGTATAGAACAGAAACAGATTTTAATGCTACGGATAAAAATCCAAAAGCTAGATTACCTGAAAGCGAAATTTTCACAATCATATAATGGTATAGGTTATGAAAAATACACTTTAAATTAATGGTTTGTAGCATTTGTTTAAGTGCTTGTAAGAACACTACAGCCCAAATCAGTGAAACAGACAAAAGTGTAAAATTAACCACTTCCGTAAAGGAAACCATAGAAACAGAACCAACGGAAATATAAAAATTTAAACTTATGAAACGTATTTTAATTACAGGTAGTACAGATGGTGTTGGTAAATTAACCGCAACAAAGTTGGCTAAAGAAGGTCATGAAATTATTGTTCATGGACGAAATGCAAAGAAATTAGAAAATACCATTTCAGAAATTAACCAAAAAACTAATAATCAGCGTATCAGCGGATATGTTTCAGATTTATCAGATTTTGTTAGTGTTAAACAAATGATTACTGATATGACTACCGACTTTTCTTCAATTGATGTGTTAATTAATAACGCTGGAGTATTTATGAGTGGTATCGATCAAAATCAAAATGGTTTAGATTTGCGTTTTGCAGTCAATTATCTGGCACCATACCTACTTACTTATGGCTTACTACCTGTATTAGAAAACAGTTTGTCTCCAATAGTTATAAATTTAAGTTCAGCGGCACAATCTACGGTATCCATGGAGGCCTTAGAAGGAACAGAACTAATCTCTACTAACGCATCGTATGCACAAAGTAAATTAGCATTAACAATGTGGAGTTTTAGGTTTGCAAAACTTCATCCAGAAATAATCACTATTGCAGTAAATCCTGGTTCGTTATTAAATACCAAAATGGCACAAGAGGCTTATGGTCAACATTGGTCTTCTGCAGATAAAGGTGCTGATATATTAATAGAATTAGCCTTATCAGAAAAGCATGCCAACCATACAGGAACATATTTTGATAATGACAAAGGTGCTTTTTCAAATGCACATAATGATGTTTATAGTGAAGAAAAAGTCAATCAATTGCTATCTATAACAAACAAAATTTTAAACAAATGACAACGATTCGTATACTAGAACAAGCGCGTACATTAGATGTACCTTCTCGTCAAGCATCACTTCAACGTGAAGCTTCGGTCTCCCAGTTTTGGAACAATAACAGAACATTATTAGAAGAGGCATGGGCAGAATGGGAAATAGAAAACAAAGACAATTTATTAATTCCAGACGAATCGTTATTAGATCCACGTTTGCGAAAAGCCATCAATGAGGCTTGGGAAAACCCTGAGAAAGAATTTGCTGTGGCTGATTTATGGGACGAAATTATTCCTGGTGTTTATGTAGCACAATTTTTTGATGTGAAACGCTTAGCGGATTTTCGCAATTATTTAGAAGCTGTTGTAAATTCACAAATCCCTAGACGTGCACCTTATGGTATTCAACTAAATCGCTATGGGATGATGTTAGATCCACGTTCTGAAGGACATCTTGCAGCACCTAGTTTTCAGGCGTTTTATAATGACATAATGGATCGCTACATGAGACCGATTGCGCGTTTGTTGCTTGGAACGTATGGTTACGACAACCAAACTTTTGGTTTTTCTATTCAGTATAATCCAGATAAAGACAAGGATTTACATGCACATACAGATGCTTCAGCAGCGACCTTAAATATTAATATTAACTTACCTGATGAAGTATTTACAGGATCTCAAGTTGATTTTCATGATAAATCTACTGGTGAAACAGTGCAAACAATTTTTGAGCCTGGTAAAGCTATTATTCATAGAGGTAATGTGCCTCATGCTACACATCCTATTACCAGTGGTCAACGCAACAACTTAGTCGTTTGGCTTTATGGTGACCGTATGCAAATACCACGCGGTGGGACTAATAGCTATGGTAATTTTAATAATACATCTTCCGTTGTGGATTCTACAGAAAATATTACTGCTCAACAACGATGGAGTATTCCTGATGGACCTAAAGATACTTTTGCACCGTTTTAAGAAACGATAAATCCAAAATCCTGTGTTCACTCTTTTAAGCAGATGTGTACACAGGATGTAGTCTATAAATTACCTTCCAAGCTTTAACTTCATTTAAAATAATTGCAATTATAGCTCTTAAAAAGGTGTTTAATCTGAAGTTATATTGTTAAAAATCTTATCATTTTTCAAAAATTTAGAATTTTAAGATTATCATTTTGTTAAGATTTACGGTCTTAATTTCATTACACATAATTTATTCTTGTTTAAATTTTAGAAGTCATAATTCCGTCGATTCAGACTTTTAAAATCTTTTAAAACGCAATTAGTTGATATATATTTAAAGAACACAAAACTTTAGATATAACATGCGTATTGGTATTATTATTGGACGAATTGGTGGAGTCGACGGTGTGGCTCTCGAAACCGAAAAATGGATAGATGTATTAGAAAAAATAGGTCATAAGGTCTTCATCATGTCAGGTGAATTTGAATCCTGGACTATGGATTATGATCGCGACTATCTGTTTCCTGCGTTATCATTTTTTTCCGTAGAAGCGGAATGGGGACAACGTAAAGCATTTTTTGAACCAGATAAACAACCAGATGCATTATTAGAGCATGTAGAGAAAGCTTCCAACAGAATTCACTTAGCGATGCGACAATGGGTCACCAAAAAGAAAATTGATGTGATTCTTTCTGAAAATGCTTCAGCCTTACCATGTCACCTATCTATGGGTGTTGCAATTAAAAAACTTGTTGAAACCACCGGAATACCTATTGTAACACATGATCATGATTTTCATTGGGAGCGTGGTGAGCGTTATGTGTCTGTACATCCAGAAGTTAATCACTTTGTAGATAAACACTTTCCGCTATTACTCCCAAATGTTAAACATGCAGTTATAAATACGTTTGGAGTTGAAACCTTTAAAAATAGGTTTGATATCGATGCCTTGTTAGTTCCTAATGTTATGGATTTTAATAGAGTGTATGGAGTGCCAACACCCGAAAATGAATTTTTTTTAAGAGATGTCGGTGTTTTAAAAGATGAAATTGCCCTATTACAAGTAACACGAATTGTAAGGCGTAAAGGAATAGAAACAGCCATCTCCTTAATTGATCAATTAAATGATAAAAAGCTCAAGTTAGTCATCACCGGAAATAATAATGATGACGAAAACAAGGAATACTATAATGAGTTAATTGACCAAATTCACGATTTAAACTTATCACGTCAAGTCATTTTTGCTGCGCACAAAGTTTTAGACCATAAAGATTTATCTGATGTGTATGCGCATGGCAGAGCCGCAACATATTTTAGTACTTATGAAGGTTTTGGTAATGCCTTTGTAGAAACGGTTCTCGCTAAAAAACCCATCTTCGTTAATAACTACAAACCAGTATATATGCAAGATATTGGCAACAAAGGGTTTGAAACTGTAATGATTGAAGACAGTAACCTTACACCCGAAAGCATACAACAAATGTCAGATATTATTTATAACCCAAAACGATGTAAAGAAATCGGAGAATACAATTTTAATATTGGTAAAAAATACTTTTCGTATGAAGTTTTAGAAGAAAAGTTAAGCCAATTATTTACATTTTAAGAATTTATAATATGACTGATAAAAAAACGAACAAAATCTCTACGATATTACATGAACTTAAAAATGAAAACATAAATACTTGGTTTGACCTTGGTTTATTTATGGATAAATTTAAAGAGAAAAAATTACCTTCAGCCTTTAAAGGAAACGCTTCTACTTTTGATACGCATTTAGAGGATGGAGGTATCGCATTTTTAACCTTTTATTTTACCATAGACGGTATTACAGTTGAAGCAGAAAAGTACGCTAAAACGTTCAAAAATATTTATCCCGATATTCCTATTCATTTTATTGCGGGTGAAATAAAACAAGAAGCAGACGAGCTTATTCCAAAAACAGCCTTTAGAAAAGTCATACCAGAGATGGAAGCTTTTGATGCATGGCCTTTGTATAAAGACTTCTTTCAGATAAAAATGGAACGTGGAAGCGAAGCTTATAATAACCTTATCGGGAAATTTTGGGACGAAGTCTTAGTGCTCGTAGAAAAATTAGGGACCTATATTGAAACCCAAAATATTTCGTTACTATACCTTATTAATGTCTGCTCAAATCCAGGGAATGTCTCTTTAGCTTTAGCAACAGTATTGGTTTCTGAATATTTAGGGATTCCTGTTATTAATAATAATCACGATTTTTATTGGGAAGGTGGAAATAGAGCCGTTGAGGTCAAGAAAAAAGGACTTAAAAAAGGTCCAAGAGATTTCTTTTTTCATAATGCACATGTCGGTGAATTCTTCTCAATAATAGAGACAATCTATCCATGGGAAAGTCGCTCGTGGATGAACGTTAATATTAACAGAATTCAACAAGACCATCTTATTAATATTAATGGTCATAATCCTGCTAACGTTGCATTAATAGGTACAGCTGTAGATACTAAATTGCACCAAATGAGTAAACGCGATATCATTAAAGCGTTTATGCAAGTATCCTCAATTTTTGCTAATAAAAAGGACACGATTACAGTGCATACCGCTGCGCACCATACAGAAAGTAAGCGGTCTTTAAAACCTATATTATTAGGATATAAACATATTAAAAACTTTGATTTTGTAAATAATAATATTGTTTTTTTACAACCCACTAGAGTGATTAGTAGAAAGTCTATAGAGCTTAATTTTAAACTGATTAAGCGCTTGTTCTCATATGATTCTTTTGCCGAAAAATTTCTGACCAATCCACAATTAAAGTTGTCTTTAATTGTTTCTGGCCCAATCCCTCACGGTCAACAGCATTATTATCGTGATTTAAAAAAGGACTTTTCAAATTTTTTAAAAGAGCTTCCTAAAGCATTCAAATCAAGAGTGCTTCTCGGATTTTTATTTAGTGAATTTGATAAAAATGACTTCAAGAAAAAGCATAAAAAACCACTCGATATAGAACAGCTTTTCGATGTCGCTTCTCTAATATTATTACCAAGTCAAACAGAAGGTAGAGGTTTACCAATAATAGAAGCTGCTGCTTGTGGCACTCCAATATTTTGCAGGCAATACGAACCTAGAGAAGTCTATGATGAGGTAATAGGTCGTCATTTAGACGAGTCTCTTCGACTTAACGTATTAGAGTTTAAAGGGTCTAAAGTGCCTAAAAAATTGGCAGAAAAAATCTGCGACCATGTATTCTATCCTCAAAATAGAATGGTAGACGTTACTCATAATAGGAGTGTTATAAAAAAGCGTTACAGCTTAGAAGCTTTAGAAAAAAATATGCGTTATATTTTACAACGTTTGTATTACCAATTGGTCTCTGTATCTATAGATGACAATCCGCAGGTCGTAAACCTGTTAAAAGCGTATAAATCTTCTGTAAATTTTGAAAATGAAGATCTCAATGCTATACTCAATAAAACAACCAGACATTATTTACCGGGTTATGGTCGTTTATCATTTATGCATTATCTAAAATCATTAATTGATCCAAGTTTTTTTAGAGTCGAAGAGCAATTGGTGAAAGGGAGAGTGATGCGGTATGCTAGAATGATGGAAAATGATATTCCAGATTTAGTAAATACCAATTTAGAACTTATCCATAAATATTATAATGCCATTGATGATATTTTTAAATATGTAGATGGAGAAATTTCAATCCGCCACGACCATGCGTTGGCTTACCGTCACCGAAATAAAAAATCTTATGCTTACCAAGCGTTTACATACCAAGAAGTAACCGGTTTGGTCAACATGATTTATACAGATGTTTTTAAACCTAAAAACCTACCAGATTTAACTTTAGCTCCTCAATTTTTTGCAGATTGGGAATTGGCGCTTTTTCAACTTACAAACAGTAAATATTTAGGTATTGATGATCGTAAAATCTTAACTAAAAATTTAAAGAAAAATGTACCTAAAGGCTATTTTCCAGGACGTTATATTAAGCATGAATTAGAGTATTTTGTGCTACAACCAATTAGGTCACAGTTAAAATTAACCATAGAGCAGGAGTTAACATCAGAAATTCTTGATACTAACGTTAATAAGTTAGAAAAAATCTACATTTTTATACATGAACCGAGAATCACTAAATGGTTTTCTAGTGCAGATATTAAAGAATATTTAGAAAGTGGTAAAGAACCCGAATTAGGATTATTGTATAAAGCAGGAGTCGTTCAAATTATTGAAACCAAACAGTGGTCTGAAGGGGTACATTTTCCACAAATGGGAGCAAAGGCTATTAAAATATTAAGAGCCATTAAGGAAGCAAACGGTTTCTTAATCACCAATGGCGAGTATGCTGCTATGATGACGGACATTATTGAAATAGATCATTTTCATATTGGTAAAGTGCTGTACGAAATGACAGCAAAAATTATGGGTATTCCTAAGGGAAGTGGTTTTATTCAATTTGTACCTGCAGGTGTACGAACAACGTTAGCATATCCAACACCTATACAAACAGCCAAGGACTTTGATAACGTGCTAAAAAGTGAATTATATCAAGAGTTAAAAGCGCTGTTAGGTGAAAAAGCCTTATTAGAAATGGTGACTAAAGATGCGATTGAAAACGGAACTCCGATTAAAAAATTATTGACTCAAATTAAAGACAATCTTAAGCCTTCTAAAACAGAAGAAAGCGTAAAATCTTCTTATGCAGGTGGTGTCTATAGCGATGGTTTACCTTGGAGTGGAGTTTTAGCAAAAATTGATACTAAAAAACACCATTGGAAATTTGCAGCACATATTGCTAATAAAGAACCTAAAAATGTACCCGCACTTGTAAAAGAGTATAAAAAGAAAAGTGGTAACCCTAATAAAATTGAATTAGCGTGGAATGGTGGTTACATCCTCAATCCAGAATTGGTAGGTAAATTAGGCTTACCAGAAACCTATATTGGTTCGCCTTTAGGTTTACTAATTATGAATAATCAGGTGTATTGTCCTCCACTTTTTAATAAACCCGCTTTTATTATCTATAAAAATGGTGACGTCGATATAAGAAAAGTGAATAGTAAAGCCGGTTTTACGATCTCGGGAAAATCGTCTGCGCTAACATTTTCTAGTCATAACTACAATAATCACAGTAGTACAGAACCATGCTTTTATGATCTATCTTATGCAGAGGACAGCTTTGAAGGTAATGGTAATGTTATTGTTAGAATTGCAGGTCATACGGTAAAGGAAATTATAAAAACAAAGCCTAAGGAGACGGTAAGTGTGATTCCGGTTGGGATAACCTTATCAATTCCTTTAGCAATATTTTCTGAAACAATGTTTAAGGTAGGTAAGCCTTTATCGATTCAATTATTAGAACCAGAGCAAAATCCTTATAAATGGGATGAGATTTCTTACGCAATTGAAGCTGGACCTATGCTTATAAATGAAGGACAACAAGTCTTAAATATGGAAGAGGAAGGTTGGAAAACCGCCAACTCCATTAAAACGCAAGCAGCAAGGTTAGATTTTACAGATATGCGTGGACCAAAAATTGCTGTTGGTATTACAAAGGAAGGTAAACTAATGGTCCTTATGGTGAATGGTAGAATTAGGGAATCTGTTGGAGCTACACATTTTGATATGGTTGACATTCTTCTAAAATACGGAATGGACAAAGCAATGGGCTTTGATCCTGGAGGAAGTAGCACATTGGTCGTTGATGGTAACATCATGAATATTTCACCATACAATAAAAACTACGAAAAAGATATCTATGCTTTGCCTCCTGAACCGAGATTTGTGGCGAATGCCATTATGGGATGGATTGAAGACTAGCTCAAAACATTGATTAAAAAAAGAGGCAAACAGTGATATTTGCTTCTTTTTTTATTCAACGTATTCCTGAATATCAGGTTGAACGCAGTCGAAACCACTTTTATACTATTACGGCATTTCGAGTAAAATTTCGTTTTTTAGAAATTTTGTAACGTGAAGGCTTATATCTAACCAAGGTTTTCGATATGATTTCTTCGTGCTTCAAAATCATTAGAACTAACGTTTTATCAAGTAATTTAAATCAAACTGTTTAGTTAATTAGGGTTGAAAACTTCTATTATGGCGTTACGTCACTTTGAGTGAAATTCAATTTTAAGAACTCTATTCACTTAGAAAGACTTAGCCCAACAAATCCTCTAAAGCAGGTTTTAAATTCACAAACTGAAAATTAAAACCTTCAGCTTCTACCTTCTGAGAACTGACGCGTTGACTCTCAAACAAAAGGATATGCATGTCGCCTAACACGAGTTTCATAGCAAATTTTGGAATGTTTGGTAAAATCAACGGTCTATGTAAAATCTTTGCTGCAGCTTTGGTGAGCTCTTTATTAGTTACCGGATTTGGAGCCACACCATTGTAAATCCCTTCAAAATCATTTTGAACAGCAAAGACAAATAGCGACGCTAAATCTTTAACATGAATCCAGCTTTGCCATTGTTTACCAGTTCCAAAAGCGGCACCTGCACCATATTTTATAGGTTTTGCTATTTCTGGCAATGCACCACCATCTTTAGCTAATACTAACCCAATTCTAATTTTTGCAACCTTAATCTCTAAGGCACTAAAACCATCTACGGCAGCTTCCCATTGGTGTACAACTTTTCCTAAAAATGTTTCTGAAATTTCGTTGTTCGTCTCTTCGTAATAGTTTATTAAACTCGTTGGATAAATACCAATTGCACTCGCAGACACTATTTGGTTTATCTTATAATTATGCTTTTTTATGGTGTCTTGTAAAAGTTGTGCTGTTTCAGTTCTGCTTTTTAAAATGACCTCTTTATAAGTGTCTGTCCAGCGTTTAGAAATCGTAGCTCCAACCATATTGATAATGGCAGATACTCCTTCAAAGCAGTTGTGATCTATTGCTTTCGTATTTGGGTTCCAATAAAATCCTTTATAATTTGGTGCCGTACTCAATTTGGATTTCGATGTTGTTAAATAATGTACGTTGATGCCTTCAGCATGACATTTTTTTACAATTTCTTGTCCTATTAATCCAGTCGCGCCAGTTATTAAAACGGTCATTTTTCTTTTTTATGTAAAGATACGAAAGGTATAAAGTGTGCGTATGAGATTTAGATATGATTTAACGTTTGGGAATATAGGCCTTTATTCAGTTATCATTTTAAAATTAGAATATTACAATATAGAAATTGTTTGAAGTAAAAGATAAACGCATATGAAGTCTACGTTGTACAAGAGCTTATATAAAATATTTAAACTCTCAACATTTACTACACTATACGGTGGCTGAATGTTTTGTTGCTCTCAACATTTCACGTTTTCCTGGTGGTCCTGGTAATCGCTCTACTGTAAAGCCAACAGCTTGCATAGCGCGTCTCACACTGCCTTTTGCTGAATACGTTACTAAAATACCATTGGGCTTAAGTGCGTTGAACATAATTTTGAAAATATCCTCAGTCCATAAGTCAGGTTGAACTCGAGCACCAAATGCATCAAAATAAATAATATTATAGGTGTTTTTAGAACGAATATCTTTAAAGAATTTTTCTTGTTTTTCTAGTTGAAAATTAGGTGTGATAGCAAATGCGCCTTCCCATGGAGTCTCATGTAGCTTTTTGAAAACAGTTTTATGGGAGTCCGAAATGAGTTCAACATAATTTAATTGATTGATTTCTTCTGGTTGTACTGGGTACGCTTCAATACCTGTATAATTGAGGTTTAAATTGTGCTTTTCCCCTTCAATAACCGTTAAAAAAGCATTGAGACCAGTGCCAAATCCTATTTCTAAAATGTTTATAGTAGTTTTTGCAGAGGTACTTTTACGATCTTCAGTTAAATGGGCAAGTTTGTTTTCATAATAAAAAAGCAAACCATGTTTCATAAAAACGTGATTTGCTTCTTGTATAGCACCATGAATGGAATGGTATTGCTCGTTCCAGTCTTCTATTTGGATGGTTTTAGAACCATCTGATGTGGTAATTATATTGCGTTTCAAAAAATTATTGAATCAGTAGTTTTTTTATCTTAGGAATTGGTCCTGTGCATTCTGTTTTATGGCAATTTAAGCAATTGTTAATGGCTGTATTATAACGCTCTTTTAGTTCCGTTTTCCCTAGCGTGTCTACGATTGCTTTTTGCGATGCAATAAAAACATTTACAAAGCTTTGCCAATTTTCAGTTCTAGATTTTCCAGCAGTCATTTCTGCGGAGTGTAATTTTAATAAATCTAAGGGTAAGCTGGTAGGTGTTCCACCAGCCACAATTTGTGATTTTAATTGTTGGTTGTAAGCGTACATGGCATTCATAAAACCTGCCATTTCAGAAGGCTGGTACATCTCGTAGACTACAGCCTTCTTTAACGGTTCTTTAGAGGTGTCTTCTTTATCTTTACAACTAAAAACCGTTAAGAATAAAAGAAAAGCAATACCAAAATATTTATTGTTTAAGTAAAACTCCATCAGCTTCAAAACCATATTCAAACTTAGGATCTGTAATCGCAGCAACTTCTTCCGTAGTCTTCCCTGCATCTTCGGCATAATGTCTTAATTCTTCTACAGAAGTTTCAGAAACAAACGCTTTACCAGTCATTACCACTTCACCTTCAGCATTTAAAGGCATAAAAAAACCATAATCTTTAAATTTTACCATCACTTCCTCGTCATTACCCATATCCAAAGTCATCCAACATCCTTTTTTAGAGCAGACTTCAATAATTTTTCCTTTCACTTTAGAGGTAATGGTATCACCAACTTTTAATGTTTTATATGCTTCCATCATACGCTCAGAACTAAGCGCATCCGTGTCATTAATCTCTTTTCCAAAAGAAGCATAAGCCATCTCTTGTTTTACATCTTCAACTTTTTCTTCTGTTGTTTTGGTTTCATTTTTACACGAAAAAACAACAAAGTTAAGAGCTAAAAGTAGAATGATTTTTTTCATTATTTATAGATTTTGAATTGAATTAGTATTGAATTGCGAATTTAAACAATTTAACGGAATATAACCTTTTTTTAACGGTGCCGATTATGTATTTTTGTTGCAAAACCGCATTAAATTATGGCTTTACATACCGATAAAATCAGTGTTGAAACATCTGAAACGTCTAAAATCGATACTGTAGATTTTAATAACTTAGACTTTGGTCGTGTGTTTACAGATCACATGTTTGTGTGTGATTATGAAGATGGTAAATGGCAAAACCCTAAAGTTATGCCTTACCAAGCCATGACTTTTGATCCGTCTGCACGTGTTTTTCATTATGGTCAAGCAGTATTTGAAGGCATGAAAGCCTATAAGGATGACGAGGGAAAGGTTTTTCTATTTAGACCAAAACTAAATTTTGAAAGAATTAATAAGTCTTCTGCGCGTTTGGCAATACCAGCGTTCCCTGAAGATTATTTCTTTGAAGGATTAGAGATGTTATTAAAATTAGATAATGATTGGATTAAACCTGGTGTAGGAAACTCATTGTATTTGAGACCATTTGTCATTGCGACAGAGCCAGCAATATCAGCGTCTCCGGCAAATTCGTATCGTTTTATGATTATTTGTTCACCGGCCAAATCTTATTATAACTCTGCTGTTAGAGTGTTAATCGCTGACCATTACAGTCGTTCTGCAAATGGTGGAGTTGGTGCTGCTAAAGCTGCAGGGAATTATGCAGCACAGTTTTATCCAACGAGTTTGGCTTTAGAAAGAGGGTTTCAGCAAGTGGTTTGGACTGATGCAGATTCGCATACGCTTTTAGAAGAAGCAGGAACCATGAATGTGTTTTTTAGAGTTAATGATAAATTAATTACAGCGCCTACTAGCGATCGAATTTTAGATGGTGTTACACGTAAGAGTATTATTCAGCTTGCTGAAGATTTAGGAATTACTTGCGACGTAAGACCTGTGTCTGTAGCAGAAATAAAAGAAGCTGCAAAAGATGGTAGTCTTAAAGAAATTTTTGGAGCTGGAACAGCCGCTGTTATTAGTCCAATTTCAGCATTTCAGCATCAAGACGAGTTGTTTGAAATCTCTGGAGTCGATGCTGTAGATTCTTATGCCAAATTATTTAAACAAGCATTATTAAATATCCAACATAACTTATCGGATGATAAGCATGGATGGAGATACGAAGTAAAATAAAGTAAACATTAGATAAATAAAGCAGCCAATTGGCTGCTTTTTTTATGATTCTAAAATATCTAGAATATTTGGTTTAAAGTAATTTGGTCCTTTTAAAACTTTGCCATCTTCTCGATAAATAGGTTCGCCATCATCTCCTAATTTACTCATGTTACTACGTTGTATTTCTTCAAAAACCTCTTCGATTTTGTGTTGCATACCGTGTTCAATTATGGTACCACACAAAATGTAAAGCATATCCCCTAAAGCATCTGCAACTTCTACTAAATCATTAGCATTGGCTGCTTCTAAGTATTCTTCATTTTCTTCGCGCATCAGCTTGTAGCGTAGCATGTTTTTGTCAATTCCTAAGTCTGCTTTTGGGGTTTCGCGATGCCCAATTTTAAAAGCCGTATGAAATGCTTTTACAGCATCAATTTTGTCTTGCATAGTTGTGGTATATTAATTGCTTAATCCTTATTTTTGCATAAAAATAAGAAGATGTTTAGTACTGGTCAATGGATTTTTGGAATATTATTTTTTATTGCCTTCGTTATCGTTATTGCCTTTCAATATCGTAAGGATCTTCAACTTCATAAGAAATATTACAAAGGTACCGTTTGGGTGCTTATCGGATTTATTGCCTTTATTGGTATGATTGCCGCAATTAAGTTTATTTTTATGTAATCGTCTGTTATTTAGTCTTTTTATCTAAAGATTAGTTTGCAATTCAAATTTTATAACTTTCTTTAAAAAATATTTTTAGATTTATAGAAATACCTACAAGTGTTATTTTTTTAATCTTGTAAAATGTTATTATCAGTTAAGAAAGTGTAAACTTTTTATTGTTTTTAAATTCGTTACAACCTAATTTTATTTTTATGAAAACCGCTAAACTTTTTAACCTATTTATTTTTTTAATCCCATTACATCTTGCTTTCGGTCAGAGCTATGTTGGCCATTCTATCGATAATTACGCAGGTGTCCAAGGAGCTATTTATAATCCTTCTTATATTGTGGGTACTAAATTAAGAGGAGATGTTAACTTGATTTCTGCCAGTGTATTTGGTGGAAGTGATTATTTCGGAATTAATATCAGTGATATCCTCAATTCCGATGGTGATTTTGATATTGAAGATGATGCTGAAAAATTTCCTAGTAATGCAAATAGTTTTTTCGTCAATGCAGATGTAGTTGGACCTTCTTTTATGTTTAATTTAAATAAGAAAAGCAGTATTGGAGTTATAACTAGAGGTCGTGTTCATTTAAATGTTAATAACATTAATGGTGAGCTCTATGAAACGATTTCAAACGATTTTGATTCTGACGAGAGCTTTGACTTTGATTCTAAACACCTCAATGGAACGATGCATGCTTGGGCAGAAGTAGGGCTCGCGTATGCCAGAATACTTATGGAAAAACCTAATCACGTATTAAAAGGTGGTGTAACTTTAAAATATTTACAAGGAGCAGGTAGTGCGTTTATGAGTAGCCCTGAGTTGCAAGGTTATTATTCAGAACCTACAGAGACATTAACAACCCAAGGAAGGTTGATTTATGGTACAAGTCAAGATTTTGAATCTGATGATATAGAATTTAGCAACCTTACCGCAGGTTTTGGGCTCGATGTTGGTTTTACATACCAATGGTATGCTAATCGCGATAATGACAGTTTACCGACCTATAATACACCATATAAATTAAAAGTAGGAGTTTCTATTACCGATATTGGATCTATTAGTTACGATGATGCCACAGTAAGTAATTACGATTTAAATGCTTCGGTAGATACCTCAAATCCAGAAGAGGATATTGAAGAGTTTTTAGAGAATAATTATAATGCAGTAGAAACAGAACAAACAGCAGAAATTAAATTGCCTACAGCAATGCATTTATTAGTAGATTATAGATTTGCTAAAAAATGGTATGTAAGTGCACAAGCTAATTTATCGATGGTAAAAAATGATTCAGAAATGAGCACTTCAATTTTAAATACGGTGACCGTGGCTCCACGATTAGAAACCAAATGGTTTAGTTTCTACGCTCCACTCAGTTTTAGACAGTACGGAGATACCTCTTTTGGAGGTGGTATTCGTTTAGGACCATTAACTGTAGGATCTGGTTCCGTTTTTACAAATCTTTTATCGGATAGTTCAAAAACAACTGATGTTTATCTTGGGCTTAAAATACCTTTATATAGATAGATATATTTTATAATTGATAGCATTTATTAACAAAAAAAACACCCGATTAGGGTGTTTTTTTGTTAAGATATAAAATGCTTAATAAGTAAAATATTGATTTTTTAAATTTTATTAGCTACAACATTAATTTTTAATTCAATGTCATTGCTAATGAATTTATCTCCTAAATCTTCAAAGAACGATTTAGAACCGTATTTAACGTGCCATTTAGATCGGTCTATAGTGAATTTTTCACTAGTTAACGTTATTGTACTATCATCCGTAGAAGATAATTTTACAGGAATACTAATATTATTGGTTTTGTCTTTAATTGTTAAATTACCAGAAAGCATTAATTTTCCTTCAACATCTTTCGCATCAGTAACTTCAAAAATAGCATTAGGAAAAGATTCTACATCAAAAAAATCATCACTTTTAAGATGCGTCGTTAATTTTTGATTTCCTTCCTCTTCTGCAGGTATATCTTGAACCACGATGCTAGACATATCGATGATAAATTTTCCACCAACAATAGATCCATCGCTTGTATTTAGTTTTCCAGCAGATAAGCTAATGATACCATTATGCGTTCCTGTTGGTTTAGAACCTTGCCATTCTATAGTAGATTTTTCTGTATTTACATTATAACTCGTAGAACTAGATTTTGCAACAGCAGCATCTTTAGTTTCCGTAGTGTTAGCTTCTTTGGCTTTATCACCACAGCTTGAAAATGTAATGAAAGCAATTAGCGTAAAAAATTTAAAAAAATTAGATTTCATAAGAGTGTTTTTTGTTTGGATTGTTAAAAACAAAGATATAAAATTGAACCCATAAAGTGTGATAAAAAAATGTTAATGACATTTTGACATTTTAATAATAATGGCAGTACTTTTGCCAATCTAATGGAAAGTAAAAAAAGAACTCAAAATGAGTAAGAAAGATAAAAACAATAAAGTTGAAGATCCACAAGTTGAGGATCAAGCAACAACGACTGCAGAAGCTGATGTTGAAACGCAACAAGAAGAGCAAAAATCTCCAGAAGAACAATTGCAAGATCAATTGGCTGCTGAAAAGGATAAATTTATGCGTTTATTTGCTGAGTTTGAAAACTATAAAAAACGAACCACTAAGGAGCGCATAGAATTATTTAAAACGGCGAGTCAAGATGTTATGGTCGCAATGTTACCTGTTTTAGATGATTTTGAACGTGCTTTACTGCATATAGAAGATGACAAAGAAGCCGAAGAATTAAGAAAGGGAGTGTTGCTAATCTATAATAAATTAGTAAACACTTTAGAACAAAAAGGACTATCTAAAATAGAAGTAGGTCAAGGGGATCCTTTTGATGCGGATCACCATGAAGCCGTAACTCAAATTCCTGCACCATCGGAAGATCTTAAAGGGAAAATCATTGATGTTGTTGAACGTGGTTACAAGTTAGGAGACAAGGTTATTCGTTTTCCAAAAGTGGTTATCGGACAATAATATTGAAATACGAATTTGCACATTTCTGTGAAAATCAAGAATTAATTAGTTGATGAAAGAAGATTATTACGAGATATTAGGATTAAGTAAAGGAGCGTCTGAAGCCGAAATTAAAAAGGCTTACCGTAAAATGGCATTAAAATATCATCCCGATAAAAATCCAGATGATTCCACTGCCGAGGAGAAGTTTAAAAAAGCTGCAGAAGCCTATGAGGTTTTAAGCAATGCTGACAAAAAAGCACGTTACGATCAATTTGGTCACCAAGCCTTTGATGGCAATGGTGGTTTTGGCGGAGGCGGCATGAATATGGATGATATATTCAGTCAGTTTGGTGATATCTTTGGCGGAGGCTTTGGAGGCGGAGGCGGATTCAGTGGCTTTGGAGGCGGAGGCGGAAGACAACGCGTTGTTAAAGGTAGTAACTTGCGTATTCGTGTCACTTTATCTCTAGAAGATGTTGCAAATGGTGTTGAAAAGAAGATTAAAGTAAAACGAAAAATACAAGCACCAGGTACCACTTACAAAACGTGTAGTACATGTAATGGTACTGGTCAGGTTACGAGAGTAACAAATACCATTTTGGGGCGTATGCAAACGGCTTCTGCATGTCCGACTTGCGGAGGTGCCGGCCAATCCATTGATAAGAAACCTGCGGATGCAGATGCTAACGGATTAAAGGTGTCTGAAGAAACTGTAACAGTTAAAATACCTGCAGGTGTTGTTGATGGTATGCAACTAAAAGTAACAGGTAAAGGTAATGATGCACCAGGAAATGGTATTGCCGGAGACCTATTAGTTGCCATCCAAGAAGAAGAACATGCTACTCTAAAACGCGAAGGTGATAATCTACATTATGATATGTATGTTAGTTTGCCAGATGCCGTTTTAGGAAATTCTAAAGAAATAGATACTGTAACCGGTAAAGTTAGAATTAAAATAGAGCCAGGAGTTCAGTCTGGTAAGATTTTAAGATTACGAGGTAAAGGTATTCCAAGTATTAATGGTTACGGTAAAGGAGATTTATTAGTGCATGTAAATGTTTGGACGCCAAAGACTTTAAGTAAAAAGCAAAAAGCATTTTTTGAAAGCATGAAAGATGATGAACATTTTGAGCCTAAACCAGAAAGTTCGGATAAATCTTTTTTTGAAAAGGTAAAAGATATGTTTTCATAAAAGCTGCCTATTTAATAAAATTTAGTATATTTGATTCATCGCTAATTTTATTAGCGGTAATTTTTCTTTTTCATAGCAATTTTTTCCCATCCTTGTCTAACCATAAGGGTGGGTTTTGTTTTTTATGCCATTAAAGTTTTTATTATAAGTGTGTTATAGTGTTTGTTGCGTTCTAAGAGAACTAAAGGGAAATCAGTTTAACGTCCATACCACAAACTTAAAATCCACTAAAATCCGTAACATGTATCTCAACTTTAAAGTATAATAATCTTCCTTTTGAGGTAACTGATAGAAATAATCTGATATTTATATAAATAGTACACTATTCTTATTTTAAAATCTATAACATTTAATATATTTACGTAATAACCATATCCTAAAAATTTAGTTTCATATGAATGACTTATTAGTTGCTAATTCCGTTTCAAAACAATTCGGAAGTTTTAAAGCACTAAATCAAGTATCTATTGCTGTGCCTAAAGGTAGCATCTTTGGTTTACTTGGACCAAATGGCGCAGGTAAAACCACCCTAATCCGTATAATTAATCAAATTACAATGCCAGATGAAGGTGCTGTTCTTTTAGATGGACAGTCTTTAAAACCAGAGCATATTAGAGATATAGGCTATCTTCCAGAAGAACGCGGCTTATACAAGTCTATGAAGGTCGGTGAGCAATGTTTGTATCTCGCACAGCTTAAGGGCTTAACAAAAACTGAGGCTAAAATAAGACTAAAGTACTGGTTTGATAAACTAGAAATAGGAGATTGGTGGAACAAGAAAATTCAAGAGTTAAGTAAAGGTCAGGCGCAAAAAATACAGTTTATCGTTACGGTACTTCACCAACCTAAACTATTGATTTTTGATGAACCTTTTTCAGGTTTCGATCCTATTAACGCAAATTTAATTAAAGACGAAATTTTACAACTAAGAGATGAAGGAGCAACAGTGATTTTTTCTACCCATCGCATGGAGTCCGTAGAAGAATTATGCGATCATATTGCTTTAATTCATAAATCGAATAAAGTGTTAGATGGAAAATTGAATGATATAAAGCGTCAGTATAAAACGAACACCTTTGAAGTAGGACTAGAATCCTTAAATAAAGACAAAGTATTTTCTGAAATTCAGGATAAATTTGAAGTGCTGCCAGCCACTTTTAAAAACCTTAACGATGATATTAAACTGAATATTAAGCTTCGTGAGCAAGATTCACCTAATGATTTATTGTCATTTTTAACCTCAAAAGCAGAAGTGCATCATTTTGTAGAAGTAATTCCTTCGGCTAGTGATATTTTTATTCAAACTGTAAAAAATAACTAAGAATGAATCATTTACCCCTAATTATAAAACGCGAATATTTTACAAAAGTGAAGAACAAATCATTTATTGTAATGACGTTTTTGAGTCCTTTAATAATGATTGCACTTATAGCTGTCGTGGCTTATTTATCTCAATTAAATAATGATAAGGAACGCACGCTTTCTGTGTTGGATGAAACAGGTTATCTCGAAGGTGTATTTCAGAATACAGAAAATACTACCTATACGCACCTTAACGGATTAAGTCTTGATGACGCTATTGCTTTAGTGAAAGAAAAGGAAGACTACGGATTATTGTATATTGGTAAGGCTAATTCGTTAGATGACGTTTCAGGAAATGTAAAATTTTATTCTGAAGATTCTCCATCCATAAGTGTTATTTCTGGATTAGAACAACAAATAGAAAAGCGATTAAAAGAAAAGAAGCTTGAAAAAGACGGAGTATCTATAGCGCAAATAGAAGCCTCTCAAACTAATATTGAAATCGAACAAGAAAGTTTTGAAGGAGAAAAAAGCTCTAAAATAGATAATGTGGTAAAGCTTGCTTTTGGAGGAGCAGCCGGTTACTTATTGTTTATGTTTATCATTATCTACGGTAACATGATAATGCGTAGTGTTATAGAAGAAAAAACCAGTAGAATTATTGAGGTTATTATTTCTTCTGTAAAACCGATTCAGTTAATGATGGGAAAAATTATAGGAACTTCATTAGCTGGAGTAACACAATTTGCGATTTGGGTAATTCTAGGAGGTGTCTTATTGTTTATCGTTTCTGCCATATTTGGTATCGATTTAGCACAAGTACAATCACCACAACAAGAAATAATGAACCAAGCTATGCAAGCAGATGGAACTCAAGCAGTGGCCGAAAACTTATTGGGAGCCATAAGTAATTTGCCAATGACTAATCTTATTATAGCCTTTTTATTCTTTTTTATTGGAGGATATTTGTTATACAGTTCACTTTATGCTGCGATTGGTGCAGCAGTAGATAACGAGACTGATACACAACAATTTATGTTGCCTATTTTAATGCCATTAATTTTGGCAGTTTATGTAGGTGTATTTACTGTTATCGAAGATCCGCATGGCACGGTCTCTACAGTGTTTTCATTTATACCGTTCACCTCGCCTGTGGTAATGCTAATGCGTATTCCTTTTGGTGTGCCTTTGTGGCAACAAGGCTTATCTTTGTTATTACTTATCGGAACATTTATTTTTACTGTATGGTTTGCAGCCAAAATTTACCGTGTAGGTATATTAATGTATGGTAAAAAACCAACGTATAAGGAACTATTTAAATGGTTGAAATATTAAAAGATGATCCAAACCTTAGAGGATATTGAAAATGAAATTACCGAAAGCAGTGCTTGGGAAACTGCTAGTGACTTCTTAGATTGGCATATTAATATTGGAGAAGGTATTAGTATTTCTATATTAGATGTAATCATTGTTTCTATTGTAATATTTATTACTACAGTAATCCTTAGAGTGGCCTTAAAATTTCTAACACGAAATTTAACGGAAGATAACAAAGGGAAATTTGGAGTGGTATATGGTTATTTTAGATGGCTTATTTATCTTATTATACTTTTAATAACGCTAGACAGTGTTGGTGTTAATATTACAGCTGTGTTTGCCGCTTCCGCAGCATTATTAATTGGTGTTGGTTTAGCTTTACAGACCTTATTTCAAGATATTATATCGGGAGTTTTTATTTTAATCGACCAATCTGTGTACGTTGGAGATATTATAGAAATTGACGGTAAGGTTGGACGTGTCGAAGAAATTAAGTTAAGAACAACAAGAGCGGTTACATTAGATAATAAAGTGTTAGTGATACCCAACCATTTGTATTTAGAAAATAGTTTATATAATTGGACACAAAATGGGACTACAACACGAGAGAGTGTTTCTGTTGGTGTGGCTTACGGTAGTGATGTGCAGCTCGTTAAAAAACTGTTGTTAGAAGCTGCTAGTTCTAATGAGAATGTATTACCAAACCCCGAACCGACAGTAGTTTTTACAAATTTTGGAGATAGCTCGCTAGATTTTAAAGTCATTTTTACCTTGGCTGATAGTTTTAAAGCTCAGTTTCCTAAAAGTGAAATTCGGTTTACAATAGACCGTTTGTTTAGAGAACATAACGTGTCCATACCATTTCCACAACGCGATATTCATATCATTAATAATAAATAAAGATTTGATTTTCAGTCTTAATTACAAATAAGTAATTTTAAGAGGTCAATGTCTTGTTAACATAAAAAAAATAAACAAAATCATGCCAAAAATATTAATTATTGAAGATGAAGCTGCTATACGACGTGTGCTGGTAAAAATACTTTCTGAAGAAAATAATAGTTACCAAGTTGATGAAGCAGAAGATGGTCTAGTCGGCACTGAAAAAATAAAAAAAGAGGATTATGATTTAGTGCTTTGTGATATTAAAATGCCTAAAATGGATGGTGTTGAAGTCCTAGAAGCGGTTAAAAAAATTAAACCAGAAACACCAATGGTTATGATTTCTGGTCACGGTGATTTGGATACAGCAGTAAACACAATGCGTTTGGGAGCTTTCGATTATATATCCAAGCCACCAGATTTAAATAGACTTTTAAATACGGTTCGTATCGCTCTAGATAGAAAAGAACTTGTGGTAGAAAATAAAATGCTTAAGAAGAAAGTAAGCAAAAACTATGAGATGGTAGGGGAGAGTGATGGTGTAAAACGTATTAAAGATATGATTGATAAAGTTGCGCCAACTGATGCACGGGTATTAATTACAGGACCAAATGGAACGGGAAAAGAACTGGTTGCACATTGGTTACACCAAAAAAGTGAGCGCTCTAAAGGCCCTATGATTGAGGTGAATTGTGCTGCAATTCCTTCAGAATTAATAGAGAGTGAATTATTTGGACATGTTAAAGGCGCTTTTACTTCAGCCGCTAAGGATCGTGCTGGTAAATTTGAAGCGGCTAATGGTGGTACTATATTTTTAGATGAAATTGGAGATATGAGTTTATCCGCACAAGCCAAAGTTTTACGTGCTTTACAAGAAAGTCGTATTCAGCGTGTTGGAAGTGATAAGGACATCAAGGTGAACGTAAGAGTTGTGGCAGCAACCAATAAAAATTTAAAAAAGGAAATTGAAGACGGTAAATTTAGAGAAGATTTATATCATCGATTAGCCGTGATTTTAATAGAAGTACCTGCTTTAAATAATCGAAGAGTCGATATTCCTTTATTAATTAATTATTTTTCTGAAAAAATTTCTAATGAACACGGTACGGCTAAAAAGACATTTTCAGATAAAGCCATTAAATTACTTCAAAATTATGATTGGACAGGTAATATTCGCGAATTGCGAAATGTAGTGGAACGCCTTATAATTCTAGGAGGTACAGAAGTTAGTGAAAAAGATGTAAAAGCCTTTGCTTCAAAATAAAAATAGTGCATATGAAAGATATCAAAGTAGACACGTTTAAAATTTCATCTCAAATCAATATTGAAGATTTACCAACCTCTTATGATTTAGATGAAAGTGAAAAGAAGATAGAAAAAGAACTGCGAAAAGTGAGTCGGGATTTGGCAGAGATTCAAAACAAGATGTATGCTCACGGTAAATATGCTGTACTCTTTTGTATTCAAGGTATGGACACAGCTGGGAAAGATAGTTTAATTCGCGAAGTGTTTAAAGAATTTAATGTAAGAGGAATTGTGGCTCATAGTTTTAAAAAGCCGACAGACTTAGAGTTAAAACACGACTATTTATGGAGACATATTAAAGCACTGCCAGCCAGAGGGAAATTTGGGATCTTCAATAGAACCCATTATGAAAATGTATTGGTTACAAGAGTACATCCTGAATATTTAATGTACGAGAATATGCCAAATGTGAATAGCTTAGATGATGTTGATGATGCCTTTTGGGAGAGACGTTTTAATGAAATCAATAACTTTGAAAAACACATTGCCGATAATGGTACTATAATCTTTAAGTTCTTTTTAAATATCTCAAAGGACGAACAAAAAAATAGATTATTGAGACGTTTGAATAAACCCAATAAAAATTGGAAATTCTCTCCAGATGATTTAGATGAGAGAGCTCATTGGGATAGTTACCAAAGCTGCTATGAAGATGCTATAAATAGAACCTCTAACGAGAATGCACCTTGGTTTAATATTCCTGCCGATGATAAACCAACCGCTAGATATATTGTAGCCAAGATTCTTTATGATACGCTAAAAAAATATGATGATATAAAAGAACCAGAATTGCCAGCACATCAAAAAGCCAATATAGATTTATATAGGGAACAGTTGGAAAATGAGTAGTAGAACTGATGCTAGCTTTTAGGTTCTCTTTCGTTATAATTTTGAGGTCATATCTTTAAAATTCATCTCAAAAGTTAATTTAGAAGAACTACTAAGGTGAGGTGATTCACTTTCATCAATAGACATAATATAAAAGAGGTTTGCACAATTACGGTTAGAGCTAAGTGCTATTTACTTTCTATTTGGTGAAAAATAAGGATTAGATTCTATGATAATGGTAGAAATTATACGTTTTGCATCGCTAGATTCTGATATTATTCTTTAAGCTTACACTTTAGGATTTGGTATATTCCTCTTTATAGATTTTAACTAGAGCCATAAAAATACTGATTAATAAAGGACCAAAAATTAATCCGATAAAACCAAATAATGGAGCACCGACCATAACACCTATTAGCGTAATTAAAGGATGTACATCATCTAATCGTTTTAATACATATAGTCTAATTATATTATCGGTTAAACCTACAACTACAACTCCATAAATTAGAATACCCCAAGCTTGGAATGTATCTCCAGAAGATAAGGACAAGATAAATACAGGAATAATTCCTATGAACGTTCCAATAAAAGGAATCATAGATCCTATGGTTACAATAACAAACCAAAAGAATGGCTCTTCAATTCCGAATATTAGAAATCCAATTAATGCAATAATACCTTGGGCTATAGCGACTAGTGGAATTCCAATAGCGTTAGATTTTACCATGGCTTGCACTTCTTTTCCAACTTTATTAGAATTTTCGTGGTTAAGCGGTAGGTAATCGCGTAGCGTTTCTCTTAATTCTTTTCTGTTGGTTAACATAAAGAACAGCATAAAGTACATTAAGCCTAAGGCAATAAGTAAATTAAATGTGTTGCCAGCCATGCTTTGTAAACTATCGGAAAGCCATGTCGTTATACCTTGTGTATCAATTTGAGAATTAACATCAATCCCAGTTTCGACTTTTATTTTACTCAATTGGTCTTTAAAGGCGTCAATTACTTTTTCACTATTCTTGGCCACATCCGAAATTTTATTTCCCAGCATAATGCCAAAACCAGTAAGCGGAATCATAACGACTATAAAAGAGCCCAACATTAACAATGCTGCTGCTAATGTTGGTCGCCAATTATAGTCAAAAACCAATTTTTTCATTGGTTTTCTTAGCAATATGTAAAACGTAATAGCTCCTAAAACACCGCTTAGGTAAGGTAACATTTCTTGAAAAATCAAACTCCCAAAGAGTAAGATTAAAAGTAAAACGAAAACCTGTCGAATTATTTTAGGAGGAATTTGAGTCATGTATAATCTTTTTATGATAACTCAAAGGTAATCGCAAACCTCAGGGAAACGTATCCTAAACAAATAAAAGTTTAACTCTAAAAGAAGGATTTAGATGGCTATTTCTACTTGGTTATTTAGAATATCATCAAAAGTTTCACGTTTTCTAATTAATTGCGCTTTACCTTTATAAATTAAGACTTCAGCAGGTCTGTAGCGTGAGTTGTAGTTGCTCGCCATAGAGTAGCAATACGCACCGGCATTTTTAAAACACAGAACATCATTTTCATTAATTTCCGCTATACGCCTGTTGTTAGCAAAAGTATCTGTTTCACATATATAACCGACTACTGAGTAAAAACGTTCGCGACCTTTTGGGTTTGAGATATTTAAAATATCATGTTGTGAGCCGTAAAGCATTGGTCGGATTAAATGATTAAAACCAGAATCAATTTGAGCAAATACGGTTGAGGTCGTTTGCTTAACCACATTCACTTTTGCCAAAAACACACCAGCTTCACTCACTAGAAATTTTCCGGGCTCAAAGGCTAAGGTTAAATCTTTGCCATATTCCTTGCAGAATTCGTTGAAACGTTGCGTTAATTTTTCACCTAATTCTTCAATATTAGTTTCTATATCTCCTTTCTTATAAGGTACTTTAAATCCTGATCCAAAATCTATAAATTCTAGGGTTTTAAAGTTCTTTGCGGTTTCAAATAATATTTCACTGGCATACAAGAAAACATCAATATCTAAAATGTCACTACCTGTATGCATATGAATCCCGTTGATATTCATTTTAGTGTTTTCTACAATACGAAGTAATAACGGAATCTGATGAATTGAAATGCCAAATTTACTATCTATATGTCCCACAGAAATATTAGTATTGCCACCAGCCATAACATGTGGATTAATTCTGATACAAACAGGTACTTTGGGATGCTTTGTTCCAAATTGCTCTAATATAGAAAGGTTATCAATATTAATCTGTACGCCTAATTTTGCCGCTTCTTCAATTTCTTCTAAAGATACTCCATTAGGAGTAAAGATGATGTCTTCTGGCTTAAAACCGGCTTTTAAGCCTAATCGCAATTCTTGGATAGAAACCGTGTCAATACCAGAACCAAGCTTATTAAAAAGTTTCAAAACAGAGATATTTGATAACGCTTTAACGGCATAATTAAGTTTTAGTTTTTTTACCTTACTAAATGCTTTTGTTAATCGTTTGTACTGAAATTCTATTTTATCAGCGTCGTATACATAAACCGGACTTCCAAAATCCTTTGCAATTTTTAATAAGGTATGCTCTTTCATTTTATAGTTATAAATTAGATGACGAAAATATATGTATTCCAAATGATAAACATAAAAATGACAAAATATTGTTATATTTACACAAAATGTTAAATAATTAACAATACGTGTTTCAAAATTTAATCCTCTCTATAAGCGTTATATAAATATTTATATAAGGACTTTTATGAGCATACTTTTAGAAACTAATTAAAACTATTATTTGTGAAAACCATTGCTTCTTGTGTTCAAGAAATTATTGTAGCAAGTCCTTTTTTAGAAGAAGGCTTATCGAGAGAAATTATTAACTTTTCAGCTTTAGCGAAAGATTTAAATGCACCGATTTCAAAAATGTTACGCAAGCCTGTAAAGGATGGTGCGATAATGATGGCTTTAAGACGTTACCAACAGCCTTTAAATCTTGAAAATTCAAAAAGTTTAAAAAAAGCTTTTAACGCATTAGGCGATATTACGGTACGCTCTAATCTTAGTGATTTTACTTTTGAGAATTCTAAAACCTTAATACATAGTCATTCGCAAATTCTCGAGAAAATTAGTAAAAATCATCAAACGTTTTACGCCTTTACACGTGGTATGTTTGAAAGTAACATCATTATATCAACGTCTGAAAAAGCGCATGTTCTCAAAGCATTTAAGAATGAAAATCAGATAGGATTACAAGAAAAATTATCGGCTATAAGTATTTATTTACCTAAGGGTAATTCTAAAATTGTAGGACTGTATTATCAGATTTTTAAACGCTTAGCATGGGAAAATATTACATTATACGAAGTGGTTTCAACAACCAATGAATTTACAATTGTGGTAGAAGATTATTTGGTAGATAGGGCGTTTTCAGCTATAAAACGATTAATAGATTAATTAAAATTAAAAATGCATTCTAAACTACGGTGAGTTCATTTGTGAATGATAATTTATTATGCTCAAATCAATTTTAAAAACTATTGGTAGAAACTATTAGTATGCTTATTTTTGTTGGACCAATAAATTTCTGATTAAAAATGAATTTACACGAATATCAAGGAAAAGAATTATTAAGCAGTTTTGGAGTACGAATTCAACGTGGAATTGTAGCTCAAAGTGCTAAAGAAGCTGTTGAGGCAGCAAAGCAATTAACAGCAGAAACTGAAACAGGTTGGCATGTTATAAAAGCACAGGTTCATGCAGGTGGACGTGGAAAAGGTGGAGGTGTTAAATTAGCTAAAAACCTTAAAGAAGTAGAAGAAATTGCAGGACAAATCATAGGAATGGATTTGGTAACACCACAAACTTCTGCGGAAGGTAAACGTGTACACCAAGTTTTAGTTGCAGAAGATGTTTATTATCCAGGTGAAAATGAGCCAGACGAATATTATATGTCTGTATTATTAAATCGTGCTACAGGAAGAAATATGATTGTGTATTCTACGGAAGGTGGAATGGATATTGAAACTGTTGCAGAAGAAACTCCAGAATTAATACATAACGAAGAAATTGATCCTGCTACAGGGATATTACCTTTTCAAGCACGTCGTATTGCTTTTAATTTAGGTTTATCAGGCACTGCATTTAAAGAAATGACAAAATTTGTTACAGCCTTATATACTGCTTACGATAAATCGGATGCCTCTTTATTTGAAATCAACCCTGTTTTAAAAACTAGTGATAGCAAAATTATGGCTGTAGATGCTAAAGTAACTTTAGATGCTAACGCCTTATACAGACATAGAGATTTAGCTGAATTACGTGACTTACGTGAAGAAAACCAAATTGAAGTTGAAGCGGGAGCTTTAGGTTTAAATTATGTAGACTTAGACGGAAACGTTGGGTGTATGGTTAATGGTGCTGGTTTAGCAATGGCAACAATGGATTTAATTAAGCAAGCAGGTGGTGAGCCAGCAAACTTTTTAGATGTTGGTGGTACAGCTGATGCAGCTAGAGTAGAAGCAGCTTTTAAAATTATATTAAAAGATCCTGCGGTTAAAGCCATTTTAATTAATATATTTGGTGGTATTGTACGTTGCGATAGAGTAGCGCAAGGTGTTATCGATGCTTATAAAAACATGGGTAATATTAACGTACCAATCATTGTGCGCTTACAAGGAACTAATGCAGATATCGCAAAAGAACTTATTGACAACTCTGGTTTAGATGTTATGAGTGCTACTGAATTCCAAGAAGCAGCTGATAAGGTGCAAGAAGTTTTAGCATAATACTACTATAGCGTGTAAGGTTTAAAAACCTTAACCGTTTAACTTACTTATAAAAAAAAGAGCAACATAAATGTGTTGCTCTTTTTTTATTGAGAGGGTTTGGTGTTTTTCTCACCTTTTTTAGGCATTGGGCCTCTTAAATGAATAATTAAGCCATTTAGAAAATTTCGTAATATTTGGTCACCACATTCCATGTATTTTGGATGGTCTTCATTTCTAAACATCGCATTCAGTTCACTTTTAGAAATTCTAAAATCTACCAATTCTAAAATCTTTACGATATCATGGTCTCTTAGTTTATGTGCTACTCTAAGCTTTTTAAATATGTCGTTGTTTGTCATAATTAATTATAGGTTTATATGTAATAGTCGATTAATGTTTGTCTACTTTTCTTTATGTTAATTCTGAATTATTAGATATTGGTAAGCATCTCCAAAGTGTGCAGACCAAAATGTTTCGTTATGTTGACCACCTTTTATTATCTGACTTTTAAATTGATTTGTTTGAACTCCCTTAGATTTTAATAAGGTCGTCATTTTCTCTAATTTTGGAACCATGGTTTCTCCTTCAGCAGTGCCAGCAAGAAAATAGAATTTGGATGTCATCGGTATATCAGTCGTTTTTACAAGCTCAAAAATCTCTGGATTTATCCAAAATGCAGGTGAGAATACTCCTGCTTTACCAAATGTACCAGGATATTTTATTACCGCATAAAACGAAATTAAACCTCCTAATGAAGAACCAAAAATGGTTGTATATTCAGCTTCTGGTTTTGTTCTATAAGTGACATCAATATAGGGTTTTAATGTGTTTTTTACAAAGGTGAGATAAGCATCTCCATAGCCGCCACCGTATTTTTTATGTTTATAAGGCGTAAGTTCGTCTATGCGTTTCTCGTTTCCGTGAGCTATGCCTATAATGATACTTTCGTTTTGCGTTAGCGTGTCCATATATTCATCTACTTTCCATTCTCCAACATATGAAGTTTCGACATCAAATAAATTTTGTGCATCATGCATATAAATCACAGGAAATGATTTTTCTGAATTTTTATAATTTGTAGGTAAATACACCCAAATTGTTTTTTCAGTTTTTAGCTGTGGTGCTGTGATTCTAAATGTAGTAACCTGTTCAGAAGCAGTGCTTTGTGCGGTAGAATAGTATGAAATTAATACTATAAATAGCAGGTGTAAATGCTTCATTTTCATGCGGTAATAAATAAAATATTTTGATAAACGTTTAAAAAACTCGACTAAATACAGTCAATTTTTCGACAAGATACATTATATCAACGACAATAAAATAAACTACCTCTGTAACTTTACACTATAAATTAATCCCCATTAAATCATGATTAATCGCGTTGAAAAACTGAGCTTACTTTCTGAAATGATTGCATTCGCTCAAACAGATGAAAATATCAAATCTATTGAATATAACTTTTTGGCCAGTATCGCAAAACAGTTAGAAATTTCTAAAGAAGATTTTCAATACCTTTTTGAGCATCCTGTTACTTATGTACATTTAAAATCGCATAGCGAGCGTATTGTTCAGTTCCATAGATTAGTATTACTAATGAATTTAGATCATAAGGTGGCACCTAAACAATTGGTGAAAATTCATAACTTCGGATTAAGAATGGGATTAAGTCATGAGTCGATTAATAGAGTATTAGATTTAATGGATAGTTTTCCTAATAAAGTTGTACCGCCAGATTTCTTAATAGATATTTTTAAGGTGCAATACAATTAGTAACATAAAAAAAGTAACGAATGCATTTTAGTAGTGAAAAATTATTTAATTCACAATCTATGTTTTAAACTGTTTGCGGACTACTATTTTTATACTTTTAACTTATCTAACTTACTCTGATAAGCTGCAATTTCATCTCTAAACCGAGCTGCTTCTAAAAAATCTAACGCTTTGGCAGCTTGTTCCATTAATTTTCTTCGTTCTCTAATATTCTTTTCAAGCTCCGCTTTTGTTAAGTATTCGTTTTCTGGTTCAGCGGCTATTTTAGCATCCAATTCTGTACGGTAAGTACTCACCGAATTTTTAGTCAATGCACTATCCAAACTTTTATTTAAGGCTTTAGGCACAAGATTGTGTTTAGTATTGTACGCAATTTGCTTTTCACGACGATAATTAGTTTCGTCTATGGTCTGTTGCATGCTTTTGGTAATTTTATCTGCATACATAATCGCTTTTCCATTAAGGTGTCTTGCAGCTCTTCCAACGGTTTGGGTTAAAGAGCGGGTAGAACGTAAAAAACCTTCTTTGTCGGCATCTAATATGGCAACCAGAGAAACTTCTGGTAAATCCAAGCCTTCTCTAAGTAAGTTAACTCCAACCAAAACATCAAAGACTCCTTTTCGTAAATCTTGCATAATTTCAACACGTTCTAACGTATCTACATCACTATGAATATATCGGGTTCTTACAGAAATTCGAGTGAGGTATTTGGTGAGTTCTTCAGCCATGCGTTTCGTTAACGTGGTAACCAAAGTACGTTCGTCTTTCTCAACACGATTTTGAATTTCTTCAATTAAATCATCTATCTGGTTAAGACTTGGTCTAACCTCAATAATAGGATCTAGTAAACCTGTAGGCCTAATAACTTGTTCTACGTATACACCATCGGTTTTTTGCATTTCGTAATCAGCAGGAGTTGCAGAGACATAAATGACTTGATTTTGCAGTGCTTCAAACTCTTCGAATTTTAAAGGCCTATTGTCCATAGCTGCAGGCAAACGAAACCCATAGTCTACTAAATTTACTTTTCGGCTCCTATCACCTCCATACATGGCGTGAACTTGCGAAATGGTGACGTGACTTTCATCCACGACCATTAAAAAATCATCCGGAAAATAATCTAACAAGCAGAATGGTCGTGTGCCTGGTAATCGGCCGTCTAAATACCTTGAGTAGTTTTCAATACCAGAGCAGTAGCCCAATTCTCGAATCATTTCTAAATCGAATTCCGTACGTTCCTTTAGTCTTTTGGCTTCAAGATGTTTTCCGATGTCTTTAAAATAATCGTACTGTTTAACTAAATCATCTTGTATATCTTTAATAGCACCATTTAATACATCTGGTGAGGTCACAAACATATTTGCAGGATAGATATTTAGCCTATCGTAACGCTCAATAACTTCATTTGTCCTAGCATCAAAGGCTTCAATTTCTTCAATTTCATCGCCAAAGAAGTGAATTCGAAACGCATGATCTGCGTATCCAGGAAATATGTCAACGGTATCTCCTTTTATTCTGAAGTTTCCGTTTTTGAAATCAGATTCTGTTCTAGAATATAAACTTTGTACTAATTGATGTAATAATTTGGTACGAGAAATCACCTGATCGCGCTCAATTGAAATTACATTTTTTTGAAATTCTACAGGGTTTCCAATACCGTATAGACACGATACAGAAGCTACCACAATAACATCACGACGACCAGAGAGTAGAGAAGAGGTGGTGCTTAAACGCATCTTTTCAATTTCCTCATTAATAGATAAATCTTTCTCTATATAAACTCCAGAAACAGGAATATAAGCTTCAGGTTGATAATAGTCGTAATAAGATACAAAATACTCAACCGCATTATCAGGAAAAAACTGTTTAAACTCAGCATAGAGTTGTGCAGCCAACGTTTTATTATGTGCCAAGACCAAAGTTGGGCGTTGTACTTCTTCAATCACATTGGCCACAGTAAAGGTTTTACCAGAACCTGTAACACCTAATAAGGTTTGATATTTTTCATCGCTTTCAATTCCAGAAGCTAGTTTTTTTATAGCTTGAGGCTGATCGCCAGTAGGTTTAAATTCGGACTCAATTTTAAATCGCATAATGCAAAGTTACAATAAAGCGATTATAATTTAATTGTGTGGAAAGTTACAATTCCGTTAAAATAAAAAGGACTTCAAGATTTAAGTTTTGAAGTCCGATTTATACAGATTAATTTTAAGGTGATTTTTTTAGATGTTTAGTGCTTTAAAGCAAAATGACCTCTAAGTTCCTCACCATTTACTAATGTAATAAGATACCAGAAATCATTCGACTCAAGCATTTTTCCGTTGTAATAGCCATCCCAAGAGTAATTTGAAGGGATTAATTGTTTAATCAACTTTCCGTATCTATTAAAAATTAGGATTTCTTTTACAATGTGGTTGCGGTCAATTACGGTCCAATAATCATTATAAGTATCATTATTAGGTGTAAAAAACACTGGAATGAAAAGGTCAAATTCAATTTCGAAAGTGAGCGACTTAATAACACAATTATTGGCATCACTAACATATAAGGTGTGAATGCCCTCAGAAAGATTAGTAAAAATGTTAGAGCTCTGCACACTTGAAAAGTCAACAGCATAAACATAATCTATGCTTAGATCTGACATTGTTACAGTAACAGTATTGTTCGTGATAGAAATATTTGAAGCGTCTAAAGTAAAATCAAAAGCATCGTTAACATTAACTTCAAAACTACTTTCGTTAGTACATGTATTAGGCGCTGTTCCAGTTTCATTATAAATATAAATGGTTTGTGTAGTTGTAATTACATCACCAACACTCAACGGACTACCAGTGCCATTAGGTCCTGTAAAATAATTGCCATCGGTTAGTGTCGGTAAAGTATATTCTGAACAAACGGTTTGATTGGCTAAAGTATC